>NZ_CP089309.1:3717500-4917500 GCF_021228795.1 Thiocapsa bogorovii
CTTCGACCTGTGCCAGAAGGGCAGGGCGATCACGGCTGTTGTCGAGAATGTCATCGGCGCGGGCAAGCCGTTCGGCACGACTGATCTGACTAGAGACGATGCGGTCGATTTCCCCGTCTGTGAGGCCGCTGCGCAGGCGCACGCGTTGGCGCTGCTCCGACTCAGGGAGGTCGACGACGAGGACGCGATCGACGAGTGTGTGTTGGTTGGTCTCGAAGAGGAGTGGGATGACCAAGACGGCGTAGGGTGCGTCGGTCTCGGCAAGTTGCTTGAGCATCCGGTCTTTGATCCGCGGATGGAGGATACCCTCCAGTCGAGCGCGTGCATCCGAATTGGAGAATACCAGCGCACGCAGCGCATCGCGGTTCAGTCGTCCGTTCGGTCCGATCAGGTCAGCACCGAAGGTGGCGGCGATCTCGCGGAGCGCGGGTTGCCCCGGTTCGGTCAATTCGCGCGCGATGACATCGGTGTCGATGACGGCCGCGCCACTCGCGGCCAATGCGTCCGCAACGGTCGATTTGCCGCTGCCGATACCGCCGGTCAAGCCGATAACAAGCATCTCGTTGTCCGAATCCCCGCGCCGCGCAGCGGACGCTTTCGAAAAAGCCGTTTGAAGTTGCGCTTGGTCCCCTACTCATGGTCCATGCCGGGCGCACGCCCCGAGGGGCGCGGTTCAGAGTCCAACCATCTTTAGATAGGTCTGGTTGATCTGCTCCCCCCACATCAGGCTGATCCAGCCCGCGGCCGCGAGGAAGGGACCGAAAGGCATGGGTGCCCCACGCTCATGGCGTCCGCTCAGGATCAGGGCGACCCCCACCACCGCTCCGGTCAAGGCGGACAAAAGGATGATCTGCGGTAGGAATTGCCAACCGAGCCAGGCCCCGAAGAGCGCCAACAGCTTGAAGTCGCCGTAGCCCATGCCCTCCTTGCCGGTGGTGAGGCGAAACAGATGGAAGACCGACCAGAGGCTTAGGTAGCCCGCGACCGCGCCGATGATCGCCGAATGACTATCGGTGAAGACCGCGAAAAGGCTCAGGATCAATCCGAGCCAGACCAGCGGCAGTGTGATGCTGTCCGGCAGAAGCTGGGTGTCGACGTCGATCGCGGCGAGTGCGATCAGAGCCCAGGTGAGCAGAAGGGCTGGGCCGGTTTGCCAGTCGAGGCCGAACTGCAGGACGACGATCAAGGTCAGCACCGCGGTGAAGCTCTCGATCAATGGGTAGCGCAGACCGATCCCCGCGCCGCAGGCCGAGCATCGACCGCGCAGGAGGAGATAGCTCACCACCGGGATGTTCTCGTGGGCGCGAATCCGATGACCGCAGTGCGAGCAGGTGGAGGGCGGGTGGGCGAGTGAAAGCCGTTCCTGATTCGGTTGGCCGGCCGAACTCGGCGTGCCGGAGAGCTCGGCACAGTCCCGAGCCCATTCGTCCTCGAGCATTCGAGGAAGCCGCAGGATGACGACATTGAGAAAGCTGCCGACGATCAGCCCGACGAGGATCGAAACCGCATAGAGCAGAAGCGGGGTTTGCTCGAAGACGTCAATCCAATCCATGCAAGGCCCCCTTGGCCGGCGAGTCGGTGGTCGATGAAGGCAGATTGCCGAGACATACCCGCAACCGCGACCGCGTGCCGGGCGTCACGGTGCCCGGACGCGAGCGGCATCGGCAAGGCCCGATGCGAACAAAGTCGCGCCCAGGGCAACATGCGCAATTTTCATTTTGCGTTTGGCTCTGGAGATGTCTTCGATCTCAGTGAGACGCGGCTTAAACTTGAATCTTTTTTAATACTTTAAACCGCGCCAGCTCCGACAGTCGCCGGAGCTGGCGCGGCCAATCCACTCCAACACAGGACTCATATCGCACCGGGCGCGGTTTAAACCACCGAGGCGAGCTTGAAGATCGGCAGGTACATGGCGATGATCAAACTGCCGACCAGGCCGCCGATGACAACCATGATCAGCGGTTCGAGCAGACTACTGAGGCTGTCGACCGCATTGTCGACCTGCTCCTCGTAAAAGTCGGCGACCTTCGCGAGCATGTCGTCGAGCGATCCGGATTCCTCGCCGATGGATGTCATCTGAATGACCATATGCGGAAACAAGTCTTGCTGGCGCATCGACAGTTGCAGCGATTGCCCGGTCGCGACCTCTTCGCGCATCTTCAAGACCGCGTTCTGGTAGACGATATTGCCGGTGGCACCCGAGACCGAATCCAGCGCCTCGACGAGCGGCACGCCGGCCGCGAACATGGTGGATAGGGTTCGGGCAAAACGCGCGAGCGCGGCCTTGTTCAGGATCGGCCCGATGATCGGGATCTTCAGCGCGGTGCGATCGATCGCCTCGCGGAACGCACGGGAGCGTTTGTAGCTGTTGCCGATGACATAGCCGATCGCGCCGAGTCCGAGCAGGACCGCCCACCACCATTTCTGCAGTGCATCGGACAGGCCGATGACCATGAGCGTGAAGGCGGGCAGATCCGCACCGAAACTTGCGAACAGATCCTTGAACTGCGGGATGACGAAGATGAGCAGAACCGCGCTCACGATAATGGCCACGCCGATGACCGCCACCGGGTAGAACATGGCCTTCTTGATCTTGCCCTTGATCGACTCGGTCTTTTCCTTGTAGGTCGCGATCTTGTCGAGCAGGACGTCCAGTACGCCGGCCTGCTCGCCGGCGGCCACCAGGTTGCAGACCAGGTCGTCGAAATAGAGCGGATATTTTCCCATCGCGAGTGCCATGGCGGTGCCGCTCTCGATGTCTTGCTTGATGCCTAGGATCAAGTCCTGCATCGCCGGGTTTTCGTGGCCGCGACCGACGATATCGAACGCCTGAACCAAGGGAACGCCGGCGGACATCATGGTTGCGAGTTGCCGGCTGAAGATGGCGAGATCGGTGCTGGTGATCTTCTTTTTGCCGCTGAAGAGCGGTTGGGGCTTTTTCTTGACCTTGGTCGGGCTCACGCCTTGCCGTCGTAGATCGGCTCGCACCATCGTCATACTGGGCGCGCGGGTCTCGCCCGTCACCTTGGCTCCCCGCCGATCGCGACCTTCCCAGGTAAAGACGTAAGCCTTCTCGGCCTGCGGTTTGGGTTTCGGCTTCGTCTTGAGTGCGGTTGCCATGAGCGTTTTCGTCACTCCTTGGTGACTCGGTTGAGCTCTTCGAGGCTCGTCATCCCTTCTTTGACCTTACGAAGCCCCGATTCTCGCAGGTCCGCGACACCTTCGCGATGAGCCTGCTCGGCGAGCTGCATGGAATTGCCGCCCTCGAGAATCAGTCGCCGGATCGACTCCGTGACGGGCATCACTTGAAAGATACCGACACGCCCGCGGTAGCCCTTGGTGCAGCGTTCGCATCCGACGGGTCCGAAGACGACGATCCCCTCCTCGATATCCGCTTCGCTGAACCCTTCCTGGCGCAGGACCTCGCGGGGAAGGTCTTCGGGCGCCTTGCAGTGCGGGCAGAGGCGCCGCGCGAGACGTTGCGCCATGATGAGCAGGACAGAGGAGGCGATGTTGAAGGGCGCCACGCCCATATTGGCGAGACGTGTCAGCGACTGCGGGGCGTCGTTGGTATGGAGCGTCGAAAGCACGAGATGTCCGGTTTGCGCGGCCTTGACCGCGATCTCGGCGGTCTCCAGATCGCGAATCTCGCCGACCATGACGATGTCCGGGTCCTGACGCAGGAATGCACGAAGCGCGGCGGCGAAGGTCAGCCCCGTCTTTGGGTTCATGCTGACCTGATTGATCCCCGGAACCTGGATCTCGACCGGATCCTCGACTGTCGAGATATTGATGTCCGGCTGATTCAGGAGATTGAGCGCGGTATAGAGCGACACCGTCTTCCCGGATCCGGTCGGGCCGGTAACCAGGATCATGCCGTACGGCTTATGGATAGCCTCCAAGAATGCCGTACGCTGGTCGAGCTCGAAACCCAGGGCCTCGATGCCGACCTGAGCAGACGCGGAATCGAGGATCCGCAGGACCACCTTCTCGCCGTACAGGGTGGGCAAGGTATTGACGCGGAAGTCGATGTCGCGTGTGCGGCTGACCTTGAGCTTGATGCGTCCGTCCTGAGGCACACGACGCTCTGCGATATTCATCCGCGACATGACCTTAAGTCGTGCGACCAGGCGCCCGGCGATATTCATGGGTGGACTCGCCACCTCGCGCAACATGCCGTCTTGTCTGAAGCGCACGCGAAAGAACTTCTCGTAGGGCTCGAAGTGGATGTCCGAAGCGCCCGCCGCGATGGCGTCGACCAGCACCTTGTTGACATACCTAACGATCGGTGCGTCGTCGATGTTGATGTCGGCGTCTTCGCGAAGATCCTCGTCGTCCGGGGTGATCTCGAGTTTCTCCAGGTCCGCGTCCATGAGCTCGGTCATGGTCGTGTCCTGGGCCTCGATCGCCGTCTCGATCGCGGCCTTGAGCTTGTCCTCTTCGACCAGCACCGCGTCGGTCGCCAGACCCGTGTTGAAGCGGATCTCTTCGAGCGCCTGGTCGTTGGTGGGGTCCGAAAGGGCCAGGAAAAGGCGGTTGCCGCGGCGGAAGATCGGAAGCGCCCGGTGTTTGCGCACCAGACGCTCGTCGACCAGGTTCACCGGAAGGTTGAGCAAATCCAGTGCATGGAGGTCGAGCAGCGGCACCCCGAACTCGTGTGAGGCCGCGACCGCGATTTGCCGGCTGCCGAGCAGCTTCTGCTCGACGAGATATGACACGAACGCTTGACGACGACGGGTCGCGTCGTCGTAGGCGGCGATCGCTTCACGCTCGGTGATGAGGTTGTCTCGCACCAGGCGCAGTGCGAGGCCCGAGAGCTTGTTCTTGGCTGTTTGATCCGTCGCCATAGCTCGTGTGTCGTCGGACCTCAGCGGTTGACGGAAAAGGCGAGTCGGACATTGCTTGCAACCAGGCCGTTGTCCTTCTGCTCGCTCTCATTGAGGTAAAACTCAAGCACCGTCTCGCGGCTCATCAGCATGTCCTCTGTGACATCGTCTGCCAACTCGTTGGCATGACAAAAGACACTGATGTAGGGAGAATCCGCCTCCCGCGGATCCGTGACCCAGAGCGACGGCGAGATGCGGTCCATGATCCTCAGGAAACCGTAGCCTTTGTCCGCGAACCATTTGGTACAGACCCCGCGTACGCAGGATCCGGGCTTGCCCCACTCGTTGCGCGGTTCGTAGGAGATCGGCAACAGGTCTGGGATCAGGAATCCGGAGTAGTAGGCGTCAACCTGCTGCTGAAGTTGGCGCGAGACGTTTTTGAACCCCATCAATTCGACCCGGCAGCCGGTGTTCTGCAGTGCTTCGACGACTTGTAGAAAGTCGCCGTCGCCCGTCACCAGCAGGACTTGATCGAGTTTGTTGGCCTGCAGCATGGCATCGACCGCCATATCGAGATCGGCGTTCGCCTTGGTGGTGACATTGCCACTTTCGTCAGTATAGCGCCGGACCAACTTCACGGTGATCTTCCAACCGAAGTCCCGCACCATCTGTTGATAGGTCTGTGCCTTTTTTCTGTATTCCAGGTCCTCGCGAGCCCGCTCGGCATCAAAGGCCATGTAGGTGTTCAAGCGTTGCAGGATGCCGCCTTCACGCGCGGCGAAGCGTCGCAGCACGTCGTAGCGCATCTGAAAACCGCCGTTGTAGCGGACATTCTCGGCATCGACGAAGACGCCGACTCGGAAGCTGGAGCTCATAGGGATGATGATTTCGCGTTCGATGCACGGCAAGCGCGGCCCTCGTCCTCTCGGATATCGAGTCCGGGGGTCGCGTGTACCCTGCGGTCCGCCGCCGGCGGACCGCTTCGTCTGGTCGGTCGTGTCCGCCGTGAGCGGCGCACGACCGACCCCTTCGCGCTACTGATTGGCCCGATTCTCGATCAGATCGTTCACCACGGTGGGATCGGCAAGCGTGGAGGTGTCGCCCAGCGAATCGATTTCATTGGCGGCGATCTTGCGTAGGATCCGACGCATGATCTTGCCCGAACGGGTCTTGGGCAGGCTGGGCGCCCACTGGATGATGTCGACGATGGCAATCGGACCGATCTCACCGCGCACCATGGCGACCAGCTCCTTCTTCAGGTCGTCGGTCGGCTCGACGCCGGCCATCGGCGTTACGTAGGCATAGATGCCCTGACCCTTGAGGTCATGCGGGTAACCGACCACAGCCGCTTCCGCGACATGCGGGTGCAGGACGAGCGCCGACTCGATCTCGGCGGTGCCCAAGCGATGGCCGGAGACGTTCAACACGTCGTCGATGCGTCCGGTGATCCAGTAGTAGCCGTCGGCGTCCCGACGTGCGCCGTCACCCGTGAAGTAATAGCCCGGATATTGCTTGAAGTAGGTGTCGATGAAACGCGCGTGATCGCCGTAGACGCTGCGCATCTGCGCCGGCCATGGCTGACTGATGACCAATGCACCCTCGCCCGGACCCTCGATCAGTGTCCCTTCGGCCGGATCCACCAACGCAGGCACGACCCCGAAGAAGGGCAGGGTGGCCGAACCCGGCTTGAGCGCGGTTGCGCCGGGCAGCGGGGTGATCAGGTGGCCGCCGGTCTCGGTCTGCCACCAGGTATCGACGATCGGGCAACGCTCGTCGCCGACCACGCGGTGGTACCACTCCCAAGCCTCGGGATTGATCGGCTCGCCGACCGAGCCGAGGATGCGAAGCGACTTACGCGAGGTCTTCTTCACGGGCTCTTCGCCCGCGCGCATCAAGGACCGGATGGCGGTCGGAGCGGTGTAGAAGATATTGACCTGGTGCTTGTCGATCACGTCCCAGAAGCGGGACATGTCCGGATAGTTCGGGATCCCCTCGAACATCAGCGAGGTTGCGCCGTTGGCCAGCGGGCCATAGACGATATAGGTGTGACCGGTGACCCAGCCGACGTCGGCGGTGCACCAATACACCTCGCCGTCCTGGTAGTCGAAGGTGTACTTGTGGGTCATGGCGGCGAAGACCAGATAGCCGCCCGTGGTATGCAGGACACCCTTCGGTTTGCCGGTGGAGCCGGAGGTATAGAGGATGAACAGCGGATCCTCGGCGTCCATCTCCTCCGGCGGGCAATCCGCAGATGCGCTTGCAAGGGCTTCGTCGTACCAGATGTCGCGACCTTCGGTCCACTCCACGGCGCCGCCGGTACGGCGCACGACCACGACGGTATCGACGTTGGGGCACTCCTGCAGCGCGGTGTCGGCGTTCTTCTTCAACGGGATGTGACGCCCGCCGCGCACGCTTTCGTCGGACGTAATGACTAGGCGGCACTCGGAGTCGAGCACGCGATCGCGTAGCGAGTCCGGCGAGAAGCCGCCGAAGACGATGGAGTGGGTTGCGCCGATGCGGGTGCAGGCGAGCATGGCGACTGCGGCCTCCGGGATCATCGGCAGGTAGATACAGACCCGGTCACCTTTGCGCACGCCGCGCGACTTGAGCACGTTCGAGAGTTTGCAGACCTCCGCATGCAACTCGCGGTAGGTGAGCTTGCGATCTTCGGCCGGGTTGTCGGCCTCCCAAATAATAGCGACCTGATCGCCGCGCGTCTCGAGATGGCGGTCCAAGCAGTTGTAGGAGACGTTCAGTTTTCCGCCTTGAAACCACTTGATGTGCAGATCTTCGGCCTGGTAGCTGTAGTCCATCACAGAGTCCCATTTCTTGGACCAGGTCAGGAACGCCTCGGCCTGCTCAGCCCAAAAGCCCTGCGGATCCTCGACCGACCGCTTGTACATGGCGGCATACTGCTCGGCGTTGACGTGGGCCTTCGCGGCGATGGCCGCGGGAACCTGGTAGACCTTCTCTTCCGACATGGTTGTTGTCTCCTCGACGTGGTGGAGTGATCTGTGCCGGCGCACTGTGGACTTTCATCGGTGCCGGCTTGAGCGAACGACTAATAGTAAACGCTCCAATAGGGCGCAGCTAGCC
The DNA here is from genome assembly GCF_021228795.1 of Thiocapsa bogorovii. NCBI lineage: Bacteria > Pseudomonadati > Pseudomonadota > Gammaproteobacteria > Chromatiales > Chromatiaceae > Thiocapsa > Thiocapsa bogorovii. The sequence continues at coordinate 3,725,423 of NZ_CP089309.1, forward strand.
GGGATATGCCGGTGCCTGCCCGGGGCGCGTCGACTCTCAGCACAGGAAGTCGCGCAGCGGCAGTCCGTTGCCGTTGTCTCGATAGGCGGCCTGGGCGAGGAACAGCTCGGCCGAGGCCAAGGCGTCGCTCAGTGCGTTGTGTGCGCTGTAATGGGGCAGATTGTAGCGATCCCCGAGCGCGTGCAGACGTAGATCGGAGGCCTTAAACGGCGTTTGGCGGCGCTCGAAGGTTCGGTAAGCCAATGTCTGGGTGTCGACGACCGGCATCAGAAGTCCCTGCTTCCAAAGTCGTTTGCAGGCGTTGGTGAGGAAGCCGCGCTCGATGCGTGCGTGATGGGCAATCATGACCTTACCCGCCAGTGTCTCGAGAAGCTCCTCGAGGACGTCGGAAAGCTCGCTGCCTTCCGCGGACTCGTCGTCCGTGATCTGATGGATGATCGCCGTTGCCTCCGGGATGGATCGATCGATCCGCACCACCCGATGACGGGCGCTCGATAGGTCGATGGATGTGCCTCTGACCCCGACATAGCCAACGCTCAGGATCAGATCATCGGCGATATTCAGTCCAGTGGTTTCGAGATCGATGGCGAGATACTCCACCTCACGATAGTCCGTTCTCGCCGGCGGAAACGGATGTTCCAGGTAGGAGCGCAAGGGCCCCGGTGGGGTCCGGCGCAGTTGCCATCGGCGGCGCCAATCAAGCAGTCGCGACATCATCCGGCCCTACGCGAAGCGGCCCGCTTGATAGCGCTGTCCGAGGGACTCCTGCATGGTGTTGATGAGGAGAAAGGCGTCCTTCAGATGTCCGCGTTCAAGCGGAGAGAGCTCGTCCGGCGACAGGAAGTTATCCGCTTTTTTCCCGTGCGCGAGCTGATTGGCCTGATGACGCATCCGCAGCGTTCCGACCAGCTCGATGGCGTCGGTCAGGTTGGCAGCTCCGTCCTTGCTCAAGGTCCCGTACTGGGCAGCGGCGCTCAGGCGCTCGATCGTGTTGGTCTCGGGGAGTCCGCCCGAGAGTGCATAGATCCGCGCCAGGTCGACGATGGGTACGATGCCCTTGTGCTTGATGTCGAAGGTGTGGTCGTGGTCGCCGCCTTGAATCAACACGATGTTCCGGAAAAACCCCAGCGGCGGCCGATATTTGAGCGCATTCGCGACCATGTAGGCGATGAAGATTCGGTTGGCCTTGGAGCGTTCGAGAACGCGCTCCTGAAGCTCGGCGAAGAGATTGTCCGGGTCATAGACGGCGCGCAGGTCGAAAAAGACGTTTGCGAGCATCAAGGACATCGGTTCGGGCTTCAGGATCCAGTTGGTGAAGTACTTGTGCCAGATCCGCAAGGGCTGGCGCCATTTCGGGTTCGAAGCCATGACATCGCCGGGGCAGTAAACGAAGCCGCAAGCATCGAGACCGTCGTTCACGATCTTGGCGAGTGCGGCGAAGTAGGCGTCGTCGTCCGGTTGTGCGTGGTCCGCGATCAGGAGCGCGTTGTCTTGGTCCGAGTGTGAGGACTGCTCCCGGCGCGCCTGCGAGCCCCCGACGATCCAGGCGTAGGGCACGGGCGCGCTGCCGAGATCCGCTTCGGCCAGCGTGATCAGTCGCTGCGTGATGGCGTCGGTGACGGCGCTGATGGCCTGACCGACGTGGTTTGCGGTTGCGCCCCCGTTGACGAGATGGACCTGAAGCTCGGGGATCTTGGCGCTGATCTGCACCAGCGTCTCGATCGATGTCGCGCGGTGGATATCGCCGACGAGATAGACCGCGTTCGCGCTCTGAAAGCGGGTAAGGTCGGTTGTCGAGATCAGGCCGGCGACACGCTCCCCGTCTAGGACCGGCAAATGATGCACGTTGAGGCGTGTCATCGTGATCAGGGCCTGGAAACCCAGTGTATCGACCTGCGCCGTCTGCAGTTTCTCGGTCATGATCTCGCGGACCGGTCGGTCCGTCGACAGACCGACCGCGACGCAGCGACTGCGCAGGTCCCGATCCGTAATCATGCCGGCGAGTCGATCGCTTTCCATGATCAGCAACGAGGAGACGCGATGCTCCGACATTACCTGAGCGGCCTCCCGAATACTCGTCTCCGGGCTCGCGACGATCGGTGTGCGGTTGATCATATCGCCGATCTGGACCGTCATCAGGCCGGTGCCGGCGGCCGGGGCGTCCACCATGATGTCAAGAGCCTTGCGCAGGCGACTGGAGATGGATTGATCGAAATGCTCGGCGAACTCGGCGTGACGCTCACGCAGATCCGCCAGCTCGGCGCAGGGCAGGGCGTAGACGAGCGTATCCTCGGAGGTGTTGCCGAAAAATCGACCACCTTCGGGTGTGGGCCGACAGGGCATGTCGCATAGGTCGCCCTCGGCCAGTTTTCCGACCAGCTCGCCATTGGAGTCACGCAGCTCCACTGCGCCGCGACGCAGGAGATAGACGCAGGACGGATCGGCGTTTTCGGGCGGAAACGGCGTGCCGCGTCGAAAATATCGGACGGAGAGGCGCTGGGGAAGACGGTCGAGCGTCTCCTGCGGAAGTTGGTCGAAGGGCGGGTGAGTGGCGAGGAAGTCTCGGATCTCGATCAGCTCGATGTTCATCGCGCGACTCTCTGTGGTCTAACGAAAATGATGGTCCGTGGGTCCAGCGGCCGATGCCGCAGGGCTTTAAACCCCGCCCGGTAGGGTATGGGTAACTTGTTGGAGTGGCTTGGCCGCGCCGGTTCCGACGACTGTTGGAGCCGGCGCGGTTTAACCTATTCAAAAATATTAAATTCTAAACCGCGTCTCACTGGGATCAAGGATATCTCCGAAGCCAAACGTACAAAGAAAATGACGCATATCGCTCTGGACGCGGTTTGGCTGACCCGAAATCAACAAAAAGCCCCGCCGAAGCGGGGCTGGAATCTTGGGCGAGTGACCTTGCGGATCCGTCCTTCGGTTACCCGCTCACGCGCCGGCAGGACACTTGCTTCGGGTGCCTGCCGGATCGCGTCGCGCTCAGTGGCCGGTTGCCACTCCCGAGCCGCGCGGGATGCGCACATCCTCGACGAGGTGCTGGATGTGCTCGGGGGGCGCAGCCGCGAATTTCGACACGACGATCGCGACGATGAAGTTCACCAGGGCGCCGACCGCACCGAAGGCGTTCGGCGAGATGCCGAAGAACCAGTCAGGCCCCATGCCGAGCTCCGGCGCGAGGAACTCTGTACCCGGGATGAAGAAGATCCCTTTGTGCTGGAACACGTAGAGCAACGTCACCGAGATACCCGCGATCATTCCGGTGACCGCGCCCGCCGTATTCATGCGCTTTGCGAAGATGCCGAGCATGAGGGCAGGGAAGATCGACGAAGCGGCCAACCCGAAGGCGATGGCCACGGTTCCTGCCGCGAATCCCGGTGGATTCAGACCCAAGTAGCCGGCCAGGATGATCGCACCGATCATCGACAGACGCCCCGCCATCAGCTCGCGCTTCTCCGAGATCTTCGGCATGAAGACGCCCTTGAGCAGGTCGTGAGAGATCGAGGAAGAGATGGCGAGCAGGAGACCCGCAGCCGTCGAGAGCGCCGCCGCGAGTCCGCCCGCAACGACCAAGGCGATCACCCAAGCCGGTAGATTCGCGATCTCCGGGTTGGCCAACACCATGATGTCGTTGTTGACGGTGACCATCTCGTTGCCCTTCCAGCCGAACCCTTCGGCCTTCGCCGCGAACGCCTCGTTCTTGTCGTCGTAGTACTGGATACGGCCGTCGTCGTTCTTGTCTTCCCACTTGAGCAGACCGGTGGTCTCCCAACGCTTGAACCACTCGGGACGCTCGTCGTAGACGAGGTTTCCGGTCTCGCTGCCGACCGGGCCGATTTGGATGGTATCCATCAGATTCAGGCGAGCCATGGCGCCGACAGCCGGTGCCGTGGTGTACAGGATTGCGATGAAGACCAGTGCCCAGCCGGCCGAGAAACGTGCGTCACGCACCTTCGGAACCGTGAAGAAGCGGATGATGACGTGCGGCAGCCCGGCCGTACCGATCATGAGCGACAGGGTATAGACGAACATGTTGAGCGAGCTGCCCATGACCTGCGTGGTGTATTCCTTGAAGCCGAGGTCGGTGACCACCTGGTCGAGCTTGGCGAGCAAGGTCAGGCCGCTTGCCGTGCCGTCGGCGACGTATTCACTGCCGAGACCGAGCTGCGGGAGCGGGTTGCCGGTCAGATTCATGGAGATGAAGATCGCCGGGACCGTGTAGGCGAAGATCAGGACGACATACTGTGCGATCTGAGTGTAGGTGATGCCCTTCATGCCGCCGGTGATGGCGTAGATGGCGACGATGCCCATGCCGACCAGGATGCCCATCTCGTAGGTGACGCCAAGAAATCGCGAGAAGGCCACGCCGATACCGGTCATCTGGCCGATAACATAGGTGACCGAGGCCAGGATCAAGCAGATGACGGCAACCACGCGCGCGGTCTGTGAGTAGTAACGGTCGCCGATGAATTCAGGCACCGTAAACTTGCCGAATTTACGCAGGTATGGGGCCAAGAGGAGCGCGAGCAGCACGTAGCCGCCTGTCCAGCCCATCAGAAAGACTGATCCGCCGTAACCGCCGAAGGCGATCATTCCGGCCATGGAGATGAATGACGCGGCCGACATCCAGTCTGCTGCTGTTGCCATGCCGTTGGCGACCGGGTGCACGCCCCCACCCGCGACGTAGAAGTCCCCGGTGGTCTTCGCTCGGGCCCAGACCGCGATCCCGATATAGAGCGCGAAGGTCACGCCGACGATACTGTAAGTCCAAAGTTCAAGTGTTGTCATAGTGTTGCGCCCCTTATTCCTCGCCGAAGTCGTATTTTTTGTCCAGACGGTTCATCGATGTCGCATACACGAAGATCAAGACGACAAAGATGTAGATGGATCCCTGTTGTGCAAACCAGAAACCGAGCGGATAGCCGCCGAGCATGATGGCATTCAACGGCTCGACCAGGATGATGCCGAAGCCGAAGGACACCACAAACCAAATCGTCAGCAGGATGGCGAGTAGACGCAGATTCTCACTCCAATACTGCGCGTGCTTGCTCGGTTGCGCGGGTGAATGCAAGGACTGCGTCTCATCGCTGCCGGAGTGATAGGGCGTCCCGCTCACGGAATCCTCGCCGACATCGAATTTATTGTCGAGCGTATTCATCGATACGGCATAAATGAAGATCAGCGCAACGAAGATGTAGCCCGGATGTTTCATAAACCGACACAGCCGACACTGGCCTCGCGGATTTGCGCGGCGCTGGGCGTCACCGAGGGCGATGACCGGGACGCCGCGGGGGTTGAATGGTGGAAATACCGAGCGGCAACGGGCTTGATCAACGGGGCACGAGTAGTTTTGTCGCCGCGCAGGCGTACGATGCCCTGCCCGAGGTGGGCATAGTCGTCGTGCGCGTGCTGAAATCCCCGTGCGGGGATGTATGTGCGTCTAGGCGGGCGCCGCCCGGGGCTGCGCGTTGAAGAGCCTCTCGGTGACCTGCTGCAACAGCGTCTTGACCGGACAGCTCGAGGGCAGGTGCAGGCGCACGCGGTCTTTGTACTGCACCACGCGCACGGCGAGCTTGAACAGTTTGATGATCACGGTGGCAGGCTGGGCGTTGGCCAGTTCCGTGCCGACGAGGACCTCGGTGCGCAGCGTTTGGTGCAAGACGTAAGCGGCGCAGGAGAAGAACAAGCGCATCTGATTGGCCAAGAAGGTGCTGTCGGAAGTGCGATCGCTGGCCAGATCGTTCTTGATCATTTTGATGAAGTTCTCGTCCTGGCCGCGCGCGCAGTACAGATCGCGGTAGACGCACTCGGGACTGGGCAAGTCCAAGGAGGTGACGACGAAGCGGAGGTTGTCGCCGCGCGCCGTCACCTCGGCTTTGAGGATGGTCCGACACGCGCCGGGCCAGGAACCGGCACGGTAGTCAACCTCGTGGTAGGTGCGGGTCCGCTCGGGTACGTCGGCGTCGGCGCGCCGGGCGTTCTCGATGCGCAGCGCATGGAGCTTGCGGGCGTCGGCCAAGAACGGCTCGGCCCGTGGCGTGAGAGCCCGGTTACCCGCCAGGCCGAAGATGAAATCCGTCAACGGATCGGCCATCGCCAAGGCCATCAACTCGGGGTTGGAGAAGTGTCCGTCGCCGCGCAGGATGATGCGTGTGCGTGGCCACGCGGCCCGCAGCCGCTTGAGCACGCGCTTGAGGATCATCGCGTTCTCGGCGCCGGTGGGGCGCTTGCCGGGACGCAGCACCGCGGTGATGAACTTCCCCGAGAGGCCCTCGAAGAGAAACAGCGGCAAGTAGCAATGGTTGCCGTAGTGATGATTGTAGAACGCGAACTCCTGCTGGCCATGGGTGGCGTCTTCGGAGTGGTCCATATCGAGCACGATCACCTGCGGCGCCTTCGGGTAGCTGGCGATGAAGGCCTCGACGAAGGCCTGCGCCATGCGGTAGAGGTCGCGCGCGCCGACCCCATTCTCCAAACGCGAGAAGGTCGGCCCGCTGGCCAGGTCCGTCGTCGCATCCAGCGGCTTGCGCTCCAGCCCCAGCTTGAACAGCGCATCACGGCGCAGCGCATTGGCGTCGTTGCCGTCTTCGTAAGCACAGGCGATCTGGTAGACCCGTTGCGCGATCAGCTCACGCATCGGATGGGTGGTGTAGGACGGATGGCGCCAATCATCGATCGCTGCGCTCAACCGCTCGGTCAGGCCGATCTGCCGATCAACCCCGCGCAGAATCATGGGGCCAAAGTCAGACGACATGGCGCCGCCGTCGAAGTCGCCGCGGACCGTGAAACCGGCGACCGGGGGAAAACGCAGCTGTTCCGGGGTAGACTCGGGCATGGGCGACCTCGTTTAGCTTCTTCCGAAGCGTTCTTGGCGGAACAGCCATTTTATCAATGGGTTGAACGAGAGTCGCCCTTTTTTATGAAATATTCGGGGTAGATGGATCCCTGTTGAGCGAACCAGAAACCGAGCGGGTAGCCGCCAAGCATAATGGTGTTCAACGGCTCGACAAGGATGATGCCGAAGCCAAAGGAGACAATGAACCAGATCGTCAGCAGAATCGCCAGGAGACGCAGATTTGCGCTCCAGTATTCCGCTCGTTTGCCAGGAGTCATGGATTGTGTCACTCCGTAGTGTCGGATGAGTGTTTTGGGTCGGGGTGACGGGGCGATGACGGAACCCTTAAATGCGGCTGGCTCGTCGGCCTTGAACAGTGCCCCCTCGGTCGATCTTGTTGTTGTCGACTGCTCGCCGCGCGCATCCAGCCTAGCGAACAGTCGGTCGCGCAACCCGAACCCGTGCTCTCATATCGAGTTGCGAAGCCGGTCTCGCCCAGTGGCGTGGCCCGGCAATTTTCCTTTCTTGCCGCGTCCGAATCTCCGGGCGAGGCGCCGGCATTGTCTGGCGCGCCACGTCATGCTGTCAACGACGGCGCGGTCTTTCCGGTGTCGCGAATGTATCGGTAAAGCACGATCTTCGGCAACATCGCGTCACACATTCCCGAGCTCGGACGGAATCTCGGTTGCCAACGGTCGCGGTGTTTCTTACCCTGCAGCGCGATCATGTCACAACATTGAGCGGTGGGTTCGATCGATATGCAGTATTCAAGCACGCGCGGCGGGATTGAACCGGTCGGTTTTGCCGAGGCCGTCTTGATGGGCTTGGCGACCGACGGGGGGCTCCTGGTCCCGACGGATCTGCCGCGAGTGGATGCGGCGACCCTGCGCGCATGGTCCGGCCTGCGTTTTCAGGACTTGGCTCTCGAGGTCATGGTTCCCTTCGTCGGGGAAGACATCCCGCGGGACGATCTGCGTCGGCTGATCGAGTGCTCCTACGCGACCTTTACGCACCCCGAGGTGACGCCGATCGTCGATGTCGGCGATCGACGGATCCTCGAGCTTTTCCATGGGCCGACCGCGGCATTCAAGGACGTTGCGCTTCAATTCCTCGGAAATCTCTTCGAGTATCTCCTGGAACGCGACGGCGGGGAGCTCAATATTTGCGGCGCCACCTCCGGGGATACCGGCTCCGCGGCCATCTACGGCGTTCGCGGCAAGGCGCGGATCAGCATCTTCATGCTTCATCCGAAGGGTCGCATCTCGCCGATCCAGGAACGTCAGATGACGAGTGTGCTGGATGCCAACGTTCACAATATCGCCGTGAGGGGGAGTTTCGATGATGCCCAACGCATCGTCAAAGAGCTCTTCAACGACCTGCCGTTCAAGTCCGAATTCAGCCTGGGCGCGGTCAACTCGATCAACTGGGCACGGATCCTCGCCCAGATGGTTTATTACGTCTTCGCTTGGGCGCGCTGCAGCGGCGGCGATCCGGAGCGTCGGGTGAGCTTTGCGGTGCCGACCGGCAACTTCGGGGATGTCTTCGCGGGGTATCTCGCCAAGCGGATCGGTGTGCCCATCCATCGGTTGATCATTGCGACCAATCGCAACGACATCCTCACGCGATTCGTCGACGCGGGCGTCTACGCCGTCGGCGAGGTCTTTCAGACCCTCAGCCCCGCCATGGACATCCAGATCGCGTCGAATTTCGAGCGCTACCTCTATTTCCTGCACGACGAGGACGCCGGGAAGGTCCGCGCTCTTCTCGAGACGCTGCAGACAACCGGCCGGCTCGAAGTGGATACAGCGCATCATGACCGCGCCCGGGCCGATTTCGACGCCGTCGCGGTGAGCGATGCGGAAACGCTGGAGCAGATTCGTCGGACTTACGCCGCCAGCGATTACATCCTTTGCCCCCACACCGCCGTCGGGGTCAAGGCGGCAGGTTCAGGCGACGCCATCTGCCTCGCCACGGCTCACCCGGCCAAGTTCAACGAAGCGATCCGTTTGGCCATCGGCCGCGATGCCCCGGTGCCGCCCGCGCTGCAGGGGCTGATGGATCTGCCGACGCGTTGTCTCGAGCTCGATGCGGGTGCCGCGACGCTCAAGGCGCATATCCGGGAAACCTTGAAGGACACCCGATGAGCCCGTCGACACGCGCACCGCACGACGAAACCCCGGCCGCAAGCGTGCCGGGTCGCGATGTCTACATCATGGACACAACCCTTCGCGACGGCGAGCAGACCCAAGGCGTCTCCTTCTCTCCGGATGAAAAGGTCAATATTGCCAAAGTTTTGCTTGAGCTTGTTCGGGTGGACCGAATCGAGGTGGCGTCGGCCCGAGTGTCCTCCGGCGAGGCCTATGCCGTTGCTCAAATCATCGCTTGGGCCGAAGAGCGTGATCTGGCGAGTCGCGTCGAGGTGTTGGGTTTCGTCGACGGCGGGCGCAGCGTCGACTGGATCCGCGATGCCGGCGGGCACGTGATCAACCTGCTGGCCAAGGGCAGCGAGAAGCATTGTCGCGGCCAGCTCGGCAAGACGCTCGATCAGCACGCCGCCGACGTCAGGAACACCATCGCCATCGCCCATGACCGTGGCCTATCCGTCAATCTCTATCTTGAAGACTGGTCGAACGGCTACCGCGACAACCCGGCCTACGTGTTCGGGCTGGTGGAGCGATTGGCCGATTGCGGGATCGGTCACTTCATGCTCCCCGATACGCTCGGCGTCATGACGCCCGAGCGTGTGTTCGATGCCTTTACCGACATGCTCGGGCACTTTCCCGGCATCAAGCTCGATTTTCATCCGCACAACGACTACGGGCTCGCGACCGCCAACGTGCTCGCCGCCGCTCGAGCCGGTGCGGCGGCTGTTCACTGCACCGTGAATTGTCTCGGCGAGCGTGCCGGCAATGCCTCCCTGGCCGAGGTGGCCGTGAATCTGCGTGACCAACTCGGCTTGCGGATCGGGATCGACGAAAGCCATCTGGCTCGCATCAGTGAGTTGGTTGAATACTTCTCTGGCAAGCGCATCGCCGACAATGCGCCCATTATCGGCGCCGATGTCTTCACGCAGACCGCCGGTATCCATGCCGACGGCGATCGCAAAGGCAGCCTTTACCACACGCGTCTCTCACCCGAGCGTTTCGCGCGGCGGCGCAAATATGCACTGGGCAAGCTCGCCGGCAAGGCATCGCTTGCGAAGAATCTGGAGCGTCTGGACATTACGCTCTCCGAGGAAAACCAAGCCAAGGTCCTGAGAAGGATCGTCGAGCTCGGCGATTCGAAAAAGACCATCACGATCGAAGACCTGCCCTTCATCATTGCGGAGGTCCTGGAGAGCAAGGATTACAACTATGCCGAGCTGCTGGCCTGCTCGGTCTCCTCGACCCTGGATCTGGAGTCGACGGCGAGCATCAAGATCCGCATTGCCGAGGAGATCCTCACCGCCGCCGGCAGCGGCAACGGCGGCTTCGACGCTTTCAACAATGCACTGGCCAAGATCCTGAAGAAGCGCGGTTTGACACTGCCGACGCTGCTCGACTACGAGGTCCGCATTCCCAAGGGCGGGCGCACCGATGCACTCACCGAATGCAGCATCACCTGGGCGACCGACCAGGGCGAGCTGCGTACCCGCGGGGTCCATGCTAATCAGGTCTTTGCGGCGATCGGGGCGACCGTGCGAATGCTCAACATCGTCATGCATCGTGCGCTTGCCGCGCAGCGGGCCGCCGAAGCGGCCTCCTCGGCGGCCTAGAGGCATGCAGCCGTTCATGCGACACGCCCCGACGAGCACCCTGAACACGACAACCGCGAGACACCGCGCGAGGAGCCCCGCCGCATGAATCCCGAAAAAGTCGTCTTCGGCTTCTTTATCGTCTTGGCCTTGACCCTGAACTTCGGGTTCTTCGTCGGCGAGATCGACAATCCGGAACACCATCATGTCTGGGAGCTGTTCGCCGTGATCTTGGTCAACTTGGTCGCGACCGTGCTGAAGTTCGGCGACCGCACCCACATGGGCGCCTTGCTGTTGGCCACCAGCCTGGTCGCCATCCTACAGCTGATCGGTGCGGCCCTGATTTGGACGATTGCGGTTCACGCGACCGAGGCCGGTATGACACCCGCGATCATGGCCAGCATCGTCTCCTTGAGCGGCGGGGCCATGATCGCCAACGTGGTGTCGGTAGTGCTTCTGGTGATCGAGACCTTCACGCTGCGTCGCTAAACCGCGTCCAGAGCGAGATGCGTCATTTTCATTTTGCGTTTGGCTTTGGAGATGTCCTCGATTTCGGTGAGGCGCGGTCTAAACTTCAATATTTTTAATATCTTAAGCCGCGCCGGCTCCAGCGGACGTCAAGTCTGCCGGGGCCGATCCCATCCAAAAACATCGCATACCGCGCCGGGCGCGGTTTAATTATGGACAACGTCGTCTATCTCATCATGCGGCGGATGCGCGCACCGCTGTTGGTTCTGATCGGGACCTATGCCGTTGCGATGGCGGGCATGGCGCTGATTCCGGGGCAGGACGCGGCCGGCAATCCCGCGCCGATGAGCGTCTTCCACGCCTTTTACTTCGTCAGCTACATGTCGACCACCATCGGTTTCGGCGAGCTGCCGAATGCCTTCACGGATGCACAGCGGATTTGGGTCGCCTTCAGTGTGTTCGCGACGGTGGCGGTCTGGCTCTACGCGATCGGGACCCTGATCACGCTGCTGCAGGACACGACCTTTCAGCGGGCCATCACGGAGGCGCGTTTTCGTCGGCGCGTCCGGGCACTGCGCGAGCCCTTCTACCTCGTCTGCGGCTATGGGCAAACCGGCACGGCATTGGTGCGGAGTCTGACCGACCGACACCAACGCGTGGTGGCGATCGACGTCGATCCGGAGCGGGTGAATCTGCTTAAGCTCGATAACTTGCGCGAATATGTTCCCTCCTTGTGCGCCGATGCCCGGCAGCCGTCCAGCCTCGAGGGCGCAGGTCTGCGACATCCGCTCTGCAAAGGGGTCGTGGCGCTGACCAACGTCAACGAGGCCAATCTCAAGATCGCCATCGCGGCGAAGCTCCTTCATCCGGAGATCACCGTGATCTGCCGGGCCGATTCGCATGAGGTCGAGGCCAACATGGCCTCGTTCGGAACCGATCACATCTACGACCCGTTCGATACCTTTGCGCTCGACATGGCTGTCGCCATTCAGGCGCCTTGTCTCGCCCTGTTGAGCAAATGGCTGGCCGGCTACGAGGATCAAGCGCTCGATGCGCCCATCTTTCCGCCGGCAGAAGGGCGCTGGGTACTCTGCGGTTTCGGCCGCTTCGGCAAAGCGATGTACCGGCACCTGAGCGAACAGGGCCTGGACCTTACCGTGATCGAGGCGCTTCCGCACAAAACCGGCATCCCGAAGGAAGGCGTCGTGCACGGGCGCGGCACCGAGGCCGTAACGCTCGAACAAGCGGGGATCGGCGAGGCAGTCGGCCTCGTGGCCGGCACCGACAGCGACGCGGACAACCTCTCGATCATTATGACTGCCCTCGCGCTGAACCGGTCCCTGTTCGTCGTGGCGCGACAGAATCAACGCCACAACAAGATCCTGTTCGAGCGCGTCGGGGCGCAGGTCGTGATGATGCCCAGCAGCATCATCGCCGACCGCATCCGGGTGCGCCTGGGCACGCCCTTGCTGGCGGAGCTCACGGTGCTGGCTCGCCATCGCAAGGACGATTGGGCCTGCGAGCTGGTCAGTCGGGTTGTCGCACTGGTCGACGATCACGCGCCGCATGTCTGGGAGATCAAGATCGACGAGATCGATGCACCTGCCCTTTGCGCCATGGATCGACGGGGCATCCCCGTCACCGTCGAACAGCTCGCGCGCGATCCACGCGACCGCGAGCGGACGCTGCCGCTGATCGTCTTGTTGCGAATGGACGACGACGAGCGCGAGCTGCTCCCCGCGCCGGACGTGCCGGTGCGCAGGGGTGATCGTCTGTTGTTGTGCGGACGCGCCGATGCAAACCGCAGCCTGGCGTGGACGCTGCGAAACCTCAATGTGCTCGATTATGTCCTGACCGGGAACGCCGCTCCGGGCGGGCTGGTCTGGCGTTGGCTGGCACGGCGTCGCGCGCGCACCGCCTCCGGCACCTGATCCGCCTGCGGAGCGCCCCGATGCGGCGCTTCGGCGCGATGCTCGTTACGGGGACAAGGATGATGGCATACTGCGGCCACGTCGACCGCTGTCACGAGGAAAAGGCCTATGTACCCGGTAATGACTCGACTCGCCGAGGACCACGTCCGTCTCGCAAGGCTGCTCGATCTGTTCGAAGATCTCCTGAACCGCTTTCACGATGGCGCGGAGCCCGACTACGAGCTGATGGCGGAGATGCTCGAGTACATGGACAACTACTCCGACATCGTCCATCACCCGACCGAGGACCTCATCTTCGAGCGTGTTTTGGAGAAAGGTACCGAGCGACGCGATGTCTTCGAGGTTCTGATGCGGCAGCACAATGCGCTCGGGCAGCTGAGCAAGCGCTTTCGCCAATCGCTCGACGGTATCCTCCACGAGGAGGTCTTGTTGCGCGAAGACGTCGAGGCGCACGGGCGCGAGCTGATCGGGACACTGCGTGCACACAAGCGGCTCGAGGACGAGGAGGCATTTCCGATCGCGCTCGAACGCCTGTCCGAGGAGGATTGGGCACAGATCGAGGCGCAGGCACCCACTCAAGACGATCCTTTGTTCGGGACCCTGGATCCGTTGCGTTATCAAGCACTCTACGCGCGCCTTTCGGCCGAATCCAAGGGCTGAGCTGCGCGGTGGTTGAAGACGTTCGAGCGGTCTGTCCCGGTCTGCGGCGCGGCAACACGTCTCCGGGCGTGGTCGCGGCGGTGCGCCGCCTGGAGTCCGTTGCGATCGGCATCGATGCGGTCAACGGGCGCGAGGACGTTGATCGGCGCCTGTTCGACGCTTTCCCCATCTGGCTTTCGCTCGATCTCCCGGACCTCCCCCATCTCTCCTGCGCGACCCGCCGCGGGCTCGAGCGCGCGGCGTTCGAGCATGCGCGCCTTGTCGATGCCATCCGGCGCCTATACCCCCGCTTTTTCGACAGAGACATCTTCAGCCGGACTCGGGTCGAGCCCGGGCTCGGACGCGATCGCGCCCGAGATCCGTTCGCGCGACCCATCCCCGGATCCACTCCAAAGCCGAGACGGAGTCATGACGTTCGTAAGTACCCCTGATTTTCGCCACGATACCCCGGAATGCCTTGGGGTCCTGCTCGTCAACCTCGGCACCCCGGATGCGCCGACCGTGCCGGCCGTGCGCCGCTATCTGGCCGAGTTTTTGGCCGACCCGCGGGTCGTAGAGCTGCCGCGCGCGCTGTGGCTCCCGATCCTGCACGCCGTCATCCTGCGCCTGCGTCCGGCCCGCTCCGCAAAGGCCTACCGGGCGGTGTGGGAGGAGGATGGCTCGCCGCTTCTGAGTATCGCCCGGCGGCAGGCCGCCGCCGTTCAGACCCGTTTGAGCGAGCGGTTCGTCGGACCGGTCAAGGTCGCCTTGGGCATGCGCTACGGTAATCCGTCCATCCCTGCAGCGCTGGCCGAGCTGCGCCAAGCCAACGCGCGCCGAATCTTGGTCTTTCCGCTCTACCCGCAGTATTCCGGGTCCACCACCGCCTCCGTGTTCGACGCCGTCACGCGCGAGCTGCAGCGTTGGCGCTGGCTACCCGAGCTGCGTTTCATCAACCATTACTACGACGAGCCGGCCTATATCGACGCGGTGGCCGAGAGCATCCGCACCCACTGGGCCGAGCGGGGTGAACCCGAGCGCCTGCTGTTTTCTTTCCATGGGATTCCCAAGGATTATTTCGAGAACGGCGACCCCTATTTTTGCCATTGCCAAAAGACGGCGCGTCTGGTCACCGATCGTCTCGGTCTGCCGTCGGATCGCTGGGCACTCACCTTCCAGTCGCGTGTCGGTTTCAAAGAGTGGCTCAAGCCTTACACAGACGAGACTCTGAAGGCATGGGGCGCCGAAGGTGTGCATTCGGTCCAGGTCTTGTCGCCCGGTTTCTCGGCCGACTGCCTGGAAACCATCGAGGAGATCGATGAAGAGAACCGCGGTTACTTCCTCGGTGCGGGCGGCGAGACGTTCAGCTACATCCATTGTTTGAACGACGCCACCGCGCACATCGAGATGTTGGCCGGTCTCGTGGAACGACACGCGTCCGGCTGGCCGGAGGTCACCCGGGTCGCGGCCGACGACGCGGCGCTGGCCGCGCGACACGGCCGCGCCGCCGCCCTCGGCGCCGCGGCTTGATGCCCTGAACGATCGCCAGTTTCGAGGAGTGGACCATGGACCAACGCGCCCGACCGACCGAAATCAACCTGCATCAAAAGTCACGCATCCTCGAGGTCGCCTTCGACGACGGGGCACGCTTCAGACTGCCGTGCGAGTACCTGAGGGTCTATTCGCCGTCCGCCGAGGTCCGGGGGCACTCGCCGAGCACCGCGAAGCTCCAGGTCAAGAAGGAAGAGGTCAATATCACCGACCTGCAGCAAGTCGGTAGCTATGCGGTGAAGATCTTCTTTGACGACGGCCACAAATCCGGGCTCTATGACTGGGAGTACCTCTACAAACTCGGGCGGGCCTGGCAGCCGTTTTGGTTCGACTATCTGGAGAAGATCGGCGCGGCGGGGTACAAGCGTACGGCACCGGATCCCTTCGAGGCCATGAAGGCGCGCGGGGAGGCGCCGTCCGAGCTGCCTGACCGCTCCACGGCGAGCCCGACCGAGACCGCGGAGGAGGCGACACCGTGATCCGCCCAATCCTTCTTGCGGTCCTCGGATCGATCTGGCTTCCGCTTGCCCACTGCGCACCGGTCGAAGGCCCTGTGAAACCTACCGGGGATGTGCCCGAGGCGAAGGGGTGGGGCAGCGAGGTGATCGTGGATGGGCTCGAGCATCCCTGGTCCATCGCCTGGCTCCCGGACGGGTCGGCCCTGATCACCGAGCGACCGGGGCGTCTGCGGATCCTGCGCGACGGCGTCTTGGTGCGCAAACCCGTCCCTGGACTACCTTCGGTGTTGTCCCACGGCCAAGGCGGGCTGTTGGATGTCGCCCCGCATCCGGATTTCGAGCGCAACCGGTTGGTCTACTTCACCTTCGCGACCGGAACCCCGAACGCCAATCGAACCGCGCTCGCACGTGGACGGCTCGAAGCGGATCGGCTTCGGGATGTCGAGGTCATCTTCGAGAATGCCGACGTGAAGAGCGGCGGGCAACACTTCGGCTCGCGCCTGCTTTGGCTGCCGGACAAGAGCCTGCTGATGAGTATCGGCGACGGCGGCAATCCGCCCGTCTCCTTTGCGGGCGGCAACATCCGCGACCAAGCCCAGCGTCTGGAGACGCACTTCGGCAAGATCCTGAGATTGACCGAAAACGGACGCCCTCATCCCGATAACCCCTTCGTCGATCGAAAGGGCGCGAGTCCCGAGATCTACAGCTACGGTCACCGCAACATCCAAGGCCTCGCCCTGGATCCAGCAAGCGGGCGCGTCTGGGCCGCCGAGCACGGCGCCCGAGGCGGAGACGAACTCAATCTGATCGAGCCAGGCAAGAACTACGGATGGCCCGAGGTCACCTACAGCATGGAATACCGGGGGGGGCGCGTTTCAGAGGAGACCAGTCGCCCCGAGATGGTCGACCCGCTGATCAACTGGACACCCTCCAAGGCGCCGAGCGGCCTCGCCTTCTACACGGGCGATCGCTACCCCGGCTGGCAAGGCAACCTCTTCAGCGGCGCCTTGGTCTTCGGCGAAGTTCGGCGCATCCACTTGGACGGCGCGCGAGTCTCCGATGAGGAGAAGCTCACCATCGGCAATCGCGTGAGAGACGTCCGGCAAGGGCCGGACGGTTATCTCTATGTGCTGATCGACTCGGGTGAAGGGTCTTTGCTGCGCATCGAGCCCCGCTGAAGCGCGCTAAAGCGCGTCCCGAGTGCCTCCGCCATGTCGGATGGATACGCGATTCGCGGTGCATCGACGCAAGGCATCATCGGACGCGCTTTAGGATTCAAAAACACCTCTCCCGAAACGCTTTTTGATCCTAAACCGCGTCGCGCCAACGCAATGGATGGCGAGGAGGTTGGAATCGTCTCCGGCCAAGCAGATCGCCTCGGACGCGGTTTAGCAGCGGTCTAGCGGCGGTTTTTGCGCCCCGCCACCCGCAACCGCAACGCATTCAACCGAATGAACCCCGTGGCATCCTTCTGATCGTAGGCCCCGGCATCCTCCTCGAAGGTCGCGATCGAGGCGTCGAAGAGGCTGTTGGTCTCGGACTTGCGCCCGACCACCATGACGTTGCCCTTGTAGAGCCGCAGGCGCACAACGCCGTTCACCACCTCCTGGGTCGCGTCGATCGCGGCCTGAAGCATCAGCCGCTCGGGCGCGAACCAATAGCCGTTGTAGACGAGGCTCGCATACCGCGGCATCAACTCGTCCTTCAGGTGCGCGGCCTCGCGGTCGAGCGTCAAGGATTCCATGGCGCGATGGGCC
Organism: Thiocapsa bogorovii; assembly: GCF_021228795.1. Classification (NCBI taxonomy): domain Bacteria; kingdom Pseudomonadati; phylum Pseudomonadota; class Gammaproteobacteria; order Chromatiales; family Chromatiaceae; genus Thiocapsa; species Thiocapsa bogorovii. Next base: position 3,742,801 of record NZ_CP089309.1, read on the forward strand.
TTGAGCAGGATGGTGCCGCCGGGGGTCTCGTAGCAGCCGCGCGACTTCATGCCGACATAGCGGTTCTCGACGATGTCGCTGCGCCCGATGCCGTTGGCACCGCCGATGCGGTTGAGTTCCGCGAGGACCTCGGCCGGTGACATGCGTTGTCCGTCGATCCCGACACAGTCGCCGCGCTCGAACATCAGCTCGATCAGGGTTGCACGGTCCGGTGCATCCTCGGGCGCAACACTCCAGCGCCACATGTCCGCACCCGGCTCGACCCAGGGATCCTCCAGGTCGTAGCCTTCATAGGAGATATGCAGCAGGTTGGCGTCCATCGAGTAGGGCGACTTGGTGCCGTCGCGCTTCATCTCGACCGCGATCCCGCGGCTCGCCGCATAGTCCATGAGCTTCTCGCGCGAGAGCAGATCCCACTCGCGCCAGGGCGCGATGATCTTGATGTCCGGGTTCAGCGCATAGGCGGTCAGCTCGAAGCGGACCTGGTCGTTGCCCTTGCCGGTCGCGCCGTGCGAGATGGCGTCGGCGCCGGTCTCGGCGGCGATCTCGATCAGACGCTTGCCGATCAAGGGCCGCGCGATCGAGGTGCCGAGCAGATACTCGCCCTCATAGATGGCGTTGGCGCGGAACATGGGGAAGACGAAATCGCGCACGAACTCCTCGCGCAGATCGTCGATATAGATCTCCTTCACCCCCGCCGCGGTGGCTTTGGCGCGCGCCGGCTCCAACTCCTCGCCCTGCCCGATGTCGGCGGTGAAGGTCACGACCTCGCAGCCGTGCTCCTCCTGCAACCACTTGAGAATCACCGAGGTATCCAGACCACCGGAGTAGGCCAGCACCACCTTCTTGATTGCGCCTTGCGCCATCGTTTTGCTCCAACTCGGAAAAGTCGGTGAGTATATACCGAGCGCACGTGGCTTTTTCGGAAAGCAGGTTACCTCTCGCGCGCGCCGGGACAAAGCCAGTCGACGGGGCGTAGTGGCCCTTCGGGCCGGAGGCGCGCGCCGGTCCCGGCTCATGCGGGGCGTACAATGCGGCGAAAAATCCGTGTGTGCTCGGTATATGCCGGCGGGGCTCTCCCGCACCACCCAACGGATCGTCTCGGCGACTGCATCGCCGATGCCGGGCACCGCGGTCAAGGCATCGGTATCCGCCGCGATCACGGCCTCGATACTGCCGAAATGCTCGATCAGTCGTTTCGCCCGTTCAGGCCCGATCCTCGGCAGTCCTTGCAGAATATGGCTTTGGAGACGCGCTTTCCCGCGTGGTCGTTTGCCGTGACGCGGGATGGCGCCCCGGGCGAATGCCCGTTGCTGGCGCGCGGCGAAGAGCATCAACCGCGCCGATTCCTCCGGATCCCGAGCGCGTAGAAGCGGCAGACCGAAGAACAAGGTCAGGGTCACGAGTGCACCCTGGATCGCCTCGCGCCGCATGTGGCTCTTGGTCAGGTCTCGTGTGGTGCCTTCGAGGATCAGCGCACCGCGCGGCCCGGCAGTCGCCAGACGTTCGGCCTGCGCGAAAAGACGCCCGTCCTTGATCGAGGCCACCAAATCAATCAGTGTCTTGCGCTCGAAGAGCAGGCTGTCGTCGATCAGGTAGTCGCCGACCGGGAGGCGCTCGATCCGAATTCGGAATTCCGGGTGACGACGCAAGGCCGCGAGGACCGGGCTCGATGTCTCGCGATCGTCCACATGTATCGAGAACGCCTGACTCGGATCCATCGCGTCGTGCCTCCATTCAGGGATCCCCTCGCCGAGGCGCGATGTCGAATCGCCGCCTCGTTCAGGTCCGAGCTCCTCCTATCCGAACAATCGGTTCCACCAGTGCCGCCGGTTCTTCGGCGGGGGACGTGTGCTCGGTAGATCAACCGGTGGAATCAGGCTCATCACCCAGCCGGGCAGCGGAGGGGCGTTGCTGAAACCGCACACCACACCTAAGTTGTTCGGGTCATAGATTTTGACGAAGGTCGGTGCCTGTAAATCGTCGGCATAGACGATGCCGCAATAATCCTCGCGATGCTCGGCGCGCAGCAGTCTGTCGATCTCCGCCACGAAGGTCCTGACGCCGGTCGCATCGGTCGCGGCTGCCGGCGGTGGCTCGCCGACCGCGTAGATAAACCAACCCGCATCCGCGCGCGCGTCGATCCGCGCCCAGAGAGCGTCGAGCTGATGCCAGCGCAGTGCGGAGGTGAAGCTGCCGCGAAAGGCACGCAGGTAAGGGTCCTCGGGGGTGTCAGGTCGGCTCATGTTCGTCTCGGGTCGTGATCGGTATGCTCAGGGTTCGCGCCGTCGCGGAATGCGGGCCTGGAACCCTTTCCCGCGACGCCACGACATGCGGTCCCGAAGTTCACGGATCGAGGCTCCGGTAGTTGGTCGGCCGAGGCGCCCGCGTCCCGGGCACTGCGAGCGGGACGGGCCACCTTCGGGCCGAATCGACGGGCGCGCGTCAGTACTTCCCGGTCAGCTTCATGACGAGCTTGTGGATGCCGTGAACGGACGGTCCGGGATTGAGATACATGACGGCGCAGGTGCCGGTGCGCAGATTGATGCCCTTCTCCGCGGCGATTGCGACTGCCTCCGGTGTGTCGTGGGCCATGTGGATCCAGACATGCCCGATCCCGGCATCCGCGGCCGCGGAAACCCAGCCTGCGGTCTCGGCCTTCGGAACCTCGATGATGAGTCCATCGACGGCTTGGGGTAAAGATGCAAGCGTCGGATATGCGGGATCACGGTCGACGAGCATGGTGCTGGGGTCGATCGGATAGACGGTCTTGCCCATCGCCTTCAGTCGCCGATAACTGAGGATCGGAAAGGGCTTGGTTACGGTGTGTCCGACGATGCCGAAGCGGCCGAGGTTAAAGAAGTCTTCGTAGTTCGAGGCCATGAGGGCGTGGTTCCGGTTGAATGGGTGGTTGAGGCATGCGTACCGACGGGGCCGGAACAAAGCGCGAGCCTGTTGCGGATGGATTGTTCTCGGTAGTTTGCGGGGTACCCGATACTACTCGGTCGGAGTGAGGCTGTAACGGGCGGCGTGCGAATCCCCGCGGCGGCGTGGAGGGCGGCGCGATACCCTTGTCTCGGTCACGCGCCTCGATGTGGCCGCGGATTGCGTTATGCTCTCGCATCCGCGACGCCATCGCGGTGCAGCGTGGGATCCGGGGATTATTGCTGAGGGGATCGGTAGTGCCGATGAAAAACGATACGATGCGTCTCGGCCTGATCGGATACGGCATCTGGGGCGAGGCGATTCTGCAAACACTCCTTGCGCTTGGGGTGCAACCCGACATAGTGGAAACATCGGAGTCGCGCCGCAAAGCGGCAATCGCGGCGGGCGCACGCAGCGTTTCGGCCGAGATCGCCGCTTTGCCGGCAGTCGACGGTATCATCGTTGCTACTCCGGCGACGAATCATTGTCGGCTCGTTCTTCAGCTCCTCGACCAATTCTCCTGTCCGCTGTTCGTCGAGAAGCCCCTTACGGCGGATGCAGAGGAGGCTCGCCTGATCGTTCGCCAAGGCGGTACGCGCGTCTTCGTGATGCATATTTGGCGCTATCATCCGGGCATCCGGGCGCTCGCCGAGATTGCACGAAGCGGCGAGCTTGGCTCGGTTGCAGGTGTGCGGACGGTAAGAACCAATTGGACGAGTCCTCGCACGGATGTCGATAGCCTCTGGAATCTCGCGCCTCACGATATCAGCATCGCCCTTGCCGTCTTGGGGTTCATTCCTGCTCCCAGGTTCGTGCTCGCCGAACGGCAAGGCTCGCGCATCTGCGGCCTCGTCGGGGTATGCGGCGAGTCGCCCTGGCTGGCCCTGGAGGTGTCCAACCGCTATCGCGATAAGCGTCGCGAAGTCCGTTTGCATTGCGAAGGTGGTGTCGCCGTAATGACGGATCCGGACGCGGGATTCATCGAGATCACGCGCGAGGGCGACACGCGGATCCCATTTGATTCGAGGACCGAGCGACGCCCTGTCTCGCGTGAGTCCGCGTTGAGTCTTGAGCTGGGCTGTTTCATCGATTATTTGGGCGGCGGCCCGGTGCCGCCGACCGATGCCGCCGAGGGTCTCGCCGTTGTCGAGACACTGATGTGCCTTCAGCAGATGGCCAACAGCGGAGGCGCTTCATGAGCTGCCGGGCGACCGTCATCGTACCGACCAGTATCGATCGAGGTCCATTGCTTCGATACTCGGTCGGCAGCGTCTTGCGTCAGACGGTTACGGACCTCGAGGTCTTTATCGTCTGTGACGGTGCCGAAGACGACACGCGTGCGGCGTCCGAAGCGCTCGCGCATCAGGACTCGAGGGTTCGCGTCTTCGATTTCCCCAAGGGCACCCGGCGCGGCGAGACCAACCGTCATAAGATCCTGACCAATCACGCCGACGGGGAGATCGTCTGCTATCTCTGCGACCGGGACCTCATGCTCCCGCATCATGTCGATCAGATGCACCGAGCACTGACGCGCCATGACTTCGCCAACTGCGGATATCTCGATGTCAAGGAAGACGGTCGGGTTGTCCCCGAGTTCAAGCTCGACAGCGGAAACTCGGCGCAGCGTGCGCGACTCGTTCGCAATGGCCGTATGGGTGTCATGTTGTCGACGATGGCGCATCGTCTGGATTTTTATCGAAAACTCCCGTTCGGGTGGCGAACGACGCCGGACGACTGGTTTACCGATCATTACATGCAGCATCAGATGCTGTCGCAGCCGGGTTGCAGAGGTGTCGGTCTCGCAACGCCCTCGATCGTCTACTTCAAGCGCGGCCATCATCCCGGATGGCCGACGCAGCAGCGTGCCGAAGAACTGAAGGTCTGGTCGGCCCTAATCAACGATCCCCCGGCGCTCGCCGAGAAGCTTTATGGCGCGCTCGGCGAGGTGCTCACGGATCGGCTCACGCTGCAGGAGCGTCTCAAGCGCGCGCTGCTCGTCGGCGGGCATCCTCCCGCCATTGCGTTCCGCCGCTGGCTTAGGCGTCGATTGCGTCGGTGAGTCTGGCGCGGAGGTCCTGAAGGGTCGGGAAATTTGCAGCCGAATTGCTTAGAATCGCATGCGTCTGCGGCCATGGAATCTCCAATTCCGGGTCGGCCCAGTGGCACCCCCAATTGTCGTCGTCGCCATAGTCGCAGTAGGCTTCGGAGACGGCTTGGATATGCAACGAGCGCTCGGGGAAGTACCAGCCGTGCAGGATCCCACGCGGGAATGTCAGCGCGGCAGGGTCCTCGCCGTGCAACTCGTAGAGGGACCATTTATCGCGGGTCGGGGATGTACCTCGAAGATCACGAAGACCAAGTAAGACCTTTCCTTCCAGACAGCAGAAATACTCGTCGTGACGGAGGTGTAAATGCATCCCGCGCAGCACTTCTGCCTCGGAGCGCACGAAGCTCCATTGCACGGGGGAGATGCAGCTCCCCCAGTGTTCTTGGAAGATCTCCGCAAATGATCCTCTTCGATCCTTCTGGGCTGCGATTCGGTGCAGCTCAGCGCCCTCAAGCGGATGTCCGGCAATCAATCTCGATCTCGATAAGGGTTTTGTCATGCGTCGTTGACTCTCTTTTTTATCGTACAAAAGGAATGTAAAGCATATGAAGCATAGGGGTTCGATCACCACGGCATCCGACGACGCCCTTTTCGCTTCCGCACTTCGAGTGGCCCGGCGAATACTTGCGCGTCTCAAGGAAAAGACGAGGCGTCAGGCATGCGCGATGTTGCGTCGTGCGGATTCGGCCGTCCTCGACGGTTTGGCGTCCGCGGCACCTAAGCGGGTTGGGGTTTCTGATTTGCGCACCTACCCAATGGGCCCGAGGGTCGAGCTTACCGTCTACTGGCTCGATCGACCAGGCGTGCTCGGGCCATCGGCATCCGTGTATTGGAAAAACCAAGAACTCTTGCGGTTGGATCTGCACGAGGCCAGTCCGCATGTCCACTACGGAATGGCTCAGTCGAGGCTTTGGCATGCGGGTGGGGAGCGTATTTACCTCCCGGAGACACCGATCGAGACGCGCGCCGGCTTCGCCGCCTATCAGATCAACCGGAACCTCGCCTGGTGCTTTGCCAACCATCCCGACCCTCAAGTCAGCGTAGATCTGCCCGATCACGCTGTCCTTCAAGAGGCGGCCGCATGGCTGAACGAGTGCATCCTTGAGCTTGACCGATCCAATAGACGCTGATGGAGATTCGCCATGCCCTCGTGACCGTCCGTTGGCCGGAGTCCTTACGCCTTGAGCTGGTCCAGCGACTCGGGGCAGCGCAGGTTACGCTCGCCGATCCGGGCAGCACGGCGGCGCGGGAGGCACTCCGAGAGGCGGACGTCGCGATCCTGAACGGCAACCCGGACCGTCACGTTTTGGAGGCACCCTGTTTGCGTTGGCTCCACTGCGACCATGCCGGCATCGACGGCTTTGCACCGCCCGAATTGCTCGACGGCCGATTCATCGTCACGACCTCGGCCGGTCGCTCGGCCTCGGCGGTCGCGGAGCACGCGCTCTATTTCATGCTCGCACTCTCGCACGAGGCGCCCCGCCTGTGGCGAGCGCAACGTCGCCGTGTGTGGGGATTGCCGGGACTCGAGAATCGACGGAGCCTCGAGGGGCGCACCCTCGTGATCGTCGGTTGCGGGCATACGGGGAGCCAACTGGCACGCTATTGCCGGGTCATGGGGATGACGGTAATTGGCTATCGTCGTCGTGTCGCGCCCGTTCCAGACGGTTTTGATGAAGTCTACGCCGCGGATGCGGGTGACCGATTGAGCCCCCAATTAGAGCGTGCGCAAGTCCTTGTGCTGGCGGCATCCCTCAACGACGTAAGCCGGGGGTTGGTCGGCTCGGCGGAATTGGACGCCTTGCCTCGGGGTGCATACCTGATCAATGTCGCGCGCGGTGCTTTGGTCGACGAGCGGGCGTTGCTGGCCGCACTCAAGCGCGGACACCTCGGCGGAGCAGGACTCGATGTTGTGGCAATGGAGCCTTTGCCGCCTACGAGCCCGCTCTGGACCGCCCCTCGGACACTCATCACGCCGCATGCGACGCCCCGAGTCGCCGACCGTGACCAGGCGTCGTTCGAGATCATCGGCGCTTTGATCGCCCGCTATCTTCGCGGAGAGACGCTCTCAGGCGCGCTCGATTCGCGCGACGTCTATACCTCCGTGCGTAAGCCAAGCCCGCTGCAGCGGCGCCTTACACGCTTATGGGCTCGCTTTGGATCGCCGCCATGAGCGGTCGTCTTGCTTGGGAGCTCTGTTGGGTTCGTACTGCTTCAAATGGACACGGCTCGGCGTATCCAGCCGGCAGATGGCGTGTGGTTAACGGAGATCATCGGCCTGCACGCTCTGGAAAGGTCAGCAAGACCTCAGTGCTCCTCTAGGGACCGGTGCGACGCGCATCTCGTCGACGTGCTGCTTGATGCTGTCGATCCAGTTACCGACCGGAACCGCACCGGGGCGCGCCGAAGTGGCGTTGCAAGCCCTTACCACCGCGATGATGTTGCCGCGAACTGAACAGGAATCCCATCAGATGAAACGGTTCAAGAACATCCTATTCGTCGTGGATCCGAGGCACCCCATCGCGGACATCGCTTAAGGTCATCTCACGCATCGCGAAGGTCCAGATGTCCCGACGCCGCCTCTGCTCATCCGCGCTCTTCGCCGGCGGCAAGCCGATCGCTCTCGCTCAGCAGAAACACCAGCGCATCCATGACATGGTTGGCCACGGCGGACGGCGGGTCGAGATAGAGCGCGTTCCATGCCTCGGCGCGATGCTGGTCGTAGTCCGGCGCCTGCCGCGGGTGACGTTGCTCCCAAGCGAGGCGCACGGCATGGCCGATCACGACGTCCAGATAGAGGGTGTCGTCGATGCGCAGCTCGGGATTCTTGCTCATCACAAGCATCAAGACGTGCAACGCCTCTTTGTAGAGTTGGAGGCTGTCCGGTGCCGGAGTCTTGTTGAGGATGTGGGTGACGCGGTCTTTGAAGAGCTTCTCGCCGCGTGTCATGTCGGCGCACAGCTTGTGGTCGAGCCGCAGCTTGGGGTTCCACTGATCGCCGATGACCAGGCCGAGGCTCTGATTGACGATGTCCCAAACCCCTTCGAAAAAGCCGTCGCTGAAGCGCGCGAGGTTGCCTTGCGCGGTGCGCCATTCGTGCCAGTCCCCGGCGTCTGCGAGGTCCGGGTCCATGCTGGCGTCGAAGTTCACGCGGACCATGCCGCTCGAATCCGACGACACCTGCATGAGCTCCCTCTTTTGCAGGGAGTCCGTGGCATCCTGGTAGTGCTCGAGCACGTCCCGAATCGCTTTGGCGAACCGGTGCGGCGGCAGAGCGAGCAGTTCATCCAGCGCATCGCTGATCGACAAGCGGGCCTCCGGCCGCTGCCGCACCGCGATCAATTGCAGCAGCCGTCCGGTGCGGATCAGCGTCATGTCGCTGAAGAGGTCCGAGTGCGAGCGCAGGAGCAGGCCGAGGTTGAGGATCAGCTCCTGCGTCAGGATCTGGGCGCGGAGATCATCGGGGTTGAATTGGCGGATGGCCTGCAGCAGCTCGGCCGCCCCCATGGGGCGGCGAAAGGTCGAGTGACGGCTGTAGGAGCGGGACACACTCAGCGCGATCTGGTGCACGACGATCTCGGTGGCGGCGCCCTCGAGATTGATGTCGTGCTTGCCCAGCACCGCCGCGCTGAGGCGGATCAGGTCCCAGCGGCGTGCCTCGCAGGCACGCATGTAGACCTCTTCGAACAGGTCGCTGAGACGGGCCGGTCTGTTCTCCACGTCCTGGAGTCCGGTGTCGAATGCGAGACCATGTCGGGAGGCCAATAGACGCAAGACATCGAACTGGGTGTGCAGATCCGTGCGCGTGATCAACAGCCGCATCAACGCATCGTCATCCAGGGCGTCGAGGGGCTCTGATCGGTGCACCGCCGGATCACCGTCGGTCTGGTCCCCGGCGCTTGGCAGTAGTGGGTAGCAGGGGCGGTCGTCCTGCTCGCCCGCGTCTTCGGGGAATTGGTAGCCGTGCAGGATGTCGATGCGCTCGCGCCCAGCCGTGGGCAGAAATGCCGCAACGCGGCCGAGCTGTACCGGTGTCCCGCCGACCTGGCCCTCTCGGCAGGCGTTCATAAAGTCGAGTAACGCAACGTGACCATCGTCCGTCAGCATGCGCTGGCTCACCACCAAGACGACCAACGGCCTGCCGGGCTGATCCCACTGCTTGCTGACATAGGTCAGTGCCATCTTCAGCCGCTCGACCAGCATGGCGTTGTCGAGGGCCAGGTAGAAGTCGTGGCGATTCATGAACTGCGGCTGGAACAGCATCTGCCGTCCCTCGATGGTGTAGACGGTGCTGGTTGCCAGGCCGCGCAGGTGACGCAGGGGCCGACCGGTGAGGCCGAGGCGCGGGTTGCGGCCGAGTTGGCCGTAGGCCTCGGCCAGGGCGGCCGCCTCGTGGATGACGACCGGCGAGACCTCGCGGCGGGTCTCCGCCTTGATGCCCTTGTCCTCGAGCTGGAGTTTCACGCTCGGCGACTCGGCCAGCAGTGCAAACTGCACCCGACGCCCGCGGTGCCGTCCGACCTGCAGGCGTCGGCCGAGCGGGTCGACGTCGGCGACATCGAGCAAGCCATCCTGGATCAGCGCGCCCAGGACGTAGAGGCTCTGCGCCCAGACCAGTGGCACGTTCTCGTTGGGCTCGCGCGCTTGGCTGTTGGGGGCCTGGCGTTCGGCGTCGATGCGGTCCGCGGGCACCCGAAAGAGCTCCGGCAGGAGCAGGTCGCCCTCGCGCTCAACCAACAGACCTTCCAGCTTGTCGCGGTACGCCCGGGCCGCTTGCTCATTGCCGCGGAACAGGTGATGGAGCAGCAAATAGGTGAAGAACAGCGGCCATTCGCATTCGATGTGCTCGAACTGCAACATCTCCTCGGGCTCGTAGTGCAGCCGCTCGGGGTCCTCGATCGCCGTTTGGTGGCCGTCGCGAAGAAACCGCTTACAGCCGTAGCGGCCTTCCAGCTTGCCGACGACCTCCTCGACGGTTGCGTCGACCAGCGTTGTATCCTCCACTGCAAAGGCCGGGAAACCGACGACGCTCAAGGTCGCGGCGTCGACCTCCTTCGACAGGGACTCGCTCGGCAGGCTCGATTCGAGCGTGATGCGGGCGCGTGCCACATCGTCGGGCACCACATGCACCACGGACGCCTGGCCGCCGCCCTGGTCGAACAGGTTGAAGCCGTTCAGGGCCTCCAGCGCGGCCTTGGCCATGCCGACCGAGCTGCTGTTGATCTCGGCGACGCCATGGTTGGCCTTATTGCCGCGCTCCCAAATGCCGAAGTCCGGGGTCCGGTAGGCGCGGCCGATGTAGTGCACCAGGTTCTGGACGAAATTGACCTCGTCGATGGTGAAGACGATGCGCAGGCCCGAAGCGGTCATCTGCGCCAGCATCAGCAGGAACAGGGAGGTCGCGTCGATCTGCAGGTGTCCCCATTCGTCGTCCCCGACGACGGGGTCACCGGTGCCGGTGTCGTATTTGGCATGGAGGGCGTCGAGCGGGTCGAGCGTCTGCTTGAAACGCTCGACCTTGTCGGATTGGCGCATCATCGCGATCAACAGCCCGCGCATCAGCTTGACCACGCTCTGTTCCAACAGCACGGTTCGGCCGTCGCTTTCATCGAGTCGGCGATAGGCTAGGCCCAGTCCCCAGGCGGCCAGGATGCTGTAAACGTTGTCGCGGACCCAGGCGTCGGTGTAGTCCCCATGGGCCGTAACGGCCGTACTGGCCGGCAGTAGGCCCGTGATCGGATGCTGGCGCGACAGGATGATCCGGGTCACCTGCTGGTAGTAGCGCTCCAGCTGATCGAAGGATGCCATGGGCGATGCTCGGGGGGATGTTCGCTGCATGCTGCTTGCTGACCTCTTGGAAGCTGTGTTTCGACCCCTGCAAACTGACCGGCGCGGGCAGTCGACCACCGCGGCGCGTGTGTGATTGAACCTGGCGTGCTTGATGGCACCGGGTGCTTGTGGATGCGTCCCCCCAGCGAGATCGGGGCACTCCAGGCCGACACGTCGGCGCCGGTACTGAGCGCACTCATCGCCATCACCGCCAGCACGACGGCGATATCCTGCACGATCACGACCCCGATTGCGATGCGCCCATGCAGCGCGTCGGGCTCGCCCTTGTCGGAGAGCAGCTTGACGATGATGATGGTGCTCGAGAAGGTCAGTGCGACCGCGACCTCGAGGGCTTGGACCGGTCCCTTGCCCGAGGCCATGACGATCACGGAGCCGACGACGATGGTAAAGGTCAGCGGGCCCCGTCCGGTGGCCAAGGCGCGGATCCCGTGGCCGTCCGGAACTGATTTGATTGGCCTGAAAACGTTCAGGTCGAGCTCGGTCGGGGAGCCGATCGAGTGCGAGCGTCCTTCACATCAGGAGGGGATGACGCACGGTCACCATGGGTTCGGATCGCCTTTGCCGATCCACTCGTTCGGGACGATCCCGCAGAAATCGACCTCCACTGACGCCCGCTCGGCCGAAGCGTGCGAGCGGGCGCGCCAATCGCAAGCCGGCACCATGGCAAACGCGTTGGATGGCTTATGGCCGGCCGCGAAGCTGATTCAGGTGGTTCAGGTGGCGCCGTCGGTCGCGCCGTCCATGCCCATGTCGGCGCCGCATTTGCCTTCGCCGCACTTGCCTTCGGTGCCCTTTTCGGCACCGCCTTTGCCTTCCCCGCCTTTGCCGTCCATATCCATGTCGGCGCCGCATTTGCCTTCGCCGCACTTGCCCTCGGTGTCGGCACCGGCAACCTGCAGATAGCCGGTGTCGAGCGGCTGAGCGGCGAACGGGTTGCCGGCTTGGGCAACGCCGAAGGCGCCGAGGCTGCCGACGATGGCGGCACCGACGAGGGCGGCGGCAGGCGTGATGGTTTTCTTGTGCATGGTCTCGTCCTTACGTTGATCGATGAAGGGCTGCGTCCGGGATCGGACGTCCGCAGCGATTATCGCAGCTTTGCGCTCGGATTTGATCCGTCGGAACCTCCGGGGTTCAATCCGGGCTCATCGATCTAACCGTGGCCGCGCGTTCCGTCATGCTCGCGGGACAAAAAGGTCGTGCCGGGCCGACTCCGTGATGATCGAGACCGCCGGGTGCTTGATGTGGCGCTCGGCGGAGATCGCGTAATAACGCTCCTTGATGTCGTCGACCCGGGCGAGCAGCGCGACCCCGTACTTGTCCAGTATGTCTTGCTCCACCGCGGTCGGTGTCGTGAAGATCCCGACCCCGGCCTCCCCGAAGGCCTTCATGAGCGCGCGGTCTTCGAATTCCGCGGCGATGCGCGGCTTCACGTCGTGCCGGTCGAACCAATGCTCGAGTGCACGATAGAGTGCGCTCGAGCCGGTCGGCATCAGCATCGGTGCGCCGTTGAGCGAGCGCGGAAAGTCGTCGCGATAGCGTGCCGCGAGATCCGGAACGGCAAAGAAGCTGATTCCGGATTCACCCAGGATGTGATTGTAGGCGCGGATGTTGAGCGCCGGATTCACCGGGCTGTCGGCGAGAACCAGGTCGAGCTTGTGCACCGAGAGGTCGGCCAGAAGATCGGTCAGGGTTGCCTCGTGGCAGACCAGGCGCACCGGGTCCGGGAGCGCCAGCACGGGGGCCAGCACGCGATAGGCGAGCAGCTTGGGCACGACCATGGCGATTCCGACTTTGAAGGTCACGCCGGAGGCCGGTGGACGGCCCGAAACCACGTCCTGCAGCTCGCTCGTCAGCCTGAAGATCTCGTCGGCGTAGGAGAACACGAGCTGCCCGCTTTCCGTCAGGGCGAGGTTGCGTCCGGCTTTTCCGAACAACTTGGTCCCGATCTGCTCCTCGAGCTCGCGCAGCTGCCCGCTGATGGTCTGGGGCGTGAGGTGCAGTACCTCCGAGGCGCGTGCAATGGAACCGTGGGTCGCCACGGCCCAGAAGTAGCGCAGGTGCTTCATGTTCAGGTTCGGCATCGGGAGCGGATCCGCGCGATTGATGTGGAATGCAGAGGATCCGGGCCGAGGTTTTGCCCGCGGGTGGCCTCGGCGATGGCTATCGGCAAGTAGGCTGGGGCGGCCGCGACCGGATCGGTCGGGATGATAACCCGAAAGCCGTTTTGCGGATGCAAAGCCCCGCGCAGGGCGCGCTCCAGGGGCCGTAGCGGCCGTCACCGGGCGGATGAGGTGTCAGATGTCCACGATCGTCTACCGCGTCAAACCCTTAGCATGGGGCACGAAGCGGTCAACTGCCGGATCTCGTTCAATGTTCACGTCGCCTGCGTCCAAACCGCTTGCAACGCTTCACGGCGCGGGATGTTGCCTGTTCATCCCCGGGGCCCCATCCTAATCGAACCGGGCGGACGTCGGTGATCGCGCGCGTGCGAATCGCCGGGGCCGTTGAGTTTTTCCGGTCCGAGCGTCCATCAATCCCAAGATATCGGCGGAGCGCCCCGGAACATCGCGGGCCGGGTCCCGGCCGATCCCATCGAGGTAGGCATGAGCAAGAAACAACCATTGGATTTCGCGGGGCAGGAGATCGACGTCCGGTTCGACGGCCGTCTCTGCATTCATGTCGGGGAATGTGGTCACTCCGAGGGTGACCTATTTGTGGCCGAGCGTCAGCCCTGGTGCATGCCGGATCTGGTGTCGAAGGCGGAGGTCCGCGAGATCGTCGAGCGCTGTCCGAGCGGCGCCTTGACCTACACCGACAAGGCCGGTGTTCCCGAGACGCCACCTGCGGAAAACAGCCTGACGGTCGCCTACAACGGCCCGCTCTATCTCACCGGCGACCTGGAGATCGAAGGTGCGGGAGACGACATGCCCGGCGTGCGTTTCCGCGCGGCGCTTTGCCGGTGCGGGGCTTCCAAGAACAAGCCGTTCTGCGACAACAGTCATGTCGAGGCCAAATTCGAGGACTATGGCGCTGTGGGTCAGAAGGGGCCGGGACTCACCGCGACGGGAGGCAAGCTCGGCGTGGAGATGCGGCCCGATGGCCCGCTGGTCCTGACCGGTAATCTGAGCATCCGCGCCGGCAGCGGTCGGCTTGCCTGGCAAGGCGACAAGGCGTTTCTCTGTCGCTGCGGGGCCTCGAAGAACAAGCCCTTTTGCGACGGAACACATAAGAAGGTCGGTTTCAAGGGCTGAACCGCGTCCTGAGCGACAGGCGTCGTGTGTCACGTTGCTCCGCCTCGTCGCGGCCAATGGCGATGGTGAGACGCGGTTCAGGAATGAACAACCAGAAAAGGACTTTAAACTGCGTCCGCTGTGATGGGTTTAGGCTGAGCTCGAAGCTGACCTTCCGGAAGACAGTGCATGAGCCGCGGGACGCAGTTTAAGAGGGCTGATGTCGACGCATATCCTGTTCGATTTCGACGGTACCCTTGTCGACAGTCTCGATGCGGCACTGAAGGCCTTCCGGCAGGTGGGCCCGGAGTTCGGTTGCGCGCCCTTGAGCCGGGAGCGTCTGGAGGCGCTCAGGGGGATGCACGCGCTCGAGGTCGTGCGAGCTTTAGGTGTGCCCATGTATCGGCTGCCGCAGCTTGCTACACGGATGCGTTGCGCGATGCGTGTTGATCTAATGGAGACGGCCCCGATCGAGGGTATCGGGGAGGTGCTGGAGACGCTGCTGCACCGCGGGCATCGGTTAGGTATCCTGTCCTCCAATGCGCGGGCCAGCGTGCAGGAGTACGTCCGCCGTCATCGTCTACCCGGCCTGGAGGCCGTCGTCGGCGGAACCGGTCTCTTCGGCAAGGCCGGCGCATTGCGCCGTCAGGCCAGCGTGCAGGGGATCGACCCCGGGCGCTTGGTCTATGTCGGCGACGAGCTGCGCGATCTCGAAGCGGCGCGCGACGCGCGAGCCCTCTTTGCAGCCGTCGCTTGGGGCTATACGCCTCTGCAGAGCCTGGCGGCCGCAGGGCCTGATTTTCAGTGTCGCCACCCGCGGGATCTGCTCTCGATCGACCTCGGGCTCGGGCGTGCGGAGATCTAGCCTCAGCGTATGCCGGAGCATGGAGGACTCGCGTCCATGCCTTACGCAAAGACAACCGGAACGCAGGCACAATAAGAGACGCATGACGGAACGGGTCCGAAAACGGCCCGCGCCGATGGCGTCCGATACGACACCACGACGGAGGAACCGACGACCTTGGATCAAACCACCGCCTCGAAACGCGACGATGCAGCGACTGCCTCGTCCACCTTCGGCTCCGCTGCTGCCGCCGACACCTCGCCTGATTCACTCGCGACAGAATTCTCCGCACTGCGACGGCAGGTCAGCGAGAGCATCCTGGGCCAGCACGGCCTGATCGATCGTCTGCTCATCGCCCTGCTCGCCGACGGCCATCTGTTGGTCGAGGGGGCCCCGGGGCTGGCCAAGACCACGGCCGTGAAGGAGCTTGCCGCCGGGCTCGAGGGCGACTTCCATCGCATCCAGTTCACCCCGGATCTGTTGCCGGCGGATCTCACCGGGACCGAGGTCTATCGCCCCCAAGACGGGACCTTTCGGTTCGACCGCGGCCCGATCTTCCACAACCTTCTGCTCGCCGACGAGGTGAACCGCGCCCCGGCCAAGGTGCAATCTGCCCTTTTGGAGGCGATGGGCGAGCGCCAGGTGACCGTCGGCCGCGAGACCTATCCGTTGCCGCGTCTCTTTCTGGTCATGGCCACGCAGAACCCGATCGAGCAGGAAGGCACCTATCCGCTGCCAGAGGCCCAGCTCGATCGTTTTCTGATGCACGTCCGGGTCGACTACCCGGATATCGAGACCGAGCGAGCCATCCTGCGGCTCAATCGCGACGGGGCCCGACGGGATCACTCCGCGTCGCCCGGCGTCGTCCTGAGTCAGGCCAGCGTCTTTGCTGCACGGCATGCCATTCTCGATCTCTATATGGCGCCTGAGGTCGAGGACTATCTGGTCCATTTGGTCATGGCCACCCGCAAGCCCGAGGCCTACTCGCCCGACTTGGCCGGGTGGCTGCGTTTCGGCGCAAGCCCGCGCGCGACCATTGCCCTGGACCGCTGCTCGCGCGCACTCGCCTGGCTGAACGGGCGCAGCTTTGTCTCGCCAGAGGATGTCCAATCGCTCGCTCCCGATGTGCTGCGTCATCGCGTGCTCCTGTCCTACGAGATGGAGGCGGAAGGCCGCCGGCCGGACGACTTCATCGAGGCACTGCTCGCACGCGTCCCGGCGCCTTAGGTGGCCCTCGCCATGCGATCGAATCCACCAACGGCGCAGGACGCGAAGACGCCTCGCGCGCGGACCGAGGGCGTCCTTCCCGAGCTGACCGAGCTGATCGCTCTGCGCGAGCAGGCGCGGCGGCTCGATCTTGCGCCGCGCGGGCGGGTCCTGGCGACGCGCACCGGCGGCCATGTCGCGCGTTTTCGCGGGCGCGGGATGGAGTTCGACGAATCGCGGGTGTATCAGCCCGGCGATGACCCGCGAAACATGGACTGGCGCGTCACGGCCCGGGCCGGCCGCCCTCACGTCAAACTTTTTCGGGAGGAGCGCGAGCGTCCGGTGTGGCTGCTGGTCGACCAAGGGCCGTCCATGCGCTTCGGCACCCGCATTGCCTTCAAGTCCGTCGTCGCTGCGCGGGCGGCCGCGCTGCTTGGCTGGGCCGCGGTGGACCGCGGTGATCGGGTCGGCGGTCTGGTGTTCGACGAGACCCGGCACTTGGAGCGCCGCCCGGCTTCGCGTGCCGCCGGGCTCCTGCCGCTACTCGACCGTCTGGCGAGTCCGGCGCCCGCCTTCTCCCCGGATGCAGGGCCGTCCGGGCAGTCGGGCGGCTACGCTTCGCTCGGGGATGCCGCGGGACACCTCGTCAGGCTGGTCCGTCCCGGCAGCCTGGTCGCCGTGATCAGCGATTTCGCGGACATCCTGCGTGCGCAAACGCGCTGGATGACCGAGCTGGCGGCCGGCTGCGAGGTCATCCTCTTGCCCGTGCACGACAGCATCGAGATCCAGGCACCGCCATCCGGACGCTATCCCGTCATCAACGGCCGCCGGCGCAGCCTACTCGATCTGACCCGTTCCGGGAGTTGCAAGGCGTACGAAGACCTGTTTCGCAGCCGGATGGAGGCCATCGAGCGGTTGGCGCGGCGCAACCGCGCGCACCTGTTGCGCCTGACCGC
This sequence comes from Thiocapsa bogorovii, assembly GCF_021228795.1. Classification (NCBI taxonomy): domain Bacteria; kingdom Pseudomonadati; phylum Pseudomonadota; class Gammaproteobacteria; order Chromatiales; family Chromatiaceae; genus Thiocapsa; species Thiocapsa bogorovii. The sequence continues at coordinate 3,759,919 of NZ_CP089309.1, forward strand.
CGATGACCCGGTCGGTCCCGCACTCGCGCTCGGCCTCGGGGGGCGTGGGCGCTTGCCTGCAGCGGGGGGCATCGTGTGAACGGCGATCCGTTGGCGCAACTGCGTGACTGGCATCTGCCCGATCCCATCCATTGGTGGCCACCGGCCCCCGGTTGGTGGATCTCCGCCGCCGTGCTGCTGGCGGTTCTGTTTTGGGTGGCCGGCGTGCGCTGGCGCCGCCATCGGCGAAGAGGAGCCGCCGCCCGCTCGGCCCTGCGCGAGCTCGCCGCGCTGCGGGCCGATGTCCAGGCCGACGGCGATACCCGCGCCTTCGTCGCCGCGCTCTCGCGCCTGCTGCGTCGGTTCGCCCTGGCACGCTTTCCGCGCGAGCAGGTCGCCGGACTCACCGGGGATGCCTGGCTAGCCTTCCTGGATGCGACCGGTGGCGGGGAGGGCTTTCGTCGCGGAGCGGGTCGGGCACTCGCCGACTTGGCCTACGGCGCGGGTCGCGACGGCGATCCGTCATCGACTCCGGATGCGCTCGCTGACTTGGCCGAGACCTGGATCCGCACCCACTATCGGCATGGCGGCCACGCACCTCGGAAGGCCGCCAAAACGCCGACGCCGGTGGATGTCGGGGTGCGCTCTGCTCACCCCGGCCGACATGTTTCGGTTGATTCTGAATCCTTTCCTAGACCCCCTGAAACGCGCCGCTCCGAGACCGAGATGTCGCGCGACATCAAGGCCATGCCATGACCATTCAAAGATCCGCCGAGCGCGTTTCAGCATGATCACGATGGCCTGGCCCCTCGTCTTGCTCGCCCTTCCCGTCCCGCTTCTGGCGACCTGGCTCCCGCGTGCGCCCGACGAGCAGGGCGCGGCCCTGCGCTTTCCCCTGGATCCCGACCTCGCGGCAGACGTCGCGCGGGGCACCCAAGGTACCGGCTCGCTGAGTCCGCGCCTGATCCTCGCGTTGGTTGCCTGGGTTCTGCTGGTGCTCGCGGCGGCGCGTCCCGAATGGGTCGGGGAGCCCGTCAGACTCCCGGTCTCGGGCCGTGACCTCATGATCGCGCTCGACATCTCCGGCAGTATGGAGGTGGCCGACTATGAGCTGAACAGCCGTATGGTCTCGCGCATTGCGCTGGTGAAGGCGGTTGCGGAGCGATTTATCGGGCGGCGCGAGCAGGATCGTCTCGGACTCATCCTCTTCGGCTCTCGGGCCTATCTGATGACGCCGCTCACATTCGATCGCACCACAGTCGGGACCATGCTCAGCGAGGCGGTGGTCGGACTGGCCGGTCGCGAGACCGCGGTCGGCGATGCCCTTGCCTTGGCGGTCAAGCATCTGCGCGACCAACCGGAGGGCAACCGCGTTGTCATCCTCATGACCGACGGCGCCAACAACGCGGGGCATATCGAGCCGCTCGCGGCCGCGGAGCTGGCGGTTCAGGCCGGCGTGCGCGTCTACACCATCGGGATCGGGGGCGGAAACGGTGGCGGGATGTCGCGGTCGCACTCGCCGTTCGGCGGTTTTCCGGCGCGCGGGGGCAGCGATTTCGATCCGGCGACACTCGAGCGTATCGCCGAGATGACCGGCGGCCGCTTCTTCTCGGCCCACGCCCGCGAGCAGCTCGAAGAGATCTACGCCGAGCTCGATCGTCTCGAGCCGAGCGAGCGCGACGAGCGTTCGGTCAGTCCGAGACGCTCCCTCTACATGTGGCCGGCGGCCGGCGCGCTGCTCCTGAGCTTCGGGTTGGCTGCCGCGCCGCTTCTATCCGCGGGGGTGCGCCGTCGTGTGGTCTGAGCTGCAGCTTCTGCGTCCGATGTGGCTGCTGGCCCTGATCCCGGCGGGGATCCTGCTCGTGCTGGTGTGGCGACGGCCGAGCGGGGCGCCGATGTGGCGACGCCTGGTCGATGCCCATCTGTTGCCGCATCTTCTGGTGGGCTCCGACCGTGCACCGCGACGCTTGCCTCTGTGGCTGTTGGGTTTCGGTTGGCTCCTGGGGACGCTGGCGCTGGCCGGGCCGGCCTGGGAGCGTGTCGCGCAGCCGGTCTACGGAACCAGTGCGGCGCGGGTCGTCCTGCTCGACCTCTCCCCGAGCATGAACGCGGCCGACTTGCGACCATCCCGTCTCGCACGGGCCCGGTTCGACGTCATGGATCTCCTGAAGGCATCGGAGCAGGGCCAGATCGCGCTGCTTGCCTTCGGTCCGGAGCCTTTCGTGGTCTCGCCGCTGACGCGGGATGCCGCGACTATCTCGGCTCAGGTGCCCCAACTGAAGACCGACCTCATCCCGGTGCAGGGAGCGCGCGATACCGCACGGGCATTGAGTGCGGCCGGCGAGCTGCTCGCGCGGGCGTCCGTCCACAGAGGCGACATCGTCCTGGTGACCGACGGGGTCGGCGATATGGCCGCGGCCTGGCTTGCCGTGCAGGCGTTGGTGGCCGGCGGGCATCGCGTCTCGGTACTTGCGGTCGGCACCTCCGACGGCGCCCCGGTGCCCATGGCCCCGGATGGAACGCGTGGTTTCGAGCCGAACAGCGACGGTGGGGTCCGGATCGCACGCCTGCCCGAGTCCGAGCTGCGCGAGCTGGCCCGGCTCGGAAACGGCCGATACGTTGAGTCGGACGCAAGCGACGAGGACACCCGCGCACTCATGGGACTCGGCTCGATGGAGACGCAGATCACCGAGGAGCCGTCGCTCTTGTCCGATCAATGGCGCGAGGAGGGTCCTTGGCTGTTGCTCGCACTCTTGCCCTTCGCCGCCTTGGCCTTCCGGCGTGGTTGGCTGTTGTCGATCCTCGCCTGTGTCATGATCCTGCCGCCGACCCCGGGTTGGGCCTTCGAGTGGTCCGACCTTTGGTGGACGGACGATCAACAGGCCGCCCGGCAATTCGACGCCGGCGCGAACGCCGAGGCGGCCGAGCTGTTTCGGGACCCGGCGTGGCGTGCCGCCGCCAGCTATCGGGCCGGCGACTACGAGCGCGCGCTCTCGGCCTTGTCAGACGCGCCGGATCCGGATGCGGACTACAATCGCGGCAACGCACTCGCACGCCTCGGGCGGATTGACGAGGCCATCGCCGCCTATGAGCGTGTGCTGGAGCGCGATGCAGACCATGCGGATGCGCGTTACAACCTGGAGTTGCTCGAGGCGCTGCGGGACCAACCGCCCGAATCGTCCGAGGGCGGCGACTCGGGCGAGAGCCAAGGCGATGAACAAGGGAAGGGCGAAAGCGAGAGCGCCGACGGTGACGCCGCAAGCGACGCGCAGAGCCCCTCGGGCGGCAGCGGAGATCCAGCCGACGCGCCCGGCAGTGGCGACACACAGGCGGACGCGGCCGAAAGCCCGGAGGGCTCGGGCGAGCAGACGGGTGAGGGCAAAGAAGGCGCCGAGCCGACATCCGAACCCTCGTCCGAGACAGCGTCCGATTCGGCCGAGCACGGCGGCTCGGATGCCGCGGCCGAGCCAGTTGCCGACGCGTCCTCCGATCAGGCATCGGGGAGCCGATCCGAGACCGGACCCCCGCCGAGCGGCAAAACCGGGCCGACCGGCGACCCGGGCGACATCGGTCCGGACGACGTCGCCGAGACCGAGGATGTCATGCTGCCGGAGGATGCGTCCGACGGATCGGCGCAGCACCCGGACGGGACATCGGATCCGAATACCGAAGAACCTGCGCCCTCGGAGAGTGCCCTATCGGATAGCTCCCTGTCGGAAGCGCCGAGCCCGGAGGCTCTGGAACGCGAGCAGGCGATGGAGGCGCAGCTGCGCCGAGTCCCGGACGACCCGGGCGGTTTGCTGCGACAGCGGTTTCTCCTGCAGCATCTGCGCCGCGAAGGGCGCTTGCCCTGAGCCGCGCCATGCGCGACATGGCCTCATTGGAACGCATGCGTCGACCTGGATTCTGGATGGATGACTTGATTCGACTCGACCCGACCTGTTCTCGAGGAGCGCGGCGCACCACGGGCAAGCGGTCCCGCCGTCCGCTGCACGCCGTCCTGCTCCCGATGCTCTGCGCCATCACGGTATTCGCGGCCTCGGTGTGTGTTGGCCTGATGGTCGTCACCCCGGCGCTGGCACAAGGAGCACTCCTCGACGGGGTTAGCGCCGAGATCGATCGCGACCGCATCGCCGCGAACGAGACCCTGATCCTGCAGCTGTTCGGTGACGGTCGACTCTCCGGAGAGCCCGAGCTCCAAGTGCTGGAAGAGGATTTCGACATCCTGAGTCGCAGCCAGAGCGAGCGCATGAGCGTTCTGAACGGGTCCGTGTCCCACACGCGCGAATGGCGCATCGAGCTTGCCCCCAAGCGAACGGGTCGGCTGGAGATCCCCGCACTGGCGTGGGGCGATGCCCGCAGCGAGCCGATCACGGTCGATGTCGTGGAGGACGCCGCGGCCGATGACCCTTCCACCGGCCCGAAGCCGATCTTCGTGCGGACCGAGACGGACGAGCAGACACCTTACGTGCAGCAGGCGTTTCACTACCGGGTTCAGGTGCTCTATCGCGAGCGCGAGGCGCCGCAGCGTGCGGTCCTCTCCGACCCGCAGGTGGAGGGGGCGACGATCGAGCGCGACGGCGAGGATCGCGCCTCGGTCGAGGTGATCGACGGCCAACGCTATCAAGTCATCGAGCGACGCTTCCTTGTGGTGCCGCTCCAAAGCGGACCTCTCGTCATTCGCGGTCCGCGACTCGAGGCGGTGATGCCGGCACCGCGGCCGGCCGGACGCAGTGCGGCCGACGAGTTCGATGCGCTGTTCGGCGCCGGACCCTTTGCCGGGCTGTCGCGGATGACGACCAGCGGACGACGGATCGTGGAGCGCTCCCCCGATCTGGAGATCCAGGTCCGCGCGCAGCCGCCCGGTTCGAGCTCTCCCTGGTTGCCGGCGGAGTCCGTCGAGATCTCGGACGAGTGGATCCCATCGTCGCCGCGATTCCAGGTCGGCGAGCCGGTGACACGTGTCCTCACGGCCACTGCGCGCGGAGCCACTGCGGCCCAGTTACCGCCGCTCGCGCTGGATCCGCCGGACGGTGCGCAGATCTACCCCGGTCAAACCCGTGCGGAGGACCTGCCCGGTGTCGGTGCGCCTGTCGGAATCAGAAGCATCGAGGTGGCCTTGGTGCCGACCCGCGCCGGGCGCGTGACCCTTCCCGAGGTCCGTGTTCCCTGGTGGGATACGCGCGAGGATCGTGAGCGGGTGGCGATCGTGCCTGCTCGGACCCTGGAGGTGGCCGAAGCGCCCGCCGGGGCCGCGGGCGGCGGGAAGACCCAGCCATCCGAGGTCTCGGGCGAGCCGGAGTCGGAGGATGCGGCCGCGGTTCCGGATCGCGTCGACGAGGCCGCCGAGCCGCGCGAATCGGGCACAGGCCCGTCCGCGGCGGAGGACTGGGTGCGCCGGGCGATCGCCGGTCCGATCGGCCTCGGGGTTTCCGCGTTCGGCCTGATCGGTCTCGGTTGGCTCGCGGCACTCGGCTGGCTCAAACGGGGATCGCGCCGTCGCGAGGACGCGGATCGGGTCGAGACCCGCGCCTCCCCGCAGGCGCTGCGCGAGGCACGCCGTCGCGTCGAGCAGGCCTGCCTGAACAACGACGCCCGCAGCGCGCGCACGGCCTTGCTGGATTGGGGGCGGGTCCGCTGGGGCGGGGAGGCTCCGGCGGGGCTCGGTGCCTTGGCCTTGCGGCTGGACGATGCCGCGGCGGCCGAGACGCTGGCGCAACTCGACCGAGCCCTCTATGCGGGCACCGGTGGCGCAGCGGCTGGACCGGCTGGAGCGGCATGGGACGGGATCGGTGCCTGGCAGATCCTCAAGCCGCGTCTATCCGGCGACGGGGCGGATGCCGCGTCGGATCGCTCCGCGGACCTGCCCGAGTTGTATCCGCGTCGGATCTGACGCGCCCCGCCCCGTCTCAGCCCGATCCCATTGGACACCCTCCTATTCGGTCGGATCCGGCACGTCGCGCGGGCGCTCGCTTTCGGATTGTCGTTCCGGATGGGAAGATAGAGCGGGCGTACGCGCGCTCGTTATTTCGGCGGCGATCGATCGCAGCCTGGCCGAGGCGTGTGCCGATCGACGCACTTCATTGCAACGGGGCAACGGCGCCGTCCGACGGACGGACGCCTCGAGCGCGGTCCGGTCGCCCCTCTCGGCGGTTGATACGCTTCATTTCATGCTGTTTTTCAAGGATAAACGATGTCGCGCTTGAGCCTGATCCTGAAGGGTGGTGCCATGGGTGTCGCGGAGGTGATTCCGGGGGTGTCGGGCGGCACCATCGCTTTCATCACCGGCATCTACGAGCGTCTGCTCGATGCCGTGAAGGCGTTCGGTCCGGGACTGATCGGCGTGCATCGCCGCGATGGGCTCGACGGTGTCTGGCGGGCGGTCGACGGGGGCTTTCTGGCGCTCCTGCTCGCCGGCATGGCGATGGGCGTGCTGGTCGGCGTCTTCGGCGTCTCCTGGATGCTCGAGCATTACCCGCCGCTGATCTGGGCCTTCTTCTTCGGGCTGATCCTGGCCTCGATCCTCTTTATGGCTCGGCGCATCGGGCAATGGCGCGCCGGCGAGTTGGGGGTCTTCGTCCTCGGGGCGATCCTGGCCTACGGGATCACCACCCTCACGCCCGCGAGCGGCAACGAGGCGCTCTGGTTCGTCTTTCTTTGCGGTGCCATCGCCATCTCGGCACTGATGCTGCCGGGCGTCTCCGGGAGCTTCATGCTCCTGGTGCTCGGGATGTATCAATTCATCATCCAGGACACTCTCAAGGGGTTGCTGGTCGACTTCTCCCTGGAGAAGCTCCTTGTCCTGAGTGTCTTCGCCCTGGGCTGTCTGACCGGGATGATGACCATGTCGCGCCTGCTCTCCTGGACCTTCAAGCGCTACAGAAGCCTCACACTCGCTATCCTGACCGGTTTCCTGGTCGGCTCGCTCAACAAGGTCTATCCCTGGCGCAACGCCGCGGACTGGCTGCGGGACGGCTCGGGTCAGGTCGTGATGGCAGCCGACGGGCTCACGCCCGAGAAGATCCTCTCCGAGGTCAACGTCCTGCCCTCCGGCTACGAAGGGGACCCCCTGGTCCTCGGCGCGATCTTGACCTGCGTGCTGGGTTTCCTCCTCGTCTACGCGTTCGACCGCTTCGGACCGCGAACGGACTGAGGCGGTCTCGGCGCGGCCAAGTGACGAGTCGGAAACAAGGTGAAAACCTTGTTGAACCGTAGGATGGGTAGAGCAACCGCGAAACCCATCCAGCCCGCGCCAACGGCATCGGACCGAAACCCGGCGACGCGGCGGTTTGGAGGATGGGTGTCGCTGACGCTCTACCTATCCTACGAGTCGATGGCCTCGCCGATCGTCGTCGGGGTGATTTGGGGTGCGAGGACGCTTAGGAAGTTGAAGACATGGCGCGGGGGAGAGGCCCGGCGCGGCAGCACCAGGTCGGTGGTCAGGGGCCGGAACAGATGGTTCACGTCCAGCCCGATAAGCTCGGGGTAGTCGTCGGCGGAGAAGGCGGATTCCGCCACGATGGCGATACCGAACTTGCTGTTCACGAACTGCAGGATCATGTGACTGCTTGCGAAGGAGATGTTGACCGGGGAGTGAAGTCCCGCGCCGGCAAACGCCTCGTCGATGACAAAGCGCGATTGCGCGGCGTTATCGTAGGAGCCCACCGAATAGTGCGCGAGATCCTCCAGCCCGACCGTCGGCAACCCCGCCAAAGGATGATCCCGCGGCACCACCAAGAGCAGCCGCCACTCCTCGATTGGAAAATAGAGCAGGTCCGGATCCTGATCCGGCGCCTCCGCCAGCAGTCCCAGATCGGCTTGGCCGATGCGCAGCATGGCCGTCGCCTGAAGGGTGTTTTCCTCCGAGACGTCCACCTCGATCCTCGGCATCATCTCGCGAAAGTCGACCATCGCATGATGCAGCAGGTTGTGCGCGGCGTGCCGATTGGCCACCACCTTCAGACAATCGTGCCGATCGGTCGCGAGCGAGCGGCCGATCTCGTGGATCCGACGCACGTCGATCAGCACGCGCGCGACGATCTCGGCGATCTCCATCCCGGCACGGGTCAGACCGACCAAGCGCTTTCCTTCGTGGAGGAAGAGCTCAACACCCAGCTCGTCGGCCAGCTCGATGAGCTGGCGGCTCACGCCGGGCTGGGAGGTGTAGAGCCTCTTGGCGGCGGCCGAGATGTTGAAATCCTGCTCGATGACCTCGTGAAAATACTCTAATTGCCTCAATTTCAATGCTTTACGCGCCTGTTGTGCAGGGCGTCCAGCCCAGTGCCTTACGCAATGCCTTTCGGGTATATAAGCATAGCCTAAAGGTATTTCACCTGCGAACGGGCGCGCTGAGCTATGCTCGATTCTGGTGTATGAGCGGGGACTGATAGAGCTTGAGCAGGCGGCGCACCGTTGCTGACAATGTGGTTGTCGAGACCCAAAGCAGCAACGAGAGAGGTGCGCCATGAGCGACGATACGAGTACGGGGGCCCGCCGTGCAAGAGGGGATCGGGGCGAGGTGCTGGCCGAGCTGGGCCTGCCGCTGGAGGAGCTGGTGCGCCGCGGGGCGCGCGACATCCTGCAGCGGGCCATCGAGGCGGAGGTGGAGCAGCTGCTCGAGGAGTTTGCCGGGGTGTCGCTGATGGACGGACGCCGGGCGGTGGTGCGCAACGGTTATCTGCCGGCGCGCGAGATCCTCACCACGGTGGGTCCGGTGGAGGTGCAGGTGCCTAAGGTACGCGACCGCTCCGGGGCCGGGGTGAAGTTCAACTCCGCGCTGGCCCCGCCGTACGTGCGCCGCAGTGCTCGGGTCGCCGCGGCGCTGCCGTGGCTCTATCTGAAGGGGATCTCCAGCGGCGACCTCGGGGAGGCGTTGGAGGTGCTGGTGGGAGAGGACGCCAAAGGGCTCTCCGCGGCGGCTCTGGGCCGGCTCAAGGCCGCGTGGGCCGAGGAGTACAAGGACTGGACCCAGCGCAGCCTCGAAGGCCGGCAGTACGCCTACTGGTGGGTCGACGGCATCTACACGACACTGCGCGAGAGCGACGATCCCAAGCTCTGCCTGCTGGTGATCATCGGGGTGCGGCCCGACGGCACCAAGGAGTGGGTCGCCATCGTCGACGGGTTGCGTGAATCCACCGAATCCTGGCTCGATGTGCTGCGCGATCTGAAGGCACGTGGTCTGCAGACGGGTCCGCGCTTGGCCGTCGGCGACGGGGCGCTGGGGTTCTGGGGTGCGCTTGAGCAGGTCTACCCCGAGACCGCGCATCAGCGCTGCTGGTTCCACAAGATGGGCAACGTGCTCAATGCCTTGCCCAAGTCGTTGCAAGGCAAGGCGAAGGCGGATCTGCAGGCGATCTGGATGGCGCCGACCCGCAAGCAGGCCGACCAAGCCTTTAAGCGCTTCATCAACCGCTATGGGGCCAAATATCCCAAGGCCACCGAGAAGCTCGAGAAGGACCGCGAGGCCCTGCTCGCCTTCTTCGCCTTCCCGGCCGAGCACTGGGTGCACCTGCGCACCACCAACCCCATCGAGTCGACCTTCGCCACCGTGCGCCATCGCACCGGCCGGACCAAGAACTGCGTCACCCGCGCGACCTTCCTCGGCCTGGCCTTCAAGATGAGCGAAGAGGCCGCCAAGACCTGGCGGCGCATCCGTGCCCCCGAGAAAGTGGCCGAACTGCTCGGCGGGACACGTTACGAAGACGGGATTCCGGTGTCCGACGACCCACCGGAGACCCAAGAGGAGCAACGGGAAGCCGCCTGATCAAACTCTGGCCCTATGGTCATACACCAGATTTGACAATAGCTCGGGCGCGCTCCATACTCCTGCCGTGGGAAGCGAGCAAGGGATCCACCGCCCAGCCGCCGCACCGAGGGCCTCGGCCCGCGCCGGCGCGATGCGGGCCAGGGTCACCGGACGACCGCAGTCCGGCCAGGGACGCCCGAGTGTCCGACCGGTCAGGCCCTCGCTGATTCTCCGAGGCAGGTATCGACATTGACGCACATGACAGGGTGAACAGAATGAACGCAAACAGGACGATGAAACTTTCTACGTTGGCGGCGGCGGTTGGATTCTTGGTGACGGGTGCAGCCTATGCCCTCGATGCCAACCAGGCAGAGCAGACGGTCGGCTATGAGGTGGAAGGCTACGGCGTGATCTCGGTGAGCGCTAACGTCACGGGGCTGACCATCAGCGCGCCTTTGGTCCCTGGTGACGCGCCAGCCGATGCCACGGACACCGGTAAAACGTACTCATACTCGACTAACAAAACCGACCAAGTGATCACTGCGCAACTCAACGAGATAATGGAGACAGGCCTCGCGCTCAAGCTCACACTGGGAACTCCAACAGGAGACGATGCAGCTGGAACGTCGGGCGGAGAACAAACGTTGGACAATGTCACCGCGAAGACGTTGGTGACGGGCGTAGCGGGTAATGGCTCTGGAAGCATCGCTTACACCCTCAGCGCGACGACCGCAGCGGCGGTGGGTGCGACCTTGTCAAAGACAGTGACCTTCACGATCACCGACGCATGACGTGACCGCATGCCTGTCTGACCGGAGCGGGCTAGCGGCCTGCCCCGGTCGGGTGTCGGCGCGTCCCGCCGTCCGTAACGGAGCCATCATGCGCAGTCTTCATCCCTTGGCGGTCCTACTGCTAGGCTGCCTCGCTGGCGTAACGCCGCAACTGCGCGGTGCGGACCTTCAGGTCAGCGGTAGCTGGTATCGCCAGATCGGCCCGGCGGATCTCGTCGCCGGGGCGGGCAGTGATTTCGCCTCGCCGCTTTATGCGGATCAGAATCCTAGCAGCCTTGGGGTCAGCAACACCGGCGGGGAGGGTTGGACGGTTTCTGCGCGTCTGATCACCAGCGCCCTTCCGTCAGGCGTGAGCATCGGGGTGCGGGCCGACAGTGCCAATGGCGTCGCCTGCGGCACCGAGTATCTGACCCTGAGCAGCTTCGAGCAGACCTTGTGCACCGGCATTGGGGACCGCAGCGGTATCGGTCTAGCGTTGCGGTTGCACGGGGTCTCGAACGCTCAACCTTCCGGCGGCTACGGCGCGACCGTGCAATACCGGGTTTACTGAGGACAGGTCATGCGGATAACTACCTCCTGCATCGCTGCGGCGACCATCCTGACGGCCCTGCTGGCCGCATCGCCTGTCGGCGCGACGGTGACCGTCATCGGCGACTTCACCCACGAGCATGTGGCGCGGCCCGGCGAGCGGTACCGGGGCACCATCGTTTTGCGCAATGACGGCAGCGCTCCGGGCGAGGTCAAGCTCTATCAGACCGACTACAGCTTCGCCGCCGATGGCAGCACCGACTACGGCCAGGCAGGTCAGCTGCCCCGCTCTAACGCCGGCTGGGTCCGCCTGTCACGCGATCTGGTCACCGTGCCTGCCAGTGGTACCGAGCGCATCGACTACGAGGTTCAGGTGCCGACAGGCGGGGGCCTCAAAGGCACCTACTGGAGCATGGTGATGGTCGAGGCGATCACCCAGGCCTCGCCCGAGGCGTCGGCGGACGTGACCGTGCAACTGACGCATTCAGTCCGCTACGGGGTACAGATTGTCACCCAGGTCGGTCGGAACGACGACGCTGCGGGGCTCAGTTTTACCAACCCTGGGCTGGTTCGCGAGGACGGCAAGCGGGTGTTCGTGGTCGACGTTGAGAACACCGGGCAACGGTGGCTGCGTCCCGGCCTGTCGCTTGAGCTTTACAGCCAATCGGGGACCCCAGTCGGTAAGTTCCAAGGAACGGCCAGGAGGCTGTACCCAGGCACCTCCGTGCGTTTTAAGATGGACCTCGGCGACATACCGAATGGCAGCTACCTCGGCCTGGTCGTCGCCGACGGCACGGGCGACAACCTCTTCGGCGCCAACGTCGAATTGGAGATCGAATAACCTCATTGGGCCGGGTTGAGCGCCCGCTTCAGCGGGCGCTCAACCCGGCCCAAGCACGCGTCACCCACTCCTGGCGGTCGGGTTCGGGGAGGGTTCGGCCAGGGACGCCATGGAGCGGCGCGGCCCGATCCCTTCCCCGCCTCGCGCCGCTCGGGGGAGGCACACCAGGGGCGAGCATCGTGGTCATTGGCGGAGCCATCGACCGGCGAGGACCCGCCTCGGAGTACGACAACAACCCGCGACCGACCGGCCAAGTCCATCGGTCGCATAGCTCGGTCAAGGGTGACGCACGCCACTGGATCCTCTCGCCACCGGTCCGGCCAATGCCTGGACCGCAGCGCCGCTCGCCGCTACGGCGGACACGACGCCCCGGTTCGCACAAGGCCGACCTTGCCGATGAGCGCCTGACAACACAGCGGCCGGAACGACCGTCACCCGCGACCCGGAGGTTTTCCGGATGTCCCGGCCCGACGGCCGCAATCGCACAGAGACCGCACCCCGGCGCGCGACCCAGCGCGACGGGCGCGGTGTTCGGCGTTGCGCTCGGCTGCGACCGGGGCTCGGGCCGCTCGCCTGGATCTTCCTCGGCCTGCTCCTGGTCGGCTCGCCGCTCCTCGCCCAGGCGCGCGGCGTGGACGTGCGCCCGATGGAGTCGCGCGTCTTCACGGTCGACCCGCGCGAGGTGGTGACGGTCGTCTTCCAGGTCGCCAACCAGACCGGTCAGCCCAACGACTTCGAGGGTCGGCTGCTCATGCCCGAGGGCTGGCGGGCCATTACCCCGGAATTCCCCTTCAGCCTTCCCGCCGGCGGCTCGGTCATGCGGCTGGTCAGCTTCTTTGTGCCCGAGCGAATCGCGGCGGGCGAGTATCGGGTGAGCTACCAGGTCGGCCTGCGGGGGCGCGGCGGCGCACTCGGCGGCTCGACCCTCGCGGTGCGGGTGCGGCCCGTCTTCAAGCTCCAGGTCGATATCCTGGACATGCCGAACATCGCGATCGCGAACGAGCCTTACCAGGCGACCTTCCAGATCGGCAACTACAGCAATACCGCTCTGACCGTCGGCTTCGGCGCACAGAGCAGCCGTGAGTCTAAGATCGAGCCCTCGGCTGGTAGCATGACCCTGGCGGCCGGCGAGGTGCGCCCGGTGGAGCTGACCATCAAGCCGCCGGCCATCACGGAGCCGACCCGCGACGAGATCAGCCTGACCACGACCGCATCCACGCCCGGACTGGAGACGCCGCTCAGCGACACCGCCAAGAAGAGCGTCGAGACCCTGCCGCGCATGACCGGCAAGGAGACGCCCTATCACAGCATGAAGACCTACTTCACCCGACGTGTCGGCGGCAGTTGGAGCGGCAAAAACGACGGTGACGACGGCGCGGGCGTGCAGCTCGAATGGTCCGGCAGCGGGGCGCTGGACAACACGAACGAGCGTTTCCTGAGCTTTCTGCTGCGCTGGCCGGGCCTGAACGACGAGACCGTCTTCGGTCAGGACAGTTGGTTCTATCTGGATTACCGCGGGCGCGACTTCGACGTGACCCTCGGCGATGCGAGCTACGGCCTCTCGCCGCTGACCGAGATGGGGGTGAGCGGGCGCGGTGCGCGCTTTGCCTGGCGCGGCGAACGCTGGGAGGTCTCCGCCTATCACGTCGGCTCCTTCGATTTCGGCGACGACGAGGAGGATTTCGACGGCCATCAAACCGGCTTGGGGGCAACCTATGCGTTGACGCCGACCTGGTTGGTTGCCCTCAATTACCTGGACCAAACCGACAACCTGAACGGCCACAACCGGATCCTCGGGCTGCGACAGAAGGCGGCGTTGGGTCCCGAGCTCGCCTTGGACGTGGAAGTCGCCGGCAGCACCGGGGATGCCGGGAGCGGCGCCGCCTTCTGGGGGGATCTGGTCAAGTTGGGTGCACCCTGGCGCTATCGCCTGACCCTGCTCTATGCCTCGCCGGACTATGCCGGTTACTACCAGAACCAGGACCGCGCCTATCTGGACGTGAACTATGCGCCGGAGGACCGGCCCTGGAGTCTGCGCGCCTTCTATCACTACAACCGGTACCACGACGACGAGCCGCCAGACGACGAGGATGGGGACGACTTCGTGGTCGATCTGGACACGGACAATTGGGGTTGGTACAGCCCCGACAGCGAGGAGCACGAGGCCGGCATCGGCGTGAATTGGCGCACTCCGAGCGACAGCAGCTATCGGGCCGAGCTGCGTTATCGCCAACGCAACGACCTGAATCCGGCGCCGACCTTCGACGAGACCGAGAACATCCTGCGCCTGGGTTACGCCAAGAGCTTCAAAGACCTGAATCTGAGCCTCAACACGAGCGTGGACGTGGGACAGAAGCTCGATCGCGTGACCGGCGAGCGCTCCATGACCGACGCCTATCGCGGCAGCCTCTTCTGGCGTCCGACCAAGCGCTTGAACCTGGGCGCCTATCTCTTCCTGGAGAATCAGGCCGCCGCGAGCTTCGACGAAGAGCCGAGCATGACCGCCGGGGTCAGCGCCAACCTCGTCATCGACGCGCGCTCCAACCTGAGCCTGGATGTGCAGGGGCAGAACTACAACGGCCAGAACAGCGTCATCGCCAACGCCCAATACAGCTATCTGCGCGAGAACGGCGACATGATCCGGGTGCAGGCGCGCCACGGGTCACGCTATGCCGAAACCTACGACAACGGCATGGATATGGACAACAGTCTGATGGTCTCCTACACGGTGCCGATCGAGGTGCCGACCCTGCGGCGGAAGGATGTCGCTACGCTGCGCGGTCGTGCGTTCGATCAGGAGACCGGCAAGGGTCTGGCGAACGTCGTGCTCAAGATGGACCGGCTGGTCGCCATCACGGACGCGAACGGCTATTTCATGTTCCCCTCGGTCAGGCTCGGGGTCTACCAGCTCACCCTGGCCGGTGGGCGCCTGCCGGTGGGCATGATCCCGCTGGTCGAGATGCCGCAGGAGGTCAATCTCTTCTTCGATGCCGGCGTGCCGGTAAACCTCCCCTTCATCCGCGGCGCGACCATCGACGGCAAGGTCCAGCTCTACGAGCCGGACCCGAGCCTGCTGCCCTCGCAGACCTTCGTGCAGGTCGGGCGCGGCGTCAAGGCCCCGCCCCCGCCGACGTCGGAAGAGCTCAAACCGAGCCGCGGCCTCGGCGGCATCCTCGTCGAGGTGCGCAGCGGCGAGCAGGTCTATCGGCGCCTCACCAACGGCAACGGCGAATTCCGCTTCGCCGGTCTGCAACCCGGCACCTGGACCGTCACCATCGATCCCGAGAAGCTGCCCGAGAATGCGACGATCGAGGAGACCGGTTACACCCTTGAGGTGGAGCCCAGCGCCGATCAGGAGGTCGAGTTCAGGGTCGAGCTAAAGATCCGCACCATGCGGATGCTCGGGACGTTGAAGGTGAAGGGTTAAACCGCGTCCAGAGCGGCATGCGTCATTTCGACGTTGCGTTTGGCTTTGGAGCCGGGCAACCTGACATCCGGCGCCACCGTCGGCGCATCGTTGTCATCGGTTGCTGGGGTACAATCTCAGGCCATGGCCACCTGGGACGAGTCCAAGCGCATTTCCAATCTGCGGCGGCACCGTCTGGATCTCGCCGATTGCGACCGCGTCTTCGATCATCCGACCCTGGCCGCCGAGGATGCCCGAGCCGACTATGGCGAGCCGCGCATGAACCTGCTGGGCTGGCTTGACGGTTGCGTCGTCCATATGACCTATACGGAACCCAATAGAGAGCTGCGCGTCATCTCCTTACGGAGGGCAACGAAACATGAAACCAGAATCTATCTCCAAGCGGTTTCCGGAAAGCGATGAGGAGCGTCGCGCTTCGATCGATGCGGCGCCGGATTCGGCGTCCGATCCCGAGAGCGCCTACGACCCGAGCGACCCGGCGGCGGTCGAGTCTTTTTGGCGCGGCGCCGTCGCTCAACCCCCAAGGAGGCGCCAGCCCCCGACGATGGATGGGCGAGAGCAAAGCCAGCCGGTCACCCTGCGCCTGTCGCGCGAGGTGCTTGAGTATTTTCACGCCGGCGAGCAGGGATGGGAGCGCCGTATCGACCGTGCGTTGCAGGACTATGTCGAAGAGCACCGCTAAACCGCGCCGGCTCCGGCAGTCGTGAAGTCAGCCGGGGCCGATCCCATCCAAAAACATCGCATACCGCGCTGGGCGCGGTTTTGGAGCCTGTCCGACTCCAGACACACCAGGCCGAGCCAAGGGCATCGGAGCGAAACCCGGCAACGCGGCGGTTTGAGGGATGGGCTTCGCTGACGCTCTACTCATCCTACGCTGCTTGTCCGTCCGGCCGATGCGGTCGGCGAGGTGGTCTCAAAGGTTCGGAAGCAGGATCGGATCGCGTTTTTCGGGGTTGGCGCGATAGAAAGACGCCACATGCCCGATACGCGCGACCAGAACGGCCTCGGTGCGCTCGCCGATCAGCGCGATCGCGGCGTCGCGCTCGTCGCGATCGCCGGCATTGACCTTCACCTTCAACAGCTCGTGGTGGCTTAGCGCCAGCTCGACCTCGGCGAGCACGGCCTCCGTGAGCCCGTGCTGCCCGAGCGTGACGACGGGTTTCAGGTGGTGTGATTGCTTCTTGAGCCAGCGTTTTTGTTTTTCGGTAATCGACATGATGGTCCTGATGACGGAATGAATGCCCTAAACCGCGCCCAGCGCGGTATGCGTCGTTTGTCGGATTGGCTTGGCCGCGCCGACTCCGATCATCGTCGGAGCCGGCGCGGTTTAAAGTATTAAAAAATATATAATTCAAAAGCGCGTCTCACCGGGATCGAGGACATCTCCGAAGCCAGACGCAAAATGCAAACGACGCATGTCGCTCCGGACGCGGTTTAGGTTCAACAGCCGCGGCCAGCGCCCGGCTCGTCGGCGGAATGCTACACCGTGAGCGTGGCTTAGGCGATTTCACGTCTGAAGCGGATTGCGGCAAACCGACTGCCGGCATAAGCTGACTACATGGTTTTGTCTTGGGGTTGGTCATGCGTAGGGTACAAGTGGTTGAAGCCACATCCAAAATTTCAGAATTATTGGCCGCGGTCGAAGCCGGCGAGACGATCTCGAATGGTCTCGGAATCTCTGAACCGTTGCGGTAGGTTCACGGATTCCGCAGTTTACCCACTCCGCCTGCAGGACTAATATACCGGGCTTTTCAGCGTCCGGGCGCAGTCGCGCGGGAGAGCACTTGGCACAGCCTTCGGATACCCGCTACCTGGTCGCGCCGGGCGGCACCTTGCGCGGGCGCCTGCGCGTGCCCGGCGACAAGTCGATCTCGCATCGCTCGATCATGCTGGCTGCGATCGCGGAAGGCGAGACACGCATCAGCGGGTTCCTCGAGGGCGCGGATGCCTTGGCGACATTGCAGGCCTTTCGGCGCATGGGCGTGCGGATCGACGGGCCCGACGGCGGCGAGGTGCGCGTTCAGGGTGTCGGGATGCGTGGTCTTCGAGCACCCGATGGTCCGCTCGACATGGGCAATTCGGGGACCTCGATGCGGTTGCTCTCGGGCCTCTTGGCCGGTCAGTCGTTCCCGGTGACCCTGGTCGGAGACGCCTCTTTGTCCAAACGTCCGATGCGGCGTATCACCGAGCCTTTAGGGCGAATGGGGGCGCGGATCGGCACGACCGAGGCCGGTACCGCGCCGCTTGAGTTGACACCGGTCGAGCGCCTGTCGGGCATCGAGTACGCGATGCCGGTGGCCAGCGCGCAAGTCAAATCGAGCCTCTTGCTGGCGGGCCTCTATGCCGAGGGCGAGACCTGCGTGACCGAGCCCGCGCCGACGCGCGATCACACCGAGCGTATGCTCACGGCCTTCGGCTATTCGGTTCGGCGTCATGCGGCGAAGGTCTGTTTGACCGGCGGCGGACGGCTGACGGGTTGTCGGTTGACGATACCCGCCGACATCTCCTCGGCGGCCTTCTTCCTCGTCGGGGCCAGTATCGCGCCGGGCTCCGATCTGATCCTCGAGGGGGTCGGCATCAATCCGACGCGGGTCGGTGTCATCAATATCCTGCGCGCCATGGGCGGGGATATCGAGCTGATGGATCGGCGCACGGCCGGCGGCGAGCCGGTGGCGGATATTCGGGTACGTCATGCGCCTCTGCGCGGCATCCGTATCCCGGTCGATCAGGTCCCGCTGGCGATCGACGAGCTGCCGGTCCTCTTCATCGCAGCGGCCTGCGCCGAGGGCGAGACCATCCTGACCGGTGCCGAGGAGCTGCGGGTGAAGGAGAGCGACCGCATCCAGGTGATGGCCGACGGTTTGGCCAAGCTCGGGGTGTGCGCCGAGCCGCTGCCGGACGGCATGCGCATCCACGGCGGGGCCCTGGGCTCGACAGACGGGCCGGATGCGGGCGTTACGGATGCGATCGATGCGCACGGCGACCATCGGATCGCCATGTCCTTCGCCATCGCGGCCTTGCGGGCGAGCGGACCGGTCGCGATCCGGGACTGCGCCAACGTCGAGACCTCCTTTCCCGGATTCGTCGAGCTGGCTGGAGCCGCCGGCTTGAGCATCCAAGTGACGCGGGTCTAAGTCGATGTCGGCCCCGGTGGCGTTGTTCCTAATCCCGGCCGTAGGGTGGACGACCGAGAGCGAAGTCCACCGAACCCCGCGCCGACGCTGGTGGACGGCGCTGCGCTTGTCCACCCTACGGCTGCGATCAGCGAAGTGGTGGGGTTGATGACCGAGACCGCCCCGGTCATCACCATCGACGGTCCGTCCGGGACCGGCAAGGGCACCATCGCCGAGCTGCTGTCGGCGCGGCTAGGCTGGCATTGTCTGGACAGCGGCGCCCTCTATCGGGTGCTCGGTCTGGCCGCGGAGCGCCGCGGGGTCTCGCTCGACGCTGCCGAGGCGGTTGCCACGGTCGCGGCCGACTTGCCGGTCGCCTTCGTCTCGGGCCGCGTGCTTTTGGACGACGAGGACGTGAGCGAGGCGATCCGCACCGAGCAGGCGGGGATGGCGGCCTCGCGTGTCGCCGTGCATCCGCCGGTGCGCGCGGCCTTGCTGCAGCGTCAGCGCGCCATGGTGTGCCCGCCGGGCCTGGTGGCCGACGGGCGCGATATGGGCACGGTCGTGTTTCCCCTCGCCCCGGTGAAGATCTTTCTCGACGCCAGCGCCGAGGTGCGTGCGGATCGCCGGTATAAACAGTTGAAAGGAAAGGGGTTGGATGCTAACCTCCCCGACCTTGTAGAAGACATCAGGGCGCGGGATGCGCGTGATCGCGGTCGTAGCGTGGCACCCTTGTGTGCCGCGGAAGACGCGATCATCGTGGATTCCACCGCGATGTCCATCGAAGAAGTGCTCGATCGGGTCCTGAAAGAGGTGAGGCGCGTCTTTCCGGAGCTGGTCCCTTAAGAAATCGGCAGTCGGTCCAGCGGGACCTCTGTCGATCCGGTCGGGTCGGAGCCGAATGCGCCGACCTTTTCATCTCATTCATACCCCTCGTCCCGGACGGGACGGGTCAGCGCGCCGTTCTCAGGATAATTTCATCTCATGACCGAAAGCTTTGCCGAACTATTTGAACAGAGTCTGACTACCACCCAACTGCAGCCGGGTACCATCGTCATCGGAACCGTGATCGAGATCACCTCCGACAACGTTGTGATCAATGCCGGACTCAAGTCCGAGGGTGTGATCCCCAGAAGTCAATTCATAGGCCCGGACGGCCAGCTCGAGGTCGCCGTCGGCGACGATGTCGAGGTCGCCCTGGACGCGGTCGAGGACGGATTCGGCGTCACCCGTCTCTCGCGCGAGAAGGCAAAGCGGTTCGCCGCATGGGATCATCTCGAGAAGGCGTTCGAGGCGGCCGACACCGTCAAGGGCATGATCAACGGTAAGGTTAAGGGCGGTTTCACCGTCGACCTGGGCACCGTTCGCGCCTTCTTGCCGGGGTCTTTGGTGGATGTGCGCCCGGTGCGCGACACCACGTACCTCGAAGGCAAGGAGCAGGAATTCAAGGTCATCAAGCTCGACCGCAAGCGCAACAATGTGGTCGTCTCCCGCCGCGCCGTGGTGGAAGAGGAATACAGCGCCGAGCGTGATCAGCTGCTGAAAAACCTTGAAGAAGGCATGGAGGTCAAGGGTATTGTCAAGAACCTGACCGACTACGGCGCCTTCCTGGATCTGGGCGGCATCGACGGTCTGCTGCACATCACGGATATGGCCTGGCGTCGCGTCAAGCATCCTTCCGAGGTGGTCGAGATCGGCGACGAGGTCACCGTGAAGGTGCTCAAGTTCGACCGCGAGCGTCAGCGTGTCTCGCTCGGTCTCAAGCAGATGGGCGAGGACCCGTGGGTCAACATCTCGCGCCGTTACCCGGAAGGCACCCGCGTCTTCGGCAAGGTCACCAACATCGCCGACTACGGCTGCTTCGTGGAGATCGAAGAGGGTGTCGAGGGTCTGGTCCACGTCTCCGAGATGGATTGGACCAACAAGAACATCCATCCGAGCAAGGTCGTGGCACTTGGCGACGAGGTCGAGGTCATGGTCCTGGATATCGACGAGGAGCGTCGCCGCATCTCGCTCGGTATCAAGCAGTGCGCCATGAACCCCTGGGATGAGTTCGCGGTCACCCACAAGAAGGGCGATCACGTCTCCGGCAAGATCAAGTCGATCACGGATTTCGGCATCTTCATCGGTCTGGACGGCGGCATCGACGGTCTGGTGCATCTGTCCGACATCTCCTGGGACGAGGCGGGCGAACAGGCCCTGCGTCGTTACAAGAAGGGCGACGAGCTCGAAACGGTCGTGTTGTCGGTCGATCCGGAGCGCGAGCGCATCTCCCTGGGTGTGAAGCAGTTGGATAAGGATCCCTTCTCCAGCTTCGTGGCCCTGCACGAGAAGGGCAGCGTCGTCACAGGCACCATCTTGGATGTAGATCCCAAGGGGGCGACCATCGCCCTGGCCGACGGCGTCGAAGGCTATCTGCGTGCCTCCGAGATCTCGCGCGACCGCATCGAGGATGCGCGTGCGGTTCTGAAGGCCGGCGAGGAGATCGAGGCCAAGTTCCTGGGCGTCGATCGCAAGAACCGCACCCTTTCGCTGTCGATGAAGGCGAAGGATGTCGAGGAAGAGCAGGCGGCCATCAAGGGCTACTCGCGCGATTCGTCCACCGCGACCACCCTTGGCGATCTCCTCAAAGAGCAGATGGAAGAGGCTCAGCGCGGCGGCTGATAACCCGTCACGATGTCTCTTGCATGATGTCTCTTTAGGCGGGGCCCGTATCGCGGGCCCTTTCTCCTTTTCCAGGAGTCGACACCATGACCAAATCAGAACTGATCGACGTACTGGCGGCGGCGCAGGACCACCTTCCCTACAAAGACGTGGAGGAGGCGGTACGAAAGACCCTCGATCGCATGAGTACTGCACTTGCCTCCGGCGAGCGGATCGAGATCCGAGGTTTCGGAAGCTTTTCGTTGCACTACCGGCCGCCCCGGATCGGGCGTAACCCGAAGACCGGCGACTCGGTCGCCTTGGCCGGGAAGCATGTCCCCCATTTCAAGCCCGGCAAGGAGCTCCGGGACCGCGTCAACCAAGCGTTTCAAGACGAGCAGGGCACGCAGGAAGAAGAGCGCATCCCGCTTGCGGCGGCCTCTCGCTGACACTGTCGTATCGGGCACCGCATTCGGCGGTGCCCCTCTCGGGTCTCTGCCCCTCCCGTCCTGTGATCGCCTTCACAGGTCTGTCGATCGATCCTGATTAAGCTCCCGTTATCCGTGTCGTTCGGTCCCCCGGCGATGGATGGGGTGCGTGTGATTTCACCTCTTTCTTCCGTCGTCGTCGGATCCGTGCGTTCGGTGTGCCATGGCACGAGCAGCTCACCCGAGAGTGGATTGCTCCGGATCGATCTTCAGCGCAAGGGGTGTGTGATGACAGCGAGCAAGCAGGGTTCGGGCCTTGATCGACGTGATTTTCTAAAGGGTTTTGCATCCGCCGGCATTGCGGCGGGGTTTGTTGGGCCCGGCGAGGTCCTCGCCAAGGCCCAGTCGGGTCCGCCAGCGGTTCCGCCCGGCCAATTCGGGCGCAATTTGCTGCCCCCGCCGACGATCTCCGGTCCTCAGTCCGGCGAAGGTTATTGGGCAAAGGTTCGCAAGACCTTCTCGTTGCCTAACGATTACATCCATATGAACACGGGCACCACCGGCTCGCCGCCTCAGTTCGTGGTCAACAACCTTGCCGTCTACAACCTCTACAAGGCGGAGGATCCCCGCGACTGGGGTGCCAATCTGGCCGCGGACTTCCCGACGCTCTTCCCGACCAGCCCGTCGGCGACCGGCGCGCGTCAGGCGCAGGTGGCCGAGGTTTATGGCGCCAATCCCGATGAGATCGTGCTGAGCTACAACACGACCGACGCATGCAATCTGATCTTTGCCGGGACCCCCTGGAAGCCCGGTGATCGGATCGTCACGACCAGCTTCGAGCACCCCGCCTTGGCCGGTCCGATCGCTTGGGCCCGTGACTACCATGGGGTCGAGGTCGTGATCGTCGATATCCCGTCGAATTTCACCGCTGCCATCACCGTCGACGAGGTGCTGGACTGGTTCGAGTCGGAGCTTTCCGTGCCTTTGGATCCAGCCAACAAGCAGTACCTTGCCATCTCCGAAATCTTCTACAAGAACGGTGTGCGGATGCCGATTCCCGAGTTGTGCGCATTGGCACGCCACTACGGCGCTTACTCGATCATCGACACGGCCCACGGTTGGGGGATGCTGCCTATCGACTGCCACGCCTACGGTGCGGATTTCATCGCGGGGGCGGGTCACAAATGGCTCTGCGGAGGGCCCGGGACGGGGATTCTCTATGTCCGCAACTCGGGAACCGACCCTCTGCCGCCGTTTGCAATGGGCAACTTCTTCTTGTACGGGAACCCTTTCGTTGCCCAGAGCACCTGGTACGAGAGTCGTGCGTGGAACCCGAGCGTTTATATGCAGTTCCGCGGCGAGAGCAATACCCCCGCGCTCTATGCAATGACTGACTCGGTCAGCTATTTCGATCAGATCGGCGTGATTGCCATCTATGATCGCGGGGTCGCGCTCGGAAATTACCTCAAAGGGCTCATCGCCGCGCAATGGGGCCCGAGTGCGCTTTGGGTCCAGGAGAATTCGGACGCCCGCTTCGCGACCGCACTGACCTCGTTCAACCCGTTCGCGGACAAGGACAACGCGGCAGCCTACGGCGCAATGAATGCGGCCATCAGTGCGGTGAACGGCGCCTTGGCCGCGGAGACACCGAAGATCTATATCCGCTCCGTGACCTGGCGAAGCAGTTCCGCGGCACCGGCGGACGATCGCGTGGGGTTCCGCATCTCCACCCACGGCGTATACAACAACTACGACGAGATCGATGACGTCTTCGATCGGCTCGTCTATCACATCAATCAGAGCGACTTGGCGCAGCTCTGATGACTGTCCGTCGGTCGAGAGGAGTCGCCGGAGCCATCCGACCGGGTCGCGTGCCCTGCCGGATGCTTTTCGATTCCGTTGAGGAGATCGATCAGCTCGGATCGGTTCAAGGGCTTGGTCAGATAGCCGTCGATACCTGATTCCAGAGCGGCCGCCCGCTCCTCGGGCAATGCGGCCGCCGTCAGTGCGTGGATGGGGGTTCGGCCCAGACTCGGGTCCGCGCCCTCGTGCTCGCGGATCAGCCGGGTCGCCTCCAAACCACCCATCACCGGCATCTGCATGTCCATCAGAATGAGATCGAAAGTGTCGCGCTCGACGTGCTCCAGCGCCTCTCGGCCGTTGTTGGCCAGGGTTATCTCATGGCCCCACTTGCCCAGAAGTCGGATCATGAGCTTCTGATTGACCAGGTTGTCCTCGGCCAGCAGGATCTTCAGCGGCTTGGCTGGTTGCTGCGGTGAACGAGCTTGCGGCTGCGCCAAGGGCGCCGCATCCCGCGTGCGCTCGCCCAAAGCGTTTTGAACGGCCTTCAGCAGCTCGTCGTGGGCGACGGGCTTGGCGAGGAGGGCGTCTATACCTAAGTCTCGGCAGCGCTCGGCATGGCCGGGGATGACACCCGAAGAGAGCATGATCATTTTGAGGTGTTGTGTCCGCGGGATCCGCTTGAGCGCGGAGACGACCGCGAAACCGTCTAGATCCGGCATCTCGAAGTCGATCAGGAGCAGATCGAACGCCCGCATGTCCGGGTCGGCAACGACGGCGAGGCATCCGGTGCCGTTACGCGCCTCGGTCACCTGCATGCCCCACTGCACGAGCATGCGGCAGAGAATCCGGCGATTCACCGCGTTGTCGTCGACCAGCAAGACGCGTTTTCCCCCCAGCTCGGGCGGTTGCGGTGCAACGAAGTCCCGGTCGCCGACGCCGAGCGGCAGGGTCACATGAAAGGTGCTGCCCTCGCCGAGCTTACTCTCGACCCAGATGCGTCCACCCATCAAGGCGGCCAACCGATTGGAGATCGTCAGACCCAGGCCAGTACCGCCGAAACGTCGCGTGATCGAGCCGTCCTCCTGCGAGAATGCATCGAAGATACGCTTCTGGTTTTCCGAGGAGATGCCGATTCCGGTATCGCGCACGGCGAAATGAACCTCTACCCGATCCTCTGCGATCGGTCGTGCAGCCACGTGCAGAGCGACCTCGCCCTGCTCGGTAAACTTGATGGCGTTGTTTAGAAGGTTGACGAGGATCTGTCGCAGGCGACCCGGGTCTCCGATCAAGCGACGCGGGACATCCGGCGCGAGCTCGCTGAGAAGCTCCAACGGTTTCTCCTGCGATTTCACCCGCAAGGAGCGCATGATCTCGTTCACGAGGGCCTGAAGGTCGAGATCGATCGACTCGACCGCCAGCTTGCCTGCCTCGATCTTGGAGAAATCGAGGATATCGTTGATGATCGTCAGGAGGCCGTCGGCGGATGACTTCACGACGTTGAGACAGTCGCGTTGCTCTTCGCTCAGTGGTGTCTCGAGGGCCAATTCGGTCATCCCGATAATGCCGTTCATCGGTGTTCGGATCTCGTGGCTCATGGCTGCCAGAAACTCGGATTTCGCCCGGCTGGCATCCTCGGCACGCCCGACGCTGGTCTTCAGAGATTCCGCCATCTCTTCGAGCCGACGGGTGTTGTCGAGCAGATCCTGCTCTAACGCCTCGCGGCGCGCGATCTCCTCGGAGAGTCGTTGGTTCTGGTGCTCGAGGCGGTCGCGCAGACGATCCGATCGGGCATATTTCTCCTCGAAGAGAATCGCCCGCAACCGCATGCGGTCGAAGCCGACCGCCGCGAACAACAGGACGAAGGGAAAGGCACCCAGGGTGTAGAGAAAGAGCCTCGAGCTGAGATGCCCGTAGACGGAGTCTTCCGTCATCAATGTCAGCAGCGACAAAGGCGTACCCGGGACCGCGCTGCGCACCGCCAGCCACCCATCGAGATCCGCCCGAGCAGTTCCCCGACGGTCTGCTCGACGGCTCGCCCGATGATCCGCAGGGCGATCCGGCGCCGCGTCGATCGGCATCAGCGTGTTTTCGGGCAAGCGCGCAAGGGCATGCGCCAACTCGGGATCGACCTCGATCTCGGGACCGGGCGGCGCGATCACCAGGCCGTCCGGTCCGACGAGAAGCTCCTGATAGCGCGCCGAGGATGTCTCCTCGTCCCCGCTCGAGATCAGCAGCCAGGCGAGTTGATCGAGACTGCCGACCGTGACGACGACGCCTTTGTAGATCCCTTTGTGGAAAACCGGGGCGCTCGCGATCAAGCGGTGTGATTCGTTTTGAATCGAGATCTTGCCTTCATGCTCGAATCCCTCCGGGAGATCGACGGGTGGAGCATCGGGCTGCAGGTCGACGAGTGTCTCGCCCTGCTCGTTTCCGTAGAGGATCCGCTGGTAGAGGGGCGATCCGCGCAGGGTCTTCTGCTCGAGATGTCGGCGGAAACGCTGCTCGATGGCATCGAGATTGGTGTTCAATCCGTAC
Organism: Thiocapsa bogorovii; assembly: GCF_021228795.1. Lineage (NCBI taxonomy): Bacteria > Pseudomonadati > Pseudomonadota > Gammaproteobacteria > Chromatiales > Chromatiaceae > Thiocapsa > Thiocapsa bogorovii. The sequence goes on from NZ_CP089309.1 coordinate 3,785,752, forward strand.
TGCAAAGACATGCCCAAGGCGAGATTGATCAGGTAGGCCTCGATCTCATGGCTTTCGGCGAGGTCGATGGCGCTGTTGCGGCGCTCGGCGGTAAAGTCGGCGACGGCGATCGCGCGACGTTGGCTGTCCGCAACCAATCGAGCGTCCGCGGCCGAGCGCAACAGGTCTTGTGCCGTGAAGACATTCCAAAGAAGAACAATGGTATAGACGCAGAAGATGACCGCTAACAGGAGCGGCCAGCGAGGGGCGAGTCGACCTAGCAACGCCATCTTGGTGTGGATCGCTCAAGGCCTGCGCGGCTGCACGAGGAGGCCTGTCGAGCGCTCAAGGTGTGGTTGCGCGGCATGTCGAGATCACCCCCTCTTCGGGCGGTGCCTGCGGTTCCCGACGTGATCGGGCGTCAGGCGCTCCGACGCCGCCCGATTCAGGAGTTGCGGTCGAAGAACCCCGGAAAATAGCGGCGGATCCCCGGGTAGTATTTGTCGACCAAGCGATCGTAGGTGCCATCGGCCTTGATTCTCGCGAGGTAGTCGTCGAAGGCGTCACGCAGAGCCGGCGAGCTTTTCGGAAAAGCGGCGGCAAGATTCTGATGTTCCGAGATGGGGCCGATGATCTTGATGGCTCCGGCCCATTTCTTCAGATCGAGAATGGCATCCGGCACGTCCAAAAGGGTCAGCTCCGCCTCCTCGTTGAGCAGCGCCGGGACCATCTCGTTGAGGTTCGAGCTTCTGGTATAGGACTTCAAATCGACCCCGGCACCGGTCAAGCCGTAGTTGGCCGGGTCGAGACAGGTCCGCTCCATCACCAAGAGGCTTTTGGATCCGATCAGCGCCTTGGTTTGAAGAATATCACGGGAGAGGTCGTCGCTACCCGAGATCGGGGAAAGCTCGGATTCCGAGCGGGCGACCAGGAGCACCTGAGACGGAAAGGTGGGTTGTGAATAGAGCAGTACCTGCTCGCGCCAGGGAAGCACGGTAAATCCGGCAGCGATCATGTCCCCGCGGATCGGGTAGTCGCCTTCGAGGGTAACCTCCGAACCGTTTCGCACCACGTCCTTGCCCAACAGATCGCGCATGACGTTGTAGAAGTTCGTGTCGACGAGGACGTAGTTGACACCGAGCTCCTTCGCGAAGCCTTTCACCAATTCAACGTCGAAACCGTCACCGGAGCCGGTGACGAAGTTGGCGTATTTGATGCCGAGATGGCGCAACTCGCCGCGCTCCCGGATCTCGTCGAGATCGCTGCACCAAGCGGCCGATGAAAGCCACGCAAGCACCAGAGCACAGCCGAGGGTGAGACCTCTGCTTAAGACGTTCATCAGCGCATCCTCCGGGACCTGTTTCGACCGGGACCGGCTCCAGATCCTACGCCCGCGCGCGATCATCAACAAGCGGCCGAGCGTCGACCTCGGTCCAGGTGTGAGCCTGCCGTATCCGGCGCCGGAGTCGATCGGGCTTCGATCGTGGTGGGTTCAGGCACGGCGCGAGGTGCGGTGGCCTGTTCGACCTCTTCCCGGAGGATCGCTCGAGCCCTCGGGAAGACGCACGAAAAGGTCGATCCCCGCCCGATCTCGCTAGCGATCAGCAGGCGCGCATCGTGCCGGTTCATGATGTGCTTGACAATGGCAAGACCGAGTCCGGTGCCTCCGGATTCGCGCGAGCGGGCCTTGTCGATGCGATAGAAGCGTTCCGTCAGCCTCGGCAGATGCTCGGGCTCGATGCCGGGGCCGTTGTCTTCGACCCGAAGTTCCAGGCTGTCGCTCAATGCCGACCAACGGACATGGATCTCAGTACCCTCGGGTGTGTGCTTGACCGCGTTGAAGACGAGATTGGAGAAGGCACTGCGCAGCTCGGGCTGGCTCCCGAGCAGGAGTAGATTCTCGTCGACGTCGGTCGAAAACAGGTGCCGGCCCTTGCTCAGTGCGTGGGCCTCTTGGAGGATCAGATGCAGCTCGTCGGGGACATCGACAAGCTCTTGCGCCTCCGGGTGCTCGTGCATCTCTAGGCGAGAGAGTGTCAGCAGGTCTTCGATGATGAGGCGCATGCGCTCGGCCTGATTGTGCATCAGCGACAGAGGCCGACGATGGTTCTGGGGTGTCGCCGAGGCGTCGATCAGGCTCTCGAGGAAGCCGGCGATGACGGTCAAGGGCGTGCGCAGCTCATGCGAGGCGTTCGCGACGAAGTCGCGCCTGATCATGTTGAGGTGATAGATCTTGGTGATGTCGCGCGCGACGACGAGTCGCTGGCGCTTGCGCTCGCCGAACGGGGTAATGCGCAGCGACAGCATCAGTGCTCGGTTGTGCTCCGGGGCGAAATCCATCGGCCTCAAGGATTCGCCGACTTCGACGAAGTCCTTGAGGTCCGGATGGTTCAGGATCTCGAAGAGAGGCCGCCCGTCGTCCTCGGGCCAGTGCACGTTCATCAAGGTCGCCGCGGCGGGGTTCGCCCATTCCACCCGATGCTGCTTGTCGAGGATGACCAGGCCGTCCGGTACCGCGTTGGCCGCCTCGCGGAAGCGACGCGTGAAGCGGATCTGGCGCTTGCGGCCCTTGCGCCCGCGCTGTTGATACTGTGCGATGCTGCGATAGATCTCGCCCCAGAGCCCGCGCGGAAAAGGCGGGATCAGTCTGTGATGACGCCGGATCAGCAGCGCGAGATGAATAAGGAGGAAGAGTTGGCGCAGCAGATAGGCGACGAGGACCGGTGTTCCGACCCAAGCCCATTCGGGTGCGGCCAGCCATGGCGCGGTGCACAGGACGATCGTGGTTGTGAACAGCCACACCTCGAACGACACGGCGTGCCGCCAGGACTCTCCCCGTGGGTGCGGTTTATCGGCCAATCTCGTCAGGTCTTGTCCGAGAAGCGATAACCGACGCCGCGCACGGTCTGGAGCAGTCGGTCGTGGCCCGAGGCTTCGAGCGCCTTGCGCAGGCGGCGGACGTGCACGTCGACCGTGCGTTCCTCCACATAGACCTGATCGCCCCAGACTTGATCGAGCAGCTGCGAGCGGCTGAAGGCGCGATCGGCGTGGGTCATGAAGAAATGCAGCAGGCGATATTCGGTCGGTGCGATCTCGACGGGGCGTCCCTCGGCGGTCACCCGGTGGCCGATGTTGTCGATGCGTAGCCCCCCGACGTCGATTTCGTCCGCCGGCTCGTCGGTCTTGGCGCGCCGCAGGACCGCCTTCACGCGAGCCACCATCTCGCGCGGCGAGAAGGGCTTGGCGATGTAGTCGTCGGCCCCGGTGTCGAGACCCTTGATCCGGTCCTCTTCCTCGCCGCGGGCACTGACCATGATGATGGGTACGGCGCGCCTTTTGGGATTCTGCTTGAGCTGTTGGGCCAGCTCGAGACCGGAGCGTCCCGGCAGCATCCAGTCGAGCAGGATGAGGTCGGGGCTCTCGATGGTCAGGAGCTTGCGCGCTTCGTCCGCATGGGCAGCCTCGATCACGCGATAGTCGGCATTTTCGAGCGCGAAACGCATGACCTCGCGAATATCCGGTTCATCGTCGACGACAAGAATGGTGGTCATGGTGTTCTGAACCGCGTTCGGTGTGATCTGTGATGTGTCGAATGAGCCGCGGCCCGGCAGCGACTTTGCGCCGTCGCCTCGACGCCGTTCAGGTAAAAACCTCGAATGTGCAGCGTGGGTTCACCCGGGTCGACCTGGTCTTGCGGGGTTGGGGTAAGTCGACCGGGGTGCATTCTATTGACGATTGATGACGACACGATGACGGCGTCGCCCATTGTCGCCCGCTCATGCCCGAGACGCCTTCAGCTCGGTCTCGACCTTCGTGAAGCGCGCGGCGAGGCCCTCGTGTTTTTTCTTGTCCGCGCGACTGACCAGGACGATCGCGAGCGTCGCGAAGAGGATGCCAGGCACGATCTCGTAGAGCTCGAACAGGCCGCCTTGGAGTTGCCGCCATCCCAACACTGTCAGGCCGCCGACCAAGATCCCGGCGAGCGCCCCAAGACCGGTCATGCGCGGCCAATACAGTGAGAGGACCAGCGCCGGACCGAAGGCCGCTCCGAAGCCTGCCCAGGCGTAGGCGACGAGATCGAGCACCATAGCATCCGGGTCCAGCGCCAACCAAAAGGCGGCGACGGCGATCACGACGACCGTGATCCGCCCGACGGCGACCAGCTCGCGTGCCCCGGCCTTGCGACGCAGCAGGGTGCGATAGAGGTCCTCGGTGAAGGTGGACGAGGAGACCAGCAGCTGCGAGTCAGCGGTGCTCATGATTGCGGCCAGGATGGCGGCGAGGAGAAGACCCGCGATCAACGGATGAAACAGCAGATCGACGAGCAGGATGAAGACGGTCTCGCGCGCCTCGGGCGCGAGCGGCTGCTCGATGATCAGAATGCCCGCAAGGCCGGTCAAGGTGGCGCCCGCAAGCGTGACGGCGACCCAGGTGACCGCAATCCAGCGGGCCAGCGGCACCTTTCGCGGCGACGCGATCGCCTGGAAGCGGGCGAGGATGTGCGGCTGACCGAAATAACCCAGGCCCCAGGCGGCCAGGGAGAGGATACCGATAAAGCCCAGTGCGCTGCCGTCGGCGCGCGTGAAGGGGTCCAGGAGGTTCGGGTTGGCGGCCTCGATCACCTCGAGCGCCAACGCGGTATCCCCGATCTGCGATACGGCCACCCAAGGCACGGCGACCAGGGCCACCGCCATCAGCATCCCCTGCAGGACATCCGTCCAGGAGACGGCCAAAAACCCGCCGATCGCGGTGTAGATCATGATGGAGAGGACGCCGATCCCCACGGCCCAGAGATAGGGCAGCCCGAAGACCGACTGGAAGAGCTTGCCCCCGGCCACCAAGCCGGCGCTGGTGTAGAGCAGAAAGAACAGCAGGATAAACAAGGCGGCGATGCCGCGTAACCATCCGGCCCGGTCTTCGAATCGGTTGGCGAAATACTCCGGCAGGGTCAGTGCGTTGCCGTACGCCATGCTGAAGACCCGAAGGCGCGCCGCGACCAGGCGCCAATTCGCCCAAGTGCCGAGCAAAAGCCCGCCGGCGAGCCAGACCGACTCAACGCCGGCCGCGTAGGCGAATCCGGGAAGACCGAGCAGCAGCCAGCCGCTCATGTCCGAGGCGCTGGCGCTCAATGCGGCGACCCCGCTGCCGAGCCGCCGGCCGCCGAGGATAAAGTCCGACAGATCCCGGGTGCGCCGATAGGCGTACCAGCCGATCATCCAGACCACGGCGAAGTAGACGGCGAAGGTGAATGCGAGAAGGAATGGATTCTGGGTCGACATGCGGGGTCCTTTCGATTGGCCGATTCGCCTTGTCGGATCGGTCTCGGATCGTTAGTTTAGGGTTTGCCGGCGGTCGTTTCCAAAACGACTGAACCGCGCCCGGCGCGGCATGCGGTGTTTTCGGATGGAATCGGCCCCGGCAGACTTGACGCGCGTTAGAGTCTGCGCGATTCAACACATTAAAAACTATATTCTTTTAAAACGCGCCCCTTCCAGGGGTCATGGATGCACCAAAGGTCGAGAGCGCTCGAGCACGAGCCGCTCACTCTGGACGCGGTTTAGATCGAGGAATCTCCCATGACCGAAGCACGGATCCTGAAGCGTGAGCCTGTCTTTGAAGGCCGGGTGATCGACGTCGCCCTCGAGACCGTCGCTATGCCCTCGGGGCAGGAGGTGCAGCTCGAGATCATCCGTCACCCCGGCGGTGCCGCCGCGGTCGCCTTGGACGAGCAGGATCGCGTCTGTCTGTTGCGGCAGTTCCGACACGCCGCGGACGGCTGGCTCTGGGAGCTTCCGGCGGGCAAGATCGATCCGGGCGAGACGCCGCGCGACACGGCGACCCGCGAGCTCGCCGAAGAAGCCGGCCTGACCGCGGAGGACTGGACCGATCTCGGACGCATGCACAGCTCGCCCGGCGTCTTCGCGGAGGTGATTCATCTCTGGATGGCACGCGGGTTGACCCGGCAGCCGCACGCGCACGAGCAGGACGAGCTGATCGAGATCCATTGGCTGCCCTTGGCCCAGGCACTCGACTGGTGCAACGACGGCGAGATTACCGACGCGAAAACACTTGTCGGTCTCTACCGTGCGCACGGGATGATCAAGAGTGCCCTCGAAATGCTCTCCGAGGATGCGGGCTGCTAAACCGCGCCCAGTGCGCCATGCGATGTTTTTGGATGGGATCGGCCCCGGCAGACTCGACGACCGTTGGACCCGGCGCGGTTTAGAGGATTAAGGAACAGATCCTGTTCACTGCGTCCCCGCGAAGGGTTGTGGATGCACCGAGCGTCGAGCGCATTCACACGAGATCATCTCGCTCGGGACGCGGATCAACGCACCTGCCGCGGGCGCACCAGCCGTCTTCGGCCGATCAGACCTCGCCCGGCCTCGACCGTCGCGGCCAGCGCGATCAGCACCGCGACCAGCACCGGACCGAAGGGCTGATCCAGCGCCAGAGCGGCGAGGTAGGCCAGGAGATAGCCGCCGGCGCCGCCGAGCGCGCAGATCGCCATTGTCCAGGTCCAGCCGGGGGCAATGCGAAAGGCGATCCAGGCCGGCACCAAGACCAGCGCGAAGGCCCCCATCAGACCGACGGTCGCGGTGCCGATCGCCATCGCCAGCGCGGCCAAGAGGTCGAAGCTCAGGTGCCAGCGGTGTGTCGGCAGGCGGTTCGCGGTTTCGTCGTGCGGAAAGAAACGTGCGCGCATCAGCCGGGGTACGAGCCGTGGCAGGGCGGCCGCGGCGAGCCCGGCGAGCGCGAGTGCGGCGCACAATTCCGCTGCCCCCGCGAAATACAGCTGACCGTCGACGAGCGCATGGCCGAGTGTCGCGCCCAGGCGCGTGTTCGCCGCGATCAGAAAGAGCGCCGACCATCCGAAGAGGATCATGAACCCGTAGGCAAGATTGCCGCGTGCCCCGGTCAATGATTTGACCGCACCCCCGGCCAGCGCGCCGAGCGGTGCACCGAGGACCGCGGGCAGCCCGAACGCGAGTCCGAGCAGTGCGCTCGCCGCGGCCAGATGCGCGAGTCCGAGCGCGGCCAGCCATTCGTCGCGCAGCACGAGCAGGGCCCCGATGGGCGGCAACACCAGCGCGATGGCCAGCCCAGTGATCAACGGCACCCGAAACAACGGATCCAAGACCAAATCCAGCGCGCTCATGCGATCGCGATGACCCGCGAGCAGGCATCCTCGAGGAATCGCTGCTCGTGGCTGACGAGCAGAACCCCCCGCTCCGAACCCCTCTGCGCACCGCTCGCGTCTCGCCGGGTCAGCCGACTCGGGTCGAGCATCTCGAGCAGCAGGGCCTCCCGCTCGGGATCGAGATTGTTGGTGGGCTCGTCGAGGAGGATCAGATCCGCCTCGCCGGCGATGGCGGCCCAGACGCACAAGAGCTGATATTGACCGCCGCTCAGGCGGTCGATACGCCGCCCCGAGACGGCTTGGATGGCGGCCGGCATGTCCTGCATGGATGCCCCGGCAAAACGCAGCAGCTCGCGTCCCGTCACCGGCATGCTCGCCAGTCGGACCGGTGTCTGCTCCTGATAGGCGATGACCAAGCCGGGCCTCCGCAGGATGTGCCCCGAGAGCCGATCCGCGCGGTCCGCAATGGCATTGAGCAAGGTGGATTTACCGCACCCGTTCGCGCCCCACAAGCCGACGACCTCGCCCGGCGCGATGTCGAGCGAGACGGGCCCGACCACGGGTCGGCCGTAGCCGGCGACGAGGTCCTCCACGCGCAACAGCGGTGCGCTCAAGGCGGCGGCGCCAAGGTCTGCACCCAGAGGTCGATGTGATCGAGATAACCGCTTCCGTCGGCGCCCATCGGCGGGTCGAGCGTGAGACGGCGGGCGTCCCATCCCAGGTCTTTGGCGAGGCGTTCGGGTGCCCGCGCAGACGCGTAAGGGGCGTAGACGATCACGCCGGAACGACCCCGAAGCCCCTCCGAGAGGGCCTTGATCTGCCGGGCGGTCGGCGGTACGCCGGGGATCTCCTCGATGGTACCCAGCAGCGGAACCCCGAAGCGATCGAGCAGATAGAGCGCATCCCGATGGTAGAGGACCACACCCGGCGCACCCGCCAGTCGGGCTTGCCAAGCAGCCATGCGTTGCTCCGTCGCGGCGGCGAAGGACCGCGCGTTGGCCCGATAGGTCTCGGCGCCCGCGGGATCAAGGAGTGCCATGCGCTCGCCCAATGCGGAGGCGACGCGCGTCATCCGCACCGGATCCATGTTGACGTGCGGGTTGCCGATCGGATGGACATCGCCGAGCGCACGGTCCGCCGGCGAGCCGACCTCCAACAGATCGACCTGGGCCGCGCCTTCGAAATAGCCCGGCTGTCCGGGCAGGATAAGCGGATTGGCGGCGCTGGCGATCGCCACCGGCAGCCAGCCGACCTCGAGCTCCGCGCCCACGGCGACGACCAGATCCGCATCGCGCAGCGCACGAATCATGGTCGGCTTGGCTTGGAGGCTATGCAGATCGCGATCCGGCGAGGCCAGCACCGTGACCTGCGCGCGACCGGCGCCGACCGTGCGCGCCAAGGCGCCCATACCCGAGCTGGTCGCCACGACATCCAGCCCGGCGGCGTTGACGCCCCCGAAGGCGATCAGCCCCCCGACAACGAAACCGACAAAACCCTTAACCATCACAGATCCCTCGTCAACCGCGTTAAACAAAGCGACCACCTCGACCCGATGCAGACCGAGATCGATTCATCCTGAAATCGCGTCGGCTCCAAGATCACGGACACATGCGTCCAGCGATCCCGAGTGAACCCGCTGCATGTACCGGGGGACGCGATTTCAGCGATTTCAGAAGGCGTGCGCCCCGTGCGATCCCATGCTGACCAGGAACTGCAGATAGAAGGCGTCGAACCGCTCGCGCTCCCCGGGGGCCACCAGGATGTCGTTGTGCGCATACTGAGCGCGCAGTCGCGAGAATTCCGAGAGGTTCCAGGTCACATCGAAGGTCCACCGATCCGACGAGCCGAAGCTCGCGTTCTCGCTGCCGCTGATCTCGTTGGTCATCCCGAGCACGTCGTAGCGCAGGCCGGCCGTCCATTTCGGGGCGAATCCGTAGATCGCCTGGGCATAAAGACCGTCCGTGGTGAAGGTACGGCGCGTGCCGAGAACCTCCGGATGGGCGCTCGAGGTGATCTTCATATCCTTGATCGAGCGCAGATACTCGCTCTGGAACTTGAAGCTCTTGTGTCCGTAAGCGCCGCCGCCGTCGTAGGTGTAGACCAGATCGACACCCCACAGCTGGGCGTCGCCGGCGAGGCCGTCGCGGAGGATCTCGATCTCGTGATCCGCGTCATGCGCATCCTCGTGATCACCGTCGTGTTCGAGCGTGTCCTCCCGCGCCTCTTGATGCTGGTTGTTGTTTGCGTAGGACAGTCCGAGCTGAAGCGCATGATTGGTGCCGATCTCGGGTGCGACCTTGGCGAAGGCGGTCCAGAGTCGCGGGCCGTCGTCGGTGTCGCCGAGCTCCAGCGCCGCCTGGTCGTCGTCGCCCAAGGTCGCGCCGAAGATCTCCTGGTTGCCCTGCAAGCCCTCGACGCCGAGTAGGGTATAGACCGGCAGCTTCGGGAGCCAGGTGAGCTGGAGTCCGGTGTCCTGAAGCCCGTGCGGGCCGAGCAGATTGAGGTAAGGCAGATTCTGATCGACGAAGTCCCATTGATGGGGATGCTGTCGATTGATGTACCCGAAGTCGCTGAGGAACTTGCCGCCTTTCACGCGCAGGCCGGCCGGGAGGCTGCGGGTTTGAAAGAAGCCCTCTTCAAGCTCCACGGTGCCGTCTCCGTCGATCGAGAGGAACAGGGAGGCGTCGAAGTAGGGGTCGACGGTTGCCGAAAAGGCGATCTCGGCCTCGCGGAAATTAAACCCGTTCTCGGTGAGACCGTGCAGGTGGCCGCCATGCTCCTCGTCGCCATGGTCCGCCTCGTCGCTGTGCGGCACCCCGCGCGAGGGCTGGTAGGCAAGCCCGACGAGCGTCGCGCCCTCGCCGTCGATCCCGTCGTGGTAATAGTTGCCGTCGAGGAAGACCGAGATCTGCGGGTTGAACGCGTTGCCCGAGTCCAGTGCGCCGAGAACCGTCTTGCCGGACTCCGGGCTCGCGGGCGGCGTGACCGCCGGCGCGGTCATGGGTCTGGACTCGGTTGTCGCGAGATCGGCGGCCTTCTCCGCGCGCTCCGCAGCCGCCTCCGAACGCGATGCGGCCTTGGCTGCGTCACGCTCCGCCTTGGCGAGGCGGGACTCAAGATCCTGAATTTGGCGCTCGTACTGGGACTTCATCTGATCGACCATCGCCCGGAGCTCGGCGAGCTCGGTATCCGTTGCGGGGAACGCGCTCATCGGCGTCAGCAAGGCTATCGCGACGGCGACCCGCACCCCGGCCCTTTCAGCGAGCCGGTGTCGGACCGCAAACCCCTCTCGCGGCAGGCCCTGTGGGTCGATGTTATAACGTTTCATGATTAAGGCGGGCTTCTCAGGCTAACAGCTAAAAGAGAGGTCATGCGCCGGTGCGCGAAACGAGGCCGATTCAGCCCGTGGCGCGGCGCAAGGGCGGTTTTGGGTCCAACGCTCCTAAAGGAGCCGCTCGCGTTTTCGGTGGCCGGACCGGCGGCCCGGAACGGCTTGTCTCCGATAGACTTGCCGAAGGCCACCCGAATACGCGATGCTCCGCGGATGTCGCCCGGCTTGCCGGCGGTCTGACCGGCTGGGGCCAAGGACAGTGCGCGATGCACTCCTCGGGCGGCGTGCCGGCGAGATCCCCGGCGGTTCGATCGGGAACACAAGGTTGCATCGGGGCCGATGCGTTGCGTGGTCCAGATGCCGACAGCGCGTTCGGATCAGCCTACTCAAGAAGGTACTAAAGTCGTGTTATGTTATTACATATTCGATCTGCGTCAAGGTGAGGGGGTGTCCGATGGCTGAGGATCCAGGATCCGACTATTCTCCCAGTCCCGATGAGGAGTACATGAACGAGCGCCAGCTGGCCTACTTTCGCGCCAAGCTGCTCGCCTGGCGGGCCGAGCTTCTGGACGAGGCTCAAGGAACGCTCGACGGCTTGCGCGACAGCGCCCATCAAGAGGTCGGCGACGATGTGGATCGCGCCACCCGCGAGGCGGATCAGGCGCTGGAGCTGAGGACCCGCGACCGTTGTCGCAAGCTGGTCCATAAGATCGACGAGGCGTTGGTGCGAATCGAGGACGGAAGCTACGGCTACTGCGAGGAGACGGGCGAGCCGATTGGTCTGGCACGGCTGGAAGCGCGGCCGGTCGCGACTCTCTCCGTCGAGGCGCAGGAGCGGCGCGAGATCAAGGAGCGCCAGCGGTTGAGCGGCGCCATGTGAGGCCGGCTCCGGCCCCTCGCTCGGACGAGGGCGGGCCGTTCGGCTCTCAGAGCGGGCCGATATTGATGCCGATCGACAGGCGCGGCAACGCGCTGCGATTGGTCTCGACGGCATGCGGGAGGTTCGGCGGGAAAAAGATGAAGGTCCCGGCTCGCGGCTCGATGCGAATCGTCGATGGTCCGTCGTAGAGGATCAAATCGCCCGAGTCCGGTGGTACGGCGACGTAATAGACGCCCGAGAGAAGCTCGTCGTGCTCGTCGTGGGTGTGCTTCGAGGTGCTTTGACCCGGTCCCGTGAGATTCAACCAAAACCCGCAGTGCACTGATCCTGGAGCGCGTCCGAGGATCAATCCGGCGCAGACGACGGCCTGGTCCAGGACGGAGGTGATGGCGGGGATGCGTGTTCGTTCGAGGTAGAGATTCTCGAACCGATCGCCGATAAAATGGGTGCGACGTTCGAAATCATCCGCTTGCATCCCGCTTACGGCGGCCGAGATCGCCGCGTTGACCCGCTCGGCATCGGCTAGGCCGCATCGGTGGATTTCGGCGTTGGACCAGCCGACTCGGCTCGGCACCCCGGAAGCGGATTCGCTGCCGCGGAATGCGATCCTCTGCGCCGCCCCTTGCGCATCTGTGGTGGGCTGTTTCATCGAGCTGTTTTCCCCCTTCGTTCCTTCGAGATCGGGTCTGGCGGGCCGTGCGCTCGTTGTCAACCGAACACCTAGCCCGAATATTTCATAAAAAAGGGCGACTCTCGTTCAACCCATTGATAAAATGGCTGTTCCGCCAAGAACGCTTCGGAAGAAGCTAAACGAGGTCGCCCATGCCCGAGTCTACCCCGGAACAGCTGCGTTTTCCCCCGGTCGCCGGTTTCACGGTCCGCGGCGACTTCGACGGCGGCGCCATGTCGTCTGACTTTGGCCCCATGATTCTGCGCGGGGTTGATCGGCAGATCGGCCTGACCGAGCGGTTGAGCGCAGCGATCGATGATTGGCGCCATCCGTCCTACACCACCCATCCGATGCGTGAGCTGATCGCGCAACGGGTCTACCAGATCGCCTGTGCTTACGAAGACGGCAACGACGCCAATGCGCTGCGCCGTGATGCGCTGTTCAAGCTGGGGCTGGAGCGCAAGCCGCTGGATGCGACGACGGACCTGGCCAGCGGGCCGACCTTCTCGCGTTTGGAGAATGGGGTCGGCGCGCGCGACCTCTACCGCATGGCGCAGGCCTTCGTCGAGGCCTTCATCGCCAGCTACCCGAAGGCGCCGCAGGTGATCGTGCTCGATATGGACCACTCCGAAGACGCCACCCATGGCCAGCAGGAGTTCGCGTTCTACAATCATCACTACGGCAACCATTGCTACTTGCCGCTGTTTCTCTTCGAGGGCCTCTCGGGGAAGTTCATCACCGCGGTGCTGCGTCCCGGCAAGCGCCCCACCGGCGCCGAGAACGCGATGATCCTCAAGCGCGTGCTCAAGCGGCTGCGGGCCGCGTGGCCACGCACACGCATCATCCTGCGCGGCGACGGACACTTCTCCAACCCCGAGTTGATGGCCTTGGCGATGGCCGATCCGTTGACGGATTTCATCTTCGGCCTGGCGGGTAACCGGGCTCTCACGCCACGGGCCGAGCCGTTCTTGGCCGACGCCCGCAAGCTCCATGCGCTGCGCATCGAGAACGCCCGGCGCGCCGACGCCGACGTACCCGAGCGGACCCGCACCTACCACGAGGTTGACTACCGTGCCGGTTCCTGGCCCGGCGCGTGTCGGACCATCCTCAAAGCCGAGGTGACGGCGCGCGGCGACAACCTCCGCTTCGTCGTCACCTCCTTGGACTTGCCCAGTCCCGAGTGCGTCTACCGCGATCTGTACTGCGCGCGCGGCCAGGACGAGAACTTCATCAAAATGATCAAGAACGATCTGGCCAGCGATCGCACTTCCGACAGCACCTTCTTGGCCAATCAGATGCGCTTGTTCTTCTCCTGCGCCGCTTACGTCTTGCACCAAACGCTGCGCACCGAGGTCCTCGTCGGCACGGAACTGGCCAACGCCCAGCCTGCCACCGTGATCATCAAACTGTTCAAGCTCGCCGTGCGCGTGGTGCAGTACAAAGACCGCGTGCGCCTGCACCTGCCCTCGAGCTGTCCGGTCAAGACGCTGTTGCAGCAGGTCACCGAGAGGCTCTTCAACGCGCAGCCCGGGCGGCGCCCGCCTAGACGCACATACATCCCCGCACGGGGATTTCAGCACGCGCACGACGACTATGCCCACCTCGGGCAGGGCATCGTACGCCTGCGCGGCGACAAAACTACTCGTGCCCCGTTGATCAAGCCCGTTGCCGCTCGGTATTTCCACCATTCAACCCCCGCGGCGTCCCGGTCATCGCCCTCGGTGACGCCCAGCGCCGCGCAAATCCGCGAGGCCAGTGTCGGCTGTGTCGGTTTATGAAACATCCGGGCTAGTACCTCGTTCCACCTTATTTTGCGTGCTCAGCGAGGCGAGAAGCATTCAGCGGCTAGGCGCGCGAGCGCAGGAAGAGTGACCCTCTTTCAAGCTCGGGCAACAACGGCGCTGAACGCTTCTCACCTCGCCCTTCGGGAGCCCCCCAAAGGCGCCAGGGCAGCGTTACAGCCCTTGGAAATAGCTTCCCACTATTCCCCGCGGTCTGTGCCTTGCCCTGACGCCTTTGGGGGGCTCTGAGCATGCAAAATAAGGTGGAACGAGGTACTCGCTTATGGGGCGTGCCCGCTCCAAGGTAGAATCGGTACGGCGGTAATGCTGTTCTTGGGCGAGCCTTCGATGACCCTGTCGCTATAGCTCAAATACACCAGTGTGTGGCGGGGCGCGTCGTAGAAGCGCACGACCTGGAGGCTTTTGAACAGCAGAGATGTGCGTTTCTTGAACACTTCGTCGCCGTTCCGCTTGCCGTCGCGAATCTCGTCGGCGAGCGTAATGGGACCGACCTGAACACAGTGGATCGCCGCATCGGAGGTGTCCTCCGCGACCCCGACAGCACCTGAAACACCTCCCGTCTTGGCTCGACTCAGATAACAGGCCACGCCCGGGATCTCCTCGTCATCGAAGACCTCGACGAGGATCTTGTCGTTCGGCCCCATCCACTTGAACTTGGTGGCAACGCTTCCGATGATCTCGGCGGCGGCTGTCCCGATCAGGAGCAATAGGGCTAGGCCGAGTGCGATGCGTCTTCTCATGGGGGCGATCTCGAGCGGTGGCGCTGTTGGACCTTATCTCGCGAAGAGTCGGTCCGACTCGCTGCGGCTACGTGTCAGGGCGTCCTCGATCGAGACGCCGAGGAACCAGTTTCCGGTGACGGCGAGCCGGGTCCCGGCGAGGGTCTCGTCGAGCCGCCTTACCCGTGCGGGATGGCCCGTGCGCAGGGCAGGCAAGCGATTGCGCACCCGCGCCTGCGCAGCGATGTGACGCGGCGTGGTGCCCAACGCGAGACAGGCTCGCTCGATCTGTGCCTGCTCGCTCAGCACGCCGGGACGGAAGTGGAATGCAAATCCGCGGTAGCTCGGGTCGGCGAGAAAGTCGCGCGAGACGGCCGAGTAGAATGCTTCGTCGACGGCGATGAGGCCCGCGATGGGTTTGAGCCCGAGGTCCGAGGTGCGGAACGCCAAGACCAGGGTCTCGATCTCCGCCACGCCGATATCGGTGATCGCGGCCCGTGCGGCGTCGAATCCGGCCGGCATCAGCGCGGTGGCGACATCGGGCGGAACGGCGAGGGTCAGCGCGCCGCAGGTCAGTGTCTCGCCACCGGCGGTCACGCGAAAGCCCTCGCCGTTGCGCTCGACCCCGGAGATCTGCTGTCCGGTGCGGACCTCGAGCCCCTTTTGGGCTGCGATCGCCGTCGGGATGGCGGAGAGCCCGGTCGAGAAGGTGAATGCCTTGATCACGTCCTTGCGGCGCGGTTTGCGCCGAAACAGGGCCTCGGCGGGGTAGTCGTCCGCCGGCTGGCAGATGACGGCTTGAAAGGCATAACGCAGCAGGTCGCGATAGTTGCGGTGCCCGAGCACATCCCCGTAATAGGCGGAGACGCTGCGCCCTTCTTTGGGGGCGGAAAAGATCTTCGGAATCGAGCGCATTGCCTCCCAGAGGTGCAGCGCCGATAGGATCGAGGTCCGCTGTCCGCCTTTCCAGAGCAAATAACCGACCTTTCCCTTGGGCTGAACGTGTCGGGTCAATCCGAGATCGTCCAGGATCGACAGAAGGTTGCCGTAGCTGTTGAAGCAGGTGTGACCGCCGGCCTCGGTCCAGAAGCCGCCGAGCTCCGGGAAGCTCTGGCTGTTGATGCAACCCCCGACGCGATCCGAAGACTCCAGCACGAGGGTCCGCCGGCCGCGACGTGCTGCGAAATGGGCGGCACCCAAGCCGCTGATGCCGGCGCCGATCACGATATGGTCCAAATCCGTACTCATACTCTGCTCATAGGCTGATGCGTCAGTCGTGCGGCTCTTGCGTCTCGCTCGAAGGGGTCTCGTTCCGCGTGCGTTCAAGCCCCGGGCGTTCGGCCGGTGGATCCATCGCGGCGAGCGAAAGATAGCTGATGTCGGGAATCGGGATCGGTGTGGGCGGCGGCTCGCAGTCCGCTAGGCTCCAGTCCTGCCCCGAGACGAGACTCAACTTGCCTGTGTCGAAAGCCGCTATGTTAACCGTGCGTGAGGGCTCGAGAAAGTCGTCTTGGGTGGTCGCCAGCGAGAGGGGCGGGTTGTCGGTGCCGCGGTCGCTGGACGATTCCGGCTGCGGCTCTGCGTTGGGGTGCGACGTGGGGTCGGCATCGGTCGCGTTTCCGGATGTCCCCGACGGTTCCGCCTCGCCCAGGGGTGTCACCGTCAGGAGGGCGCCGGCTTGCTCGAAGACCTCGTTGAAGCGTGCGGTGGTCGCGACATCGGCGTTGCGCTTGACGATCACCGGTCGACCTGTAAACAGGCGCTCGGCACCGGCCTCGCTGAGCCTGAAAAGCGCCGTCAGACGCTCGCGCACCCTCGCCGGATCGGCTCCGGTTACCAGATCGCCCCTATAGCTGAGATCGAACCGTTCCTCGGCCATGTTTGATGTCACGCTGGCGGCTCGGTGCAGAGCCCGGGCCGATGCTGAAGCGATCGCCCGGGCGGATTGGGGTCAGAGCGGCTTGGACAAACTGAATGCGCCTCGGACATCGCCGAGGCTGTAGCCGCGTGCCTTGTCGTCAGGATAGCGCTCATCGATGGCCGCCGCGACCTCCGGCGTGATGTCGCTGCCGTGGCAGGCGAGGCAGACCTCGCCGGTCGGGATCGCCTTCATGAAGCGAAAGGTCTCCCCGTCGGCGGTCTCGACGACAGCGGCATAGGCCATGGGTTGAACGTCTTCTCCGGCCACGCGGCGGGCGTCGAAGTCGGCGAGAACCTCTTGTTCCCAGGCATCGGGCGCATTGCCGGCAGTGTTTCGGGTCTTGAGGCTGGTCCGACCGACCTGCCAGCCGGAGCGCTCGGAGAGGTCCGCTGCGATGGCGGGTGCACGGTCCTGACAGACCGCGATGGCATTGGTTGGACCGCCTTCCTTGATGGCGGCCTGCAGCTCGCCCTGCAGGGTGGTGGCAAACTCCTTGACGATCCCTTTGGCCTCCTCGACGTTCGGGTTCGGCGTTGTTTCGGCGCTGAGTGTCGTCGTGGCGAGGATGGCGGTTGCAGCGGTCAAGCGTGCGATCAGCTTCATGCGCAAGGTCTCCGGGTCGATGGGTTGGGAGCAGGGTGTCGGGTCGTGTTGGCAGAACGGGTTTCGAGCGATTCGGGCGGGTCGCCGATCCGCGATCCCGGCGCGAGTCTCGCTGTCTTTGACGGATCGACCGTCGAGAGTTCCGCGCGCCCGTCGCTCGGCGGAACGCTACACGGGATCGAACTGGCCTGCATTGATTTTCGGTGAACCGCACGCGCCGGGTATTGCCGGTCCTCGCCCCCGCGGGCTCCTCGGCGGGATCGGCGTTTCGGTCAGCCTGTGGCTCGCAGGGGCGCGATCTTGGACGTCGCCTCCGGTTGCTGCGCGACCTTCTCGATGTCCCGCTTCTCGGTTTCGACGGTTTCGATCTCGGCCGACTTGCCCTTGAGAATGCGCTCGACGGTCTTGGCGTTGCGCGCGAGATAGATGGTCAACTCCTCGAGATCGCTCTCCGGGAGGTCCGGCAGGATCTTATCGTGGCGCAGGAGCTCGGCGAGACGCTCCGCGCTTTCGAGTGCTTTGTCATAGGCGTCGGCGGCCTTCTTGTCGGTCGTACGCAAGCGTTCGGCTCCCTTCTGGTCTCTGACGACGTATTCGATCTCGATCACGGTCTTGGGCTCCGGGGTCGGCTGTGGTGGTGCCCCGCGAGAGGGCTCGGTCGGGCATTATACTGTTGAAAAAGACAGGCATGCACGCTAGACCGTCGGCACGACGCCGGACACAGGACGGCTCGATACATCGAACGGTGTCTTGCTAAATGATTTCGAAACGCCATAAAATGGCATCTCAAGCATGATAAGTGATGTCTGAAACATGATCATTGCCGCGCAGATCCGCGCCGCTCGTGCGCTGTTGGGGATCGACCAGAGGCGTTTGGCCGAGGCTGCGGGTCTGTCTCTGCCGACCATTCAACGGATGGAGGCCAGTGACGGTCAAGTCCGCGGCAACCTGGATTCGGTCATGAAGCTGATCGAGGCGCTCGACCGGGCCGGAATCGAGCTGATCGGCGACGGTCAGGTCAGCGCAGGCGGCGGGCGCGGGGTCCGCCTCAAGCAGACACACTCGGAGGCGAGCGGCGTCGACGCGGCGCCATGAGGATCGAAATCGCGTTGTCGATCGCCGGACTCGCGGTGGCGCTCGCCCTCGGGTCGGCCGCCGTTTCTCTGCTGGCGGCGCGATTTCCCAAGGTGGTGCGGTTCGTGGCGATGCCGCTGACCGGGCTTTGCGGTGTGACGGCGATCCTCGCCGGACTTAGTGCCTTGTCGTCGGGCGGCGTGGCGACGGCGACCTTGCCCTTGGGCCTGCCTTGGCTGCCCTGGCATCTGCGCATCGATGCACTCGCCGGGTTCTTCCTGCTCCTGATCGGTCTGGTGACCAGTGCGATCGGGCTCTACGGTCCGGCCTATGTGCGCGGGCTCGAGCAGGGCCGGGATTCGCTGGTTGCGCTCGGTGGCTTCACCGGGCTCTTCCTGGCCGGGATGCTCTTGGTCGTTCTGGCCGACGACGCCTTCCTGTTCATGATCGCCTGGGAGGTCATGTCGCTGGCGTCCTACTTTTTGGTCGCCTTTCAGCACGATCAAGCGGCCAACCGACGCGCGGCCTTTCTCTATCTCCTGATGGCCCATATCGGCGGGCTGAGCATCCTGCTCGGGTTCGGCGTGCTGGCTTCCTTCGGCGACGGCTTCTCCTTCGCGTCCATGCGTGCCGCGGAGCTTTCGTCGATCTGGGCGAGCCTGACCTTCGGCCTGGTCTTCCTCGGCTTCGGCATGAAGGCCGGTTTGGTGCCGCTGCACGCCTGGCTGCCCGAGGCCCATCCCGCCGCGCCCTCGTATATCTCGGCCCTGATGTCCGGCGTCATGCTCAAGGTGGCGGTCTACGGCTTCATCCGCGTGGTCTTCGATCTGATCGGCGATGTCCAGTGGACCTGGGGGATGGCAGTCCTGGCGATCGGCAGCCTCTCCGCATTCACGGGCGCACTCTTTGCCCTGATGCAGACCGATCTTAAACGCCTTCTGGCCTATTCATCGGTCGAGAATCTCGGCATCGTCTTCATTGCTCTGGGGCTGGCGCTGATCTTCATCGGCACCGGCCATCGACAGCCGGGCGCGATCGCCTTTGTCGCGGCGCTCTATCACGCGCTCAATCACGCCCTCTTCAAGGGGCTGCTCTTTCTCGGCGCCGGCTCGATTCTCCACAGCACCCACGAGCGGGATCTCGAGCAGATGGGCGGTCTGCTGCGGCGCATGCCCTGGACGGGGCTCTTTTTCCTCATCGGCTGTCTGTCGATCGCGGCACTGCCGCCCTTCAATGGCTTCGTCTCCGAATGGCTGACCTTCCAGGCGGCCCTGCAAGCCTGGCAGCTCGAAAGCGGCGTCATGCGCAGCCTCATCCCGATCGCGACCGCTGTGCTTGCGCTCACCGGCGCCCTGGTGGCGGCGACCTTTGTAAAGGTGTATGGCATCGCCTTCCTCGGTCAAGCGCGCAGTCGGCATGTGCGCCGCGCCCGGCCGGGCCCTTGGGGAATCCGTGCCGGCCAGGGTCTGCTCGCCGTACTCTGTGTTCTGCTGGGTCTCTTCCCGACCCTGGTCATCGGTCTGATCGACGCTGTCCCGCGCCAACTCCTCGGTCTCGGTTTGCCTGAAGCGGGCAGCCGAGGCTGGCTCTGGCTGGTGCCCGATGCGTTCGAAGCGGCCAGCTACAGCGCTCCTCTGGTGACCTTGCTCCTGATCGCCATTGCCGTTGTCGTGGTCTGGGGCCTGCATCAGGTCGGCGTGCGCCGGGTGCGGCGCTGTGATGCCTGGGACTGCGGCTTCGCGCCGCCGACGTCGCGGATGCAATACACCGCAACCGCCTTCGCCCAACCGGTTCGGCGCGTCTTCGCGCTGCTGTTCCGGGTGGAGGAGGGGCAGGTCGCGCGCGACGGCGGCGGGATGCGCCATCAGATCAAGATCGGCGACCGCAGTTGGGACAGGCTCTATCTCCCCCTGGCCGCTTTGGTCGACGGCGCGGCGCGACGCGTCGTCCGTTTGCAGTCGGGCAACGTCCGCGTCTATCTCGGGTCGACCCTGGCGACGCTCCTGGTCTTGCTGTGGATCGTCTCGGCGTAAGCAACATCAGGGTGCAGAGCTAAATCCGGTGGTCGACGCACTCACCCCATCCGCCTGGTTGCTCGCTTTCGAGCAGGCGCTCCTATATCCGGCGCTTGCGCCGCTCTTGGTGGGCTGGGTCCGCAAGGTCAGAGCGCGCCTTCAGAACCGGCGCGGGGCCTCGGTCCTTCAGCCCTATCGCGAGCTGCGCAAGCTGCTCTTCAAGGAGGCGCGAGTCGCCCACTCCGCCTCGCCTCTGTTTCGCGCCGCGCCCTCCGTGGTCTTCGTCGCCACCTGGCTGGCGGCGGCGACGGTGCCGCTCCTCACCATCGATCTGCCGATCGCGGTGGTCGCCGACATCATCGTCCTGGCCGGGTTGCTGGCGCTGGCAAGGGTCTTCCTCGCCCTTGCCGGCATGGACGTGGGCACCGCCTTCGGTGGCATGGGCGCCTCGCGCGAGATGATGATCGCCGCCCTGGCCGAGCCGGCGATGCTGATGGCGGTCTTCACCCTGGCCATGACCGCCCACAGCACCAATTTGGGCAGTGTCATCGCGCAGCACCTGGGGGATGCCTTCATCCTGCGCCCCTCCTATCTCTTTGCCTTTGCCGGCCTGACCCTGGTGGCGCTTGCCGAGACCGGTCGCATCCCGGTCGACAATCCGACGACCCACCTGGAGCTGACCATGGTCCACGAGTCCATGGTGCTCGAATACTCGGGTCGGCATCTGGCTCTGATGGAGTGGGCGGCACAGATCAAGCTTCTGCTTTACGGTGTGCTGGTCGCCAACATCTTCTTTCCCTGGGGAATCGCGACGGATCCGGCACTCCTGTCGTTGGCGATCGGCTTAGGTGCCATCCTGCTGAAGCTGGCGGTGCTCGGGGCTGCCTTGGCGGTGGCCGAGACCGTCTTGGCGAAGATGCGCCTGTTCCGTGTTCCGGCCTTTCTGAATCTTGCCCTGCTGCTGGCCCTGCTCGGGCTCTTGAGCCATGTGATCCTGGAGGTCGGGGCATGAACCTTCCGGCGTTGCCGCTGCTGCAACAGTTGGTGGTTCTGCTGGCCGCCCTGGTGCTCTTTCTCTCTTTTGTCCTGCTCGCGCAGAGTCGGCTGGTCTCGGCGATCCATGCCTTCGCCTGGCAGGGCGCTCTGGTCGCCGCGGTCACCGCGGTCGTGGCCCTGAGCGGCGAGGTCCATCATCTGTACTTCTCGGCGGGGTTGACGCTGGTCCTCAAGGCACTGGTGATCCCGGCGATGCTTCACCGACAGGTCCGCGGCCTGCAGCTGGAGCGTCACACCGAGGCCCTGCAGCGTCCGACCCTGGCCATCATGGCGGCCGTCGGGCTGGTGATCTTCAGCTACTGGCTGGTCTTACCGATGGTCGCCGAAGAGCTGGCCTTCACACGCAACATTCTCGCCATCAGCCTTGCGGTGGTCCTGATCGGCTTTCTGATGATGGTGGTGCGCCACCAGGCGGTCGCTCAGGTGCTGGGTTTCATGTCTATCGAGAACGGGCTCTTCCTCGCCGCCGTCTCCGCCACCGGCGGCATGCCCTTGATCGTCGAGTTGGGCGTGGCCTTCGACGTCCTGGTGGCCATGGTCCTGTTCGGGGTCTTCTTCTTTCAGATCCGCGAGAGCATCGATTCGCTGGACGTGGATCGGCTCAATCGTCTAAGCGAGACGGCGGAGATCGCGGGGGAGGAGCGGCCATGACCGCACTCCTGCTTACCCTGCTTGCGCCTTTGCTGGGTGCGCTCGTGCTGGCGCTGGTCAGGCCGCCTGTTGTGGGCGGCTGGCTGAACCTTGCGATCTCGGCGCTCACATTGGCTGCGGCCGGCTGGTTGGCCTGGACGGTGGCGCTGGACGGCGACGTCTTCGGCCGGCTGACCGGTATCGGTTTTCGGGTGGACGCCTTCAACGTCTACCTGGTGGCCTTGACCGCCTTCGTCGGTCTGACCACGTCGATCTTCTCGCGGCCCTACATGCGCCACGTCCGTGCCGAGGGTCGCGTTTATCTCGGCGGGATGCGCGTCTATCACAGCATGTATCAGACCTTCATGCTGACCATGCTTGTCGCGCTCACCACCGACAACCTGGGTGTCCTCTGGGTCGCCGTCGAGGGCGCGACCCTGGCCACCGTTCTGCTGGTCTCGCTCTACCGCACACCCGAGGCGATCGAGGCGGCCTGGAAATACTTCATCCTCTGCGGTGTTGGCATCGCGCTCGCCTTGTTCGGCACGGTCCTGACCTATTTCGCCGCTCAGCACGTCGATTTCGGGGCGGTCGACGAACCCGGCGCCGGTCTGATCTGGAGTAGCCTCTTCACCCATGCCGCCGCGCTCGACCCGACCGTCATGCGCATCGCCTTCGTCTTCCTGCTGGTCGGCTACGGCACCAAGGTCGGCCTGGTGCCCATGCACCAGTGGCTGCCCGACGCCCACTCCGAGGGACCGACACCCATGTCCGCCGTGCTCTCCGGGCTGTTGCTGAACGTCGCACTCTATGCCCTGGTACGCTTCAAGATGCTGGTCGACGGCTCACTGGCGGCGACCGCCTCGCCGCACCTGGCGGGTGGCTTGCTGATGGGCTTCGGGTTGGTCTCCTTCACGGTAGCCGGGCTCTTCCTGCACCGCCAGCGCGACATCAAGCGCCTATTCAGCTACTCCTCCATCGAGCACATGGGGCTCATGACCTTTGCCTTCGGGCTCGGCGGCCCGCTCGCCACCTTCGGCGCGCTGCTGCACATGCTGGTGCATTCGCTGACCAAATCGGCCATCTTCGTCACCGTCGGTTATGCCGCGCACATCGCCGGGAGTCAGGGCATCGAGAAGATCCGCGGACTCATCCGCACCCAGCCGGCGGTCGGCTGGTCGCTGCTGATCGGCGTGGTTGCGATCGCGGGCTTCCCGCCGTTCGGTGTCTTCACCAGCGAGTTTCTGCTGCTCACCGCCACCATGCAGGCGCAGCCTTGGCTGACGCTTCCGCTGGTGATCGGTCTGGCCATCGCCTTCGCAGGACTCTTCCGGCATCTGCACCCGATGGTCTACGGCATCCGGCCTGAAGGCCAACAGCCGGTCCAGGCCAACCTGATCCCGGTCGCTGTCCACCTGGGTCTGGTGCTCTGGCTGGGGCTCGCGATCCCCGGCTTCCTCGCCGCGTGGCTGAACCGGGCGACGCAACTCATCACGGGGGCAAGTCTGCTGTGAGCCGCTTCGACTGGCTGTCCGAGTTTCTCGCACGGTTCGAAGACGATCATCCGATCGCCCGATATGAAGACGTCCGCGCCTTGGCCCCGGCCCATCGTCTGGAGCTCGACGCCGAGGACTGGGGGGCGGCCGGGAAGATCGCTGCGGCGATGGGGCTGAGGCACGCAGGTGTCTGGGCCGACCCGCTCGGGGATCGTCCATCGGAGAGCCCGCAGGAGAGCGGGAGCGAGATCGAAGGTCCGGCCATCCGCGTTCAAGCGTGCCTCGAGCGGGACGGCGACTACCTGATCCTGCAAACCCTGGTTCCGGAAACACGCCCGGTTCTGGACTCGCACACCCCGCTGTTCCCCGGCGTCGATCGCCTGGAGCGCCATGCCCAAGACCTGACCGGCGTGCGCTTTCACGGGCACCCGGACGAGCGGCGTTGGACCCGCCATCAGGCCTGGTCGACCGATGACTTTCCCCTGCGCGCGGATTTCCCGATCGAGGGACGCAGCGTGCGGCGTACCCCGGCCGATGTCGACTACCCCTTCACCCGCATCCAGGGCAGCGGCGTCTACGAGATCCCGGTCGGACCCGTCCATGCCGGCATCATCGAGCCCGGGCACTTCCGTTTCCAGGCTGCGGGCGAGGATGTCATGCGTCTGGAGGCGCGCCTCGGCTATGTCCATCGCGGGATCGAGAAGCTCGCCGTCGGGCGCGATCCGCAGGGTCTGATGCGACTCGCCGGGCGCGTCTCGGGCGACTCGACCGTCGCCCATGCCTGGGCTGCCGCTCAGGCGATGGAACGGGCCGTTGGTTGCGCACTGCCGCCACGCGCGACGAGCCTGCGCGCCATCCTGGCCGAGCGCGAGCGCATTGCCAACCACCTCGGCGACATCGGCGCCATCTGCAACGATGTCGGCTTCGCCTTCGCCCATGTCCAATGTGCCCGGTTGCGCGAGCAGTGGCAGCGCCGCAGCGCCGCGCTCTTCAGCCACCGCCTGATGATGGACACACTGGTCCCGGGCGGTGTCGCCCACGACATCTCGGAGACCGACTTCCGCGAGCTGCGTCTCGACCACGCGGCCCTTCACAAGGCCATCGCGCCCCTGTTCGATATCATCGACGACCACCCGTCGCTCGACGACCGTCTGATCGGCACCGGCATCCTCGCGCAGGCCGACGCCCGCGCGCTCGGTTGTACCGGCTATGTCGGCAAGGCCAGCGGCCTTGCGTTCGATGTCCGTCGCGACAATCCCTATGCGCCTTACGACCAGGTGCGTGTCGAGGTCCCCGGAGAGACGGCGGGCGACGTCGCTGCCCGCGTTCGGGTTCGCATGAAGGAGGTTTGCGCGAGTCTCTGGATGCTCGATCGACTGCTGGATGCCCTGCCGGAGGGCGAGATCGCCGTACCCTTCCCGCTTCCGGAGGAGGGTGCCGTGGGCCTTGGCCTGGTCGAGGGTTGGCGAGGGGAGATCCTCTGTTTCGTGCGGTTCGCCGCGGAGGGCCGGATCGCCCGCTACTTCCCGCGCGACCCGAGTTGGTTCACCTGGCCGGCCCTGGAGCGCCTGATTCACGGCAACATCGTTCCCGATTTTCCGGTGTGCAATAAGTCGGTCAACGGGTCTTATGCGGGGGTGGATCTCTGAACCGCGCCACCATGCGACAGGCGCGATTGGCTCTTGATTCGGGCCTCAAGTCCATCAACGAACGCTTCAGCGGGCGCGGTTCAGGATATTGAATGCTTTTTTTGGAACCGCGTCATGCGGAGGTTCCATGGGTATCTTCGACATCGCCGGTGGCGATAACCGTCCCTTAGCCACCGTTCAAAGCGATCCATCTTAGCCCCTCCCTCGCGGGAGAGGGGTTGGGGAGAGGGGGAGAATGAACCGAAATGGCTAAGTTGTTTCTGCACCGTCCCCTAGCACTCGGAGACGCGATTCAGCATGTTCCGAATCCTTAAGCAATCCTTCCGCACCGGTGTCGTCACCGAGGCACCGCCGGATCACGACGATGGCGAGCTCGAACGGCTCGGGATCGAGGTGCGCCGACGCATCGATGCGCGCTTCGGCGGCAGTCTCGCCATCCGCCAGGTCGATGCGGGCTCCTGCAACGGCTGCGAGCTCGAGATCCATGCGCTCGACAACCCTTTCTACGATGTGGAGCGCTTCGGCATCCACTTCGTTGCCTCGCCGCGCCATGCCGACGTGCTGCTCGTGACCGGTCCGGTCTCGCGTCATATGGAGACCGCACTGCGTCGCACCTGGCGCGCCATTCCGTCCCCGAAATTCGTCGTCGCCGCCGGGACCTGCGCCTGCGACGGCGGGGAGATCGGGGTCTCTTATGCCTCCTGCGGTCCGATCGAGAACGTCGTCCCGGTGGATGTGAAGATCCCTGGTTGCCCGCCTTCGCCGATGGATCTTTTGAAAGGATTGCTCGGGGCGCTGGTGATCGATCGAGAGCGCGTTTGACCCACAGCGCCTCGCGGTGGCCGGGGACGCCTGGTCTCCTTCGCGGCTCCGGGCGACAGCGATTCCTGCTTGGTTGACATGCCCGGAAACTGCCTTATCGTTTGAGGCATTGATCGGCCGAGTTGCGGGGTCGGTGAACGCCGATGCGACGTTCCGAGCGTGCTACTGTGCCGAGCCCGTCTGATCTGTGCTTCGGAGATGCTCCCGCAACGCGCAGGCGGTCGGCAATTCGCCGGCGGCTGCAATCGTCTCGGGTGTCCCTTCCGCGACGATCCGGCCGCCCGCGTCGCCGGCTTCGGGGCCGAGGTCGATGATCCAGTCGGCCTCGGCCATGAGGTCGAGGTTGTGCTCGATGACCAGGACCGAATGGCCGGCGTCGACCAGTCGGTGCAGGACGCTGAGCAGGCGCTCGACGTCGGCCATGTGCAGTCCGACGGTCGGCTCGTCGAGGACGTAGAGTGTGGGGCGGGCGGTACGCTGGGTCTTGATCGAGGCGGGGCCGGACTCCTGTCCCCGCGTAGGCGTCGACCGGGCCTTGGTCAGCTCGGTGACGAGTTTGATGCGTTGGGCCTCGCCGCCCGAGAGTGTGGGGCTCGGCTGGCCGAGTTGCAGATAGCCGAGTCCGACATCTCGGAGCAGGGCGAGCGGGTGGTGGATGGCGCGGTGGGCGCTGAAGACATCCACGGCCTCGTCGACGCTTAGGCGCAAGACCTGCCCGATATCGAGTCCTTGGTAGCGGACCTCGCGGGTCTCGCGGTCGAAACGGCTACCGCCGCAGACCTCGCAGGTCATGCGGACATCCGGCAGGAAGCTCATCTCGAGCTTCTGAACCCCCTGTCCTTCGCAGGCGCTGCAACGCCCGCCGCTGGTGTTGAAGGAGAAGCGTGCCGGGCTCCAGCCGAGGATGCGGGCTTCCGACGTGGCGGCGAAGAGACGGCGGATCGGGTCCCAGAAACCGACGTAGGTGGCGGGGCAGGAGCGGGGCGTTTTGCCGATCGGGGTCTGGTCGACCTCCAGGACGCGGGCGAGGCCCTGCCAACCGATCAGGCGTTTGCAGCCGACCAAGGTGCCCTTGCCGGGTCGCGCTCCGGTCTTGCCCTCCTGCGCGAGCAGATTGCGCAGGCTCTTGACCAGGACCTCGCGCACCAGTGTCGACTTGCCCGAGCCCGAGACGCCCGTAATGCAGACCAGCCGGGCGAGCGGGACGCACACCTCGATGTCCTGAAGGTTGTGCCGGCGGGCACCCGAGATCAGGAGCCAGTCGTCGCCCTTGCCGGTCGCACGGGCCGGTCGCGAGCGTTCGCGCGGGCGTGCGAGACAGCGCCCGGTGACGGAGGCCGGATCCTGCATCAGCTCCAGCGCGGTACCGCGGGCGATGATCTCGCCGCCGCGCGTGCCGGCGCCCGGCCCGAGATCGATGACCTCGTCGGCGCGGCGGATGGTTTCCTCGTCGTGCTCGACCACCAGGATGGTATTGCCCTTGGTCTGGAGTCGGTCGAGCCCGTTAAGGAGCAAGCGGTTGTCGCGCGGATGTAGGCCGATGGTCGGCTCGTCGAGGATGTAGCAGACACCGCGCAGATTGGAGCCGAGCTGCGCGGCGAGCCGGATGCGCTGGGCCTCGCCGCCGGAGAGCGTGGGCGCGGCCCGGTCCAGCGTGAGATAGCCGAGTCCGACCTCGGCGAGGAAGGCGAGCCGTTCGCGCACCTCGGCGAGTAGGTCGTGGGCGATGGTGCTCTCGCGGTGATCGAGATGGAGATCGGCGACGAAGTCCCCGGCCTGTTCCACGGTCAGGGCCGAGAGATCGGCGATCGAGCGCTCGCGAAAGCGCACGGCGAGTGCCTGCGGGTTGAGGCGCGCGCCGTGACAGCTCGGGCAGGGGGTCGATTCGATGGCGTCGTCCTCCTGCCACTGGTCCTCTTCGCCCGACTGCTCCGCGTCGAAACCGCGTAGCGCCAGTCCGGTTCCGAAACAGTCGCCGCACCAGCCTTGCTTGGAGTTGAAGCTGAACAGCCGCGGGTCCGGCTCGGGCAGGGCGATCCCGCAGCTCGGGCAGGCGCGTCGGGTCGAGTAGGGCGTCTCCGCGCCCCATGTGCCGTCGGCGACCGCCACGACACGGAGCGCGCCCTTGCCGAGATCCAGGGCCTGGTCCAGCAGGGTGCGCAACGCGTCTTCGTGATCGGGCCGGATGGCGATCTCCCCGACCGGCAGGTCGATGCTGTGCTCGCGATAGCGGTCGAGCCGGGGCCATTCGCGGGTCTCGACCGGCTCGCCGTCGACCCGGAGCACGAACCAGCCGTGCCGCGCGGCCCACTCGGCCAATTCCTTGTAGATGCCTTTGCGGGCGACGACCAAGGGAGCCATGAGGGCGACCTGTTGGCCCGCGTGATCGCGCTGAATCCGTTCCAGGATGGCATCCCGGCTCATGGGTTCGATGGGGACCGCGCAGGTGGGGCAGGTCTGAAGCCCGAGCCGAACGTAGAGCAGACGCAGATAGTGGTGGATCTCGGTGAGCGTGCCGACCGTGCTCTTGGCCCCGCCGCGGCTGGTGCGCTGCTCGATGGCGACGGTGGGCGGGATGCCGAGCACGGCATCGACATCGGGGCGCGCGGCGGGCTGGACGAACTGCCGGGCGTAGGCGTTGAGCGACTCCAGAAAGCGCCGCTGGCCCTCGGCAAAGAGGATATCGAAGGCGAGCGTGCTTTTGCCGCTGCCCGAGACCCCGGTGATGACGGTGAAGCGGTCGCGCGCGATCGTGAGGGACAGATCCTTGAGGTTGTGCTCGCGGGCGTGGATGACCGAGATGAGCCCGTTGTCGGCAATTACGGCGTTGCCGGCGCTCGTCATGAAGCGCGGCGGGGCCTCCGCGATCGCGGTTTCCGGTGTTCCCGCGCGCGACAGGTCGCGCAAATGCTCGGCCAGGGCGCGCCCGGTGTGGCTCGTCGGATGCGCGGCGACCTGCTCGGGTGTGCCCTTGCAGACCAGTTCGCCGCCGGCCTCGCCGCCCTCGGGGCCGAGGTCGATCAGCCAGTCGGCCGCACCGATCAGGTCGAGATTGTGCTCGATCACGAGCAGCGAATGGCCCTTGTCGAGCAGTCGCCGGAAGGCGTTCAGCAGGACCGCGACATCGGCAAAGTGCAGCCCCGTCGTGGGTTCGTCGAGCAGGAACAGCAGGCCGCCGTCGCGCGCCTTGCTGCGACCGGACTTGGCCAGATGGCCGGCTAGCTTCAGACGCTGGGCCTCGCCGCCCGAGAGCGTCGGCACCGGCTGGCCGAGGCGAAGATAGCCGAGTCCGACCGCGAGCAAGGGCTCCAGCGCGCGTTTCAGGTCGGTATCCTCGTGGAGAAAGGCCAGTGCCTCGGTCGCCGTCATCTCCAGGACATCGGCGATCGAACGTCCGGGCGCGCCGGGTCGGGCGCCGATCTCGACTTCCAGCACGGGTGCGCGGTAGCGCCGGCCGTTGCAGTCGGGACAGCGCAGATAGACATCGGCGAGGAATTGCATCTCCAGATGCTCGTAGCCGTTGCCGCCGCAGGTCGGACAGCGTCCGGTGCCGCTGTTGAAGCTGAAGGTGCCGGCGGTGTAGCCGCGCTCCTTGGCAAGCGGCAGCGCGGCGAAGCGCTTGCGCAGCACGTCGAGCGCGCCGACATAGCTTGCCGGGTTCGAGCGCGAGGTGCGTCCGATGCTCGATTGATCGAGCAACACGACATCGGCGATCAGGTGATCCCCGTCGATCCCGGCGTGCGCGCCCGGCGGCTCGTCGGGGTGGCCCTTGCGCTGGCAGAGTGCGTTGTAGAGAACCTCCTGTACCAGGGTTGACTTGCCGGATCCCGAGATGCCCGTGACGACCACCAAACGGTGAAGCGGGATCTCGACATCGACCCCTTTGAGGTTGTGAGCCTGTGCGCCGCGGATGCGGATGCGCGGCCCGTTGGGGGCCGGGGGATCGGGCGGATGGCCAGCGGCGACCTGTCGCCGTCCCGCCAGATAGTCGCCGGTGAGCGAGCCGGGCGTCCGGATCAGGTCCGCCGGCGGCCCCTCGAAGAGGATGCGTCCGCCCTGTTGGCCGGGCCCGGGACCGATGTCGATGATCCGATCCGCCGCCCGCATCACCTGCGGATCGTGCTCGACCACCACCAGCGAATTGCCCTGGTCGCGCAGCCGTCGCAGGATGGAGACGACCCGGTCCATGTCGCGCGGATGCAGGCCGATGCTGGGCTCGTCCAGCACGAAGAGTGCGTTGACCAGCGTGCTGCCGAGTGCCGTGGTCAGGTTGATGCGTTGCACCTCGCCGCCCGAGAGGGTGCGCGACTGGCGATCCAGTGTGAGGTAGCCGAGCCCGACCTCGCAGAGATAGCGTAGGCGCGAGCGGATGCCCTCGATTAGCAGATCCAGCGCCGGATCCAGCGGCAGGGCGTCGCAAAAGTCACGGCAGGCGTTCAAGGGCAAGCGCATCAGATCATGGATGCAGAGTCCGGGTAGCGCCTGCCAGGGCGCCTCCTCCATGCCGATTCGCCCGTGCCGGAAGCGGCGCTCGGGCGGCAGCGCCCGATCCGCAAGCGTCCTGTCCCCCACGCGCCAATCCAGCGCCTCGTCGGTCAGTCTGGCCCCGTCGCAGGCGGTGCAGACATCGTAGGCGCGGTAGCGCGAGAGCAGCACGCGCACATGCATCTTGTAGCTGCGCCCTTCGAGCCAGGCGAAGAAGCGTCGCAACCCGTACCAGACACCGGCCTCCCACTCGCCTTCGCCCTCGATGACCCAGGCCCGATCGTCGTCGGTGAGGTCGCGCCAAGGCAGATCGGTCGGGATGCCGCGGCGGTGCGCGAAGCCCATCAGGTCTTCTTGGACCTCCGAATAACTGTCGGACTGGATGGGCTTGATCGCGCCTTCGAGCAACGATTTCGACGGATCCGGCACGACCAGCGACCAGTCGATCCCGATGGTGCGCCCGAAACCCCGACAGGTCGGGCAGGCGCCGACGGGCGAGTTGAAGGAGAAGCGGCTCGGCGTCGGGTCCGCATAGGCGATGTCGCAGTCGGCGCAATGCAGATCGGCCGAGAAGCGCCAGGGCGGGCCGGGTTGACGGTTCGCATCGAGCGGATAGACCCGGATGCGTCCGTGACCGCGGGCCAGCGCGGTCTCGATGGCCTCGATCGCGCGTCCGCGCTGCTCGGCGCTCAGACGCAGCCGGTCTTGAATCACCTCGATGGCGGTCGCGTCCTCCGACAGGATCCGGACATAGCCCTGTTGGGCGAGCAGGATCTTGACCGCCTCGACGTCGAGCGATTCGGGCACCGGAACGGCGAAGGCGATCGAGACGTTTCGGTCGGCGGCCTCTGGCAGGGTGATCAGGTGCTCCCAGATCCCCTCGGGCGTATCGCGCCGGACCTCGCGGCCGCAGCCCCGACAGAAGAGCCGGGCGGTGCGGGCGAACAGGAGCTTCAGGTGATCGTTCAGCTCCGTCATGGTGCCGACGGTGGAGCGCGAGGTGCGCACCGGGTTGGTCTGATCGATCGCGATCGCGGGCGGGATGCCCTCGATCCGGTCGGCCGCAGGGCGGTCCATCCGATCGAGAAACTGACGCGCGTAGGGCGAGAAGGTCTCGACATAGCGTCGCTGCCCCTCGGCATAGAGTGTGTCGAAGGCGAGCGACGACTTGCCGGAGCCCGAGACGCCGGTCACGACGATCAACTCGCCGAGCGGCAGGTCCAGATCGATGTCTTTGAGGTTGTTCTGGCGCACCCCGCGCAGGCGGATCATCTCCGTTTGCCGGCTCGGTTCCGACGTTGGTGTCTCGGGTCGATTCAACGCTTGGAAATCTCGCTGTAGGCCACGACACGGTTGCGTCCGGCGTGCTTGCTTGCGTAAAGCGCCTCGTCGGCACGCACCATGAGGTCGTCGACATCGGTCGCCATGCTCGGGTAAGTGGCGTAGCCGATGCTGACCGTCGTCGTGACCGCGTCCTCGCGCGTGTCGATCAATGTGTTGGCGACCATCGCTCGGATGCGCTCGCCGGCCTCCCGTGCGTCCTGCTCGGTGGTTTCGGGTAGGAGCAGAATGAACTCGTCGCCGCCGTAACGGGCGACCAGATCCGCGGTGCGGATGCTTCGGCGGATCCCCTCGGCGACGGCGCGGATGACCTGGTTTCCGACGCTGTGTCCGTAGCGATCGTTGACCTCCTTGAGGTTGTCCGCGTCCACCATCATGAGCCCGAACGGACGGGCCTGCAGCGCGGCGGCCTGTTTGTGGCGAGCGAGGGCGGCCGAGAAGGCGCGCATATTCGGCAGGCCCGTGAGATCGTCGGTCTCCGAGAGACGCTGCACGAAATTGCGGGAAAAACTCATATCCGAGGCGATCAGCGAGGTGACGTAGGCGACCAAGGCAACGGGCGCGAACACGAGCATGAGGCGACTGAAGGTGGAGTAGGCGAAAAGCTCGGTTCCTTCGATCGTGTAGGCCGCCAACAGATAGAAGCTGGCAATGAGACCGACCTCGAGGAGCGTGATGAGCTTGCCGAGCGTCAAGGCGCTGAAGACGATGACGAGCAGGAAGAGACTGATCAGAGGGCTGTCGACCTTGCCTGTGTGCCAGACCACGAAGGCCGTGAAGGTCAGCATGGCCCAGGTCTCGATCGTGAGCTTCCAGCGCGCCGGCAGGGTGAAGAGGTTCAGGTAGCGGAAGCCCAAGATAAACACGGCGAACACGGCGATCGCAGCGGCGATGCCCAGGGTCTGCTCGACGGGCTCGTCCGGCACGACCAGGTAGACCAGGACCAAGACAAGCAACAGCCATTCGATCTCGGCGAGGGTTCGATTGAAGCCGGTCAGCTCGACCGGATCCGGTGCCGCGACATCCCGTTTTTTCATTTCTGATCGTCCCGCCGACGGCTTGTCTGTTTCGCGATGGTTCGTAAGGAACCGATTCTAAACCGCTCTAAACCCGTCCTTCGCGGACGAACGGCGCATTGCCTTAGCCGGCTCGCGAGGCTTCATCCGCGGGGAGACCCCCGGCGCGGACCGATTTCCACGCATTCTCCATTGTCATTCTGCGTCACGGGGTCTGTAGTTGAGCCTTGTGGTTGGCTTTGCTGACCCTACGTTTCTCTCGTCGGGCAAGCCGGATCAGAAATTCGGCGGGCCCAGCTTCAGCAACCCATCTCGATCGAGGATCCAAGCCCATGTCGATGCGTCTCTCCACCCTTGCCACTGCCATTCTCCTGGGTTCCATGCTGGTCGCCGGCTCCCTCATGACGGCTCACGCCGGTGAAGGTTGCACCAAGGACAAGAACAAGGAGAGCGGAACCTCCGCAGCCTACCCGTCCACGATTCGGCAGCTCTAAGCCGCGCTTTTCAGTCCTTTAAGATGATCGAGGCGGGGCAACCCCGTTTCGATCGCTTGCTTCGACGAGGCGCAGTTCAGGATTTTTCGTGTTTTAACTTCCTGAACCGCGTTTCTTCGACACCCCCGAATCTCACCGACAACCAAATAAGTCCCACTCCGCGCCTAACCTGCCCTAACGCGGTTCAAATCAGAACCGACCGCGAATATATTTGAGTGCACGGCTGATCGGCAGCTCGATGTTCGACGGACCATTGCGGATGATAAACAACTCGCGGTTCTTGTCGTCGTGCAGGAAGGTCGGCGTGTCCGCGCGCTCGCACTCGACCGCTCCCACGCGTAGACCCTCCAGGTCATAGAGGTCAAAGCGCACGAATCGTGCGTACTCGGCGCCGATATGGTGGTTGAGCAGGTTCTTGAAATGCAACCTGCACTTGTCCTCGTTCTCGAACTTGTCGGCCTCCAACCCCAGCACGGTTCCCTTGTCCGATACCCCGAGCAACAGTATCCCGCCTTCCGAATTCAGGAAGGCCGCGACGGCCTTCAGCCAAGCAAGCTCGATCTCGCGACCCGTCGCCTTGCTGTGCAGGTTCATGCGCATCGTCGATTTGAATTCCAGATGCGTACTTTCGCCCGAGTCGATCAGCTCGCGCAGATCGTCCTCGGCGCGACGCCGGTCGATGCTGAGCTTGGGAGTGTCGCGTAATTGGCGGTGATACTTGCGCACCACCAGCGTTGTCATGCCCAGACTCGCCATCAGGATGCCAAGCACCGTCAGCGCAACGATATGCCACCGGCTCTGGAGGATCGCGAGGGTCTCGGAGACAGGGATGACCACGCCGGCCCAACCGCCCGAGAGGTCCTCGGTCAGCGGTCTGAAGCCGCCCCACCACTGAACCCCCGAGCTGGTGAAACGGATGAGACCCTGTGACGGTCGGCCCGCCAGGTTCCAGGCCGACACGGCGTCGAATGCCAGGGGCCCGCCGGGCGTAAGGTGGGCTGAAAAGAAACCGCTGGCCTGCTCCGGATCCGGGGCTCGTGCGCTGTCCACGGGAACATAGACGCCGCCCGCCCCGCTGAAGAGAAAACCGCGTCCTTCGGCGGCGACCGCATGTCGCTCGATGCTCTCCACGATTGTCTGAATGGTGACGTCCAGTGCGGTGACCCGCAGCTGTCCCGACTGCATCCAACCCAAGGATGCGGTGAGTCCTGGGACCTGGGTCGACTCGAACACATAGGGTCGGGTCCAGAGCAGGGTGCCGGGTCGATCGGCCGCGGCGGTGAACCAGGGGCGCGTGTTCGAATCGTACTCGCTTGTCTCCTCGCGCGTCCCCAGAGGGCGCAGCTCGGCGTCCCAGCGCGTGATGCGCATCGGCTGTCCCGTTCCTGGATCCCGCAGTCGGCTCATCCAGCCGTCGCCGTCGCGCCGCAGAAAATACTCGGCGCCGTCGGCCGAGGCATCGATCGCGCCTGCGATTTGGCCCATGTGCGCGAGAATCGGAGTCAGGCGTTGATTCAACGCCCCCTCGTCGGTTGGGGTCAGACCCGCAGCCGCCAGACCGTCTCGAATGATCAGGAGTTGTTGCTCGACCGGCACCAAGAGGCTGCGAACCTCGTCGCGAACCAACGCGGTTGCGGCCTCGATGCGGCTTTCGGCCAGATCTTCCTTGATGAGGTTGATCAGGAGGATATTGATGGCCACCAACAGGCCGACGGTCAGGAGCACCAGCAGCACAAGGTCGCGAAGGAGCCGCGAGCGGATCGGACCCGACGAGGTCCGCAGCAGTGAGAAGGGTGTCATGGAGAGGCTTGTCGTCCTGAGACTGAGGGGCGGTGTTGCGTCCGGGGTTCGGCGACACGCAATCGCGCGAAATATTCCCCTGCTCTGGGTATAGTAGCCCCGCCCGCACGTGGTGACCGCGTGCTCACGTCGCGCGGGACGCGGCGGCGAGACATGTCGACCGATCCTCCAGGCAAAGAGATAGGAGATGCCGATGTCCGAGATCCATTACGACGCTCATCCCTCGATGTTGCGGATTCGTCCCTTTTCGACCCCATTGATCATCATCCTGATGCTGGCGGGGATCCTGTTCGCCGTCACGGGTTCGGCATTGATCCCGGTTCCACTGCCCGAGCCGCTCGATGACCGAATCGTGAAGATTGCGGGCATGGTCGTCGCCGGACTGGCCTTGTTGCAGTTGTGCGTCTGGTGGTTGGCCACGCGATCCGACCATCTCGTAATCCGCGACGACGAGCTGGTCTGGACCCATGGTCTGCTCAGCAAGAACTACACCGAGATCAAGCTCTCCTCGGTCCGCACGGTGCGGCTCCATCAAAGCCTCCTGCAGCGCATCTTGAACGCCGGCGACATCAAGATCTTCACCTCCGGGGACGTTCCGGAATTGATCGTCCGTGGTCTGCCCAACCCGAATCGGCTGCGCGAGCTCCTCAAAGGCCTCTGAACCGCGCGACAGGATCGCATACACCGCCGGACGCCGTTCAGGTGCGATTGAGCAGGAGCTGGGTGAGCAAGGCGACCGGCCGTCCGGTCGAACCCTTCTCCTTGCCGCTCAGCCAGGCGGTGCCGGCGATATCCAGGTGCGCCCAGCGGTAGGCCTTGGCGTAGCGCGCGAGAAAACAGGCGGCGGTGACGGCACCGGCCTCGCGGCCTCCGACGTTGGCCATGTCGGCGAAGTTGGTGTCGAGCTGCTGCTGATAGTCGTCCCACAGGGGCATGCGCCAGGCGCGATCGGCGGCGGATTGGCCGGCCGCGATGATTTCTTCGGCGAGATGATCATCCGTGGTGAAGAGGCCGGAGGCGTGCTTGCCGAGGGCGATGACGCAGGCGCCGGTGAGGGTCGCCAGATCGATCACCAGCTCCGGGTCGAAGCGTTCGCTGTAGGTGAGTGCGTCGCAGAGGATGAGGCGGCCTTCGGCATCCGTGTTGAGGACCTCGATGGTCTGCCCTGACATGCTGGTGACGATGTCGCCGGGTTTGTTGGCGTCGCCGTCGGGCATGTTCTCGGACGAGGGTACGACACCGACCAGGTTGATCGGCAGGCCCAGCTCGCAGGCGGCGAGCATGGTCCCGAAGACGCCTGCCCCGCCGCACATGTCGTATTTCATCTCGTCCATATCGGCGGCCGGCTTGATCGAGATGCCGCCGGTATCGAAAGTGAGGCCCTTGCCGACCAGCACGACCGGCTTGGTGTCGGGCTCGCCGCCGCGATAGTGCATCACGATCAGCTTCGCCGGTTGGCGACTTCCGCGCGATACCGAGAGGAGGGCGCCCATCTTGAGCTCCTCCATGTCGGCCTCTTCGAGGATCTCGGTTTCCAGGTGCTCGTAGCGCTCGCCGAGCTCCACGGCTTTCTCGGCCAGATAGGTCGGGGTGCAGATGTTGCCCGGCAGGTTGCCCAGCTCTTTGGACAGCGTCATGCCGGCCGCGATCGCGCTGCCGTGACGGATCGCCTGCTCGGCGCTCTGCGCGTCGGCCTTCTCGGAGAGCCAAACGTCGAGCCGCTTCAGCGGGGTCTTGGGTGCGTGCTTGTCGTCCTTTTTGGTCAGGGTGTAGCGATAGGTCTTGTCCTCGGCGGTCGTAACGAGATCGCGCACGGCCGCGTAGAGGTCGAGCCCGTCGGGACCGAGCTCTGGCAAGGTGCAAAGCGCTGCCCCCGCATGGGTCTGCTGCAGTGCCGCCACGGCGCCGACCAGTGCCTTGCGATAGTTGTCACGCCCGAACTCCTTGTGTTTTCCGCAGCCGACCACGAGGACCCGCTCGCTGGCCAGGCCGGGCAGATCATAGAGCAT
This sequence comes from Thiocapsa bogorovii, assembly GCF_021228795.1. Lineage (NCBI taxonomy): Bacteria > Pseudomonadati > Pseudomonadota > Gammaproteobacteria > Chromatiales > Chromatiaceae > Thiocapsa > Thiocapsa bogorovii. The sequence continues at coordinate 3,822,685 of NZ_CP089309.1, forward strand.
GAGGGTGCCGCCGACACGACCGTCCATGTCGCCTTTCTTCAGGAGCTCGGACAGTCGCCCGCCGGTGGCGAGATCGAGCGCTACGGATGGCCCGGCGAGCTTGCGCCCCTCGAAGATCCCGATCAGGATACAGGGCGTCTTGAGTTGAGCGATCTCGCCGGTCTTGATTCTGAATTCCATCGTCGGACTCCTGTTGGAGGGCCAGGGTGAAAGCGTTTTTCGGGCCGGTCGGTCGCGACGGGGTGCGCTGCCGACGGTCGACCGCCTGAGGATCTGGTGCTTTTGATGTCGAACCACGAGTCTACCGGAAGAAATCGTTCGGTCGAAGCCCGCCCGCTCGAGGCGCGCGTGCGCGGCGCGTCGGCTGTGCATCGCCGAGGCGGGTCCGGCGCCCGGGCAAGCGCCGCCCCGGTCGTGTTGCCGGGTCGGGCCTCATGATCATCCTCGAGCGCTATCTGGCGCGCGCGGTCATCGGGGGCACGCTGCTCACCCTTGCGGTCCTGTTGCCGCTTCTAGGTTTTTTCATCCTCGCCGACGAGATCGACGCCGTCGGGGTCGATGGGTATGGACTCGCGGATGCGCTGGTGTTCATGGCGTTGACCCTGCCGCGCTATGCCTATCAGGTCTTCCCCATTGCGACCCTCATCGGCGCCCTGATCGGTCTCGGGGCCTTGGCGAGTCGCTCGGAGCTGGTGGCGATGCGGGCCGCCGGCTTCTCGGTGGCGCGGATCATTCGGGCCGGCCTACTCGGAGGTGTGCTGTTGGCGGCGCTTGCGGTGGTGGTCGGGGAGGTCGTTGCGCCGGTTGCCGAGCAGCGTGGCTTGGAGCTGCGCCGCCAAGCACTCTCCGGCGATGTCGCCCAGCAGACCGCCTACGGTTTCTGGGCCATCGACGGTCGTGCCTATGTCAACATCCGCGAGATCGCCTCGCCGACGCGTCTGCGCGACATCTTCATCTACCAGGTCGACGCGGATGTAGGGTCCCTGGTCGCAACCCATGCGGCCAGTGCGCGCTACAGCGGGGACGGCTGGGTTCTGGAAGACATCGCGCGCAGCCGGGTAAGCGCGGCCGGGGTCGAGGTGGAGCGCACGGAGCGGGCCGAATGGAGCTCGATGCTGGATCCGGGACTGCTCAAGGTGGTCGTCGTCGATCCGCAGATGCTGCCCGTCTGGGGGCTTTACAAATACATTCGCTTCATGACGCTGAACAAGCAGGATGCCGGACCTTACGAGGTCGTCTTCTGGGGGAAGGTGCTGCACCCGGTGCTGACGCTTTCGATGATCTTCGTGGCGATCCCGATCATCCTCGGCTCAGCGCGCACGATTGGGCTCGGGCCGCGTATCTTCGTCGGCGTCTTGGTCGGCATCCTCTACTATCTGGTCAGCCGGACCTTTGCATTCGTCGCGCTGCTGTTCGGGCTTGACCCGCTTGTTGCGGCGATCATGCCGCCGCTGTTGTTCATCACCGGGGCCCTGCTCTTGATGCGCCGGGTCGGCTAGGGACGGCCTCAGGACGTCTTGCCGGGACGCAGAAGCATGACCGGCCGCGTGTGCGAGCGGCGGTCGTGCCAGGCCAGACCGTCTCGGTCGATCAGGCTCCACCAGAGGCCCAGTCCGGCAGGCAAGAGGCTCAACGCGGCCCAGCCGAAGCGTTTGAGTGCATCGCCTGTGTTCAGGTTTTCTCCGTCGTCGCGGATGACACGGAACCTCCATGCGCGCATGCCGAGTGTCTGACCCCCGTGGGTCCAGAAGTAGACGTAGAACCCACAGATCACGATCGCCAGGTAGATCTGCATCAGGGCAAGATGAAGCGGTTGCTCGTTCGGCGAGGTGCCGGTCAGGCTCGTATAGGGGATCACGACCAACATGACCGCGAACATCAGAACGCCGAGCAGCAGCACGCTGTCATAGAGCAGTGCCCCGATACGGCGCAGCAGGGAAGGGATCTTGGCAAGGCTGATGTCGAGGTCCATGGTGTCCTTAAACCGCGCCCGGCGCGGTATGCGATGTTTTGGGATGGGATCAGCCGCTGCCGACTTGACGAGCGTTGCAGTCGGCGCGGTTTAAGATTTTAAAAAATATATTATTTTAAACCGCGTCGCCGCTAAAAGTTGCGGCTGCACATCCGTTGAGCTCACTCGAAGACCAGCATCTCGCTCTGGACGCGGTTTCGGTCTTTGGATTTTTCACTGAAACCGCGTCGAGGAAAAGGCGTCCGATGGACGCGAGGCCGGCCCTGACTCAACGTTGTTTCTTGACACTGCGGACGAGGTTTCATGCGGCTCTCCGTCAAATCCATCCTGTTCGTCCTGTTGCGGCGCGTACCCATGCCCGTCATCGCGATCCTGGTCGGCCTTGCCGTGGGACTTGCGGTGTGGGGCCTTCTCGATCAGGTGCAGAGCCGTCAGGTCGACAAGATCTTCGAGCAGGAGCTTCAGGCGCAGCTCGACCAGCGTGCACGCGAGAGCCTGATTCGCTTCGACCGTTATCTCTCCAACTATGGGGCGACCACACGCCTGCTCGCCAACCATCGGCGCCTATCCGAGTACCTGGAGCCGCTGTTCTGGTTCGAGGACGACGACGCCGAGCCGGTCGTCTACAAGGAGTTTCGGCCGCATTGGCTCCCGGATTTCTTCGAACGCGCGGCGCTGAGCTCCCCGAGTCATGTTCTGCTGACCGACCCGCAGGGTCGGATTCGCGAGGTCTTCCAATCCGGCAACGATCCGCTCCCCGAGGAGATTGCGACCCGAATCCCGACGCGCTTGCTCAACGTGCGCGATGTGCGCTCGGTCATCGAGCGATTCGACGACAAACTCTACTTGGTCAGCAGCGATGCTGTCGAGGACGCCGGTGGCTACGCGATGGGACATCTGGTGGTCCTGGTGCCCGTGGACGACGCCTTTCTGGCCTCGTCCCAACGTGGCGTCTACGTCGGACGCGCCGCGGTAGCCTTGGTGGACGGGGCCGACCAGCGGATCGTCGCGAGCGTCGACTCCGAGATGCTGGTTCCCGGAACTCTGCTGTCGGACTGGTCGGGAAGCTACCTGGTCACCTCGCAGTCCATGGCGGAGTACGAGGGCTCAGACTCGAACGTTTTGTTCGCGACCTTTATCCCGCATGCCGCGGTCGAGAAGATGTCGCGGCATGTCCGCATCTTCGAGCGCCGGCAGCGCGGGATCGCCGCCGCGGTCTACATCCTGGTGTTTACCGCGGTCATCTATCTGGTGTCGTCGCGATTGAATGCGGTGCTGAAACGCATGACGCGGTTCTCCCAACGGGCGCTCGGTATCCCGGAGCCCGGTTTTCATCGCGGCGGCAATCAATTGCTCCTGCTCGAGGAATGGATTCAACATTTCACCCAGCTGGTGCTCAAGGCGCGCGAGGAGATGAGCATGAAGCATCAGGCCGAGATGCGCGAGAGCGAGGCACTTAAAGCGGCCGTCATGGAGGCGTCGCTGGACGCGATCGTGACGCTCGACCAAGGCGGTCGGATCATCGAGCTCAATCCGTCGGCGGAGCGTGTGTTGGGACTCGATCGCGGCGAGGCCACGGGAACCGTCTTCGCCGAACGCTTTCTGCCCGAAATCGCGCGCCCGGCCTTTCAGCGGCTTCTCGATCGCTCGCGCCATCTGCATCGCGAGCCCCAAGGGCGGGGCGAGCTGGTCGCGCTGCGCTCGGACGGCTCGGAGATCCCGGTGGAGATCTCGATCGTGCCGATCGATCTGGAGTCCGAGCGCTTCTACACGCTCTACATCCATGACATTACCGCGCGCAAGCAGGCCGAGCGGGAGATCAAGAGCCTTGCGCGGTTCGCGAGCGAGAGCCCGAACCCGATCCTGCGCGTGACGGGTGAGGGCCTGATCGTGTACGCCAATCGAGCCAGTCGTCCCTTGCTGCAGGCATGGGGCGCCGACCCCGGCGAGCTCTTGCCGGAGGATTGGTGCGCGGAGATCGCCGTCGCGCTCGAAAGCGGTGAGCCCCAAGAACGGGAGCAGGAGATCGCGGGCCAGGTCTATTCGCTGCTGTTCGCACCCATCCGGGATCTCGGTTATCTCAACATCTATGCCCGCGACATCACCGCGGTGCGCCGTGCAGAGCAGGAGGCCCGCCAGCATCAGGCCGAGCTGGTACACGTGTGCCGACTCAGCACCATGGGCGAGATGGCGACCGGCATGGCGCACGAGCTCAATCAGCCCCTCTCGGCGATCGTCAACTATGCCAACGGCTGCTCGCGCCGCCTGCAGAGCGCCTCGTCGAAGACCGAGGATCTGGTCGGCGCCATGGGTCAGATCACGGTGCAGGCGCAACGCGCGAGCGAAATCATTCGTCGCCTGCGCGCCTTGGTCGGCAAACAGCCGCCGATCCGCACCGATGCCGATCTGAATCATCTAGTACGCGAGGTGTGCTCGTTCGTCGAGTTCGAGACCACTCGGCTGGCACTGCAGATCGAGGTGGATCCCGGCGCGCATCCGATTCCCGTCAACGTCGACCTGGTTCAGATCGAGCAAGTGCTGTTGAACCTGGTCCGCAACGCGATCGACGCCCTGCAGGATTCGCCAGAGGACCGTCGTCGTTTGCGTATTCGGACCCGGGTGGAGGGAGATCAGGCCATCGTCGAGGTCGAAGATACCGGCCCCGGCATCACTGCAGATCGCATCCTGCATCTCTTTCATCCCTTTTTTACGACGAAGGAGGGCGGCATGGGCATGGGCTTGGCGATCAGCCAGACCATTGTGGAGAATCATGACGGCCGCATCTGGGCCGAGTCCGAGCCCGGAAAGGGCTCGATCTTTTACGTCTCGCTGCCCCTCGCGCAGGCCAGTGCGCCCGAAGAGACGGCTGCCAGCGAATCCGAGCTCTTGGAGAGCCTGACATGAACACCGACGCAACCGTCTTCGTCGTCGATGACGACCAAGCCATGCGAACCTCTCTGCAGTGGCTGATCGAGTCGACCGGCATGTCGGTCCAGACCTACGAGTCGGCCGACGTCTTTCTCGCCAGCTACTATCCGGGGCGCGCGGGCTGCCTGCTGCTCGATGTGCGGATGCCGGGGATGAGCGGCCTGGAGCTGCAGAGCTACCTGGCACGCGAGGGGTATCGTCTACCGGTAATCCTGATCACCGGGCACGGCGACGTCTCCATGGCGGTGAAGGCGATGAAGGCGGGAGCGGTCGACTTCATCGAGAAACCGTTTCACGACGAAGACCTGCTGCGCAGCATTCGGCGCGCACTCGAGGATGATCAGAGGCAGCGTGCCGGTCAGGCGGTGCGTGCCGATATCGCGGCACGACTCGCGGAGCTCACGCCCCGCGAGCATGAGGTCATGGCGATGGTCACGGACGGCAAGTCGAACAAAGACATCGCCGCCGCACTCGGCGTGAGCGCCAAGACGGTCGAGGCCCACCGCGCCCGGGTGATGGAAAAGATGCGGGCCGACTCCCTTGCCGAGCTGGTCCGGATGGCTTTGATTGCGGCGGCGGACGGGCCCGCCGTGCGCTGAGGTGGGAGAGGTTTGCTCAGAAGTGGTCCGGGCCTCAAAATGACCGATCCTCAATCTTTCTCCGGAGCATGTTTGATGTCCGAAAAGGCCCCCTGGATTACCTTCCGACCCGAGCTTAAGGTGCTCGATTGCACCGTTCGCGACGGGGGGCTCGTCAACGCCCACCGGTTCGGGGATGACTTCGTCGCGGCGCTGTATCGCGCCTGTATCGACGCCGGTATCGACTACATGGAGATCGGCTACAAGAATTCGCCGCGCGTCTTCCCGAAGGACAAGTTTGGTCCCTGGCGCCACTGCGACGAGGCCGATCTGCGTCGCGTGGTCGGTGACCACGATCCCGAGGCCACGGGACTGAAGCTGGCGGTGATGGCCGATGCTGGCAAGAGCGATTGGCAAACCCAGATCCAGCCCGCGAGCGAGAGTGTCCTCTCGATGATCCGTGTCGCCTTCTATGCCCACCAGGTCTCCGAGGCGGTCGATATGATCCGCCACGCGACCGAGCTCGGCTACGAGACCACCGCCAACCTGATGGCGGTCTCCAACATCACCGAGACCGAGATCGATACCGTCCTCGAGGCCATCGCCGAGACGCCGGCGAGCACCATGGTGATTGTCGACAGCTTCGGCTATCTCTATCGCGAACAGATCGACCGGCTCTACCGAAAATACACCGCGGCACTCGAAGGGACCGGCAAGGAGATCGGCATCCACGCCCACAACAATCTCCAATTGGCCTTCGCCAACACCATCGAGGCCATCATCCTGGGCTGCAACCGGGTCGACTCGACGATCTTCGGCTTCGGCCGCGGTGCGGGAAACTGCCATACCGAACTGCTGCTCGGTTTTCTGCGCAATCCGAAGTTCAACGTCCGCCCCATCGTCGAAGTCATCCAAAACCAGATGTTGCCGCTGCGCAAGGAGCTGGATTGGGGCCCGTCGGTCCCCTACAACATCACCGGACAGCTCAATCAACACCCGCGCTCCGCGATCGAGTGGCGCGAGGGTGCGACCCCGGATGACTATCTGACCTTTTACGATAAGGTCGTCTCGGAGATTTGACGGTTGTCGGCCTTCTGCCGCCAGCGACCAGCCGCCGATTCCCGGGCCCAGCGGTCAGCCTCCCCCTCGACAAGCCGGGGTTGAAAGCCGAGAGCAGGCCGCAGAAGTCAGCCGAGCCGTCCGAACGCCGATCCGCGTGAATTCCCCCTCATCCCTTGGAGGATGTCATGTCCGACGAAGCGACCTTGACCGTGGGCGACGCCACCTATCGTTTTCCGATCATCGAGGGGACGGAGGGGGAACGCGCAATCGATATCCGAGCCCTGCGCGCGGAAACCGGCCTGATCACACTTGACCCCGGATACGGCAATACAGGGAGTTGCCGGAGCGCTATTAGCTTCATCGATGGCGAGCAAGGGATTTTGCGCTACCGGGGAATCCCGATCGAGCAGTTCGAAGAGGCGCCGAACTTCGTCGAGGTCGCCTGGCTATTGATCTTCGGTCATCTGCCGAGCCCGGAAGAATACGACACCTTTGCCGCCGATTTGACCGGGTGCGCCAATCTCGACGAGGGGATGAAGCATCACTTCGAGGGTTTCCCTCGGGCAGCGCCGCCGATGGCCATCCTTTCGGCCATGATCAATGCCCTGTCCTGTTTCCATCCGGAGATCTTCGAGCTCCAGGACAAAGATGCGGTGCGGATCGCGTCCGCCGGCCTGATCAGTAAGATCCGCACCATTGCCGCCTACGCCTATCGTCACTCCAAGGGGCTGCCCTACATTTATCCGGATCCTCGGCTCAGATACGTGCCGAATTTTCTGCACATGATGTTCTCGCAGCCTTACGAGCATCATGTCTGCGAGCCGATCGTTCGAGACGCGCTCAACTTGATCCTGTTGCTGCACGCCGATCACGAGCAGAACTGCTCGACCTCGACGGTGCGAATGGTCGGCTCGAGCCAAGCCAATCTCTTCGCCTCCTGTGCGGCTGGCGTCTGTGCGCTTTGGGGTCCGCTGCACGGCGGGGCGAACGTTGCGGTGCTCGAAATGCTCGAGCAGATCCATCAGGGACAGATGACGCCGGACGACTATGTGCGGCTGGCCAAAGACAAGGACAGCAAGGTCCGGTTGATGGGTTTCGGTCACCGGGTCTATCGGAATTTCGACCCGCGCGCACGCATGCTGGCGAAGATCGCAGAGCGACTCTTGCCGCAGCTCGGGGTCAAGGACCCGTTGCTCGACATCGCACGTCGTCTCGAAGAGATCGCGCTCGAAGATCCCTACTTCGTCGAGCGTCAGCTCTATCCCAACGTGGACTTCTACAGCGGCATCATCCTCCGAGCCATCGGGATTCCGGTGAACATGTTTACGGTCATTTTCGCGATCGGGAGACTTCCCGGCTGGATTGCCCACTGGTGGGAGCAGGACCAGACACCCGGCAATAAGATCGCCCGACCGCGCCAGATCTATGTGGGTCCCGAAGAGACCGATCGCGTGCTGTTGAGCGAGCGCCGTTAGTTCGTGCGAGCCGCGTGGGTTCGTGCCCGAAGACCGGATGCGGCGTCACAGATGAAGGCGCCGCAGCTCGACGTGGATCTCGGCATGCTCCCACATTTGCTCGAAGTCGTTCCGCAGTCGACGCGCCTCCACGCGGCCGTGCATATCGGCGATGCCCTCGCTGCCTTCGGCCAAGGGGCGCTTGAGATAAGTGCGCTCGTCCGCGATCAAGAAGGCGTCGGGGCGGACCGGGAGGTCGTCGACAAGGCGGCGGATCGCGATTCTCGAGGTCAGGCGCTGCGCGAGCTCGACGACCTGATTGACGTTTTTGACCCCTTGTTCGGGATAGCTCAGCAGCACGCGCACGGGCGCGTCAGGGCGTGCGAGCGCGAGTCTTTTTACGGCCTCGACAAATGTTTGTGCGTTGTAGAGATCGCAATCCAGGGTGCGGTCGAACACGAGCAGCTCGCGCCGCGCCGTCTGTGCGATTGCAACCCCGGCGTCACGGATTTCGCTGCGTGTCGCGAGTAAGCGCGGGTCTGACGGCGGATGGGTTCGGTTCATCTCATCGGGCCCCGGCCGGGTGTGGCACGGCGGTCGTCCTGTCTGTGTCGAGCTGAAAAATCATGTCGCCGCCTGTTCGAAAGAAGTAGTTGCGAAATCGCAACAGGGTCGTTGGGTGGAGCGAATGCCGCATGGATGCTGGTCTTTGCGCTCGATATGCACCAGGGTGATGTGGTATTCTGACAGCGGTCGTTGCAAATATGTTTCGCGCACTGAAAAAAGTTGCACTTTTGTGCCTGTTGTAGGCTAAAATGTCGTTGTCCCAAGTGCGGTCTGTCCATGCCGTCCGCGCGCACTCTTAAACCGATGAGCAGGCCTGCGGCGACAGACCCACGGCGAACGAGCGATTCACTCACGATGATGTTGCTTTTTCCAGACATGTCCTCCGCCTTCGGTCAACGTCGACGTTAGAATCATCATCCATCCACCTGAACAGGAACTATAAAGATGCGCAAACAGAAAAAGACCTCAAGGCTGGCCGCGCTTGCAGCACCGCTCGCGATGGTCATCACGATGGCGGCTCCGCTGTCCGTCCAAGCCGACTACAACTACGAGCATTTCTGGTCTGCCCAGCCGGAAGGTACCGCATGGGTGACCAGCTACGGCGAGTGCTGGCAGAGTATCCACGGTCCCGATAACCTCGAGCCCTGCGTCAAGGAAGTGGAGGTTCCGAAGGAGTTCACCGTCCGATTGAATTTTGAGTTCGACAAATACGAGATCGCCAACGTCGTCAACGACAGCGAGCTTCAGCGCCTCGACGATTACATCGCCCAGGTCAACTCGACCCAGGCTCGCGAGCAGATCTCCCTTGTCGGTCATACGGATGCCAAGGGATCCGACGAGTACAACATGGCACTCGGCATGCGTCGTGCCGACGCTGTTCGCAACTATATGATCAGCAAGGGTATCCCGGCCAGCGACATCGTGTCCGTCACGAGTATGGGTAAGCGGGATATGCTGCCTGAATACGACATCTTCTCGGTTCAGCAGCGCCGCGTGAAGATCCTCGCGGATTCCCAAGGTAGCTGACGCCACGCCACTCGGATACGGCCGAATCGATCGCCCGGCTTCGCGCCGGGGATCGATCGCCCCCGCCGCTTCGGTTGGATCTTCTGAGCGTTTCCTTTATGAAACCGCACCGATCACGTGTGTGACCGGTGCGGTAGGGTCCAATAAGCCTCATCCCCCCGACCGGGGCTTATGGATAGGCCGTTCGCGTCTACGTGAACGGCCTTTTTATTGTCCCACTACTCAGATTTCGCGTGCAAGCCGGGCGGCATCGCCGAGATAGGTTGCGGGCGTCAGGGCTGCGAGCTCGGCCTTAGCGCCTTCCGGGATCTCCAATCCGTCGATGAAGACCTGCAGCGCTTCCGGTCCGATGCGCTGGCCGCGCGTTAACGCCTTCAGTCGCTCGTAAGGGCGGTCGACACCGTAGCGACGCATCAAGGTCTGGATCGGCTCAGCCAAGACCTCCCAGTTCGCGTCCAGATCGGCCGCCATCCGCGCGGGATCGGCCTCGAGCTTGCCGATCCCCCGGAGAGTCGATTGGAGTGCGATGCTGGTGTGGGCGACGCCGACGCCGAGATTCCGCAGAACCGTGGAGTCGGTTAGATCGCGCTGCCAGCGCGAGATGGGCAGTTTTTCCGCGAGATGTCGCAGGATGGCGTTCGCGATCCCGAGGTTGCCTTCCGCGTTCTCGAAGTCGATCGGGTTGACCTTGTGCGGCATCGTCGAGGAGCCGATCTCGCCCGCGACGGTACGCTGCTTGAAATAGCCGAGCGAGATGTAGCCCCAAAGGTCGCGTGAGAGATCGATCAGGACGGTGTTGAAGCGCGCGAGGGCGTCGAACAGCTCCGCCATGTAATCATGGGGTTCGATCTGGGTCGTGTAGGGGTTCCAGGTCAGCCCGAGCGACTCGACGAATCCGCGGGTTACCCCGGGCCAATCGAGCTCCGGATAGGCGACGCGATGGGCGTTGTAGTGGCCGACCGCGCCGTTCATCTTGCCCAACAGCGTCACCTCGGCGACGCGATCGCGCTGGATATGCAGCCGGTGGACGAGGTTCGCCATCTCCTTGCCGAGCGTCGTCGGGGTTGCCGGTTGGCCGTGGGTGCGCGAGAGCATCGGTTGTTCGGCATAGCGATGCGCCAAGTCCCGCACAGCCGCGATGACGGCGTCCATCTCGGGCAGCAGGACCTGCTCCCGCCCGGCGCTCAACATGAGCCCGTGGGCGAGATTGTTGATGTCCTCGGAGGTACAGGCAAAGTGAATGAACTCGCTGGCCGCGTGGAGTTGCGGATGGGCTGCGATCCGCTCCTTCAGGAAATATTCGACCGCCTTCACATCATGATTCGTTGTCCGCTCGATCTCCTTGATGCGTTGCGCATCCGCGACGCCGAAGTGCTCGGCGATGTCGTCGAGCAGCCGGTCGGCCTCGGCCGAGAAGACCGGCACCTCCGGGATTCCGGGGTGCCGCGATAGGGTTTGCAGCCAGCGAATCTCCACCAGCACGCGGGAGCGGATCAGCCCGAACTCGCTGAAGATCGGCCGCAGTTCGGTCGTCTTGGCACCATAACGCCCGTCGACGGGCGAGATGGCGGTCAGGCCGGTGAGATCCATCGCCATCGGATCAGGCCGCGAGCCGACGCAGGACGTAGGGCAGGATCCCGCCGTGCCTGTAGTAGTCGATCTCGTTCGGGGTGTCGATCCGCACCTTGGCCTTGAAGGTCTTCACCGATCCGTCGGGCGCCGTCGCACTCACGGTCACCGACTTCGCCTCGGCGTTGTCGAGTCCGGTGATGTCGAACTGCTCGGTCCCGGTCAGTCCCAGCGATTGGGCGTTATCGCCCGGCAGGAACTCCAAGGGCAGGATGCCCATGCCGACCAGGTTGGAGCGATGGATGCGCTCGTAGCTCTCTGCGATCACGGCGCGCACGCCCAAAAGACGCGGTCCCTTCGCGGCCCAGTCGCGCGAGGAGCCAGAGCCGTATTCCTTGCCGGCGATCACGATGACCGGCGTGCCTTCGGCCTGGTAGCGCATGGCCGCGTCGAAAATGGACATCGGCTCGTTGCTCGGCTGGTGCAGGGTCACACCGCCTTCGGTGCCCGGCGCCATCAGGTTGCGCAGTCTGATGTTGGCAAAGGTGCCGCGCATCATGACCTCGTGGTTGCCGCGTCGCGAGCCTAGGCTGTTGAAGTCCTTGACGTCCACGCCCTTCTCGATCAGATATTTGCCGGCAGGAGAGTCCGGCTTGATGGAGCCGGCGGGCGAGATGTGATCGGTCGTAATGGAGTCGCCGAGCACGGCTAGGCAGCGCGCGCCCGAGATGTCCCTCGCCGGCGAGACCTCCAGCGTCATCCCGTCGAAATACGGCGGGTTGCGGATGTAGGTCGAGTCCGGCCAGTCGTAGGTCTGGCTGGCGGCCACCTCGATGGATTGCCAGCGCGCATCGCCGGCGTAAACATCGGCGTAGGCGGACGTGAACTCATCGACGGTGACGTTTTCGGCGATGGCCGCGTTCACCTCGTCCTGGGTCGGCCAGATATCCTTGAGATAGACGGGTTGGCCGCTCGGTGCGGTCGTCAGCGGATCCTTGTAGGGGTCCAGATCGATCCGGCCGGCGATGGCGTAGGCGACGACCAACGGTGGGCTCGCCAGATAGTTCATGCGTACCTCGGCATGGACCCGTCCCTCGAAATTGCGGTTGCCCGAGAGGATGGAGACGGCGCAGAGGTCATTGTCCGCGATGGCCTTGGAGACCGGCGCGGGAAGCGGGCCGGTGTTGCCGATGCAGACGGTACAGCCGTAGCCGACGTTGTGGAAACCCAGTGCCTTGAGCGGCTCGGTGAGCCCCGCGCGATCCAGGTAGCGCGTGACGGCCATCGAGCCCGGGCCGAGCGAGGTCTTCACCCAGGGGGCTGCCTTGAGACCCAGGGCCGCGGCCTTTTTGGCAACCAGGCCGGCGGCGAGCATGACGCTCGGGTTCGAGGTGTTGGTACAGGAGGTGATGGCTGCGACCACGATGGAGCCGTCGGAGATCTCGATCGCTTGCCCGTCCATGACCGCCTTCGCTGGACCCTTGCTCGGGATGTTGCGTTCCTTCTTGAGCTCGGCCAGCGCGGCCGGGAAGTGGGTCGCCATTTCGGTGAGCGGTACCCGGTCCTGCGGGCGTTTCGGGCCGGCGAGGGAGGGCACGACATCGCCCAGGTCCAGGGCGAGGGTCTCCGAGTAGTCGGCCTCCGGGGCATCCGCCGTGTGCCAGACGCCCTGAGCCTTGGCATAGGCCTCCACCAAGGCAATCTGCGACTCCTCGCGTCCGGTCAGGCGCAGATAGTCGAGCGTCACCTGATCGATCGGGAAGAGACCGCAGGTCGCGCCGTACTCCGGCCCCATGTTGGCGATGGTAGTGCGATCGCCGATCGGCAGGGTCGCGATCGCCGGGCCGTAGAACTCGACGAACTTGCCGACCACGCCGTGCTTGCGAAGCTGATCGACGATGGTCAGAACCAGGTCGGTGGCCGTCACGCCTTCGCGCAGGGTGCCCGTCAGCTTGAAGCCGACGACCTTGGGGACCAGCATCGAAACCGGTTGGCCCAGCATGGATGCCTCGGCCTCGATACCGCCCACGCCCCAGCCCAGGACGCCGATCCCGTTGACCATGGTGGTGTGCGAGTCCGTACCGACACAGGTATCGAAATAGGCTTGGGTACGTCCGTCGAGCGGCTTCGGGAAGACGACGCGTGAGAGATACTCGATGTTGACCTGATGCACGATGCCGGTGTCGGGCGGGACCACCTTGAAGCCGTCGAGCGCCTTCTGGCCCCACTTGAGGAACTTATAGCGTTCTTGATTCCGCCGGAACTCGAGCTCTGCATTGAGTGCGAAGGCGTCGTTCGAGCCGAAATGATCGACCTGCACCGAATGATCGATGACCAGCTCGGCCGGCTGGAGCGGGTTGATCTTGCGCGGATCGCCCCCGAGCGCCTTCATCGCATCACGCATCGCCGCAAGGTCGACGACCGCCGGAACGCCGGTGAAGTCCTGCATCAAAACCCGGGCAGGGCGGTATTGGATCTCTTTGGACGGCTCGGCTTGCGGATCCCAGTTCGCAAGATCCTCGATGTCCGATCGAGTGACGGTGACATCGTCCTCGTTGCGGAGCAGGTTCTCCAACAGAATCTTCAGCGAGAAAGGCAGGCGCGCGCTGCCGGGGACGGCGTCGAGCTTGAAGATCTCGTAGTCCGTACCGGCGACGTCGAGTGAGGCTTTGGCGTTGAAGCTGTTGGTCATGCGGTGCTCCGGGTTCGGCGAACAGGTTGGCCCCGATTCTAGCGGCCAAGCCCGTGCGGCGCTATATGCTGCGGTGCAATATGTTCGGGCGGGGTTGGGGGCAAGCCTCCGGCTGCCGGCCTTGAGCCGTGATTCCTGTTCAGGCCGCGCGCTCGTTACGCATTCGGATTCGCGGTGCGGTCGGCTACGCTGTCGAGGTAACGGCGGGCGTCGGCGAGGATCTGCTTGTTCTTCAGGAGCAGTTGCCAGCGGGTACCGCCGACCTGCCGCCACAGCATGGCGGAGCGGATGCCGGCGAGCAGGAGCGCGCGCACCCGATTCTGGTTGTCGGGATTCTGTAGATGCAGGGGGTCGCCGCGGACGATGATCCGGGGTTCCAGCGTGCTGACGGTGTCGGTGTAGATCGCCGCGAGATGGGCCAGCATGTTCGGGTGCAGGAGTGCGAAGTGCTCCTGCTTCTCCTGCGCCGCCTCGATGCCTTCGCCGATGCGCGCGAGGAGGTCGGGGCGCGCCGCGAGGGCCCGCTCCAACTTTATCAAGAGAACCACATAGCGGGTCAACTCCAGGTTGCGCTCCGGCTTGCCGGTGAGTTGCGCGATGATCTGTCGTGCACCGTTCGCAACCCGTCCCGGCTCGCCGAAGACGGCACCCACACCATCGGCATTGACCTGCAGAAGACTATAGATACAGGGCTCCATCGCGTCGGTGTCGGCCGAGCCGGAGCGGGCGACGCGCATGACGCAGTTGACGGCTTGATAGATACCGGCGAGGGCGACGAGGCGGTCGAGATTGTCGTGAGGCATTCGGCTGATGATCTCCTGGTGAACTTGAAGGTCATTTGAACCCAACCGGGCGGTTGCGCCAAGTCCCGGTTCTCGACGCGGCTCAGTGCCACCCCGCGTCGATGATCGCGCCGCCGAGACAGACGTCGTCGCGGTAGAGCACGACCGACTGACCTGGCGTCACGGCGCGCTGCGGTTGGTCGAAGTGGATCCGGCAGCCCGACTCCCCGGCCTCCAAGACCTCGCAGTGTTGCAGAGGCTGGCGATGACGCAGACGCGCCAGGCACCGAAACGGCGGGTCTTGCGGCGGTGCTCCGGCGATCCAATGCGGCTGCGCCGCACGCAACCCGGAAGACATGAGCAACGGATGGTGCGTCTCTTGAACCAGCACCAAGGTGTTGCGTTCGGCGTTCTTTGCGGCGACGAACCAAGGCGCCTCGCGCCCGCCGTGGATGCCGCCGATGCCGAGTCCCTGGCGTTGCCCGATCGTGTAATAGGCCAGGCCCCGATGCTCGCCGATGGCAACCCCCTCGGCGGTCTCGATGGGGCCGGGCTCGCGCGGTAGGTAGCGGGCGAGGAAGTCCCGGAAGCGACGTTCGCCGATAAAACAGATCCCGGTGCTGTCCTTCTTCTCGGCATTGGCGAGTCCGAGACCCCTCGCGATCTCCCGAACCTCGCGCTTGTTCAGGTCATCAAGCGGGAAGAGCGCGCGCCCCAACTGAGCCTGATCGAGCAGATGCAGGAAGTAGGTCTGATCCTTGTCGGGGTCGGCGCACAGACGCAAACGGGTCCCCTGCGCATCGCGAGTGACCCGTGCATAGTGGCCTGTGGCGATGAGGTCGGCGCCCAGACCCAGAGCGTGCTCGAGGAAGGCGGCGAACTTGATTTCCCGGTTGCACAGGACATCCGGGTTGGGGGTGCGGAGGGCCCGATATTCGCTCAGGAAGGACTCGAAGACACGATCCCAGTATTCGGTCGCGAAGTTGACGGTATGCAGCTGGATCCCGAGCCGTTCGGCGACGGCACGCGCGTCGGCCAGGTCCGCGGCGGCGGCGCAGTAGCCGGGGTCGTCGTCCTCTTCCCAGTTCTTCATGAAGAGCGCCTCGACCGCGTAGCCCAACGCGAGGAGACGATGGGCTGCGACGGCCGAATCCACGCCGCCGGAGAGGCCGACGATCACGCGGGTCGAGTGAGGCTGGTGCAATACGTCGGTCATCGGGCGATTGTACCGGCCGCGTCGATCCGCGTCGCGAGCGGTTGCGGTCGTCCCGCATCGAAGGTCTGCGCAAGCCTCCGAGGCGGTGTTAGCATGGCGTCTTTTGGGCGACGAGAGCACTGCACATGGCCAACGACAACATCAAGATCCCTGCAGGCGGCGAGAAGATTCAGGTCAACCCCGACCTGTCTCTGAATGTACCGAACAACCCCATCATCCCCTACATCGAGGGCGACGGCATCGGCATCGATATCACGCCGGTGATGTGCGCGGTGGTCGATGCGTCGGTGGCCAAGGCGTACGGCGGGTCGCGCAAGGTCCATTGGATGGAGATCTATGCCGGCGAGAAGTCGACCCGCGCCTACGGCGAGGACGTTTGGCTTCCGGAGGAGACGCTGGCGGCGGTGAAGGATTATGTGGTTTCGATCAAGGGACCGCTGACCACGCCGGTCGGCGGCGGTATCCGCTCGCTGAACGTCACCCTGCGCCAAGAGCTCGATCTGTATGTCTGTCTGCGTCCGGTGCGCTACTTCAAAGGCACGCCGAGTCCGCTCAAGGAGCCCGAACACACCGACATGGTGATCTTCCGCGAGAATTCGGAAGACATCTATGCCGGCATCGAATGGCAGGAAGGCTCGCCCGCGGCCAAGAAGGTCATCGATTTTCTGCGCAACGAGATGGGTGTAACCAAGATCCGATTCCCCGACACCTCCGGGATCGGCGTCAAGCCCGTGTCGCGGGAAGGGACCGAGCGTCTGGTGCGCAAGGCGATCCAATACGTCATCGACAACGACCGATCCTCGCTGACCCTGGTCCACAAGGGCAACATTATGAAGTTCACCGAGGGTGCCTTTAAGCAGTGGGGGTACGATTTGGCCAAATCCGAGTTCGGTGCCGAGGAGATCGGCGGCGGACCCTGGTGCAGCTTCAAGAATCCGAAGACCGGCAAGGAGATCGTGGTCAAGGACGTCATCGCCGATGCCTTCCTTCAGCAAATCCTGCTGCGCCCCAAGGACTACGATGTGATCGCGACCCTGAACCTCAACGGGGACTACATCTCCGACGCGCTGGCCGCGCAGGTCGGCGGCATCGGGATGGCGCCGGGGGCGAATTTGTCCGACACCGTCGCCATGTTCGAGGCCACGCACGGGACCGCGCCCAAATATGCCGGAAAGGATCAGGTGAATCCGAGCTCTTTGATTCTGTCGGCCGAGATGATGCTTCGGCACATGGGTTGGACGGAAGCAGCCGACCTCATCATCAAGGGTGTCGAAGGTGCGATTGCGGCCAAGACCGTCACCTACGATCTCGACAGACTCATGGACGGGGCGACGAAGCTGAGCTGTTCGGGCTTCGGCGATGCGGTGATCGCGCAGATGGATTGACGGGCGAGGGCTTCGGTTCTTCGAGAAAAACGGGGCGCGGAACGGATATTCCGCCCCCGGCTGTCGTCGGATGTCAGCGTAAGGTCGCCTCCCGGGGCCGACAATCGCGAGCGCTCAGCGCACGGCGATCAACTGACGCGATGCACATTGGCCGCATGAAGGCCCTTCGGTCCCTGACTGATCTCGAACTGGACTTTTTGTCCCTCGCGCAGGGTCTTGTAGCCGTCCATGTCGATGGCCGAGAAGTGGACGAAGACGTCCTCGTCGCGGCCATCGGGCTGCACGAACCCGTAGCCCTTGGCGTTATTGAACCACTTGACAACACCGGTAATCATTTCAGGGCTCCTCCAGGAGTTGCAGGTCTCGCATTGGTGGTCGTCGTTGTTGTTGTCTGACGGGTGCCTTGAAACCTCGGAACCGCGCCATAACTGCGTAGTATAGTAAGGTGATTTCGGGGGTCAAACCGACATCCTCCGAGGCACTCCGAACCGATCCTCGTCACGGGTCGGAGCGGCCGGAAACCGAACGCGAGCCTCACCGCTCCACCCGGTATCGAAGCGATGTCAAACCGCGCGGTCGACATCGCAAGCCTCCAAAATTTTTCTAGAATTCCCAATCATGAGTGACGACCTTCCGAGCGAGGAACGCGAATCAGGGCTGACCGTACAGGAGGCGAGACCGAAGCTTCGTCGGCCGCCCCTTTTCAAGGTCCTGTTGCTGAACGATGATTACACCCCGATGGAGTTCGTGGTGCAGGTGCTGGAGACCTTTTTCGCAATGAACCGCGAGAAGGCGACCCAAATCATGCTGCACGTGCATACTCGAGGTCGAGGGGTGTGCGGTGTTTTCACCAAAGATATCGCCGAGACCAAGGTGTCGCAGGTGAACGACTTTGCGCGAAGTCACCAACACCCCTTGCTGTGCACGATGGAAGAGGCTTAGAGCCCGACACACCTGGTCGCTGCAGCGGCTCACTCCGTTTCGTCAACCCTGCTTGGATTAGGCCAATGCTGAGCAAAGAACTTGAATTTACGCTGAACCGGGCCTTCAAGGAGGCGCGTGCGAAGCATCACGAGTACATGACGGTCGAGCACATGCTGTTGTCGCTTCTCGATAACCCGACCGCCGCGAAGGTGCTCAAGGCGTGCGGGACGGATGCCGAGAAGCTGCGTCGCGAGATCACCGCCTTCATCGACGAGACAACGCCGCTGATTCCCGACAGCGAGGATCGAGACACGCAGCCGACGCTCGGATTCCAGCGCGTCCTGCAGCGAGCGGTCTTCCATGTTCAGTCCGCCGGAAAGAAGGAGGTCACCGGGGCGAACGTCCTCGTGGCGCTCTTCAGCGAGCAGGACTCCCAAGCCGTTTATCTGCTCAATCAGCAGGACGTGACGCGTTTGGACGTCGTCAACTATATCTCGCACGGGATCTCGAAGGTTCCGGGCGAGAGTCAGGACGACGAGATCCCCGGCGATGTCGACGAGCCGCGCGGAGAAGAAAAGGAGGGCAGCAGTCCGCTCGAGACGTTTGCGACCAATCTGAATGAAATGGCGCGCCAAGGGCGGATCGACCCCCTGATCGGTCGCGCCGCCGAGGTGGAGCGCACCGTTCAGATCCTCTGCCGGCGGCGCAAGAACAACCCGTTGTTCGTCGGCGAGGCGGGCGTGGGCAAGACCGCGATCGCCGAAGGCTTGGCCAAGAAGATCGTCGACGGACAGGTTCCGGAGATTCTCGGCGATGCCGTCATCTACTCGCTGGACCTCGGCGGCCTCGTGGCCGGAACCAAATACCGGGGTGATTTCGAGAAGCGGCTCAAGGCGGTCCTCGCACAACTGAAGCGCCAGCGTCACGCGATCCTCTTCATCGACGAGATCCATACGATCATCGGCGCCGGGTCTGCCTCGGGCGGGGTCATGGATGCCTCGAACCTGATCAAGCCCGTGCTGGCCTCCGGTGATCTGCGTTGCATCGGCTCCACGACCTACCAAGAATACCGCGGTATCTTCGAGAAGGATCGGGCGTTGGCGCGTCGCTTCCAGAAGATCGACGTCGAAGAGCCGTCGGTCGAGGAGACCTTCGAGATCCTCAAGGGGCTCAAGAGCCGGTTCGAAGAACATCATCAGGTGTCCTACACCAACCCGGCCTTGCGTGCCGCAGCGGAGCTGTCGAACCGTTACATCAACGATCGCCATCTTCCCGACAAGGCGATCGACGTCATCGACGAGGCGGGTGCACACGTCCAGCTCAAGAGCCCCGCGAAGCGCAAGAAGCGCATCGATGTGGGCGACGTCGAGGCGATCGTCGCCAAGATGGCGCGCATCCCCTCGAAGAAGGTTTCGGCCTCCGACACGGAGTCGCTCAAGAACCTCGATCGCGATCTCAAGATGGTCGTGTATGGTCAAGATGCGGCGATCGATGCCTTGACCTCCTCGATTCGCATGAACCGCTCGGGCTTGGGGACCGAGGAGAAGCCGATTGGCTCGTTCTTGTTCACCGGTCCGACCGGCGTCGGTAAGACGGAGGTGACCCGTCAGCTGGCGCGGATCCTCGGCATGGAGCTTCTGCGCTTCGACATGTCCGAATACATGGAGCGGCACACGGTCTCGCGGCTTATCGGCGCGCCGCCCGGATATGTGGGCTTCGATCAGGGCGGTCTGCTGACCGAAGAGGTCAACAAGCACCCGCATGCGGTCTTGCTGCTCGACGAGATCGAGAAGGCACATCCCGATGTCTTCAACCTGCTCCTGCAGGTGATGGACCATGGGACACTGACCGACAACAACGGTCGGAAGGCAGATTTCCGCAACGTGGTCCTGGTGATGACCACGAACGCCGGGGCAGAAGAAACCGCTCGACGCTCGATCGGCTTCACCGAACAAGATCACTCGACCGACGGTATCGAGGCGCTCAAGCGCTACTTCACACCCGAATTCCGCAATCGGCTCGACGCAGTCGTGCAGTTCGGCTCCTTGAGCGAGGAGACGATCCGGAGCGTTGTGGATAAGTTCGTGTTCGAGCTCGAGCAGCAACTCGAAGAGAAGAAAGTGAGTTTGACGATCGACGCCGATGCCCGTGCCTGGCTGGCGGATAAAGGCTACGATCCGAAGATGGGCGCCCGTCCGATGGCACGGGTAATCCAGAACCACATCAAGAAGCCGTTGGCCAACGAGCTTCTCTTCGGTGATCTCGTCGCAGGCGGAAACGTGCACATCCACGTGCAAGGAGAGACGCTCGCTTTCGACATCAACGGCGAGCCACGTTCGCTATGAGCGACAGCCCGGCGACAGGCGTCGACCGGCGCTCCGTGCGATCATCGCGTCTCCGGCGAAGGAGCGCCGGTCGCTGCGAACGACCCTAAGATAGCGTTTGCCCGGCGGCTACGACGGAATCGTTTTTGTCCTGCGTGTCCGTGAAGCCCTTTCCGGCCGTCTGCGACTCCTTTTCGTTTCGGACGTGCCTATCGTGCTCGATACACGATGCGACCTTTCGTGAGGTCGTAGGGCGTGAGCTCGACGGTGACTTTGTCCCCTGTAAGGATGCGGATATAGTGCTTGCGCATCTTGCCGGAGATGTGAGCCGTGACGGTGTGACCGTTCTCCAGCTCGACCCTGAAAACAGTGTTCGGCAGAGTCTCCGTGACCGTGCCTTCCATTTGGATTACGTCGTCTTTTGACATAGTTTTTGTGTGTTGTACTGCGTGATCGGATCCGGGCCATGAAGCTCCGGGAGTGTATCACAGGTTGGACGTTTCGGCGGGGCAGCGCGATTCGTTCCGTGCCGCATCGATCGACCGAAGGGACCTAACCGAGATCCAGCGGCTGGGTACGATCGAAGCTCAGCCACCGGTGGCCGTCCCACGCTTCGATCGGGCGGAAACGCTCTTTATACCGCATCTTCGGCGAGTCTCGAAGCCAATAGCCCAGATAGAGGTAGGGGGCGCCGATGCGTCGGGCCGCTTCGATCTGCGCCAGGATTGCGAAGGTTCCCGGCGAGCGTTCCGAGTGCGTCGGATCGAAAAAGGTGTAGACGGCGGAGAGTCCCTGCTCGAGGACGTCGGTCACGGCCACGCCGACCAGTCGCTCGCCGAGCCTCATCTCGATGAAGCGAGTGGAGCCGCCCCAGCGCTCGACCAGAAATCGGCGGTAGCTTCCTTCGGAGGCATCGTCCGCCATACCGCCTTCGGGATGACGCTCACTGAGGTAACGTCTGTAGAGTTCGAAATGGCTCCGCTTGAAGGCGGCCGGCGTGTCGAGGAGGCTCAGCTCGGCCGAATTACGGCGCCAGTTGCGCCGTTGCGAGCGGTTCGGGACGAATTCCGCAACCGGTACGCGCACCGGCACGCAGGCTGCACAGCCTCGACAGGCCGGTCGGTAAACATGTGAACCGCTGCGTCGGAATCCCTGATCGACCAGAGCCTGGTAGGTCGCGCCGTCGATGCGGGCTGTCGGGTCCACGAAGAGGGTGCGCGCACGGCGCCCGGAGAGGTAAGAGCAAGCGTGCTCGCCGGTCAAATAGAGGGCGAGATGGCGCCCGGCAAGGGGGCCGTCCGCGGCATTCATAGTGTCTCCGCGTTGCCGTCGAGAAGGGGAAGATGCTCGCGTCCGTCGTCCCAGCTTCGATCCCGGTGTCGATCCCGATGTCCACCGGACGTCTCCGGAGCGGGCAGCCGGCAGAGTCGTTCCAATCGACGCACCAGCTCGTCGCGAGGGATCTCCACGGCGCCCAAACGGATCAGATGCTCGGTGCGCATCTGACAGTCGATCAGGCCGAATCCCCAGCGCGTCAGGCGCTCGCATAGATGCAGGAGTGCAACCTTCGAGGCGTCGGTCGCCCGGCTGAACATGGACTCCCCGAAGAAGGCGCCTCCGACGGCAACCCCGTAAAGGCCACCGGCGAGCTCGCCGTCCTGCCAAACCTCCACCGAATGCGCGATCCCGCGTCGATGGAGCGTTTCGTAGGCCATCACCATCTCCGGGAGGATCCAGGTGCCGCCCTGTGCGTCTCGCGGTGCCGCGCAGCCGCGAATGACCGCGCCGAAGTCGCGATCCATGGTGACCCTGAAGGTCTGCTTGCGCAGCCGTTTGCGCAGGCTGCGCGGCACCTTTAAGGATTGCGGAAAGAGCACCGTGCGCGGGTCCGGGGACCACCATAGGATGGGATCGCCTTCGCTGAACCAGGGAAAGATGCCGCTTCTGTAGGCGCTTTCGAGGCGTTCCGGGGATAGATCGCCGCCGAACGCCAGCAGACCGTTAGGCTCGCGCAGGGCGTGGCGAACATCGGGGAACGCGGACCTGTCGTGCGGATCGAGACGCGGGATCATTCTGGATCGCGTCCCGCCGGTGCCGGGATGGCCGATGGGCTGCCGTCTCGGCGGTAGGGGCTGTGGGCCTGCATCTCGGCGATGTAGTCGTCCATGCCTTCCGCCTCAAGCGTCACGAAACGCGCGATGGCGTCGCGGAAGGCCGGGTCGGCGATCCAGTGTGCCGACCAGGTCGGGGTCGGCAGGAAGCCGCGGCTGACCTTGTGCTCGCCTTGGGCGCCCGGCTCGAAGCGGGTCAGACCCTTTTCGATGCAGTAGTCCAGGCCCTGGTAGTAGCAGGCCTCGAAATGCAGGCTGTGGAAGTCCTGAAAACATCCCCAGTGGCGACCGTAGAGCGAGCGGGCGCCGACCAGATCGAAGGCGGCGGCGACGATGTCGTTGCCGTACTCTGCAAGCACCAGCAGCAGACTCTCGCCCATCGTCTCGCCGATGGATTGGAAGAAGGGCAGGGAGAAGGTCGGGATTCCGCCGCGCTTGTCGAAGGTGTCGCAGTAGAGGCGGTGGAAGGTGGCCCATTCCGCCTCCGTCACCGCGTTCCCCGGGATGCGTCGAACCCGCACGCCGGACTCCACGACGCGCCGCCGCTCGCGCTTGATCTTCTTGCGCTTCTCGGCCGTAAAGGCCCCGAGATAATCCTCGAAGGAGCTGTAATCCCGGTTGTGCCAGTGAAACTGACAGCCGACGCGTCTGAGCAGGCCCTGATCTTCGAGCATTGCCTGCTCGTCGTCCGCCGTGAAGAGCCAATGCATCGAGGAGACTCCCACCTCCTCGGCCACCCGGATCGCGCCCTGAATCAGCGCGCGTGCGTGATCCCGGCGCGCGGGCGAATCCCCGGTCAGGAGCCGCGGTCCCGTCGCGGGGGTGTAGGGCGAGGCGAGCACCAGCTTCGGGTAGTACCGCAACCCTTTGCGCCGGTAGGCGTCGGCCCAGCTCCAGTCGAAGACGAACTCGCCGTAAGAGTTGAACTTCAGATAGCAGGGCGCAGCCGCGACCAGATGGCCCTCCGCGTCGTGCAGCGCGAGATGACGCGGCAACCAGCCGAGTGACTCCCCGACGCAGCCGTGACGCTCCATGGCATCGAGGAACTCATGGCGCAGGAAAGGGCTGTCGTCCCCTGCGAGCCGGTTCCATTGGTCCGCGGAGATGTCGGCTATCGCCGAGTGGGTCGTCAGTCTATACATGGGCATTGATCTGAGGGCCGCGCCGGTAAGAGCCACATGAGGGCGCCCGATCGGTGCCCAAGGCCTGATCGAGCGCGCGTGGAGCCTCGGCTGAATCGCACGACGGGCCGACATCGCGCCGCTTCGCTGTAGGCCGCTCCGACCCGTCGGCGCGCCTTGCTCCCCACACACGCTGAACGCGCCCTGTTCTCCGACGAACCCAGATGCGCTGATCTGTCAGATGCTCCGGGCCGCTATTGGCCCCCGGCCGCCAAGGCGTCTAAATATTTTTCGGCATCCAACGCGGCCATGCAGCCGGTACCCGCGGAGGTGATCGCCTGGCGATACACATGGTCCATGACATCGCCCGCGGCAAAGACGCCCGGCACGGAGGTGGCTGTCGCATTGCCGTCAATGCCGCTGTGAACCTTGATGTAGCCGCCGGCCATCTCGAGCTGTCCGTCGAAGATCTGCGTGTTGGGCTTGTGGCCGATGGCGATGAAGACGCCTTGGAGATCGATATCCTGCGTGGAGTCGTCCAACGTGCTCTTGATGCGCATCCCGGTGACACCGGTCGCGTCGCCTAGGATCTCGTCCAGGGTGTGGTTCCAGGCGATCTTGACGTTGCCGTGCTCGGCCTTTTCGAACAGATGCTTCTGCAGGATCTTCTCCGCGCGAAGGGCGTCGCGTCGATGCACCAAAATGACCTCGGAGGCGATGTTCGACAGATAGAGGGCTTCCTCGACCGCGGTGTTGCCGCCGCCGATGACGGCGACCTTCTGGTTGCGATAAAAAAAGCCGTCGCAGGTGGCGCAGGCCGAGACCCCGCGGCCGCGGAACGCCTCCTCCGAGGGCAGGCCGAGATACATGGCGCTGGCGCCCGTGGCGATGATGAGCGCATCGCAGCTGTAGACGGCGGAGTCGCCGGTGAGCTTGAAGGGGCGGGTTCCGAGATCGACCGTGTTGATGTGGTCGAAGAGGATCTCGGTCTCGAAGCGCTCGGCGTGGCGACGCATCCGCTCCATCAGGTCCGGCCCCTGAACGCCGTCCGGGTCCCCCGCCCAGTTGTCCACGTCCGTCGTCGTCATCAACTGGCCACCCTGTTCCAGCCCGGTGACCAGGACCGGGCTCAGGTTGGCGCGGGCGGCGTAGACGGCCGCCGTGTAGCCGGCGGGGCCGGATCCAAGGATCAAGAGCCGGCAGTGCTTGGTTTCGCTCATATCTCGATACTCCAGTCAATTGCGCGTTGTATTCGGATCGTGCACCGCATTGCATCCGGTTCGGACTTGCGGTCGATGGTCGGCAGAGCTGCGCTCGAAGACTCGCGCGAGATACCCGCGCCGCCGCGTTGGCCATGCGGAGCTCACGGGTTCTTCGTCCCCTGGGGACTCGCGGCTACGCGGCGGACCAAAGGCCCGAGTGTCAGGCCCTGCACCAGCACGGAGAAGACCACGATGATGTAGGTCACGGTCAGGATCAGATCGCGAGGCTCGCCATCGGGCAACGTCAGGGCCAAAGCGACCGAAATCCCGCCGCGCAGACCGCCCCAGGTCAGGATCGACAGGAATCCGGGTTCGAAGTGGCGACTCCGGCGCAGGATGCGAAAGGGCAGACCGACGCTGGCCAGACGTGCGAGCAACACCAACGGGATCGCGAAGAGACCGGCAGAGATGAATTGCCCGGTCATGCTGATCGCCAGGACCTCCAGCCCGATGATCACGAACAACACGGCGTTGAGGATCTCGTCGACCAACTCCCAAAAGTCGTCCAATCGATATCGGGTGGCCTCGGTCAGGGCAATGGAGCGACCCCGACTGCCGATGATCAGGCCGGCGACCACGATGGCGATCGGTGCGGAGACGTTTGCATGCTCGGCGATGGCATAGCCGCTCATGGCCAGCGCCAGCGTCACCATGATCTCGACCTGATAGTTGGCCGTCCTGCTGATCATGTTGAGGGCGATCCAGCCGATGAAGAAGCCGAACGCGATTCCTCCGACGATCTCGGTGGCAAAGAGCATCAGCGCGTCGCCGATCGCCGGGGGCGTCTCCCCGGCGGCGATACCGGCCAACAGCATGAAGACCACGACCGCCACGCCGTCGTTGAAGAGCGATTCGCCGGTGATCTTCATCTCCAGTGATTTCGGGGCCTTTGCATTCTTCAGAATGCCGAGGACCGCGACTGGGTCGGTGGGCGAGATGAGCGCACCCAGGAGCATGCAGTAGATGAGCGGGATCTCGATGCCGAGTGCGAAGAACAGGAGCCAGCTTCCGAAGCCGATGAGGATGGTCGCGCCGACGACGCTTGCCGAGGCGAGGACCGCGATCGCCCACTTGTGCCTTGAGAGCTCTCGCAGGTCGACGTGGAGCGCGCCGGCGAAGAGCAAAAAGCCCAACATCCCCTGAAGCAGGGCCTCGCTGAAATCGATACTGGCCAGCATGCGCTGAACCTCCTGCTCCAACTCTCGCGCAAACGGGAACGGCAGCAAGAGCAAGAGCGAAAACACCAATGCGATCAGCATGAGGCCGATGGTGTTCGGGAGCTTGAGATACCGATCGTTCAGCCAACTGAAGAGTGCCGAAAACCCGATCAGGACGGCGAGAACATCAAAAAGTCGCATCGTTGTGGGGTCCTTGTTCGCTGTGCCGAGGCGTTCTCGAATCCGCGAGCCTCAGGCGGTTCGATGTTTCTTCACTAAACACATCCCGGAGTGATCGCCAGAGCATCGACCCGCAGGGCTTGAGATGCCGGCTTCGCGTCTGCTCCGACGATGGCCTTCGGTGCGCAGCCGCAGCACGATTATGCCGCGTCTTCGTCGGTTCGGCGCGCCGTTAAGCATCGGCTGCCGCGCGTGCTCGCGGACCCTGGCGCAGCGCGGGAGCGGCGACACCGCCGGGGCGGGCGTCGATGCTCACTTGACACCTCGCGCATGACAGTCTAGAAGTTTCGTTTACAGGTAATTGCGAAGTATATCGAGTGTGAATTGTGATGCGTCGAACAGGCGGTTGCATTCTCTGGGCGATTCTGATGCCCCAGATCTTGTCCGGTTGCGCCACTTCGCGGAACGAGCTCGCCGGGCCGCGTGCGGACGTGGTCCTGGCCGGTTTGTCTCAGGTCGGAACGCCCTATGTCTACGGGGGGAACTCGCCCGGCGAGGGTCTCGATTGCTCCGGGCTTACCTATTACGCACACCATGTCGCCGGCGTGGAGATCCCGCGTGTTTCGATCGATCAGCTGCGCGCGGCCACGCCGGTGCCGGGTCGTCAGCCGCGGCCCGGCGACATGGTCTTCTTTCGCACCGGGCCGGGGCAGCACCATGTCGGGCTGATGGTGGACAACGAGCGTTTCGTGCATGCCTCGACGTCTCGCCGACAGGTCCGACTCGATCGGCTCTCGACGCCTTACTGGCAGGCACGGTACCTGGGGGCCGGAACGTATCTCGACTGAATTGCCCGATCGAGCTTGGCCTTCCCCTCGCGTTTTTCGGACCAATGTAGCACAATGCGCGACAGCTTCCGGTCGAGCCGGAGGTGTCGATGTCACCACAATATGAATTACTCGAAGGAGTTGACAAACATGTCCGATAAGCCAATGAGCACGAGCCGTCGCGACGCTGTCAAGGTGATGCTGGGAACCGCTGCCGCGATCCCGGTCATCAATCTGGTCGGCTTCGGCACCGCGCGCGCCGAGGTTCCTGCGAACGCAGTCGCGGCGAACGATCCCACCGCGGTCGCGCTCAAGTACAATGCCGATGCGACCCAGTCCGACCGAGCCGCTGCGGCGCGTCCTGGCCTGCCGCCCGATGAGCAGCACTGCGCAAACTGTCAGTTCCACCTCCCCGACGTCGCCGGTGCGACCGAAGAGTGGCACGGCTGCAGCCTGTTCCCCGGCAAGTTGATCAACGTCAACGGCTGGTGCGCGTCCTGGACCCTGAAGGCCGGCTGATCGCATCGATCGCTCGCCTTAGATTGTCCGTAACGGGGCCGTTTGGCCCCGTTTCTCGTTGCATCCCGGAACCTCGGGGTGTCCGATGCCCTTGACGCGTGTCACACCCGACAACCCTGCGGTCCCCATGATCGCCCGATAACCGCTACTTCCAGGTCCGGTTTTTGCTTTGATTTCGAGAACGCGATCTCTTCCAGACGTTCTCCGGTGACCCTCATGACCTTCTCGCAATACCCCTCGTCCTCGAGCTCCGAGATTTCCCAAACCTTCGGCGGCTCGATCCGTTCCCGCGATACCTCGGCCCCGAGCTGGCGCATCGCGCTCTTACGAGGCATCGTCTGGGGGCTGATCGGGATGATCTATGCGCCCTTGTTTACAGGTCTCGCCGAGTTGTTCCAAGGCTTAGGGTTCGGCCACGGGACCTACATCGCTGCGGCAGCTTTGGCGGGTGCGGTGGGTGCCGCGCTCTATGGTGCGCGTGAGGTGGCGCTGATCGCGACGGGCATCGGTGTCTTGGTCGGGGTCATCGTCCTGATGTTTTTCGACGAGCGGATCGCAGTCTTTCATGTCGTTTTGGTGGCGGGAGGCGTCGCGGGTCTGGTCGGCCTGGCCGTGAGCTTTCCCGCGCGTTGCTCGAGACATGTCCCGGGGAAGACCATGGCCGGCTTGGCGACCGGCGCGATCTGCGGCGGCGTTTTGGCGTTGGTCGAGCCCTTCCATCCGAATCCATTTTCCTCGTTCGCGGTGCTGGCCTTTCTCGTGAGTGTGAACGGGGTACTCTATGTCTCGACCGTGCGTTGGTGGCTGTCGCTGTCGCATCGAATCCATTGCGAGTCAAAACCTTGCTACATCATCGAGTCCTTGGTCATGGCAACGCTGGCAGGTTTGGCCGCCGGCAGCGTTTGGATGATGATCGGTCCTCTGATCGACTTCGATGCCGGGCTGTGGCAATCCGCGAGCGCGGCCATGCATGATCGCATCCCGATGGCGATCCTCGGGGGGCTGTTCGGCGGCGCGCTCGCCGGAATGCTGCTCGAGTTCTTCCGATTTTCTTGGGTGCACGATCTCTAACCGATATGGCGAAAACAGCCTCGAGTCGGAAATGGCTGGATCGGCAGCATAGCGATCCCTACGTCAAGCGCGCGCAGCGCGAGGGGTATCGTTCGCGTGCTGCCTACAAGCTGCTCGAGATCCAGGAGAAGGATCGGATCTTTCGCCCGGGGATACGGGTGCTCGATCTGGGTGCGGCACCGGGCAGTTGGTCCCAGATCGCGGCACGTCTGGTCGGGGGGCGCGGCAGTGTCGTTGCGCTCGATCTGTTGCCGATGGATCCACTGGCCGGTGTCGTCGTCATGCAGGGTGACTTTCGCGAGCCCGAGATGCTCGAGCAACTCTGCGCGACCTTGGGCGGCGAGTCCCTCGATCTGGTGCTCTCGGATATGGCCCCCAACATAACGGGTATGACCGTCGTGGATCAGCCGCGCTCGATGTATCTCGTGGAATTAGCCCTGGATCTTGCGCGGTTGCGTCTGCAACCCGGCGGTTCGCTGGTCGTCAAAGTCTTCCAAGGAACGGGCTTCGACGACATCCTGACCGAGCTGCGAAGGAGCTTTTCCAAAGTGGTCAGTCGTAAGCCCAAATCATCGCGACCCCAGAGTCGGGAGCTCTACCTGGTCGCCAAAGGCTTTCATCGTTGAGGCGTCGGTGCTAATTTCGATCGTTCGACCTCGACACCATCGCGTCGGTCCACCATCAGCAGGGGCAAGCAGCCGTGAATGACATGGCGAAAAATATACTTCTTTGGGTGGTCATCGCCGTCGTGCTGATGTCCGTCTTCAACAATTTCACCACCGCGCCCACGACCCCGCGGACCCTGACCTATTCGGATTTCATCGAGCAGGTGCGACAGGGCGAGGTCAAGGAGGTGACCATTCAGGGCCGCACGATCGAGGGACTCAGCTCTTCCGGTCAGAGGTTCACCACCTTCAGCCCCGGTGACGACGGACTCGTGGGGGACCTCCTGAACCACGACGTCGTGATCAAGGCGGCGCCCCCCGAAAAACAATCCGTTCTGATGCAAGTTCTGATCAACTGGTTCCCGCTCTTGATCTTGATCGGGATCTGGATCTTCTTCATGCGGCAGATGCAGGGCGGTGCCGGCGGTCGCGGTGCCATGTCATTCGGTAAGAGCCGTGCCCGGATGCTTTCGGAGGATCAGGTCAAGGTGACCTTCCAGGATGTCGCGGGTGCCGAAGAGGCCAAGGACGAGGTCTCGGAGATGGTCGATTTCCTGCGCGATCCGAGCAAGTTCCAGAAGCTCGGCGGCAAGATCCCGAAAGGCGTCCTCATGGTCGGCCCGCCCGGAACCGGCAAGACCCTGCTTGCCCGCGCGATTGCCGGCGAGGCCAAGGTGCCCTTCTTTACCATCTCGGGCTCGGACTTCGTCGAGATGTTCGTCGGTGTCGGCGCCTCGCGCGTGCGCGACATGTTCGAGCAGGCCAAGAAGCATGCACCCTGCATCATCTTCATCGACGAGATCGACGCGGTCGGCCGGCATCGCGGTGCCGGCCTGGGCGGTGGTCACGACGAACGCGAGCAGACCCTGAATCAGCTCCTCGTGGAGATGGACGGGTTCGAGGGCAACGAGGGCGTCATCGTCATCGCGGCGACCAACCGCCCCGACGTGTTGGATCCTGCGCTGCTGCGTCCGGGTCGATTCGATCGCCAAGTGGTCGTCCCCCTTCCGGACGTGCGCGGTCGCGAGCAGATCCTGAAGGTGCACATGCGCAAGATCCCGGCGGCCGAGGACGTCAAGGCGTCGGTCTTGGCGCGCGGTACCCCGGGGTTCTCGGGCGCGGATCTCGCCAACCTCGTCAACGAAGCCGCTCTCTTCGCTGCTCGGTCGAACAAGAAGATGGTCGACATGGACGATATGGAGAAGGCGAAAGACAAGATCATGATGGGCGCAGAGCGTCGCTCCATGGTCATGTCCGACGATGAAAAGCGCCTGACCGCCTATCACGAGTCCGGCCATGCCATCGTCGGTCGACTGGTGCCCGACCACGACCCGGTCCACAAGGTCAGCATTATCCCGCGCGGCCGCGCGCTCGGTGTCACGCTCTTTCTGCCCGAGGACGACCGCTTCAGCTACAGCAAACAGCGCCTGGAGAGCAGCATCTCGAGCCTCTTCGGCGGACGCTTGGCCGAGGAGCTGGTGTTCGGTGCGGAAAGCGTCACGACCGGCGCTCAAAACGACATCCATCGTGCGACCGAGATCGCCCGCAACATGGTGACCAAGTGGGGTCTGTCCGACAAGCTGGGTCCGCTGACCTACAGCGAGGAGGAGCAAGAGGTCTTCCTCGGGCATTCGGTCACGCAGCACAAGAGCGTCTCGGACGAGACGACGCATCTCATCGACGAAGAGATCCGCAACGTCATCGAGCGCAACTACGAACGAGCCCGTGGTCTGCTCGTCGCCAACATGGACAAGCTACACGCCATGTCTGCCGCGTTGATGAAGTACGAGACCATCGACGCGGAGCAGATCAACGACATTATGTCCGGCCGCCCGCCGCGTCCGCCGAGCGACTGGGAGGACGAGGAAACCGGCGGCCGTCCGGCCGGTCGTCGCTCCGATCGTGCGCGACAGGCTGCAACGAAGGCCGATACGGACGACGGGACGCTCGGGCGACCTGCAGGCGAGCATTAATCACACGGAGGTGGACATGTCGGGACGTCGTTATTTCGGAACGGACGGGATCCGTGGACGGGTCGGGGAGGGGATGATCACGCCCGACTTCGTCCTCAAGCTCGGCTGGGCTGCCGGGCGCGTCTTCGGTCAGGGTAATGGCGGCAAGGTTCTGATCGGAAAGGATACGCGGATCTCGGGATACATGTTCGAGTCGGCCTTGGAGGCAGGGCTCGTGGCGGCGGGCGTGAACATCCGTCTCCTCGGGCCGATGACCACGCCGGGCGTCGCTTATTTGACCCGCACCTTTCGCGCCTCGGCCGGTATTGTCATCACCGCCTCCCACAATCCCTATCAAGACAACGGCATCAAATTCTTCTCGGCGGACGGCGATAAACTCCCGGACGACATCGAGGAAGCGATCGAGGCCGAGCTCGAGCGGCCTCTGCGTACCGTCGATTCGGCCGCTTTGGGCAAGGTCAAGCGGATCGACGACGCCAACGGGCGTTACATCGAGTTCTGCAAGAGCACCGTTCCGACGAGCATGAATTTCCGTGGTCTGCGGGTCGTCGTCGACTGTGCCAACGGCGCGACCTACAACACGGCGCCCTATGTCTTCGAAGAGCTCGGTGCGGAGGTGGTGCGCCTCGGCGCCGATCCGGACGGTTTCAACATCAATCGCGATGTCGGCTCCACCCATCCGGACGCCTTATGCCGTGCTGTCGTGCAGGAAGGCGCTGATTTGGGCATCGCTTTCGACGGCGACGGCGACCGCGTGCTGATGGTCGATGGCAAGGGACAATTGATCGACGGCGATCGGCTGTTGTACGTCATTACCAAGGCCCGTCTTGCCGACGGGGCGATGCGCGGCGATGTCGTCGGCACCCTGATGAGCAATCTGGGCTTCGAGCATGCGCTGCAGCGGCTCGGTGTCGGATTCGTGCGCGCGAAGGTCGGCGATCGCTACATCATGGAACATCTGAAGCGCTCTGACGGCATTCTCGGCGGCGAGCCTTCCGGACACATCATCTGTCGCGACCGCACCAGTACGGGTGACGGGATCGTGGCGGCTTTGCAGGTCCTGGCCGGTTTGAAACGCCTCGACACGGGTTTGCATGAGATCTGTGCCGAGGTTGAGCCGTATCCTCAACTTCTGATCAATGTCCGGTTGGACGCACGGCGCGATATCGTCGGGCTGCCTGTCGTGCAGGATGCGTTACAGACCGCCGAGCAGACGCTTGCGGGCCGGGGGCGCGTTCTGCTGCGTCCCTCCGGGACCGAGCCGCTGGTGCGCGTCATGGTCGAGGGCGTCGACGCAAGCGAGGTCCGACGTCTTGCCGAGTGGCTGGCCGATGTCGTCCGCGACCAGATTGCGCCGTCAGCGGATGGGCTGGCGTCTTGACCGCGACCAGCTCTATCCATGGAATGTGGTCGACTCGTCTGGCCTTTATTCTGGCCGCGAGCGGGTCGGCCGTGGGTCTCGGGAACATCTGGCGCTTTCCCTATACCGCCGGCGAGTACGGCGGTGGCGCGTTCGTCCTGGTTTATATCCTGTGTGTCGTCCTGATCGGCGTCCCGATCATGATGGCCGAGATCATGCTCGGGCGGCGGGGCCGGCGCAGTCCGATCAACACCATGCGCGTCCTCGCCAGCGCGGAGGGCCGAGCGCCGGCATGGCAATTACTGGGTTGGATGGGCATCGTTGCGGGCTTCCTGATCCTCTCCTTCTACAGTGTGATTGCCGGCTGGACGATGGGCTATATCTTCCGAGCCGCGACCGGACTCTTCACCGGTATCGACGGAGCGGGTGCAGGCGAGATGTTTTCGGGTCTGATCGGCGACGCAGAGCGGCTGCTCGCTTGGCACACCATCTTTATGGTGATGGTGGTGCTGGTCGTCGCGCGCGGTGTGGCGGGCGGTCTCGAGAAGGCGGTGCGCATCCTGATGCCGGCGCTGTTCGTGCTCCTCGTCGTCATGGTCGGATACGGCATGCAGGCCGGCGATTTCGACAAGGCGGTTGCCTATCTTTTCGAGCCCGACTTCGCCGAGTTTCAAGGCAAGGCTGGCGAGGCGATCCTCAGCGCCATGGGCCAAGCGTTCTTCAGCCTGAGCCTCGGGATGGGCGCCATCATGATCTACGGGTCCTATCTCAAGCGCGACTCCTCGATCGCGCAAAACACCATGATCATCGCCGGACTGGATACCCTGGTCGCCCTTTTGGCCGGGCTTGCAATCTTCCCCATTGTCTTCGCCCACGGCCTGGCTCCGGATAGCGGACCCGGTCTGATCTTTCAGACCTTGCCGATCGCCTTCGGGGACATGCCGGGCGGGTCTTTCTTTGGAGCCTTGTTCTTCGTGCTGCTCCTCTTCGCGGCTTGGACCTCGGCCATTTCCCTCCTGGAGCCGCTCGTGGCCTGGCTGGTCGAGAACATGAGCTTTAGTCGCGTGCGCGCATCCGTCTTGGGCGGGCTTACCGTCTGGCTGCTGGGCATCGGCTGTCTGCTCTCGTTGAATGCCTGGTCGGAGGTCAAGATCTTCGGCAAGGGGTTTCTCGATCTCTTCGACTTCCTGACCGCGAACATCCTGTTGCCCCTCGGCGGTGTCCTGATTGCGATCTTTGCGGGCTGGATGCTGTCGCGGGCCTCCTCCTCGGACGAGCTTCAGATGGACGATGGCCCGGCCTTCCGGCTTTGGCGGTTGCTGATCCGGTATGTCGCCCCCATTGCCGTCGGCATCGTGCTGCTGAATGCCGTCGGCGTTCTCGGGTGGATCGGACTCGGGTAAAGTGCGCCGAGAGAAGTCGCCAGGCTCGGCCACAGGTGGATCGACGTTCGTCTCCAAGTGCGTGGGTCGACGACGGTCGAGCGACTGAATCGAGATCTTTCATTTTCTAAACCGCGTCACGCACACGGCTTTGGATGCCCTCGAGGCGCAGGCTCTGCATAAACGTCGGTTTTTCACTCGGGACGCGGTTTAGAAGTGGCTATCGTTAGAAAAAGTGCTCTGGTGCCTTACTCGGCATCGCAGATGTTCGACCTCGTCTACGATGTCGGCTCATACCCGAAGTTCCTGCCGTGGTGCGATAAGACGCGCGTCATTTCCGAGACCGACGAGAAGATCTGCGGCCAGATCGAGGTGGCCCGCATGGGGATTCGCCAGACCTTCAGCACCTGTAATCGGTTCGAGCGAGATCGGCGGATGGACATCGATCTGCTCGACGGCCCCTTCCGAAAACTCGTCGGTGGATGGCGTTTCATCCCGTTGCGCGAGGATGCCTCCAAGGTCGAGCTTGAGCTGGAGTTCGAGTTTTCCGGACATCTGATCGACAAGGCCTTCGGAGCTGTTTTTCACCAGATCGCCAATACACTGGTGGATGCCTTTTGTCGGCGTGCCGAAGAGGTCTATGGTGACTGACTATCTGAAGGTGTCCGTGGCCTATGTCGGTGAGAACGACCAAGTGCTTCGTCCCCTCGAGGTGCGCATCGGCGCGACGGTGCGTCAGGCGATCGAGCAATCCGCCGTGCTCTCGCGCTGTCCCGAGATCGATCTGGCCGTCAACCAAGTCGGCATTTTCGGAAAGCTGGCCAAATTAGATCAGGTCTTGGAGGATGGCGATCGCATCGAGATCTATCGCCCCTTGATTGCCGACCCCAAGGAAGCGCGTAAACGACGCGCATCGGAAGGGAAGGTCATGCGCAAAGGCGGTACGGATGCAGATTCAAGTGCCGGGACCTGAGCCGGCGCATCGCGATCGCACCGGGCTCTTCACCTGGGCGGCCGCTAGTTCTTCGGCTCCAAGCCGATCGTTTCCAAACCGCGTGTGATCAGACCTTTGCGTTCCTTGTAGTCGGGAACAGACACGACCATTTCCTGCGGTTCTCTCGACTCCGCGCGCGCCGGGTTCGGGCGAATATCGCCCTCGATACGCGCAAGGCTATCATCTTCCTGAAAATAGAGCGTCAGGTAGCGGATCTCCATGGGATCGTGCCCGCGCTGGATCGTATAGGTGTAGTCCCAGCGATTGGTCTGGAAGAAGTCCGTCAGCAGGGGCGTACCCAACAGAAATTGGACCTGGCGCTTGTTCATCCCGAGCTCCAGGCGATCGACCATCTCCTCGGTGATGATATTGCCTTGTTGCACCGTCATCTTATAGACAAATGGGAGATCTTCCAGGACAGAGCCCCGGTACTCTTCGGGCTTTTTGTCACGGGAGCAGCCGCCCATCGCGAGCGTGACCAGGAAGCCGAGGATCGAGAAATAGACCAACTTTCGCATGTCTTGAAAACAGCGCGTTTGGAGTGAACCCAGGCATGATACAGCAGCGCCCCGATCCGATCATCGTGGCGACGAATCAGAAGACGAATCGGGCAGGCCCGCGCGCGGCGCGGGAACTGCCTCAGACGGGGAGATGGGATTTGGAAATCGAGCAGATCAAACAGGCGGGTCTCAAGGTCACCGCACCCAGGGTCGCGATCCTCGCCATTCTAGAGAACTGCGGTAAGCGCCACCTGAGCGCCGAGGATGTCTACAAGGAGCTCCTCAACAACGGCGAGGAGATCGGGCTTGCGACCGTCTACCGCGTCTTGACCCAGTTCGAGGGGGCGGGGCTCGTGTGTAGGCGTCACTTCGAGACCGGGCAGTCGGTCTTC
This sequence comes from Thiocapsa bogorovii, assembly GCF_021228795.1. Taxonomy (NCBI): domain Bacteria; kingdom Pseudomonadati; phylum Pseudomonadota; class Gammaproteobacteria; order Chromatiales; family Chromatiaceae; genus Thiocapsa; species Thiocapsa bogorovii. Next base: position 3,858,678 of record NZ_CP089309.1, read on the forward strand.
GAGCTCAACAGCGGAGACCACCACGACCATCTGGTCTGCGTCAAATGCGGCAAGGTCGTGGAGTTTTGCGACCCGATCATCGAAGAGCGCCAGTCCAAGATCGCCGAGGAGCGCAACTTCCGGATCGAGGATCACTCGCTCGTACTCTACGGCATCTGCGCGGAGTGCGAGAAGACGAAGAGGCGTTGAGGCTGGGAGTTTAGTGTGTCCTTCGCCCCGCCCGGACGCTACGCGGAGCCCGGTCGGCGATATCGTGCTTTCCGCTAGGCCGGCGTCGGCCCTGTTGCCGACGCGGCCACCCCTTGCGGCCGTCACCCCATCAATTGCCGGAGCACCGCATTGACCTCTTGTAGCCGGCGCTGCGGCTCGGCCATGTCCCGGTAAAACCGCAACTTGTCGCTGCCGTCCAGCTTGAACTCCTTCGGCCTCTGCTGAATCAGGCGGATCAGATTGCCGGGGTCGATGCTCGGCGTCTCGTCGAAGAGGATTCGCCCGCTCGCCGGGCCCGCTTCGATCTTGCGGATCCCATACGGCTGGACCTTCAGCTTCAGCTCGGTGATCTCGAGCAGGTTCTTGGCCGGTTCGGGCAGCAGACCGAAGCGATCGATCATCTCCACCTGCAGCTCCCGAAGATCGCCTGTCGTGGCGGCACTCGCAATCCGCTTGTACATCACGAGCCGCGCGTGCACGTCGGGCAGATAGTCGCTCGGCAAGAGGGCGGGTAGGCCGAGGTCGATCTCGGCGCCGTGGCTGAGCGGACGATCGAGCTCGGGCGTGCGACCGGCCTTGAGCGCCTGGACGGCGCGTTCGAGCAGGTCCATGTAGAGCGAGAATCCGACCTCGTGGATCTGACCGGATTGCTCGTCCCCGAGCAGCTCGCCCGCGCCGCGGATCTCGAGATCATGGGTCGCGAGCGTGAAGCCGGCTCCCAGATCCTCCATCGATTCGATTGCCTCCAGGCGCTTCTTGGCGTCCGCCGTCATCGCCTTGGTCGGTGGCGTGATGAGATAGGCATAGGCGCGATGGTGCGAGCGCCCGACCCGTCCCCGCAGCTGATGCAGTTGTGCTAGACCGAGCTTGTCCGCCCGATTGATGACGATGGTGTTGGCGCTCGGAACGTCGATACCGCTCTCGACGATGGTGGTGCAGACCAGCAGGTTGAAGCGCTGGTGATAGAAGTCGCGCATTACCCGCTCGAGATCGCGCTCGCGCATCTGTCCGTGCGCGACCTGCACGCGCGCCTCCGGGATCAGGGCCTCGAGCTTCTGTGCCTGGTTCTCGATCGTCTCGACCTCGTTGTGCAGGAAATAGACCTGACCACCGCGTTTGAGCTCGCGCAGCACCGCCTCCTGAATCAGGCTGTCGCTCCACGGGCTGACGAAGGTCTTGATCGGATGACGCTCGACCGGCGGCGTGGCGATGATGGACAGATCCCGCAGGCCGGACATGGCCATGTTGAGCGTGCGCGGAATCGGCGTTGCCGTGAGCGTGAGGACATCGACCTCGCTGCGCAGGTTTTTGAGCTGCTCCTTATGGCGCACCCCGAAACGGTGCTCTTCGTCGATGATCGCCAGTCCCAGATTCTTGAATTTCAGAGTGGGCTGCAGCAGCTTGTGGGTCCCGACCAAGATGTCGACCGTGCCGTCGGCCAGACCTTCCAGCACCTTCTTCTGCTCCTTGGCGGTGCGAAACCGCGACAAGCTCTCGATCTTGATCGGCCAGTCGGCGAAGCGGTCCGAGAAATTCTCGAAATGCTGTTGGGCGAGCAATGTGGTCGGGACGAGTACGGCGACCTGACGTCCGCCCTGCACGGCCATGAAGGCCGCTCGCATGGCCACCTCGGTCTTGCCGAAGCCGACATCGCCGCAGACCACCCGATCCATCGGCCTGGCGTCTTCCATGTCCGCGATCACACCCTCGATGGCGCGCAGCTGATCGGGCGTCTCCTCGAAGGGGAAGGCGGCGGCGAAGGCGGCATAGTCGTCCCCCGGGGCAGGGCAGGCTACGCCCTCGCGGGCGGCGCGCCGTGCGTAGATATCCAGCAGCTCGGCGGCCACGTCGTGCGCTTTCTGCGCGGCCTTGCGTTTGATCCGGTCCCACTGCTCGCCCCCGAGACGGTGCAGGGGCGCGTTCTCGGGCGAGGCGCCCGTGTAGCGTGAGATCAGATGCAGCGAGCTGACCGGGACATAGAGTTTGTCGCCGTTGGCATATTCGAGCGCGAGGAACTCGGTGGTCATGCCGCCGACCTGCAGGGTCTGTAGCCCCAGATAACGCCCGACACCGTGCTCTTCGTGGACGACCGGCGCACCTTCGGTCAGCTCGGTGAGGTTGCGCACGATGGCGTCGCTGTCGCGCTCGCGCGCTCGGCGCCGCCGCTCCTGGCGCACCCGCTCGCCATAGAGCTGAGTTTCGGTCACCAGGGCGATGCCGCGGTCTTCCAGCACGAGCCCGCGCTCCAACGGGGCGACGGTCAACGCCAGGTCGAGATCGCCGTCGATGAAGGCTTGCCAGCCATCGACCTGACGGGCGCGGATGTTGAACCCGGCCAAGTGCTCGGCGAGCATCTCGCGCCGCCCCGTACTCTCGGCGACGAACAGGACCCGACGCTCGGGCGCGCTCAGAAAGTCCTGCAAGGCTTGCGCGGGATGCGCCGCGCGCGCTTGGATGGCGAGCGGGGGCAGGGTGCTCGTCGCGAAGTTGTGGAACGCCGCATACCCCTTGCGTCGATCCGTCACCTCGTGCGACTGATAGAGAACGCCCGACAGCCGGTTGAGCGCCCCGGCCATCTCGTCGGGGTGGAGATAGAGCTTGGCCGGCGCAAGGAGCGGACGTTCGATGTCGTGACGACGCTGCTCGTAGCGCTGAGCGACGCCGGCAATGAAGGTCGTTGCGGTCTCGCGACAGGCGTCGGACTCCAAGGCCAGGACGCCCGCGGGCAGATAGTCGAAGAGGGTCGCGGTCGCCTCGAAAAAAAGCGGCAGATAGTATTCAAGCCCGGCCGGCGTGCGCCCCTCCGACACCTCGCGATAGACCAGGCTGGATTGCGGGTCGCCCTCGAAGCTTGCCCGATAGCGCTGGCGAAACCCCGAGATCGCCTCCTCGGTCAGCGGGAACTCGCGCGCCGGCAGCATCCGAACCTGCTCGAGCTTCTCCTGAGAACGCTGGGTCTCCGGGTCGAAGGTCCGGATGGTCTCGATCTCCTGATCGAAGAGATCGATCCGCAGCGGGACCTCGCTGCCCATCGGGAAGACGTCCAGCAGCGACCCGCGCACCGCATACTCGCCGTGACCGATGACCTGGGAGACGCAGGAATAGCCGGCACGCTCCAGGCGGCGACGGGTCGCGTCCAGGTCCAGCCGATCCCCGACCGCGAGCACCAGGGACTGCCTGTCCACGTACTCGCGCGGCGGCAAGCGTTGCATCAGGGTGCCGACCGGGACGACCAAGACACCTTTCTCGAGCCCCGGCAAGCGGTGCAGCGTCAACAGCCGCTCCGAGACCAGCTCCGGAAGCGGGGAGAAGACGTCGTAGGGCAGTGTCTCCCAGTCCGGAAAGCCCAGCAGCGCAAGCCCGCTCCCTGCCAGAAAGAATCCGAGCTCGGCGCGAAGATGCGCGGCGGCTTGAACATCCGGCACGACAGCCAGGATGAGTCCCTCATGCGCGCGGGCGGCCTCCGCGATCGCGAGCGCGACGCTTGCGCCGTACAGTCGCCCCCACAGTAGGCGTTCGCCGGGTCGACCGGGCAGCGGCGGACCGAGCGGAGACGGCATCTTCTTCAGGGCCACCGGGTGCATGGACGGCATTACCTCGCGACGACGACAAGGCGAGGATTCTCGCACAGCGTCGCCGCGGTTGCAGTGCACGCGGTCCTGCCCTCGTCAGCATCGGGTGTAGAGCCTCCGGTTCCGCGCTCGCATGCAGCGTCGCGCACGCCGCCGAGCTGGCGGCAGTGCACGAGCGGGGCAGTCGGCCGCGATTCGCCGCACTCAACCCTTCCGCGAGACGAACCAGACATTCATCGGGTCATGCGGAAGCACATGCCGCTCGATCTCCGCGAAGCCGGCTTCGCGCAGCATCCCCTCCGCGGTCTCCCAACCCCACATGGTGCCGAGTCCCTCTCCGCCTTGTCCGAGCGAGACGGGCGTGCAGTGGACGCAGGAGATCGCATAAAGCAGCGATGCCATCGGAAAGTCGAGATTCTTCTCCAGGTGTGCGGAGCCGCCGATGTCCTGCATCAGATAGACACCGCCGGGACGCAGCGCCCCGCAGAGGCGTCTCAAGAGGTCCCGGGGGTCTTTCTGATCGTGCACCGCATCGAAGGAGACGACGAAGTCGTACCGCTCCCGCTCCTGGAAGTGGCTCAGGTCCCGCACTTCGAAACGGACGTTCTCCGTTCCGTTCGCCCGTGCGTCGCGCGTCGCATCCGCGATGGCGTCGGGACAGAGGTCGTAGCCGGTAAAGCGGCTGCGCGGATAACGCTGCGCCATCGCGATCAGGGCCCGGCCACGTGCGCAGCCGGCGTCCAAGACCTCGATCCCGGCCTCGAGGCGCCGGTTGAGTCCGGGGACCAGCGGGAGCAGCGTGTCGAAGAGCTGCGCGACCACGGTCTGGTTGCTGTCCTCGCACATCACCTGGTGAAAGTCCGGGAAGTCGCCGTAGCCCAGACCATCCCCGGTCTCGAAGCAGGCGAGTGTGCGATCCTGGACCTGGCCCATCAGGGTCACATACTGGGCGTAGACGGCGAAGTTGCCGATGATCCCGTCGCGCGTGAGGCACGCGGCATGCTCGGCCGGCAGCGTGTAGGTTCGACGCACCGGGTCGTACCGGACGATGCGACCGGTGGTCATGGCCGCAAGCCATTCGCGCACATAGCGCTCCGACAGTCCCGCCTCCGAGGCGATGCGGTGGCTGGTGCTCGGCGGCAGCTTGGCCATGAGGTCGAGCAACCCGGTGCGGTGTCCGATCGAGAGCATGACGGCGACGGCACCGGAGTCGAGGATCTGCCCGATGCGCTCGGCAAAGGTTTCGGCGTCTTGTTGATCGAAGGTCGGTTTCTCTGCGAGTGACAGTGACATGGTTGTGCTCCGGCGTTGTTGGCGGGGTAGGCTCAGGATCCTCCGGATCGCCGGGTCGCGGCAGAGGCATGCTGGACAAAAACGGGGCATTTCGGTCAAGATTTTACGATGAGCCGCGAGCGACACCCGGCACCTGTGTCCGTGAGCCTGCTGGCGTTGCCTGAAAGCATGCCGGCTGCACTCTATGGCCTGTTCGAGGTCTTCTCCTCGGTCGGTGTGACCTGGTCCGAGCTGACCGGCGAGCCGGCCGCCGCCGCCCGTCTCGATGTGCAGATCCTCGCCGCCCGTGCTACACCCTTCCCGAGTCCCTTGGGCATCCCGATCGCCCCGCACGCAGGCATCGATACGGTCACCGAGACCGATATCATCGTCGTCACCGACTTGGCCCTTGCCGCCGACAGCGATCCGCGCGGTCGCTGGCCGGAGGAAGCGCGCTGGCTGCGCGAGCGCTACCGCTCCGGCGCAACCCTCTGCTCGGTCTGCACCGGCTCCGTCCTACTGGCCGATGCCGGCCTGCTCGACGGCCAGGAGGCGACCAGTCATTGGAGCGTCACGGGTCTCTTCAAGCACTACTACGCCGGGGTGCGATTGCGTCCGGAACGCATCCTCTCTCTGAGCGGAGAAGACGGACGCATCGTCACCAGCGGCGGTGCGGCTGCTTGGGAGGATCTGGCGCTGTATTTGGTTGCCCGGTTTTGCGGCGAGGCCGAGGCGGTGCGCCTGGCCAAGCTCTTCCTGTTCGGCGATCGCAGCGAAGGCCAGATGCTCTACGCCGCCGGTGCGCGGCCTCGACGTCATGAGGACGCCGTCATTGCACGCTGCCAGGCGTGGATCGCCGAGCACTACAGCCTCGACAATCCGGTGGCCCGTCTTGTCGCCGAGTCCGGTCTCGCCGAGCGCACCTTCAAACGACGCTTCCAGGCTGCAACCGGCTACTCGCCGGTCGAGTATGTCCAGACCCTACGGGTCGAGGAGGCCAAGCACCTGCTGGAGACCACCAGCGAGACCACCGATCTGATCGCCCATCGTGTCGGTTACGAGGATCCAACCTTTTTCCGGCGGCTCTTCAAACGGCGGACCGGCGTCACCCCGGCACGCTATCGACAGCGTTTTCAATCGATCGGCAAGCTCCCTCGCGGGTCATGCTGAGCCCCCAACGGATCGCGCCTGAGACGCGACGGCGCATTCCCTCCGGACGTTCACGCCGGCCTCACCGCCCGATGCAGTGCGCTCGGTCGCCGGTCTGGTGCGCGTTGTCGAATATCCGGACGCGATGCGTGGTAACGCCTGACCCGGACGATGGACCTCTGGTCAGCGTGCCGCGAAACGATCCACATTGGTCCCCTCGGCGGCGATCTGCTGCGTATGGTCGAGAGCCAGCAACAGATCGCGACGACCTCGCTGGTCGATGGCCTAGCCGAGCAGGCCTTGCTCGAGGAGCTGATCGAGCGCTCCAAGCCACCGCTGCGATCCGGAACCGAGCGTCTCCATGATCTGCTTGCCACCCCGTTCCGCTATCCACCGCTCCGTCACGGCTTGCGCTTCGGGACGCGTTTCGAGCCGAGTCTGCTCTACGGTGCGCGCGCACTCCCGACCCTGCTCGCCGAGGTCGCCTTCGATCGCTTCCTGTTTTGGCCCGCGATGGAGGTTCACCCGCCATCGGGCCAACTGCTGACCCAACACACCCAGTTTCGTGCGCGTTGGCGAAGCGAGCGCGGTGTCCGTATGCAGGCGCCGCCCTGCGCGACCTACGAGATACAACTGCGTCACCCGAGCGACTATGAAGTCTGTCAACGTCTCGGAAGCGCGTTGCGCGAGAACGGTGTCGTTGCCTTCGAGTTTCTCTCGGCCCGCGACCCGGATCGCGGCATCAACGTTGCGCTGCTTGAGCCGGAGGCATTGACGACGGGCCCCGCTCGGCGTCCGCGCCTGGCTGTGCGAGACCCGTCCCGATCGCATTCTCTTCGTCTGCGAGGACGAGCCCGAGTTGTATGTTCTTCCGGTCGATCTCTTCACCGTCGATGGTTCACTGCCGCTCCCGGCGGGTTGACGACGGTGCCGTCGCACTCGCCACTTAAAGTTCCAATCTCGCCAGGGTTTTGATAAGGCGCTGTTGCTGATCTCGGTCAGTCATGGGGTAGGTCTCCAGCCAAGTGTCGGTCGAAAAATCAGGATGAATGGCGCGAATCTCTTCCGCTTCCCACTCTGCGTCCTGGTGCTCCCCTCCGAGCTCGAGGGCGGCCGCGAGAAAGACGCGGACTTCCAGGACCTCGGGGTTTCGCATGGCCGCCTCACGCAGGTTGATCAGGGCCTGGACCTGGTCGTCGATAAAGAAATAGGCCCGTCCGAGGATCATGTAGTAGAGATAACCGGCACTCGGATTGAGCTGGATGGCGGCCCTGGCGAGCGGAATGGTGCTTCGAGGCCGGCCGGAATAGGTCTCGATGCCGCCTTTAAGCGCCAAGGCGTCGGCAAACCCGGGGTCAAGACGAAGCGCTTGATCGAGATGTGTCCATGCCTCTTGGTGCCGCCGCTGTTGGACCTTCACATAGCCGAGTGTCCAATAGACCTCCGGGAGGTTCGGGTCGATCTCCGCGGCCGTCTCGGCCATCGTCAACGCCCGCTCGAGCGCGGCTGTGCCGCCGCCGGTCCACTGATTACGGTACGCGTAGGCATATGTGAGTGCGAGCCCCGCGTAGGCGCGGGCGAATCCGGGGTCTTTCCTGATCGCTTGTAGGTAGAGATCCCGTGCGCGTCTGTTTTGGTCCTCGCGGCGCACCAGAAGCTGGGACTGCGCGCGCAGGAAGAGGTCGTAGGCCTCCACGGATCGGGTGTAGCGATGCGCGACCCGATTCTTCTCGACCTCGCTCAGCGTCACCAAAAGGGCTTTTGCCAATCTGTTCCGAATGTCTTGTTGAACCTCGAACAGATTCTCGAACGGTTGGTCGTAGCGTTCGACGGACAATTGGCGACCGCTGCTCGCATCCGTGAGGCGGACCTCGGCCCGGATGCGATCGCCCACGCGTTGCACGCCACCCCAGACCTCGTAGCGAATGCCGGGGGATGCGGTCTCTTTGACGTCCGCCGCGTTGTTCCGGCTCCCTGCACCCGTCACGGACAACCCCGAGAGCTGCGACAAGTCGGCGATGAGGTCGGCCGTGAGACCACGCGCGAGATAGAGCTGGTCCGGATCGTCGCCCAAGACATCGAAAGGCAGGACCAAGACGCGGGTCATCGTCGACGGGACGGGATGGGTCGGACCGCTCGATTCCTGTGTTTCGCCGGGTGCGCCGACGGGCCCGCCGAAAGGCCCGAGCACCCGGAAATAGAATAGAAACGAGGCCAAGACCCCCACCCCGAGAAGGATCACAAGCAGCAGACGTCGCCGAGAACCGAGCGGTCGCGTGATCCGATCGAGCCCCTCGCGTCGCGAGCTCTCGGTCGGATCGGCCCGTTCAGCCTCGGCGACAAACCGGTAACCCCGTTTGGGCACGGTCTGGATGTATCTCGGGTTGCGGGGATCGTCCCCCAATGCCTGGCGCAACTTGGTGACCGTCTTGGTCACGGCGTCGTAACCCACCAAGGCACCGCGCCAAACGTCGCGTTCCAGCTCCTCCCGAGATACCACCTCGCCCGAGCGCCCGGCGAAGTAGACCAGCACATCCATCACCTTGGGCTCGACCCGGACCAGCTCGGTGCCCCGGCCCAGAAGACCTCCCTTCGGATCGACCGACCAGAGACCGACCCGAAAGCCATCCTCTCCCCGTGTGGCGGGAGAGATGCCGGAACCTTGCGGGTCGGGCATGGGTTCTGACGCAGTCTCGGGTTCGCTCATGGCTATGAGTCTAGCCGACGGAGAAACGACGAAATGCCCGGCGGAAGATCATCCGACTTTCGGCGTGTTTTCGTCAGGACAATGTGTGCCGATTCGCCTATTCCTGAAGACAACCCCCGCCGTTCGGCACGCCCGGCGATGCCCTATCGGACTCGGACGGAGGGATCCATCGACCACCGGAGAAGAGGACACGACCATGATGAAGCTCCCCCTAATTGTCGGTCTGTCGTTTGCGACGTTCGAAGGCTTTGCCATCTGCACACCCGATCCGCCGGAGATCGGCGACATCGGCCCCGTCTCGGAGCTGGTCTGCCGCGATCTGAAGCAGCGCTTTCCGGATTCAACCACGGCTGTCGAGAATCGGACCATCCGCTCGCCCGAAAGGGTCGAGATCCTGGTCTCGGTCGACGGCGAGCCGATGGTTCTCGGCTATGAGCTTGACGGGTTTGTCTGGGAGGCCATGCCGTCGCAGGAGGGATCGGAGGAGGGTTATGCGTCGGTCGAGAGGAGCGGCCGATAGTGGTCGACGCCGGGGTGCGCTATGTCCCCGGCGTCGTGGGCGGAAAGGCCTTGGCATAGGCTGCGCCGAGTCGCGGATCGTCGCGCTCGGCGACCACGCCGCCAAGGCGTTTCCGCAGTCGCGCATTATTGCGGTAGGCGCCCAGCTCGGCGATCGCGACCTCTGCGCTCGCGCGATCCGCATACTCGACAATCGCGACGAGCCAATCGAGCGCCGCCTCGCTGCGGTGCAGCGCCGCCGCCCTCAGCAGCAGATGCTGCGCACCGCGCTTGAGGGGCTCGGCGTCCCAGCAGGTGCGCAACAGGTCCAAGGCGCCGTCGAGCCGCGATTCCCCGAGCGCGAGTGCGGCGAGTCCGTTGATCTCCGTGCTCGGCGTGACGAGGAAACCGCCGACGAAGTCGAGTGCATCCTCCCCGGCGACCTGCAAGAGTGCGACAAGACAGTCGCCCGCGACCTCCGGCTCCGGATCGCCGCCGAGCGCTTTGGAGCGCAGCACCGCTTCGGCCGCCAGGGGTTGGGTGCAGGCGATCGCACGCGCAGCGCCGCTGCGCGCATGTGGCTCCGGGTCGTAGAGCAGGTTGACCAAATGGATCAAGGCGCGCGGATCGCTCGTAGCGGCAAGGCCGATGGCGCAGCTCACGCGCAGATCGACGGCCGTGTCGACGTTGCCGCCCCACACCGGCTCGGGTTGGCGATAGCGGATGCCGGCAATGTAGAAGCCGGCATCCTGACTGTCCAGCGCGACCAGCGCGCGCACGATGGCGCCCTTGGCGGTGCACCCTGGGTCGCGCTTCGCCGGATCTTCCAGAAAACGCCGATAGGCCGCGATCAAGTCCGGCTCGAGCGCGTAGAACAGCCGATCACCGGCCAGCTCCGCGGCCTTCGCGACCATCAGGTGATGCCGATCCGCCAATGCCTCTCTTGCAGCGGCCAGCACGCGTTCCGGGATCTCCCGATCGCAGAGCGACCGGAAGGCGTCTGTCTGATCGCGGATGTCGCGGCGTGGGGCCATGTATGTATGCTTCCGAAGCGGTGTGATAACTGTGATCTATCGGCCTGACAACCGTAGCACGCGTCCACCTCGGAGCCTCGCGATAGCGAATTATCGAGGCCTGTTCTCTTTTCCCCTGCCCTCTCCAAGCAAAATCGCGCAGAATCCCGCTTCCAAAAACCTGGCCTTGATTTTAAGCACGGGCTGACTTACTGCTCCTTCAGGCTAGTACCCCGTTCCACCCTATTTTGCATGCTCAGAGCCCCCCCAAAGGCGCCGGGGCAAGGCACAGTCCGCGGGGAATAGTGGATCCTATTTCCAAGGGCTGTAAAGCCGCCCCGGCGCCTTTGGGGGGCTCCCGAAGGGCAAGGCGAGAAGCGTTCGGCGCCGTTGTTGCGCGAGCTTGAAAGAGGACCACTCTTCCTTCACTCGCGCGCCTAGCCGCCGAACGCTTCTCGCCTTGCTGAGCACGCAAAATAGGGTGGAACGGGGTACTAGGGACAACATTCACCGTTGCAGTGCCCAGAGGTTGCCAGGTCGGCCTTGTCTCTCACGATGGCATAGAAGTGCACGTTCGCCTTCCGCAGGAGTCCGTAAACCTCTCGACGGACCTCCGGCAGATCGTCTTTGGCGTGGAAAGCCAGCGTTGTTTTGCGGTTTTCCGGTTGCATCGAAAACACACCTCTGAACCAAGGGTCGGCCAGTCACGCCGACCTCAAGGTCTCCAACTGTCCAGCCAGATCCTCCGGATCCTCGATCTCCAGCTTGCCGAGCAAGAAGTAACCCGAGCAGCCCTCCTCGCCGACGATGAACCGGCCTGTGCGATTGAAAAGCGTCGGGTCGCCGGCCTCGTCGACGAAATAGCAGAGGCTGGATTCCGGGGTGTCCGAAAGCGGAGACAGAGGTCCGTCTTGGTCAGTCATTCGCGGCGGATCATCAGGCGCAGCTGTGGATTGGCGTTGGTGTCGAGAACGGGCGCTCGATCCGGTGCGCGGCGGCTGCAATATGAGCTGACGTGATCATTCCGAATGCACCCGTGCGCGAGCCCGCTGAGTGACATTAAACACCCAGCAAGCCGTTCTGTTGCGATCCAGGCCGTTCGGCTCGATCAGTCCATAGCGCATCTCGACCGCGTAGGGGTTCAACTCATCCAGATGTGCCGCATGCGGTGGTGCGCTGAGTCCCGCATCCTCGAGCAGATCAAGCAACTCGGCGATGTCGTGAGTGCGACGAAAAAATCACCGCAGCGTGATCAAGGACAGCCTTCAATGCCTTGTCCACCGCCTGCTGGGCATGAAAACCCGCGAGTGAATCATGCAGGCTCGGATCTGCCGCCAACGTGGCGAATGCCGGTTGACCGTGTTCCGCCGCAGCGAGCAGGATCTCCGCGAGGGTTCGCTCAACCATAGACGGCCCTCCCTTCCCGCAAGGCCCAGAACAAGGCGCTGTCGGTAACCGCCGATGTGGAAGTTCCAGACGGCGAAGGCTCTCGCGATGCCGCACCACTCTTGCTGGTGGCGGAGACCCGTCCAACCTGAAACGCTGTTGTCGACGATGAAGAGATCGCGCATCGTGAAGTTCGGAAATCATTCGGAAACTTTGCCGGTCGCCAAAACAAAAAAGGCATGCGTTGCCGCATGCCTTTGCTTTTATTGGCGTCCCCACGGGGGTTCGAACCCCGGTTACCGCTGTGAAAGAGTTCTATCCTGGACGTCCCAGGATCTTCTGGGACAACAGCAACATTATGATATAGTTTGAGATTTAACGTTTTTCATCCCATACTATCCATCGTGATCCCAGATCATCAGTTACCCGTCAGTTACCCGCCAAGAGTAATGCGCCATGGCACGATCGGTCAGAAGCAATCCTCTCGAAACCCGTACCAATCGCCTTAAGCTCGCGATCCGCGGCACGCTTCATTTTGTGACGATCGGTGACGGCTTGGCCTTGGGTTACCGTCGCACCATGAAGGGCAACGGGACCTGGCAGGCCAGGTTGTGGACCGGCGAAAAGTATCTGAAGCACACGCTGGGTGAGGCTGATGACTTTATGGAAGCCGATGAGACGAACGTGCTCACGTTCTTCCAAGCTCAGGGCAAGGCAATTGCGTTTGCTCAGGAGGCCCGCAAACCTGATCTACCCAACAGCAAGCCAGTCACCTTGGGCGAGGCGGCGACCGCCTATCTGGCGTGGTACAAGGACCACCGCAAGGCATACCGTGAGACCGAGGCCACGGTGAATGCCCACATCCTGCCGACCTGGGCGGATAAACTGCTCATGGACATCACGACGCCCGAGATCAAACGGTGGCATAAAAAGTTGGCCACTACTCCGGCCCGCAAGCGTAGCAGTAATCGATCCACGAAGACGGCCTATCGGGAACAAGCCACCACTCCGGACGGGAAACGCGCCAGAAGATCTACCGCCAATCGGATCCTGACAGTCTTGAAAGCGATCATGAACAAAGCGTTTCGGGATGGGCTGGTCAGCGACGACACCGCGTGGCGGCGTGTGAAGCCTTTCGAGAACGCCGACGAACCTGTTACCCGATTCTTGAGCACCGCCCAATCCATCCGGCTCATCAATGCATGCCAGCCGCACTTCCGCCAGTTGGTGAAGGCGGCCTTATTCACTGGTTGCCGATACGGAGAACTGACTCGTTTGCTCACGAAGGACGTGAACCTCGATACCGGCTTGGTCTATATCAGCCCCGAGGCCAAGAGCGGTAAAGGTCGTCATGTCCCTCTGCATGCCGAGGGCCTGGATTTCTTCAAGACCAGCATCACGGTTAAGACTGGGAAGGACTACGTTTTCGTGCGGGAGGATGCCGACCCCTGGGGTAAGAACCACCATGTCCGATTGCTCAAAGCCGCCTGTGCGCAAGCCAAGATCGAACCGGAGATTGGCTTTCACGAGCTACGCCACACCTACGCCAGTACCCTGGCGCAGATGGGGGTGGATTTGCTTACCATCTCCAAGCTGTTGGGCCATGCCGACACCCGCATCACCAGCCGACATTATGCCCACCTGTGCGACAACACCCTGAAGGCCGCCGTCGCGAAACTGCCTGGTTTCGGCCACCGAGTCGACCCGAAGGTGAAGGCAGTATTGTCGAGTTGAACCGGACCGAGGCTGGATGCTCCGAAAGGGACGACAGATCGCTCTGGCTTTCGCCCGTCGCCTTGAATTCCCCGTAAGACTGATTCCAGTGAACGTCCGGGAACGCCTCCCCACCGACTCCCGAAATTCCTGGCGCTTCAGCGTTTCGTAGGTGACATTCTTGATTCAGGAGATCTTGGTCGACGTGGAGTGGGAGACGCTCGCCGTAGTCATTCACTGGGTGGCGATCAGACGGAGTTGCTGGTGAAGAAAAACCGCAGCGGACGGCACCGCTCCACAAGCGACACGCGACACTACGGATTAAGAGTGCAGCGATTTGGCCCCGGTTGCCCTCGTTACTCGTTCGATGACGGATCCGAAGGCGGCTCCGAAACCCTCGTCCCCGGCCTGTGTGCCCATCTCGGCGGATCCTTCGGCGAATGTTGCCGATTGCTCTGTCGTAGGGCCGGGCCAAGACCGGAGAGCGGCGCCGAACTCGATATGTCCTCGGGCCTCTCGCCTGCGGAACACCACTTGGTTTTGCCGCATCGGCTCGCTGTCGTAGGTCGGCCGAAGTGCGAAGTGAGGCTTTGCTCTGCGAACGCCCCGTCTGCTGGAGTCAGCCCGATCGACGTGACGCCGGCGCCTGCGGTGCGGCGGAGGCCTGGGCCGCGGCGAGCGCGCGTTCATCCGCACCGAGACCGAAGGTCGATCGTTGCGCATGGATTTCTAAGACCAGGGTGCGAACTCGTCGTCGGTGGCCGCGCGGATCAGCGCGGCGAGGATCGCTTCGATGTCATGCTCGGGCCATGCAGCCGCGCGTGCACCCAGCGCGATCGGACGTGGAAAGAGTCCGGCGGCGATGCGGGCATACACTCGTGAACGGCTGTAGCCGGTGCGCTCAAGCACGGTTCGTAAGCGCAGCACAGAGGTTGGCATATAACCCTAAAAAGAGCAGTTAAACCTTGCCTCGAGTGATCCAAGCGGCTGAAATATCGGCGCAAGGAGGTCCCGATGAGCAATCCGATCCCTCACCCGCAGGGTGAACCCGAAACCACCGCATTGGTACCGCATGCCGGCCCGGTTGCGGTGGACACGTTTGGCGGCCGCGTCCACGTCGAGTGGGATGCGCAGGCGGCGGTCACCCCGCTGGGGCAGCTGCCGTTCTTCACCGAGTTTCTGCGCCTGGGCGGGCGCTTCGACGCCTGGGTCGAGAGCTGCCCGCTGAAGCTGACCAGCCCGAACGCCCCGAGCACGCGCGACGTTCTCGGTACCGCCATCCTGGCGGTGCTGTCCGGGCATCAGCGCGATGCCCACATCATTGCCCTGCGCGGCGACACCATCAACGCCGCCCTGCTGGGCATGGAGGCGGTGGTGAGCGAGGACTCGGTGCGCCGCAACCTCGGCAAGCTCGATGAAGCCGACGGGGTGGCCTGGTTGCAGAACCATCTGGACGCCTGCGTGGCCCCGGTGCCGGGCGTGCCCTGGATTCTCGATACCGACGTGACGGTCAAGCCGCTCTACGGGCATCAAGAGGGTGCGCTCAAGGGCTACAACCCGCACAAGCCGGGGCGCCCTTCGCACACCTACCACACCTATTTCGTCGCCGGTCTGCGTCTGATCCTGGACGTGGAGGTGCTGGCCGGCAACCAAACCGCGTCCAAGTACAGCGCGCCGGGGCTGTGGGAGTTGCTCGCGCGCCTGCCGCGGGTGCACTGGCCGCTGTGCATTCGCGGCGACCGCGACTGGGGCACCCAAGCCAACATGGCGCGTGCCGAGCAGGAGGGGATCCCCTATCTGTTCAAGCTGCGCATGACCTCCAAGGTCAAGCAGACCGTCGAGCGCCTGATGCGCGATGCCGAGTGGTGCGATGCCGGTCAAGGCTGGCAAGGGGCCGAAACGACCCTGCGTCTGTCGGGCTGGAGCCGCGCACGGCGCGCCGTCGTGCTGCGCCGGCGCATCAAGGCCGACCTGGCCGTCGTCGAGCAGGGTGATCCCGAGCAGCTGCGCCTGAGCTTCGCCGAGTTCACCGACCAGACGATCCTCTACGAGTACGCCGTGCTGGTGACCTCGCTGCCCCATGAGATCCTGAGCGTGGCGCAACTCTATCGCGATCGCGCCGACGCGGAGAATCCCTTCGACGAGCTCAAGAACCATTGGGGCTGGGGCGGCTTCACCACCCGCGACATCAAGCGCTGCCGCTTCATGGCGCGCATCACCGCCTTGACCTACAACTGGTGGAGCCTGTTCGTGCGCCTGGCCGACCCGACTCGGCACACCGAGGCGATCACCAGCCGCCCGCTGCTGCTCAGCGCACCGGCACGACTGACCCGTCACGGCGGGCAGAGGCGCCTGACCATCAGCCATCCCCATGCCGAAGCCGGGTGGGTGGAGGCGACCTGCCGCGAGATCGCGGCCTTCTTCAACACCCCGCGCCGAACTGCGGAGCAGTTGAGTCCCCTGCAACGCTGGTACCGGCTCCTCTCGCGGGCGCTGGTGAAGTATCTCAACGGCCGCCAATTGCAGCCGCCGGCGGTGTTACCGGCGCCGGCGTAGCCGCCGAACCGCCGGTATGTGTACTCGCCCGCGGGCCGAAAACGCTCCGCGACGGGCGCTAACTGCTCTTTTTAGGATAACGTCTCCAAATGAAGTAGGCGTTTCGATTGGCGCTTCGGCGCGCCGGGATTGGGCTGAGCGCCAAGATGGATCTAACGGTGATCGCTCGAGTCGCAGGGTGAGCGGGGCGGCCGACGTCAGGGATCTGTTGTCGTGATGTGATCCCTGTGCTCGCCAGCCGGAGGTGAATGCACGGCTTCGTCGGGTGGCAGGTGATCAGCCCCATCGCGCGACTGCCGAGACACCTTCAACGCACAGATCGGACAATCCACGGCCCGGTGCGAGAACGCCCTTGCAACATAGGGGATCGCGCAGCGCTCGCAGCTGCGAAAGAGCACAAGCCCCGTGGTCAGGTCGCGTGCAATCACCCAGCTATGATTGATGTCGAGGGGTGAACCGAGCGTGTCGGATGCCGCCAGCCGCGTCATCTGCTCCAGATAGAGGCGATGCCCCGTGAGCAGCGCCTCGATGTCGATGCTCCGCTGAACCGCCGCGCCGCCGAAGGCGCGATACAAGCCCGTGAACAGCGATGCGTTGGCCTGCCGGCGCGCCGTGCCGAGGAGGGTGGCGGTGCTCGGCAGCTGACCGGGCAAAGGCTTACAGCCGTGGATCTCGTGGTGCAGTTCGCGCAGTACGGCCGGCCGCAGACCGCTGATCCGCGCCACAAGCGAGGTGCGCATGCCGCGCCGGATCAAGGCGATCGCCAGCTGCGTCCTGGCGTGATGCCGAAGTCTCATGGCTGCGCGGCCTCGTCGGCGGCGAGCAGAATCACCTGCAGCCCCAACCCGAGTGCGGACGGCCCGGTCGTCCGAAGACGTTCCTGCAGCCAGCACACACGAAAACGCGGTCGAAACAACAGCACGCCCGAAGCAGCCAGTTCGTGCAGCATTGCGAGCGAGGCATGACGCAGGATGTCCAGCACTTCTCGGTCGAGACCATAGACCAAGACGGCCTTTTCGGCGTCCGAACGGGCGAGTTCGCGTGCGCCGAGCAGCCACATCAGATTCAGGGTATCGACCTCGCAATCTTGGTACGCCGCAGGGTCTATCCGGGGTGCTTCCCCGTCGGGGGTCTTGTGCGTGTCCGTCATCTTCGTTCTCGCGGCAAAAAACATGCTGACAGTGCTATAATCGTTCTCATAAAACGAAACTTTCAAATAAATAAGCGCAAATGCCGCTATATAACGCACTATAAAGCGATTTCTCGGCACGCGACTCGGGTGGTAGAACCATGACAACGGACGAACAAGATTCTGATTTAGATCCCGAATGCTCCTGGGATGCCGCCGGATTCGCCACGCGCCTGGCGCGG
The DNA here is from genome assembly GCF_021228795.1 of Thiocapsa bogorovii. Classification (NCBI taxonomy): domain Bacteria; kingdom Pseudomonadati; phylum Pseudomonadota; class Gammaproteobacteria; order Chromatiales; family Chromatiaceae; genus Thiocapsa; species Thiocapsa bogorovii. The sequence continues at coordinate 3,876,125 of NZ_CP089309.1, forward strand.
GCCAAGGGCATGGCGTCCACGAACGCATTCGCGCAAAAGTGTGGGATTTCCGAGAGCATCTTCCGCAAGTACCTCGCGGGCGCGAGCGTTCCCGGAGCGGACAAGCTGGTCGATATCGCCCGTGTGGCCGGCGTGTCTCTGCTCTGGCTGGCGACCGGGCAAGGGCGCGCCGAGGACGGCACGGACGCGATCGTGCGGGGTCCGGTCGACGTGGCTCTGCTGGAAACCCTGCTCGAGTCGGTTGAAGGCGGACTCGAGGAGATCGGCGCGACCTTGACGCCGACGAAGAAGGCCAAGCTGGTTGCGGCGCTCTACAGCCTCTATCGCAGCAGCGAGGATGTCCGCAAGGCGCCGGTGTTGGAACTCGTCAGGCTGGCGAGCTGAGCGTGACCGAGTGCACGCTTCCGCGAATCCGCTTCGGAATGAGGGTCGCAAGACGCTTTTTTGTGTTGACCCGGTTGATGCGTCCGGCGACGATCCGACGCGTTCGACACGATGTGCAGACTTCGGATCACGGAACAGCGGAGGTTTTTTCGATGGTCGACAAGAGTGATGAAATTCGTTCGACAATTCGCGGGATCATGGGCGAGAGCGTGCCCAAGCCGAGACCGTCGGAGCTGGCGATGCCGTCGTTGAGCATCGATATCGGCGGCATCAATCTCAAGAACCACAACGCGTTCGAACGGGCGCATCCGGATCATCGCATCGATCTTCCCGCGATCGCGGCTGCGCCGCCGGCGGCTCAGCGCTGCCACCGACAGCACCGTAGCATTCTGCGGGTGCTCTGCACTCTGCTGCTGTTTGCCGCCATCGCCCCGCTCTACCTGGTGGAGTTCCTGTCGGACATGCCCGACAACATCATTTTGACCATCGGATTCGTGGCGCTGCTCTTGAGTATGATCAGTTTTACGATCGCGACGATGCTCGAACCGTCCTGATCCGAGGACGGCCGCTCGTCCGCGAGCGGCCGCGTTTCTGCGGGAAAGCACCGACCGCTTCCGATCCAGCACGGTCGTGACAGTTTCCGCACAGCCTCGCGCGCCCTCGGCAGGGCCCACCTGCCGGGGTGGGTGAGCGATCGGGCTGTCCGTCCATCGTCACCGCATGGACCGACGCAAAGCGCCAAGCCCGCCGCCCGCTGTCATCCCCTGTTTGTCTCCGACTGTTCGGGTGTCGGGCCGCTCCGGCCGGGCGCGTTACGCCACATCGCTCCCGACGGCCGACAACAATGCCCAAAACCCGCGAAAGACGTCGAAAAGCGTCATCTTGAGCGGCTTCGCCGCGCTCGCGTTCGGCCTATCATCTGTTCAGCGTTCGAGGACGCTTTCCGCACCGGCCCAGGCTTCGGCAACCCTGTCGGCGGGACGATCTCAAGCGTGTGTTCCATGTCGGCGGCGGCGATGCACCGGTCGGCCCGGCCCGCCGGGCCGGATATGACAGACAGCGATTCGGAGCCCGGAATGAACAACACCATCGGAGGAAACCTCTGTCACCTGCGCCGGCGATCCGGTCGGACCCAAGCCGAGGTGGCCAAGCGCGCCGGGGCCTCGCAAGCTTGGATCTGCCGCATCGAGACCGGCGAGGCCAACCCGACCCTCGCCAGCATGCGCCGCATCGCCCGCGCTCTGGATGTCGAGGTCGTGGATCTGCTGCAACGCCGCCGCGAGCAGGAGTGCCCGGCATGAGCCGAGCGGCACGCGATTGGGCTTGGGACTGCCGCGGACTGACGCCGGCCCAGCGCTTGGTCCTGCTGGCGCTGGCCGAACATGCCGACGAGGCGGGTGACTGCTGGCCGTCGTTGTCGCGCCTGGCCGCGCGCGCCGAGGTCGATCGGCGCACCGTCACGCGCTGTCTGGCGGCACTCGAGGCGCGCGGTCTGATCCAGCGCACGCGCAGCCGGCCGCAGCGCACACTCTACAGCCTTGCGGTTGGCGCATCCCCCGCGCAGGCGCCGATCCGCGACGAGGAAACAGCGTGGGGCAGCGAACCCATTCCCCTCGACGACGGACGTGCGATCGTCTTGGATCCGCTCGACCCGACGGGGCCGAATCCTCGAACCGGGGGCGACACGCCCCTGGACCGGGGGCGACAGCACCCGGGAGACCTTTCGCGCTCTGAAGCGTCATGTCCCCCGAACCGTCATATGAACGGTCATGGAACCGTCAGTAAATCGCCGTCGTCGCGACGCGACCCCGGCGTGTCACACGACATCCCGAAACGCAGACCCGATCCGGCGCGCCCGATTCCGCCCGACTGGGGACCCGGTGCCCGGGTCCTGAGTTGGGCCGCCAAGCAGGGCATCGCGCGCGATTGGGTCCAGGAACAGGTCCAGGAGTTCGTAGCCTACTGGACCGACGCCGGGTCGCACCGCACGAGTTGGGACGCCACCTTTATCCAGCGCCTGCAGACCCTGCAGGCCCGCACGACGCAGAGGCCACCGCATGAGCCGACCGGACGACTCGCCGACAAAGACTACGCTCGCGGAGCGACCCCGCTCGATCGCATCCCCTGGCTGCTGCCGGCTGATGTCGCTTGAGGAGCTGGCGGAGCACGGACGCCGAGAGATCCGACAACTCCTGGCCGCACGCCGGGACGAGGCGCAACGCCGGCTCGAATCGGCCGTCGGACGCTGCGGAATCCCCCCGCGCTTTCGCGCGAAGACCTTCGAGAGCTATTTGGCCACGACGCCGGAGCAGGAGCTGGCCTCGAGGGTCTGTCGCAGCTACGCGGCGCGCTTTGCGGCCGGCGCCCGTCACGGCGACAGCCTGCTCCTGCTCGGCGGTCCCGGTACCGGCAAGACGCATCTCGCCTGTGCCATCCTCGCGAGTGTGATCCGGGCCGGCTACACGGGGCTGTTCATGTCCGTCCCGGCCGCGCTGCGCACGGTGCGCGATACCTACGCGACGCGGGCGGCGTGCTCGGAGAGCGAAGCGCTGGCGATGCTCACCGACCCCGACCTGCTGGTGCTCGACGAGGTCGGACTGGCGATCGGCAGCGACGACAAACGCCGCGCCATGCTGTTCGACGTGCTCGATACCCGCTATGCGAACCTGCGTGCCACGATCCTGATCGGCAACCTGACCGACGAGGAGATGGAGCGCTACCTCGGCGAGCGGATCATGGACCGGCTCTGCGAAGGCGACTCCGCCGTGGTGTCCTTCACCTGGCCGAGTTATCGGCGCAGCGGGGGTGACGTTTGATGCGGTCCGGAATCGGGTGCGTGCGGAGCTTTTCCGGGGAGGTGATTCACGCTGTCGCACGGAGCTCACTTCGGGAGAAACCGGCCATGCAATGCTCTACACGGGCGCATGATGCACGTCACCCGCGTGCTCCGACCGCCTGTCGTGGCGGAGCGCGTGGCCTCGATCGCTGCCGCGGCGATGCCGCCCGTTAGATCGCTTGGCCCCGGTCAGCCTGAAAGCCGACCTCGACCGCTACGCGCGCTGCGGGTGCGGACATATGGCGAGCCGGTCGATGCAATGACGCTGATCCCTCGCATGCCGGAAGCGTTCATCGCACGGGAGGATTCCGAGAGGCAAGGGGGTGGGTAGCCGGAGGCATCTCGCGCTGGATTACCCAACGGTTGATTGGGGTTGCTTAGAAAAATTGTCGTTATCGTAGTCTGGCTACGACTGGGAGAATCAAATCAAATTGACTTTCCTTTGAAAAAGTTATATCAATCGTAGTATGACTACGACTGGCGCAAGTAAGTTAAATAAACTCTACACCCGGCTGGCGCCGGGGACGCCGCTGACCTTGGAGGACCTGGCGGCGCTGGGCATCTCAGCAGACCTGGCCGTTCACTACGTCCGGGCGGGCTGGCTCACGCGCCTGGCGCGCGGCGTCTACTGCCGCCCGAACGACACCCTGGCCCTGAATCCCAGCCTGCTGCTGCTGCAACGCAGATTCGACGGTTTACATGTCGGCGGCAGGTCGGCACTCGACTGGTATGGCCTGCGCCAGTACGTGTCGCAGCAACCTATTCTGCACCTGTACGGATGGATGGCAGCGCGCCTGCCGGAGTGGTTCACCGAGCATTTTCCGGCCGAGTATCACCGCAAGCGCCTCTTCGACGAGCAGCCGAACGCCTTGCTGCACGTCGACCCTTTCGAGAAGCGCAGCGGGGCGCCGCAGGTTTCGGCGCCGGAACGCGCGCTGCTGGAGCTGTTGAGCGAAGTCGGCGTGCGCCAATCGTTGCAGGAAGCCCGCGAACTTGTCGAAAGCGCCTACAGCCTCCGCGCCGACGTGCTGCGAGAACTGTTGCAGCACTGCATGAGCGTCAAGACCGTCCGGCTCTGTCTTCAGCTCGGCCGCGAAGGCTCACTGCCATGGGCCGTCAAGCTCGATCCCGCCAAGCTGCCGACGGGCAGTGACCGGCCCTGGGTGTCCCGATCGGCCGACGGCATCTTGGTGCTCAAATCATGAATCCGGTCTATCTTGATACCGCGCGCCTGCTGACGCAGGTTGCGCCGTTGGTGTTCGTGGATGACACCTTCGCGTTGAAGGGCGGCGCGGCGATCAACCTATTCGTTCGCGACATGCCGCGCCTGTCGGTCGATCTCGATCTGATCTTTCCCGACCATGTGCCGCCGCGCGAGGAGGCGCTGGCGCGCATCAACGACGCCATCCGGCAGGCCGCCGAGCGGTTGAGGACGCGTGGGTTCCAGACGCATGCGCCGGCGGCCGATGCCGGCGAAACGAAGCTGCTGGTGCGTCGTGGTCGAATCGAAGTCAAGATCGAAGTGAACGTCGTCATGCGCGGCACGGTGCAGCCGGTGCGCCGCGCCTCGCTCAGGCCTGTCGCCCGTGACCTGCTGATGGCCGACCTGGACATCCCGGTGGTTTCGCTGGAGGACGTGTACGGCGGCAAGCTGGTCGCGGCGCTGGACCGACAGCACCCGCGAGACCTGTTCGACGTGATGCAGCTTTTCGCGCATGAGGGCATCACGCCTGGTATCCGGCGCGCCTTCGTCGTCTACCTGGCGAGCCACAACCGTCCGGTGCATGAAGTGCTGTTTCCACCGTTGCGCGACATCCGACAAGACTACGCGCACAACTTCGCGGGCATGACCGCCGAGCTGGTGCCGCTCGATGCATTGCTCGCCGCGCAAGAGCGCATGGTCCGCGAACTCCAGCAGGGGCTGGATGACAACGAGCGACGCTTCCTGCTGTCGCTGGTCGCCGGCACGCCCGACTGGTCGCTGCTGGGCATCGCACATCTCGAACATCTGCCGGGCATCCGTTGGAAGCTTCACAACTTGGCGCAGTTGCAGAAGACCAATGCGAAGAAGTTTGCCGTGCAGGCCGATGTGCTTGCCGCCAAGCTGGCGGACAGTACGTCGCTGGCGGCTCGGGAGCATTGAAAGCAGAGAGCAGGTGTTGTTTCCAAAACGATGTGGTCACGAACTTCTAGAATTCGCCCACCTCACCATCGGCCATCTATCCACGATGCGACACCGCCTAACGCGTGTTCGCAAGGTCTGAGCGAACCAGACCGGCCACCGAGCCGAGCCATCCGAGCGATCGCTCCGCCCCATGAACGGTCAATCACGGAGTTCACATCAGCGTCCGCTAACACCGCATTGCGGTCACTGAAGCCCCAATAGCCGGCGAAGCGCCACCAAAGGAAGCGGACGTCCGATTCGTGGCGCCAGCGGGAACTCTGTCCCAAGAGCGGCCGCTTGAAGCGACAGCAGCATCGATCGTCGCTTCATATATCGCCTGGGACCCGGGACATAACGACATGTGCGGCCCTACCGTCCGCGCGTGTAAAGCGTTTCGGAGTCAGCATCGTTCGTTCGCACAGGTCCCACTGCAGGTTCCGCGCAGCAAACCTTGCGGCATTTGGTTCACGATCTCTCGCCGCAACGACCAACACCTCGTCGAATCGGTTCGCTACTGCGGGCCTTCGAATGGCGGAATCAATAGCGGCCGCTATACTCAGAAAGACCAAGTTAGGCAGGGGATTCGGCACCTTCACCGAGTTTTCGGAGGTTGCAGCATGTTGCCTCGCGCCGATTCGTCCAATGCTTCCGGGAGATCCGGTGGCGTCGCTGGACCGCCTTTTCTCGCGCTGCCAAAGGGAGGAGGTGCCGTACGCGGCATCGGCGAGAAGTTCGCCGCCAATCCCGTCACCGGCACCGGCTCGCTGACCATCCCCGTCGCCACCAGCCCCGGGCGCTCGGGCTTCGGACCGCAGCTCGCACTGTCATACGACTCCGGCTCCGGCAATGGTCCTTTCGGTCTGGGCTGGGACCTCTCCCTGCCCGCGATCACACGCAAGACCGACAAAGGGCTTCCACGCTACTTCGACGCGCAGGAGTCGGACGTCTTCCTGCTCTCCGGCAGCGAGGACCTGGTCCCGGAGCTGACGTCGGACGGTTCCCGTTACGAAGACAGCACCCGTGCCCCCGGCTACACCATCCACCGCTACCGACCCCGCATCGAGGGGCTGTTCGCGCGCATCGAACGTTGGACCAAACTCGACCCGGAGACCGGCCAACCCGCCGAGCCGCCAGACGTCCACTGGCGCTCCATCTCGAAGGACAACATCCTCACCCTCTACGGCCCCGGCGCCAATTCTCGCATTCAGGACCCCGACGACCCCGGCCGCGTTTTCTCTTGGCTCATCTCCGAGACCCGCGACGACAAGGGCAACGCCGTCCTCTACGAGTACAAGGCGGAGAACGGTACCGGCGTCGACCTGACCAAGGCCTGCGAGCGCAACCGCGGCGGCAGCGGCGACCCGCGCCGCCATACCAACCGCTACCTCAAGCGCATCTGCTACGGCAACCGCAAACCCCTGCTCGATGCGGCCGGAAAGCGTCCACGGTTCCTAACCCGCGCAGAGATTGAGAACAGAGACAAGGATGCCTGGATGTTCGAGGTCGTCTTCGACTACGGCGAGCACGACGAGAGTGCCCCGACACCGTCGGATGCCGGCGACTGGACCTATCGCCACGACCCCTTCTCCACCTACCGCGCCGGTTTCGAGGTGCGCACCTGCCGTCTCTGCCAGCGGGTGCTGATGTTCCATAACTTCCCGGACGAGACCGGCGTCGGCCACTTCCCGGACGAGACCGGCGTCGGCGCCGACTGCCTGGTCCGCTCCACCGACTTCACCTACCGCTACGAGCATGAGCAAGCGCAGGGCGACCCTCGCAATCCGATCCACTCGGTCCTCACCTCGGTTACCCAATGCGGCTACCGGCGCAAGCCCGGCGGCTACCTGAAGCGCTCGCTCCCACCGGTGGAATTCGATTACAGCGCGGCCGTGTTCGACGACACCGTCCGCGAGCTCGACTCGAAGAGCGTCGAGAACCTGCCCTATGGCCTCGACGGCTCGACCTACCAATGGGCGGACCTGGACGGCGACGGCCTCGCAGGCGTGCTGACCGAGCAGGGCGGCGCCTGGCTCTACAAGCGCAACGAGTCACCGCTGACCCGCACCGTCACGGACGGTATCGCCCGAACGGCCGCGCGTTTGGGCCCCGTCGAGACCATCCCCTCGCGGCCCGGCGGCGGCCTCGCCGGCGGCAGCCGTCAACTGCTCGACCTCGCCGGCGACGGCCAGCTCGATCTCGTCGAGCTGAGCCCGCCCATTGCCGGCTTCTACGAGCGTACCGACGACGGAGACTGGCAGCCCTTCCGCCCGTTCACGGACAACCCAAACCTCGACTGGCAGGACCCAAACCTCAAGCTCGTCGACCTCACCGGCGACGGCCATGCCGACGTGCTGATCACCGAGGATGAGGTATTCACCTGGTATCCGTCCCTGGCCGAGGCCGGCTTCGGCAGCGCCGAGCGCCTGCCCGCCGCCTTCGATGAGGAGCACGGACCCCGCGTCGTCTTCGCTGACGGCAGCCAGACCCTGTTCCTCGCCGATCTCTCCGGCGACGGACTCACCGACATCGTCGTTATCCGCAACGGCGAGGTCTGCTACTGGCCGAATCTGGGCTACGGCCGCTTCGGCGCCAAGGTGACCATGGACGATGCCCCATGGTTCGACGCGCCGGATCAGTTCGACCCGCGCCGCATCCGGCTCGCCGACATCGACGGCTCCGGCGTGACCGACATCCTCTATCTCGGGCGCCGGGAGACCCGCGTCTGGCTCAACCAGTCCGGCAACGCCTGGGGCGCCCCGCAGACGCTCGCGGGCTTTCCGGATGTCGACAACGTCGCGTCGGTGGTTGCGGTGGACCTGCTCGGCAACGGCACCGGCTGCCTGGTCTGGTCATCGCCGCTGCCCGGCGAGTCCCGTGCCGCCCTGCGCTATCTGGACCTGATGGCCCAGGGCAAACCGCACCTGATGGTCGGCCTCAAGAACAACCTAGGTGCAGAGACCCGAGTACGGTATGTCGCCTCCACCTCGTTCTATCTGACCGACCGACAGGCCGGCCACCCCTGGATCACCCGCCTGCCCTTCCCGGTCCACGTGGTAGAACGGGTCGAGACCCACGACCACATCAGCGGCAACCGCTTCACCACCCGCTACGCCTACCACCACGGCTTCTTCGACGGCGTCGAGCGAGAGTTCCGCGGCTTCGGCATGGTCGAGCAGTGGGACACCGAGGAGCTGGCCGCCCTGACCGCCGACGGTACCTTGCCCGCGGCGACCAACGAGGATCCGGCCTCCCATGTCCCGCCGGTGCTCACCCGCACGTGGTTCCACACCGGCGTCTATCTGGGCCGGGAACATGTCTCCGACTTCTTCGCCGGTCTGCTGGACGGGAACGACAAGGGCGAGTATTACCGCGAGCCGGGGTTGACCGACGACGAAGCCTCCAAGCTCCACCTGGACGATGTGGAGCGACGCTTGTATGACGATAAACAGGCGCGCGCACGTCTTCTCCCGGACACGGTGCTCCCACCGGGACATTCGGTCGACGAGGCCCGCGAGGCCTGCCGCGCCATCAAAGGCTCCATGCTGCGTCAGGAGGTTTATGCCCTGGACGGCGGAGACAAGGAGCAAACCCCCTACAGCGTCACCGAGCAGAACTTCACCGTCCGGCTCATTCAGGGACGCAAAGACAACCGCCATGCCGTCTTCTTCACCCACGCCCGCGAGACCCTTGGCTATCGCTACGAGCGCGATCCGGAGGACCCGCGCATCAGCCACGCCCTCACGCTGCATGTCGATGACTACGGCAACGTCTTGGAGGCGCTCGCCATCGGCTATGGCCGGCGCAAGGCGTCGACCGACCCGTCACTGACCGCGGCCGACAAGGCCAAGCAGACCGGACCACTGATCACCTTTACGGAGAACAGCGTCACCAACCCGATCGACGATTCCGTCGAGACCACCGACGGCAAGACGATCAAGTACCCGGACGACCACCGGGCGCCGCTGCCCGCCGAAACGCGTACCTACGAGCTAACGGGGTTCAAGCTGGAAAGCAAGGCCGTTCGTTTCAGCATGGACGATTGGACGACAAAGGACCCAATCACCGGCCTCTTACGGCTCGAATCTGCCGCCGAGATCGACTACGAGGTGACGGCGAGCCCCGGCGACAGACAGAAGCGCCTGATCGAGCATGTCCGCACCCGCTACCGCGAGGACGATCTCACCGGCCTCCTGCCCCTCGGAAAACTCGAGCCCCTAGCCCTGCCGGGCGAAAGCTATACCCTGGCCTTCACCCCGGGCCTGCTGCATCAGGTCTACACGCCCCGGCGCCCCGGTCAGCCGGACGAGCCCCTGCTGCCCACCGACCCGGTCCAGCTCACCCAGTTGCTGGGCGGCAAAGGGGCCGACCAAGGCGGCTATATCCAGATCGACGGCAACTGGTGGATACCGGCAGGCCGCGTCCACTACTCCACCGACCCCAAGCATAGTGCCGCCCAGGAGCTGGCCGAGGCCCAAGCGCACTTCTACCTGCCGCGCCGCTATCGCGACCCGTTCGATCAGGACACCCTCGTCGACTTCGACGGCCCGGCTGTCCCGTCCAAGCTTGCCTACGACCTCCTAGCGACCCGTACCCAGGACGCCTTGGGCAACACCGTCGAAGCCGCCAACGACTACCGCGTCCTGCAGCCCAGCCTGGTCACGGACGCCAACGGGAACCAAACCGCCGCCGCCTTCGATGCCCTGGGCTTGGTCGTCGCCACCGCGACAATGGGCAAGTCCGGCGAGGGCCTCGGGGACCTGCTACAGGGATTCGACCCCGACCCAACCCTTGCCGAGCTCCAACAGTTCGTCGCGGACCCACTGGGCGAGGCTGCATCGCTTCTCGGCAAGGCCACCAACCGTATCGTCTACGACCTAGAGCGCTTCACGCGCGCCAGAGACCCGGATCACCCCGAATGCGGCAGCCAACCGCCCTTCGCCGCCACGCTGGCCCGCGAGACCCATCTGCACGAGCCTGGCGGCGCCCAGACCAAGATCCAGGTCGGCTTTAGCTACTCCGACGGCTTCGGCCGGGAGATCCAGAAAAAGATTCAGGCCGAGCCGGGCGAGGCGCCCCAGCGTGGGAACCCGGTCGTCATGGCCAGTGGCGATACCTGTCCTGGCAAGCTCAAGCGAGATGCGAAGGGCGAGCCGGAGCAGGGCCGAGCTGATCCGCGCTGGGTCGGCACCGGCCGCACCGTCTTTAATAACAAGGGCAAGCCGGTTCGGAAGTACGAGCCATTCTTCAGCGCCGCGCACCTCTATGAGCCCGAGCGGGACATGACCGACACCGGCGTCAGCCCTGTGCTCTTTTACGATCCGCTGGACCGGGTCATCGCCACCCTGCACCCGAACCATACCTACGAGAAGGTCGGCTTCGACCCCTGGCGGCAGACCACCTACGACGTCAACGACACCGTTGCCGCCAGTGGTCAGCAGACGGCTGACCCGCGTACCGATCCCGATATCGCCAGCTTCGTCGAGGCGTATTTCAAGACCCAGCCGGCCGCTTGGCAGACCTGGCACCAAGAGCGCACCACCGGCCAGATGGGCAACGCGGAGCAGGAAGCGGCCCAAAAGGCAGCCAAGCATGCCGATACGCCGACCATCGCCCATTTCGATGTACTCGGCCGGCCCTTCTTGACCCTGGCGGACAACGGACCGGACCCCGCGAAGCCGACTGAGCGCCTCCTCTTTGCCACCCGCGTCGAGCTCGACATCGAGGGCAATCAGCGCGCGGTCATCGATGCCAAGGACCGGATCGTGATGCGCTACGACTACGACATCGCCGGCCCCGAGCAGCGCGAGGACGGAGAGGAAGACCAAGGCCCCGACAGCATCCACCATGCGAGCATGGAGGCCGGCGAGCGCTGGTTGTTGAAGGATGTCGCCAGCAACCCGATCCGCGCCTGGGACAGCCGCGGCCATGCCCTCAGGACCGAATACGACACGCTGCGGCGGCCGGTCGCGAGGTACGTTCGCGGCACCGATGCCCAGCACTCCGACCCGCGGACCCTGAACAAGGAGCCCCGATTCGAGGAGATCGACTATGGCGAAGGCCAGGCGAATGCGGCCGCCCTGAACCTGCGCACCCGCGTCTATCGGCACTGCGACGGGGCGGGCGCGGTGACCTATGGCTACGACTTCAAAGGGAATCTCCTCGCCAGCACCCGTGAGCTGGCCGACGAGTACAAGGACATCCTCGATTGGGGTCTTCCCCAACCGCCCGGCGAAACCTTCAAGAGCAGCACCGCCTACGATGCCCTGAACCGCCCCATTGCTCTAAGAACCCCGGACCAAAGCGATAGCCGCCTGACCTACAACGAGGCCAATCTGTTGCAGGCCATCAGGGTCAACCTGCGCGGCGAGCAACAGAACGGCCAGCCCGTCTGGACCGACTTCGTCATCAACATCGATTACGACGCCAAGGGCCAGCGAACCCGGATCGACTATGGCAACAAGGTCACCACGAGGTATGAATACGACCCACTGACCTATCGCCTGACCCATCTGCTCACACGGCGCGACCCCAGTTTCCTCGATGACTGCCCCCAGCAGCCAAAAGCCGGCTGGCCCGGCTGCCAGGTCCAGAATCTGCACTACACCTACGATCCGGCCGGCAACATCACCCGCATCCGCGACGATGCCCAGCAGACGATCTTCTTCGCGAACCAACGGGTGGAACCAACCGCGAACTACAGCTACGACGCCATCTACCGCCTGACCGAGGCGACGGGGCGCGAGCATTTGGGCCAAGCCGCTAACGGTAGCCCGCTACCGCCGACACCCAGCAGTCACACCGATTCGCCGAGGCTGCTCCATCCGAGTGACGGCAACGCCATGGGCCGGTATCGCCAGCAATATGTCTACGACGAGGTCGGCAACTTCCTGAAGATGATCCATCAGGGAACGAATCCGGCAAACCCCGGCTGGACCCGCCAATACACCTACCAGGAAGACAGCCTGCTGGACCCTGGCAAGAAAAGCAACCGGCTGAGCAGCACCCGGATTGGCACTGGTGCCACCGAGAAATACACTCATGATGACCACGGCAACATGACCTCCATGCCGCATCTGTCCGAGATGCGCTGGGACTTCGAGGACCAACTGCTAACGAGCGCGCGACAGGTAGTCAACCAGGGCGCACCGAAGACGACCTATTACGTCTACGACGCCGGCGGGCAGCGGGTGCGCAAGGTGACGGAACGGCAGAACGGAACGCACAAGACGGAGCGCATCTATCTCGGCGGCTATGAGAGCTACCGCGATTACTCAGGCGATGGGAGCACGGTAACACTGGAGCGGGAGACCCTGCACATTATGGACGACAAGCAGCGGATCGCTTTGGTGGAGACACGGACAGATGTTGCCAATTCACCGGCAGAGCAATTAATCCGTTACCAGCTTGGGAATCATATTGGATCGGCGAGTTTGGAGTTGGATGGTGACTCGAAGATCATTTCCTTCGAGGAGTATTATTCCTTTGGGAGTACCGCTTATCAGGCCGTGCGTGATCAAACCGAAACGCCGAAACGGTACCGGTATACGGGGAAGGAGCGGGATGAGGAGACGGAATTAGGTTATCACAGGGCAAGATATTATGCGTCTTGGATAGGAAGATGGATAAGCGTCGATCCGGACGGATTGATGGATGGATCAGATTTTTTCGTATACTCTAGAAACAATCCTATTAGGATCAGCGACCCAAGCGGTAGGCAAAGCTATAGGAATGATCCGAGGGGTAATTTGTATAGAGGTATTGCGTTCGTTAAGAGTCTCCCGCGGTCGATTGCAGAGAGTTTTTGGGACCTTATCACGCAGAATCCAGCGTATCAGACATGTGCGAATGTGACTGACATCGCAATGATGGCGAGCGGCGCCGTTCTTGGGAAAGACCTGTCTAAGCATCTAACTGGGAATATTGGAAGAGGAGCTGCTGCAGGGGCGTCTGATACAGACCAAGCGGTTGAAGTTGCGAAACAAACGTTGGAAGTAGGCGTTAGTAAAGGCTTCGATATTGGTCTAAAGCATCTAACGTCCGCAGCCCCGCAGAAAGGACTACGCTTACTGAAGGGAAAAACGGAAGCTCCCCCACGGTCTTCTCCATCGCTTGCTAACAAAGCGCCTGCTGAAACAGCTAGAGATGCGGAAACGATGCTGCAACATGAATTTGAGTTTAAATTCGCTTACGTGGAAGGTCAAACGACCAGAGCCGCAACTGTAGCTGAGGCAAAGATATTTAGGGAAAGTGTACATTTGAAAAGAGAAATATCTGTGTCAACGGTTAGTGGCGTTGAGCATACCATCGAAGGCGAAGCCGCCTCGGTTGCTGTATATGCAGGAAAAAATGTGACGGATGTGCTCCATACTCATCCAGTGACTAGAGTTGCTAGGGCGTCCATTGGCAAAGAGTCTGATATAGGAGCTATTCAGGCAGGTAATTACCCTCAATCCGGAACATTCCGCATAGTTGCTGAAAGATGGCCTATCACTCGCCAGACAGCAAAAAAAATCGGAGCTATGCCACCTCCAACGAGAATTGTCACTACGGTTATTCCCGTAAGCTCGGTTTATATGGGGCATCTACGTTATCAATCATTCCGGATACCGTGACACAGGACTAAACAACCACCGGCTAAAGCCGGTGGGTTTGCCCTACGGACTGAAAGTCCGGATACGCGTCGACTGAGCGACGCGTCGAGGGCTGGCGCTTGGAGCATTCCTCTGCACATCCCGGCGACGGTGAGTTCTTTGCGGACGACTGCCACAACACCCGCACCGCTAGCCAAACAGGAACAGGAGGCGTGCCCAGGCGGTTTGATGGTCCATCAGACCGAGACCACTCCGGAACGGTGGCCGACGTCGCTGACACCGATGCCTCGCAAACAGCCCGGATGAAATCTGCCCGCCTGAAAGGCGGGGGTTTTAACCTTGGATATCGAAATAAAGAGGGAAACCTTGATCTGAATCCCGGCCACAACCTGACGGGGGACGGGCGGGACGCCCGATCCCCGACCTGCAAGGGTGGCCAAAGTTATGATCGACGTTAAGAGGGACGGATCACGTTTGTTCATCACAGCATAAGAGGCTAGAACAGTTGTCGCTTTGATATGGGTTTTTGTCGGTTTCCTTGCGGCCCCTTCTTTCCTTGCTTGCCTCGGAAATTACAACGGCGATTGCGTACACCCGGTTCACTCCGATCCATTCCTATCACCTGGCGGAGCGAACCCATACAGACCATGAAAGCAACAGCAGTCGCCAAGGCGACAGAGGCATCCAATGGCGGAGCAAACCTATAGCGTCGGCGGTATTGTCTTGAAATCAACTGGCACCGACAGCGCGGGCCTCGGGCTCGAATCCTTGGACTCAGACCTGCTGTTCGACAAACTGCTCGGCTCCGCGTGAGGAGACGTCAATGGATCCCACATGGCCCTGGAACAGCCTTGAGATCGCCAAGCTGCTGGTCTCCGTCCTCACACCCCTGTCGATCGGACTTCTTGGTTTCTGGTTCAACCGGCGGTTGCACAAGTTGGAGTCGGAGCGTGAAGACTCGCGACGAACGGAGGAGGCGCGGAAAAGAAAAGCGCGCGACGAGCTCGAGAGGCGGTTTGTGCCGCATATCGAATTTGACATCGACTGCCATTTCTATGGGCCGCACCAAGGCAAGTACGCGGCCGAGTTCACGCTTTCGGCCAGCAACAAGGGAATAACACGTCATGAGTTCACGAGCGTCCTTCTGCGCGTGCGTGGCGTGACCCAGGAGGCTTCATTGCGCTTCTGGGCAAAGCATTATCCCCACAGGTTGGAGTTTCCGGAAGCGATTCTCAAGGATGAAGTCAAGCCTAGGAACTGGAATTATATCTTCGTCGAGCCGGGTGTTACTCAGCGTCTCACCTATTCGACGATCATTGATGAAGAGATACGACTTATCACCGCGCGTGCCGAATTCCATTACGCGCGGTACACGCCTCACAGCACCGAAAGGATGTTCGAAGTCCGTGCACCGAAGGTCTAAAGACCTCTTTAGAAACCGAAGAGATCAGTCATGCGCGATACGACCCACCCTCTCGCCCTCAATGACCGCGGCGAGGCCGTTGCGGAGCTTCAACAGGCGCTTGTCAGCCTGGGTTTGCCAATCCCCAGAGGCGAGACGGATGAGGCCGCCTTCGGTGTCGGCACCGAGAACGCGCTTCTCAGCTTTCAAACGAGCGCTAACCTGCGTCGTACCGGAATCACGGATGCGGACACGGAGGCGGCATTGGCCCGTGCGATCGGTGTCGTGGCGACGGGCCAGTATCGGGCTGAAGGTCGCATCTTTTCCGGCCAGGGATTTCCGGCTGGAGGGGTCACCGTGCGGCTCTACAGCCGTGGCTTCGGCGATTCCAAGGCTCTGATTGGCCAGACAGAAACCGACGGTCAGGGCTTCTATGCGGTGAACTACGATCTTCCGGGCCGGTCGGCAAACCTCGAAGTCTTCATGGTCTCCCCGGACGGTGCCGAGGTCTCCTTGTCGAGCACCCGGTTCAACGCGGAACGGTACGAGGTGCTGAATCTTGTTGCACCAGCCGGTGCGGTTCCCTTGGCGCCTGAATTCGAGCGGCTGAGCCGCGATCTTCAGGCGCACCTGGGGGACGCCGCGGAGGGGCGGGCCGGTCTCGCCGATGCGCAAGAGAACGGCGAGCGGCAGGATCTCACGCTCCTGCATCGGGCCACGGGCTGGGATGCCCGACTGATCGCCATGGCAGCGACCGCTGACCGATTGGGCAACGAGCTCGGCATCGCGCCGGATGCCGCTTACGCCCTGTGCCGGGTCGGTCTGCCCACGGACCGGGAGCTGCTCGCCCGAGTACCCACCGCAGCCATCGGAAAGGCACTGCGCAAGGCCGTCGAGTCGGGCATCGTCGCGCTCGACCAAGACCAGATCGTCGAGGCCGAAGGGCACCTTCGAGAAACGGCCATCGAGACCCGTCGTCAGGAACGGGCGCCGGGCGCCCTGTCGACGTTCGGCGAGCTGCTCGGCAAAGCGGATAGCGTCGAAGCGAAGGAGCGCGCGCTGTTTGAAGACCTCCATTTCGCCCGCGAAGACGCCGTCGTGGACCTTTGGGAGCAGGCACGCGCCCGAGGGATAAGCGAAAACTCCATCGCTGCCTTGCGGCTGCAGGGCAAGCTGGCGTGCCTGACCTTCAACAACGCCGAGCTTGCCGCTTCGCTCCAAAGCGACCTCGATTCGCCCGACGACCTAACCCCCCTGGTCGACCTGGATCTCGACCGGGCCGAGACCTGGAAGGCGCAACTGCGCGGATTGGGGAACCGGGACAGAGAGGACGCGCTGGAGGACCTGATCCCGCCTGCCTACCAAGGCGAGACCCCGGCGGACCGACTCGATGCCTACGCCGCGGACCTGGCTCGCAAGGTCCGGGTGAGCTTCCCGACCCAGGTGGTCCGGCGATTGGTCGAGCGGGGCGATCTCTCGCTCGGCGACGGCCCCCAAGCCGGCGTTGCCAGCTTTCTAAAGAATGCCGCCGATCTTGGCTTTGAGCTGGGACAAACGCGACTCAGCGCGTTCGTTGAGCAGAATCTCGACAAAGTCCTGTCGGATGATATGACGTCGGCGGAGCGAACCGCCACGGTGAAGGAGATCACCCGCCTGCAGTGTCTCTATCAGATCACGCCGAGCAACGAGTCGCTCATCGCCATCGCGAAGCTCGGCTTCGCCTCCGCGGACGATGTAGCCGCCTTTACGGCCGACGAGTTCCGCGACCGCTTCGGCGCGGACTTCCCGTCTCTTGACGAGGCACGTCTGGTCCACGAGAAGGCGCAGCAGGTCACCAGCGTCATCTACAACTTCTGCACCATGGCCCAGCAGATGGCCAGCACGCCGCCAACCTATGTGACGTCCCCTTCTGCGTCCCAGGTAACGGAGGCAAAGAACAATCTGATCAAGCATTATCCTTCGCTGGAGACCCTGTTCGGCTCATTGGATTTCTGCGACTGTGAGCACTGTCGTTCGGTCTTGAGTCCGGCGGCCTATTTCGTGGATCTCCTGCAATTCCTCGACCCCAAACCGACGGTATGGACGAGCTTTTGTCATGCCTGGAGGAGAAAGCACGGGCAGGAGGCGCCCTATCCCTTCGGCGACAAAGCAGCCTATGACCGTTTCGATGCCGAGTGGAAAGACGGCGCCCCGCCGATCGAGAAGACGCCATACGAGATCCTTATCGCCCATCGCCCCGATCTGCCACACATTCAGCTCACCTGTGAGAATACCCAAACCGCCTTGCCGTATATCGACGTCGTCAACGAGATCCTCGAATACTACGTTGCCCACGGCGAACTCGCTGCCGGTGCCGCTCACAACACCGGCAAGGATGTCACCACGGCGGAGCTGCTCGCCGAGCCCCAAAACGTGCTCTCCGCTGCCTACGACAAGCTCAAGACGGCCTGCTACCCGCTGAAGCTGCCCTTCGACCTCTGGCTGGAAACCGCTCGACGGTTCTTCGATCACTTCGACACCCCGCTCTGGCAGGTGTTGGACCTGCTGCGACCGACCGAGACGCTGTTCGACACCACGGTGGCCTACGCCCGCGAGGCGGTCTTCGGCGAGTACCTGGGGCTTTCACCGGCGCAATCTGCGCTCTTTGCCAATACTGAGCCGCTACATTGGCATCTCCTCTACGGATACAGCGAGGAAGCCGATGCGCTCAAGGCGCTTACCTGCGCCAAGACGCTCTCCAGGCGGTTGGACCTCAGCTATAAGGAGCTGGTGGACCTCGTGCAGACCAGCTTCGTGAACCCCGGGCTAGCCGATCTGGCGCTCGTCTGGAAGTTGGGACTCGAGATTGGTGATGTGGTGCAGTATTTCAAAGTCCAGGGAACGCCTGGTTACGCTGCTGAGCAGCAGGCCTTCGAGCAACGTCTGGGCGCCCTCGACACGACCTATCAGCTGCAGGCGGGCTCCACCAAGAAGGCGCTTGAAGACCTCTGGAAAGCCGGGAAATTCGAAGACACACTGGTGCTCAAGGACACCTCCGGTCTTTGCGATTTCGGCGAAACCTACCTTCGGTTTGTCGATGGTACGGACGCCGACGCGCTGGTGCTTCTGAAGATCAACCTCTTCGTCCGGCTATGGAAGGCACTCGGCTGGTCGATGGAGGAAACCGATCGCGCCCTTCAGGTCTTCCTGCCCAAGAGCTTACTGCCGTTGAATAGCGCGGACCTCGGCGAGGCCCTGCAGACTGCGCTGATCTACCTTGCCCACCTCAAGGCCCTTGTGGAGAAAGTCGAGGTTGGCAAGAACAGCCGCTTGAAGCTGCTCACCTTGTGGTTTGACCTGCCGACGACGGGCAAGCAGTCACTTTATGCCCAGCTTTTCCTCACGCCAAGTGTATTGAAAGAGGATCCGGCCTTCGACGATCCGCTGGGCAAGTACCTCTCCGACTCGACCCGTCTCCTTGCGGATCATCTCGGCACGCTGCAGGGTGCCCTAAACCTGACCGCGGATGACATACGGCGAATTCTGCTTGACGTCGACATCGATATCGCTCCGCTCTTTTCGTTAACTTGGTCCGACCTTGAAGGCGTGCTGAAGGACGGCGCCCCCCCGAAAGCGCTCCAGACGGCTTGCAAGGGCAAAGGCGTCTCGCTGTCCACCAGCGCCGTTGTCAAGACGGAGATACAGGATGCCAAGTGGCGCATCACCGACGGACAGAAGCAGTATGTACTCACGAAGACTGGCGCAACATTACTGTTTTACGATGCCGGGGACGCCCCGAAGCTTACGCTGGAGAATGTCTCGCTGCTGTACCGCTATGGCTTGCTGTCTGCGGGTCTGAACCTGTCGATACGCGATCTGATTCGATTGAAGGGGCTATCCGGGCTGGACCCCTTCAAGCCACTATGCAAGACGGCGCTGGCCGTCATTACGGACGATTACGCGCTCACGCAAACCCTGCAGTTCGTTGAGGTAGCTGAAAAGATCAAGCAGAGTGGCTTCGCGGTAGAAGACCTGGAATACTTGATTCGCCATCGATTCGATTCCACCGGTGACTACCGTATCAGCGCCGAGCCGCCGTTCGCGGTTATTAAGACACTCGCTGCCGGGCTGCGGAACATCGATGCGGAGCATGCCGTCCCGGTCGATGCAGACAGCATCACGGACGACTGGCTGCAGCAGGAGCTCGCCCTTGTACTGAGCAGCGATGTCGCTCAGCAGTTTTTCGCTATGGTCAAGGGGACGGTCGTATACGAGGCTAGCGAGGCAGAGGTTCTCGATGCGAACAAGCTCGATCCTAAGAGCTTGGCCAAGTTTCCTGCCGTCCAGGTCAGCTACGATAAACAAGAGACGACTCAGCGGCTCCGCTACCTTGGCGTTCTGACGGATACGGCAAAGATCGCACTGACGGCAGCCATCCCGTCGGCAGTGCTTAACGATCTTCTTGCCAGAGTACAGAAGGCGGCCAAGACGTTTTTCGATAAGCATCTCAAAGGCTTTCTTTCCGCGGCTGACTTCGATCTGTTGTTTGGCGCCGGACGACCGGACGCGGAGAAGCGGAAGAAGATCGCCGACGCCTTCCTGCCCTATTTACGAAGAAAGCTCTCCCGCCAGCTCGCGGTGCAGACGCTGGCGGCCGACCTCAAGGCCGACGCCTCCCTCGTCGAGGCGCTGCTGACCGACTCCGGCGAGGCGTCGGGTTATCTGGTGCCGGCGGGTCAACCCGAACGGCTCCTGAGCGATCCCAGCGATTCGAGTAAGCCGATTCTGGACGCCTTCGTCACGGCAAACACACAAGGTCTAACGGGGGCGTTTTACGACAGTGATGACAAGCTCATCGAGACGATCCACTTGGATGCTGCCGACACCGGCGCCAAGACTACCACCGGCACAGCCATTAAGCCCGCCGAGACCAGCAGCGCGCACCTGGACGGCTGGATCGAGGTAGCTACAACGGGGACCTATTGTTTCTTACTGGCCTTGACCCCTGGGGCCGAAGCCGAGCTCGGCTTCGACCATCTGCCGGATCCGCTGGTTCGCGGGAAAGCGGACACCCAAGCCACGACGACGACCGAGCTCAGCGGCTACCTGGAGCTGAAGGCAGGCGTGCCCTACCACTTCACACTGGATGCCCGCAACCTCGACACCAGCGACGTGGCCGTTCTCGTGCAGAGCGCCGACATGGCGAAAGATGCCCTCAGCAAACTCAGACTCTACCCCGCGGCCGGCGTCGAACGCGTTAAGAGGGCATCGACATTGTTGGCGAAGACGCTCCAGATCCTGCAAGGTCTGGGACTGAGCGAGAGAGAGTTGCGCTACTTCGTCACCTATCAGGCCGATTTCAACAATCTCGATCTGGGCAAGCTCCCGACAGGGGCCACCGACGACACAGCGATTAACGCGGAGGCGCTCTTCGGTCAGTTTCTTCGCCTCGCGGACTACGCCGCCCTGAAACGCGAACTTTCCGCAGGCACTGACGACCTGATCGCCATCTTCGAGCAGGCTCGGTGCAGCTATCCGGCAACAGCCGCGTCACTGGACAAGAAGACGGCGTTGTTCAAGGACCTGTGCACCAGGGTCGCCTCCCTCACGCGCCGCAGCACCGAGATGGTCCAGGCGACGGCGGAGCATCTGGGCTTTGCGACCCAATCTTCGTCCGACGGCACGACATTGTCTCTTCTGGCGCCTGACTTCACACACGAAAGGGGTCTTGAGAGGCTCTGGAAGGTCTTGCAGCTTGTCGAGAAGCTCGGAGTTTCGGCCGACACGTTGGCCCGCTGGACGGCAATCGTCGGCAGAACTACGCCCGATACAAGCCGCGCGGCGATCGCCAACGAGCTGAAGAACGCCATCAAGTCCCGTTACACGCCGGAGAGCTGGCAGCGCATCGCGCAGTCAATTTTCGACGAGCTGCGCCGGCTCCAGCGCGATGCCCTGGTTGCGCAAGTCATGCATGAGGAAGGCTTCGAGCGCATGGAAGAGCTGTTCGAATACTTCCTGATCGACCCCGGCATGGAGCCGATCGTTCAGACCTCACGGATTCAGCTCGCGATCTCGTCCGTTCAGCTCTTTATTCAGCGAAGTCTGTTGAATCTCGAGCCTCTGGTCGATCCTTCCGCGATCAACGGCAAGCACTGGCAATGGATGAAGCGCTACCGCGTCTGGGAGGCGAACCGCAAGATCTTTCTCTTCCCTGAGAACTGGCTCGAGCCTGAATTCCGTGACGACAAGAGTCACCTCTTCGAGGAGATGGAGAGCGCGCTGCTGCAAGGCGACGTCTCGAACGACTTGGCCGAAGAGGTCTTGTTCAATTACCTGAGCAAGCTGGAAAGGCTCGCGCGTCTGGAGATCGTGACCATGTATTGCCAGGAGCAGCCGCTGTCTCCGGAATCCAACACACTGCATGTCAT
This sequence comes from Thiocapsa bogorovii, assembly GCF_021228795.1. Classification (NCBI taxonomy): domain Bacteria; kingdom Pseudomonadati; phylum Pseudomonadota; class Gammaproteobacteria; order Chromatiales; family Chromatiaceae; genus Thiocapsa; species Thiocapsa bogorovii. The sequence continues at coordinate 3,897,909 of NZ_CP089309.1, forward strand.
CGGACGCACCGAGAATCAGCCGCACGAGTACTTCTATCGGCGTTACGCCCAGCAGATGTGGACACCTTGGGAGCCCGTGACCACCGAGATCGAGGGTGACCACGTGGTGGCCGCCTTCTGGCGGGACAGGCTGCACCTGTTTTGGGTCACGTTTCTGGAGACCGCGGAGAAGAGTGCAACCAGCGACCCTTTCAAGGACAACGCGAAAGGGCTAGGAGAAACAACATCCAGCACACTGATCGCGCAAGCCACCGCGGCTGCACGACGAACAGTCGACGTCCAGTTGAATTGGGCCGAGTATTTTCAAGGCGAATGGAAAACGCCTGAAAACACAGGTTTGAGAAAACCACTGCGTGTCGACATCGGAGACATAGATCAGGCGTTCGACAAGGGCGAGATCTTCATCTTCGTCACCGAGGTCGAGAACGAAGACGCGGTGACGATCAACCTTCGTGGGGCGAACTTCTTTTATGGGATACCCGCACAAGATAGTACCGTTACGATGTCGGCTGCTCCACCACAAGACAACGCGACCGCCTTCCATCTGGTCACCAAGAGCAGCCCGCCGGAGATCTGGCCTGTGGCCGACTTGCCGAAGCGCCCCTACTCAGCGGGAAGCTCAGCGCTGATCCGCGAGGCGACCCAGCACACAAAGGGGCAAGGCGCGCTTATGATCACCTACGACGAAACGCTCGTGGAGGAGAACGGCAAGCAGGGCCAGCCCCAATCGGCGCGAAGTTCGATCCTATGCAAAGGATTTGGAGCCCCGAGGCTGGATCTCTTCTCGCTGCTGACATGCAGCAATGCGCTGCGATCGTTCCCGGACGAAATCGGCATGCTCGTCAGCCCTTTCTTCTATCAGAACCGCTGGCACGCCTTCTTCGTCGAACCGACCCTGACAGAGACCAAGGTCGTCGACTGGAAGGAGTATGTCATCAGTCCTACGTTTCCCGATCCCATCCTGTTAGAAGATGCCTGGTGGAAAGAAATCCCCCTAAAGCCCGAGGTTCCATTGCAGAAACTGCCTTTGCCAGGCGCGGTGGGACCACTTGCCCGTTACAAGATAGAGATCGGTCAGGATTGGGTAACCGATCCGACGACGGTCCTCGATTACAAGGGACAACTGATCGGAAAGGGTGGGGCACTCCTGCCGGAAGGAGGAGCGGAGGGATCGGCGCGTGGACGACCTTCCGTGGTGACCGATGTCCGGGAAGGGAATGGAAGGCGCATGATCGGCAGCAATGGCTTGCGGCCGGCTGACCTCGCAAGTCTGAAGTCCCCGGTTCGTTGAATCAAGCGGAGGCCCTTCGATGACCGACAGTTTTCACACCTTCTTCGACGCCAAGGTCCTCCCCTTGATCGGCAAGCCACGGTTGGGAGGCTCGATCAGCGAACAGGTACGGGTCACCACCCGAAACCGCACGCTTAGTTATCGGTTCTATCCGCATTTCCACCCGTATGTGGAGGAGCTCGTTGGGCAGTTGGTGACAAGTTCCGTGAACGGCCTCCAGACCGTCGATACCAAGTATTGCCTATTGGCCACGCTGAGCGATGGCTGCATAGCCACGACCTCAAGCGGTGCCCAGATAACCCTGAGTGCCGGAACGTCCGCCAGACTCATCGCCGGGACGGTGCTTACACTCGGAGGCGATACCGCACTCCGAGTGTCGGGGAATCGTCTGGTCACCTGCGCCGACGGGAAGATGACGACGTTGGCGAAAGGCACATCGGTTACCGTGTCAAGCGGCACCGCGATCGAGACATTGGTCGGCAAGGCACTCACTCTCCAGCAGGCCGCCACGTTGTCCTTATCGGACGGACAGCCAAGACCGGTCCTCTCCGAGGAGATCTTCACCGCCGATCGGTACGATCCAGATCCCGTGCTGGTGCCGAACACGCCAGATTCGCCTCATCCGCTGAAGGACCTCGACTTCACGTCGAGCGGCGCCTACTCGGTCTACAACTGGGAGCTGTTCTACCACCTGCCGCTGACTGTCGCCCTGCATCTAACCAAGAACCAGCGGTTCGCGGATGCACAACAGTGGCTGCATTACGTCTTCGACCCCACCGACGACAGCGATGGTCCGACCCCGGAGCGGTTCTGGAAGGTCAAGCCTTTCCAGACCACGGATGTCAAGCGGATCGAGGAGATCCTTGTCAATCTGTCCACCGGCGTCGACGAGAAGTTGCGAAAGGACACGATTAACAGCATCAATGCCTGGAAGGAGGCGCCATTCCGCCCCCACTTGGTTGCCCGCTATCGGCAGTCCGCGTACATGTTCAAGGCGGTGATGGCCTATCTGGATAATCTCATCGATTGGGGAGATAGTCTCTATCGCCAGGACACTCGGGAGACTGTCAATGAAGCGCTGCAGCTCTACGTCCTGGCGGCGAACATCCTCGGTCCGAGACCGCAGGCCGTCCCGAAAAAGGGCTCGGTCCGCCCGCAAACCTACGCCAACCTGAGGCAGGACCTGGACAAGCTGGGGAATGCCCTGCGCGAGCTCGAGGCCGACATCCCATTCGATCTCGCGCCTCGCCCCCGAGCGGCGACCGAGCTCACCGGTCAAACATCACTCGGCAGTTTCGGCAAGACGCTCTACTTTGGTGTCCCGCGCAACGACAAGCTGAGCGGTTACTGGGACACCGTCGCCGATCGCCTCTACAAGATCCGCAACAGTCTCAACATTCAGGGCATCTTCCGACAGCTACCGCTCTTCGAGCCCCCCATCGATCCGGGCCTCTTGGCGAAGGCGGCTGCCGCCGGGTTGGACATCGGCGCCATTCTCACCGGCCTGAATCAACCCTTGCCCTTGGTCCGTTTTCAGGTGCTGGTGCAGAAGGCCGCCGAGATCTGCCAAGAGGTGAAATCATTGGGCAACGGGCTGCTCGCAGCCATCGAGAAGGAAGACAACGAGCTCCTTGCGATTTTGCGTGCTAAGCATGAACGGGTTCTCTTGGGGCTGGCGGAAACCGTGAAGTACGCGCAGTGGCAGGAGGCGATTAAGTCCCGTGAGGCACTAGAGACCTCCTTTGACAATGCTGCGCAACGATTCATCTACTACGAGCGGCTCTTGGACGAACAACAGTCAGACGTAGAGAATAAAACCGACACAGCCCGATCGAGTCTTGGCGATCTCGAGACCGACGGCTTCGAGAAATCAAATACGTCTTTTGCATCGAAAGAACCTACCGTCGAGTTACGCAGTATAGCCGTTGATATTGCACATGGGGTTTTTGAGAACGACCTTGCCGGCGGCAAGAAATTAAGTCAACACGAGCTTGACGAACTGAGGAAGCTGGAAGAGGCCCAAGAAGAAACCGAGGCAGCCACGCATTGGGACAAGGCGGCTGGGGGCATGGCGATCGTTCCTGATTTCGAATACGCATACAAGCCCATGGGAAGCGGGTGGTCCTTTAGGGTGGGTAGAGCCAACATTATTGCTGCTTTGCAATTTGTTTCTAGTTTTTACAAAGCCGAGGCTCAAGAGCTCACTTTCGAGGCCGGAAAGTCCGCAAAAACCGGTTCCTACGCCACCCGCGAGCGGGAATATGCTTTTCAGAGTAATCTTGCCGCCGGGGAAATGACGCAGATTCTCAAACAACTGCGCGCGGCTCAAATCCGGGAGTACAGCGCGAAGCGGGACTGGACCAACCACCAGCAGCAGGTCCGCCACGCGGAGGAGATCGAATATTTCATGACCGGTGAAAAGAACAAGGACTGGGCTTACAAGATCAGCCCCAAGCAGTCGAAGTCAGCGAACAAGGCCCTTTATGGCTGGATGAAGCGGGAAACGAAAGGGCTGTATGGGCAATGCTTCCAGCTCGCCTTCGATGTCGCCAAGAAGGCTGAGCGCGCGCTCCAGCACGAACTGGGCGATCCGAGCCGGAGCTACCTGCAGTTCGGTTATCTGGACGGAAACCAGGGCCTGCTGGCCGGCGAGAAGCTGTACCTGGATATCAAGCGCATGGAGATGGCTTACCATGATCTCAATCAGCGCGAGTACGAGATCACCAAACACGTCAGCCTGCGCCAGGTCGATCCTATCGAGCTGCTGAAGCTCCGCGCGACCGGGAGTTGCAGCGTCGAGTTGCCGGAATCGCTCTTCGACATGGATTGCCCCGGGCACTATTTCCGGCGGATCAAGTCGGTCGCCTTGACCATCCCCTGCGTCACCGGTCCCTATACCGGCGTCAACTGCACCCTGACCTTGCTGAGCAGCGCGATCCGCAAGAGCGCTCGACTGCTCTCTGATGGGGCCGGCAACGGCTATGCAAGAACAGGCCCCGAGGACGATCGCTTCAGCGATTACTACGGCAGCCTGCAATCCATCGTGGGCAGCAGCGGGCAGAACGACAGCGGACTGTTCGAAACGAATCTCCGGGACGAGCGCTATCTGCCGTTCGAGTACTCCGGCGCCATCGGTAAGTGGCAATTGTCTTTGCCTGCCGACCCAAGCAAGAAAGAGCCTTGCCAGTTTGACTACGATACCATCTCGGATGTGATCCTCCATATCCGCTATACGGCCAGGGAGGGAGGCAGTTTGCTGCGCAAAAAAGCAATGAACAGCCTTGAGAAGCTGATCAATGAGGCCGAAGCTGCTGGCTCAGTGCGACTGTTCTCCGTGCGGCACGATTTCCCGAGCGCATGGGCCGAATTTAAGGCGGCTTCGATCCCAGCTAAAGGTTATGCCAAACTCGCTCTGGACATCAAGGCGGAGCATTACCCGTTCTGGAGCGGTGACAGCCTTAATGTCACAAAGTCCATCGAGCTCATTGCGAAGGGGCTCACTAATTGCGATGTCAAGTTCATCACTGACGGGAAGGCGACCGTTGAGGAACTCAATGAAGATACACGTTTCGGAACCGATTGCGTATCGACGGTGCTGACATCTAAGCCGCTTCCCAAGCCTTTCGGCCAGTTCGATGCCTTTCTCAGCCACAACTCGATGAAGGAGCTGTTTATCGCGGTGATTTGGGCCAAGGCATGAGGTGCGCGGGTTTGGCTGGGAAGCCCCGCGGAGGATTCCGCGCACAGAGACGTTTCTGTTCGAAAAGAAGCCTCTGTTTACACTGATGATCGGCTGGCTTTTCTGGGCGTTGTTTGCAGCGGCCTTTCCGGCCTGTCTCCAGGCGACGGAGAACCTGATCACGGCACCGACGGAGCCACTTCGACTCGCGCAGCGCGATGAAGAACCAAGCCGTGTCCGCGTCCCAGACGTGCGTGGGCGGAATATCACACAGGCGGAGGCCGTCATCCTCCGCGCGGGACTCTCCCCCGGCCGGATGACACCGCAGGATTCGGATTGGGCAGATAACACGGTGCTGCGCCAGGACCCTGCTCCGGGGCAGCAGGTCCAACACGGTACGCCCGTCGGCTTGTAGTTCGCGAGACGATCCGTCGCGCGGGGCGTCCCAAGCGTCATCGGGCACCCGGTCTGGGAAGCGGAACGGATTCTTAAGGAAGCGGATCTCAGGATGCGCGAAGGGGGCCGAGAGCGATCGGACCGACCGGAGGACACCGTTGTCCGGCAGGAGCCAGGGCCTGGGGGATTTCGTCCGCCCGATGCGGTCGTCAACGTCTGGTTGGCAGTGCCCGACTTGGTCACGGTACCTAGCCTGGTGGGCAAGTCGGTCGAGACCGCCAATGCTCTGCTGGGCAAGGCCCTGCGGCTCGGGCAGCTATCGAGGCGGCCCTCCGAGACGCCGGAAGGCCGTAAGCGTCCAGCGAAATACATCTATCCCGCGCACTGCGCGATCTGCAAGATGCCGCCATGTTCCACGCACCGAGGGGAAAAGCATGGCAGAGAAGCGGCGCAGTCGCGAGCAGTGGCGGGAGTTGGTCCGGGGCTGGCCGGGCAGTGGTCTGACGCAGGCACAGTACTGCGAACACCACGGCATTTCCACCGGGAGTCTGTCGCGGTGGCGGGCCGTCTTCGGCCGGGAGCACCAAGCGGGCGGCGGCCCGGCGCGATCCCGCGCCGAGGCGCCGTTATGCTTGCTGCCGGTGCAATTCAGTGAAGCCCTCGAGCCGGCGCGCCGTGATCGGGTGCTGACCGTCGTCTTCGGTGACGGCGTGCGCCTGGAGGTCCCGCCCGGATGCGATGGCGCCACACTCGCGCGGGTGGTGGATGTGCTCGCGCAGCGCACGACGGCATGATCGGCTTCGGCGCACGCACGCAGGTGTATCTGGCTGCAGGGGCCACGGACATGCGCAAACAAATCGACGGTCTTGCGGCCTTGGTGGTCGATGTGCTGCAGGCCGATCCGTTCTCGGATCATCTGTTCGTCTTCTGTAATCGCAGCCGCGACAAGCTCAAGATTCTCTATTGGCACAACAACGGCTTTTGGCTGTGGTATCGGCGTTTGGAGCGCGAGCGGTTTTGGTGGCCGGCGCCGCAGAGCGTCACACCGGTCATGCTCTCGATCCGCGAATTGGGCTGGTTGCTCGAAGGGCTCGATCCGCGCCGTGTCAAAGCCCATCGGCGGGCTGAATTCGACCTGCTTTAAACGCGATGACGCTCGAATGAAGGTCGGTATTCCGGTATTATTCAGTTCATGGACGGCCCGCTTCAAAGACTTCCGAATGACCCCGAGATGCTCCACGGGATCATTGGCCGGTTAAGCGATCAACTGGCGCAATCCGAACGCGAGCGAGCCGAACAGTCGCTGCAGTTGGAACAGCACTCCAATACCCTGCAACAGCAGACCCGGCGTATTGACCAGTTGCTCGAGTACATCGAGCTGTTGCGGCGCAAGCGCTTCGGCCGCAGTGCCGATCGCATCCCCGAGAGTCAGCTCGGGCTGTTTGACGAGACCGAGCTCGAGGCGCTGATCGCCGAACTGGAAGCCGAGCTGCCGGCCGACACCGCGCCGCCGGCGACACCCGCCGAAGACACCCTCGCGCCGCCCAAGGGCAAGCCGGTGCGCCGGCCGCTGCCGAGCCATCTGCCGCGGGTCGAGCGTATCCTGGATCTGCCCGAGGCGGAGAAAGCCGCCATGGGCGAGGATTGGGTCTTGATCGGCTACGACAGCTCCGAGCAACTGGCGGTCATCCCCCGCCAGACCTACGTCATCGAATACAAGCGCGCCAAATACGTTGCCCGTAACGAAGATGTGCCGGGCGCGGAGGTCGGGGTGAAGATCGCCCCGCGTCCGGCGCAGATCATCCCCAAATCCATCGCCCACAGCTCATTGCTGGCCTCCATCGTGACGGCCAAGTTCGTCGATGCCCTGCCGCTGTATCGTCAGGAGACGATCTTCGCGCGCGAGGGCATCGCGCTCGGGCGCCAAACCATGGCGGGCTTGCTCATCCAACTGCAGGTTCCGCTGCAACCCGTCGCCGCGGCGCTGAAAGACCTGCTGCGCCGGGGAGCGGTGGTGCATATCGACGAGACGCCGGTGCAGGTCCTGCGCGAGCCCGGACGCGAGAACACGCAAGACTCCTACATGTGGGTGTTTTGCGGCGGGCCGCCGGGCACACCGGTGCGCTGGTTCGAGTATGCCCCGAGCCGGGCCGCGGAAGTCCCTCGTCGGGTGCTGTTCGCGAGCGACGTCGATCCGCCGCCGCTGCCGTTGTATCTGCAATCCGACGGCTACGGCGCCTATGGTGTCCTCGCCGCTGCGCCCGGAGTCATCGGCCATGCCGGGTGCTGGGCGCACGTGCGACGCAAGTTCGTCGATGCCGCCAACGGGCGCAACGCCGGTGCCGCGCAGCAGATGGTGGCCCTGATCGGGGAGCTCTATGCGGTGGAGCGGCGCCTGCGCGACGCCGATCCCCAGACCCGGCTGCGCGGGCGTAGCGAGCACAGTCGAGCGATCCTCATGCGCATCCGCCGGTGGCTGGATCGCACCGCCACCCGCGTGCTTCCCAAAAGCCTGCTCGGCGAAGCCATCGCCTATGCCCTCGGCCAATGGCCGATCCTCATCACCTTTCTCGAGGACGGGCACCTGGAGATCGACAACAACATCGCCGAAAACGCCATCCGGCCCTTTGTGGTCGGGAGAAAGAACTGGCTCTTCGCCGGCAGTCCCAAGGGCGCCGAAACCAGCGCGCTGCTCTTCAGCCTGATCGAAACCGCCAAGGCCAATGGCCTGGAGCCTTGGGCCTACCTCAACCACCTCTTCGAGCACCTGCCCGGTGCCAAGTCCCCCGAGGCGGTCGCGGCGCTGCTGCCGCACAATCTGAAAATGGACGACCTCAAAAGGGAAGGGTCAATCCGGTAGTTCGCCGGACGCTTACGGAAGGCCTGATCCTGGAACAGAGTCCTCCCGCCGGGGCGAAGCTCCCACTCGGGGGCACCGTTAATGTGGTCATCGGCTCCGGCAGTCTCACTCGGGTACCTTGGATTGTCGGCCAAAGCCAGACAGCCGCTGTGGGTCGACTGGATTCCTCGGACCTACGCGTCGGTCGCGTACTCGCCGAGGCATCCCCGGAGCGGCCGGGCACCGTCATCCGACAGCAGCCCCCCGACGGCAGCCTGGCCCCAAGAGGAAGCAGAGTGGATATCTGGGTTGCTGTCGGCGGCGCCAACCCTCCACCCCCTCTGTGGCTCTGGCTTATCGGCGCAGCTGCGGCATTGCTGGGTGCAGCCGGCTGGTGGTGGTCTCGCCGACGAGGATCGGGATCCGGAACAGGAAATGGGTCGGGAACGGAACCCGAGCCGCGGCCGGCAGTACGACCGGCGAGCGAGCCGAAGGTCAGGGTGCATATCGGAGAAATCGAAGGCCGCGCACCGGACCCGTTGCCGCTCGATCCGCAGATACCGGAAATTGGAATACGGGCCCGTCTGCTGCGCGGTGATACCGAGATCACACCCGAAAACCTCGTCGTGCATGAGGAGCGGAGAAAAACATGGGCGAACCTGCAATCCGGCTTGTCGACCTTGTTTCGAGCGGCCTGCGGGTCATGGCTCAAAAGGTGGAAGACGAGCTCAAGAGCGAGACCGTCATCGGCGCTTCTGAAACGGTTTGGCGATTGGTTAGAGCGGAGACGGAGAGGCAGCTCGAGCAAGCCCTGGATACCGACCCCGCAGAGCTTATCGCCTTGGCCTGGAGTAAGGCACAACCTCTTGAGAAATATGCCGACCCGGAACGATACCCACGCGACCTAAGCGTCATCGTCCATCTCGGAGAACACGAAATGTCGTGGCGCCTCCATCCGGAGATCGACATTGTCGTCGCCGAGGTTCTGATTCGGACGTTCCGATTCACGATAGAACTGACGGTCGAATTCAAGATTGCCGCACTCACGATCCAAGGCGGCATTGTCCGGTCCGTTGCCCCAGGCTGCTGCGCGTTCGGGGCCGCACTCAAGTACGGCGACATTACCTTTAAGGAGGAGGAAACCCCCGACGTGCATTTCCCTGGCCATATCGACTTGGACCTGGGCGTGCCGATTGGCGGCCCTCGCAGGACCTTTATGCATGCACCGGAGGACGGCGAGCGCTGAGTCGCGGCTCCGCTGCATCGCAGAGACCCGAAAGATACCGGCCCAGCAGCCGGCGGCTCTGCTCCACTCGCCCGTTGTCCACCGGCTTCAGTACCCCGGATCAGCATGAAGCCACTTGCAGAAGATATGGGCCGACTGTCCGCTTTGAAGAACCCACGCCAAGTTAGCCACCCATAGTGCGAGCGGCAGGTCTGCAACAGAATCCAGTCGCCCCGCTGCCGGGCCCAACTGGCAGCAAACAGGATCGAAGAGTCACTCGCTTCCGGTTGATGGGAGACGGCTCCTAGCCGACTGCTGGCGGTCGGCGAGAGGCGGCGGAGCTTCTGCTTGGATTCCCTCGGTGGACGTGGGGCGTTGCGAGCTGCACTGGCGGCTGCGCGAGATCCGAAGCAACAACCCGTCGAGGTCGTATCGCCACAACCGCTGTAGAGCGTCAGTTAAACGGGTGCTCCAGCGGTGGTGGCAGCTCCGGATCAATCGTCATCACGATGCTCCTTGACCGGCCAGGGACGGGACGACCCTCGCTGTTCCAGCCGGACGAGCGTCGAGTGCTCAGAGGGTGGTGACATGACTATAGGGACTACCCATGCGACGGCGCACGGATGCCTTTGCGACCGGTGCGGCACGTTACGGACAGACCCTTGGGCCTGATAAAGAAGGTCACCGTGAGTTACTCGACCCGCATCTACATTCTCGGACCGGATGACACCCTGTACCGACTGGCCAGCGCGAGGTTCTCCCGCATGGTCGATGACCCGAAGAGCCACCGACTGGAGCGCTTCGCGGGCCAGCGCGTGCGGATGGCCGAGGTGATCGTGGAGGTGCGTGATCGGGCGCCCTATGCCGTCGTCCGGCTCGTCTACGAAATGCTCGGGTTCGATGCCGAAGGGCGGTTGGACCGCGACACGTTCATACGCCGGAACACGGCGTTGGCGGAACTGGCCATCGATCCCGCGGTGCCTCGAATGGTGGAAGCGGAGAAAACCGTGGTTGCCGCCGGCAGCCGCTTCATCGCGCGAGGGGGATTCTGGCATCCTTCCGCGGCGCTGGAGCGGGAGATTCTGCGCGCAGCGCTCGACGAGACACCGTGCAAGCGGCTCTAGCGCGATCGGGCTCAGGCGTCTGAGATAGCACTGACCTGGATGGCTACAGGCTCAGCATCCGGGTTGCGCGCGACGGAGAGTGGCGCAGATCAGGCCGCCTCGCGAGCCGGCGTGCGCCGGTGCAGGCGCAGCGGCATGCCGCCTTTTGGGCCGAGCGTGATCTGAGGCTCCAGTTCCAGTTGCTGGTTCGGATGCATGAGCGCGAACCGGTAGCGCTGCCCGATGGTCGCCAGAATCAGCGGGCCTTCGACCAACGCGAATTGGTTGCCGATACAGATGTGCGGGCCGCCTCCGAAGGGGAAATACTTGAACGTGTGCCAGCGGCGCTCAGCGTTCTCGGCAAAGCGATCGGGGTCGAAGCGCTCCGGATCCTCCCAGAGATCGGGGTGACGATGCATGGCGTAGGGGCTCGTCATCAGGACGCTGTTCGCCGGAATGCGGTGCCCGCCGATGTCGAATGGCTCGGCCGCGGCGCGCACCATTAAATACGCGGCCGGGTAGAGCCGCAATGCCTCCTTGAAGACCATCCGGGTATACGGCAGACGCTCCAGGTCATCGAACCCGGGCGGTCGGCCGCCCAAGACCGCATCGACCTCCGCGTGGAAACGTGCCGCGATCTCCGGCTGGCGCGCCAGGTGATACCACACGTAGGTGAGCGTCAAGGCCGTGGTGTCGTACCCGGCGAGATAGAGCGTCAGCACCTCGGCGCGGATCTCCTCGTCGGATAGCCGCGCGCCGGTTTCGGCGTCGGTCATGTGCACCATCATGGTCAGGAGGTCGCCGCCGTCCGCACCGCTCGCGCGACGCCGGTGGATCGCCTCCAAGACGATGCGGCCGAGCGTGTCGGAGAGCGCCCGCTGGCGGCGATACTCCGGGGTCGGGAACCAATCCGGGATCTGCAGCAGACGGTCGAACTGGCGCGTGGCGATGGCCTGCAAGGCCGGAACCGTGGCGGCCACCGTCGCGGTATGGGTGGTGCTGTCGACCCGAAAAAGCGCCGCGGTGACGATGGACAACGTGAGTCCGTCCATCTCCTGTTCCACATCCGCCTGTTGTCCGTCGTGCCAGCGCTCGGTCAGGGCGAGCGCGCGGCGCGCCATGCTGTCGGCATAGCCTCGCACCTGCTGCAGGTGCAGGGCGGGGGCGATCATGCGGCGGTGGCGTTTCCATTCCTCGCCTTCGCTGGTCAGAAGACCAACCCCCAAGGTCTTCTCGAGGATTCTGCGCACGAGTGGATCTCGCGCCAGATGCCGATGCTTGGTCACCAGCAGGTCGCGGATGAGATCCGGATGGGAGATCAGATAGACGCGCCTGTGGCCGAGCCGGAATCCGACGATTGGCGCGATCCGCGCGCTTTCGGCGAGGAAGCCGAGACGATCCTCGCGAAAGGCCCGCAGACAACCGGTGAGCCAATGGCCCTTGCGCTCGATCAGTGGGAACGTCGCGGTGCTCATGCGGGCCTGTCCTCCCGTGTCCGATCGGTCACGTCTCCGCTGCCTCGGGGATCAGTGGCGAGTGTATTGGCGAGCAGCGCCTTTACAAGCAGTCGGCATCCGCGTCGAACCGCCCGGGAGAAGCCTCTTATCAACGACAGGGTCGATTTATCAACGACAGGGTCGATGCATCGCTATGGCCGCCGAGAGAGTCCACGCTGAATGCAGTGCCTGCCGAACTTGAGCCGGATCGCATCGAGCGTCGCGTCGAGGCGATCATCCGCACGAACCTGCTCGCGGGGATCCATGTCCGCGAACAGATCCGGCTGCACGGGTGCCTGGGTCCAGCCGGAAAGACCCAGACCGATCAACCGCACCGCCCGACCGGCGTGGGTGTCGGCACGGTACAGGTCCCAGGCCGTACCGAAAATGACCCGATCGTCCGCGGTCGGTGCCTCCAGGGTCCGGGAGCGGGTATGGGTCTCGAAGGGGTGCAGGCGGATCTTCAGGGTAACCACCGCGCCCTTGCGCGCGGCGTGCCGGGCCAGATAGCCGACCTCCTGCGCGGCCCAACGCAGGGTGTCGCGCAGCACCTCGGTGTCCACGACATCCTCGGCGAAGGTCGTCTCCTTGGAGATCGATTGCCGTTCGGTGGCCGGATGGACCCGGTCGTCGGCGATCCCGTGCGACTGCAGATGCACCTGCGTGCCGGTGCGTGCGCCCAAGCGTCGGCGCAGCTCCTCCAGCGGCCGGGTACGCACGTCGCCGACCGTCCGCAAGCCGGCTTGCTCGAGGCGTCGGGCCGTTACGGCGCCGACGCCGCGCAGGGCGGCGAGCGGCAGCGGATCCAGGAAGGCGCGGACCTCCTCCAGGCGCACCACCAGGAGTCCATCCGGCTTGCGGGCGTCCGAGGCGAGCTTGGCGATCAGGCGGTTCGGACCGATCCCCACCGAGGCGGTCAGCCCGACCGCCGCGTGAATGGCCGCCTTGGCGCGCCGTGCGACGACCTCGGGCGGACCGATCAGCCGCTCCAACCCCGAGACATCCAGGTAGGCCTCGTCGATCGAGACCGGCTCGACGACCGGGGAGAGGGTGGCGAGCACCCGCATGATCTCTCGCGACACGCCGGCATAGCGCGCCATGTCCGGGCGCACGTAGACCGTCTCCGCCGGCAGACGGCGCACCGCTTCGGCAATCGGCATGGCCGAGTGCACGCCGAAGCGGCGCGCCTCGTAGGAGCAGGTCGCGACCACGCCGCGTCGGCCGGGCTCGGCGCCGACGACCAATGGGCGCCCCCGCCACTCCGGGCGGTCGCGCTGCTCCACCGCCGCATAGAAGGCGTCGAGATCGACGTGCATGACGAGGCGGGACATGCGGCGATGGACCCTCGGTTGCCGGGATAGGGGCGCGGGCGACGCGACCGTCGCAGAGCGAGCGGCCATGTTACTTCACCACGTCGGCGAGCTTCATCGACACCCCGCGATTGAGGATGAACTCCGCCCCGCGTCCCGCATCGACCTCGATCACCGGCAGCAGCTGCTCGGCCATGTCCAGATAGTAGTTTGCCAGACGGTCCATTGCCCCGCCGACGCCTTGCGCCGAGGCGGCACTCAGGGCTTGGGGCGTGAGCATGGACTGGAACTGCAGGTCCGTGCCGGTGCCGGTGTTGACCGGGATGCTCGGCATGCGGTTGAAGATCTGCGAGAAGGATTGCAGGAACCCGGCCTGCAGCGCCTTGGCGAGCAGCACACCTTGTTTGGAGACCACCCGCCCGCGCACCCCGACCTTGCCGTCCTCGCCCACCGCGTAGCCATCGATGGGGATCTCGATCACGCCGCCGTCGTTGCGGATGCAGCTGAAGGTCTCCCCGCGCAGATAGGCCCGCTCGGAGGCCAGATCGCCGAAGCCGCCGACCAGCAGGAAGCACTCGCGCAGATCCGCGCGGACTCGGTTGGGCAGGATCGCCTGGTGTTTGACCCGGATCAGGGCCGGCACGGGATCCTTGCGGGCGTTCTGCCCGGTCGGCATGTCGATGCCGTTGAGCAGCACCCCCTTGAGGATGGCGCCGGCGGGGATATAGACGGAGCCGGGCTCCGGGGTGCCGGGTGGGGTTGCGGCGGGCGGCGCCGACGACGCCGGCGCGGCGACGGTGCGGATCTGCAGGGTGCGCCCCGGTGTTTGGGCGGGGACGGCGGAGGAGGGTGCCGCGCCGGGAACAGCGAGCGGTGCCGTCGGCGGTCCGAACAGCGCCTCCATCGGCGCCGGTCGATGTGGCTGCGCGGCGGTGCCGGCCGGCGATGCCGGATCCGCAGCGACGGGCTGCTCCGGTTGCGGCAGTCCCGGCGGGTTTGCTGTTGGCCGTGCCCGGGCGGCGAGGGCCTCGCGCAGTTGATCGATCTCTCCGCGCAGGACCTCGAGCTCGCGCGCGTTGCCCAGATCCTGCTCGCGCTGCGCCGGTCCGAGCGCGGGGGTGTTCGGTGCGGCGGTTGCGCCGCGCTCGAGGTTGCGCTGCACCTCGCTCATGCGCTTTTCCATGCGCTCCAGGCGATTGACCAGGGCCTCGATCCCGAGTTGACGCGGATCCGCATCCGTGAGGATGTTGCGCACCAGGGTATCGCGCGGCGAGGACGACTGCAGGCCAGGGGGCTGCGCCGGGGCGAACAGAAAGCTCCCCGCCGTCAGGACGGAGACCACGAAGACCCCGCCGCCGAGGGCGGCGACCCGCTTGGCGTTGGGCGAGAGGTTCTCCCAGTGTCGGTGCAGCATCATTGCGGCTGCCCGGTCGTGCGATGCGGGGGCGCGCCGCGGGCGAGGAGGAGAAAGACCTCGGTCTCCTCGCCGGGCGCGAGCACCCGGCGCGGCCAGGCGCCCATCGCGGCGACGGTGGCGGTGTCCGGACGGCAGGTGTCGTGCTCGATGGTGATCGGTTCCGCGGCGGTGTTGGTGACCCTGGCCTTGATCAGTTCGGATGCGGGACCCTGCGCGCGTTCACCGCTGCGCACCTTCAGCCCCTCGGCACAGCGCAGCTTCGCTCCGCTCGATCCCTTCGCGATCCGAAAGCCCGCGGGCAACCGACCTTGCGCCAGCGCACGCAGCTGCTCGACCAGGTCCGAGACGTACGACGGCCCGTTGCCGTCGCCGTCTCGCTCCGAGGCGTTGGCCAACATCGGCATGACGGCCACCGGATCGACTGCGGCGCGCGTCGTGGCCGTGCTTCCCGCGCGCTTGCCCTGATACCCCGGCACCGTGAGGCGGACCTCGCGCGGCGGAACATACCGCGGCGCCAAGGTCAGCGCCAAGGCGGTGGTGCTGCCTTGGCCGTCGCCGATGTACAGGGCCACCGGTTCTTCGGTGTCGGTGGCGACATAGACCACACTGCCGTCGACCTGTGTCGAGGCATTCGAGACGGTGTGCACGACCGGGTCGGCAAAGGGCGTGACGATGCGGTTGAGGTGTCCGATGGCGATCTCGATCAGCACCGTAGTGCCCGGCGTGACGGCGAGGTTGCGCGGACCCAGCTCCAGGGTCACCGGCAGGTTCCCGCCGGTGCGCCGCGCCGGCGTGGCTCCGCCGCCCATGACGGTGCGGATCAGGCCCTCGGGTTCGGCGCGGGACGTCTGCAGAACCGAGGAGACGGCACTCGGCGTGCACCCGGCGTCGAGCAGCGTGCAGGGGACCGGGGGAATCTCGAAGGCCGGGTCGGCCTGTGCGCTCGACGCGGCCAGGACGGCGGCGAGGATGGAGAGACGTCGGGTGATCATGTGTTCGCGTCCTCGGGGTGGGCATCGCGCGCGCTGCGCGGATCGCCGCGATACACCTCCAGATGGGTGATCAGCGGGCGGTAGTTGCGGAACTCGACGCGCAGCTCGTAGGTGCGTCGGTTGAGCACGGGGGCGGCCGCCGGGCCTTCGGTCTTGTGCTGTCCGGTGACGAAGACGGTGCGGGTGGCGGTGTCGTAGGCGATGGTTTGCGGGGCGAAGTGCATGGCGATGTTCTCTCGCTTGATCGCTTCGGTCTGATCGGCGATCGAGGCCATGACCTCGCGATGCAGCCCGCCGGCGAGCAGCGGATCCAGGACGCGCACGAGCCCGTCGACGGTGGTCGGGCCGACATTGCCGAGCAGCTGGGCGACGTAGACCCCCCAGGACTCCTCGACGGCCTGGCTCGCGTACTCGCGCGCGATCGTGACCTCGCCTTCCAACACCGGCGGGACCAGCACCACGGTGCGCTCGACCTGACCGACCAGTCCGACCAGGATCAGGTTGGAGGCGACCAGGACCAGCACCGTGATGCGCCAGACGCGGTTCTCCAGGGTCGTGCCGCGCCAGGTGGAGAGAAAGTCGCCGAGGGTCATGGCACGTAGTGCCGCGCGAAGGGGTTGGGCGTGGAGCGTGCCCCGAGCGGCATGAGGCCGAACCAGTAGATCAGATGCAGGGCGTAGCCGTCGGCCCGGCGATCGCGAAACCGCCGGTAACCGTGCGAGAGCAGGGCGCCGAGCAGCAGGGCGATGGTGAGCTGTCCGGCGAGGATGCCGGCGACGAGCGCCAGCACCAGCGGCATCAGATCGTCCATGCGCCACAACAGCAGCGTGGGCGGTTCGTCGATGTGGTGGGGAAAGTCGAGGGTCTCCATCGGGTGCCTGTGATGCGGTCTTCACGTGAGCGCATGGTGCGTCACTCCAAACCGGCCGGCGAGGGCGATAACCCGCCACAAACGCGCGCTTTGCCGCAGGTGGAACGGCGTCGCGATCGCCGTCAGGGCGAGGAGGTGTCGCGACCTTGGCGGTTTACAACGTACGGCTTAGTTACGTACACTAATACGAGAAACCGAGGACACCATGATGCCGAGAGAGACCATCCGCACCGCCCGCTTCGAGGCCCGGGTATCGCCCGAGGTACTGGCCGTCGTCAAACGCGCCGCCGAGCTCCAGGGACGCAGTGTCAGCGACTTTGTCGTCGACGCCGCGCGGGACGCGGCCCATCGCGCCATCGAGGAGGCCTGCATCATCCGACTGTCCGTCGAGGATCAGCACAGGTTCGCGGAGGCGTTACTGAACCCGGAACCGCTCACGCCCTCGATGGAGCGCGCCGTCGCGCGTTACCTTCGCCAGAACGCGTAACGCGCGTGCGCGGAGAGGGATTTCGTATCGAGCTTCTCGGAGCGCAGGAGCGCGGGGCCTTTTGCAGCGGCGTCGACGCACTGGATCGGTATTTCAGAGAACGCGTCACGCAGGACGTCCGGCGTCGCGTGAGCAACTGCTTTGTGTTGCTGGACGCCGACAACCAGGTTGCCGGTTACTACACCTTTGCGGCGGCGGGCATCCCGCTGACCGACTTGCCCGAGAGCCTGACCAAGCGTTTGCCGCGTTATCCATCACTTCCTGCCGGACTGATCGGGCGCTTGGCCGTTGACCGTCGTCATCAACGACAGGGTCTGGGTGCACTCCTTGTCGTCGATGCCGTTGCGCGCGCCGTCCGGGCAGAACCGGCGATCTATGCGCTTGTCGTGGACGCAAAGGACGATCACGCCGCCGCGTTTTATGCTCGCCTGGGGTTTCATCGCCTTACAAGCCAATCCAACCGCCTTTTCATCCCGATCCGCGAGATTGCAAAGCGGCTCTCGGAACAGGGAAAGTGACCATCGCGATCCGAGCCTCGGATGGGTCCCGAATCCGTACGGGCTCACGGACCGAGTGCCTTGACCGGCCGTGAGACACCCGCAGCGGTTTCGAGGACCGACGCGGTTCAGAGCTGCTTCTGCGTATGGGTCACCACGAACGCCACGCACAGCGCCGAGGCGACGCCGAGTATCGGAACCGCGAGGACCGGCATCGCGATCGGCGCGAACAGCAGCAGCCCGACGATCAGCCAGAGCGCGAGCAGGATCCGC
Organism: Thiocapsa bogorovii; assembly: GCF_021228795.1. NCBI lineage: Bacteria > Pseudomonadati > Pseudomonadota > Gammaproteobacteria > Chromatiales > Chromatiaceae > Thiocapsa > Thiocapsa bogorovii. Next base: position 3,915,785 of record NZ_CP089309.1, read on the forward strand.
AGCGCGGTGTGATGCGCCAGCGGGCTGGCGTAGACGAACCCGTATTGCCGGATGCGACGGCGCAGCCAGCCGTCGCCGATCGCCGCCGTCAGCACGATCGCCATGAACGGCCACCAGGCCAGCAGCAGCGCGAACCGGCGCAGGGCCTGTGCGAACGCGCCCCAAATCACGTCCAGGCGTCCGCGCAGCCAAGCCCAGGCAGGACTCGCGCCGATCGGCTCCAGGCCGTACCCGGATTCCACGCCCGGTCCGGTCGCGACCAGTCGATAGGTCCAGGGGGCGATGCCGGTCTCCACGAAGAGCGTCTCGTACCACCGCGCGCCGCGGGCCACAATTGCCTGCGCCGCATCGGCCCCGAGGATCTCCACGAGTTCGCGCCGCTCGGTCTGCTCGACGCCGTGCGCCCAATCGCTCGGGATGAAGGAGGCGAACAGCACGAGCTCGAGCACGAAGAGCAGCAGGGTGGAGGCGACCGCCCACAGCCACACGCCGCGACCCTCTTTGGTGCTCGGGCTATCCCACACGCGACGTATGTCTCGGGGGCACGCGCCGCGCAAGCACTCGGCGCTGCGGCTCGGTCAGCGACCGCGCCACGCAATACTGGTATCGGCGCGCCAGAGCGAGGGTAATACCGTCGACGAAGGCCGCGAAACGCGCCGGATCGTCCTCGCCGTCGCCGCGGGCGCGACGGTAGGCGGCGATGCCCGCGCGCACCATCGCCAGCGCGGGTTCGGCAGGGTCGTCCGCGGACGGCGCGGGCGGGCAGGCGAGCAGCGCGACCCGCGCCATCAGCCCGACGGCATCCGGCCACTCCAACTCCAGGGTGCGCAGCGTCCGGGCGTCGGCCCGCGACAGGCCCGACAGCGCCAGTCGACTGGTCGGATCGCGAGGGCGTGGCATCCCCGTCGTCACCGTTCGCCCGTTGGCGGCAGGGGCTCGCCGAGGATCGGCAGGCGGCCTTTGGAGACGCGCCCGCCGGGCCAGCGGGCCAGGTACTCGAAGTTGGGCAGCTCCCCGAGCAGCGCCGCCGGGAACAAGGGCGCCTCGGCTTCGTCGAGGCGCTCCCCGGCATTTCCGGTGAAGAGCAGCGGTCGGTCGCTCGCGGTCGTGGAGCCCTGGCTCTTCACCACCGTGCAGAGCCGCACCGCCGGGAGACTCTCGGCGATGTACTCCTGCGTCTTCGCATCGATCACGCGCATCGCGATCAGTCCGTTGAGGTTGCCCAGCACTTGGCGGGCCTTCTCCTCGCTACCCATGCGCGCGGCGAAGTCCGCGAAGGTCTGGGTGGCGATGGTCAGACGCAGCCCGGCCCCGCGTCCCTTGTTGAGGAGCTGGATCAGCGGGTCGGAGACCGTCTCGGCGGCCTCGTCGATGAAGATGTCGGTCGGGCGCGGGTGCGCCTCGTGGTTGTAGATGGAGCCCGCCACCGCGGCCAGATCGGCGGTCAGCATCGAGCCGATCGCACTGCCCACGATGGGGTCGGAGAGACTGTCCAGACCGACGTAGAGGACCTCGCGCCGGGCGATGATCTCCCCGATCGAGGCCGCCCGACGCGGATCGTTCGCGTCCGTCTCGTCGGGGGAGAGCAGACCTTCCAGGTGCCCGGAGGTGAGCATCACGATCACCGGCATGAGGCTCGCGACCATCTTGCCGAAGTGCACGGCCTCGTGCTCGAGCAGGCCCCCGAGTCCGTCGATCACGGTCGAGGGATGCTCGCCGCGCACGCGCTCGCGGTAGAAGGCGAGCAGACCCCGTGCACGTCGATTGGCATCGCGGGCCTTGTTGAGGTAGGGGCCGGCATGCTCCTGCCAGTGCGACAAGTGGGTGTCGAAGTAGCGGTGCAGGACACGTTCGACCAAGGCATCCGCACCGCCTTCGAGATAGCGGCGCAGCGTCACCAGGGTCGGGCGCTCCTCCACGGCCAGCAGCCCGTGCACGGCATGGCTCAATGCCATCTGCCCGAATGCCTTGAAGGGATCGTTGCCGGTCTCCGAGGGGATCAGCGCGGCGACCCGGCTCGCCAGTTCGGTGGCGCGCTGGAAGTGGCGCAACGGATCGAGTCGCACCGAAGCGGCGGGAAAGGCCGGATGAAAGGAGACGAAGCGTTCGGGTGTGCCGGCCAGCATACAGGCGCGCTCGGCGGCGGCCCGCAGACCCCGATCGCCCTTGGGGTCGAGGATCACCACCGCATCCCCGCGCAGCACCGCCTGGGTGACCAGGAGATCGAACAGGCGGGTCTTGCCGCACCCGGTGGTCCCGACGATCAGCAGGTGGCCTTCGGTGTGGGCGAGCGGGACGGTCACTTCCGCATCGGCTCCGCCGAGACCGTGGATCCAGGTCGCACCCAGACGGGCCGGATCGCGCGGCGCGAACCGCTCGGCTCCGAGCCGGATCAGATCCAGCGCCTCCTGCGCATGTCGTGCCTCCCAATCGAACCCCCGGCCCATCCACAGCAATCCCGGCCAGGAGGGCACGCGCGCGGCAAACACCTGCGGGTCGATGAACTGCTGCGGGCGCCCACGCAGCCAATCGCGCCGGTTGATGCCGCGCACGGTGCCGGGCAGCCAGGTCAAGGCCATCACCAGACTGCCGACCCCGAGCCACCGAAAAGAGGCCGCGTGCAGATCCCACAGCTCCGCGGTGGCCCAGGACGCGGCCGCGATGCCGGTCCACAGCAGCATGGCGGGCAACTCGAAGAGCGGACGCCAGGGATTGGCATAGGGGCTCACGGGCGCCCCGCGAGAACGATCCCGCGCGTGTCGGGGATTAAGTCCGGCTGATGCTTGAGGCGCCGCAGCAGTTTCGAGGGCGGGATGCGGTGCTCGGCGGCCAGGGCCGCGAGGGTGGCGTGGTCGATCAGCAGACCGTTCGAGAGCGCCGTCGTCGGCACCCGCCCGCCCCGGCACTGGGCCGCGAGGTCCTCGGCGAAGGCGCGTGCGGCGCTTCGGCGTGGCTGCGGTTTTGGCGCGGAGGGTACAAGGGAGGTCGCGCCGGGTGGTGCCTCCGGCACTTCGATCGCGTCTACCTGCCGGGAGGGGTTGACGGTGGCTTCGGACTCGCCCGGACCGTCCGCGTTCGGCGTATCCGTCTCCGTCGCGACGCGGTCGTCCGGCACCTCAACCAGCGGCTCCACCGACGGCTCGACCTGGCGATCGAGAAGTCTCGTCACTACGGCACTGGCTTCCGCCGTGAGCATCGCGCGCATCCGCCCGTCGATCTCGCGCACGCGCAGCAACGGGCGGCGCGGATCGATCGCGAGCAGGCCGCCGTCCCACAAGGCGTGCAGGACGTCGGCGGGTTCCATCCCGATGCCGGGCACGACGAGTGCCGTCAACCCCTCGGGGTAGGGGATCAGCAGATGGCGATCGTGACGGGCGAGGATCTCGGCGGGGCGTTCGCCGTCCGCGATGGACCGCAGCAGCGTGATCAAGGCGAGGCCGCCGGTGCCGCGGCCGGCGAGCCAGCTGCGGGCCGAGGAGGCGGGGTCGTCCGCCCTTGGCTGCGGTCGAGCCTCGGCCGCAGCATCCGGCACGGGCTCGGAATCGGCGCACGGTCGGGGCGGTGACGCCGTCGCAGCCACCGTAGCGTCCGGACCGGCCATCTGCTCCGTCTCGGTGATCAGGTCGAACGGCGCGGCCCGAGCCCCGTCGATGTCGGGAGCATCGACGGCATCGGCGTCGCTCATGATGAGCTCGGTCGGGTCCTCGATCCGGACGGGCCCGGAGGTCGCACCATCCTGCCAACGCGCCACCGGCGCCGCCGGATGCCCGGCGAAGACCAGCTCGGGCGAGGCGAGCAGCAGCGTCGTCAAGTGCACCGGCTTGCCGTCCTTCACGAGCGGCGCCGGGGCGATGCGGCGGTCGAAGCGGTCGCGCTCCTCCTCGCGATAGGTGGTCACATGCCCGCGCTCCACCAGAATGTCGGCGATGGTCTCGGGTGCCTTGGGGATACCGGGAATCTTGTCCCGCGCCAGCAGGCCGGCGATGTCTTCGCCGCCTTGCGGCCAGACCACATGCAGCCCGTCGGCGAGCATCCACAGCCGCGCGCCGGGGGTGTTGACCGTCCAGGTGCCGTCGCGCACCAGACGGCGCATGGCGTCGATCAGGTAGCGGTCCACCGGCACGCCGAGCGCGAAGGCGTCGGGATCGATGCGGTTCTCGCGCAGATCGCGCGCCACGCTCGCCCGATCGGCGTTGCCGACCACCGTGCCCACGACCGAGGTCTCCTCCTGTCCGCCCACGACCGCGATCAGGTTGGCGAGGATCGCCGGATCGCGACTCAGCCAGGTCTTGATCTCGGGGGTAAGGATGGCGTGCACCACCAAGGTGCCCATCTGCAGATGGGCATTGTGGCGGCGCGTCTCGCGCCAGCGCAGGTAGTAGCGCTGCAGGCCGTGTCGGCGGGCCCAGTCGAGCAGCGGCTCTTCATGCGGACACCAGGTCAGGGTGCCGTCGCGATCCGACACCGTCAGGTCGGCAACGGGCTTGCCGATGTCGTGCAGCAGCCCGGCCAGACCGCTCGCGACCCGCCAGCGCGGCTCCAGGTGATAGCGGTCCTTGGGCTCGCGATCCAGCGCGAAGACGTGGCGCATCGACGCCTGGGAGGCGAGAAATCCCACCTCCAGAGAATGGCGCAGCAACCCGCCCGAGCCGCGGTGATGATGGGCCTCGGAGGCGGGCAACAGATGCACGAAGGCGGCGAGGCGGCGCACGACCGGCAGGACGAGCTGGCGGTAATCCGTGTCGGTCATGCCCACGCCGTCCTGGAGGCGGCGGAGCAACTCCGTTTGCTTGGCGAGCAGCGCGTCCACGTCGGAGGCCGGCAGCCCCTTGATGAAGGGCGGGTAGCGCAGCAGATCCTCGTCCGGATCGGGGGGCGATTCGGGAATCGTATCGGTACCCGGTGCGGGCGTCGGGGCGGCCGGCCTGGAGCGGCGAAACAGATCGAAGAGTGTCATCGGGGCATCCTGCACCGTCGCGGATGCGCCCGGCCATGGCGATAACCGCGCGGATGGGTCTGCTTTGCGGCGGATCGCCCGCTACGGCCCCGAGTCGCCGACCAGACCCAGCTCGCGGCACCGCTTGGCGGCGGCCCGAAAGCGGGTGCGCACTTCGGCGAGGTGGCGCGCGGCGGCGCGGATGGCGCCGAATCCCTGCTCGGCCTCCTCCACGAGCGGGCGCTGCCAGTCCCGTGCAATGCCGCGAAAGGCGCTCTTCGGGTAGCGATCCCCGTCGCCCTTGCGGATGTAGTCCGACAGATAGACGACGCCCGAGGCGGTGCGCACATGGCGGTAGGTGACCCACTCGATGGAGAAGGCACCGGGGGTCGCGCGGTCGGCCCGCTGCGGACGCACACGTACGCCGATGCGACCCCGGGCACTGCGGGGCAGTCCGCGACCGGCCTCCGCCAGGCGTTGCTCGAAGGCGCTGCATCCTTGCTCGGCGCGCTCCTGCAGGGCGGCCAGGTTGCGCGCGATCCAGGCGTCGAGCGCCTCCGCGATATCGCTCGGTGCCGCATCCTCCTCGGTGGCGTCGTCGTCCTCGGCGTCCCTGCCCGTTGCGCCGGGCGGGCCTGCCCGGAAGGCTGCCTCGAGCCTGTGGGCAGGCGGCACGCCGGCCGGGCGTTCGCACCCTCTTATCTTTGGTGAAACAGCGCCCGCTGTTCTCACTTGCCGCGGGCAGCTTCCGGTCAGGGCAGGCAGTGCCGTCGTCGCTCGGTCGGTCGGCGCGTCGCATTCTCCTCGTGCAGAGTGCAACCCCTCGTTCAGGTCTTCCGTATGTCGTCGTGTCATGGGTTGATCCCTGATCGTTCGGGACGGGCGTTCCTATTCGCGCGCCAATCGGGTGGGTGTCGCCGGACGGCGCAAAACGCCGCTCGGGTTTTCGTCCAGACCGAGCTTGCGGCACCGTTTGGCGGCGGCCCGAAAGCGGGTGCGCACCTCGGCGATGCGGCGCGCGGCGGCGCGGATGGCGCCGAATCCCTGCTCGGCCTCCTCCACGAGCGGGCGCTGCCCGGGGCACTGCGGGGAAGTCCGCGACCGGCCTCCGCCAGGCGTTGCTCGAAGGCGCTGCATCCTTGCTCGGCGCGCTCTTGGAGGGCAGCCAGGTTGCGCGCGATCCAGGCGTCGAGCGCCTCCGCGACATGACTCGGCGCCGCATCCTCCTCGGTGGCGTCGTCGTCCTCGGCGTCACTGCCCGTTGCGCCGAGCGAGCCTGCCCGAAAGGCTGCCTCGAGCCTGTGGGCAGGCGGCACGCCGGCCGGGCGTTCGCACCCTCTTATCTTTGGTGAAACAGCGCCCGCTGTTCTCACTTGCCGCGGGCAGCTTCCGGTCAGGGCAGGCAGTGCCGTGGTTGCTCGGACGCTTGCGGTGTCGCTCTCCCCCCGATCGGAAGGCGCAAGCGCATTCTCGTCTTCCGTATTGCCGTTCGGTCGTGTCATGCGTTGATCCCTGATCGTTCGGGACGGGCGTTCGTATTCGCTCATCCATCGGGTGGGTGTCTCCGGAGGGCGCAAAACGCTGCTCGGGGTTTCATTCGTGGATCCCTGTTCTCCACTGCAGAACCGCAAAAGCGGACGCCGCGTTCTCACCGATCGGTATTCCGTTTCATTTCCGAAACCTATCCGATGATCGGGTCGCGTCTGTTTCTCTTTCCCGCGATCGACAGCCGTTCTCCATTGCTGTTCGGCGCCCGGAGGTTAGCACGCGCAATCCGTCGAGTGCCCCCCGGAAAGACACCGTTTTCGGTCATTTAAACGGCTGGCATTGCACCGCCTTGACGCCAAGAATGCCGAGCGTTCGCTGTCGCCTTCTCGTGCGCCGATTGCGGACCTCTTGTGAACCTTGTCATCGGAATGCATCGGGACGGCGACGGCGTGAAGCGCGCTTGTGTACCGCGCGTGCATTCGGTGTGAACCCAATGGGCGGAGCCATGTACGTCGTCGGACTGGATATCGGCTATTCGAATGTGAAGATTGCCGCAGGGCCTCGCGGAGACCTGCCGAGACTGATCGTGCGCCCGGCCGGAGCCGCTCCGCGGGAGCGTCTGGGCGAGCGCATCGGCGCGGAGGTGGAGGCCGGGAGCGCGACGGGCGCGGCCGCCGATCGGCCGGTCCCGGTCGATCTGGACGGCGTGCTCTGGGCAGCGGCGATCGAGCCCGAGCGCTTCGAGGACTGGCAGCGCCCGCTGCACGAAGACTATCCGGCCACCCCGAGTTACCACGCCCTGGCCCTGGCCGCGCTGCAGCTGACGGGGCAGCGCGCCATCGACGTGGTCGTGACCGGGTTGCCGGTCACCCAAGCCGGCGACCCTCGCCGTCGGGAGCGCCTGAAGCGCCTCCTGACGGGGCGGCACGGCCTGGGCGAGGCGAGCCTCGAGGTCGGGGAGGTGCGGGTCGTTCCGCAGCCGATCGGCGCCTACCTCGATCTGGTCTATACCGCCACGGACGAGGAGATCCTCGAGCGCATCGAGACCGGCACCGTCATCGTGCTGGACGCCGGCTTCTATTCCTTCGATTGGGCGCTCGTCGTCAAAGGGGAGCTGCGCCGCAGCGCCAGCGGCACCAGCCTGGAGGCCATGTCGGTGCTGCTGGAGCGGGCCGCGCAGGAGGCCGCGGCCGAGGCGGGCGGCAAACCCCAGCCGCTGGGTCTGGAGGCCGCGCTGCGCGCCGGGCGTGCGCATGTGCTGCAGGCCGGACATCGCCTGTCGGTGCCGAGCCTGCTCGGGCGCGCGGCCGGTCCGGTCTGCGCGGTTGCCCTGGAGAGCCTGCGCCGATCCCTGCGTCGCGAGAGCGCGAGTGTGGATCTCGTGCTGATCGCCGGGGGCGGCGGAAGCCTCTACGTGCGCGCGGCGGCTGGGCTGTTTCCGGGCGCGACGGTCGTGGTGGCCGCGGATCCGATCGCGGCCAACGCGCGCGGGTTTCATCGTTATGCCGGCTGAGGCGCGCTCGTGCGAACTGCTGCGCGCCGTGGTCAACATCGGCCCGTCCCAGCCCGAGCTGCTGGAGGATCTCGTGCAGCTGCCCAAGCGCTCGCGGGCCGCACGGCTGCGTCACCTCGCCGCCGTCGGGTTGTTGGCGATCAAGGGCGGCGCCGGCGCACTCGCCAAGGTCGCACCGGCGCCGTCGACGCCCCCCGAGGCGTCGGCGCAACGGCGCCGGGATCGGCTCGTCGGTCGGTTGGGGCGCGTCGATGATTAGAGGCGTCTGGTTTGCCGGGGTGCTGTGCGGCGTGCTGGCCATGTCTGCGCCGGTCCAGGCTGCGCCGGAAACAATCGACGGCGCACCGGCCGGCACGCCCGAGAGCCCCGCCCAAGCACCGTTGCCGCCCGTCTGGGCCGAGCCGGCACGGGCGCACGGCATCGATCCACGTTTGCTCTACGCCGCCGCCCTCTCGGCCAGCGGGCGGATTGCGAACGGTCAGGCCTCGCCGTGGCCCTGGACGCTGGTCGTGGACGGGCGCCGCGTGCACTACGCCACCCGCGAGGACGCGCAACGCGCCTTGGCTGACGTGTCGACGGACGGGAGGACAGACCTCGCCGTCGGACTCCTGGCCGTGCCGGTGCGCAACCTGTGGTTCGGCGGCACGCCGGCCGAGCTGCTCGATCCGGCGCGCAATCTCGCGCGCGGGGCCGCACTGATCGCCGTCGGCCTGCGCGCCTATCCGAGCAACCCGGCGCGCGGGATCGGTCAGTATCGCGCCGTGCCGGAGACGGCTGCCGAGACCCTCGGCGCGCGGATCCTCGCGCTCGCCGAGGCGCTGAGCGAGCCGGGCAGCGGGTTCGCGCCGTCTCCGGTTCCCTACCCCGAACACTCTTCAGAGCGGCCCGCCGTGCCGTCGCCCGCGTCTTCCGGCGCTCCGGCACAGGGCCCGCGCATTCGGACCGTTGTTGCACACCATCACGCCCGGTGCATCGACCCGGACAAACAACCCGTGGCCGCCCTCGTGGAGGCCGCCGCACGTCGCCACGGCGTGGATCCCGCGTTCGCGCTCGCCATCGCCCGGCGCGAAAGCGCGTTCCGCCAGACGGCAGTCTCCCCGAAGGGCGCGACCGGCGTGATGCAGCTGATGCCGGCGACGGCCGCCCGCTACGGCGCGAATCCGCGCGACCTCGAGCAAAACATCGACGCCGGGGTGCGTTACCTGCGCGACCTGGCCGGGATGTTCGACGGCGATCCCGCGTTGGTCGCCGCCGGCTACAACGCGGGGGAGGGCGCCGTGATCAAGCACGGCTACCGCATCCCGCCCTATCGCGAGACCCGCACCTATGTCCCCCGCGTTCTCGAATCCCGATCGGAGTATCTGCAATGCCGACAGCCCTGATGCCGTACCCCGGAATCCCCGACCTGCAGGACACCGTGCGATGCTGCAATCGCCTCTATTGGATCGGTGCACGGGATGCCGCCCGGGTCTCGCCGCAGGTGGCCGCGACACTCTTCGGCGTGACCCCGGAACTGGCCGAGTGGCTCGCCGGCGCCACGCTCGAGGCGGTGCTGGATCTGGCCGAGGCACCCGTGGTGACCTTCCGCGCGAGCCTCGACGCACCGCTCGCCCGGGCGCAGGTGCCGCCGGCCCTGCGCAATCTGCATCTGGCGCTGCGTGCCGCCGGGGGTGCGGGTTGAGCACCGATCCCTTGCAAGGCGGACCGATGGTCCTCGGGCCGTTGTCCGCACGCGTGCCGGATGCCCGTCTTGCACGGCACGACGCCGAGACCCTTGCACTCGCCTTGCTGAAGCACGGCGCAAGGGTCGGGGTCGTGCATTGGGCCACCGGACTGAAGTGCACGGTCCTCGCGGGTTGGTATCGGCAGCTGCACGGGCGGGCGCCGCCGCGCGGTCCGCTGCCGGACAGCGCCGGGTCGATGATCCGCACCCGCACCGAGCATGCCGCGGCCTCGCTCTTCGGCGTGGTCTATGCCGAGCACCGTCGCGACGGTGCCATCGGGCGCATGATCGACCCGCAAGGGCTGGTACGCGCCTACGAGCTCTACCTGGCGCTGATCGACGGCCCGCATGCGGGTGTTCTGGGCATCAACCAAGCCTGGATCGTCGCGCGGGATCTGCGCGCCGGGCTCGCCGCGATCGCCTGGTGTCCGTCCTGCGAGGCCCGCTACATCGCCATGCGCGACGCGATCCTGATCGGCTGTCCGTTGTGCGCCCTGTATGCGCGGGCCGGCGGACGCGCCTCTCCTCGGCGAGCAGGACACCCCGATGCGACCTCGCGCTGACGCCATCGCTGCAGGCCTCCTGGTCGCGCTGACGACGGGACCGACGCTCGCAGCATCCGCGGGCGGCTTCTATGCGCGCGATGCCGAGGGCTGGTTCTGGTATCGGGAGCCGCCGCTGCCGGTTGCTGTCGAGCCTCCGACAAGCGCCGAGCCACCGCGTGCGCCCATCGAGCCCGAGCCCTCCGAGTGGGCGCCGTCCGAGCCTGTCGCGGAAGTGCCCCCCGAACCGGCGCCGCTCTCCGCGCACTGGTTCCGGGAGCATCTGGACACCTACCGCGACCGCGCCATCGACGATCCGTCCCCCGAGAACGTGGCGGTCTACCTGCACCTGCAACGCATCGCGATGGACAAGTCCTCGCGCTTCGCCCGGGTGTCCGAGCGCGTGGTGCAGGGCGATCCCGTCCTCGACGAGATCACCCGCCGACCCACCGCCAACTTCGGGGCGAACCTGGCCGACAAGCAGGCGAGCGCCGCCGGCGACGCGCTGCTCGAACGCCTCGCCGGGGAGACCGCGCTCTGGTTCTTCTTCCGCTCGGACTGTCCCTATTGCGATGCGCAGGCCCCGCTCCTGGAGGCCCTCGCGCAGCGCTACGGTTTTGCGGTGCTGGCGGTCTCGATCGACGGGGCGGGCCTCGCGGACGGGACGTTTCCCGCATTCCAGATCGACCGCGGTCAGGCCGAGGCGCTGGGCGTGATCTCCACCCCGGCGATGTTCCTCGCCCGCCCGGACCAGGGCGCGGTGGCCCCGATCGCCCAGGGACTGCTCTCGCTCGCCCAGCTGCGCGATCGCATCGTCCTCGCCGCCGTCCAGGCCGGCTGGGTCAGCGAGGCGGAGGCGAGCCGTCTCCGAGCGGGTCCGGCCGAGCGGGGCAGCGCTGCCGCGACACTCACCGCACTCCCCGAGGATCCGCGCGCCTTGCTCGACGCCCTGCGCGCCACTGTCCTTCCCGACACCCGAACCGACACCAGCCAGGCCCCCCGATGAAGATTCGATTCGCACCGACCCTTGTCCTGATCGCCGCGACGGCGACGCCCGCCGCCGAGGCGGCCGGCATCGCCACCCAGTCGAGCGTCATGTTCGACAGCATGGTCAATCTCACCAACCCCTCCGCGCACATGGGACAGCGCCGCGGCGCCTTCTCGGGCGGGTCGGTCGTGAACCGCAACCGCCTCATGAGCGAGTCGCTCTGGCACGTGGTGCCGCCGTCCTTCGAGGCCGGCTGCGGCGGCATCGACATGTTCGCCGGCTCCTTCAGCTTCATCTCCGCGGATCAGTTCCAACAACTGATGCGCTCGATCGCGGCGAACGCGACCGGCTACGCCTTCGAGGTCGCCCTGACCGCCATGTGCCCGACCTGTGTGGAGGTCATGGAGTCGCTGCAGCGCAAGCTCCAGGCGCTCAATCAGGGCTACGCCAACTCCTGTCAGCTCGCCAAGGGTCTGGTCAACGACGTGGCGAGCGCCTTCGACGTGCAGCACAAGGACAACACCTCGCTGGTGGCGATGGTGAAGGGCTTCGGCGACGTCTTCGAGACCCGCAGCCTGACCTCCGGGGAGAGCCCGGTGAACCAGGTCGCGAACAACCTGACCGACGAGCAGCGCGCCGAGGCCGATCTGCAGGGCAACCTGGTCTGGCAGGCGCTCAAACGCCGGGGCGCGGCCGGCTGGTTCGTCGGCGGCGACGATGCCCTGCTCGAAGCCATCATGAGCGTGACCGGCTCGGTGATCCTCGGTCCGCCCGAGCCCGCACCCGACGGGGCCGGGGACAACTTCCGGGTCACCCCGCTGCCGGGCAACCTCATGAGCGTGCGCGATCTGCTCTGGGGCAGCAGCGCGCACGAGGACACCGGGCCCGGTCAGAGCACGGTGAACCATGTCGTGCGCCGCTACAGCTGCAACGACACGGCGGTGAACGGCTGCATGGCGCCGAGCGTGATCGCCGATACGCAGACCGTGGGGTTGGTGCAGCACACCGATCATCTGTTGCTGGGCGATCCGAACGTCGCCGGCAGCGTCGGTCTGGTGCAGAAGTTTCGTCTGGGCGCGAGCGCGCCGACCGCCCGCGAGCAGGCCTTCATGGAGCTCGCCCCCAACGGCATCGGGGCGCAACTGCGCAACCTCGCCCGCCACGACGCGGGCCTGGCGCGGATCTTCGCCAAGCAGGCCGCGCCGGTGATCGCGCTGGAAATGGCCCAGCTGATCATGTCCGACCTGCTGCGTGCCGCGGAGAACGCACTCGCGATGGGTGGAAGCGCCTACACCGCCAAGGTCGCCGAGCAGATCAAGAGCGCGCGCGAGCAGGTGTATCGCGAATACGCCGTACTCGCCGAGCGCTACGGCAACGCCCAGACCCTGCTCGCCTATTACCAAGACCTGTCCGCCCAAGTGAAGGGCCGGGCCGAGTCCACCCCCAACCAGCGCTGAGGCACGGAGGCTTCCATGTTCGAAATCTATTCCATCGGCGACGCCGCCTACCTCGCGGCGGTTCTCAATGCGGTCGCCATGCTCATGGGCACCGGCCACATGAGCCAGCTCGCCGGGGTCGGCTTCCTGATCGGCGTCATCCTGGTGACCTTCCAGGGCCTGGTGCAGGCGCGCGCCCCCCAGTACCAGCAGATGCTGATCGCGCTGGTCATCTACCTGGGCATGTTCGGTCCGAGCGCGCGGGTGAGCGTGGAGGACCTCTATTCCGGAGCGGTGCACCGGGTCGACAACGTCCCCCTGGGCGTGGCCGCCGTGGGCTCGGCGTTGTCGCAGGTGGGGTACGGCGTCACCCGGCTCTTCGAGCAGGCGTTCTCCACCCCCGCGATGACCGACTACGGCTTCGCCGCACCCCTGCAGATCCTGCAGAGCGTGCGCGCGGGGACCCTCTCGCGCGCGCGGCTCGGCGCGGCCAACAGCCCGACACCGGGCGCGGACATCGAGCGCTCCTTCGTCAACTACATCGCCGAGTGCGTGCTCTACGACGTGGACACCGGACAGCGCTCCCTGGACAGCGTGCTGCGCGATCCGAGCTGGACCGGCGCCCTGGCCGTGGCCAATCCGATGCCGACCACGGAGCTGTGGTTGGGCGGGGCCCCGACCGTGAAGGAATGCGACGACGCCTGGGCGGATCTGTCCGCCTACACGACGACCGAGTTTCTGCCGGCGCTGCGCGGCTCGCTCGCCGCCACCCTCGCCGTGCAGGCCGGGGAGGTGGACAACGCCGTGCAGACCGCTCTGGATGCCGTCGCCGGTGCCGGGGTGGACGCGCAGAATTACATGGTGATGTCGGTGGCGGCGAGCGTCCTGCCCAAGGGCGAGGCGCAGGTGTGGGAGGAGCTCGGGCGCTGGGAAACGGCCGCGACCATCACCCAGGCGGCCCAGCAGCGCAACACCCAATGGGCCGCCGAGGAGACCCTGTTCGCGCGCATCGTGCGCCCCATGATGACCTTCTTCGAGGCGTTCCTGTTCGCCGTCTCCCCGCTGATGGTCTTCGCCGTGGGGCTCGGCACCATCGGCATCCGGATGATCGGCAAGTACCTGCTGTTCGGCCTCTGGATCCAGCTCTGGCAGCCGATCCTCGCCGTGATCAACCTCTACGTCATCCTGACGACCCAAGGCAAACTCGACGCCCTGCGCAATGCAGGGATGGGCAACCTGGAGCTGCCCTCGATCTTCGCGCTCTGGAAGCTCGACTTCATCCTCTCGGATTATCTCGGGGTCGGCGGGATGCTCGCGGCGAGCACGCCGGCGATCTCCTTGATGCTGATCTACGGCTCGGCGGTCACCGCGACCCATCTGGCCGGACGCCTGCAAGGCGGGGACCACATCAACGAGAAGATCGCGAGCCCCGATGCGGTGAATCCCGCGGCCGCCTTGTCGATGGGGTCGCTCAAGACCCACGCCCCGCTCACCGGCACGACGACGCCGAACGCCAATTCCGTGCTCTGGTCGGCGGATGTCGGGCGCTCCATGCAGGACAGCGTGCGCTCCGGCGAGCAGGCGGTGCAGCAGGCCAGCTCCCGGTTCTCCTCCTCGCTGGCCGGCACCGCGAGTGCGTCGGCGTCGAGGTCCGGCGAGTCCTTTGCCTCACGGTCCATGAACTGGGACTACGGGGCGACAGGGAGTGCGACGGATCGCGCGATCATGAGCGAAGCGCGGGGGCTTACGGACAAGTATGAGCAGAGCGGGATGAGCACGCAGCAAATGGCGGGTATCGTCTCCGGAGCCATCGCAGCGAAGGGCCGCTCGGGCGGCGACGAGGGCACCCTCGCGGGTGATCTCTCAAGCCAACTCCGAAGCCAGTACATCACCGACGTCAAACTCGCCGACACGATGGCTGCCGATATCGCGCGCCGTGTTTCGGGCGATTCCGGCTTCGAGGCGCGTCTTGCCGAATCGGTCCGCGCCGACTCCCAATCCGGCAGTCGCAACGTCTTCGCGGAGCGGCTCTCCAGCGACGAAAGCGCGCGGTTGGAGAAGGACGCAGCCGATGTGGTCTCCTCCTCGCGTTCGCTGGAGCGCGAGCAGTCGCTGGCGCGCCGCTACGGCGCTATGGGCACCTACGGCGCCGCCGAGATCGGCAATGCGATCGCGAACAACCCGGAGCTCATGGATCGGCTGCACCGGGAAATCGACCGGCGCAATCTGACCGGGGATCACCAGCAACTCCGCGAGGCATGGAGAGCGGAGCGAAGCCGAGCGGCCCCCGGTAGGCGTCGGCGCGTGCGTGCCGCCGCAGTGGCGAAGCGGCCGTGGTCGCGAAGCCGCGAAGGCGGTATGCAAAGCGCATCCGACACGCCGTCGAGCCGTTCGTCGCAGGGCCGTGCGCAGCCCGACCGCGCCCCTCGGGCGCACGTCGTGGCGCAGCGCGGCCCGGAGCGGGGCGAACCGGGGCCAAAACAGGTCGTCGCCAAGGAGCGAGTCCGTCCGGCGGCAGGAGCCCCCGGACGGATTCACGAGCGACACGCGACTCTCCGGTCTCGGGCTCATGGGCTTACGCCCGGAATCTGAACCGCGACGCGGCGAGCGCGGCGGCCGGTGTCGCGCTGCTGATCGGACACGCGGACGGAACGACCTTGCGGCGATTCACCCCCGCGGAGGCCCAAAGTGCGAAGGAGGCCGGCTACGGCATTCTGGCGGACACCTTTGGAACACACGCGCCTTCGGTGAACCCGCACGGCAACGATGATCTGCGCGAGTCCGCTCCGCGCTTCGGCGCCGCCCGAGGCGCCGTGGAGAACGGCGATGTGCGGGATCCTCGCGAGAACGTCGCAGGCCTGCGTGGCGACATCGAGGCGCACGGGCGTTCGGTCGAGACCCGGTATCGGCCAAGTGCCGCCGACAACTTCCATGCCGCCAACCGTGAGTCTGCAGCAGAGGGCCTTGCCGCCAGACAGGATCAAGTGCGTGAGCAGGTTCGCGAGCGCATCGGGGCGGAGATCGACCGGCGTGCGATCTTGCCGCGACCCGCGGCGCAGGCCATCCACAACGAAGTCGGGGGCACGTTCGTGAAGCTTGCGGACTCGGGGGCCTTGGCGCGCGCAGGGGCAAGTGCTGCCATTGGACAGACCGTCGCGGCCGTGAAGGCCTTCGGCTCCACCTTGGCGAGCGGAGGCGATGTCTCCGCGGCGGTCGCTGCCGGACGGGAGGCTGCAGGTGGCGAGGTCGGCTGGACGCAGGCACGGGGCGCCATGATCGACGCCCGTCTGCAGCAGGTTGCCGGCCACGGCCTGACGGATTCCCAGCAGATCCTGTTCCGGGAAGCCACGAATTCCGTGTTTGCCTTCGCGCCGAGCGCTGCGCAACAGGCGGCCCGTCAAGCGGTCATCGACGAGGCCGGGGGTGGCGCGAGGGGTCAACATGTGGCCGACCTCGTCGAACGCTCGGCGGTGTCCCGCGACGACAGCGATCTGCGCTTGATCGGCACCTACAATACGCAAGGCATCGGCTCAAAAAAAAAGACTGATGGACTGAGTGGCGCTTCGCAGGCGAGCGACCGCGCGGTCATGGACCGCAGCGTGACGCCGGGACCTCGCGGCGAGGTGCTGGATCTGCTGGCCCGACCCGAATCACGCGGCAACTACAACGCCTGGTTCGGCAACGCCGACCAAAGCGCGATCGACCTGACCCGGATGACGGTGTCCGAGGTACGAACGCTTCAGAGTCGTCTCTTGGAGAGCGGAAACGGAGGGTCGGCGATCGGTCGCTATCAGATCATTCCGGACACCTTCGATCGGTTGATCGATCGGATGGGGTTGACCGGGGAGGAATTGTTCAGCCGTGACCTCCAGGATCGGATGGCGGTGCGACTCGCAAACGATGCCGGCATGAGCAGTTGGATGCGTGGCGGGATCAGCGATCACGACTTCGCCCGCAACTTGTCCCGCATCTGGGCCGGGCTACCCAAGGATGCCTCGAACGAGAGCTTCTATCAAAAAGACGGTGTCAACAAAGCCCACATCGATTACGGTGTCGTGATCGCGACGCTCGGCGAGATTCGCGAGCGATCGGGGTCCCGAAGCGTCGGCACGTCGAGGTTGAAGGGCCTCTTCACTTCGACCCCACGACTGTGTTCCGAGGAAGGTTCAAGAGTGGAACGGAGGTCGGGGATGAATAGGAGCAAGCGCGTGTGGCGCGCATTGAAAACGGTGCGGTCGCGTGTCTGGTGGATCATCGGTGTGCCCTGCGGTTTCGTCGGCATGTTCCTGCTCGACAGGCACGTGGCCATCACGGGGTTGTTGATCGGGATGATGGTCCTCTGGCTGACATTCCCGCGGAACGGGAGCGAACAGCAGGCCGATGCGGAGAGCGATGACTTCTGGATCAACCCATCGACCGGAATGCCGATGGACTCTCCGAGTGGCGTCGATGCAACCGGTTATTCCTACGGCGAGGATGCGTTTTGAAAGTGAGTTTCAGGGTTCCGCGTCCCGCCGGTAGCTCCCGCAAAGAAGCAGGTTCGCCCAAGCAACGGGAGTGGTGTTTCTCCCCCCAAGCCGAGGCAACCGACCATTACGCACGGCGGGTTGCCGAGCGGAGGAAAACGAAATCATGACGTCGGACATGACGATCAGGAACGAGACGAACGACGATATCGCCGCGATCGCCGAGGTGACGGTCGCGGCGTTTCGGGACCTTGAGATCAGCAACCAGACCGAACACTTCATCATCGACGCGCTCCGCGCCGCCGAGGCCCTTGCATTCTCGCTCGTCGCGGAGGTCGATGGCCGTGTCGTCGGCCACATCGCCTTCTCGCCCGTGACCTTATCGGACGGCACACGGGATTGGTACGGACTTGGCCCGATTTCGGTCTTGCCCCGGGTTCAGCGCCGAGGCATCGGTCAAGCCCTGGTGCGTGAAGGCTTGTCGCGGCTTAAGCGCATGCAGGCGCGCGGCTGCTGCCTGGTCGGGCATCCGGAATACTACCGAAAGTTCGGGTTCGAGAACTGCCCGCAGCTCGTTCTCGAGGGCGTTCCGCCCGAGGTCTTCTTCGCCGTGTCCTTCGAAGGGACGCTGCCGCGGGGCACTGTCGCGTTCCACGAGGGATTCGGAGCGGTCGGACCGTCGCCGCCGCGTGCGAACGAGATCTGACAGCGGGCGCGGCGCCGATCGCAGCGGACTGAGCGGCCGGCCGTTCACCGGAACCGCCTCGTCCGGATCGGCCGATACGCGCGCTCGTGCCGGGGCGGACGCCGGCCGTCTGATCTGATCCTGAATGCCCAAAGGCTGCTTCAGGCCGCCTTGCTTTCAGCCTGCACGGCGTCTCTCGCATGGTTTCGGTACCGGGTGGATCGGCTCTATCGCGGGTTTCCGCGGTAGATGACAGGTGCTCGCGTGGTGTGGCGGGGGTCGACATTCGGAGCGAATCGGGAGCTCGACCGTCGCTCGTGGCGGCCATATCCGGTCGGAGCGCAACCCTTACCGGGTAGCAAAGCGGGCCTGCGGCATGCGATCTCAGCTGCCGGTTCGGCGTCGATGGATTATCGTTGCCAGCGGAATGCGAGGGGTGTTCTCGACGGGAATGGGCCACGGAGACCGCGACCCTGTCGCGACCTGAGGGGACCAGTTCACGCTCGGCTGGCGACCCGGTGAGCGTGTATTTCAGTCGATCAAGTCCACGTGATCGGGCGGCAAGAGACGACCCGGATCTGCTGCTCGGCGCTTCGTCCTAGGCGACCGTTCTGGACGCTTATGGAAAGCTTTCCATAGGCGTCCTTTGCAGTCACCGAAGCAACGGGTCTCGGGGCACGGGCGCAGTGTGACGCCATCGCCAGAGCCGCCCCCGCAAGGAGAGCAAGCTCCCGGGCCTGACCTGACGCCCGAGGTTCGTGCGGGTTTGTTCCCTTACTCGTTACAGCACCACATGCCGCCCCCATGCTCCGCAAGCCACGCCTAACGCCGCTCCCACTCCGCCAGGGCCCGCCCCACCCGTCGCCAACACCCCGGGGTGCGTTTGGGCTCGCTGAGATGTGCCAGCGCATGGACGATGACATGGTCCCTCACAGTGGCAGGCAAGGTGGCCGTGGCTCAGTGAAAGGCAACGTTCGCGGCCTAGCTGCAGGAGACCCAGCGGAAGCCGAGATCCCTTATCTCCACACCCTTGCGCTTGCGGCCACCTTGCTTCTCCGCTGCGGGACACCCGGCGGTGGTCTCATCGGCGCAATGCTCACGAAGCGATATGCACATCGACTATCGGTGCGTCCCCCGCCCACTCGATCTCGGGCTTAGCCAGTTGCCTTCGCTCGAGCACCCGACGCCGCAGGCGAGGCGGCACGCAGTCCATGAACTTCTGGGCCTCCAAGGCCTCTTCGGCATAGCGCAGCTGGAAATCGGATGGAGCGCGCCTGGCGAGTTCGGCTGCCCGATCGTGTAGACCTTGAGCATTTGCGCGCCGGGTGAGGCAGACCGCGTAGTCGTCACAGTCCTCGGCAGACCGATCCGCGCCGAGGTTCGCGGCAAGTACGGCGTTCAAGCGACGGCCGGCGAAGGTCCACCAAAGATGCTTTTCTGCGTCGTGGACCGCGGTCGTGCTGCCCTTGCGAACCCAATCGAGCGACGCCCTGAGCTCATCCAGCTTCGCCTGACCGCGTGTGGACAGCCAGCTCGGAGCCGACTCGTCCGTTAGCACGGTCTGCATGGCCTGGCAGAGGTCAAAGTGCATGCCCTGTCCGCCACCCAGCCAGCGCGAGCGACCCTTGGCGTCACTGGGCTCGACGTAGGCCCGCTGGCGGACCCAGTCGACGTGCTTGACCAACCAACCGCGTCCGGCGAGTGAGATCAAGAGCGGCCCCTGGCCGGGTGCCTGGAACGTCAGGGGTGGACCTGGCCTATCTCGGTTCGGCCGTGCAGAACGGCGTACAGCGGCGGGCTGTTGAAGACGGAGAAGAGTTCCAGATAGTTCCGCAGTCCGTACTTGGCCTCTCCGCCGCTACCGACGGAAAGCAGGCCATCGGCCTCGAACAGCAGCTCCTCGTCGATCATGTACGCGATCAGCGCCTGGGCCTCAGCGACGCCGATTCCCGTGGCGTGACGGAACCCGGCGAGCCAGTCGGCCCAGGCGTAGCGCTCCGCTCCGCCCTCCTGCAGCGTGAGCGCCAGCACCTGCTGGGCCATGACCTGGTAGGGCAACGGCGGCGGCGTCACCGGCTCGACGTAGCCGCTGGCCCAAAGCCGAAGCAGTGCTAGCGCTCGCAGGAAGGCCTCGTCGCGGATCGCGAGGAACAAGCAATTGCGCCGTGTGCCTTGTCGCCGACCGGTGCGTCCGAGCCGCTGCAGGAAACTCGCCACGCTGTGCGGCGCATCGATCTGGATGATCCGGTCGAGGTCGCCGACGTCGATGTCCAGCTCCAGGGTGCTTGTCGCGACGATCACGCAGTTCTCGCCGCTCGCAAAAGCCTGCTCGGCCAGGCGTCGTGCATCGACGCTCAGCGAGCTGTGCGACACAAAGGTGTGAACTCCGAGCGCCCGAAGCCCTGATGCGAGATTCTCGACCTGGGTGCGGCTATCGCAGAACACCAGTCGCTTCTCGCCCCGGTGCAGCCGGGAGATGACGACGGCGGCGTTCTCGATCGTGCCTACGAAATCGACCAGCACGTCGGCGTTCGCGGCCGGGCCGGCGTCTGGAGCGACCACCTGCCGCTCCCCTGGGCTGCCGGCGACCAGCCAGTCGAGCAGCTCCTTAGCGTTGCCGACCGTTGCCGACAGCCCCAGCCTTTGAGGCGCCCGCTCAGTCAGGTGCCCAAGCCGATCGAGTAGCGCGATCAGATGCCAGCCGCGGTCGTCGCCGGCGAACGCGTGGATTTCGTCCACAATGGCGACTCGCAGCGTTCGAAAGAGCTCCCGGTGCGCCACACGCCGCGAGACAAGCACCACCTCGAGCGACTCCGGCGTCGCCAGCAGGAGGTCCGGCGGCTCGCGCACGATTCGCGCCCGCTCGGCCTGCGGGATGTCGCCGTGCCAGACACCAACGCGTCGCCCGAACAGCCCCGCGTAGGCAGCGAGTCGCTCCGCCAGATTGTTGATCAGCGCCTTGATCGGGCAGACGTAGATGACACTGAGTCCACGCCAGTCCTCGCTCAGCATCCGCGACAAGACCGGCAGGACTGCCGCCTCGGTCTTGCCGCCCGCCGTGGGTGCCAGCAACAGCGCATGATGCCCAGCAAGAACAGGCCCGATCGCCGCCTCTTGCAGCGGCCGCAGCGACTTCCAGCCGAGACTGTTGACGATGTGGTGCTGGACCGCCGGGTGCAACCGGTCGAAGGCCGTCACAGGTCGAGCTCGATGTCGTCGACACTGCGCGCCGCGCGGGCATTGCGCTCGATCGCGGTCAACTCCGAATCCTGCAGCGTCAAGGCGTAGTGCTGCCGGGGGTCGAAATCCGCGAACTGGTCGATGCGGTCCAGCACATCGCCCACCAGCTTCTTGAGGAAGAGCCGCGGCGCGATGCCGACCTTACCGCCAAGGTTGCCCGTGACCGCCTCGGCCAGGGTATCGATGTAGCTGTCATCGGCCAGGGTCATCAGCCGATCTTGG
The DNA here is from genome assembly GCF_021228795.1 of Thiocapsa bogorovii. Lineage (NCBI taxonomy): Bacteria > Pseudomonadati > Pseudomonadota > Gammaproteobacteria > Chromatiales > Chromatiaceae > Thiocapsa > Thiocapsa bogorovii. The sequence continues at coordinate 3,937,024 of NZ_CP089309.1, forward strand.
CTGGGTTGGCCCCCTGCGTAGATGTCACGGACACGGCGGCCAACCAGCCCAAGGCGAGCGAGGTCGAAGCCCGGCAGGCGCACCTGCACCGCGCGCGGGTTGTCGAAGCGTGCGTCGGTGGCGAAGTCGGTGTGCAGACGCTGGGCCAGTGGCGGCAGGCGCTGCACACCCTGCGGGCCGTCGAAGAAGGCCGGCGTACCGGTCACCAGGATGTACAGTCCGGAGAATCGCCCGGCGTCGACCTCGTCGATGAGTTGTCGCAGGGCGTTGAGGCTCTTCTCGCGCACGTCGCCGCGCACGCGCTGCAGGGTCTCGACCTCGTCGAGCACCAGGAGAAGCCCGGCGAAGCCCGCATCGCGGAGGATCACGAGCAGTCCTTGCAGGAAGCTCAGCGCCGCAAAGTGGTCGATGTCGCCCTTCACGCCCGCGTAGCGCTTCGCAGCGATGCCCACATTGGGCTCGCCGGCCAGCCAAGCGAGGATGCCGTCGGCGATGGCGGTCTCTCCCGCGCCGAGCGCCCGCCTGTAGGCTCGCAACGCGGTCGAAAACGCCGGGGCATAGCGATTGATGGCAGCGAGCCGCTGCTCCTGAATTGCAACGGCAAACCCTCAGCCGTGATGAACTCTTATTGAAGCTCGGTGCGGCCAAGAAAGACACCGGGCGCGCCTATGGGTTGATGCGTATTCAGGTGCCTGCGCCAGATGAATCCGTCACTGCCGAAACCTTCACCTTTTCGCTCAATCGCAAAAAGCTACGTCAGGTCCGCCGCCGTGAGGGCCGCTACTTATTACGTTCCAATCTCGCCAGCAACGACCCCGTTCAACTCTGGACCTGGTATATCCAACTGACCGAAGTCGAGATTTACCAGACATGGTGCCTCCATAAATCACTCAGGCAGGGTCGACGGAGGGATCGTCGCTCCCGACGCGGAGATGCCGCGCCCAGCGGCGGGGGACGCTGCGCAGGGCACGCAGGCGCTCGACCTCGGCGGCGTCGGCGCGAATCAACCATTGGCGGTGGCCGCCCCGCTCGACCCGGCGGGCCTGCAGCACGCCTTTGCGCAGCCAGCTGAACAGGGTGACCGACGGCATCTCCAGTTCCAGCGCCAACTCGCTGATGCTCCATTCGTCGGCCTGCCGATCGACCCAAGGCGCTTGTCGGCGCGTCGGTGAACCCGCCGAGAAGCCTTGGCGGGCGAGCAGATTGGCGACCATCGCGGCGTTGAAGGTCTGGCGCCGTTTGGCCGGATGCCACCGCTCGGCATTGAGTTGCCGGGCGATCTGCGCACAGGTCTGCCCCTCTTGGTGCAAGCATAGAACACGCGCCGCCAGTTCGGGATAGGTGCTGAGCTGCTCCAGACGCGCCACCGGGCGGGTCAGGCGTTCCCGGGTGTGGTGACCCCCGATCCAGTGCACCTCCACGGTGACCTGCTCGCTGTCGTCGACGACCGTGACGATGACCCGCTCCACGAGCAGTCGCACGATGGCTTGGCGCTCCTCGTTGCCGGTGGTCTCGGCGTTCCACAGGGCCGGAAGGTCGCTGGCGAGTCGGCGGATTCGCGCGCGCTCCTCGGCCGACAAGGCGGTCGGCTCGCTCGCCAGGCAACGCGCATACTCGGCCTTGAGTTGATCCTCCGCGGCCAGGGCTGCCTCCCAATCCTGTTCCAGGGTGCGCGCCACCAGCCGATTCTCCGGCTCGACCGCTCGATACTGCCGCGCGGCACGCTCGGCGTCATAACGGGCGCGCTCCAGACGCTGTTGCCAGTGGGCGTGCCGACGCGCGCGCTCGGCTTGGAGGTCGTCGGCGACCTGCAGGCTGATCTCCAACGCCGCCGGCTGCAGCGCCTCCAGGACCAACCGCCCGATCAGGGCATCCAGGGGTGCGCCGCTGAGCGATTGACACAGCGGCGCCCCGTAGTCGACCGCCTCGCGGCTGCAGGTGTAGCGCAATCCGGATCCGCTGTTGGTGTACTGCGTGGCCATGGCCAGACCGCAGCGACCGCAGATCAGACGACCCGACAACAACGAGGGACCCGCACGGACCACGCCGCCGGCTTGGGCGGTATTGGCCGCGAGCTGGCGCAGATTCCGCTCGTATTGGTCCCAATCGATATAGGCCGGCAGGTGATCCTTGATCAGCACCTCCCATTGCTGCGGCGGCGCGACCGTGCGCCCGGTCGAGGGGCGTCCGGGCTGACGGCGGCGCGGATCAGTGGGGCGACGCCCGTAGACGTAGGCACCGGCGTAGATGGGGTTGCGCAGCAGATTGCTCAGCGTCACGCGGTTGGGGCGACGCCAGTCGAGCTCGCCGGTGCGCGGACCGCTGCGCACGCGATCGGGCAATTGGATGTGATGGTCCACCAGATAACGCAGAACCCCATTGATCGTGCCGCACCGTTGGAACTGCCGAAACACCGTCTCGATCACGCCCCGAACCTGCGCGTCCGGATCCTTGAGCACCTCTCCGGAAGGCGCGCGGACGTAGCCGCGCGGCAGCAGCGAGTGCAGCTCTCCGCGGCGCGCCTTCGCGCGCTTGCCCTCGAGCATGCGCTGCTTGAGGATATGCAGCTCCGCTTCCGACATCGTCCCCTTCAGCCCCAACAGCAATCGGTCGTTGTAGGTCTGCGGATCATAGACCCCGTCGGCATCCCCGATCAGGGTCGCGAACAGTCCGCACACCTCCAGCAATTGATACCAGTCCCGCGAGCTGCGCGCCAAGCGCGAGATCTCGATGCCGAGGACGATGCCGACATGATCCAGACCGACTTCGGACATCAGGCGCTGAAAGCCGGGCCGACCCTCGGCGCTCGCCCCGGAACGGCCCAGATCCTCATCGATCACGAGGATCTGCGACGGGGACCAGCCCAGTTCAACCGCTCGATCCACCAAGGCGTACTGCAGTCGAGTCGACTCCTGGTGGCGCTCCACTTGCTGCAGCGTCGATTGGCGCACATAGACCACGGCCTGGCGCTGCAGATGCGAGGACTGGATCTTGCCGTACGTCGGGTTGATCGGCGCACGGTACACGGGCGAGAGGACGGTGCTCATCGGCGTTCTCCTCTGCCGTCCCGGTCGCGCTCAGCCGATGTTCGACCAAGCGACTCAGCAGGACAATCAGGCGCTCTCGCTGCCGCGGCGGCAGTGTGCTCCAATCGATCGGAGCCTTGCGCGTCATGCCGGTGATCCAGCCATTTCGCAAGTTCCAACAACGCCCTACAATCCAGTATTGGTGACGTTTCGGGGGTTGTCAAAAACACATCTATGGCGGTTTTCGTGATGGGGTATCGAACAGGCGTTCAAAGAACTCAAAGGTGACCTGAGTATTCGCCCGATTTACCACCAAGTGGATCGACGCATCGAAGCGCATATTTTTGTCGCCTTCCTCGCCTATTGTCTCCAGGTCACCCTGAAGGCCCGTCTGCGTCCCCTGGCTCCGGGTCTGACCCCAAGGTCCGCCTTGGAGAAATTCGCCGCCATCCAGATGATCGATGTGCATCTGCCGACGACCGATGGACGTACATTGATTTTGAGCCGCTACACTGAGCCGGAGCCCGACCAGCAACTGCTGCTCGACCGGCTGCATCTGCAACTGCCCGCACAGCCGCCACCGAGGATCACCGCCGCGCTTCATGCCCTTATACACTAATCGCTTGTAGTGCCGACCTTTGCCCCTGCGGCTTCAGCCAAACAATGGGTTACGTGAAAAATGGACGCGAATAGTCGAAGACGGGCTAGCTACGTATGGTCTATAGTTATCTCGTGATCGTTGCGTGTCGTGAAGGTGAGAGGAACGCGAGGCGCGCAATCGGGTTAGGGGCGGGTCTTGCAGTCGATGCCTTACAGCTAAGCGGCATCTTACGCAGCAGGTGGACGAGAATGGGCTAGCGCGTTCTTGGCGAGCTTTTTCGGTTGAATTTCGGGTTTGCTGACTCAGAACCTCGGCGAACCAAGTACCGTAAACCTAATCGTTGCTGCCTATAACATAGTGTGGTCGAGGGGGTAACCTGAAGAATTCAAGAACCCTAAATAGATCTCCCGGAGAGTCGCGTGTCCCTCGTGATACCTCGCGGGGCATCCTGCTGCCGCGAGGACTCGGTCCTTGGCGACGGCCTTTTGTGCCTGGGTTCGCCCTGCGGCGGCAGCCGTGCCCGACTCCCCGTTGGTCCGCCGGGTACGACTGCGACCTCAAATGGCTTGACGGCGTGTGGGATGCGCTCTGCATGTTGTCTCCGCGGCTTCGGGACTCCCGCCCCTTCGCCACTGCGGCAACACGCTCGCGCCCACGCCTACCCGGGACTAAGCGCCTTCGCTCCGCTCTTCGGTGGCGCGCGGCGATCGTCTGGAGTGAACATGCTACACCTCGACCAAGCGCTCGAGCTGCACGGCGTAACTGTATATCGCGATTACAACGAGAAAAGTCGCTTCTACTGCCTTCCAGGGTCGCCGCGGCTGGCGGTCGAGGCAGGGCAACCAATGTTTCAGCTCCTCGTCTACCGCGACATAGTCGAAGAGGAAGATGAGGCGAAGGGTGGCGGATTCCTCGCCATGACCGCGGATCTGGGTATCTCTCCGGATACGCTCGAGCGTATCCGGAACGAGTTGTCCGGACGGTTCGGAGTTCGGGCGACCTTGGCACCGGTCCCGGTCACGGGAGGGTCGGTGCGTGTCGTAGCGCTCGACAGCGAAGCCGACCCCGAAGCCGGCGGCGTGCGATTCGTCGAGAATCTAATCGCGAGCGGCAAGCCTAGTCTCTACGGCGACCAGCGAGCTGTATTCAGCACCGAACTCAGCAAGAAGGGTGCTGTTTTGATGAAGGCGGCACTCGAGGGAGAAGGCGCCACGCCGGTGGTGCTGATCTACGACCTCCAGTACATCGGTCTGCACCCCGCCTATGGCGTCAAGATTACGATCAAGTTCCGCCAGGTCTACGAACACCTGCGGAATCGTATGCAGATCAATACCCTTTGGTTCAAATCCGACATCGATCGTGAAATGGAGTTGTTGCGCAAGGCGGGCGGAATCGAGATTGAGGAGGTTGTCTACGAGAACGAAACGCCAGAGGACACGTCGGCCCGTATGACGCGGTTGAACACGCTTGCCAAGGAGCTTGCCCAGTGGAGCTTCTTCAGTCCAGCGATCAGTCCGGGAACCGTGCTCGCCGCCGACCGTGGCACCCTGCAAGCCTACGACGCTATTCCTGACATCCAGGCGATCACCGCAGGATTGACCAGCGGATCGAGGGCGGCCTTGACGGGCGTCGGCGCTCGCGCGGACGCCGGTGCACCACGGCGCCCTGGGGCCGCGGTCGCGACCGATGCGGTCGAGGGGGAAGCTGGAGGAGAGTCCGAAGGTGGCGGCGGAACCAACGCCGAGGAGCCGACAGCGCGCGACGAGCCGATGACGGCGGTCGAGGCCTGGAACCGGGCAGGGCGCCCGCAGGGTGCCTTCCTGCTGCGCAGCCTCGAGCAGGAAGAGCGGCACGATATCGTCTACGAGCTCCACCAGGTTGCCGCGGTCGAGCGCTCGTTCGCGCCACAAGGGCAAATCCGGCTTCTCGAGGGTGCGTCGGGGATGCCGGGGCGCATCCTCCAAGTCGACCTCAGCGCCGACTTCTTCAAGACAATCGAAGGCTCGATCTCGACCACCGCCGACCTCGAGGCGCTAGGCGTCGCGTCCGTTGTGGTCAAGCTGCGCTACGGCGAGAAAGAGGAAGGGGATCGGTGGAAGGACGAGGACGAGGCCGTGCTCTCCGCGCCGGGCGACTCGCACTCTTACCGCTTCTTCATCGACCATCGCGACACCCGGGAGGTCGAGTATCAGGTGACGCTCAACTACCGGCCGGATTTCGCGCTCGGGCATGAAGCGCCGACCGAGACCTCTGGCTGGATTCCGACGACCACGCGGAACCTCGACATCAACCCGCTGGCCTTCAGCTCTGTGCTGCCGATCCATCTGGAAGCCGCGATGGTCGACTGGGACTCGGTACAGCAAATTCAGGCTCGCGTGCACTATGCAGATAGCGCCTCGGGCATCGATGCCGCCGACACCAAAATCCTCACGCAACAGTCGGCGTCGGCTGACTTGCGCATCCGTCCGAAAGACGCGGCCAAGCGCGATGTCAGTTTAGACGCGGTCTTCTTTTACACCGACGGCGAATCGGAAACCGTCTCTATGCGTCACGCCGGGGACGAGCCGTTCGTTCTCAATCAGCCTCCGGAGTCGATGGTCGCGGTTAACCTTAGACTGGCCGATATCCTGGATCGTTACAAACGGATCAATGTGCAGCTCCGACGCTCCAGTACCGCCGCGCCCGAGGTCGAGCAAACGGTCACACTCGGCGAGGGAACCCTCGACGGACAGTGGTCATTTCGCAGAGAGGGTGACGACGGCGCGAGCTTCGCCTATCGCGTCACCGCCTTCCTCAAGGACGGCGCGGTGCGCGAAGACGACTGGAAAACAACAGACAATCCCCTCGTGGTCGTCGGTGACCGCGCCGCCGGCGTGCTCACCGTCCGGGTCATGTTCCTCGGGCCGCTCGCGGACGGGGGGTTCCGGCTCGCCAAGCTCAAGCTTGACTATCCTGACGCGCCAGACTGGGCGGACTCGAATGTCGAGCAGGTCTTCCGCACCGGTCAGGAGGAGTTCACCTGGCGGGTCCCGATGACCCGCACCGACGCGACGTCCTACATCTATGAGGTTACATGGTTCGGCAACGACGGTAGTCGCCGGACGACCGGGCCGGTCACGACGAACGAAGAGATCCTCCTTCTCGATCCTCTGGCTCCCTGAGGTACGCCATGTCGCATCCTGATCTCCCCACCTACCGAGACGGTTTCTTCGAGACATTCCTCGCCGAGCTGCCGGCTTCGCCGACCCTCGCGGATCTCGAAAGACGGCAGCCGGCCGGCCGGCCGCTTGCGATGCTAGGCGACTACATAGAGTACTCGGGCAGCGCGTTGGCCCCGCTGCCGGGCGCTTCGGTCACGCCCCAGTACGCGGTGCGCACGGATGTCGGGGGCGAACCCCGGACCTACGTTCTTCTCTGGGTGGTGGAGCGGATCGACGTGGCCACGGACACCCGTCCGACAATGGCGCGGATCCTCGCAGACTTCAGGCCGCCGACAGTGGGCACCGGCGAGGAGGAGAACACGCTGACGTCGGCGCATGCGGAATCCTGGGCGGAGGCCATCGCCTCAGACAATGTGCGCCAGGCGCTGGCGCGCAACCTCGATGAGATTGCCGAGGTTCCGTCCGGTCTGCCGACGAGCGATCTCACCGAGCTCAAGGACTTTCTCCTCCACTTCGGGACCTACAAGAGCGATGGCACTTACTATACGAAGGGGACGGTCACCGAGGGTGAGTTTCCGGCCGGGGTCGGCGAGCCTTACCTGGCGGCCGACACGGGGAACGTCGCCGAAGTACGCCTGCCGCGTGACCAGTTCTACTGCTCGGCCCTCGTTCCGGAACGGCTGTGGAGCCCGCAGGCTCCGGCCGACAACTACCGACAGCTGGTTTACCGGATCGAGGACCAAGGCGAGGACGCGACCGAGCGCTGGCGCCTGGGGCTCGTGCACACAGTCAGCGCGTACCAACCCAGCTCCGGAGGATTTTCGCGGTTCGTATTCTTCCATGCCGCGGTCGGTCTCGGGCTCGCAGTGCCGGAGGGCGCGCGCACGGCTCTGGCGCCGTCGACCGCGGGGCTGCTGGATGAGCTGCCCGCCCACCTTGCCGCGCTGTCGGAAGCTCTCTCAGATTCGGACACGCCGATCGTTGGAACGACCGAGACCCCGTACGTTCTTCTGATCGGCGCGGTGGCGGAGGGCTTCCCTCGCAGCGACCTTCCCGCACTCCCCGAGGGACTTGTCGCCGACGGCACAGGGTTTGTTCGCACGTTTCGCTGCCCCCCGGAGCATGTGATGGCGCTCGCCCAGCGCGATGATGTCGATGACCTCGAACTCTCGACGCCAGTGTGGCCGACGATGAGCGATGCAATGAATGAGCTCAACCTCGGCGCGCGGACCTTTCCATCGGGCGTGACCGCGGCCAATAGCGGCCACGGCGTCGTCGTCGGCATCGTGGATACCGGGATCGACGGAGGGCACCCGGCGTTTCTGGGGCGGCACGACGACGCGACCAAAACGCGCATCCACTCCGTCTGGCACCTGTGGGAGTCGGGGGGCGAATCGCCGTGGCTGCGCAGTGGCAGGGATGCTGCCTATCGGTCGATGCACTTCGGCCGCGAGTACATCGGACACGACGAAGTGACGACGACACGGGACTACGCGCCGGACGGGAGCGGTGGCTGGAACTCGGGCCATGGCACTCACGTCGCTGGCATCGCAGCGGGTAGGTCGTTTGGAGCCTGGCCGGGCGGAATCGCCCCCGGAGCCACGATCGTCGTGGCAGGCGTTGGCTCTCGGGGTGGCTACGTGAATGACGTGATCGCGGGGGTGAAGTACTGCTTTCAAAAAGCGACCGAGCTGGGAATGCCTTGCGTCGTCAACATCAGCTTATCGACCCAGCGTCACTCACACGACGGTACCGATCCACTCTCGATCGGGGTCACTCAGCTTGTCAGTCGCAACTTTGTTCCAGCAACAGGCCTGGGGCCGCTTCCGAGCGCGATGCCAGGCTACCTCGACGGGCGCGTAATATGCGCCGCCGCAGGTAACCTCCGAAGCGATCCGACCCACTGGCAGGCGACGATCCCGGCGGGGAGCGAGGCTTCGGTCCTCTATCAGCCGTTCGGCCGGGGGGGCAGCTCGCGCCAACCGAACGACGGAGTGAGCTTCTGGGCCTACAACGGGGACGGAACAACAGTACGGCTTCGGATTTCGGCGCGCCACTCCTCAAACGCTGTCCTTGCGACTCCCGAGATCGGCATGCGGCGCACCGGCGGCGCAATTACGACAAATCTGCCCGGAGGCCTGAGGGTCAACCTGCACAATCCGCCCGAACGTCCGAACAACCGCCACTTCAACCCGGAGGTGTACTGGATTCGCCCTACCCCGGCGACTGCTGTGGCAACCGCCCCTTGGATCATCCGGCTGCGTAACCGTGGCCGCGCAGCGTGCATAGTCCACGGTTTTTCCGCCTTCCGAGAGCATCGGGGCGGATTCGTTTTCGACGCGGCCCGGACGCAGCCCCTGATCGGTGTGACCTACACTGCCGACCAGCTTGCATCGTTCGAATCGCATAAGATCGGGATTCCCGGCTCCGGACACGGCACGATCTGCGTCGGTGCCTTCACCAGTCGACCCGGTATGGCCGGCAGCCCTGTCGGCGAAATCGCCCCGTTCTCGTCTCCGGGACCGCACCGAGCAGCCGCTCCGGGTCAGCGGGTTATCGATGTCGCGGCTCCCGGGCACGTGATCAGCTCCGCCAAGTCCTGGATGCCCGACGACGCGAGCCGCGGCGTCACCGACAAGTCGGGGACGAGCATGGCGAGCCCGATGGTCACGGGGCTCGTGGCGGCGCTGATGCAAATCGACCGAAACCTCGATATGGGACAAATTCGCAACAGGCTCGAGCTAGCGAGCTCGCGCCGAGCGACCGACTCGGTCGACGACTGGGGGTTGGGACGCATCGACGCAGCGGTTCTGCTCAGGTCCTGACTGGAGGCGACCGTGCGCCGCGAGACAGGCCGTCGACCGAGCACGAGCGATCTCCTCGCCGCGGCGAGAGGCTTCTGCCGTTGGCGCCGGCCAAGACATAGGGTGGCGATCGATGCTTGACGCCGGACGCGCTCCTGCCTATCTGCACGGGCTGATCGTTTTTTTCGACCACGCCGACGAGGACCTGCGCTACATCGTTCCCGAGACGCCGAGGATCGTCCTGGACCCTGATCCTCGGCTCTCGCTGTTGCTGTATCGGAGCGGCGAAGGCGGTAGCGGCGGTCTGTTGCAGCTCGAGTCGTCTCTCGCCCCGACCGAAACCCAGCTGGAGGCGGTCGAGAGAGACCTCGCCAGCGCCGGGCGAACCCCGACCTTGGCTCGCCCGGACTGGCGCTCCGGGACCGTCCGTGTCGTCGGCTGGCTCGATGAGGGGGGGCTGACGCCGATTGCGCTGGCGGTCGGGCCGCCGTCACTGGTCGGCGATCCGCTCGTCGTTCTTGCAGCTCACCTCGACCAGGCTGGCGCCGCGTTGGCCGATAGAGCGCTGCGCGACGAATCGCTTCCGACTGCCCTCATCTTCGAGTTGGAAACGATCGGCCTCTCTGGTCCGCTGGGTATCGAGGTCGAGGCCGATCTGCAGGCGGTCCACGACCGTCTGACGGCCGAGGGGGCGCTCACGACACCTTACGGGAGAGCCCGCCTGGCCAAGACCTGGGAGGCGCTCGAGCGGGAGAACCTGATCCGCGTAAAAGTGGTCGACGAGGGTGGCGATGTCGAGAGTCGGCGCGCCGAGGCTATGCGTCGAGTCGGCGAGGACCTGATCGCCAGCATGTTCAGCCCTTTCCCGCCACCCGAAAAGCCAGCGGCGCTCGGCGACGAGGCGGTCGCCGCCATCGAGTTGAGCTTCAAGCTCACGATGCGTCGCGAAGAGGTGTCCCGCACCTCGCGGTGGGCCTTCCACGAGCGTCGCGCGGTCCCGGTTAAGCACTACGCGGCCGCCAGCCTCGTCGGGCTGCTCGGTGGGAAGTCGCCGGCCGATCGCATCCACCAAGTCGACCTCGAGCCGGAGACGCGCGAGATCGTCGTCCGCCTCGAGCCGGAGCTCGCCAGGCTCGGTATCCTTTCGGTCGAGGTCGACCTGACACGCGATACCGGCGACGACATTGAGCAGACCGTCCTGCTGACCGACGAGATCCCGGAGCAGCGCATTGTGCTCGTCGCGCGGAACGACGAGACGCTCATGCATCGCGTGCGCGCGCGCTTCGATCCGCTGGTGACCCGCGGCGAGGATCGGGAGTCCGGCTGGGTCGGGGCGCTCGGCAACCTGGTGGTGGTGTCGGCCCGGCGCCTCTTTCCGCCGCGGTCCTTCACGGTGATCGCCGGCAGGGTGGAGTTCGATTGGCTCGACAGCGTTGAGGTCATCGTGGCCGCTCCCGAGGAGCTCGAGCGCACCCTTGTCCTCGACGCGAGCACCCGCAGCGCAGATTTGTTTCTACCCGCCGCCGGAGCGGGGCCGCTGAACGTGACGACCCACTGGCGCGGTCTGCCGGGAGAGCCAACGCATTCCGACCCACCGCGCTTGGTTGACGACGACCTCCTGGTTCTCGACAGCCCCTTCGGGGACTCGATCCGTGTTTTGGCGGTGCCTCTGCCGCTGTCGGACACGCTCTCGATCGTCGTCGAGCTACGCTACGCGGATGAGGGGTACAGCCACAAAAAAACGCTGACTTGGGAGGGAGGCGATCGGGCGCCGAAACGAGCCGGGCTGCGGCGCCTCGTGGGGAGCCCGCGGAGCTATGAGTATCGCGTTGTCTTACTGCGTCAGAATGGGATACTCGATGAAGGCCCCTGGATCTCGACCGAGGAGGTCACGCTGGCGGTCGGGGCGCAAGAGGCGGTGCGGGTCCACGAGACCGAGCTGGTGGTCCTCGGAGGCGGGCCGGCCGGGCGCGGAAGTCTTGCCGTCGAAGCCTTGCTCGAGGCGGGGACGCATCAGGTTCGGCAGCTCCTGGAGGGCGAGGCCGATCACGCCCGGCTGGTGCTGGTCGCGCCGGAGGAGGCCCCGGCTCCGGCCCTCGTTGTTCGAGAATTCATGATGACCGGCGCCATCGAGGAGACCCTTTGGGAGTCGCCGGAATCCCTCGTTGTGCTGCCTCCTCCGATACCCGCCGAAGACCCATAACGCTGCGGAGAAGATGCCATGCTTTACACTGATCCGATACTTTACTTCCGTGGGCTCACCATCTTCCGTGACTTCAGCGATCCGAACACCTACTACTTCCTGCCGCCCGAGGCACCCCGGATCGCGCGCAGCGCCGAGGGGAGCGGGGACTATGCGATGCGCCTCGTGCTCTATCGTCCGGATCCCAACGCCGCCCCGCCGCAGGGGATGGAGGATGGCGGCGGTTTCCTGAACCTCGACGTCGACCTGGCGATTCCCGACCGGCTCCGCGAGGCGGCCGAACAGGAAGTCACGCGGCGATTCGGCGGTCGCGCGAGCCTGGTCCCCGTTCCCTTCATGTCCGGCTCGGTGGAGCTCGTGCTCCTCGGCGTCGGCCGCGAGGACGAGGGCCAACCATTCGTGCGCAAGGTCGCCGGATCGACGGTGCCCTCGCTCTACGGCACGCAGCGCGCCGCCTTCAGCGTCGTTCTCGATCGCGACGGCGCCGCGCTCATGCAGCAGGTGATCCGGGCCGGCGGGGCGACCATGGCGCTGGCGATCTACCATCTGACCTACGCCGGGATCGGCCCAGCCTACAACTTGAAGATCACGATCGACTACGAGCGGGTCTTCGAGAGCCTCGACCTGAAGCTCAACGCGGGCATCTCCGTGAGCCGGGGACAGTCGTCGTTTGTCGGTAAGGCCGGCTTCCACATGCTGATGGAGGAGCTGCGCGAGAATCGATCGATCATCGTGGAGGAGACCGATCCCGTCCCGGGGGAGAACGGCCGGACGCCGGTCGATCAGGCGAAGATTAACGAGATCATCGGCAACCTGATGGGCTCCAAATGGTTCAAGCCGTCACTGGCCCAAGCGTCCCAGGTGACCAACCTGGGCGCCGCTGCGACGGAAGGCACCAGGTCGTCCGGGACGGGCTCGTCTTCGTCGTCTTCAGCGGACTCTTCCTCGTCGTCCGCGTCCGGCTCCACGTCAACAGCCAGGCAGCGCCGAGACGCCGACTGGGAGGTGGATTCGACGACGCCCGCACCCTGGCCGTCCGACCTTGGTGTCGAGCATATTCGGCCGACGGATAGCGGGACGCGTGAGACACTGCGGGTGCGCGGCAGCGGCGCAACCGCGAAGGTCGGCCCGCGACCGGACGCTCTGGAGCCCAAAGCGCTCCAAGGAAGCGATCTCGTCGTCGACGTTCCGGCCGGCCAGACCCGGCACGTCGAGATCACCTGGCCCGAGGTCGAGCCGGGTCCGCAGCCGCAGCCCCAACCTCAACCGCAGCCAACTCCACAGCCACAGCCCACACCACAGCCGTTTCATCTGTTCTTCGCGTTCGACGAGCCCTATCTTGAAAGCGATATTAATTCCTATATCGCGCGCGTTCCACCTCCGCCCAACCGCAACCATCGGGACCAAGGGCCTCGCGACACGAGATTCCTCGATCACTCCCAGCAGCGAGGATCCGAGCATCCCGGTCTGCACACCCTTGACGCATGGCTGGCTGGTCTCAGCCAAAGTCGTCTGAGGTTGCGTGCCTACGCCAGCTACGAGCAGGACCCAGCTGACCAGGAACACAATAGAGATCTGTCGGACCGCCGACTCCGGGTCGCGCTTGGCCTGATCCAGGGAGTCAGCAATCGCATCGATAAGGACTTCGATATCAGTGATACCCGAGCACTCGGTCACGACCCGGCGAGTCGCAATGAGATTCCAACCCTGAGCCCAGACGGCGGCCCGACCGACCCGTTCCCCGGCAGGCACAACAGCAGGCTCGAGCATCGGGTGGTCATCATCGAGGCGATCGGAGATCCCAGTCCGCCGGAACAGCCCGAACGGCCCGAGCCGCCCGAGCAGCCTGAGCAACCACGGCAACCGGGGACACCCGGGCGCCCGCGATCCGTGCTGCGCGGACACCTCGAGCGCCGCGAAGGCGAACGGCCGAGCACCGAGGAAGAAGCGACCAAGATCGAGGCGAGCTTCGAGGTCAACCTCGAGATGATCCAGCGCGAGGAGCGCGTCACAGCGGTCTACGAGCTGAGCTCGCGCAAGGCGGCGACGCACGAGGTGCACCCGCAAGGTCAGCTCCTCCTCGAAGCGATCGACCCCGCCGACTACGTCCTGGAGGCGGATGGCGCGATCGATTTCTTCCAGTGGCTCGAGATCGCGGCGACAACAACCGCACAGTGGGAGCTCGAAGGGATCAATTCGATCCATGTCGAGATCCGCTACGCGCCGCTCGACGGCTCCTTCCGCCGCACCGGCGAAATCGTCATGACCGCAGAGAACGAGGAGGGCACTTGGAAGACGGGTGTCCTGCGCGAGAGCAACGACGACGAGTCGGCGGTCATCTACTGGTACGAATATCGAGTCACCGTCCACTATCTGCCGGATGTGGCGCTCGGTGACCAGTCCGGTGCGGTCACCAGCGTCGGCGTCGAGGGGGCGGACGCCGAAGGCTGGTTACGGAGCACAGAGCGAAACCTCGTGATCCATCCGCGCGACGTCACGCCGGCGATTACCGTAAACGTCGCGGCCGGCATCATGCGTTTCGACCTGCTGCAACGTGCGCAACTGGTGCTGAGCTACGGCCCCTACCGGCAAAACCTCACCCTGTCGGCGGAAACCCCGGAGCATCGACTCGTCATCCGCCCGGAGGACGGACTCGAGGACGAGTCGCTGCATACCGAGGGCACACTGTTCTATACCGACGGCGCGCAAGTTCCGCTGCCGGTCCAGGAATGGACGCCTCAAGAGCTCATCGTCGTCAACGAGCCGCGCGAGAATACCCTGCGGGTTCAGGTTGTGCTGGCCGATCCGGCCGACGAGTACGTACGCGTGGTCGTGCGATTGCGTTACACGCACGACAATCGCATCGTCGAGGAGGAGCGCGAGCTGACCGAGCACGCTCAGATGGAGCAGTGGGCGGTGCGCCTCGAGGATCCGAGCGTACGTGCGTGGGAGTATCAGGCGACCCTCATCAAGCGCTCCGGGGACATCGATACCATCGATTGGACGGAGGGCGAGGGAGGGCAGCTCATCCTGGGAGTCGAGGCGATCGACGTCGTCCCGGTGCAGGTCACCTGGCTGGTGCCGCCGCCGGCGGGAGAGCTTATCGCCGTCAAGATCGACCTCCGCTACGACGATGAGCGCAACCGCGTGCACTGGGACCACTCGGAGCTGATTCGTAGCGGCCATACCGGCGACTTTGTCTGGTCGATCCCAATCAAGGACATGCATGTCCGCACTTATCAGTATCGAGTGACCGAGTTCCGGGCGACCGGAGCACAGGAGGGTGAGTGGCGGGAATCGACAGAGGAACGGCTGGTGCTGCTGCCCAGCGCCTGAGCATCGAGGAGACCCTCCTACGGGTAGCACTGCTCGCCCGCTACGGTAGAGCGGCGCGGGGAATCGCACAGCGCCTTGCCGCTGTGTGCGCCCCCGGCGAAGCTCGCTCCTGCTTCGAGGCGGGTGCGCCGCTCCAGCTGGCGATCGACGCACCGGGGTCGGCCGAGCTCAGGGTCGGCCTGCGATTGGGAGGGCGTCTCGACCCCGAACGTCTCCGGGAGGTCGTTTCCGAGCGTACCCTGGATCACCTCGCCGACTTTCTCGAACCGCTGCCGGCCGATCGCCACGAAAGCCTGGGAGCGTGGCTCTACTGGACTCCGGAACAGCCCGCCGTCTTCGTCGATCTGCGCGATCCGGACCCGCGCGTGGCCCTCGGGCGACTTGAGCGGGTGCTCGGCGCTCGTCGGCGAGCCCGTCTCGAGGAGGTACGCCCGGCGCTCGGGCTCGCGCGGCCCTGGGGTTTGAGAGTTGCGGCGGGTGACGCCGGCGTCGAGCGCGTCGATGTGTATTGGCTGCTGGCGCGCCATTCATCCCCGGCGAGCCTGATCGAAGCGAGCGTGCCGGGGGGCTGGGCGCAAGTGTGCGAGCTACTCGGCCACTTGCTGCGCCGTCCCGCCGTCGCAGGCCGGTGGACCGTCTCGACGTCGCTCGAGGACGGTGGCTCCGCTCGGCTTCGAGTCGGCAACTCGGGCTGGACGCTGGTGCCCGAAGACGAGCGCAAGCACCGTGCGGTCGGACGGCTGGTAAGTGCTCTCGGGGGGCCTCGGGACTACGCCGAGGCCCTCTGGAGTCTGTGCCGCGGAATAGCGGCGCCTGACTGGCGGGTGGGAAGGTCGTGTGAAATCGAGCTCGGCGAAACGGAGCTGCGCGCGCGCCTCTTCCTCACGCCCGACGTTCATGTGGGTGCCGCAGCCATCACGAGCAACTCGGCAACGTCGGCCACCTCGGCGGCGCCGCGAACGGGTCTGCCATCGAGTCCGTAGCGCACCACGCGGTAGCGGAAAGACGTCACGCCATCCTCTGCGACGGGAGCCAACAGGACGGCTGGTTCGCGCTTCGATTCCGAGAACACGACCTGATCGACGACCTCGTCGCCATCGCCGAGTAGCTGCACTTGTACGGCGATGACGCCGTGGTCGGCCAGGCGCGCACCTGCCAGCAAACGGACGCGGACCTGGCGCTGGTCCCCATCCCGGTCGCGGACGAGGATCACCGGGCTGGTGGTCTCGAACGGTTCGCCGATGAAGGGAGAGCCGTCGCCCCGGATGACGAGGACATCGACCCGCAGGGGTGGCGCATCCTCCGATAGCGAGGGCAGGACCACTGTTTTTGCGCCCCGTTCGCCGGTGTTGAATTGAACCTCCGCGGCGCGCGCCCTGCCGTGCTCGGAGAGCGTGACTGTTACCGACGCCGTCATGAAATCGTCGGGCAGCAACGGAAAGAGACGCACCGCACGCTGGCTCCTCCAGGGTCGATGGACGAGCAGCGTTGTACCCTCGACCGGCGCCCAGTCCCCTTCGACTTTGCCGCCCTCGGCTAGAAACCAGATCGGGCGGGCTTCGACGAGCGGAGCAGCCTTGACTTGCACGCCTTCGGCGTCATCACCGCCGGATGCTTCCCCTGCGCCGCTTGCGGGCTGCAGTCGGCGGCGGTAGGTCGCGGTCGGTTGTACCGCACTCAACATGTGCGACGATGGCGCACCGCCGTCGATCCGCAGATCGATCTGTACCTGCGGCGTTTCCTCGAACTGCACAGTCCCCGGCGAGATTTCAATCTCGACCCGGGGTACATCGCTCAACGGGTGCACCGCGAGCTCCAGCGATCGGCGCGTTTGCCAGTCACCGATGTGGACTGGCGGGCCGGGCCAAGCGCCCTCGCTGTCGAAGTGGACCTCGGTGCGGGCGCGGTAGCGTGGCGGGTTGCCATCGGTCCAGACCTCGAAAGACTCCGGCGGGCTATCGCCGGATGCGAAGGTGAAGGATTTCACGTCGCCATCCTCGTCCGGGTAGGCAAGCTGAACGACCATCCGCTGGACGCCGAGCGCTTCGAAATCCCCCAACGGCCGGACGTTGACCTTGAGCCGGTCCCAGATGTCGTCGCTCTCGTCGACCACGACGATCCTCGGGGCCGGGCCGATGCGCGACAGCAGTCCCTGCGGGGCGGCTGTTCGACGCTCGGCCCTTGCCTCCGACCAATCGAGAGTGATCATCTTGAGCTCCTCCTGGCGGATATCGCGCAAAGCGAACTGGAGCTGAAGCGCGAAACTGGACTCGCTCCCCGCCGCTCCGCCCGCGCCCCGGGTGTCGCTGGCGCTGGCGAGCGAACCGAGCATGTCGGGTGAGATGCCAAGGATCTGCGCCAGCTCGCCCGCCATACTGGTGTCGGCGACCGCCTCTTGAAGATTCGCGGCGCCGAGCGCCGTCGCGGCATCGATTGCCCGTTGCAGGAGGTTTTCGTGGGCCGGTGGCTGCAGCGAGCTTTCGAAGAGCTCTTCGAGGATCCGATCCTGGAACCAACGCACCGCTTTGTCGACCCGCGATTGCAGATCGGCGTCGTCAGTGAAGTGCAACACCTCTACCTGAATCGCACCCGACTCCACCAGCTTCTGGGTCGCCGACTCGACGCCGACGCGAACCCCGATGCCCTCATATGACGCGCCGAGCTGGAAGCCCCACGACAGCTCATCGTAGACCCGCTTGTAGTCGGCTCGGATGCGAACCTCGAGGGCCGGGCGTAGACCCGCGTATTCGAGCTCGTAGCGCACTCCGAGCGGGTTGGCACCCTCCTCCATCCGGATCAAGGCCTCCACCAGGTCCGCGCCCTCCTCGCTCAGCGTGGCGGAGAACATCGCGCGGTTGCTGCCGATCAGATCGGGCGTGACCTCAGCCAGCATCTTCTCGACGAAGCGGTCGCCTTCGGCGAGGGCGGCGGCGAAGACGGCCTTGCCTCCGAGCCATGGGGTTTGCGTCAGCACCGGTCGTTGGATGCCGAGATCCACCAGGTGGTCCCGCGCTTCGTCGAGCGATTCGTCGCTGGCAGCGAGCTCCGTGGTGAAGGAGAACAGGCCAACGCCGCCCTCGGCGGCGTCGCGACCGCGATATTTGATGAACGACAACTCCGGCTCGCCGTTGAGTCGTGCCACTCGTGGCCGCGTCTGGACGTAGTAGACGCGGTTCTCATCCGCGTGATCGCCGAAAAGCGCTAGCCCCGAAATCACGCCGAGGGGGCGGTCGAGCGCCAGCATCAAAGGGTCTCCGGCGGCGCCCCGGGCACAATGATCAGCCCGTCGGTGCGCGTGGTCGGTCCGACCCGCTGATTGAAGCCGTCCTCGCGAATCCAATTCATCGTGACCTGGTAGTCGCGCTTGCCGGCGTCCTGAAGCTGGATCTTCCAATCCGCCCGCGAGTCGGATCCGAGCCGGTAGCTCTCCTCCTCGTGCAGTCCGTTGTCCTCGTCGTCATACACGAGCGACACCTCGACGGCCTCGACGCCCGGGGCGAGCTCGCCGGTGACGATCTCGACCGCAAGCTGGCGCACGTACTTCTCGCCGACGGGCAGGGTCGGCGCGTCCGTCTCCAGCCAGCCAGTCTCCATGAACTCGCCGTCGGTTGTCACCAGCGTCATCCGATAGCGGTAGCGCCGCTTGAGCGGATCGGCCAGATGCACTCGCCACGTCTTCGGCATGTTCACGTCCTCCTGCGAGAAGGACAGACTGCGGGTCTCGTGGATGCCCGCATCCTCATCGACGTACTCGAAATCGACGATCAGGTTGGCGATCTTGGAGCGGTCTCCGGCGACTACGGCCCGAATGTCGAGTGCGCTGCCGTGCGGGTCCTCGACCACCCACTGGTCCTGCGGCATCGGCATCCATTGGGTGTCGACGCGCTCGCCCGTGGCGCCGAGGTAGATCAGCTTGACTTCGCGCGTGCCGATCATGTCGCGGTCGGTCCGAAAGCGAGTGGTGAAGGCCAGCGCGCCCTTCTTGAGGACGCCGTCCTCGTAGTGCTCGAAGGTCTCGTCCTCGGTGTGGTAGCGAAGGATCGCCTGCACCGCGGGCCAGCGCTCAAAGGAGAAGCCATCCACCACCATGACCTCGAGCTGGTGGCTGCGGTAGAGGTCACGGGGTTGGATCACGAGGACCGAGCCTTCGTGATCGATCCATCCGCCAGAGTCGACCTTGGGGCTCGGCCCGGGCACGGAATCATCCTGGAAAACAACCTCGTATTTGTAGCGAAACGCGTTGCCGCTCGTGCGATCCATCCAGTCGCGATGCTCGTCGCTGTCATGCTCGCGGTCGAGGAAGGTACTCCAGGTGCGCACGGCGCCGCTGTCGGCGTCCTCGTACTCGATGTCCACCGAAATGCCCGCGATTCCGTCCGTTTCCCATGCGGCGGCGGCGCTGACGCGGAAGGGCAGGGTCTTCCAGACGGCGTCGCTGCCGTCGATGATGGTGACAAGCTGCTCCTGGGTGACCGCGGAGCCGGTCAACAGTTTGTGCATGTGGGCTTGCGGGTAGATGGTGCGCTCGGCCGCCTTGCGCGCCGTGTAGTCGAGGTCCAAGGTGCGCAGTTCGTCGATCTTGACCTCTTTCCTGCGATAGGTGTAGCCGATCCCCAGGGTCAGGCCATTCTGGGCGATGTTGGTGAGCGCGCCCGTGACCCGGTCCTCGGCAGCGTCACCGACCGCGGTCTCCCGTTCAAAGGTCGCCTCGAAGAACTTGTCGAAGATCAACTGCCGGACCGTGTTCATGACCTGCTCACGCTCCGCATCCATCGCCGCTGCACCAATCCCTTCGACCATCTCGACGATCTCGATCGCCCGCTCGTCGACGAGCGAGTCGATCGATTCTTGGATGTCGCGCTCATAGAAGAGGAGATCGAGCTCTTTCTGCTCACTGAAGTGATCGACCACTCGCTGCCAGTCGACCCGGGCTCGGATGTTGAAGGCCGGCTGCAGGCCGGCGAAGGTGAGCGAGTAGACAACACCGATCGGTGTGACGCCGTCGAGCGCCTGCGACAAGACCACGGCACCCTTTTTGGGCAGCATGGCCTGAAAGATCGCCCGATTGTCCCCATAGAGCGAAGGTGAGCCGGCGCCTAGGATCTTGATGACGAACTCGGTCGGCTGGGCTTCACCCGGGTGAGCCTCCTCCTCTTCGGGAGTGACGGCGTCGAGCAGCATCAGCTTTACGGACCCCTCGCGGAAGAAGATCGGCGCCAGCCGCGGCTTCTGCATGAGGTTGTCTTCGAGCTGCAGCTTGCTGATTGCCTCATCAATCGCATCGGCGGGCCAGGAGACGTCGACGTCAAGGCTGAGGAAAGCCACCGCCTCGTCGTCGTCGTCATCGATCGTGTCGAGATCCTCCCGGTACACCAGCAAGCGGATCGCCGGAGTGCCATCCGCCATGCTGGCGATGTGCGGCACGTTCGGGAGGTAGTAGAACGCGTTCGGATCACTGAAATCGGGAAAGACCTGAATGATACGATCGCCGCTTACGCTGATTTGACGTGCACCCTCACCCAAATAAAGCATACTGTCCTCTCGTGGTGTGAAGTGCGAAGAGCTATGACTGTCGCGGTGCCGGGGGTATGACCACGGCCGGCTTGTCCAAGGTCACCGGGCTCGAGGTGACGGTGGCTCCGTCGGCCATGTACCAGGTGACGGTCATCACGTAGCCCAGCGGGGCGTCGTCGGCAACGGGCACGAACCACTCTTGCACGGTGCCGTCCGTGAAGACCAGGGTCATGCGCTCGTGAACATCGCGCTGCGCGTCGTCATAGCTCAGGTTGACCTCGACGGCGGGAGTCGCCGTAAAATCCTGCCGGATCGGCATGAACTTTGCGCCGACCTTGGGGATCGAGTATCTGTGCACGACGATCAACTCGTCCTCGGTCGTTTCCCACTCGCGCTCGACCGGGTCGCCTTCCACCGGGAAGTAGGTCGTCTGGTAGCGGTATCGTTTCGGCCCCCCCTCGCGGATCGGAATCGACCAGATCTTGACATCGTCCGGTTTTTGCAGCGACACGCTCTCGACGTCACGCTCGCCTTCCGGGTCGTCGTATTCGAGATCGACCTTCGCCAGCGGTGTGCTTGCGAAATCGAGCACCGCTCCGGTGACTCTGACTTCGAGCCGAGGCGGCCCGACGACCTTGAGGCCGAGCGCTTGGTCGCCATCGCGCGACAGCCACTCGGTCTCCTGGGTATCGCCGTTCAGGAAGGTCGAGAGGATGCGGTACTCGAAGGCACGCTTGTTCGGATCGAGCAGGATTACCGCCCACTTCTTGAATTCGTCCGACTTCTTGAAGTTATACTGCGCGTCGCGATGATAGTCGCCGTCCTGGTAACGCAACGAAACGACCGACTGAATGACGTCGGTCCATATTCCTGCCGGCACCAGAGGCACGTCGAGGACGTCGATCTCGGGCGGTTTGATCAGGATATTCTGCGTTGGTCCGTCGGTCTTTTCCCAGCCAACCTCGATCGAGGTCCCGGTCTTGAGCAGGTACTCCACGCGGTAATCGATCGGTTTCTCCCATGGCGCATAGAGTGGTAGTCGCCAAGTGCCCGACGGTCTATCCGGCGCGAGCAGGATCGACTGCCCCGACTCCGGCACGTCGTTTGAGCCATCCTCGTACTTCAGGTGCACCAAGACGGCGTCGAGGATGTTCTCGAAGTCGAGCCCGACTCCGGTGACCTCGGTGGAAAGGATGCCAGGTGTTTCCACCGAGACGTTGAGATTGCGCGTTGTCTCCTTGTTCCATCGCGACCAGTCCTCCGGCTCGCGGCCCTCGAAGGCGACCCGCCAACGGTACTCATAATCCCGATTGCCGGCGATCACCGACGGGTCCCACTCCTTGGGGTCGTTGTCGGTCGCAGTAAAGGTGAAGGTCTGCGTCTTGATCTGGCCGCCGTGGGAGTATTTGATCTCGATCTCGACGAAGGCGATCTCATCTTCCTCCCAATTGGCGAAGGCGCGCGCTTTGAGGCCGAGGGTGTTGAAAAAGGCGTCGCCGAGCAGGATCTGGCGCACGAATTTGTCCATGTCGGTGCGGCCGTGAAAGAAGACAGCCAAGGTTCCCTGGGGCGCGATCTCGAATTCGGTTGTCGTGTTGATCTCCATGGTGTGCTCGAAGTTCGTCATGTCGACTTCGGTGACCTGCTTGAGGCGATAGACCTCGTTGGAGCTCTCCGCGAGGTCCGAGTCAGCCCACTCTTCCATGGGCTCGCGCTCCTTTTCGGCAAACCTGTCGGTGAGCAGCTGCTGGACCATGTTCATGGCCTGCTGCATCATCATCTGCTCGAGGTCGTCGTCCTGCACCCCGCCCATGTCGATCTTGACGGTGATCAGGCCCGCCTCGATCGCCGTGCTCATCAAATTCTCGGACGTGAAGTAGTCGTCGGTGCAGTTGTGGTGCTCGTGGAAGAGCTCTTGGACGGAGTGATAGATCGAAGCGGTGTTGAACTTCACGTACATCGTGGCCGGGGGTAGTTTGGCCAGCATCTTGATCTGGTAAACCACCTGGATCGGGCTCAGGTCGGTAGCGCCGCCGCCATCTTCACCGACCAGCGTCTTCTGCATGAATGTGGCGCCGTCGGGGGTGAGGTCCATGTTGAACGCGGCGACATTATTGCCGATCAGCGACGCGGGCCGCTCGGTGGTGGCGTGCTGCACGAGACCGGTGGATTGTGGCGCGCTCATGGTGACGTTGCCGCTGATCCACAGCGGCTCGCCGATCACGACCTGCGGCGCCGGCGCACCCGTGGTCGGTGGCTCGAAACCGCTGCCGGGCATGGTCAGGAAAGTGGTGGAGCCACGGCTCGCCGAGGCGCGTCTTGTGCCGCGCATGCCTTCCTGCCCCCAGTGCTCGCCAATCGTGTCGACAAAGGTGGCGCCGAGCTCGAGCGTCCGCAACTTGTCGTTCGGCATGTGCTTCATTCGCTCCCACTCGGCGTCGACCCAGCTCTGAAGGTCGGCTATGATGTGGTCGCGGTGCTCCGCACTCACCTTGAGCTCCGAGTCGAACACCATGTAACCGCCGCCGCGCGGCAGCTCGGGATCCTCTTCGCGCGCCGCATCGGAGAAGGCATATTTGATGAGCTGAAAGACCGGATCGCCGTCGGGCGTCAACCGAACGGTCGGGAATCCGGGAATGGCGTAGAAACGCCAGAACTGGGCGTCGTCTTGAAAGACAGTCGCGGTCTCTCCAGTCGGGAACTGGTACTGCTTGAAGGCGGGGAGCTTCAGCATGTTGCATTCTCCTCAAGCTGTCTGGTACGGGGTAATGGAGACGACCGGATCATCACTCTGACCGGAAGGCCCATCGATCCGCCGGCCGTCAGCGAGGTTGTAGACCACCTCGTAGCTGTAGGTGCGCTGGGCACGGTCGCCCACATCGACCGACCACGACATGTTCTTCTGGTTCTCGTGGAGCGTCAGCGTCTTGCGCTCCTCGCGATCTCCATCGACCCAGGTCAGAGTGACGTCGACGAAAGGCGTGTTGGCGAAATCGACCGCGAAGCCGCGGACGATGACCTCGAGCTTTCCGGGAGTGACGAGCTTGGCTTTGGGAATGAAGAGCTCGGTATCGGCCGTGCGAACCAGTCCCGAGCGGATCGGGTTGCCGTCGGTCGGGTGCCACGTGATCTCGTAGGTGTAATTTCGGCTGCCGTCGACGTCCAGGGGGACCTCCCAGGAGGCTGTTCGGGAATCCGTGAAGCTCAGGGTCTTACCCTCCCCGCCGTAGGTCAGCGAAACCGTCACCGCCGGCGTTCGTGTGAAATCGACCAAATTCGAGAGGATGTTGACCCGGAGCTTCGGAA
This sequence comes from Thiocapsa bogorovii, assembly GCF_021228795.1. Lineage (NCBI taxonomy): Bacteria > Pseudomonadati > Pseudomonadota > Gammaproteobacteria > Chromatiales > Chromatiaceae > Thiocapsa > Thiocapsa bogorovii. The sequence continues at coordinate 3,960,975 of NZ_CP089309.1, forward strand.
CCCCCTTGACCTTGATCGGGATCGCCTGATCTCCGGTCTCGGTGTGCCACTGCGAATCCTCGAATTGGCCGTTCTTGTAGGTCACGAGGGTCTTGTAGCGGAAGGTACGGCGGGTCGGGTCGCGCAGAAGGACTTGCCACTCGGCGAAGTCGTCGACCTTCGCGAAGCGATAAGTGCGGTCGAAGACCTGCCCGTTACCGGCGTCGTACTCGAGCGACACGACTGCCTGCGCTACGTCGCTCCAGTCGCCGGTCGGCACCAGACTGACGTTGAGCACGTCCACCTGCGGCGGCGGAACGACGAATAGGTTCTCGCTCGCGGCGACCTTCTGGGGCTCGGCCTCGACGACCTTGTCGTCCTTCAGAAAATAGGTGGTTTGAATGTCGACGGCACCGAGCAGTTCGCGCTTGAAGCCGTGCTCCCACTTGCGGGTTGGGACGAGCTCGGTGAGCTCGAAGGTCCTCTCGATCAACGGATCGCTACGATCCGGATCCGAATAGGACAACTTGACCGTGATGCCGCGGAGGATCTCCCAGTTGAGCGCCGCCGACGAGACCTCGAGCTCGAGCCGCCCCGGATCGACGATGCTGATGTTCAAGGCCCGGTTGGTCGACATCTCCCATGGCGTGTACTCGGTTACCCCCCCATCATCGTAGAAGATCCGATAGCGGTGCTCGTACTCGTGCTTGCCGCCGATGATGGCGGGGTCGAACCGCTGTGGGTCCATCTCACCGGCGCGGAAGGTGAACGCGGCGTTCGTCGTATGCTCCTCTCCATTGTCGGCCTTAGCGCTGTACTTGAGCTGGATCTCCACGGCTTGGAACGGAGAAGTCTCGAAGGCGACCATCGCCATTACCGTCACTCCGAGGGTATCGAAGTCGTTGGGGAAAAGCTCGACGACATGACGTCCGATCTCATCGGCGCTCGCTCCGCTGAAGAAGGTGGCGAGCGTCGCTTGGGCGACCAGCGGCCATTCGACCACCTGGGAGCGATCGATCTTGATCTCGAGCTTCATCGTCGAGTAATTGACCGTCTTGCGGACCTTGTAGCGGCTTGTCGGGGGACGCCAGACCTTCGCCGATTGGGCCCGATTGTCCCAGCCGCCACCGAGGCTCCTCATCGAAGAGCTGATCTGCTTGCTCTGACCACCGTATCCGGTTCTACGATAGAGCGTCACGCGATGTCCGGGACGTACCCGAACCGATGATACTTTGCCCTTGAGGTCATCCAGGCTGTCCTGGTCTTCGTCGACCTCGAGGCTGGTCCCCGAGTAGTTTCTTCCATCGTATAGAACGGCTGCCCAACCGGGGTCGCGATCCTGGCTCTCCTGATCGTCGGAGTCAAATTCGAGGTTCTCGTCGTCGCCCTCGGCCGGCACGAGAAAGCGCTCCTCGATCATGGTGTCGAAGAGATCGAGTGCGTAGTCCTGAAGAGCCTCGACAATCTCGTCCGGAACGGTTGCATCGCCCTTGTCGATTTGCACCTTGACATCGCCCGACTCGCGCAGCGTCGAGCTGTTGACACCGCTCTCGCGGAAGGTTTCTACCTCGCGCGGTGTGCACGGGTTGTCGCGATTGGTCTCGGAGATTTTGAGCAAGGTCTTGTGCACGCGCTTCGATTGCCCCGTCACGGTGATCAGTATCGGTGGCGTACGTGCCCACATCCTGAGGTCGTAAATTACCTGAACCGGCGTCAGGTCGATTCTTCCAGTACCGTCGGTGTCGACCATGAGATCCTTCATGAACTCGGCGCCGAGCGCGGTCAGGTCCATATTGAACACTGCGGTCGAGCCGCTCACCAGAGAGGCGGGCGCCTCGGCGAAGCGGTCGGTGACGAGGAGATCCGACTGCGTCGTCTGCATCTTGACCGTGCCGCCCGAAAGCAACGGATCGGCGAGCTCGACGGTCGGAGCTTGACTGTCGGCGTATTCGCGCAGTCGGGAGAACTGCCGATGCCCGCGCCGGCGCGCGTACTCTTCCTCGACCCACTGCTGAAGCTCGGTTCGGGCGCGCTCGGTTGTCTCTTCGTCAACGGCGAACTGAACATCGAAGTTCATGAACCCCCCGCCCCGCGGTAGCTCGGGATTCTCCGCGCGTTCCTGGTCCGAGACATGGTAGCTCGCGAGCAGGAATACCGGCCGGCCGTTCTGATCGCGGCGGATGCTCGGCATGGACGGCAGAAGGTAGAAGCGGTACCAGACGGCATCGTCTTGGTAAACGGTGACATCGCCAATCTTGCGGATAGCCGGAATCTTCAGCATGAGCTTCCCCCAATTTGCCAATCGCACCAAGATTCTTGTGCTTAAATGTTAGCAGACGCTCTTGCTTTTTTTTCTTGGCTCGGGTAGCGATCCCCCGCGGACTGCTTCGGCGACCGTCTCGGTGTCGGTCGAGGTCAGGAGACGCACGAATGAAAAATCGCTTTTACATGGTCGACACCAACCTCGGCGCAACCCGCGTCGACAAGATTCTCCGCCACAAACAACAGTTGCGCATCAAGGAGCCGTTGGGCGCGACGGTGCCGGCCGCCGGGGATCGCCCGGTGCTCTCCGGCAGGCAGGAGCTCAAACCGAACGCTCTATACGTATCGGCGAATAACCGGCTGATTCGTTACTATTTGCCCCTTTACCGCTTGGCCGTCACGGACGGCAAGCCGGAGGTGGAGTTGCGTTATGGCGTCGACGAGGAGACAGAAGAGGTCGGCCGTCTGACCCTGTCCTTGGCCTGGACGCCGCCACCGGCCGGCCGGGCGTACCGCGTGCTCGCGATGGACCATAGCGCAGTGCCGTTTCTGCGTTATCAGATCCCCGTCGAGAGGGGCGGCGGTGCCGGCGAGGATACCGTGCCGCTGCAGCCCCTGCAGCAGGAGGGGAATGGGCGGGCCACCTCGGTGACGATCTTCACCGAGAAGGCCCAGTTTGACGCCGTCTACCAGGCGATGAGCCGTTCCGACCGCGATGCCTCGCTCGTGATCCAGATCGCGACGCGGGTCGGCGTGCGGACATGGCAGCAGGTCGTTGTCGGCGATACGGCAAGCAAGAAGGCGCAGGTCAAGGTCCTAGAGCGCCAAGGGGCTTTCTTCACCCAGACATTGAGTCGAGAGAGTCTGGCCACGATGAGGCGGACGTCGACGACCACCAGTCGAGTGCGGGTCACGGTGCGGCAACCCGAGCCCGGCGAGGAAGCTGACGTCAACGACCTGCGTCGGATGCTCGCGCGGCCGCGCCAGGGCGCTCGGTTGTCGGCGAGGAATCGCACCCCGCCGCGAATGGCCCAAGTCGCGAGCGGCGCCACGCGGCGCCCGTCCGCGGCCACGAGCCCGCGCAGAACGGGGGCGCCGCGCCCGCGGGTTGCCGTCGAAAGGACCGTCTCACCATCTACGGTCCGCCTCGCGGCCCCTGTGCTGATGCGCGCCCGCGTTGCTCCGACCGCGCCAGTCGCACGCACCACGGTGGCCGCTCGGGCGCCGAGCGCCGCCAGAGTCACGCCCATGCCTACTACGCGCACGTCGGCGTCGACGGCTCGAACTGTGACGCCCAGGGTCGCGATCACCAGCGCCAGGGTGTCGGCAACACGCCCGGTTTTTTCATCGGCGGCGCTCGCGCGCGTGAACGCAGTGGCCCTCCCACTGGCGGTGGCGAAGAGTGATTTGAAGATCGCTGGCAGAAAGGCCGTGCCGACGAAGATCGCGCTCGATACGCGAGGTAAGCCGGCGATCATCGACACGGATCTGGAGAACGAGCAAGAGATCCCTTTCAACTTTGACCCTGACGTCGCGACGAATGACGAAGTGTTCGCGATCACCGGCTATCATCGGGGCGGCATCCATCTCTTGATACCTGTTCCGTTGTTTGCGGCCTCGGGACGACAGCTCGCCGTCGTCTATCAAGACAATCTGATGCGCGACCTCGTCTATGTGGCGCCAATGGAGTTCCGGCTCGCCCGCTACGTTGAAGATCCGTTTCTGCCAGGACTCACCTTTCTGCCGGGGGATTTTTCGACCAGCGCGGGCGAGAGCGAAGCTGAGGTCTTTTATCAAGTCGTGATGTCCTACCAACTCGAGCCGTGGATCGACCCCGAGGTGATCGAGCTCGCACGTGCTGAGCTGGCGCACCAGGGTCTCGTGGCGCGCTTTTCGCCGATACTCCCGCGGGAGGCCCGCCTCAAGCTCGACCTCGATATCCTGGGCGATGCGCAGGACCGCGACGAGGCTGAGATCGAGGCCGCCGTCGGGATCACGGACACGCTGGTACTCGACCACGAGGCCTTCGTACGGCTTTGGCGCGAACGCCTTACGAAGGAAGCAGGGGTCGTACGCGGTCAGGTCAGCTACCGGTTGTTCGACGGCACCGAGGCCCACAGCGGCGTTGCGATCTCGCTGTGGCAGACCTCCGCAGATGTGTTCGACGTCGACTTCATCGGTCCGGTGGAGGGTAGCCAGGGGCGGTATCGAGTCCAGTTGCGAAACCGGATCGAGAGTCCGGTGGTGATCGCGGATCCTCCGACTCGAGAGATCCTCGCCGACGGAGTCGTGGCAGAAGCAGTCAATGGAGCCGCGCTCGCGCAGCGCGTGGTGGCGCCGCAGGAGGTCGTGGAGGTGGACTACCAGGTCACGCCTGCCGACGCCGCCTTCGCTTCGCTCGAGCCGGTGGTGCTCGGACGCGTACAGCCGAATCCGGGCAGCTTGTTGAGGCTACTGATGTTGACGCCTGGCTATGGCTCGCTGAGCTTTTCGGTGATGGTTCGAGCCGCCGGGGGAACGTTCGGACCGCCCGCCGAGGGTGCCGAATCCCTTACCGGACTGATGGTCGAGTTCGACGACGGCTCGGAAGCGAGGCTCACACCCGACCAGTCGGAAGCGGAGGTCAACCTCGTCGGGCGATTGATCGACCAGATTCTCGGCACCGCGGACGATCAGCAGCGTTACTTCTACCGGGTCACCAATCTCCATCCGAGTGGCGAGGGGGCTCGCACGGAGTGGCGTGAGGGCCAGGGTACCGATCCTCTCACGGTCGGGACTGCGGTCGTCAAGCTCGGGCAGTTCGACTTCTGATGCTCGTCCTAATTCGCGATGGCGACTCCTTTGCGGACGACTCGGACGAAGCGGTTCGGTATCGACTGCCGTCCGGACTGAGGCCGCTGACCGCGCCAGACGGTTCGAGTCAGGTCGCCCTGAGCCGGAGTCCGGACGGAGGACTGCTCCACCTGCGGCTGACGCCAGTCTGGCCGAAGCTGGCGGCGGGGGAGCGGCGTGTTTCCTTTGCCGATGGTCGTTTCCGTCTTCTGCTTCGGACTCCAACCGCGTCCGAGAACGGTCAGTGGCGCCGAACGGCTGCTGTCGGCGATGCGGTCGTCGATCGAAGCGTAAGTCTCGACTCGCTCGAAGTTGCGATTGCCCAGCGTCTCGGCGCCGGCGGCGATGAGGTCATCGACGTCGAGGTCGAGCTGAAGGTGCAAGGCTTCGCGCCGACATTCCCCTGGCGTGTGCGTGCCGATGGCCGAATGGTGCAGAGCCAACTCACGGCGCTTGTAGGCTCATCGCCGGCCGACTGGACACGGATCCAGGATGCGTTTCTCGGGCTTGACACCACGGTATTCACTTGGTACCCGCTGGCACCGGCAGCGCTGCCACCGCCGAATGACGAGGCGCTGTTGACGATTGCTCTGCACTCCGCGCCTTTCCTGCTGGATGCCGCGGACGACGGGTGGGTCGTTCGGCAGGCGGTGCCTGAGCATCTGGAATTGAGCCTCCAGGTACCTCGGCTCGACTCCCGGCTGATTGGCTTTCGGTGGTCGTTCTCCGAGTTCCTGGCCGCTCAACCGGATCCCGCGCGTTACCTGACCGAGATCCGAGAGCCGGCGCCGTTCGAGGCCGCGGAGCTGCTGGTAGTGAACGATGTATTGCTGTCCGACGCCGGCGTGCGCAGCCTGGAGGTCGAGATCCTCACCGGAGGCCCAACCGGGAGGCTGCGGCATGTGTTCCGCCCCGGTGAGCCAGGGGCAGTGCGGCTGCGTTTCGTGCGAGAGACCTTCGAGGTGCTTGCGCTTTCTTGGCGGCTCAAGGCGGCAGTTTACACGCCCAGGGGGACGACGATGACCGAGACCGGCTTCCGGCCGACCGGTCTCTTCCTCGAAGTGAACACCGCCGCGCTCGGACTCACGCCCCTGCGTTTTCGAGCGGAGCCGGATCTCTTCGATACGCTCGAGGCGTTGGAGGTCGCGGTGGGTTCTCGAGCTCTGAAGCTGACCGCGGAGTCCCCGGAAGCCTGGGCGGTGGGTCGTCAGCCGCCGCCCGCGGTGGATGTGGCCGCGGTCCTCGCGGGCGGTCGCCGAGAGCCGATTGGCTCGATACCGATTGGCGAGCGTGGACTTACGGTGGGGGCGACGATTCTCGGTCAGGGCGAGGTTGTCGAGGTCGCGCTGCAGCCGGCCGCCGACAACGCGAGTCGCGTGGTCTACCATGCGGTTCAAGTGGAGGGCGGACCCTGGCGGACCCTTGAGCTCGATGGCGGAATCGTCTGGCCCGTGCGGCGCGAAAACCGATTCGCCAAACCGCGCCTGCGCTACCGGACGCGTGCGGTCCCGCGGACCGCCACCGGCGGCACCGGACCGATGGCGGAATCGGACTGGCGAGAGGGCGAAGGTGACAGTGTAGTGGTGGAGGTCTGAGCCGTGCTGCTTCTGCCAATCGAGGCGTCGGGCGAGGTCCTTTGGCTGAGAGACGATGCCGCCGGCGGTCGGGTCGGCGTGGCACTCGCTCGGCCACGTCCCGCCCGGGATGGGAACGGCAGACCGCGGCTCCGGCTTAGGCGCTGGATCCCCACCTCCGGTGGGAACGGCGGCTTGAGCCTCGCCGCGGGCCGCCTTGATCTGGACGTCGAGGTCGCGCCGACCGCCGCGGAGCTCACACGAGAGGGCTTCGACCCGGAGAAGGTCCGGGCCATGCCGTGGCTCGATGCTGCCGTGCGGCTTGAAGCACCGGGGCTCGATCCCGTCGAACACGAGGTGTCGATCACTGCCGGCGCGGTGGGGGTCCTATCTGCCGACCTCACCGATCATCAAGCGTCGGTCCTGGCGCCGCTCTTGGAGAGAGAGGGCACCTCGCCGCTTCAGGTGACCTGGTTGGGACACGTGAAGGTGCGGCTCCCGCCAGTCGAGATCACTGCAGCCGCCGACGCGCGGGAGGTCCGACGACGCCTCCAGACGGTGCGAGGGGCTGCAAGGAGCGTCGTGGCGCGCGCGATCCTCGACGCGAGCGCGCGGATCGAGATCGATGGCAGCGAGGAGCCAGAGCGCGCACGCGCTCTGCGCGAGTGGGTTCTTGACGAACTTGCTCGCCGCTTGGAGGCGGGAGAAGATCTCGTCGTGCGCGCGTCGGCTTCGGACGTCGTCAGCTGGCCCATTCGATTGGCGACGACTCTCGACGCGTTCCTCCCTACCGACGAACGGTGGGAGCTCGTGCGAGATGTCATCCTCGATCCGAGTGAGATCGGTAGCGTTCCACCAATCGAGGTGCGGACGCTCGGGGATTTCTCAGGGCCGCTCGAACGGGTCGATGTTCGACTCCAAGCGATCGGCGCTGGCGAAGCGGCCGACATTGCTCTCACCGACGATGAGCCCAGATCGGCGCGACTCGGGACGACCTCGTTCCGTTGGAAGTACCGCCTAAAGCTCGCTTTCCAGTCGCCTAGCGCATGGTCCTCCTGGCAAAGTGTTGGTGATTCCACGAGCGTGATCGTGCCGGTTTCGACGCCGCCTCATCTCGTGGTTGAGGTGTTCGCCGCCGGACTCGACTTCCAGGACCGGTGGCGGTCGGTTCGGGTGGAGCTCGAGCACAGCGCGATGGGATCGCCGCCGATATTCGGTGTCGTCGAGTTGGACGCGAGCCGGCGGAGCGCGATCTGGTCCGCCGAGCTCGAAGGGGCTCGCGGGCCGATCAGTGGCCGAGTGATCTATCTGTCGCAGCGCGGACTCACGGTCGAGCGGAGGATCGAAGGATTGAACGGTGACGCGATCGGCGTCGGAGATCCGTTCGACGGCGACTGTGTCCGCGTCGCGCTCATTCCGACCGGCAGCGGCTGGCAGGACGTGGCACTCGCGATGGTCGACCTGCGCCACCGCGACGGTCGGGAGGTCTTCGAGGAAACCGTCGAGGTCCGAGGCCTCGACGATTTCGTCCAGTGGACGGCGCCGGCTCGACACGACGGACCCCGGGAGGTCGAATGGCGGTGCCACGCGAGCTACATTGATGGCCGCTTCGAGCAGAGCGATTGGCGCCGCAGCGCCGGTTCGGTGTTGGCGATTCCGCTGGTAGGGAAGCCGCGTCGCGAGATCCAGCTGTTGCCGATCTTCTTCGACGCCGCGAGAGCAAGACGGCTTGAAGTCCGTCTCGAGAGCGGAGACCGCATCGAGCGCATCGAGATCACCGACACGGCCGCACGCATGGTCGAGCTGCCCCCAGGTCGTTACCGTTACGGGTTGAGCTGGTATCTCGCAGACGGCACCCTCATCCAGGTAGGAGAGCGGGAAGCGGATGACGACGTAATCGTATTGCCCCGACCGCCTGCCTCTTAGCTCTTGGCGACCCGAGCCAGGCCGTAAAGGGAATCGAGCGCGCCCGCGACGGTTACCAGACCGTACATCGCCTGGAGGTCGGCCTCGGCTATCACACCCACAGGACCGGCGAGTCCCAGTGTCTCGAGCTCAGATATCAGAACCGTCGGCAGCGCATTGCCGCGCACGGCGGCGTCGGCCAGAGCGACGCCCGTGGCGCCGAGACACGCGGCGACCAAGGCCACTGGAACGCCGACGGCACAACTGGTGCCAGCTTCTCCGTCTTGAGCCAATCGGCGCCTTGATTCGGTACCACGTCGTCAATCTGGGCGCGGCGCAAGGGGAGCCTGGCCAGTGTGCGGCCGCTCCTCTTCGGGCGCGGTGAGCTGATCCGCGCTCGGAGCCAGGATCGACTTGAACTGCAGAAGGCCGCCGTTTTCCGCGTCGCCGCGGAACAGCACCTGCGACAGCCGCGGATCCGGATCGACGCCCACCTGACCTGCTCGCCAGATCGGCCCGGCGCGTTGCTCATTCATGCCGGCTCGGGCGCTTTCATGTGCTCGGCCTTCCGGGACTACGCCCAGGAGACGTGCGATTGCCGGGGCTCGGGGTTCGATTGGTGCAACGGCCAAGACGACGCTGTCCAGCGATCTCTGGGCTTCTCAGTGTGCCAACCGACTCGCGTCCACGCCAACCGAGCTCTCTAGGCGCCGACGGTGACAGGCGCCGACTGAATGATGCAGAGAAAGCTACGAGAAACTGGCAGGCTTCTCCCCCTGTCCAGCGTCTTGGTCGTGGATGAACAGGACCTTTCCGCTCGCACCTTCGCGCCCGGATCGCCGGAGTTGGAGTACGGTGCGTCACCGCGGCCCGGGTCGGCCATCACCGGAGGCACGGCTTCCCCTATCCGGCGGAGTTTGAGCACTTCGAGTTCAACCAACTCGTGATGATCCGGAGCCAGTTCGAGGAGAGCGCCGCCGCGCTCGCGAGGTCTTCCAACCGGTTCTCCCCAGGGTCGGGCAGTGGCTGGATGGAGCAGACCTGGCCGGCTGGAGCGACCGGGTCCAATCCTGTCCTCGACTCGGCGATGCCGAACTCTTCAACCTAAAAAGAGCAGTTAGCGCCCGTCGCGGAGCGTTTTCGGCCCGCGGGCGAGTACACATACCGGCGGTTCGGCGGCTACGCCGGCGCCGGTAACACCGCCGGCGGCTGCAATTGGCGGCCGTTGAGATACTTCACCAGCGCCCGCGAGAGGAGCCGGTACCAGCGTTGCAGGGGACTCAACTGCTCCGCAGTTCGGCGCAGCGTGTTGAAGAAGGCCGTGATCTCGCGGCAGGTCGCCTCCACCCACCCGGCTTCGGCATGGGGATGGCTGATGGTCAGGCGCGTCTGCCCGCCGTGACGGGTCAGTCGTGCCGGTGCGCTGAGCAGCAGCGGGCGGCTGGTGATCGCCTCGGTGTGCCGAGTCGGGTCGGCCAGGCGCACGAACAGGCTCCACCAGTTGTAGGTCAAGGCGGTGATGCGCGCCATGAAGCGGCAGCGCTTGATGTCGCGGGTGGTGAAGCCGCCCCAGCCCCAATGGTTCTTGAGCTCGTCGAAGGGATTCTCCGCGTCGGCGCGATCGCGATAGAGTTGCGCCACGCTCAGGATCTCATGGGGCAGCGAGGTCACCAGCACGGCGTACTCGTAGACGATCGTCTCGTCGGTGAGCTCGGCGAAGCTCAGGCGCAGCTGCTCGGGATCACCCTGCTCGACGACGGCCAGGTCGGCCTTGATGCGCCGGCGCAGCACGACGGCGCGCCGGGCACGGCTCCAGCCCGACAGACGCAGGGTCGTCTCGGCCCCCTGCCAGCCTTGACCGGCATCGCACCACTCGGCATCGCGCATCAGGCGCTCGACGGTCTGCTTGACCTTGGAGGTCATGCGCAGCTTGAACAGATACGGGATCCCCTCCTGCTCGGCCCGTGCCATGTTGGCTTGGGTGCCCCAATCGCGGTCGCCGCGAATGCACAGCGGCCAGTGCGCCCGCGGCAGGCGCGCGAGCAACTCCCACAGCCCCGGCGCGCTGTACTTGGACGCGGTTTGGTTGCCGTCCAGCACCTCCACGTCCACCCCAGGTGTCAGGATAGATGTCGCCTCCCTTTGGGAGAATGTGTGGGAGGATGGGGCATCACCGACCCGGGGCTTTGCGCCCTCCGGGGTCAGCCGGGAAGGAGCCCGAAGGGCGACTGACGGCTGACCCGGAGGGCGCGGCGCAAGCGCCCCGAGGCATGAGAAGGCGAGCGACATGACAACCTATTCGAGCGAACTGAAAGACAGCATCCTGACGAAGCTACTGCCGCCCAACAACGTCGGCGTCCCGCAGTTGGCCGCGCAAACCGGCATCCCGCGCGACACCCTCTACGGCTGGCGGCGCGAGGCGTTGGGTCGGGCGCGTCGACCACGGGCATCGACGGTGCCTGCCGGGACGCTCGGCAGCGAGGAGAAGTTTGCCGTGGTGATGGAGACCGCCACCCTCAATGAGTTGGAGCTGGGCGCGTACTGTCGGCGCAAGGGCCTGTTCGCCGAGCAGATCAGCGCGTGGCGCACGACCTGCCAGCAGGCCAATGCGCCGCTGACGAGCACGACCGAGCGGGCCGAGCGGCGCGCCGAGCAGGCGGAGATCGTGCGCCTGGGTCGGGAGTTGCAGCGCAAGGACCGGGCCTTGGCCGAAGCCGCCACGTTGCTGGTGCTCCAAAAAAAAGTCCGGGCGATCTGGGAGGAGCCAGAGGACGCTCGCTCGCCTATGAGCGGCGCGTACAAGTGAGCGAGTACATCGCCCAAGCCTGTGCCGAGGGCGCCCGCCTGAGTCGCGCCTGCGCCGCCGTGGGGCTGTCCGAGCGCACCCTGCAGCGCTGGCGTCGCGACGGGGCGATCGGCGGCGACGGGCGCACGCGCGAGCACCGGACCGAAGGCGCGGTACGCACCCCGGCCAATCGGCTCTCGCCCCACGAGCGACAAGCCGTCCTCACAGCCGCCAACGCGCCCAGGTTCGCGAGCTTGAGTCCGCATCAGATCGTCCCGGCGCTGGCCGACGAGGGCTGCTACCTGGGATCCGAGTCGACCTTCTACCGCGTGCTGCGCGACGCCGGGCAGCTCGCCCGCCGCGGTCGCGCCAAGGCGCCGACACGGGTGCGCCCGCAGCCGCTGGAGGCGACCGGGCCGAATCGGGTTTGGAGCTGGGACATCACCTACCTGGCCAGTACCGTGCAGGGGATGTTCTTCTATCTGTACCTGATCATGGATGTCTACAGCCGCAAGATCGTCGGCTGGGAGGTCTACCCGCAGGAGTCCGCCGCGCACGCCGCCAGCGTCCTGCACAAGGCCTACCTGCGCGAAGGCGTGCACCCGGGCACACTGGTCCTGCACTCGGACAACGGCTCGCCGATGAAAGGCGCCACCATGCTGGTGATGCTCCAGCGCCTCGGGGTCGTGCCGTCCTTCAGTCGCCCGGCCGTGAGCAACGACAACCCCTACTCGGAGTCGCTGTTCAACACCGTCAAGGGTCGCCCGGACTTCCCCTCCGATCCCTTCGACGGCGTCGAGGCGGCACGCCGCTGGATGACGACATTCACCGCCTGGTACAACACCATCCACCTGCACAGCGCGCTGAAGTTCGTCACCCCGGCACAGCGCCATCGCGGCGAGGATGTCGACCTGCTGGCACGGCGCGACGCGCTCTATCAAGCCGCCAGAGACGACAACCCGACGCGCTGGTCCGGACCCACCCGCAATTGGACGCCGCCCGCTTCGGTCTTGCTCAACCCGGGAAAACCCCCTCGTGAACAGGAGAAGGCCGACACGAACATGACATGATTGATGCGACAACTACCTTGACACTTACCGTCCAGGATCAGACGCAGACCGGCGACGAAATAGGTGTGGTCGGTGTGCGAAGGGCGCCCCGGCTTGTGCGGGTTGTAGCCCTTGAGCGCACCCTCTTGATGCCCGTAGAGCGGCTTGACCGTCACGTCGGTATCGAGAATCCAGGGCACGCCCGGCACCGGCGCCACGCAGGCGTCCAGGTGGTTCTGCAACCAGGCCACCCCGTCGGCTTCATCGAGCTTGCCGAGGTTGCGGCGCACCGAGTCCTCGCTCACCACCGCCTCCATGCCCAGCAGGGCGGCGTTGATGGTGTCGCCGCGCAGGGCACTGATGTGGGCATCGCGCTGATGCCCGGACAGCACCGCCAGGATGGCGGTACCGAGAACGTCGCGCGTGCTCGGGGCGTTCGGGCTGGTCAGCTTCAGCGGGCAGCTCTCGACCCAGGCATCGAAGCGCCCGCCCAGGCGCAAAAACTCGGTGAAGAACGGCAGCTGCCCCAGCGGGGTGACCGCCGCCTGCGCATCCCACTCGACGTGGACGCGCCCGCCAAACGTGTCCACCGCAACCGGGCCGGCATGCGGTACCAATGCGGTGGTTTCGGGTTCACCCTGCGGGTGAGGGATCGGGTTGCTCATGGGGACCTCCTTGCGCCGATATTTCAGCGGCTTGGATCACTCGAGGCAAGGTTTAACTGCTCTTTTTAGGTTCAAGCACTTTGTCCCTGAGCAGCACGACCGTGCTTCCAGCTGACGCCGGAAAGCGGCCGCGTCCGTTCATGCTTCTTCCTCGGTCGGCACATCGTTCTCCGGCGGGAGAATGATAAGAACCTCCTCGTCGGCCTCCCTTTCCGGCTGAGGATAAGCTTCGCCATCTCTCGTGTACAGAGTAGCCTGATAGCGATACCCGCGTCCGTCTTCGCTATCTGGAAAGTAATACCAGACCTCTGCGTCTGATGTATATACGAGCAGGCTTGCTTTCTGGTCTCCACGGGCGCCGGAGTGGACCAGCTTGACCTTGGCGAAGGCATAAACTTCGGGATTAGACAGAAAGATCACGCGGACCGATCGTACTAGCCGGTGCCCCAGAATCAGCATTGGCTCTTCCGATTCGGTCCAGTCGCAGCTGAACGATAGATCGGTGTTTGCCTTTGCCTCGTGCTCCACGCGATAGCTGTAGGTGCGGTGATCGTTGTTTAGAATTTCAATCCCCCATGTGTACTCTGGACGTTCTGAGGAAAGTTCGAAAGCCGTCTCGACGAGGTAGCCGTGTGCGTCGTCGCGGTAGCGCATCGCGACTAGCGCGCGGTCTCCGCGATCGTACAAGGCTCGGCTCAGAAACGCCCTGACGAGGATAAGCCCCGCGAACGGTGAACAGATTGAGAGCAGAGACGAGTCCGCCGTCTGCTCGGCTTGCTCCAGGACTTGGTTCCTATGGTCCCGCCAGGTGACTTGATACGAATAGGGACCCGAACCGAAATCACTGGTTTCGCCCCAGGGGCTCGTCTCGTTCAGGATCATCCGGACTTCGGGCCGGCCTTCTTGCCAAAGACGCAACTCGGCCGAGTCCAGAATATTCCAGTCAATGCCGTTTGTTGAAACACTAACAAGGCGGTGAGAAGTCTCTGTTTCAGCCATTTCTGATCCTCCTTCGCTGTCGGTTTTCGCTTAGCTCTCCATGGCCGGCAGCATCGGCCATGCAGCGTGAAGCAATGGAATATTGGCAACTAATCGGCGCTTCCCTAGATCTCATTCAAATAGCGATTGGCGATCCCAGCGATAGTATGGGCCTTGTCGCGATCATTGAGGCCTCGCTCATAAGCGCGGCCAAGTCCGAGCCCAGGGCTTGGTGATAGACGTGCGGGGATTTGGCAGGACCCTCGAAATTTCATACCCTTGGAAGTGCAAACTGACCGAGGGTTCGGAAAGATGTTCGAAGATCCTGCCGAGATTGACTTTAGACCAAGCGCGAGCGCGACGCTACCCGGCGGTTCGAGACCCGGCCGGGGGATCGTGGCGTGACGCGACGTACACGACTGGAGCAAGCCGAGTACATCGCGGCGGCCGAAGCACGGGTGGCGGCGGGGGAGACGCAACGCGGCGTGGCGGCCGCTGCGGGTATTGCGCGCAGCACCTTGCGGGAGTGGTGCGGGGAGGTCCCGCGCGGGGATCCGCCGACGGGCTTGACGGCCTTCGCGCGCACCCCGGACGGGATCGCTTGGTTGCATCGGATGGTACTGGCGGCGCATTTCAGCATCACCTTGCGGGCGGCGTGCGGCGGGCGGCACCCGGCTGGTGAGCGAGTTCCTGGAGCTGAGCGGGCTGTCGGCCTTCGTCGGGGTCAGCGACGGTGCGCAGCAGGCACTCAATGTCGCCGTGGAAACGGCCGTGGTCGGGGTGGCCGAGGAGCAGCGCACCGCGCTTGCCGAGGGCATGGCGCCGCGTGCGGTGACGGTGTGCGAGGACGAAACCTTTCATCCTGGGATCTGCCTGGTGGCCATCGAGCCGGTGTCGAACTTCATCCTGCTGGAGCACTACGCCGCGGATCGCACCGCGGCGACCTGGACGGCCGCGCTGGAGGACGTCTGCACGGGGCTTGCCGTGGAGGTGATCCAGAGCACCGCCGACGAGGCCAAGGCGCTGCGTCGCCATGCCGAGACGGATCTCGGTGCGCATCATTCCCCGGACCTTTTTCACGGCCATCATGAGGTGTCGAAAGCCACCGCCCTGGCCCTGGCCCGCGCGGTGGACCGGGCCGAGGTCCGTGTGCTGGCCGCGCAGGCACAGTGGGAGGCCGAGCGCGCGGCGCAGCAGGCGTTCGAGGCGTGCGTGCCGCGCCCGCTCGGGCGTCCACCCGCCTTCGAGACCCGCATTGCCGCCGCCCTGAGCGCGCTGGTCGCAGCACAAGCCGAACGCGACCGCGCGCGGGCGCGACAGACCGAGGCGCGTGAATTGATCCGCGAGCTCGGTGTGCTGTATCACCCGTACGATCCGCAGACCGGGCACGTCCAGCCGGTGGAGCGCGTGGCGGCGCGCTTTACCGAAGTCTGGTTGCGCCTGAAGAGACTGGCCGAGGCCGCCGAGCTGCCCGAGCGCGCTCGCGAACGCATCATTAAGGCCGAGCGCCTGACCGTGCAGTGGCTCGCCACGCTCGCGTTCTTCTTCGCTACCGTGACCGCCAGAGTCGAGGCCCTCGAACTCTCCCCGGAGTTGGAAGCGGCGGTCCTCGAGCAGCTCATCCCCGCGATCTACCTCGAGCGCGTGGCCGCCCGCAGCACCGCTGCCGAGACTCGAAACCGCGTGCAGGCGTCGAGTACCGCGTTGCTCGACGCGCTGCGGCGACCCGATCATCCGCTGCAGCGCCTCGCGCCCGAGGCAAGCGCACACGTCGAACAGGTCGCCGGCGCCTGCGCCGATCTGTTCCAATGCAGCAGTTCTTGCGTGGAAGGACGCAACGGCCAACTGTCGCTGCATCATCACGGGCGTCATCGTTTGAGCGACCGCAAGCTCGCCGCGCTCACGGGCGTGCACAACTTCCACATCCGCCGCGCCGACGGCACGACCGCCGCCGAGCGCTTCTTCGGGCGGACACACCGCGCTCTTCGAGCAGCTCCTCCTGCGCGTGCCCTTGCCGCCGCGACCGCGACGCCGCCGGCCACGCCCCCCCGAAACTGCCCTATTTAATGCCGGTCGCGGCCTGAAGGCGGTGGACGGGATAATGAACAAGGCCCTTTAGTCCATCGACCCGGAATAGTTAACATGACCACATTCTAAACCGTCGAGCAGAATCGTGACGCGACATTCTTGACATACTTCACCCACTGCCGCCGGTGACGTAAAGGGTATGGCCCATGCCAACCTACTATTCTCAAAAGCCCAAGATCGATTCAATGCGCTCAAATCGCGTTCTACCTCGGAACTCACGTCGGCGAAACGGACTTCTATCTTGTGCTCACCCGCGAGAAGACCTCTAAACCGGACGAGAATCTCGGGCTTGCGACCCCAGAAGCCTGCTCGTCCCCCGCCCGGTCCTTTGCACGTGTAGGGCTTTTCTCCCTCCATGTTTCCGATCTCTGAGCAGGTTTCAATGGACCAAACCGGCGGGCTCAAGCCAACCCCCGACCGGCCGCCCCCTTCTTTCTCCCTCCAAGCGTTGAGTGCTCCCCACTGTTGGTTCGCCGTGCCGCCGCAGGGCCAGACTATCAGCCGCGCACCGTCTTCACCCAACCCCCCCTCGACGTCTAGGCATCTGCCCGCAAGTCCCACGAGTTCCCCGCTACGTTCGGGGACCCAGCGTTGGCGCTCGGTACCGTCGCAGGAATCGATTACCACAGGCGCCCCGTCGATTTCGCGGCCTCGGATTACCGAGAGACATTTACCGCCGGGCCCAACGAGGCTTAGGTCTTGTCTGAAATGCCACTGCTGATTCTCTCCGCCGTGGCACGGCCAAAGGATCACCGGCGTGCCGTTCCTTGTACTAGCCTCGTTTACGTCTAAACACTTACTCAGCTGGCCGACGATTTCCGCCGCCCCCACTACGTCTACACATGTGATAAAGAAGGCCCCGACGCCGGACAAAAACAGCGCTCCGAACGATCTTCCCATTGCTCCCTCCTCTAACATGCATCACAATTCACTGCTCATGAAAAAGCGCCCGTTTGAAAAATGCAAGGAAAACCACCTTTGCAAACAAAAGCATTTTAGTCACTGAACTCTGCCCGGCCACGCGCGGTATCGCTCTCCAATCTCCTTATTAGCCCCAGGATAGCACCCCATACTAGTGCTGCAGAGTGAAACTCCCGAGACCGTTTGATCAGTCATGCCGCGAGTGGCTTGCCCTGATAGGTCCAACGGAAAGGCTTGGCCAGGGTCTTATTGAAGAAGTCAATGAAATCGCTGATGCGTTTCTCGAGATTCGCCAGCGAGGTGAAGTTGCCACGGTGCAGGACTTTGCGCGCCAGGATCGAGAACCACATCTCGATCTGATTGAGCCAGGAAGCGTGCTTGGGGGTGAAGTGAAAGACGATGCGATGGCTCGGATCGCTGAGAAAGGCGCTACGCGTGGCCATGGACTTGAGGATACCGTCACGCTCCTTGACACCCAAGTCGCCTTTGAAGTCGATGGCATCGGCGATGAGGCGTACGACTTCTTCGGAGCAGTGGATGTTGAGGTTGTCCATGATCAGGTGCCACTGGGTGTGGGCGGGGCGCTCGGCGAGCAGCGCCGCGAGATAGTCGGCGAAGTCCTGCGCGGTGCGCGTGGGACCGAGGCGGTAGAAGACCTGCCCGGTGACCACGCAGAAGGTGGCGATGAGGGTGAGCGTGCCGTGACGGATGTACTCAAATTCCTGCCGCTGCGGGCGTCCCGGGCGCATGGGCTGTGTCGGTGCCGCCCGCTCAAGGGCCTGAACCCCGGTCATCTCGTCGATGCTGCGCGTCTCGGTGCCCTCGGCGGCGCGCTGCGGCGCCAGGCGATAGGTCTCACAGACATCCCGACAGCGCTCGGCGAAGTCGCCGTTGCGCGGCGTGTTGATCCAGCCCTGCACGCGATGCGGCTTGAGATCGGCCTCGCGCAAGAAGCGTCCCACCGAATGCGAGGAGATGCTCTCGACGATCCCGCGCGCGGTGGCTTCCTCGGCCAAGTCCGCATGGGTCCAGCGCGCCAGCTCCACCCCTTCGCGCATGGCCGGCTCGCACGCCAAGGCGATCAGCGAGCAGATCTGCTCGGGGGTGAAGGTCGGCGGGGTGCCCGAGCGCGGGTCATCGCTCAGCCGCTCGGCCACTGGCTGATCGGCGCGCTCACGCCAGCGTTGCACCAACGAGCGGCTGACCTGCACGGTGGCCGCCGTCTTGCGCACGCCTTGGCCGGCGTCGGCGGCGAGAATGATCCGAGCGCGCGTGGCCAGTTGCTGCGGCGTCGTATGCTGACGTACCAGTGCCTCCAGTTGGGTGCGCTCTGGGTCGGCGAGGGAAACGGAAATCGGGGTACAGCGTGCCATCGGGTCAACTGCTCATCTACGAAACTCCTTAAAGATAATAAGTATGCCGCCGACACCTCAGAAACGGTATTAGGACTTTCACTCTAGACCACTAGACCTTACACCCATAGTGGTAGCCACCACGCAGGTTTAATAGAATCGGGCATCAGTTGCGTCGCAACCCGGAGGCTTTGTCCCGGGAACTGATCGGCCATACCTTCTCTCGATGGCATCACAAGCAAACTTCAAATACGGCGAGCGATCGCATGCAGTAGGGCCCACTGCGCATACTAAAACCATTGAAGTTCGGATGCCAGCACAGAAATCGGGGCCGGGTGACCGCGGGTGATCGCTCACCCGCGGTTCCCACAGATCCGGACGTGCCCAATTCGGGCATCCGGCTCCTCGGCCTAAACGTTCGCTACGTGGCATAAAGGCTGTGTATCGCACGCGCGGGCGGGAGGGGATGACGCTTGAGCAGACGGTTGAACGCCGGCCAATCGAGGCGCGTCGCATGCGAGCGACGGTTGAGCCACTGATGCCAGCGTCTCTGGACCTCGAAGCGGAATCGCGACAGCGCTCGTGAGTTGCCGGTGATGCCGTAGTAGGCATTGTGGCCCTTGAGCTTGCGGCTCAGCGCCTGCTGTTGCTCCGGCACCGGTCGGTGACGGTTGTTCCGGCACCACTGTCCGATCTGCCGTAGCGCACGGCTGAAACGGGACTTGGCCGTCTTGCGTTGCACCACCCAACGCCCCTTTCGGGAGCGCCCCCAGTAGTGGGCGAAACCGAGCAGGTCGAAACTGCGTTCCCGTTGGGAGCCACACTCCGTGCCTGTCCGTGATGGACGACGAAAGTCCACCAGTCGGGTCTTCTCGGGGTGGAGTGTCAGCCCAAAGCGCTCGAAGCGCCTGGGCAGCACGTCCATCACCCGCCGCGCGTCCTCTTCCCGCTCGAAGGCCAACAGCCCGTCATCGGCGAAGCGGACCATGAAGGCCCGTCCGCGCAGGCGTGGCTTGACCTCCTGCTCGAACCAGCGGTCGAGCACTTCGTGCAGGTAGAGATTCGACACCAGCGGGCTGATCACGCCCCCTTGCGGGCTGCCCCGCTCGGGATAGCTGATCGCCCCGTCTTCCATGACCCCGGCTTGCATCCACTTGCCCAGCGCGCGGCGGATGACGCCGTCACGTACCCGTTGGTCGAGAAAGGCGTTGAGATGGGTCCTGTCCATGCTGTCGAAGAAGGAGCGGATGTCGAGATCGATCACCCGGGCTCCGCCGATGTCCATCAGCCCCTTCCAGAGCGCTTCGAGCGCTTGATGCGCGCTGCGCCCCGAGCGGAAACCGTAGGAGCAGTCCAAAAAGTCCTGCTCGTACACCGGCTCCAGCACCATGAGCACCGCCCGCTGGAGCACTTTGTCCTCCAGGGTGGGAATGCCGATGGGCCGGGTTGTGTTCTTCGCCCCTGCCTTGGGAATGTGCACGCGTCTGACCGGCGGCGCACGATAGCGACCGCTCTTGAACCGCTCGAGCAGGTCGCTCAGGTTCTCGTGCAGCCGTTGCTCGTACACCTCGGCCGTGACGCCGTCCACACCCACCGCACCATCCTTGCGCGTGCGCCGGTACGCCTCCTCCATCCACATCAGGTCGATGTGGTGCGCCAGCGTCAGCAGTACCATCTGCGGCGCCCCGCTCGCCAATTCCGCGATCGCCTGTTGTCGCGTTGAGATGATCTCGCGATCCAATGCCCGCGTCATCTGTCCCTCCAGACGTGTGTTTAGACCGGTCGACCGCTTCCCTCGGGTGGGTCCTCTCGGGTGAGTTCCCCACCGTCCTCGGTACTATCAGCCGACTCCGACGACTTAGCCGCCATCGCGCCGCACTTCGTTGCCTTCGCTTGGCGCTACCTTGTCTGCGATCCTCTTCGCGTCCGTCGGCCGGATCGCCTCCGACGGAGATCCGGGCCACTTCTAACGCGGCGCCCGTGCCGCGGCTTGACAAGGAGCGGCTGAGCCCTCCCAGGTTCCCGGGCGACCCTTGCGTACATGCCCTGCTCTTCGACCCCGGCGGAGCAGCCACACCCGGCCATCTCGGTGCGGTTGCTGTTGCCTTCCGCCCAGTTAACGACGTCGGCTCCGCATTGTCTGCTTTCGAGGCTCAATCACACGGCCTGCACGCCCCCTGTGTACGCTTCGCAGCCGGGGTCACCCCCGCACCACGCAACACTCGGTTCCGGTGGATGGCCAATCCTTACCGGTTCGGGACTTGTACCCGACGGGTCGCAACAAGAGGTTTCCGATTGCTCAACTTACTTTGGCTTTCTTCCCCCTCTTCCAGGCTTTGCCTGGCGCAATAACTGTTCAGGTCAGCTTGCCAAACAATGCCCTGGGAGGGTAAGTTTACGACATGCCTAAGCCGCCATCGACAACCGACAGTCCCGACAACAAAGATGTCGAACTGGCGCGGTTGCGGGCGCAGAACGCCGAGCAGGCGAAACAGATCGCCGAGCTGCTCCAACGCATCCGCGATCTGGAAGCGCGCTTGTGCAAGGATAGCCACAACTCCAGCAAGCCACCGTCCTCGGATCCTCCGTTCAAGAAACCGCCGCCGCGCTCGCGCCGCGTGCGCAGCGGCAGGAGGCCCGGTGGTCAGAAGGATCATCCCGGCGGCACCCGAGCGCTGGTCGAGGATCCCGAGCACCGCATCGTTGTGCCCCTGGAGGGGCTTTGCAGCTGCGGGCGCGACTGCGCCTAGGTGGCTGTCGAGGTCTTGCCCGAGCGCCATCAGGTCATCGATCTGGTGGTGCACCGCGAGGTCACCGAGTATCGCGCCGTGACCGGCGTCTGTGCCTGCGGCCAGGTGCATCGCAGCGCCTTCCCGGAGGCGGTCGGTGCACCGGTGCAATACGGCCCCGGACTGTCGGCATTGGCGGTGTATTTGACCGACTACCAAAACTCATCTCCCGGTCGATACGCTCTTTCATCTGCCCGAGTGGTGCGTCTACGTCGAGACACCTGGCCGACATTGGGCCGGGCGTGATCTGCACGGATTCTGGGCACATCTCGACTACGAGGTCGACGGTGTCGCCGATGAGCTGCGCTTGGTGCTCGACTTTGCCGACACGCCCGAAACCGCCCTCGATCCCGATCGTGGCCTGCTGCCGATCGTCTTCCTGCTCGGCGAGGGCTCGTTGGCGGATGCTCTGCAGCGGACCGCCGAGAGCGGCCGCCGGCGAGCGCCTGCCCCTGGGCTCTCGGGTGCATCGGCGAGCATTGGGGACGCGCAACGCGTCGCTGCGGAGCTCACGCCGCTGGTTGCGCTGCTCCTATATCTCTGCGCCGAGAACGCCGAGATCGTCGACGGTGAGCGCCGACCCGCCAACCCGATGCCGAAGCGCACCAAGGGCGGTCTGCGCCTGTTCGCTCCGGATGCGGCGACAGCTTGGGATGTCGGGGTCCGCTTGGGCGCGGCTTTGCGCCAAGCCAATCGCGAGACACCCGCCGATGCGGGCGAAGCGGAGGGTGCGAGCCGTAACGGGCCGCGACCGCATATCCGCAGAGCGCACTGGCATATCTATTCCTGATTAGCAAGGAAGTTCAGCCACGCGCCGGATCCACGGCTCCGGGCGCGGCGCGCAGGTCACCGCCGCCACCAACAGGCGGGTCGGCAGCGCCTGCAGATCGAAGCGGCGGTTAAAGCGATAGGCGATCGCGCCGAGGTAACGCTGGGCATACTTGCCGAAGTCGAAGCTATGATAAGCACCGCTGAAGCTGGTTTTGAGATTGCCCAGGACGGTGTTGATCCAGCGGAACATCGGCAGATCCTTGGGTTTGCGCGCACCGACGACGGTCGGCTGGTGGGTGCAGCCGATGTCGGTGACGCCGGCGAAGCAGGCCAGGCCGTCGGAGATGACGGTGCTGGACGGGGCGAGGTTCGCGCCCGCCCAGTCGGCGATGGCGCTGCGGGTGAAGCCGGGCAGTCGGGTGAACTTGGCGCGCAGCGGATGGCCTTGGTCGTTGAGCGAGACCGCACCGATGAAGGGCACCTTGTTCTCGGAACCGCGCCCGACCGTGCCGCCGGCCAGTTCACCGCCGAGGTAGGCGTCGTCGACCTGCACGGTCCCGCACAGCACCGTGGCGACCTCGCGCTCGAGCATCGCCTGCATCAGCTTGTGATGGATCAGCCAGGCGGTCGGATAGCTGACCCCGAGATCGCGTTTCAGGGCCAGGGCCGAGAGTCCGGTCTTGGCCTCGCCGATGAGATAAATCGCCAGGAACCACACGGTCAGCCCCAGCTTGGTGGCCTCGAACAGGGTCCCGGCGATCAGCGAGGTCTGATGATGGCAGGCGTTGCATTGGAAGGTCTTGCGGGCGCTGCTTCGCAGCACGCAGTGCGCGGCAGCGCCGCAGTTCGGGCAGCGAAACCCGTCCGGCCAACGCGTGCGCTCCAGCGCCGCCTCGCACTGCGCCTCGGTGCCGAACTGTTGGAAGTGCTCGAACAACGACATCCCGTGCTGGAACTGGATCCGATTCATGGCCATGGCAGACTCCGTCGGGTGGTGGACCTGCGACCAGTCTGCGCCCGCCGGTGGCTCATTCCGTGAGCCTGGCGGAAGATTCTTTCTAATCAGGTATCTATTCCTGATTAGCAAGGAAGTTCAGCCACGCGCCGGATCCACGGCTCCGGGCGCGGCGCGCAGGTCACCGCCGCCACCAACAGGCGGGTCGGCAGCGCCTGCAGATCGAAGCGGCGGTTAAAGCGATAGGCGATCGCGCCGAGGTAACGCTGGGCATACTTGCCGAAGTCGAAGCTATGATAAGCACCGCTGAAGCTGGTTTTGAGATTGCCCAGGACGGTGTTGATCCAGCGGAACATCGGCAGATCCTTGGGTTTGCGCGCACCGACGACGGTCGGCTGGTGGGTGCAGCCGATGTCGGTGACGCCGGCGAAGCAGGCCAGGCCGTCGGAGATGACGGTGCTGGACGGGGCGAGGTTCGCGCCCGCCCAGTCGGCGATGGCGCTGCGGGTGAAGCCGGGCAGTCGGGTGAACTTGGCGCGCAGCGGATGGCCTTGGTCGTTGAGCGAGACCGCACCGATGAAGGGCACCTTGTTCTCGGAACCGCGCCCGACCGTGCCGCCGGCCAGTTCACCGCCGAGGTAGGCGTCGTCGACCTGCACGGTCCCGCACAGCACCGTGGCGACCTCGCGCTCGAGCATCGCCTGCATCAGCTTGTGATGGATCAGCCAGGCGGTCGGATAGCTGACCCCGAGATCGCGTTTCAGGGCCAGGGCCGAGAGTCCGGTCTTGGCCTCGCCGATGAGATAAATCGCCAGGAACCACACGGTCAGCCCCAGCTTGGTGGCCTCGAACAGGGTCCCGGCGATCAGCGAGGTCTGATGATGGCAGGCGTTGCATTGGAAGGTCTTGCGGGCGCTGCTTCGCAGCACGCAGTGCGCGGCAGCGCCGCAGTTCGGGCAGCGAAACCCGTCCGGCCAACGCGTGCGCTCCAGCGCCGCCTCGCACTGCGCCTCGGTGCCGAACTGTTGGAAGTGCTCGAACAACGACATCCCGTGCTGGAACTGGATCCGATTCATGGCCATGGCAGACTCCGTCGGGTGGTGGACCTGCGACCAGTCTGCGCCCGCCGGTGGCTCATTCCGTGAGCCTGGCGGAAGATTCTTTCTAATCAGGTATCTATTTGACCGGGAGGGGGAAGCGCGGACGGCGGGTGCGCTGGTTGGCACCGATCGCGGTGAACTTGGCGGATCCGGATGGATTGGGGGCGACCGTGCGGCCGGTGCATGGGGCGAAGAACTGACCCGCCCGAGGGGCTATGGCCAGGGTACCGGCGAAAGCCCTTGCGGTAGGTAGAGCGGGTGGCCCGGGTGGCCGTCCTTCGTCGGTCTCAGGCAGTGCAGCCGCGGCAGCATCGTGACCACGGCATCGCCGCGTCCCCGAAAGACGCCGTGAACGCCCCATGCGGCTACGATGATCGGGGCATGATTCGCCACCTCGCGCAGCCAGGCATCGTTGTCCGGTCCCACCGGGTCGTCCGCGGCCATCAGATCGGCTGGTTTCGTCGCGCGGTACGCGAATAGATTGGTCATGCAGAGTCCCGCATAGCCCCAGTCGCGCGCAAAGGCGATGCAGCGCCGGATGGTCGGGTCATCCCGGTCCGCGTCGGCAGTGCTGGGGTTCAGCGCCACGATCAGTGCCTCGCCTCCGGGACCGCCCCAATGCCGCCACAGGGCGTAGCGGTAACGCCCGCAGGGGCTGATGACGGCAGATCCCTTCATCGCATCATTCCTCCGGAACGAGATGCCGCCGGTGGTCGCCCGGTTCATGCTGGGCGAGCCCATTCGACTATCCTAGTCCGTGCCCGTCGTAACGTGCATCGCTTCGCACTCCGACCGGCCGGCAGCCACAGTGGGCGCCTCACTCGTAACGCGCCCGGCGACCGGGCCGGCTCGTTGGACGAACGCCGGGGCGGATAACCTGAGTCGGGGGACGATGCAATCGCTTCGTCGAACTTGGATCTTCCGGGATTGTTGCCGATGTTACCGAAACCGACCACCGCATCCACCGGAGCCGACCGCCGAAGCGGCTTTCCGGTACGTCTGCGCGTTGGCGTCGCACTGGGCGTGCTTCTGCTCGCTGCGCTCTGGTGGGCTTTCGGCGCGAACATCGACGGCTCGCTCACGGACTGGACAGCGCTGTTCCTCGATCGGATGGCGCAAATCCCGCCCTGGGTATACCTGATCAGCTTCGTGGTCCTTCCCGCCTTCGGCGTGCCCATCCTCGCCTACTATCTGACGATCGGGGTCGTGATCGACGGCTTGGGCTGGACGCTGCTCGCGGCCTGGACCTGTATGGCCGCAAACATGGCCTTGTCCTATGTGCTCGCGCGGGGTCTCCATGGCCCGCTGAACGGCTTGGCGACGCGCCGCGGCTACCGGATCTCGGGCCTTCGACCCGGCGATGAATGGAAGGTCATCCTCATGGTCCGGGCGTCCCCGCTGCCTTGGATGATGCAGAATTATCTGCTCACCCTCGGCGGTGCGCGCTTCCGCCCGTACCTGCTGGTCGGAATCCCGGTGCAGGCGTTGGTCGGCCTGGGCGTGATTCTGCTCGGCGACGCCATCCTCTCGGGCGATCTGCGGTGGGCGCCGATCGGGCTCTTCCTGGTTGCTGCCGTTTGGGTGGGCCTTCGGGTCATTCGTATTCGCGGCGGCTCGGCGCCGCCGTTGCGGGTATCGCCGCCGCCGATTCCGGGCGATTGACCGAGGCAACCCTGGCACGGCGGGTAAGCGCCGTTAGGTCAAATCGCAGCGACAAGCCGATCCGCCGACGGACGGCATGCGTCGCGCCGTCATCGGACGGTGATGTCCGACGACCTTTATCGGGGTCTGCAGCGCACGCGTCGACTGCGGTCACCCAACCGTCAAATCCCGAGTCTATTGTTCCGGAACATCGCGAGTCGCCTTGGATTGTCACCGTGAACATCCGTCATGTCCTGCTTTCGATGATTCTTGCGTCGGGAATCGGATTCGGTGGACTGCCCGCCGCCGCTACTGAAGTCTGTACAACAACCTTCGGCGACCTCGGTCTGCCCTTGACCTATGCCGGGAACGCACCGACTGCGGCGCCCTTCATCCTAAAAAGAGCAGTTAAACCTTGCCTCGAGTGATCCAAGCCGCTGAAATATCGGCGCAAGGAGGTCCCCATGAGCAACCCGATCCCTCACCCGCAGGGTGAACCCGAAACCACCGCATTGGTACCGCATGCCGGCCCGGTTGCGGTGGACACGTTTGGCGGGCGCGTCCACGTCGAGTGGGATGCGCAGGCGGCGGTCACCCCGCTGGGGCAGCTGCCGTTCTTCACCGAGTTTTTGCGCCTGGGCGGGCGCTTCGATGCCTGGGTCGAGAGCTGCCCGCTGAAGCTGACCAGCCCGAACGCCCCGAGCACGCGCGACGTTCTCGGTACCGCCATCCTGGCGGTGCTGTCCGGGCATCAGCGCGATGCCCACATCAGTGCCCTGCGCGGCGACACCATCAACGCCGCCCTGCTGGGCATGGAGGCGGTGGTGAGCGAGGACTCGGTGCGCCGCAACCTCGGCAAGCTCGATGAAGCCGACGGGGTGGCCTGGTTGCAGAACCATCTGGACGCCTGCGTGGCCCCGGTGCCGGGCGTGCCCTGGATTCTCGATACCGACGTGACGGTCAAGCCGCTCTACGGGCATCAAGAGGGTGCGCTCAAGGGCTACAACCCGCACAAGCCGGGGCGCCCTTCGCACACCTACCACACCTATTTCGTCGCCGGTCTGCGTCTGATCCTGGACGTGGAGGTGCTGGACGGCAACCAAACCGCGTCCAAGTACAGCGCGCCGGGGCTATGGGAGTTGCTCGCGCGCCTGCCGCGGGCGCACTGGCCGCTGTGCATTCGCGGCGACCGCGATTGGGGCACCCAAGCCAACATGGCACGGGCCGAGCAGGAGGGGATCCCGTATCTGTTCAAGCTGCGCATGACCTCCAAGGTCAAACACACCGTCGAGCGCCTGATGCGCGACGCCGAGTGGCGCGATGCCGGTCAAGGCTGGCAGGGGGCCGAGACGACCCTGCGTCTGTCGGGCTGGAGCCGTGCCCGGCGCGCCGTCGTGCTGCGCCGGCGCATCAAGGCCGACCTGGCCGTCGTCGATCAGAGCGATCCCGAGCAGCTGCGCCTGAGCTTCGCCGAGCTCACCGACGAGACGATCGTCTACGAGTACGCCGTGCTGGTGACCTCGCTGCCCCATGAGATCCTGAGCGTGGCGCAACTCTATCGCGATCGCGCCGACGCGGAGAATCCCTTCGACGAGCTCAAGAACCATTGGGGCTGGGGCGGCTTCACCACCCGCGACATCAAGCGCTGCCGCTTCATGGCGCGCATCACCGCCTTGACCTACAACTGGTGGAGCCTGTTCGTGCGCCTGGCCGACCCGACTCGGCACACCGAGGCGATCACCAGCCGCCCGCTGCTGCTCAGCGCACCGGCACGACTGACCCGTCACGGCGGGCAGACCCGCCTGACCATCAGCCATCCCCACGCCGAGGCGGCGTGGGTGGAGGCGACCTGCCGCGAGATCGCGGCCTTCTTCAACACGCTGCGCCGAACTGCGGAGCAGTTGAGTCCCCTGCAACGCTGGTACCGGATGCTCTCGCGGGCGCTGGTGAAGTACCTCAACGGCCGCCAATTGCAGCCGCCGGCGGTGTTACCGGCCCCGGCGTAGCCGCCGAACCGCCGGTATGTGTACTCGCCCGCGGGCCGAAAACGCTCCGCGACGGGCGCTAACTGCTCTTTTTAGGTTGATGCGATGCAACGCGCTGTGCACGTAATGCACGCGCCGTCGCACCCAGCGCAACGCCCCGGGCAGCTCGATGTCCAGACGGTGCTGCGTGCACAGCGCTTCCAGGCTCGGGGCCTGCTCGGCCGCACGCACCACCGCCTCGACCCGGGCGAGCGTGCCCGAGAGGCGCGCGGCCAGACAGTCGGGGAGCAGGCTGAAGGTGCGATGCCCCTCGGGACAGTACCAGCGCGCCACGCGCGTGCCGGGCGGGGAGACGTGTGCATAGGTCCCGTGCCGAGCGAAGTGACACCCGCCGTGCGGATGCAGCGGACAGCACGGAAGACTTGCATCCAACCAGGCGCGCTGGATAACGTAGTCCGCGCCGGTGAGATGACACTCGAAGCGTAGTTGCACCGGCCACCGGCCCGCACGGTTGCACCCGTGGCGGGCCTTCTGATTTGGAGGAGGGTGATGCGATTGTGCCGGGGCGAGCGCAAGAGTGCACGCCGGTGAAGCGTGCGGGACATCCGCGCTCCGCGCTTATCGCATTGCCTCACCGGAAAACGACTTCACCGGTGGAATAGTCCCTGCAAAAATGGCCGGTGGTTTGCGGATCAGGATGGGAAACAACAGCGGGTGCGCACGCAATTGCGTCGCCGCCACAAACTCCGGAGCCGTGCGCAAGGATATGCGCGGTTTTCCAATGCGCATTTGTACGACCATGTTGGACTGTTCAAGGTCCCCACCACCGCAGGCTGGACATCGGCGCATGCCTCGGCGTGAAGCACATCGGAAAGCCGTGTACGGGAGAACCGTATGCACGGTTGTGTATCCAGCTAAGGCTGGCGTTTTCAGCAGGAGACAGTCCTGCCGGGGTAACAGTCAGGAGCCCCGTAGCTTGGATCGCAGGGTGGCGGGAGACCAAGACTCTGAAGCCGATCGACAGCACCTTCCTTGGGGAGGTGGCGAGTCACCAGGCCGTAACACCAGTGAACGCAATGATGGCCTCGACAATGCGTAGCTCCGAAGGCCGAGCCTGCAACCGTGGGGCGAAGGCAGCATGGCGGATCGAAATCTGATCGAGACGATCCGAGCACTTCGGCGGGGTGAGTAGCGACGGCATGGTGGCAAGGACACGCTAAGCAACTGGAGAAGCCCGTCTCGCCCCGGGGCGAAATCCCCGGAGCAAGGAAGATCCTATAACCGGCGACACCGGGAAGTGGATCGAAGGCGAGCAGGTGGCGGATGGGCGTGTAGTAGCGTTGAAGCGGGGTAATGCCCGTGGAGCGAAGACGCCCTACTGTTGGCAATCCTTCAACAAGAGGGGAGGCAGGGGCGAGATGACAAAGACGCCCATTGATCTGCAAGACCTGAGGAAGAGGATCTACATCAAGGCGAAGGCCGAACCGGCCTGGCGCTTCTGGGGACTCTACGTCCATGTGTGCAAAGAGGAGACCCTGCGCGCGGCCTATGCGATGGCGAAAGCGAACAACGGTGCACCCGGCAGTGACGGGGCACTCGGCGATGAAGGCCCAGTGTCGACCCCTACGTAAAGGTGCCAACTATGTAAAGCTGGCCTGCTGGCTCCTGCAATACCGGGCGTCGGAGCCAGCAGCTTCTTTACATAGTTACAGCGTTTCAAGGAATGCTCGCAATGCGTCGGGCGGGCGATAGCGGGGGAGCGCTGCACGAGGTTCGTCGAGTCGCGCGAGCGCCTGTTCCTTCATCGTCAGATCCGCTTCCACATACCGATGTGTGGTCGTGGCGCTTTCGTGGCCCATCCAAAGCGCGATGACGCTGAAGGCCACACCGGATTGCAGCATATGCATAGCCGTTGAGTGACGAATCGTGTGCGGAGAAACATGCCGTTTCGCGAGGGAGGGATGCGCTTGGGAGGCACGGGTCACGGCGATAGCGAATCGTTGGTTGACGTTTTGGCGTGTCATGGCGCGACCGTCACGATTGGGTGCTCGGATGCAGCGGCACTTGCCGGGACTTGGCGAATTTGGTCCGCCGGACCGTCAGCAGACCGGCGCGCAGGTCGACATCCGCATCAAGCAGATGCAGTGCCTCGGAGACTCGCAGACCGGTTGCCGCCAGCAAGCCGAAGAGGGTCTCATAGGTGGCGCCGCGCAATGGCGGCTGGAGATGACCGGCTGCGACCAGTAGGTCGGCGATCTCTTGCTCGGCGTAGATGTGGGGCGTCAGCCGCCGATCGATGTTGCCGAAGACGCTGTCATCCGGCACCTCGGTGCCCGGCTCGAACTGTTGCATCCATCGGGCAAAGGGACGCAGGATCTTCAGTCGTCGGGCCCAGGTCATCGGGTTGTCGCTGCCATTGTTCGGGCGGCGTGCCCACGCGGCCATGACCTCGACGGTGAGCGGCCCTTGTGTTTCCAGGCCATCGATGTAACGAGCAAGGCTCCCGAGGGCATACCCCATCGAGCGCGAGTCAAACCCGAGCCGCTGGCGTTCGGCCAGGAATTGCGCGACGTACGTTTGCATGGCGGTCTTCATGCCGCACCTCCTGGCCATGGCAAAGCGACCGCGGTCAGATTCCGGCTGTCGAGCTTGGCGTAGATCAGCGTGGTATTGAGCGAACGATGACGTAGGACATCGGCCACCTCCTTGAGCGAGCTGCCGCTTGCCAGCAGGCGACTGGCCATGGTGTGGCGCAGCAGGTGCGCGCGTGTGTAGGGCAAACCGGCACGGGCATAGGCTTGGCGAATGGTCTTGCGCACGCAGTCGGCACCGAGCGGGCGGTCACTCGGGGCGACACGGCGAACGAAGACCGCCCGACTGGCGCTCCGCGGGCGTTCGTGCAGGAGGTAATCGACGATGGCGCGTCCCGTGGTCGGCGGCAACGGCAAGCTGTCTTCACGGCGACTCTTGGTCCGGCGCAAGGTGATCGTACCGGCTTGCCAGTCGATATCGTCGGGGCCAAGGTTGGCGATCTCCCCGCTGCGCAGGCCTAGATCGAGGGCGCAGCGCACCATGGCGGCAGCGCGCCGCGCCGACGGCCCCTCCCAACCGAGCGAATCCACCAGGCGCTGGACTTCGGCATCGTTCAGACCCTTCGGCAGCGCGGCCAACTGCCAGTTGGCCGATAGGGCAGCACCCCGAGCAGCGCATGCACCCGATCACCACAGGTGGCGCGGAAGCGGAAGTAGCCGCGCAACGCCGAGATCAGCGTGGCGGCGCTCTCCGGAGTGGTGTAAAGCTCGCTCTGGTTGGCGAGAAACCGACGCACGCGCTCGGGCGTGATGGCGTCGAACTCGATTGCCTGATCGCCGAATTGGTCGACGAGCAGACGACGGACCGTGCGCAGATACTGGGCGCGCGTCTTTAGGGCGAGTCCCTGCACGCGATTCATGCGCTCGTCGAAGCGAAGCAGCTCCTCGTCCGCAGGCGTCGTCGGCACCATTCGCTCGGGGATCGCTCCCTCGGCGCGCAGAACGATCAAGAGGTGCCCGAGCGCGGCGCTCAGTTCCTCGCGTGTGCGAACCACCGGTGCAGCGCAATCGCACCGCGGCAGATGCCCGTCGAAAAACCCCGTGATCCGATCTTCATCGAGGGACTCGACCCGCAGTCGGCACCGGTCCATCCACCGTCCGAAGTGGGCCAGGCAGCGGAGATAGGTCGCAGTGGTTTGAGAGGCGTAGTCGCGCGCGTCGAGGTAGCGCGCGAAGGCGTCTACGTAAGGTGCCAGCGGGCTGCGACGCAGCTGGCGGAGTGATCGTTCGGGAAGTCGGCGTGTAGGACTCATCGCGGTCTCCTGAAGTGGCTGGAGCCTCTCAGTAAACCGCAAAACTATGTAAAGCTCGCTCTTCGCTAAATCCAAGAAAACCGGTAAAAACAGAGGCTTGCGAGTACGTCCGTGCCACGCTTTACATAGTTGGCAACTTTACATAGGGGTCCGGAACGGCCCTTCGGGTGTGCTCGTTCCTTGGGTCGGTGTAAAAAATCCTGACACCGTATATAAGTAAACGATGTAGGTCTGCAGTGGGTCGAGACCGGACCTTTCCGCCGCCTCTCGTCCGGTGCCGCAGTACGGAAAGTTCGGCGGAAGTCGGGTGAGCGAATCTTAGAAATCCATGACGAGATAATGTTGTAAACACCACCCCCGCCAGCCCAAGCAATCACCATGCCCGACCCAATTTATCGGAGCAACCTATTAAGC
The DNA here is from genome assembly GCF_021228795.1 of Thiocapsa bogorovii. Lineage (NCBI taxonomy): Bacteria > Pseudomonadati > Pseudomonadota > Gammaproteobacteria > Chromatiales > Chromatiaceae > Thiocapsa > Thiocapsa bogorovii. The sequence continues at coordinate 3,992,864 of NZ_CP089309.1, forward strand.
ACGCAATTTGCTTAATTTTCATTACACTGTTTTAGAATCCCTTATTTCTGAAGGCATATTCCGCGCCCGATAGACCCTGACTATAAATCGACCCGGCCACTGCATCGGGGTCGCGAGGCGAGGCGTCTTTTTTAGGGTTCCAGCCGGCCACAATCCCGGCCACTTCGAGGCCCGCCTTTTTTTTAGCCTCGCGGCGCTAACTTAGGCGCTGACTTTTTTAGAACGACGGGCGGCAACATGCGCGGGCGCGGATGCAGATCCTGGTGACCGGCGAGGGGTAGATCTGGGGTATTGATCGAGCAGGATACGGACCCGCAGAGCGGCGCAGTCATGCCCGAAACTGCGCCGTTTTCGGTCGCCACCAGACCCGGCGAGCAGGCCGGGCGCTGGGCGATAATACGGAAAAGGTACGGAAGGCTAGTGCGGTAACTGGCTTGATTCGGTGAAAACCTACTCTAAATCAACGCCTTAAAGTGGCGTCCCCACGGGGGTTCGAACCCCGGTTACCGCCGTGAAAGGGCGGTGTCCTAGGCCACTAGACGATGGGGACGGTGACCGTTTTCGAAGATCCGACGGTGATCATGGTGTCGGATCCTTTTGATGGATTGGTGGAGCCAGGCGGGATCGAACCGCCGACCTCAACACTGCCAGTGTTGCGCTCTCCCAGCTGAGCTATGGCCCCGATGTCGTCGAGACGCGGAATATTACCGGCGGACTTTTCGTTTGTCCAGACCGGTTTTCATGCTTTGTTGCGGGCGGCGCGACCCAATATGCTGGGCGACTCGGTATGAGCCCGCATGCGCGCTTGTGTGGGGCGCGCCGCCGGTGCATCGTATGGCCGCTTTCGACATCTATCCTCACGGAGCCTCAATCTATGATGCGGATCTTATTGTTTCTCGCGACCAACGCGGCGATTCTCGTCGTCATCAGCGTGGTCTTCCGGTTGCTGGGGATCGACGGGCTGCTGCTTGAAAGCGGCGGGATCGACATGAACGCGCTCTTGATCATGTCGGCGATCATCGGCTTCAGCGGATCGCTGATCTCGCTGTTCCTCTCGAAGATGATGGCCAAACGCGGGATGGGCGTGCAGGTCATCGAGCAGCCGTCCACCCCGTTCGAGCGCTGGTTGATGGAGACCGTGGCGCGTCAGTCCCAAGCGGCCGGCATCAAGATGCCGGAGGTCGGTATCTTCGACTCACCCGAGCCCAATGCCTTTGCCACCGGCTGGAATCGCAACGATGCCTTGGTGGCCGTCAGCACGGGACTCTTGCAGCACATGACCAAGGACGAGGTCGAGGCGGTCGTGGGTCACGAGATCAGTCACGTCGCGAACGGCGACATGGTGACGCTGGCGTTGATCCAGGGTGTGGTCAACACCTTCGTGGTGTTCCTGGCGCGGATCATCGGCCACACGGTCGATCGGGTTGTCTTCAAGAACGAGGAAGGCCACGGCATCGCCTATTTCGTCGTCTCGATCGTCGCCGAGATCCTACTCTCCTTCCTGGCCAGCATGATCGTGATGTGGTTCTCGCGCTACCGCGAGTTCCGGGCCGACGAGGGCGGTGCGCGTTTGAGCAGCCGGACCCAGATGGCCAATGCGCTGCGTGCCTTGCAGCGTGTCCATCAGCCGCATGATCTGCCGGCGGGTGAATTTGCGGCCTTCGGCATTTCGGGGAACATCGGTGAGGGTCTGAAGGCGCTGTTCGCCAGCCATCCGCCGTTGGAGAAGCGGATCGCGGCCCTCGAGCAGACGCGCGACTGACCGCGGGGCATCGACTCGCCGAATCGAGCGAGTCGTTGCCGATCGCTGTTTTAGACCAAGCGCCCGGCGTGAGCCGGGTTGTTTTCGAGACGGGTGGGTCATGTGGCGAAACACAGATGAGGGCTACGGATGGGTTGCCGTGGTGCTGCACTGGCTGGCGGTGGTGGTTGTCGTCGGTCTCTTCGCGCTGGGTCTGTGGATGGTCGAGCTGACCTACTACGACGCTTGGTATCGACGGGCGACGGATATCCATAAGGGCGTCGGAATCCTGCTTTTCCTCCTCATCCTGGCTCGACTGGGTTGGCGGCTGGTCAACCCCCGTCCGGCCTCGGAGCCGACGCACTCGCGCCTGGAGCGCGTTGCCGCGGCCGCTGCGCATGTTTTCTTGTACGTCCTGCTGTTTGCGGTAATGACGGCGGGATATCTGATCTCGACTGCGGACGGACGGGCGATTGATGTCTTCGGCCTCTTCAGCGTTCCGGCCACCATCTCCGGTCTGCCCGGACAGGCAGACATTGCAGGGGACGTCCACCTGGCCTTGGCGATCGCCCTGATCGTTCTTGCCGGATTTCATTCACTTGCCGCGTTGAAGCATCATTTCATCGATCGAGACCGCACGCTGTTGCGGATGCTTGGGCGCACGCCACGTCCGTTCAGGTCCAGCACAGACTCGAGGAGAGAAGCATGAAATCCATGAAGATCAAAGCCTTGTCCATTGCGATCTGGTGTCTCGCCGTTGCCGCTACGATCCCGTCCGTCGCGACCGCGACGGTCGAGCGCTATGTGATCGACACCGAGGGCGGTCATGCCTTCGTGCAGTTTCGCGTCAAACATCTGGCCTACAGCTGGCTATACGGCCGTTTCAACGACTTTTCGGGAACCTTCACCTACGACACCGAGGATACGAGCAACTCCGGGATCGAGCTGACCATCAACACGGCAAGCCTTGATTCCAATCATGCCGTGCGCGACAAGCATCTGCGTGGAGAGGATTTTCTCGATGTCGACCGGTATCCGCAGGCATCCTTCAAGTCGACGGCCTATAAGGAGACCGGCTTCAACACCTCAGTGCTCGAAGGCGAGCTGACCCTGAAAGGCATCACCAAGCCGGTCCGGATCGAGGTGCAGCGTATCGGCAACGGGCCGGATCCCTGGGGCGGATATCGTCGCGGGTTTCAGGGCTCGACCAGTTTCGCGCTCAAGGACTTCGGGATCGACTACGATCTGGGGCCGGCTGCCCGAAAGGTGGAGATGATTCTGTCCATCGAAGGGGTTCGGCAATAGGGTGAAGGCGGTATGATTTCGTCACTCGAAACAACCGACGAGACGCGCCATGCAACCTCGCACTGTCCTGATGGGTCTGGTCTTCCTTGCGATCGCTCCGATGTCGAATGCGGATGGATTGGGCCAGCCGATCACGGTCGAAATCGTCAACCCCGGCTTCGATGAGCGCATGATCGAGGTCGTCGACAACATCTGCCGAGAGGTCGTGGTGTCGGCGCCATTGGCCGCGGAGGCGAGTGTCAGCGCGCATGTCTGTACCCGAGACATGGGCAAGGGCGACGTCACCGTCCGCAACACCCTCACGGGAGCGAAGCAGCGACATGCGGGCGTGATCGGCGACGCTCAATTGACGGCGCCTTAGACCACTGGGTTCGTCCGCACGGGGTCCGGGGATCGGATCAGGCGAGCAGCCCCGGAATATCTCGGTCCAAGGCGTCGATCAGGTCGTCCAGGCTGTTCAGATCGTAATCCGGCGGCGGCATGCCTTCGATCCAGGGACGACCGGGTGCAAACCGACCGGTGCGTACGAGCGCGTTCCACATGCCGAGCCGCTCCGCACCTGCGATGTCCGTATCCGGACGATCGCCGACCATCATGCATTCAGCCGCCGTGGACCCGAGAATTTCGAGCGACATCTCGTAGAGCAGGGGCTCGGGTTTGCCCACGAAGGTGGGCGTCACCCCGGTTGCGGCTGCGAAGGGTGCGACTAACGCGCCACCGCCGGGCAGGACCACATGACGGCCGTCAAGGATGCCGTCGACGGCGGTGTCCGGATTCGTGGCGACCAGGCGGGCGCCACGGCTCAAGATGAGGTTGATGCCGACGGTGAGCTGCTCGAAGTCCAGCCCCGGGCCCTCTCCCACGACGACCACGTCGGCACGCTCGGCGTCTGGCGTTCCAACCGCGCGTAGAGCCACGTCCAACCCGCCCGCGCCGACGGCGAAATAACGGAATCCAGGGCGAACATGGGTCAGCCAGCGTGCCGTGGCCGAGGCCGAAGTCACGATCCGCTCCGGGTTCGGTCGCGGCAAATCCATCGAGGCGAAGGCGTCGGCGACCTGCTCGGGCGTGCGGATCGGGTTGTTGGTGACGAACGCGTGCGGTGTCGATTGCAGTCGGTGGAGTAGCCGCCGTGCGCCCGGCAGGGGCCGGTCTCCATGGAAGAGGAGACCGTCCATGTCGAGCATCAGCGCACGGGGAGGGGGGCGTTTCATTCAGTCGGCGAGGTCGCGGGCGAGCGACTCACGGAACTCGGGCGTTGCTTCGACCTGATAGCTGTACTCGGGGTGATCGGTCCCGAGCGCGAGCTTTGCACCCTTCTTCATCGCCGCGGCCATCGGCGCTGTCAGCTCGAAGCGCAGGAAATGCACGGCAGACGTCTTAGTCGCGTCCTCGCGTTCCATATCTTCATCGGCGCTCGCATAGACCCGATCGAAGTCGTCGACCTGGACCCACACCCGATCCTCGATACCGCGCAGCCGCGTCAAGGCATCGCGTCGCTCGTCGATGTCCTCGTACTCGATCATGAAGGTCGCCTTCCAATTGCTTCCGTCCGGGATCAGCGGGTTGTAGGCGTCGAGCTCGTCCTGAATTCCGGCCGATTCGAAGATTCGCTCGGCACGCAGCATTTCTTGAATCTGGTACTGCATGGTCAGCCGATCTTCGAAGTAGAGCGTGGCATGCGCGCCGATCGCCACCTGACGATGCTTCTTGTGGGACATCACCCGAGTCCGGAAATCACCCCGAACCTCCGCGTACTTCTCGAGGCTGTAAAGATCGTCTCGTGTCAAATGCATAGTCGTCTCCAAACCGATTGAGAGGTTTCATGATCCCGGCCAAAGCGCATTCAGTGCGGCTTTCGGGCTCGTCGAGTCGGGCTCGATCCCGCTGTCTGTGAGCACAGCGGAAGAAGACGGCTGCAAGTCGTCGATCCCGGACTGTCGCCGCTTCGCGACGATCTCCGGCGTCGCCCTTGACTGCCCGAATGAAAAAGGTTTGTTCCATCCTGAACCGCGTTACCACCGATGGTTGCATGACCTACGAAGAGCGACTCGGTACGCCAAGCATGAGTGTCCAGCCGGACGCGGTTCAGCGCGGTTCAGAGCCCGTAGGCCAACCGCAACAGGCTCAGCGGATGCTGCTGCTCGCCATCCTTGCCGAGTGCATGCGCGATATGGGCCCCGGCCATCGGACAGTCGCTGCCGAAGTGATCCGGTGCCGCCTTCTCCACGCGGCCCGCAACCGGGCGCACGATCTTCATCGCGGAGGCGTAGTACTCCTTCTTCACCGCGTAGGTGCCGTCGTGGCCCGAGCAACGCTCGATGATCTCCACTGTCGTGTCCGGCACGAGTGCCAGGACCTCACGGGTCTTCTGCCCGATGTTCTGAACACGCTGATGGCAAGACGCCTGATAGATGACGTTGCCCAACGGTTTCTTGAAGTCCGTGTTCAGCTTGCCGTGCTTGTGACGGAGCATCAGATATTCGAAGGGGTCGAAGATGTGTGCCTTGACCGCCTGCACGTCTGTGTCCTCCGGGAACATCAGCGGCAGCTCTTGTTTGAACATCAGCACGCAAGACGGGATCATGGCGACGATGTCCCAGCCGTCGTCGACCAGACGCTTGAGCACCGGGATGTTGGCGTCCTTCGCTGCCTTGACGGCCTCCAAGTCACCGAGCTCAAGCTTGGGCATGCCGCAGCATTGCTCCTTTTCCGGGAGCGTAACCGGGATGCCCGAATGTTCGAAGACGGCGATCAGATCGGCGTTGACGCCCGGCTCGTTGTAGTTGCCGTAACAGGTCGTGAAGAGCGCGACCTTGCCGGTGGTCGGACCGGCCGCCTCGCCCGTGGCGGAGCGTCCGATGCGTGCCTTCTCGGCCTTGCGCAGGGTGTTGCTCACGTAAGGCGGTACGCGCGCCTCTTTATGGACACCGAGCACGGCCTCGAGTGCTTGTCGACCGAGCGTGTTGGAATTGACGGCGTTGACCAATCCGTTGACAACCGGAATTCCGGCGAGCGATCCGACGGTGTCGGTGCTGGTGAGGATGCGATCACGCGTTTTCACGTTGCCCTGCCGATATTTCACGGCCTTGGCACGGAGCATCAGGTGGGGGAAGTCAAGGTTCCACTCATGCGGCGGAACGTACGGACACTTCGTCATGTAGCACAGATCGCAGAGGTAACAATGATCGACGACCTTCCAGTAGTCGTCCTTGGCGACGCCGTCGACCTCCATCGATTCGGACTCATCCACCAGATCGAAGAGCGTCGGGAAGGATTGGCATAGACTGACGCAGCGGCGACAGCCGTGACAGATGTCAAAGACGCGCTCCAGCTCCTTGTCGAGCGAAGCCTGTTCGTAGAAATCAGCACTTTGCCAGTCGAGCGGGTGACGGGTCGGGGCTTCTAGACTCCCCTCCCGGCTGATTGTCGTCGCCATGCGCTAACCTCCCCTGAAAGGGTGTTGTCCGTAGTCCGAGCGCGTCGAGACCGGGTTGCTGTGCCGGGTCGCTCACCGAGCGCAGGGCCCTCACCGGCGGCTTCAGCGCCCCGAAGCGGCGAACGGATTCGGTCTAGCTCGGTCCCGACGTCTGCTTAACTTTAGACCCGCCGGTGCTGGCGCACCAATCGAAAGGGCGAATCGAAATCATCGTCGGGACAAACCGCCCGCGGTCTGCCGGCGCCTCACCGAGCTCGGTTCGTGGCCTCGGTCGTTTACAGCAGTTTCTCGATCGCCTTCACGACCTTGCGGTCTTCCGGCTTGGTGAAGCTGACATAGTGGTCCACGAGATTGCCGTCGCGATCGATGAGGTACTTGTAGAAGTTCCACTTCGGGTAGGGTGCGCCGGCACTGGCAAGTCGCTCGAAGACCGGGGATGCCGCGCCTTTCTTGACGCTGACCTTTTCGAACATCGGGAACTCAACCGAGTAGGTCAGGCGACAGAACTTCTCGATTTCTTCCTCGTTCCCCGGCTCCTGGTTCGCAAAGTCGTTGGACGGGAAGCCCAGCACGACGAGCCCCCGATCTTTGTACTTGCTGTAAAGGGCTTCGAGCCCCTCGTATTGCGAGGTGAATCCGCATTTGCTCGCGGTGTTGACGATCAGGACCACTTTGCCCTGATACGCTTCGCAGAGGTTGACGACCTCCTCGCCTGCGAGTCGACGCGCCTCGACATCGAGCAAGGGTGAGCAGGGTGGGGTGGCGGCGCTTGCTGTGGAGCTCATGAGGGCGATTCCTAGTGCGAAAAGTGTGGACTTCATCATCGGGGGAATCTCTTCGGCCTCGGCCATGCTTCGTTTTGTCTCGTCTTCCGCGAGGTAATGCGCAAAAAGCCGAATACAATGCCGTCCTCGGCGGGGAGGCGACGCGTCGCCTCCCCGCCGAGGACGGGAGAGGGACGGGGATGATTTGAAAACGGGTGGCGGGCACCAACCTGACATCCCTACGGAAAGATGCCGTTGCGAGTGAATTAGACGCTCTCGTCAACGTCGTCCGTGCGATCACGAGGTCGGGTTTTTGGGATCAACGAGGAGCAGGATTCGGTTATGAGCGACTGGGTAAAAGCGAAGGTGACGGGCAAGCATGCCTGGACGGACGGACTCTACAGCATGCAGTTCGACGGTCCGGTCGCCGACTTCAAGGCGGGGCAATACATCAAAGTCGCTTTGGATATCGAGGGCGATCGCGTGGGTCGACCCTATTCGCTCGTCAATCCGCCGCAGGAGCGTCCTGTGGAGATCTATTTCAACGAAGTGCCGGAGGGCCCGCTGACGCCGCGTCTGTCCGACCTGAATCCCGGCGACGAGGTCTGGCTGTCGGAGAAGCCGGGCGGGATCTTCACGCTCGACACGGTCGAGCCCGCGGAGACGCTTTGGCTGCTCGCGACCGGCACTGCGCTCGGTGTCTATCTCTCGATCCTGCGTTCGTCGGAGCCCTGGGATTTGTTCGACCGCGTCGTTCTGGTCCACGGCGTCCGCCAGGCCACCGATTTGACCTACGGCGAGACCCTTGCGGCGATCGCCGAGCGCCGTGGCGAACGGTTCAAGTTCGTGCCGGCGGTCAGTCGCGAGGCGGTCCCGGAGGCATTGACCGGCCGGATCACCGACCTGTTGACAGGCGGCAGCTTGGAGTCCCATGTCGGGGCGACGATCGACCCTCGGACCAGCCACGTGATGCTCTGCGGGAACTCGGCCATGATCAAGGACGTGAAGGTCATCCTAGAAGAGCGGGGTCTGGCCCGCCATAAGCGTCATGCGCCCGGTCAGTACACGACCGAGCAGTACCACTAAACTGCGCCCAGTGCGGTATGCGATGTTTCTGGATGGGATCGGCCCTCGCGGACTTGACGAGCGTTTGAGTCTGCGCAGTTTAGGATATTAGAAAATCGATCGGTTCAAACTGCGTCCCCGCGAAGCGTCGTGGATGTACCAAACGCCGAGCTCACTCGAAAATGAGCCTCTCGCTCTGGGCGCGGTTCAGCCTTGGGCGATCCGGAATTGGGAGATCGGTACCGATTGCATCGACGAGCCGGATGCCCATGGATACCCCTGCGACCACGCTCGAAACGCTCGTCCGACTCTCGGCCGAGGTGGCGGTCCGCTCGTCGCGTCGCGACAAGATCGGGCTGATTGCGGACCTGCTCGGCCGGCTGGATCGGGAGGAGACCGCGCTCGCGGCGAGCTATCTCGCCGGCGAGATTCCGCAAGGCCGCGTCGGGGTGGGTCCGGCGCAGGTGGAAGCGCTCCGCGGTCTGAGCCCGGTTGCGCAGGGCCGTTTGACCCTCGACGATCTGGATCGGACATTCGATGCACTGCTTGCCGTCAAGGGCGCCGGCGCACAGGCAAAGCGGAGGTCACTGCTGCACGGGCTGTTCCAGCAGGCCACCCGAGAGGAGCAGGGATTTCTTGCCCGACTGATGCTGGGCGAGCTACGTCAAGGGGCCGTCGAGGGCCTGGTGATGGAAGCGGTCGCGCTAGCGGCCGGGCTGGATCCGGGACTGGTTCGGCGTGCCCTCATGCTGAGCGGTGATCCGGCGCGTGTCACGCGCACGGCCTTCGACGCCGGGGCGGCGGGTCTGCGCGCGATCGGTCTGGAGCTCTTTCGACCGATCCTGCCGATGCTCGCCCAACCCGCGGAGGATCTCGACGACGCGCTCGCCCTGCTCGCCGCTCCCGATCTCGAATTCAAGCTCGACGGCGCTCGTGTCCAGGTCCACAAGCGTGGCGAGGAGGTGCGGGTCTACAGCCGGCAGGGCCATGAGGTGACCGCGGCGGTGCCCGAGATCCTCGAGCTGATCGCACCCCTTCCGGTCGCCGATCTGGTGCTCGACGGCGAGGTGTTGGCGCTGCGTGCGGACGGGCGACCCCATCCCTTCCAGACCAGCATCCGCCGTTTCGGTCGGCGGCTCGATGTCGCGCGTCTGCGCGCCGAGCTTCCGCTCAGCGCCTTCTTCTTCGACTGCATCCAGTGCGATGGGACACTTTTGATCGATGCGCCCGCACGGGAGCGTTTCGGCGCGCTCGCCGAGGCGGTGCCGGATCGGGCGCTCATTCCACGACTGCAACGGACCGACGCGGCCGGGGCCCGCGCCTTTCTGAACCGGGCACTCGCGGCTGGTCACGAGGGGATTATGGCCAAGGACCCGGCCGCGCCCTATGCGGCCGGTGCGCGCGGTCGGCAATGGCTCAAGATCAAGCCGACGCACACGCTCGATTTGGTGGTCCTGGCGGCGGAATGGGGCAGCGGGCGGCGTAGCCGTTGGCTGAGCAATCTGCATCTGGGCGCACGCGATCCTGCGGGCGGGTTCGTGATGCTGGGGAAGACCTTCAAGGGCTTGACCGATGCGATGCTGACCTGGCAGACCGAGCGTCTGAACGTGCTTGCGGTGGAACGGGAAGGCTCGGTGGTGCACGTGCGGCCCGAGCTGGTCGTCGAGATCGCCTTCAACGAGCTTCAGGCGAGTCCTCGGTATCCGGGTGGGCTCGCCTTGCGCTTCGCGCGCGTGAAGCGCCATCGTCCCGACAAGACCGCGGATCAGGCCGACGACATCGCCACGGTTCAGGCGCTCTTTCGGCGCCAAATCGCCTATTCATCTTAAACCGCGCCGAGCGCGGTACGCGTTGTTTTTGGGCGGGATCGACTCCGGCAGACTCGACATCCGTTTGAGCTGGCGCGGTTTAAGGTGCTCAGGCCGGGAAATCCCCGAGGAACGATGACTAATCCAATCTGTCGACATCTGGTGCTCGTTCTCGGCGATCAGCTCGATGCCGGAGCCGCAGCCTTGCGCGACCTGGATCCGGCACGCGATCGCGTCTGGATGTGCGAGGCGGTGGAGGAGTCGACCCATGTGCCCTCGCACAAGGCGCGGATCCTGTTGTTTCTTTCGGCGATGCGGCACTTCCGCGATGCTTTGGAGGGCAAGGGGATCCGCGTCCACTACCGGGCGCTGGATGTAGAGGCCGATCCGTCGCTCGCAGCCGGTCTCGCAACTGCAATTCGGATGCTGCGCCCGGAGCGCTTGATCCTGACCGAACCGGGGGAGCATCGCGTCCTCGCGGCCCTGCGGGGTGTCGCCGAGGCCGGCGCAGTGCCGCTCGAGATCCGCCCGGACGACCATTTCATCTGCTCGCGAGAGGCGTTCGACCGCTGGGCCGTCGGTCGCAAAGGACCCCGCCTGGAGCACTTCTACCGTCATCTACGCAAGCGAGAAGGCATCCTGATGGAGGGTCCGGAGGATGCCGCGCAACCCGTCGGCGAGCGGTGGAACCTGGATCAGGAGAACCGTAAGGCCTTCGGTCGGCAAGGTCCGGGCATGGTGCCTGCACCGATCGGTTTTCCACCCGACGCCATCACGCGTGACCTGATCGTAATAATCGAGCGGCGGTTCCCGAATGCACCGGGCAGCCTCGAGCGCTTCGACTGGCCTGTGACCGCGGCACAAGCCCATGAGGCACTCGAGGACTTCACTCGCAACCGGCTGGCCGCTTTCGGTCCCTGGCAAGACGCCATGTGGACCGGCGAGCCCTATCTCTATCATGCGCGAATCTCCGCCGCCCTCAATCTCAAGCTGCTCGATCCGCGCACGGCGATCGACGCCGCGATTGCGGCGTTCGAGGCGAACCGGGCGCCGCTCGCCTCGGTCGAAGGCTTCGTCCGCCAAATTCTCGGCTGGCGTGAGTACGTGCGCGGGATCTATTGGCGGGAAGGACCGGTCTATCTCGAGTCCAATGCCCTTGAGGCGCACAGCTCGCTCCCGCGCTTTTACTGGACCGGGAAGACGGACTACGCTTGCCTCGAGGCGTCGATCGCACAGGTGCTTGAGTACGGTTACGGCCACCATATTCAACGCCTGATGGTGACCGGACTCTTCGCGCTGCTGCTCGGGGTCGAGCCGCGGGAGATCCATGCCTGGTACCTGGCGATGTTCGTCGATGCGATCGAGTGGGTCGAGGCGCCCAACGTGATCGGTATGAGCCAGTTCGCCGACGGCGGGTTGTTGGCCTCCAAGCCCTATGTCGCAACAGGTCAATACATCAACCGGATGAGCAACTATTGTCGGCACTGTCGCTATGATCCGAAGGAGAGCCTCGGTGATTCCGCCTGCCCTTTCACGACGCTCTATTGGGATTTTCTCGATCGGCATCGCAATCGGTTTGCCAATCACCCGCGCACCGCATTGCAATGGCGAAACCTCGCGCGGATGGGCCCCGAGCGACTCGCCGCGATTCGGCGGCAGGCGGAAACGCTTCGCGCAGATTTGGCGACGGGAGGAAGCGGTTGAGGGTGGGAAGAGCTGTCAGTCTTCAGCGATCAGCGATCACTTAAACCGCGTCTCTGCCGTCGATACAGATGGTCTCGAGACCAAGCCAGACTGAACACAGCCCATATCACTTCGGACGCGGTTTAGCCATGAGCAAAGACGTCATCATCATCGGTGCCGGTCTCTCCGGACTGGCCTGTGCAGTCACACTTCGGGAACGGGGTTTCGAGCCCCTGCTCATCGAGGCGTCGGACGTCCCCGGCGGGCGCGTGCGCACCGATCGACGCGATGGTTTTCTCCTGGATCGCGGTTTCCAGGTCCTGCAGACCTGGTATCCGGAGGCGCAGCGGTTCTTCGACTATGCGCGCCTGGACCTGCGTCCCTTCTATCCGGGGGCGCTCGTGCGCACGCAGGGGCAGCTACATCGGGTCAGCGATATCTGGCGCCGGCCGGCACGGCTCCCCGAGATGCTGATTTCGCCGGTGGGAAGCCTCGGCGACAAGCTGAGACTGCTGATGTTGCGTCGCCGTGCCCTGGCGGGCGATCTCCAAGCGCTCTACTCACGTCCGGAGCGCGAGGCGTTGACCTTGCTGCGCGAGCTGGGTTTCTCGGCACGCATGGTCGAGCGCTTCTTCAAGCCGTTCTTCAGCGGCGTCTTCTTCGAGCCCGGACTGGGTGTGTCCTCCCGCGCTTTCGAGTTCGTGTTTCGCGCCTTCGCGCTGGGCGACACGGCCCTACCGGCGCGCGGCATGGGCGAGCTTCCGGGACAGCTCGCGCAGCAGCTGCCGCGCGACTCCATCCGCACCGGCGCACGGGTCGAGCGCATCCTGGATCAACAGGTCGTGCTCGACACCGGCGAGCGCTTGCGGGCGGGCGCCATCGTGCTTGCGACCGAAGGCCATGAAACGGCGCGTCTTCTAGGTCGATCCCACAGCGCCGCGGTGGCGGGCCGTGGAACCACCTGTGTCTATTTCACGGCGAGCGCGCCGCCGATCGAGGGGCCGTATCTCGTGGTCAACGGCGAGGGGCGCGGGCGGATCAACAGCCTGCTCTGTCCGAGCAATCTCTCGGATGATTATGCCCCGCGGGGCGAAAGTCTTATTGCGGTCAACGTGCACGGCGCGGAGCATAACCCGGATGCGCTCGAAACCGATTTACGTCGCGAGTTGATTGGCTGGTTCGGCGATCAGGTCCAGGCCTGGACGCGCCTGGCGGTGTATCGGCTGCCGCGCGCCTTGCCGGTTCAGTCGCCGCCCGTCGCCTATCCGGGCGCGGTGCGGCTGCGTCAATCCGATGGGCTCTGGACCTGCGGCGAGTATCGATCGGCGCCCTCGATCCACTGGGCACTGCATTCCGGTCGTCGTGCGGGGGAGGAGATCGCAAGCAACCTGCTCGGCAACCGCGCGGGAGACGGTATCGGGCAGTCGGATGCCGATCCGCGCACCAGGAGTTTGCCCTCTGCCGATTCCTGACCGTGGATCTCGCCCGCGCCCGCGTCGGGGTCTTGACCGACCCTGTCGGGGTCTTCCCGACCGGTTCAGACCCTACCGAAAGAAGGGGTTCTGTCGGCGAGAAAACCCAAGATCCTGAATGGGTTGCACCTATGCGGCCGATCTCCTATCGTAGCCGCTCACGAGAACAATCATCCACCTGGAGTTTGGAGTATGAGCTCTCCCCTAGTTCGTGCGCTGGCTTTTTCACTCGCTGTCTCGGGCGCCTCGGCCATTACCCCTTCGGTCCTCGCCAGCACCTCCGAGGCGGAGGTGGAGCCGGATCTGGATCACGGTCAACGCCTGCATCGCCAGTGTGCGCTCTGCCACGGTCAATACTCGCAGGGTATCTTGGGCGGAAAATACCCACGCTTGGCCGGTTTGCCCGATTACTATTTAATGAAGAGTCTGACCGACTACCGCGACGGCGTGCGCGAACATGCGGCCATGACCGTGGTCGGCGGTCTGCGTACATTGTCGGACAACGATCTTGCCAGCCTATCCGCCTATATCGCGAGCATCGACCTCGACGCTGTTCACCCGCTCGATGTGCCGACACCGGACGGTTCGGATGTCGAGAACGGCGAAGATATCTATAAGAGCGACTGCAAGACCTGCCACGGACGCTCGGCCGAGGGAAACAAGCGCAAGGAAAGTCCCAAGCTCGCCGGCCAGTACGATGGCTATCTCTTCCGGCAGATCGAGAAATTCAAGGCCGGTAAGCGGATGCACGCCAATGATCCGGAGGACGAGACCTTCGTGGACTACAGCGATCAGGACATCCTCGACATCATCGGGTTTGTGACCACCATCGATGATAAGAGCGACGACAAGAACTGAGCCCCGTGTCGGACACATCCATAAGAATATCTTGAGGATACAAGAATGAAATACCTGAGCCTTGTCGTTGCACTCGCCTTGGTGACGTCTTTTCCGCTGATGGCGGCCGAGGATGCCGCCCCCGAGATCCGCGTGTCGGATGTCGAGCACACCGTACTGAAGGTCGGCCTTGCGCCAGGCGTCACCGCCGATGCCGCGGGCGAGGCCATGCTCTCGAAGGCGGTCGAGCTCAACATGCGTCTGGTCGCGCATCTGAACGTCGGTCAAGAGGTCGGAAACCGCGGTATCGACTCGATGCGATTGGAGATCTTCCAGTTCTGCAATCCGGAAGACGCGGTCAAGATGGCGCGATTCAACACCATCTTTGCGGCCTACATGCCGTGTAGTATCGCGCTTGTGGAGGATAAGGACGGTCGGATCTGGTTGCAGATGCTCAACCTGGATATGCTGATCAGCGCCTATAATCTGCCGCCCGAGCTCCAAGCCCTGGCACTCGGAATCAACGGCCAGATGCTCGACATCATTACCGCAGGCGCGACCGGCGAATTCTGACCCTCCAGCCCGTCGGGTCTGCCTTCCTGCGAGTGCGGCCGGTCAGGCGGCAAAGCCAGTAGGGTGGACAAGCGCAGCGCAGTCCACCAGCGCCGGCGCAGAGTTCGGTGGACTTCGCTCTCGCTCGTCCACCCTACGGGTTTCTCCACTCCGCCGATCCGATCAGCGATGGAGGCGGCTTTATGAGCCGCGCCGATAGCCGAGCCAAGGTCGAATCAGGTACTGCGTCCCCGCGATCCCCAGAGCGAGAACGCCGAGGACGGCCAAGGGCGTTGCCGCCGCGTGGTAACCCCCATCGTCGAAGAGCAGCGTGATCGCCAGGATCACTGCCAATCCCACGACGGCGACATGAGCCTGTAGATTTGTCGCCGGCCCCGGCCACCGGGCCGCAAGGACCGCACCGAGCCAGGCCGCGAGTGCCCCGCCGAACAGGCCGGCTGCCACGTCGACCGGCCAGTGCACGCCGACCGCGATCCGGCTCACTCCGGCCAACACGGCCAGCGTCAGGAACAGCGCTCTCAGCCACGTCCAGCGTGCGTAGTAGATCAAGACCCCGAAAAAGACCGCTGCGGTCGCGCTGTGACCGGACGGAAAGCTTGCGCGGGTGTGGCTTGGTCCGATCAGATTGAAGGTTCCGGCCGCGAGCATGCCGGGCGGGCGCGTCGTGTCGAACAGCGCCTTGAACCCGCGGCTGTAGGCGGCCGCGATCAGCGCCGCGAGCACCAGCGCCCAGAACACCCTCGGGTAGCGCAACGCGAAGAGAAGCGCCAAGGCGAAGGCGACACGCTCGTCGCCAAAGACCGTCAGACACTGCCAGACCCAGTCCGGATAGGCCGCCGCGGCGGCGTTGATCCGGATGAAGCCGGCGTCGTATCCAACGCCGAGATAGAGCGTCAGGCCGACGATCAGGCAGACCTTGGCCCACCCCGACAACCAGGCCGCGCCGCTCGATGATGTCGGCGGGGTTCGAGTGACCCCCGTCTCCAATTGCTTCCGAAGGGTCTGTTTCCAGAATGCGATGAAATCGGTATGCATCGACGTCGTCAGGGTTCGCCGACGTCGTTTCTGTCGCCCGCGTGCCCCATCCGTACCAAGGCGACCGGACCTCGACGATACACAAGATCTTGCTGCAGACCCGGGAAATCAGCGGCCAGGGCGTCGAGCTTGTCGACACGCAGGAAGACCAGCTCGCCGGGCAGCGGAGGACGATTCGGTGTGACGGCATCGCGATAGACACTGAAGCTCGGCATCGAGGTGCGGTAGACCACGGTCGGGAGGTTCAGCTCTCGCGCCAGCAGGCCTGCCTCCTTGACGGGCGTCTGCATCACCTCGAAGACGCGCGGGACCAGCGCCCCGAAGACCACCAGCGTTTGGATCACTCCGGCAAGGATCAGCCGCTGCCAAAGGGGCGGGCGAGACCACAGGAGCAGACCGATCATCGCGGCCAGGCCGGCGAGCATGGCGAGCCGATAGTCGAACCCCAGGACCCCGCGGGCCTCTTGGAACATGGCGACCTCATGTGCCCGGTCCGCTTGGGATTCGGCCAGGCCGACAACCCCCGGCAGTGCAACCAGTAGGCCGAGGAAGATCAACGGTGCGGTGAAGGCGAGCCAGCGACCCTTGAGGAGATCCCGATGCTTGGCCATCAGGATAAAGAGCGGGGTCGCCCCATAGAGCAGGTAATGCGGCAGCTTGGTCCCGGAGAAGGAGAAGAAGACGAACACCGTGCCGAACCAGAGCCAGAGGAAGCGCTCGAGCGGATCCGACCAGGCGGCGCGCAGCCCCGGCAAGAGACGCAGGAACCATCCGGTAAAGGGCAGCAGGATGATCGGCAGCATTACCAGGTAATAGCCCGGAAACCCGGCGTGGCCATGCATGGCATCGCCGAAACGCCCGGCATTGTGCTCCAGGAAGAAGCTGCGGAAGAATCCCGGCCCGTCGTCGAGATAAACCGCGAGATACCAGGGCAAGGCGACCGCAACGAAGACCAGCCAACCCTTGGACGAAAAGGCTGCCTGCGCCCAGCGCCCCAGCGCACGTTGTGACCCGAAGAACAGAAGACTGACCACCACCGGAAAGAAGACCGCCACCGGGCCTTTGGTCAGGAAGCCGAGTCCCATCCAGAGGAAGGCCCGCACCACGAAGCGGCGGTTGGTCGCGGGGTCCGGGTCGAGGTAATAGCGATAGATCTCGAAGAAGGCGAGGGCGATAAAGAGGTTGAGCACCGCGTCGGCGACAGCCCCCTTGGCGATGACCGAGACCTGGAGGCTCAAGGCCATCACCACTCCGGCGATGACCGCGCTCTCCCGGTCCAGGCGCTCGCGCACGAAGCCCCAGACCGCGAGCACCCAAAGGGTCGCGGCAATCGCCGAGGGCAGACGCAGGGCCAGCTCGTTGAATCCGAACGCCTGCGCGGAGGCCGCCTGCAACCAGTAGATGAGCACCGGCTTGTCGTAGCGGGGCTCCCCGTCCTTGTGAGGGGTAATGAAGTTGCCGCTCGCCAGCATCTCGCGGGTGGCCTCGGTAAAGGCACCCTCGTCCAGATCGTAGAGCGGCACCGCGCCGAGCTGCCAGTAGAAGCTCAGGAGGACGACCGCGACGAGCAGCCAAGGCGAGGTCAGGATGCGCCCGAGCACGTCGCGCGGGCCGCGATCGGCGAGTGTCTGGGTCATGTCGCGTGTCTCCAGTCTGCGTGCGCCGGATCGGATTGCCAGCGAATCCGATGATGTGTGTGCTCGCCGGAGGCGTAGAAGGTGCGCATCATCAGCTCGGCGAGCACGCCGGTGGTCAGAAACTGGATCGAGACGACCAGGAAGAGGATGGCCACGAAGAGCATCGGCCGTGTCCCGATGTGCTGTCCGAGCCCGAACTTCACCCAGAGCATCTCGGCCATCAGGATGCTCCCGACCACGCCGAAGAGGATCCCGATGGAGCCGAAGAAGTGTCCCGGCCGCGATCCGAACCGCAGAAAGAAGAAGGCCGACAGGAGGTCGAGCAGCACCCGGAAGGTGCGCGAGATCCCGTATTTGGAGGTCCCGAACTGGCGCGCCTGATGGGCGACCTCGGTCTCGCCGATACGCTCGGGCGCGGTGACACCGGCCACCCAGACCGGGATGAATCGGTGCATCTCCCCGAGCAGGGTGACCTCTTTGATCACCTCCGCGCGATAGACCTTGAGGCTGCAGCCGTAGTCGTGCAGGGCGACGCCGGTCACCCTGCCGATCAGTGCATTGGCGATCTTGGAGGGCAGCTTGCGCATGACGAGCGCATCCTGGCGTTGGCGACGCCAGCCCTGCAGGAGATCCAGATCGCGCGCGAGCAGCTCGTCGACCATGCGCGGGATGTCGGCCGGGTCGTTCTGCAGATCGCCGTCGAGCGTGGCGATCAGCTCGCCGCGGGAGGCGTCGAATCCGGCCTGCATGGCCGCGGTCTGGCCGAAGTTGCGCCGGAGCCGGATCACCCGTACATGCGGGCCGTAACGCTCGCCGACTGCACGCAGACGCTCGCCGGTGCCGTCGCGGCTGCCGTCGTCGACACAGATCAGCTCCCAGGCGCCGCGGTACTCCGCAAGTCCTTCGTGGACCCGTCTCAGCATGGGCTCGACGTTGTCGACCTCCCGATACATGGGGATGACGACGGAGAGCGACGGATGGTCCGTCGTGAGCTGTCCGGTCGCGTTCGCCGCCACAGGCGCCGGTTCAATCGCGGTGTTCATGTGAGTTCCAAATGGTCACAGCCAGCACATCCAAAGCCCCGAAAGAGCGCCTCAGAAACGGTTCAAACGGTCCAACAAAAGTAAAACAACTCGACGAGAGAACCCCTGTACCAGGTTAGTCGTTGTCGTTGTCGTCATCGGCAACGATCAGATTCGGTGCTCAACGTATTTCTGACTTGTTACTCACGCGTAGGATGGGTTTCGCTGTGCTCTACCATGCTATGCGTGCGGGTTGGACTCCAGGCTGTCCCGCAGAAAGCGGAACAGCTTGCGCGGTGCATCTGGCCGGCCGCGCTCCTGGTCGCGTTGCGCGGCGCGGATCAGGGTGCGCAGCTGCTGGCGGTCGACATTCGGGCATGCGTCGATGAACTCGCTCAGCGCGCCCTCGTCGTCGGCGATGAGTCGCTCGCGCCATCGCTCCAACGCATGCAGATGCGCGGCGGCCTGGCGCTCGCGGTCCTCGGCCTGGTCGACCAGGGCGTGGACGGCGGCCATGTCCTCGCGTTCCAGCAGGTTGGCGATACGTTTCCAGTGGCGACCGCGGGCGCGGATATCCTTGATCCGAGGCGTTTCGTCCAAGGCCGCCCAGGTCGCGGCACTGAGGTTCAGACGTTCCAGCTCGGCCCGAGGCATCCCGGCCATCCGCTCGGCCAAGGCCTGCAGGGCCAGCTTCTCGCGCTTGAGCTGGCTCTTACTCGGGCCGCGCTCTTCGTCCTCATACCCGTCTTCGTCGTCGATCGTAGCGTTCATCGCGAAATCCAAAAATAAGCCGCGTAGGGTGCGGTGAGCCTGCGAACCGCACCGGCACGCCGCGATGCGGTTCGCGCCTCGCCGCAGAGGAGCGTCGGGCCCCGACCGGGCGGCCGGCGTGATCACGTCAAACAAAACCTGTGCGCTGTTTGCGCCTTTGCGATTCAAGATCCGTCATGCGGCCGGCTCCAGATGCTCGAGGATCAATTGTGCCGAGCGGTTGCCTCGGTAGTCGTTGACGTCCAGTCGGTAGGCGAGCCGCACGGCGCCGCCGGCCTCCGAGATCTGCTCGCCCAGGTTGAAGCCGATGGCCTCGATCGGTCCTCCCTCGGCGGCAGCTCCGGCAAGACGAAGCTTGAGATGGCGCTCTCCCACCAGACGTGCGCTTAAGACATCGAAGGTCCCGTCGAAACGGGGCTCCGGGAAGCCCTTTCCCCAGGGGCCGGCCACGCGCAGGGTCTCTGCGGTCTCCAAGGTCATGAGCCGCTGCGGCAGCGCACCGTCGGATGCGATCTCCGGCTGCGGCGGCCGGTCGCCTGCCACTGTGCGTACGGCCTCCGCAAACGCCTCTCGGAACCGGGGCAAGGCCTCCGGGCGAATACTGAGGCCGGCCGCCATCGCATGCCCGCCGAAGCGCTCGATCAAGCCCGGATCTTGCCGATCCACCCATGCGATCAGGTCTCGGACATGGACCCCGTCGACCGATCGCGCCGAGCCTCGCAGAAATCCGTCACCGCCGTTCGCAAAGGCGATCACGGGACGATGATACCGCTCGCGGATCCTCGCCGCGACGATCCCCGAGACGCCCTGGTGCCAGTCCTCGCCGAAGAGACAGAGTCCGGGCGGCAGTGCGTCGCCGTCCAGACAAAGCCGCGCGAGCGAGGACTCGGCCGCGTCCCTCATCTCGCCCTCGATCTCGCGGCGGCGTCGGTTCAGGGCGTCGAGACGCGCTGCAAGGTCCGCGGCGACCTGCGGGTCGTCGCTCAGCAGACATTCGACACCCACCGACATGTCCTCGATCCGACCGGCCGCGTTGAGTCGAGGCGCGGCGCAGAAGGCCAGATCGGTCGCCGTCGCCCGGCTCGGGTCCCGCCCGCCGATCGTCAGGAGTGCGCGGACGCCCGGGCTGCAGCGCCCGGCGCGGATGCGTCTGAGTCCCTGCTCGACCAGGATCCGATTGTTGCGGTCCAGGGTTACCACGTCGGCAACCGTGCCCAGGGCGACCAGGTCCAGCAAATCCGCCAGTTTGGGCTCGGGTCGACTTGCACCGAACCAGCCCTGCTCGCGCAGACGGGAACGTGCGGCGACCAGGAGATAGAAGACGACACCGACTCCGGCCAGGTGCTTGCTCGGGAAATTGCAACCCGGCTGATTGGGATTAAGGATCGCGGCGGCGTCCGGGAGCCGCTCGCCGGGCAGATGATGGTCCGTCACCAGGACCGGGATGCCCAGCTCCGCCGCGTGCGCCACCCCGGCGAGACTGGCGATGCCGTTGTCGACCGTGATCAGGAGATCCGGCCGGCGTGGTGCGGCGGCGTCCACCACTGCCGGACTCAGGCCGTAGCCGAACGCGAACCGGCTGGGGATCAGGTAAGAGACCTGAGCCGCACCCAGGCTGCGCAGACCCCGGACCGCCAAGGCGCCGCCGGTCGCACCGTCGGCGTCATAGTCCGAGACGATCAGAAGATGGCCGCCGCCGCGGATGTAGTGCACCAACAGATCGACCGCTTGATCGATCCCGCGCAGTGCGCTTGCAGGGTGGAGTGCCGAGAGTCCGGGTGCAGCCTCCTCGGCGTCATGCAGACCGCGATTCGCATAGAGTCTGGAGAGCAACTCGGCCGGTGTGCGCGCCGCGGCGAGCGCTGCAGCGCTCGGCGCACGTCGAATCCCGGGGCGCGACATCAGTCCAATACCGGCAGAGGGACATGCAGCGCCGAGACGACGGCGCGCAGTAGCTCGATCTCTGTCCGGTTGATCCCGGCGTGCTTCAGCGTCGCGATCAGCGCCCGGAGCAGGCGCTCTTTGTCGTCCATGCGTAGCCGATCGAGTCTGGCGAGCGCGCGGTCGAGGCGATCCGGCCAGTGCTCTGCTGCGATTGCTGCCAATTCGCGCGGACGCATCCCGAGCGACGCCAGACCGGCGGCGAAGGCGGTCCGCGCGGCGCGCTGATCCGGGTTGCCGTGCACCGCTAGGATGATCAGCAGGTCACGGGTCTCGTCTTCGCAATCGGACAGTCGGGTGGTTCCGGAGCTGTGCGCATCGGTCGGGGCGATGGTGTCCTGAATCTGCCGGGCGAGGAGGCGTGCGAGGACATACTCGAAGACATCAATTCGCCCGTCTGCATGGATCAGCCGATCGAGCAGCGCCATCAAGCGGGTCAGCTCGGTCTGAGGACGACGGCGCAGGGTCGGGAAGGCGATCTCGAGCAGCGGGATACGCAGATCCGCGGCGAGGCTCGGTACCGCGGAGAGGAGGGTGCTCACCTGACGCTCGCCCTCGCTGCCGAGCGTCTCGGCGACCATCAAGAGCTGGTGCTCGCGTACATCGGGGTCCTGGTCGATCAGCAGATAGCAGACCACCGTCATGACCCACTCGGTGGAGCGGGCGGCGCGCGCGAGCGGTTCCGGGATCGCCCGGGTCAGACGAGCTGCCACCTGGATCCGCGCCGTATCCGGCCGGCCGATCGCGCCGACGATGTGGTCCGCATCGAGGCTCGACGCGCTCGGCCGAGCTTCGACGGCCGGGCGGGCTTCGGCCATCGAGGCGACGACGCCGGCCCCGCTCGGCGCGGCCTTGGACGACATCACACGCATCATCTCGAGCTCTGTGGGGTCGAAGCCGGGCTCGATCGCACGAATGCGATCGGCAATCGGCGGATGTGTGGCCAAGAGCCGCCGCGTCAGCCCCGCAGCAAAGAGCATGTGCCCGATCTCCTCGCTGTCGGATGCGAGCGCCGAACCGGCCGGCGCCGCGCCGATCTTTTTCAGGGCGCCCGCGATCCCCTCGGGCTCGCGGGTGAATTGAACGGCCGATGCGTCGGCCAGAAACTCACGTTGCCGCGACACCGCAGCTCGGATCAGGCGGCCGAAGAACAGCCCGATGTAGCCGGTTGCGACCAGGGCGAGGCCGATCATGGCGATCGCGGCGGTGTTCTTGCTGGCTCGGCCATGCCGAACGGAGAGCATGAGTCTGCCGATGATGGCGAGCACGAGGATCCCGAACAGGATCCCGATCAGCCGGATGTTGAGCCGCATGTCGCCGTTGAGGATATGCGAGAATTCGTGTGCGACAACGCCCTGCAACTCGGATCGGTTCAGTGTCCGCAGCGCACCCCGGGTGACCGCGATCGCCGCATCTGCAGGCGAATAACCCGCAGCGAAGGCATTGATCCCCTCCTCCTGCTCGAGCACGTAGATCTGAGGCACCGGCACGCCCGCGGCGATCGACATCTCCTCGACCACGTTGCGCAAGCGCTGCAGCTGCGGATCCGTCGTGTCAGCATTGACCATGACCCCGCCAACCCCGCGCGCGACCGCCCCGCCGCCGTTGCGCAACGTGAGGATGCGGAACAGGCTGGCGAGCCCGATCGCACCCGCAGTCAGAACAGACACCCAGATGAGCAGCGGGAGGCTCTCGCGGACCGCCACCGGCGAGAGCGACGGGGAGAGGAGGAGTCCCTCCGGATCCGAGCCGAGCCCCAGGAAGGCGAGTGCGACCAGGTCGACCACCGCCACGATGCTGATCACGGCGAGGGCGAACAGGACGACGAGGAGATGCGTGCGCCGACGGGCCCGGTCCTGATGCGCGAAGAAGTCCAATTAAACTGCGTCCTGAGTGTTCATGTGGGGCTTTCGCGTGGGTGTGGTCTTCGGGGTCATCTGCCGGCGTCGGCGCGGACGCAGTTTAAGTTATTAAAAAATATAAAAATATCCTGAACCGCGCACGGCCGTGTTCTTGGATCACGGAGAGGTCGTTCCCGAATGCAGTCCTTCCATAGACCTACAAGCGCGGTTCAGAAGGTGACTGGGACGGCTTCGCGCTTCTCCGGCGCGTCGATCTCCAGCAACTGTGCGGCATTGAAACCGAACTGGCCCGCGATCAGGTTGTTCGGGAAGACCTCGCGTAGATTGTTGTAGCTCATCACGGCATCGTTGAAGGCCTGGCGTGCGAAGGCGACCCGGTTCTCGGTGCTGACCAGCTCTTCGGAGAGCTGCATCATGTTTTGGTTGGCCTTGAGGTCCGGGTAGGCCTCGGCGAGTGCAAACAATTTTCCCAAGGCGCCGGCGACGCCCATCTCCGCTTGGGCCAGCATCGCCACCGCGGCGCCGTCACCCGGATCGGCCGCGACCTGTTTGAGGCTGCCGACCGCTTGGTTGCGGGCCTGGATGACGGCCTCGAGCGTCTCGCGTTCGTGGGTCATGTAGCGCTCTGCGACCTTGACCAGATTCGGGATCAGGTCGTAGCGGCGCGTGAGCTGGACGTCGATCTGAGCAAAGGCGTTCTTGTAGCGATTGCGTCCCGAGATCAGCCGGTTGTAGATGACGATGGCGAAAATTGCCACCAGCAGGATCAAGCCGAGCAGTGTCCATCCCATCGGTGTACCTCCTTCAATGATGCCTGTCCCGGGAACGCCGTCGTCGCCGGGTCCGTTCTCCGACCGAGGCCGGCACACGGCCTTCGGCAATGCGGCGGAAGGCTAACACACTCCCGCGGGGCAAGCAGGGGTCGCGCCCGCTCGCGTGCTGCGGCGGGTTGCCGATGCGGGTCGAGGGAGTACCATTGCGTCCGTGTGGCATCGCGAGTGCCGCGGTGCGCCCCCTTGAATCAGGAGTTCCCTTCTTGTGCTTGAGTTGATGTATGCCGGGGGTTGGCTCATGGTGCCGATCGTCGCTTGCTCGATCATCGCGACAGCCGTCGTGATCGAGCGTGGCTGGACGCTGCGCCGCTCGCGGATCATGCCGGCGAATCTGGTTGCCCGGATCTGGGAATGGCACCGTCGGGGGCAGTTGAACGATGCTCGGATCGAGGAGATCCGCACCGGTTCGCCGCTCGGGCGTCTACTTGCGGCGGGACTCATCAATCGCGCCCACTCGCGCGAGATCATGAAGGAATCGATCGAGGACACGGGTCGGCAAGTGGTGGCCGAGTTGGAGCGCTTTTTGAACAGTTTGGGGACGATCGCATCGGTTGCCCCGCTGCTGGGTCTGCTGGGAACGGTGCTCGGAATGATCGACGTCTTCGGCGTCATCATGGACGCCGGTGTCGGCAATGCCGCCATGCTCGCCGGGGGGATCTCCAAGGCACTCATCACGACCGCGGCCGGTCTTTCGGTCGCGATCCCGGCGCTGATGTTTCACCGATTCTTCGAGAACAAGGTCGCACGGCTCGCGCTCGACATGGAGGAGCAGTCGCTGCGGCTCGTAGAGGTGATGAAGGGCGAGCGAGAATCCGGCGAGGTCTCCGCGTGAATCTGCGTCCGCACCGCCGCGACCCCGCCGATATCAATCTCACTCCGTTGATCGATGTCGTCTTTCTCCTGCTGATCTTTTTTATGGTCTCCACAACCTTCAAGGACGAGGCCCGGCTGCGTGTGCAGTTGCCCGAGGCGCAAGGCGAGGAGATTCCGGCCGAAGAGCCCGAGATGATCCGGCTCGTCATTGACCGGACCGGGTCCTTCAATGTCGACGATCGGGCCGTGCTCGATCGCAAGACCGAGACCTTGGTCGATGCCTTGAAGGAACGCCTTGGGGAGGACGAGCCTTTGCCCGTGCTGATCCAGGCCGATGCACAAACGCCCCACCAGGCGGTGATGACCGCGCTCGACGCGGCCAGTCAGGTGGGTCTGGTGCAGATCGCCTTCGCGGCGACCCGCGCCCGTCAGGACGATGCCGAGGCGGCTCGACCCGCGTCCGGGCAGTCCACGCCGCCATCTGCAGGGGAGGTCGCTGAGTGACCGACGACGCGTCCCGCTCCGAGGTCGAAGCCGGTCCCATCTATCGCCGGCTGTTGGGCTACGTCAAACCCTACTGGCGCATGTTCAGCGTCTCGATCGTGGCCATGATCGCCTTCGCGGCGACCGAGCCCCTCTTCGCGGCCATGATGCAGCCGCTGATCGACGGCAGCTTCGTGGATCGCAACGAGGAGATCGTGCGCCTCATGCCGTTCGTGCTGGTGGTGCTCTTCGTCTTCCGCGGGATCGCCGGCTTCGTCAACAACTATTGTCTGAGCTGGGTCGGGCGACGCGTGGTGGCCGATCTGCGTCAACGGATGTTCGAGCATCTGCTGCGCGCACCGACGCGCTATTACGACAACCAGGGTTCCGGCCACATCCTCGCCAAGTTGACCTACAACGTCGAAAACGTCGCCACCGCGGCCACTTCAGCCATCACGACCCTGGTCCGCGACGGCTTCACCGTCATCGGCCTGATGGCCTACATGCTCTACCTGAACGCGGCGCTCTCGGCGATCTTTCTGGTGATTGGCCCGCTCATGGCCGGCGCGGTCAAGTATGCGACCAAGCGTTTTCGCCGCCACAGCCGGCGTATCCAGGACCGGGTCGGTGCGCTGACCCAGGTGGCGCAGGAGGCGATCGAGGCCCACCGGGTGGTCAAGGCGTTCGGCGGGCAGCGACTCGAGGCACGGCGTTTCAGCGCCATCAACGAGAAGACGCGCTCGCTTCAGATGAAGATGATTGCGACCGAGGCGGCGAGCGTGCCGCTGGTTCAGTTGATCTCGGCGGTCGCGATCGCCGTGATCGTCTATCTCTCGACCATGCAGGGGCTGAAGGAAGACATCTCGGTCGGCACCTTCATGTCCTTCGTGGTCGCGATGGGACTGCTCCTGCCGCCGGTGAAGCGTCTGACCTCGGTTAATGCCCATCTGCAGCGCGGGATCATCGCGGCCCAGAGCCTGTTCGAGCTGTTGGATGCAGAGGAGGAGCGGGATCAGGGACAGCGGGTCCTGCAACGTGCCGAAGGGCGCGTCGAGTATCGCGGGGTCACGCATGTGTATTCGCCCGAAAAGCCGCCGGCGATCCGGGATCTCGACCTCGTGATTGCACCGGGCGAGCGGGTCGCGCTGGTCGGGCGCTCGGGCAGCGGGAAGAGCACGGTGGCGAGCCTGCTTCCACGCTTCTACGATGCGACCGCAGGCGAGATCCTGATCGACGGCATCCCGATTCACGAGCTCACCCTGGCGAGTCTGCGTGCCCAGATCTCGCTGGTGAGTCAAGACGTGGTGCTCTTCAACGACAGCATCTCCAACAACATCGCCTACGGTCAGCCGTCACCGCCGACCCGCGAGACGCTCGAGCGCATCGCCGCGAATGCCCATGCGCTCGAGTTCATCCAGGCTATGCCCGAGGGCTTCGAGACGCGTATCGGCGACCGCGGGGTCATGCTCTCGGGCGGGCAGCGCCAGCGTCTCGCGATCGCCCGTGCCATGCTCAAAGATGCCCCGATCCTGATCCTGGACGAAGCGACCTCGGCGCTCGACACCGAATCCGAGCGCCATATCCAGGCCGCCCTGCAGGAGTTGATGGCGAACCGAACGACCCTGATGATCGCCCATCGGCTCTCCACCATCGAGAACGCCGACCGTATCCTGGTGATGGACAACGGCTGCGTCGTCGAGCAGGGCACCCACGGCGAATTGTTGGCGCACGACGGCTATTACGCCCGGCTGCACCGCCTTCAATTCCACGATGCCGGCGAGCTCCCGGTCGCGACGTAGGTGATCGACCCGAACGCGATCTGGTACGGCCGTCACCCGCTCGGCCTCATCCTTGCGCCGCTCTCCTGGCTCTACTGTTCGGTGGTCCAACTGCGTCGCCTGGCCTATCGCAAGGGCTGGCTCGCGAGCCGGCGGCTGTCGGTGCCCGTCGTGGTGGTCGGCAATCTCACCGTCGGCGGGACGGGTAAGACCCCGGCCGTTCTGAAGCTTGCAGATCTGCTGCGTGCACGCGGTTGGCGTCCGGGGATCATCACCAGAGGCTATAAGGGGCGGGGCGGCGGAGGAGGCGCGGCAGTGCCGCGCCTTGTTCCTCCGGACGGCGAGCCTGGCGAGTTCGGAGACGAGCCGGTGCTGCTGGCCCGTCGCAGCGGCTGCCCCGTCGTCGCCGGACCGGATCGCGTCGCCGCCGGTGCGCTTGCACTCTCTCGGGGCGACGTGGACATCCTGCTTGCCGACGACGGACTTCAACATTATCGGCTCGCCCGAGACATCGAGGTTGCGGTCGTCGACGGCGCGCGCGGTCTGGGCAACGGGCGCTGTCTGCCAGCCGGGCCGTTGCGCGAGCCGCGCGCGCGTCTGGGCAGGGTTGATCTCGTGTTGACCAATGGCTCCGGCCCGGGCGACGACAGGGACGGCGGGTACCGGATGCGTCTGGTTCCGGGCGCGGCAGTCAATCTCCGCGACCCCGCCGTCTCCAAACCGATCGCGGATTTCGTCGGGAGGTCTATCTTCGCGATCGCGGCGATCGGCAACCCCGAGCGTTTCTTCGCCACGCTGCGCGGGCTTGGCCTCGAGGTGGAGGGTCGCGCCTATCCGGATCACTATCCCTTCGCACCGCCGGATCTTCTGGATTGGCCGACCGGTCCGGTCCTCATGACCGAGAAGGACGCCGTGAAGTGCATGCGTTTTGCCGGCGAGGATCACTGGTTTCTGCCCGTGGAGGCCGAGCTGGAAAGGGCCTTCATCGAGGCATTCTTTCGTAAGCTGGAGGCACAGACCCATGTCTGATCGAGAGATGTCCGAGCAATCCGTGGGATTCAAGATCGTCATCCCCGCGCGGTACGGTTCCACCCGCTTGCCCGGCAAACCGCTCATACCGATCGCCGGCAAGCCGATGATCCAGCATGTCGTCGAGCGTGCGCGTGCGAGCGCCGCCGACGAGGTCCTGGTCGCGACCGATGACCAACGCATCGCCGAGGTCTGTCACGGTTTCGGCGCCGAGGTGGTGATGACCGGGAGAGAACACCGCAGCGGGTCCGAGCGCATCAGCGAGGTGATCGGGCTGCGCGGATGGGGTGATGATGTGGTGGTGGTCAACCTGCAGGGCGACGAGCCGGCGATGCCGGCGGCGTTGCTGGATCAGGTCGCGACCGACCTGGCGAGCATCGCCGATCTCGGCATGTCCACCCTGGCCGCGCCGATCTCGGATCGCACGACCCTGTTCGATCCTCACGTCGTCAAGGTGGTCACGGACGCCGAGGGCTACGCGCTCTACTTCTCGCGCGCCCCGATGCCATGGCATCGCGACGAATTTCTCGCCGATCGCGAGACGTTGCCGGCATCGGTCGCGTTTCTCCGCCACATCGGGCTCTATGCTTATCGTGCCGGCTTTCTCAAACGCTATCTGGCTTGGGCGCCGTCGCCCCTGGAGGTGGCGGAGTCGCTCGAACAACTGCGCGTGCTCTGGCACGGCGAGCGCATCCACGTGGCGATCGCCGCGTCCGAGCCGGGGCCGGGTGTGGATACGGCCTCTGATCTGGCCGAGGCCGAGCGGCATCTGGCCTAAATCGGGGTCTCCTCTGCCGAGCGGTTGGTGTCGTGGCGAGGGTAATACCCTTTCGCACGGATCGGCGCTGGGGTGACGCGGTTTCGAGGCGATGTTCTCGATCCGACGATTCTTGTGGTGTTTGCTTTCCGAACGGGCGCTTAGTCGTGATTCAGGCTCGGATCGTCGACTCAAGGCAGTCCAGGAGATCTTGCATCTCGAGCGTGAGCACGCCTTCCACCGGATCCAGGATCCGGATCTGCAGGATTGCGTTGGCGCGATGGCTGGCTCGGCCGTATTGATCCATTTGGATCGGAGGTCGGGCGAGATCCGATTCCAGCACCGCGAGTCCCTCGCCGGGCAGGATGTCGATCAGGCGCCAGACCTGTCCCTGATGTTCACAGCGACGTCCGAGCAAGCTTCTGAGTCGTTGCAGCAACGTGGTATCGAGTGCTTGGGGCTGTGCTGGAGTTGTTGGATTTGCTGCCTTCATTGATGTCCTCCAAATCATCCGGGTGGTCCAGGATTGCCTCTTGGACGTAGAAGGTCTTACTCCTCCGGCCGGTTCGCGTTGCTAAGGCGTCGAGCCGGGTCTCGATCTCGTAGGGGAGTTGACCGGCAAGCATGGCGGCCTCGTTAGGGCTTGATTCAGAACCGAGTATATCCCGGCCTCGACTCTGCGGTGGCTGCTTCACACTGGGCGGGCCGTCGGTCGGTCTAGACGGGATGTGAAAGGTTATGAGATCGCCGCGAGCGGGTTTGCGGTCCTGGATCAGCCCGAGCATGCGCTCTTAGGGCTCGCGGAAAAGAGCGAGATTCCGTCGGCCCGCGATCCTCGAACCGAGCGAAACGCTGCGATCGCACTTGGCTGGCCAACCATCACAACGGGCGCTTGCCGCTGGTGACGAGCAAAAAAAACCCCGCTGATGCGGGGCGAATCACCACTGAGGAGGTCAGAGAACGAAACCGAAGATCGGAAGCGTTGTCTCGATCCCTGTAATGCAGAACAGATGCCAATTTTCTGTCAGGAGCCTTGCCTTCGTCGAAACAATAGGTTGCGAGCATGCAAGCCGGCGAAGTCGATAATGGGAGCCGAGAGATGCACAGGTTTCAGACGTGCGAAGGCCTCTTCCGCACCGCAACGGTGCGACATCTGCGACAAATGGCCTGTCTCTCTGTCGTTATCGCAACACTCTGGATGTCCATGCCGGTCGCTGCCGAGACGGACGGGATGCGTGCGCAGGGGATTCAGTCCCAGCGCGCCGCAGCGGGTTGGTTGAGATTGCAGCAGGATCAGCGCGCGGCGAGACAGCAGTCCGGTCCGTTGTCGCCCCCCGAGACGACTCGGCAGCAGTCGCTCGAGTGGAACGAGGCGATCCGCTACCGCGAGCTTCTCCAGCAGCAGGACCGCGCCCTCGATTCGACGCGTCGGCAGGATCGGCTGGTGCCCCGAGGCGGGGCAGATGGCATGCCGGACGTTCGGGCCGGTCGGATCCGCATGCAGGGACAATTGATGGAGTTGGAGGCGCAACAACAGAGCCAGCGCTTGCAGATGCAGATGGACCGGGCTCGGCGCAGTCAGCCGGCCCAAGGGCGCTTTGGCCGCGGCTCGATCAGCCGATAAGGCGCGCCATCGATGACCGGAGTCTTACGAGCGTGCCGGCGCGCCGCGGGCTAGGTGTCAAGTCGCGCGTCCCCGGTGTGTCTGAAACACTCCTCGGATTCGTACCACATGACGTTGATGATGCCGAAGGCGAGTGCCAGCAGCACACCCAGGATCCAGGCGAAGTACCACATTGAGGTCATCCTCTCGTTGATCACTCTCTTTGATCGAGGGGCTTGCGGGCCGCATGAAGACGACCCGCGTCCCTGTGTCTCAGTAAGCCAGATGCTCCTGCTCCCTGATCTCCTCCACCGTCACCCGCCGCCACATCTTGGTGTAGGTCCAGGTGGTGTAGGCCAGGATCAGCGGGATGAAAATGACCGCGGCCCAGAACATGACCGTCAGGGTCAAATGGCTGGAGACGGCGTCCCAAACGATCAGGCTGCTGTTCGGATCCGTCCGCGACGGCAGGATGAAGGGGAAGAGGCTGACGCCGGCGGTGACGATGATGCCGGTGATTGCCAGACTGCCGGTCACCAGGCCCCAGCCCGGACGATCGTCCGCGGCGAGCTTCATGGTCGCCCATAGGCCCGCGAAGCCGAGCGCCGGGAAGAGCAACGTCCACGGATGGGCGCTGTAGTTGGCCAACCAGGCCCAAGAGTCGGCGACGACCTCCTTGGTCAACGGGTTGGGTGTCGCATCGAGCGCGGGCATGGAGACGACCTTGAAGCCATCGACGCCGATGATCAGCCAGACGCCGGCGAGCGCGAACACCGCCATGCTGATCAGCGCGAAGACCCGAACCGCGGCCTTGGCGCGCGAGGCGATGGGCTCGGCGGTGCGCACCTGGAGCCAGACCGCACCGTGCATGGTGAGCATGGTGACGCTGAGGATGCCGGCCAACAGCGCGAACGGATGAAAGAGACCGAAGAAGCTGCCGGTATAGAAGGATCTCAGCATATCGTCGAGGTGGAACGGAACGCCCAGCAGCAGATTGCCGAAGGCGACGCCGAACACCAATGCCGGAACCACGCCGCCGATGAAGAGACCCCAATCCCAAGCATTGCGCCAGCGTGGATCGGCGATCTTGCTGCGGTAGTCGAAGCCGACCGGGCGGAAGAAGAGCCCGAAGAGCGCGAGCAACATCGCGAAATAGAACCCTGAGAAGGCGGTCGCATAGACGATCGGCCAAGCGGCGAAGATGGCGCCGCCGGCCGTGATCAGCCAAACCTGGTTGCCGTCCCAGTGCGGGCCGATGGTGTTGATGATGACGCGTCGTTCGTCGTCGGTCTTGCCCAAAAAGGGCAAGAGCGCGCCGACGCCCATGTCCATACCGTCGGTCACGGCGAAGCCGATCAGGAGCACGCCGACCAGCACCCACCAGATGAACTTCAGGACTTCGTAGTCGATGATCATGATCGGTCCCCTAATCTTGCCGTTTCTGCGGTGCGAGCACGGGTGCCGGGCCGCCTGCGGTGTTTGAACGGGACGCTGTTGCCGCCGCTTCATCGTGGTAGCGGCCCGTATGCAACGAGCTCGGTCCCTGCCGCCCGAACTTGAACATCAAATACATCTCGATGATCAGAAGCACCGTATAGAAAAGGATAAAGGCCGCGAGGCTGATCATCAGGTCGCTCGGCGCCAGGCTCGAGGCGGCGATGCTGGTGGGCAGAACTTCGCCGATCGCCCATGGCTGACGGCCGAACTCGGCCACGAACCAGCCTGTCTCCGCCGCGATCCAGGGCACCGGGATGCTCCACAGGAACAGCCGCAGCAGCCAGCGTTTCTCCTGAATGACGCGCTTGGCATTGAAGTAGAAGCCCAGGATCATCAAGCCCAGCATCCAGAATCCGGCCGCGACCATCACGCGGAAGCTCCAAAAGAGCGGCGCGACCTCGGGAATCGAATCCTTGACCGCCATGCGGATCTGCTCCTCGGTGGCCTGGCTCGGGTCGTCCGTGTAGCGCTTGAGCAGGAGCCCGTAGCCGAGATCGTCCTTGTGGTCGTCGAAGACCGAGCGGTTCTCGGGCGTGTCCTGATCGCCGCGTAGGCGCTGCAGATAGTCGTAGGCGATCATGCCGCTGCGGATGCGGATCTCATGGTCGACCATCAGGTCCTTCAGGCCCTTCACCTCGGTGTCGAGCGAGCGGGTTGCGATCAGCCCCAGGAGCCAAGGAATCCTGATCGCGCCGTGCGTCTCCTCGTCCTCGTTGCTCGGGAAGCCGATGATCGTGAAGCCGGCCGGTGCAGGCTCGGAATGCCACTCCGCCTCGATCGCCGCCAGCTTCACCTTCTGCACGTCGCCGACCTCGTAGCCGGACTCGTCGCCGAGCAGGATGACCGAGAGGATTCCGGCCAGACCGAAGCCGATCGCGACCGAGAAGGAGCGCTTGGCGAAGGCCAGATCGCGCCCCTTGAGCATGTACCAGGAGCTGATGCCGAGCACGAACATGGAGGCAGTCACGTAGCCGGCGGCCACCGTATGCACGAACTTGACCTGCGCGACCGGATTGACGATGACCTCCATGAAGTTGGTCATCTCCATGCGCATGGTCTCGTAGCTGAACTCCGCACCGACCGGGTTCTGCATCCAGCCGTTGGCAACCAGGATCCAGAGCGCCGAGAGGTTGGACGCAAGTGCCATCAGGAAGGTGACGGTCAGATGCTGGCGCTTGGAGAGTCGCTCCCATCCCAAAAAGAAGAGACCGATGAATGTCGATTCCAGGAAAAAGGCCATCAGGCCCTCGATGGCGAGCGGCGCACCGAAGACGTCCCCGACGTAGTGGCTGTAATAGGCCCAGTTGGTTCCGAATTGGAACTCCATGGTCAGACCGGTCGTCACGCCCAACGCGAAGTTGATGCCGAAGAGCTTGCCCCAGAACTTGGTCATGTCCCGGTAGATTTCGCGTCCGGTCATGACATAGACGCTCTCCATGATCACCAGGATCCAGGCGAGGCCGAGTGTGAGGGGTACGAAAAGGAAGTGGTACATCGCGGTCATGGCGAATTGCCACCGCGAGAGCTCGATCATGGTGCTGTCAAGCATGGCGATCGTCCCGAGGTTGGAGATCAGGAGCAGGAAGGAGGACTTTCGGGCACCGGGCATGTGCTCGGCAATCGGGAAGATCGCCGCGGCTCGGAACCAGTCTGGCCCGCCGGTCAAGTGTTCGTCACTTTATGCCCTACGGGCGATATCGGGAATGACGAATCTCAACCGACACTCCGGGATCGCATCGTGTGCGTCCCGGAGCGATTCGACGGCTCTATCGTTGGTTGGCGTCAGTCGTGGCGGTGTGTACCTTCGCCGGTCCCCTGGTCATGGGTGTGCGGAGCCGCCGCGGGCAGCGGTTGGCCGGCGAGGATGGCCGACACCGCCTGCACCGGGTCCGTCGCGCTGGTCGTGTAGACCTGGATTCCATGACGGGCCATGCGTTGGAGAAAGCCCTGCCCGGCGCCCTGGGTCAGGATGCCGTTGAGATTGAGCTCGAACAAAGGGTGATCATCGCCGTGATACTCATGCAAAGACAGCTCCATCGGCAGGTCGAGCCGCTCGACCTCGGTCGGATTGCCGTCGGCGTCCGCCTCGTAGACGATGAAGCGACGGCTCTTGCCGGCGTGTCCGGTGATGGTTCGAAAGTTCTGGCTGGTGACGGCGATACGCATGGATTTCCCCGTGTTCAGAACGGCGAAGACGCTTTCTTTGGTCATGGATTTCGGATCTCGTGGGTGTGGTCGGAATGTTCTTCTGCGGGAACTAAATCGCGTCCAGAGCGACATGCGTAATTTTCATCGTGTGTTCGGCCTTGGGGACTTCGCCAGCCTTGATGGAGACGCGGTTTAAAAATTGTTTCAAGATGTTAAACCGCGCCAGCTCCAACAATGCTTGAGTCTGCCGGGGCCGGTCCCCTCAAGAACCATCATATGCACGTTGGGCGCAGTTTAGGCTGGAGTCGGCTCTGTTTGGCGCAAACGCATCGCCCAATCCTCCATCGCCGCGTTCGCCACCGGCATCGGCAATTCGATGAAGGTGACTACAAAGCCATCGTCGGTCTCGGCGATACCGATCGATCGGGGTCGCATCGCGAGTGCTTGCGGGTTCGGCAAGGTGATGCCGAAACAAAAGACCAGATTCCTGGCGGCACGAATGCCTTCGCCGACCCGTCCATCCGGGAGCGATCGAGTGTGTCGGAGGTGATCGAACTCGGCGATGAAGGTGGCCGACGGATGTGACTCGATGCAGGATCGAAAATAACCGCAGACGGCATCGACCGATTCGAGCGTGGTCTCCTCGCGGTCGATCTCAAGCACGTAGACCGGAAAGCTCTCCTGCAGCACGGTCTGTTTCATGATCTGCCCTCCCGGTCTCGGTCAAGCGGCGGCGCGGCACCGCGGAATGCGCCATCATCGAGGCCGAGCGGTGCTCGGGGCATTGAAATCGGTCAACCCTGCTGAACCGCGTCTGCGGTTTGTGCGGAGTCCTCTCGAGGATGAAGGCGATGGAGCGCGCCGGATGCCTCGGCGGGAACGCGGTTCAGGATATTAAAATCAATTCATGTCTTGAAACGCGTCTCTTTCGGCGTTTTCGGGTGTGCGCGATGTTCAGCCACGCCGAAGAGAACGGCATATCGCACGGGACGCGTTTCAACCCTCCGCGATGCGCTTGAGGTTGGGGATGTCGAGCAGAAAGCGGTTGGGGTTGGTCTCGACCAGCAGGCTCTGGCGTTTGAACTCGGCGATGGTACGGCTTGCGGTCTCGGTGGTGATGCCGAGCATGGCGCCCATGTCCTCGCGGCTGAATAATTGGCAGGCGCTGCTTTCGCGATCGCGGACCAGGCGCAACAAGAGCCGGGCAATGCGCTGACGGGCGGACCCCGTGGAGAGCTCGGTCAGCCAGGCGTCGGCCTCGTTCAAGGCGCGTTGCCAGCGCGAGATCAGCTCGCGGTGCAGCTCCGGATTGTTGCAGCCCAGATCGCGGACCAATCGGGCGGGAAAGCGGCAAACCTCTGTCGGCTGCAGGGCGACGGCGTCGTGCTGGTAGCTCCCGCCCTCGAGCATCGCCTCCAGGCCCAGGACATCGGTGGTCCGCGCGACCCGCACGATCCGCTGACTGCCGTCCGGGAGATATTGAACCAATTTCAGGACACCGGAGCGCACGGTGAACATGTGATCGGCCGGATCACCGCTACGGTAGAGGCTGGTGCCGGGTTTCAGGTTGAACTGGTCGATCGGGTCATGAATCTGCTCGAAATCGGACTCGGCCAGACCGGCGAACAGGACGGTGGTTCGGAGCGAGCAATTGAGACAATCGGCCTCGCCCGACCAGGCGTCTCGCAGCGTGACACTTTTAACCATGGGGTCGTCTGACTCTCGTCGTTCCTGGCACGGCGGTGCCCGATACCCCAGTGTAGCCGATCGGTTCGGGGAGATCATTTCCCGGACGGGGTTGCGCCGCGTCGTCGTGCTCTCTACCTTGACGGGCCCGACACCAGACGGCCGGCACTCGGTAAATGGGCTACGGCATGTTCATGCTCGGGATCGTCTCCTCTCACTCCACACGGTACGACCGATGACCTTGCTCAGCCTCGACTCCGTCGCCCTCTCCTATGGCCTGCCGCCGCTCTTGGAGGACGTCTCCTTCAGCATCGAGCGCGGCGAGCGGATCTGCTTGATCGGCCGCAACGGTGCCGGCAAGTCGACCTTGCTGCGGATCATCGACGGGGAGATCCAGGCCGACTCGGGTCAGATCCGCGCCTCAGCCGGGCTCAAGGTGGCGCGCCTGACGCAGGAGATCCCGCGCGGGGAGGAGGGGAGCGTCTTCGAGGTGGTCTCGGCCGGCCTGGGCGATCTGGGCGTTCTTCTAAGCGACTATTTCAAGCTCTCCCACGGCTTGGGAACCCATCCGAGCGAGGAGGACCTGACCCGTCTGGCACGGGTGCAGCAGCAATTGGAGGACGGCGGCGGCTGGGCGATCGAGCAACGCACAGAGCGCGTCATCTCGCGCCTCGGGCTCGACGCCGAGGCCCGATTCGGTGCGCTCTCGGGTGGTCTTCAACGGCGCGTCTTGCTCGCACGCGCTCTGGTGACTGAGCCCGATCTGCTGCTGCTCGACGAGCCGACCAACCATCTGGACATCGATGCGATCGATTGGCTCGAAGACTTCCTGATCGACTTTCCGGGCTCGCTGCTCTTCGTCACCCATGATCGGCGCTTCCTGCAACGGGTCGCGACCCGGATCCTGGAGCTCGATCGCGGGCGGATCACGGACTGGCCCGGGGACTACGCCAATTATCTGCGGCGCCGCGAGGAGCGTCTGCATGCCGAGGCACAAGCGGCGGCGCAGTTCGACCGCAAGCTCGCCGAGGAGGAGGTTTGGATCCGCCAAGGCATCAAGGCGCGGCGTACCCGCAACGAAGGCCGCGTGCGGGCGCTCGAATCCATGCGCCGCGAACGGCTCGAGCGGCGCGAGCTGCAGGGCACGGCGCGCCTGCGCCTGAGCGAGGCGGATCGTTCCGGCAAGCTGGTGGTCGAGGCCGAGGACATCGGCTTCGCCTGGGGCGACACCCCGGTGATCCGTGACTTCAGCACCCTGATCCTGCGCGGCGACAAGATCGGCATCATCGGCCCGAACGGCGCCGGCAAGAGTACGCTGCTGAAGCTGCTGCTCGGCGATCTGGAGCCCCAAAGCGGGACGATTCGCCGCGGGACCAATCTGCAGGTGGCCTATTTCGATCAACTGCGCGCCCAGCTCGACCTGGACAGGAGCGTCCAGGACAACGTCGCGGGCGGCAGCGACAAGATCGAGGTCGACGGCCAGAGCCGTCACGTCCTCTCCTATCTGAAGGACTTTCTCTTCACCCCGGAGCGCGCGCGTCAGCCGGTCAAGGCGCTCTCGGGCGGCGAGCGTAATCGCCTGCTGCTGGCCAAGCTCTTCACCCGCCCCGCCAATCTGCTGGTGCTCGACGAGCCGACCAACGATCTGGATACCGAGACCCTCGAGCTGCTCGAAGACCTACTGGTCGAGTTCAAAGGCACCCTCTTGCTGGTTTCTCACGACCGCGCATTGCTCGACAACGTCGCCACCAGCACCCTGGTCTTCGAGGGTGCGGGACGGGTCCGCGAGTATGTCGGCGGATACGAGGACTGGGTACGTCAACGCGATCCGCGCCGATCCGGGGAGTTCAAGACGAAGCAGGTTGACTCCGGGACGCCTGCGTCGGCTCCCGCGGGTGGGGTGGCCCAGCCCAAGGCGGCGCCCAAGGGCGAGAAGCTCGGCTTCAAGGAAACGCGCGAGCTTGCCGAGCTGCCGGCCCGAATCGAGGCACTCGAGAGTGCACAATCCGAGCTGCACCAACGCCTGGCCGATCCGGCCCTTTATCAGGCCGCCGGCGAGGAGGTCGCTGCGGTCAAGGCGCGTTTGGATGCCTTGGAGTCCGAGCTCGAGACCGCCTATGCGCGCTGGGAGGCGCTCGAGGCGCGGCGCTGATCCGGCGGGCGCGAGGCCGTGCATGCGCAGCCAGACCGGCCGGTGGGTGTCGGGAATCGCTCCCGCTCGGCCCGACCTACGGACCAACGCCGAACGGCGCGTTTGTCGCCGTCCGCGTCCTGCACTACCATCATCGATCGGTCCGGGTTTGCTCGATCGCGTGTTCCGCATCACACGGGTGTTTCACGGTCGGCGCGGCTCCGAACAAATCCACCGTCGTTGCGAGATTCGCTGTTCAAGGCTTTGGATATCTGATCATTGAAACGCGTCAGGCAGGGTTTTCTCGGTCTCCTCAGGCGGTCGTTTCCCACCAAACATCGGTTGTCACTTAGGACGGACGCGGTTCAATCTAATGAAGTTCAAGGTCGAAGAATTCCGCAGCTGGAAGCACAAGTGCATCACGCTGCTCGGGATGTCGGGGGTCGGTAAGACCTATCTCTCGGAAATGCTGCGTCGCAACGACTGGTTTCACTACTCCGGCGACTACCGGATCGGGACGCGGTATCTCAACGAGCACATCCTCGACCTGATCAAGGCGCACGCGATGCGCGATCCCTTCCTGCGGGATCTCCTGCGCCACGATTGGGTCGCCATCCACAACAACATCAAGATCAAGGACCTCGGGCCGGTCCTGAGCTTCGTCGGCAAGCTCGGTAACCCCGAGCGCGGGGGGCTGCCGCTCGGCGAGTTCAACCGTCGCCAGGCCCTGTATCGCCAGGCCGAGATCGCGGCCATGATGGATGTGCCCGATTTCGTCCGAAAGGCACAAGAGATCTACAGTTATCCGCATCTGATCAACGACGTCGGAGGGAGTCTCTGCGAGCTCGACGAGCCGCGAGTCATCGACCTGCTCGCCAAGCACAGCCTGATCCTCTATATCCGGGTCCCGGAGGCGGACGAGATCAAGCTCATACAGCGCGCACAGGCCGACCCCAAGCCGCTCTATTATCGCCCTGAGTTCCTGCGTGCCGCGCTAAAGGACTATTTGTCGGTCCACGGTCTCGACTATGTCGCGCAAGTGGACCCGGACGATTTCACGCGCTGGGTCTTCCCGCGCCTCTTCCATTCGCGGGTGCCGCGTTACGAGGCGATCGCGCGGCCGCACGGCTATACGGTCTCGTCCGAGGATGTCGCGCAGGTGCGCGACGAGCAGGATTTCCTGCAGTTGATCGAATCGGCGATCGGACAGGCCGAGACGCCGGCCTTCGATCCCGAGATGCAGTAAACCGAACGATAGGACCGACCCCATGCCGATCGTCGCCCACAATGACCTGCCTACGTTCGAGCGACTGCGTGAAGAGGGCCACAAGATCCTCGAGCCCGATCACGCGATTCAGCAAGATATCCGCGAGCTGCACATCGGTCTGCTGAACATGATGCCGGATGCAGCGCTCGCCGCGACCGAGCGACAGTTCTTCCGGCTGATCGGGCAGAGCAATCAGATCGCTCAGTTCTATGTCCACCCCTTCACGCTCGACGCGCTCGACCGCGGCCCCATCACCCGCGAGTATGTCGAGCGCTACTACGAGCCGTTCGAGAAGATCCGAGCCGAGGGTCTGGACGCCTTGGTGATCACCGGGGCCAACGTCATGGGCCCGGACCTTGCCAGCCAGACCTTCTGGGGGCCGCTGATCGAGGTGGTCGACTGGGCCTACCACAACGTCAGCTCGACGCTCTGCTCCTGCCTGGCGACCCACGCGGTCCTGCAGTTTCGCTATGGTCAACGGCGCCGTCCGCTGGGCGAGAAGCGCTGGGGTGTCTATGTGCATCGCGTGATCGATCGCAGCCACCCGTTGGTGAGCAGTGTAAATACGCGCTTCGACGTGCCGCATTCGCGTTTCAACGAGATCGGTCGGGACCAGTTCGAGGCGGCCGGCCTGCACATTCTGGCCGAAAGCGAGGAGGCCGGCGTTCATCTCGCCGTCAGCCCCGACGGCTTCCGCCAGGTATTCTTTCAAGGCCACCCCGAGTACGACATCATATCCCTGCTCAAGGAGTACAAGCGCGAGGTCAACCGTTTCGCGTCCGGCGAGCGCGACCAGTTCCCGCCTGTCCCCGAAAACTATTTCGGCGTCCAGTCGCGCGCCATTCTGGATGAGCACCGCGAGCGGATCCTCGATGCACTCGATCAGGGTCGCGAGCTGCCGGCCTTCCCCGAGCAGCACATCGTCGGCAGGCTCGACAATACCTGGCACGACAGCGGTGAAGGTGTGCTCGGCAACTGGATGGGACTGATCTATCAGGTCACCCATAACGACCGCAGGCTTCCCTTCATGTCGCACGTGGATCCCGACGATCCGCTTGCGTTGAGTTGGCGTCGACCCCGCGGTTGAAAGATACCGAGCACACGTGGGTTTTTCGCCGGTGGTTTTTCGCCACCGACGCGTGAACGGGTCGAGATTCCGGTCCCCTCGAACGGCTCTGCGTTGCATCTCGACAACAGATGCCTTCCCCTCTTGAAAAACACATCGACCGCCTCGACTGGCTTTTTTTGTCGTTACGTGACCAATTTAGCGAAAAAAAGCAGTTGCCCGGTTGTCGTTTGTTGTATTTTGATACTAAACTTGACGCATGAGATGCAGTGTGTGACGAAAAGGAAACGACCTGTTGTCGACATGTTTCCTCTCGTTGCCGAGCGGGCAGCTCAACCGACGTTCCCGGGCGGGAGTATCGGCATACAAGCAACAGATTCCACTGAGAAAAACATGTTCGAGAAAACCGAAAATACGATCCTCTACAAATGGGATCCCAGGACCTACACCGGGTTCAAGCTTCGTTACGACGCCGAGGGTGCTGCCAAGGGCGGGCATTGCTGCTTCCACGTCGAGGACTGGACCTTCCGCAGTATCACCAATGAGTGGCCGTGCGAAGATCTCGATGAGGCGCTGGAGGTGCTGAATCACTTCTTCGCGATCGACGTCGTCCAAGAGCGCGAGCGTTTGGCCTCGTGGCTCCCGGTGACGCTGGCGGAAGCGGCCTAATCCGCGACGCCGTCCGCGCCGTGCCCCGGCGCTCGTCTCAAAAGCCCCGCGCCGCCGTCACGGGGCTCGCATAGCGCATCAAAACTCGCATTTCCGGGGCATGAGCACCGGAGATGCGAGACTTGTTCTGCCGCACCGAAGAGGGTCTCCGCTGTCTTCGAGCGCACCTCGCAATGCGGACCGCTCCTTGCCCCGTCTGCAACTGGCCTGTTCGCCGGGTTTCCATTTGCCCGCGCTTTCTTGGTGACTCATTTCCCGGGCCGGCATCAAGTTTGAAACATAGAGAGCCGCAATATTAGAATGCGGTAATCGTCTGGTTC
The DNA here is from genome assembly GCF_021228795.1 of Thiocapsa bogorovii. NCBI lineage: Bacteria > Pseudomonadati > Pseudomonadota > Gammaproteobacteria > Chromatiales > Chromatiaceae > Thiocapsa > Thiocapsa bogorovii. The sequence continues at coordinate 4,033,899 of NZ_CP089309.1, forward strand.
GTTCCCTCGCTCAAAGGTGCTCACATGCAGGATCCCATTGCTCACTCCGACAGCACGGTCGGGCGAGTCGAGGTCAAGGAAACCACCTGCTACATGTGTGCATGTCGATGCGGCATTCGGGTCCACATGCGCGACGGCGAGGTCCGGTATATCGACGGCAATCCCAATCATCCCCTGAACAAAGGGGTGATCTGCGCCAAGGGCAGCTCCGGGATCATGAAGCAGTACTCGCCGGGGCGTATCACCAAGCCGCTGCGCCGGAAGGCAGGGGCGGAGCGGGGCACCTCCGCGTTCGAGACGATCTCTTGGGACGAAGCCTTCGAGATGCTCGAGGAGCGCCTCGGTCGCCTGCGTTCGGAAGATCCTAAGAAGTTCGCCCTCTTCACCGGTCGCGATCAGATGCAGGCCCTCACCGGCCTCTTCGCCAAGCAGTTCGGCACACCGAACTATGCCGCACACGGCGGATTCTGCTCGGTCAATATGGCCGCGGGCATGATCTATACCATCGGCGGCTCCTTCTGGGAGTTCGGCGGTCCCGACCTGGATCGCGCCAAGCTCTTCGTGATGATCGGTACGGCCGAGGATCACCATTCCAACCCGCTGAAGATTGCCATCTCCGAGTTCAAACGTCGCGGCGGTCGTTTCATCTCGATCAACCCGATTCGCACAGGCTACTCGGCCATCGCAGACGAGTGGGTGCCGATCAAGCCCGGCACCGACGGCGCGCTGCTGATGGCCATCTCGCATGAGATCCTCAAGCAGGGTTTGTTCGATCGCGATTTTCTGGTGCGCTACACGAACTCGGCCGAGCTGGTCATCGACGATCCGGCGCGCGACGATCACGGTCTCTTTTATCGTGCCGAGATGCATGTGGAAGAAGGCTGCTTCGATCCGGAGAACAAGCTCTGGTGGGACCGCAACATCGACGGCCCCATCAGCACCCACACCCCGGGTGCCGACCCGCGCCTGATGGGGAGCTACAAGCTCGACATGGACGAGGGGATCCCGGTCAAACCGGCCTTCCAACTCCTCAAGGAGCGACTGGAATCCTGTACGCCCGAGTGGGCTGCCGAGATCACCGGTATTCCGGCCGAGACCATCCGGCGCCTTGCGCACGAGATGGGCGTCACGGCGCGCGATCAGAAGATCGAGCTGCCGATCCCTTGGACGGATTGCTGGGACAACGAGCATCAGTCCGTGACCGGCAATCCGGTGGCCTTTCACGCCATGCGCGGCATGGCCGCCCACTCGAACGGTTTCCAGACCATCCGCGCGCTCGGCGTGCTCATGACCCTGCTCGGCACCATCGACAGGCCCGGCGGTTTCCGTCATAAGGCGCCTTTTCCGCGCCCGATTCCGCCCTGTGCCAAGCCGCCGCACGGGCCCGAGGCCGTCCAGCCCAACACGCCGCTCGACGGCATGCCGCTCGGTTGGCCCGCCAAGCCCGAGGATCTGTTCGTCGACGCCGACGGGGGGCCGGTGCGTATCGACAAGGCCTTCTCCTGGGAGTATCCGCTCTCGGTCCACGGCCTGATGCACAACGTCATCACCAACGCCTGGCGCGGCGACCCCTATCCGATCGACACCCTGTTCCTCTTCATGGCCAACATGGCGTGGAACTCCTCCATGAACACCGGCGAGACGCGCAAGATGCTGGTGGACAAGGATGTCGAGGGGAAATACAAGATCCCCTTCATTGTCGTTTGCGATACCTTCTCCTCCGAGACCGTCGCCTTCGCCGATCTGGTGCTGCCCGATACCAGCTATCTGGAGCGGCACGATGCCCTCTCGATGCTCGATCGCCCGATCTCCGAGTTCGACGGCCCGGTGGATGCCGTGCGCATCCCGGTGCTTCCGCCGAAAGGCGAGTGCAAGCCCTTCCAGGATGTGCTGATCGAGCTGGGATCGCGCCTGAAGCTCCCGGCCTTCGTCACCGCCGAGGGCGAGCGCAAGTTCCGCGACTATCCCGATTTCATCGTCAACTACGAGACCTCACCCGGCTCGGGCATCGGCTTCCTGGCCGGCTGGCGCGGCAAGGACGGCGATCAAGTGCTCAAGGGCGAGCCCAACCCGAAGCAGTGGGAGATGTATGCCAAGAACGGCTGCGTCTTCCATCATGAGCTGCCGCCCAGCTACCAGTACATGCGCAATTGGAACAAGGGCTATCTGCACTGGGCGCGTGCCCATGGCATGGTTCGCTATGCCGAGCCCATCACCATCCATCTCTATTCCGAGGTCCTGCAAAAGTTCCGACTGGCCGCGCAGGGCAAGTGGCCCGGACGCCAACCGCCGGACCGATTGCGCGAGCGCGTCGAGACCTATTTCGACCCCTTGCCTTTCTTCCATCGCCCCTTGGAAGATCAATTGGTGGATACCGTACGCTATCCGTTGAACGCTTTGACCCAGCGTCCGATGGCCATGTATCACAGCTGGGACAGTCAAAACGCCTGGCTGCGTCAGATCCACAGCCACAACTATCTCTTCGTCAATCCGCTCGTCGGCAGGAAGCACGGTTTCACCGACGGTGACTGGATCTGGGTCGAGTCCACGCTGAGCAAGGTGCGCTGCATGTGTCGCTTCTCCGAGGCGGTCGAGCCCGGCACGGTCTGGACCTGGAACGCGATCGGCAAGGCCAACGGTGCCTGGGGTTTGGGGAGCAACGCGGACGAATCGCGCAAGGGGTTCCTGCTGAACCACCTGATCGCCGAGGAGTTGCCGCCCAGCGAGGCAGGAGAGCATCTCTCCAACTCGGATCCGGTGACGGGCCAGGCCGCTTGGTTCGATGTTCGGGTGCGGGTCTACAAGGCCGGTCCGGACGAGCCGCGAGTATCCTCGCCCCAGTTCGATGCCATGCCGCGACTGCCCGGGCAGGAGAAGCAGCGAGGCAAGTGGCAGGCCTACATGGCCGGCGTGTTCGGGAAGAAGTAGCTTCGGTCCTCAGCGGTCGGTTCCGAGCCCGGCGATGAAAACCCATCGCGGGCCCTCGAGCCGACGTCCGATCTCGCGGCTGACGGCCGACAACGGAGAGATTTACACATGACTCAACTCGCCCTGGTCATCGACCTGAACGTGTGCGTCGGTTGCCATGCCTGCGTGACGTCCTGCAAGGAGTGGAACACCTCCGGTTGGGCAGGCCCGATGGTGGACCAGAACCCCTATGACGGCAGTCCGACGGGAACCTTCTTCAATCGGGTGCAGACCTTCGAGGTCGGTGTCTTCCCGAATACCGAGACGGTCCATTTTCCGAAGAGCTGCCTGCACTGTGAGGAGCCGCCTTGCGTCCCGGTCTGCCCGACAGGCGCCTCGCACAAACGGGCCGACAACGGCATCGTGCTGGTCGATTACGACAAGTGCATCGGCTGCAAATATTGTGCGTGGGCATGCCCCTACGGTGCGCGCGAGCTCGACGAGCAGCAGAAGGTCATGAAGAAATGTACCCTCTGTATCGATCGCATCACGGACGCGACCCTCTCCGATCGCGACCGTCAGCCGGCGTGTGTGTTGGCCTGCCCGACCAGTGCACGGCTCTACGGCGATGTCCATGATCCCGACTCCGAGGTCTCGGTGGCGATTCGCGAGCGGGGTGGTTACCAGTTGATGCCGGAGTGGGGCACGAAGCCCGCCAATCACTATCTGCCGCGTCAGAAGAATCGGATGTACATCAGTCCGGACGAGCTGACGCGCGTCGATAACCCGTTGCGCAAAGAGGATCTCACTACCTATACGGGTGAGGAGACCTTGGACGACGTGGCCTGGTAGGGATGTCCGCGGATCGAAGGTCGCGACACGGATTGCGCGCTGCGACACCCGTCTTCGATCTTCGGCCCCACCCGGATCAATCCGACTCGCCGACACGACCTTCGTTACAGGACAAAGGGATCCACCCATGCACCCCGCATTTTCCGTCATCTTTCTGACCACGCTGCTCGGTGCAGGTCAGGGCCTGTTTCTGGCCATGTTTACCGGTCAACTCTATGCGATCGCCCGGTTTCTGCCGGTGCAGGAAGACCAGTTCTATGCGCTCGGAAGCCTGATTGCACTCCTCTTGCTCGTGATCGGCCTCGGCGCCTCCTTCTTTCACCTCGGCCGTCCCGAGCGGGCTTGGCGGTCGGCCGCAATGTGGCGAACCTCGTGGTTGTCGCGCGAGGTCATCATCCTTCCGGTCCTGATGGCCCTGGTGTTTGCCTACAGCGTGGCGCATCTCATGCACTGGACGACGCCTTGGTTCAGCATCGCCGAGGTGCTCGGCGTCGATGCGACCCTGCTCTTGGGTCTACTCGGGACGATCGCCTCTTTCGCGCTCTTCGTCTCCACCGCCATGATCTATGCGAGCGTCAAGTTTCTCGAGGAATGGCACTCGGCCTTCACCGTCTTCAATTTCACCTTCTTGGGCCTGGCCTCCGGCTTCACGTTGGCCGCCGCCTACTCGGCCTACATCGGCAATCCCTTAGTGTCCTTCTTCGGCACCTGGGCCGTGGTGCTGACCTTGGCGGCACTGCTCTCGCGCGGTGCCCATCTCATGCGCAACGCCCGGCTCAAGCACAAGAGCACGGTTCAGACCGCCATCGGTGTGCGCCACACCGCCGTGGTCCAGAAGGCGCAGGGCGCGATGGGCGGCAGCTTCAACACACGAGAGTTCTTCCACGGGCGCAGTCCCGAGACCGTTCGACTCGTGCGCAACACCTTCCTCGTCCTGGTCTTCCCGATTCCGATCCTCTTGATCGTCGCCGCCTACTTGATCGAATCGACGACCCTCCCCGTCCTCGCCTTCGTGATCCAGTACCTCGGTCTCATCGCCGAGCGCTGGTACTTCTTCGCCGAGGCCAAGCATCCGCAGAACCTCTACTACCAGAGCATCTCCTGACCGGCGAGTCGCTTCGCCGCGGCGATGCGCCGCGGCACCTTAGAACCAGCGTTTGATCCGGAAAAACACCAGCATGCCCACGGCCAGGATCAGCATCAGACCCAAGAGCGCGAAATACCCCCAGTGCCACTTGAGCTCCGGCATGTACTCGAAGTTCATGCCGTAGAGACCGGCCAGGAAGGTCAGCGGAATGAAGATGGTCGCCATGACGGTCAAGACCTTCACCACCTCGTTCGTGCGATAGCTGATGCCTGACAGATAGAGATCGAGCATCACCGAGATGATGTCGCGAAAGGTCTCGACCGTTTCGACCACTTGGACGGTGTGGTCGTAGACATCCCGCAGGAAAACCCTCGTGGTCTCACCGACCAGTTTCGAATCCCCGCGCTGCAGGCCGCTGATCACCTCGCGCAACGGCCAGACCGACTTGCGGAGCTGAATCATCTCGCGCTTGAAGTGATGGATCGACTCCAGAGTGTCGGAGCCCGGGGTGACGAACAGCGCTTGCTCGAGATCTTCGATGTCGTCGCCGATACTCTCCAGTGTGGTGAAGTAGCGGTCGACCACGACATCGATCAGCGCATAGGCCAGATAATCCGTCCCCATCGCACGGCCACGAACCTTGCCGCTCCTCAATCGCTCGCGAACGCCGGCGAAGATCGGGTCGCTCGTCTCTTGGAACGAGAGCACGAATCTCGGTCCCAGAATCAGACTCACCTGCTCGACCCGGAATCCGCCCTCCTTGTCGTAGAAGGGAATCTTCAGCACCAGAAACAGGTAGTCGCCGTAGTCCTCCAATTTCGGCCGATGGTCGCTGTTGAGGATATCTTCGAGAACCAACGGATGAAGGCCGAAGCATGCCCCGATCGTCTCGATGTGTCCGACGGCATGGATTCCGTTGATGTTGATCCAGGAGACGGCCCGCCCCTTATCGAATCCGCAACAGCGCTCGACCTCGCGGATGCCGAACGTGACCTCCGAAAAGTGCTCTGCATCATAGGTGACGACATCGAACGTGATGGGCTCTTGGCTCGGCTCTCCCATATGCACCAGGGTTCCGGGTGGTGCCCCGATCTTGCGATGCGGACGCTTTCTGAGCAGCTTCTTGCGGGCCATCAGGCGACTCCTCGTGTGGCGGATCCCGAGGATAGGGCAGGGAGTCGATCTCGGTACAGTCTGTCGTCGTTCGAATACGTGCGCTCGTAGCGCAGTCTTCGCTCCAGAGACCTTTCTGCAACATCCGCGTTCGCGCGCCCAAGCGCCCGGCCGCCTCAAAAAGCACTCTTCATCGCGACCGAAAGCCGCTCGGAGTCCTTGGCGATCGCCGCTGACCACCCGTAACCCGTGAATTCCACACACTTTCCATCTGTCTTGCGCACGTGTCTCGGCGGCGGCGGAGGTCTAACCTGGTTCCCGAGGGCAAATAGATCGAGCACAGGCGGGTTTTTCGTCGCATTGCGCACCGCACACGTCGGGACGACGTTGCACCGGCTCGCCGCAGAGGCCGCTACGGCTCGTCGGTTCGCCTTGTCCAGATACGCGCGGGATGCACCCTGCTTTCCGAAAAACCCAAGTGCGCTCGGTAGACCTCGCCACCCCCCGGATCATCGGGGATATCAGAAGACGCTTTCAGCGGAGACCACCATCATGACCATGCCACTCGTCGCCATTCTCGTCGCCGCCACCACCGGTATTGCCGCGACCGTCGCTGTCTTCGACAGCAGGGTCGAATCCCGCGAGGCTGTCTCTACCGTGGCTGCGTCGGCCGGTTCGACGGAGGGTTGGACCAGACGTGGGGTGAGGCCGGACGGTACGGCCCGGCATCCCGAGACCGCCGGGACATCGAACGAGGGACCGAGACGGGGTATGCGCGGCAGCCCCGAGAGCACTCAAGGTATCCCTGTCGCCGTCTCCGGCGATTGGACCCGGCGCGGGACGAGAAGCGTGCCGTCGAGCTGATTCAACGGATCGGACCGCTGCACCGCCCCGGATGTCTTGCTTTTGCGGTGGCAGCGCTTGACGAGGTGGGCGGGGAAGGATGTCCCGTACTCTCGGGTCCTGAGGGAGATCCCCCGACGGATCGGTCCGAAAGGACCTATGATGAACCGCCATAGACACCTAAATCGCGTCTGGCGCGTCGCTCAAAGGTGGATGCGAGGCCGGATCAACCCGAGAACATACCCTATTGCGCCGGACGCGATTTAACCCCCGAAGACGTAGCTCACCGAAAGGGACAGCACGTCGACGTGGCTGTCCGTTTCCCCGCGAACCTCCACGCTGCTCTCCAGCGGGGTTCCGGCATAGAAGGGCAGTGTCAGATCGATGTCCGCGCGCGCGAATCGACCGTACGCATAGCCGACATCCAGTCGAAGTTGCTTCGAGACGCTGTAGCTTGCACCGACCCCGAACCACAGCAGATCGCTGTCCGGAATGCTAGTGTTGCGCAATGCATTGGTGGTCGGAGATTCGTCATACTGGATGCCCCCGCGCAGCGTCCAGCGCGGGTCGAGTGCGTACTCGGCTGCCAGGCCGACCGTGTAGGTGTTCTCGAAGCCTTGGGGACGGACCAGATCGGGACTGCCACTCGCAAACCGTACCCGAATCTCGTCGAACGCATCCCAGCCGAACCACTGCACCTCGCCCATCAGTGTCAAGCGCGAGGTCACGGCTTGCGTGACGCTGAGTGTCAGAATGTCGGGCAGGTCGAGGCCGGTTCGAGTGTCGCTGCGTCCATTGGCCGCGGCCAAGGGCCCCCGCAGGCCGGAGACCTCGGCGCTTCCCTTCAGCGTATGGTCCATGCCGGATCGATAGTGCAACCCGACACGGGTTTGCTCGCTCGGCTGATAGAGCAGGCCGATGTTGAATCCGGTGCCCCATCCGTCACCGGTCAGCTTGGAACGACCGTCCGAGCCGGGGGTCGGCCCGCCGGGGTTGAACGGATCCGGCAGTGCACTGATCAACTGCGCATCCGCATACTGAATGTCGATGCCGCCACCGATCGACCAGGCGTCGTTGATCCGATAGGCGAGCGTCGGGGCGATGTCGAGGGTCTTGATGCTGTTGTTGTAGGAATCGTATCGGCCGAACCATTCCGGGCCGTAGTCCAGCTCGAGCCCGAACGGGGAGGTAACGGCAAGTCCGATCCAGATCCTGCCGTCCATGAGCGGCGTACCGAGAAAGAGATTGGGGACGGGAATCCAGCCGTCCCCGTGGCCCCGACTTCCGGCGTAGAGAACCTCTTGTCCTGCGCTGCCGGGCGTGCCGGCCAGCGAGCCGCGATTGTCGACGGCGATGTCGGCATTGATCGCATCCACGCCGATCTCGACGAAGGTGTCCCCGAGTCGGGTCATACCCGCCGGGTTGTAAAAAAGGGTGCTGCCGTCGCGAGCCGCCGAGGCGAGGCCGACATTCGCCGAACCGGTCGCAGTGGCGCCCTTCATCGGGACATAGATCCCGCCGGCCAGTGCGCTCGAGGGCAGGTTTGTCAGGTGTGCCGCGGCGAAAAGCAATACAGCCGGGGGGAACCGGCGTCGAAGACAAGGATCGGTGATGGGCATGAGGCTGATCCTGCGGTAGGGATTGGACGGCGCGGGCGCCATCATAGCGACTCTCGCCCATGCTCGTCGCCCGCGGACATCCGTGGCTCGCCGTCGACGAAGACACGCATGTCGTCCGCTTGGGCGTCCTATTCCATTGAACGATGAAGGTTATCCGGGCTCGCGATGGCGTTCTGTGGTGGCTAGAATGCCATGAGGTCGACCTCAACTGTTTGCGGTTTTCGCTTCGTTTGGAGGCAACGATGCTTTGTTGGAGACCCTTAGGGACGCATCCGGTGTCTGCGACCGTTGTGACATGGAACCCATGCGCATGATGTCGTCGGATGCGGCGAAGGTGCCCTTTCCCGAAGTCTCGAAAGCGCCCTTCGTCTTGCCGCCCGGCGCCTCGCCCGGCGTCGTCGCGGATCAGATCGTCGCCTGCTTTCGGGTGGTCGGGGAGCTTGAACGACCCGCGACCGAGGTTTTCGAGGCCGTCAGAGTAAGGCTGGGGTGCGATCAATTCGACCCCATGGTCGCGGCCGGCGCGTGCATTGCCGGCGAGATCGACGGCGGGGCTGCAGAGCAGGCGCGCAACGCGTATCACAACAGCCAGCATATCTGCGAGGTCGTCCTTTGCAGCCTGTTTCTCGGTCAGCAGGCAGGTCTCTCGAGCGAGCGTTTGATGCGGGTCGTGGTCGCCGCGCTCGTGCATGACTTTCGTCATGACGGCACCACCAACGCCGACGAGTCCTTCCGGTTGGAACGGTTGGCGGTTGCCGCGGCCGGACCCTATCTTGAGCAAGCGCGTGTCGCGCCCGAGGAGATCGAGCGCATCGCCGCGCTTGTCCTCGCCACCGAGGTGAGGGCGGGCGTGCCCTATGCGCGTCGCTGTTTTCGCTTTCTCCATCAAGCGGGCCCGCCTCCCGATGCCCCACCGGACGAGGCGGGCGAGGCGAGTCTCTTGCGACGCCTTACGGGCGACCCGGATCTGGCGATGGAAGCGGTGGTGCTTGCGGAGGCCGATCTGCTGCCGTCGGTCGCCTTGACCGACGACTACGGCATGTTGTGTCAACAGCGCCTCGTCCAAGAGAATGGGGGGGGCATTGTCGGCCCGGCGGAGAAGCTGGCCTTTCTTGATCAACAATCCGGGGGGTTCTTGGTCTCCGGCTTCTTCGAGCCGAATTTCAATCGCCTGCGGCAATCCATCGTCGTGGCACTGACGGGCCGAATGCGGGAAAGAGCGATGATGAACCAGGAAACACGCGACATTCTGTTGGACATTCCGCTGTTTGCGGAGCTTGGCATCGATCGCATCGGTGACCTGATCGATCAGGCCGCAATGCGTACCTACCGCGCCAATACGGTGGTCATGCAGAAGGGCGACGAGGCCAGCGCCCTCTACGTCTTGCTCTCGGGCCGCGTCAAGGTCTTCTCGGCCGACGACAACGGCAAGGAGATCGTGCTCAACGAGCTCGGTCCCGGGGACTATCTCGGCGAGCTCGCCTTGATTGAGGATTCTACGCGATCGGCATCCGTGATGACCGTCACGCCGTCGCGTTTCCTGGTCATTCCTAAGGCGGCCTTCCAGGCGTTCCTGATCTCGCGACCGAACGTGGCGTTGCATTTGATCGGCGCGCTCGCCGCACGGGTGCGCAAGCTGACCGAGGAGGTCGAGCGCCTCGCGCTGCGCGACGTCTACAGCCGGCTTGCGGATACGCTCCAGGCGCGCGCCGTCGAGGAGGACGGTCGCCTCATCACCGATTCGCTCACGCAGCGCGATCTCGCCGCACTCGTCGGCGCCTCCCGAGAGATGATCAGCCGAATCCTCAAGGATCTGAAGGCCGGCGGCTACATTGCGCTCGAAGGCAAGCGCGTCGTCATCCACCGCAAACTGCCGGAGCGCTGGTGAACGCAAGAGACCCTGTCGAGCCGGCGCTGTCTTCGAAACAGGCCTCCCTGAGTCGCTGTTGGCGAGACACTCCGCGCCACGATGCGCTCGACGGCATCCTCGATGGAGGCTCGTATCCCGGCGAGCCCTGAATCCTGCGCACCGGAATCGGGCGAGCACGACCATGATTCGGCAAAACGACACCGGGGGATGAAATGATCGACGCAATCCGTGATTATGGATTTCTGTACTGGGAGCGCTTTCTTCGCAGCCGGCTCTTCATGGTCCTGCTGCGGCCCGTCATCATTACCCTCATTACGCTCAACTCCATCGTGACCCGCCGGCGCATGAGCCATGAGAACGGGCTCGTGGTTCGGGGGCAGGCGAGGATTCTCGGCGATGTGGATCTGCCGCCCAACGGCTTCTTCACGCCGGGTAAGGTGTTCCCATGCCGGCTTCGGCATGCCTCCGTAAGCTTCCTCGACGATGCGGCTCTGGTGGTGCGCGGCGCCTCGGTGAAGTTCGCGGACGAGGCCGTCGACAGTCCGTTCGACATGCTGATGAACAACGGCAACAGCACGCCGTTCTGGAACATGGATACCTTTCTCCAGTTTACGCTCGCGCGTATTCGCGGAGGACGTGCCCATTTGATCGATTATTTCAAGCGCAATCCGCGCTGCTACATGAACGTGCGCGATGCCTTGCGTCGCGATCCATCGAGCTTTGCAAACCTCCATTATTATTCGCAGATCCCCCTGCGCTTCATCGCCGAAGACGCCGTCGTGCGCTATGCGAAATTTCGACTGATCCCGTGGGACGAGATTCCGGAGCGCGACGGGATCCCGGACGAGGCCGATCTACACACGCCGTGGTTTCAGCAGGCGAAGCCGAACGAGCGGCGAGGGCGCAATTACCTCAAGGACGAGTACCGAAGGCGTCTCGACAAGCAACACGTGCGCTACCGGTTCCAGATCCAGCTTCTGGACTGGCGCGATTCGGATGATCGGGACTACGAGCTGTCCTCGCTCTATCCCTGGAATGAAGACGACTGTCCCTGGCGGGATCTCGCCGAGGTGACCATCACCGAAGCGCTCGACGACGCCGAGGGCAATGAATGCCTGTTCAGCCTGCGTCACCTGCCGCAGTCGGTGTTGCAGACGATCCCTGCCCGGAACTTCAGAGACGGGCCGTCCATCGACTATCTGCGCTTGGCCGGGTGGTGGCCGCGACGTGCGCGGGTCTTGATGTATCGACTGCGCGGCCAGCCGCCGCGGATCCCCGACGAGCGCAGCGAGCCTGCCGAGGCCTACGCCGACGAGACCGTCTCGCCCGTCGTCTCCGACGATGTCTACAGGCGGCCCTGTCTGCCGCAACACGACACGCCCGAGCGCCTTGAAGAGCGCAGGGAGCAGCTCGAGAAGGCGCGCGGCATCTATCAATTTCTGCACGGCTTTATCCAGGTCGAGCCGACCGGCGTTCGGCCCCCGTGGGATCCGCCGCCCTGGTATCGACGGGTCTTCAAGATCTACGAGCCCGAGCCCGAGGATCGCAAAACCGTCCCGGTTCCGCTGCCGCCTTTCGTGCGCGAGCTGCCTTTAGCCGAGCGCTACAGCCGCTATATCCAAGGCCGTATCTACCGGATCGTCGGGGTCTCCTACCTGGCCTTGGCATTGAGTCGGATCGAGAACTGGCTCGCCAAAAAGAAGGGTCTCGACATCTATCGTTTTCTGCTCTGGGGCTTTCGCGACAAGCCGCCGACCATGGATCGTTGGCGCGATGATGCCGAGTTTGCCCGCCAACGGGTGGCGGGGGTCAATCCGCGCATGATTCGCCTCTTCGACGAGATCCCCGCCAACTTTCCGGTCACCGATGCGGCCCTGGACGGCCTGCTCGATCCGGGCGAGACACTCGCCTCGGCGATGAAGAAGAAGCAGCTTTATTGGTGCAACTACGCAATACTCGAAGGGATCTCGGTTAAGCCCGGACGGCATCTTGCCCATCCCATCGCCCTGTTCTACGTGAACGGCGAGAGACGATTGATGCCCGTTGCCATCCAGCTCTTCCAGCGTCCCGAGGCAGGTCCGATCTTCACCCCCAAAGACGATCCGGGGCTTTGGCTGGCGGTGAAGACCTTCACGCAATCCGCCGACGCCCAGGTCCACGAGGTGGTGGAGCATCTTCTGAGTACGCACCTGATCGTCGAGCTCTTCAAGGTCGCCATGCGTCGGACCCTTCCCGATGCGCATCCCGTCAACAAACTCTTGGCGCCCCATCTGGCCTACACCATGGCGGTGAATACCTCGGCGCGCACCCAACTGCTGGCGCCGGGTGGCCCCATCGATTCCACCATGGCCGTCGGTTCGAAAGGGGCCTTCGAGCTGATGGCGCGGGCCTGGCGGGATCACCCGATCTTGGACGCGCAGGATGTCCCGCTCGATCTGAAGGCGCGCGGAGTGGACGATGTCGAGGCATTGCCCGACTATCCTTGGCGCGACGATGCCCTTAAACTCTGGGGGGTCGTCCAGCGTTATGTCGCGGCCATGGTCGAGCACTTCTATGCGAGCGACGACGATGTCGCAGAGGATGACGAGTTGCAGGCCTTCCACGCCGAGATTCGCGATCCGCGGGGCGGGGGCGTCCGGGGCATTCCGGGCGGCGAAGTGGGTTTCCGGACCCGCGACGAGCTGAGCGGGTTTCTGACCCGGATCATCTACACGGCCTCGGCCGGCCATGCGGCGGTGAACAACGGCCAGTACGATTGTTTCGGCTTTATTCCGAACGTCCCGGGCGCGCTCTATCGACCGCCGCCGCGGGAGAAGGATGTGAGCTGGAGCGAGCGGGACCTCGAACGTGCGCTACCCGATTTGCGCACCGCATCCACTCAGATCCTCATGGTCCGGCTGTTGTCGCGTCGGACCGAGATGCCGATCGGGCGGTATGCTCCGGCCTTTTTCGCCGGAACCCAGTCGGTGCTGCCGATCGTTACCCGTTTTCGGCGCGACTTGCATGCGTTGAGCCTGGAGATCGAGAGGCGCAATCGCGGTCGCGATGTTCCTTACACCTACCTGGATCCGAAACAGGTCCCTCAAAGTATCGTGACATGATCCAGCCGGCCATCCTCGCACGAGCGGCTTCACCGACATTGCTGGATCCGATTCGCCGTGGCCAAACCTTCACCGTCTATCGAGGCCGTCTCGCCGACGGCCAATCGGTCATCTGCAAGACGGTGAGCGGGCGGCGTTGGACCCCGGACGCCATCGCCCGACTGGAGAACGAGTACGCCATCACGCGTGGACTGACCCACCCCGGTCAGATCGCGGCGCGTGCCCTGATCAGGACCGATCAGGGGCCCATGCTGGTGTCCGACGATCTGGGCGATCGTTCTCTGGATACGGTCACGACCTTGCCGCTGCCGCCCGAGACGGTCCTGCGCATCGCTGTGGAGCTCGCGCGGATCTTGGCCGACCTTCACCAGGTCCAAGGTATCGTCCATCGCGATATCAAGCCGTCGAACCTGATCGTCGACGAAGGCTTCAGCAGGGTCAGGCTCATCGACTATTGTCTGGCCATTCGGGCCGCCGACCTCGCCGAGGAGCCGGCCGGTGCCTTCGCGGCGAAGGGTACGCTGGCCTACATGGCGCCCGAGCAGTCCGGCCGCATGAACCGTCAGGTCGATTGGCGTGCCGACCTTTACGCCTTCGGCATCCTGCTCTACGAGCTGCTGACCGGGCGGGTACCCTTCGCGGACCCGGATCCCGCGACCCTGATCCACCGGCATTTGACCGAGATCCCGCCGGCTCCGCACGATCTTTGCGACGCCATCCCGACCGCGTTGTCCGACGCGGTGATGAGGCTGATCCGCAAGAACCCGGAAGATCGGTTCCAGACGGCGACGGACTTCATCAACGCCGTCGAGCGGCCGGGCGATCGTGGCGCTCCGATGCCCAGCATGCTGCGGATCCCGGATCGCCTCTACGGCCGCGAGGCGATGATCGACCGGTTGACCGGTCTCATGGCGGTCGATGGCCGGCGCGGCGGCAGACTGTTGCGCATCGCGGGCCAGTCGGGCATCGGAAAGTCTGCGCTGGTCGAGCGGCTGGTGGCGCCGATCGTCGCCCACGGCGGTCATTTCATCCAAGGCAAGTTCGATCAGACCGAGCGGGCCCGTCCCTACGCCCCCTTCGTCCAGGCCTTCAACGCACTCTTGCGCAGTCTTCTGGCGGGGACGACCGAGCAGGTCGATGCCTGGCGCGCCCATCTGCTCGATGCGCTCAGCCCCAATGCTCGGGTGGTGCTCGACCTCCTGCCCGGATACGAGGCCTTGCTCGGCCCTCAGCCGCCTGTGGCCAAGTTGGGTCTGAACGAGGCTCAGATCCGCATGTCTCTGGTGTTTCGCCGGTTCGTGGGCGCGTTGGCGCGTTCGGAATCGCCGCTGGTGATCTTCATCGACGACCTGCAGTGGTCCGACAGCGCCTCCCGCGCGTTGATCGAGCTGCTTCTGACGGACACCGAGATCGGCTACCTGACGATCCTGACCGCCTATCGAGACAACGAGATCGGGGCTGGGCACCCTGTGGCCGGGCTGTTCGCGACGCTGGAGGAGAAGCTCGGGCTTCCACCCGTCATCGAGGTGGGACCGCTCGGGCATGCGGCGGTGTCCGAGCTCTTGGCCGACGCCTTGGGGCACCCGGCAGCCGAGGTGGAGGGTCTGGCGGCGCGCGTGGTCGCCAAGACCGGCGGCAACCCGTTCTTCGTGCAGCAGTTCCTGAGGGCGCTTCAGCGCAAACGGCTGCTCCTCTACGATGCGGCGACCGGGCGTTGGCAGTGGGATCTCGCTGCGGTGGACTTGGAGCAGATCACCGACAATGTCGCCGATCTGGTCATCGAACGGATTCTGGAGCTGCCGGCGCCGACCCGTGAGATGGTCCAGATCGCGGCCTGTCACGGCAATCTGTTCGAGACCGAGATCCTGGCCCTGGCCGCCGAGCACGATCCGATCGAGATCGTGCGGCTGCTCGCCCCGGCACTCGAGGCCGATATCCTCCTCCGCGTCGACGACGAGGCCGGCGATCGGGTATTCCCCCGCCGCTATCGTTTCCAGCACGACCGAGTCCAGCAGGCGGCTCACGATCTGTTGTCGCAGGACCTGCGCGAGCAGATCCACGCCCGTATCGGTGCCTTGCTGCTCGAGAAGATCCCGGACCCCGCAGCGGTCGGGCGTCTGACCGAGATCACGGACCATCTGATCGCGGGGCAGCGCCGGCTCGACCCGGACGAGCGCCGGCGTCTGCGCGATTTAGCCCTGCAGGCGGCGCGCTTGACCAAGTCGGCCCTCGCCTACGACGCAGCCGTTCACTATCTGGATGTCGCCGATGCCATGCTGGGCGAGGACGCCTGGCGGCGCGAGCCCGATCTGGCGTTCGAGATCGCGCTTGAAAAGGCGCAGGCGGCCTATCTGCAGGACCGCACCGACCTCGCCGAGGAGATCGCCGACGGTCTGCTCGGGCGCGGCCGGCCGGCGCTGGATCAGGTCCGGGTGCTGGGGCTGATGGTCTTGCTGCATACCTCCCGGATGGCCTACGGCAGGGCGCTCGATGTGGGCCTGCGTGCACTGGCGCTGCTCGGCGAGAAGCTGCCCCGTCGGGTGCATTTGCTTCGGGTCGTCGCCGAGCTGGCGAGCGCCAAGACGCGTCTCGCCGGACGCACCACCCGCGACCTGGCGGAGCTGCCGCGCATGCAGGACCCGCGCAAGCTCGCCGCCATGCAGATCATGGTCCTACTGGCGCCGCCGGCCTATTTCAGCGCGCCGAATCTGCTGCCCCTGATCGCACTGCGCATGGTCCAAATGTCCGTTCGGTACGGCAATGCGCCTGAGTCCGCCTACGCCTACGTCCTCTACGGCATGCTGCATTGCGCCGTTCTCGCGGATCCCGTGCGCGGTCTGGCCTACGGTGATCTGGCACGGCAGCTCGTCGTCGACCTGGACGCACGCGATCTCGAAGGCCGCATTCTCATGATCTATGCGGGCTTCATCCAACACTGGTCTGCCCCCTTGGTCGAGACACTGCCGATCTTCCTGGAAGGGGCCGAAAAGGCAATCAGCGCGGGTGATCTCGAGCATCATGGATACCATCACTACGGACACGCATCCTACGCCTTCATGGGCGGGCTGCCGCTGGCGAAGGTGTCCGATTATCTCAAGAGTCACCAGGCCGCCGAGGGCGATGCGCGTCACGAAAAGACTCGACGTATCATGCGGATGGCGGGCTTCAGTATTGCGCGCATGCGGGGGCTGGAGGACGCGGCGTACCTGGCCGAAGGCGAGCGGGAGAGCGAAGACGAGAGCTTTGCCGTCTGGACCGAGCAGCGCGATGCCACCTCGCTCGCCTATTTCCACAAGTATCGGATGCTCGATGCCCTCATGCGCGACGACTTTCGGGAGGTGCTCGCACGGGCGCGCGGGATGGAGGAGAATCTGAACGGCATCGTCTCCATGGCGTTCGAGCCCTTTTACCAGTTTTACGAGGCCCTGGCCCTGATCGAGCTGGGCGCGACCGACGGGGTTGCACGCTCGGTCATGCGGCGTTCCCGGGCGTGGCGACTCACGCGGCGGCTGGAGCGTTGGGCCCGCCATGCCCCCGAGAACTTTGCCCATCGTGCACTGATGCTGCGGGCCGAGCTGGCCGCGGCCGGTGGTCGATCGGCCCGCGCCATGGAGCTCTTCGACGCCGCCGTGACGGCCGCCCGGCGGGCCGGTGCCCTTCAGGATGTCGGTTTGTTCCTGGAGCGGGCGGCCCGCTTCTATCTCGGGCGCGGAGCCCGGACGGCGGCGGCGGGTTATCTCTCCGACGCCGTCGATGCCTTCGATGTCTGGGGGGCGAATGCCTGGTCGAAGGTGCTGGCCGAGCGCTACGCCGATCTGGTGCAGCCGCGCAACAGCGGGATGGCCGACGTGACCGAGACGGGTACGAGCAGCAGCGGCCACGGGCAGATCGTCGACAGTGCGACCCTGATCCGCGCCGCCGCGGCACTGGCCCGCAAGGTCTCGCTCAAGGACGTGGTCACCGAGGTTATGCGCGCCATGGTGATCAATGCCGGTGCGACCCGCGGCGTTCTGCTGCTCGATGTCGACAACCGGTTACAGGTCGCGGCCGTCGGCGATGCCAAGGGCGATGTGCAAGTCTTGACCGACGGCTCGGCCGTCGAGCTGCATGGGATCCCTAACGGGTTGGTGAGCTTTGTGCGCCGCGCTTGTGAGCGTGTCGTGATGGACGACGCCTGCGCGGATCCGACCTTTCGATCCGATCCGCATATCCGGGCGCATTCGGCCTTGTCGATTCTCTGCGTTCCGCTCTTGTCCAAGGGCGACGTCGTGGGGATGGTTTATCTCGAGAATGCCGGCGTGCGCGGGGCCTTCTCCGCGGATCGGTGCATCACGGTGGAGACCTTGGGGGCACAAGCGGCCGTCTCGATCGAGAACGCCCGTCTCTACGACTCGCTGCGCAGCTCGCTGGAGCGCCAGGCCGAGCTGACCTTCGCCCACGCTCGCTTCGTCCCGCACCAGTTCCTCGAAACCCTGGGTCGTCCGTCCATCGGGGACATCAAGCTCGGCGACCACGTCCTGACCAAGGCATCGATTCTATTCTCGGATATCCGCGGCTTCACCTCGCTCGTCGAGGGCATGGCACCGGAAGACGCCATCGATTTCATCAACACCTATCTCGCCCGGATGGAGCCGGCGGTGCTGGCCGAGGGCGGATTCATCGATAATTATGTCGGCGATGCCATTATGGCCGTGTTCGACCGCGGCGCCGATGCGTCCGTGCGCGCCGGTATCGCCATGCTGCGCAGTCTCGGGGAATGGACACGGCCCCGCGAGCTGCACGGCCAGTCACCGATCCGTATCGGTGTGGGCATTGCCACGGGAGAGATGATCTTCGGCACTATCGGCGCTGCCAACCGCCTCAAATGCGGTGTGGTCGGCGACACTGTCAACCTGGCTGCCCGTATCGAGGGATTGACCAAGCATTACGGCCTGGGCCTGTTGATCGGGGGGAATACCTACGCTTCGCTCGACGACCCGGAGTGTTACCTGATTCGGGAGATCGATCTCGTCACCGTGGCCGGTCGAGAGGCCCCGGTGCGACTTTACGAGGTCTTCGATGCGGATCCCGAGACCCTGCGCGATCAGAAGCTACGAGCCCGAGACGCCTTGTCGGAAGGGCTGCGCCTCTATCGGGCAGGCGACGACGATCACGCCGCGCGGACCTTCAGACTCTGTCGAGACCTTGCGCCGGATGATCCTCTGCCCGTGCTTTTGGCCAAGCGCTGCGGGCGTATCCGCGACCGCGTGTCCGCCGCGGCATGGGACGGGATCGAAAGGATCGGGCTGAAATAGCATGACCGCCGAGTCGATTCGGGTCCGCGGCCTGGTTCAGGGCGTGGGCTTTCGGCCCACCGTCTGGCGGTTGGCCCGCGCGTGCGGTCTGCGCGGCGATGTGCGGAACGACGGTGAGGGCGTGTTGATTCGGCTGAGCCCCGGCGTCGCCGGGGATGGTGCCGGCGTCAGCGGTTTTCTGAAGCGTCTGCGCGAGGAATGCCCGCCGTTGGCCCGGATCGATGCGATCGAGCGGCGTCCGATCGATGAGCCGCAGGCGTTGGCGGACCTCGCGCGGCGGCAAGACTTCGTCATCCTGGAGAGCGCGTCGACCGCCGTGCATACCGGCATCGTTGCCGATGCCGCGACCTGCGCGGCCTGTGTCGCCGAGATCCGGGATCCCGCCAATCGGCGCCATCGCTATCCCTTCACCAATTGCACCCACTGCGGGCCGCGTCTGAGTATCGTCGCCGGCATCCCCTACGACCGTGCCCGGACCAGCATGGCCGCCTTTCCCATGTGCCCGGACTGCGCGGCTGAGTACAAGGATCCCGCGGACCGACGCTTCCATGCACAGCCCAACGCTTGTACTGTCTGTGGCCCCAAAGTTTGGCTTCAGGATTCCGCGGGGTGCGTCCTGGATCCCACGACGTTCGGTGCCCAGGATGCCATCGCCGCGGCAAGCGGGTTGCTCGCCGAGGGGCGGATCCTCGCCATCAAGGGCATCGGCGGCTTCCATCTCGCGTGCGATGCGACCAACCCCGATGCGGTCGCCGAGCTGCGTCGGCGCAAGCGGCGCTATGCCAAACCGCTCGCGCTCATGGCGCGCGATCTGGATGTGATCCGGGGCTATTGCCGTGTGCCCGGGCGGGATGCGGAGCAGCTTGCCGAGCTGCTCTCAGGTCCAGGTGCGCCGATTCTGCTCTTGGATCGGATCCGCTCGGATGGGGCGGAGCAGGGCGGCGATCCGCGGCGACCCTTGGCGCCGGATGTCGCGCCCGGTCAGATGACCTTGGGGGTCATGCTGCCCTACAGTCCCATCCACCATCTCCTCCTGGAGGACTGGGATCGGCCCCTGGTGATGACGAGCGGCAATCTGAGCGAGGAGCCCCAGTGTATCGACAACGCCGATGCGCTCGGCCGGCTCGGGCAGCTGGCCGATGTCCTGCTGCTGCACGACCGGGCGATCCTCAACCGGGTCGACGACTCGGTGGTTCGGGTGATGGCGGGGACGCCTCGCCTGCTCCGGCGTGCACGCGGCTATGCCCCCACACCCTTGCCCCTGCCGCCCGGCTTCGAGGCCGCACCGCCGCTCTTGGCGCTCGGCGGCGAGCTCAAGAACACCTTCTGTTTGGTCCGCGACGGTCAGGCGATCCTCTCCCAGCATCTCGGCGATCTGGAGGACGCCAAGACCGCACGTGAATTCGAACGGACCCTCGCCCTCTATCTCGACCTCTTCCAGGTCGTTCCCGAGGCGCTCGCCGTCGATCTGCACCCGGACTACCGGTCCAGCCTGACCGGGCGTGACCGAGCGGCGCGCGACGGTCTGCCGCTGATCGGGGCGCAGCATCACCACGCCCATCTCGCCTCGACGCTGGCAGACAACGGCTGGCCCCTGGATGCCGGGCCTGTGCTCGGTATCCTGCTCGACGGACTCGGCTACGGCAGCGACGGCACACTCTGGGGCGGCGAGTTCCTGCTCGGGGACTATCTGGATTTCCGACGGCTCGCCCATCTCAAAGCAGTGGCCATGCCCGGCGGGACGCGCGCGATCCTGGAGCCCTGGCGCAACCTCTATGCACACCTGGAAAGCGCCGGCGGTTGGGCGACTTGGCGTGCGCGCTTCGCCGGGCTCGAGCCGATCGAGCGGCTCGACGCCAAACCGCTCGGGATTCTAAACACACTGATCGCGCGTGGCCTCAACGCACCGCTCGCGAGCTCGACCGGGCGCCTCTTCGATGCAGTCGCCTCGGCGCTGGGCGTCGGCGGCGAGATACTGACCTACGAAGGGCAGGCCGCCACCGCCCTGGAGTCGCTGGCCGCCGACGCCATGGTACGGGTCGGCGACGGCTATCCGTTCGAGCGATCGAGCGGGCCAACCGGCGAAATGCTTGATCCGGCGCCGCTTTGGGACGCCTTGCTTGCCGACCTCTCCCGCGGCCGTCCACCCGAAGAGATCGCCGCAGCCTTCCACGTTGGACTCGCGACGGCGCTCGGTACGCTGGCCCTCGATCTGGCGAGCCGTCACGGTCTCTCGACCGTCGCGCTCTCCGGTGGCGTGTTCCAGAACCGACTGCTC
The DNA here is from genome assembly GCF_021228795.1 of Thiocapsa bogorovii. NCBI lineage: Bacteria > Pseudomonadati > Pseudomonadota > Gammaproteobacteria > Chromatiales > Chromatiaceae > Thiocapsa > Thiocapsa bogorovii. The sequence goes on from NZ_CP089309.1 coordinate 4,054,863, forward strand.
CTCGAATCCGTCACAAGTGGACTTGAAGCCGCCGGGCTCCGGGTTCTGTTGCAGCGCCAAGTGCCGGCCAACGACGGGGGGATTTCGTTTGGCCAAGCGGCGGTTGCGGCGGCGCGGGTCTTGAGCGGCAGTCTTGGGGCCTGAGCGCGACAATGGGATTGGTCACTTGGCTTCAGCGTGTGGCTACGACATCCAGTGCGGCGCGGAGTATGTCGGCGGTTTGCGGAATGACCAATCTCCCCGTGGGCGACCCATCCGCATCGAAAATGACCACGACGCCATCCTCCATCCCGTGTCTCCGGGCAAAGGCCTGTCCATCAGGATGGCCGAGATGGGCCGCAAGAAATACGACCCTGCCCTCGTACTCCGGCCGAATGGTGTTGATCAGGTCCATCACCTCGGCGCCGGCGAGATAGTTGACGTCGCGGGCGATGACCAGAGCCGGGGTCCCTTTGCCGATGGCCGACAGGTCCGTAGGAAAGGCCCCGCGAGGGAGTAGCGTCAAGAGCAGCACCAGCGCACCGACGACCACCGACACGGTGATCAGCACTCTGGGCCAGCGCGATTTTCCCGGTGCGGGCTTTGTCGTGTTCTCCATCGATCCACCTCTCTGTACCTACGGCCTTGGGGCCGGCAACTGCGTTGCAGCGATCCGTCCGGGACGGCCGCGATATCTACGGCGGCCTCGCCGAAGGCACCAGTGACCTTTGGCGCCGAACAGGCCTGTGCGGCGGTTTGAGCGAGGCTCCCCAAAAGGGAGTGTCCCGCAAGATGACGATCGAGAACGGCGACGCCCCGGTGCAGGACCGGAGGGTCGTTCTCGACAACGACAACGATGAGGTTCGTTGATCAATTGCCTGACGACAGGGTGCTGATCCTAGCAGCTCGGGTGCGATAGACTGAAATGGAGTCCGCGCCATCGGGCCTGACGCGAGAACGATACCACGCCGCTAACCCACGCCGAGTCCGCCATGCCACGTCCGATCCGTGCCCGCATCCATCTCGATGCGGTGCGCCATAACTACCGTCGAGCCAAAGCCATGGCGCCGGGTGCGCGAGCGCTCGCAGTCGTCAAGGCCAATGCTTACGGGCACGGCGCGGTGGCGGTCTCGCGTGCCCTCGCCGAGGAGGCCGACGGTTTCGCGGTTGCCTATCTCGAGGAGGGGCTGGAATTGCGAGAGTCCGGTATCCGTGCGCCCATCCTCCTGTTGGACGGGATCTTCTCGCCCGACGAGATGACAATCCTGGATCGGGCCCGCCTGACTCCGGTGATCCACAGTCGGCTTCAACTCGAGTGGCTACTCGCCGCGCGGCCCGAGCATCCGCTCGATTGCTGGATCAAGATGGATTCCGGGATGCACCGGATGGGTTTCGCGCCGGAGGATTTTGCCGCGGCTTATGCGGAGCTTGCGGATTGCCGGCATGTGCGAAGCTTGGTCTTGATGTCGCACTTCGCTCGCGCCGACGAGCCGAATCATGACTACACCGCGCAGCAGATGCGGGTCTTCGAAGAGGCCACTGCAGCGATATGCGCGCCCCGCAGTCTCTCGAACTCGGCCGCCGTGTTCGCCTGGCCGCGTGCGCACGGCGACTGGATCCGCCCGGGGATCATGCTCTACGGCGCCTCACCGTTCGAGGGCGCGCGAGGGTCGACTGCGTCGCTGCGACCGGCGATGACGCTGGAGTCCGCGCTCATCTCCGTGCGGGAGCTCAGCCCCGGCGAGCCGGTGGGCTACGGCGGGCGCTTTGTCTGCGAGCGTGCGACCCGGGTCGGGGTCGCCGCGATCGGTTATGCGGATGGCTATCCGCGTCATGCTCCGGACGGGACGCCGGTCGCCGTCAAGGGCCGCATGACCCGTATCGTCGGCCGTGTTTCCATGGATCTCGTGACCCTTGATCTGACGGGGATCGCGGATGCCGCGATCGGCGATCCGGTCGAGCTTTGGGGGGGGCAGGTCTCGGCCAACGCGGTCGCCGAGGCGAGCGGGACGATCGCCTATCAACTCTTCACGAACATCAGCAGACGCGTCCCCTTGATCTACGAGGATGGCTAGTACCTCGTTCCCGAGTGTAGTCACTGGTCGTGCCTCCAGTAGGCGTCGAAGTGTCCCTGAGGTGGTCGAGCTTGTGTCCACGGTCGTCGGGGAGTGCTGGCGGACGTTCGCTTTGACGAGAGTCGTGTGCGGCGGCTCGCGCTCGAAGCCGACAGCCAGATCCATGGCGGCGGCCCGCCGAGTTGAGTGCCGGGGTGTCTGTCGGGAGACGCCTCCGGAGATCGGTCCGCACGGCCTCGATCTTCGGGCCGGCATCAATCAAGCCCGTCCTCGGTGAGCACGAGTTGAAGCTTTGCGACATCGGACAGATCACCGACCAGGCGGCGTTCTGTGTTCGGGGCCCGAATAACCAAGGTCGGCGTCACCAAGATCCGGGCGATGTCCGCAACGTCCGGATTTGCGAGCACATCGATGATCTCGACCCGATGCGGCTTCATCAGCGCCGCCTCGGCGAATCGGATAACGCGATCGCGAACGGCCTTTGTTTGTTCGGAATCGCCGGCGATGAAGAGCTGGACCACGAACAAGGACTCCGTCTTTGCCTCGCTCGTCATGGTGCCGCCTTCCCGGTCGGATCGACCACGCCGCCGCCGAGGATCCCTCGCGCGATGATTCGAATTTGCTCGGCCCCGAGCGGCTTGCGCGCGAGCTCGAACGTCAGCCCCTCGTCGCGCACCGCGCGCAACTCCTGCATGAATTCCTGATGGAATGCCGTGACGATGTAGATCAGAGCCGAAGGATCGTCCGCGAGCACCGAACGCATGACGTCCACACCGGACATGCCGGGCATGTGCAGGTCCAGAAAGATCAGATCGGGACGCCGCTCTCGGACCAATGCGAGCCCTTCGGCACCGCTGGCTGCGGCGAAGATCTCGTAGCCCTGCTCCTCGCCGAGTGCGAGTGAAAAGGCATCGCGAATGCTTTCCTCGTCATCGATGATCAAAATGCGGTGCGCCATATCAGCCTCGTTCAGCTTGGTTCGGTCTTGCGGACAGTTCCGGTTGCTTGAGATCCGGAGACAAGGGTACCGCGTCTCTCGCGATGTCTTCTTCGAGCGGCGGCAGACTCAGCACGAAGCTGGCGCCGCGGTCGCCTTGGACATAGTTCAAGGTGCCGCCGCCGCCTTCGATCAGACGCCGTGCAATGGCGAGTCCGAGACCGGTCCCTTCACCGTCCGCTTTGGTGGTGAAGAAGGGTTCGAAGATGCGGCCGCGGAACGGCTCGGGCACGCCCGGCCCCGTGTCCTCGACGGCGAGTTCGATCCGGTGCTTGGCCGCGCGCCCGGTGATCAGGATGCGCTTCACCGGGGCGTCCTTCAGCGCATCGACCGCATTCAAAATCAGGTTCAGCAGCACCTGACGCAGCAACTCGTGCTCGCCGAACACCTCGCGCAAGTTTTCGGGCACACGGTTTTCCGCGTCGACCCCGGCGCGCTTCAAGGCAGGCAAGGCCAGCTCCAAGGTGCTGGACACCAGCTCGGTCGGTTTGATTGCCGCGCGGCGCTCGGTGCGCTTGCGCCCGAAGCTGAGCAGGTTCCCGGTCACGCGCGATGCGCGCAGGATGTCGCGCTCCGCCTTGTCGAGCCACCCGACCAAGGCGTCTCCCAGCGGCTCCCCGGTAAGCTTGACGCGTACGTGCTGGACGTAATTGAGCGCGCCCATCAAGGGGTTGTTGAGCTCGTGGCTGACGCTGGCGACCAGCTTGCCCAGCGTGGCCAGACGCTCGGTATGCGCCATCTCGTCGCCGGCATCGTAGAGCTGCTGAACGGCCTGTTCCAATCTCGCTTTGGCCTGGTTCAACTCGGCTGTTCGCTCGTCCACACGTTGTTCCAAGATCTCGTTCGCCGTGGCCAGGGCGGCCTCGCTTGCGCTGAGGCGTCGAGCCTTGAGCGCAACCTGTTCGGTCATGTGGTCGAAGCCACGCGCCAAATCCCCGAGCTCATCTCGGCGACCTCGATCGACTCGGTAGTCGAGATCACCCGCCGCTACGCGATCGAAGCCCTGGCGTAATTCCGCCAAGGGCCGCGACAGATTGCGCCACAGCAACCACAGCAGCAAGGCGGTCACGAGGAACGCCGAGACATTGACGGTCACCACGATGAAGCCGGTCCGGCGCAAATCGGCGAACGCGGATTCACGCTTCGCCGCTCTGCGTTCTTCCAGCCAGGAGGTGAGATCACGGCTGCGGGTCAAGACTTGCGTTGCCAGTCTCGCCCGCAACAGGGCGGTATCGGCATCGTCCTGCTCCGCCGGGCCAAGCGCGACCACCCGATCGAACAACTCGCCCAGCTTGCGCTGCCTCTCTTCGACATCCTCGACAAACGAGGGCCCCATGCTGTTTCGGCAGCATCCCTTGCTGTCCAGCGATGCGGCCAAAGAGGCCTGGCGCATCCGCCATTGCGATCGAACCCGTTCGCTGGGATACAGCAAGAGTTCGCTGGACAGGACCGAAAGCTCATGCGCGCCCGCGACCAAAAGCGCCAGGTCCGCCTGCGCCTGTGCCAGCTCCGCCCGCCCGCGCTGCTGCTGGATACCGGCGAGGGTCATCAAGCCGAGTGTCCCGAGGATCAGTGCGGCGGTTATGCCGAGCTGCGTGCGGATTCGCATGGGAGATGCAAGGCTGCAAGCGGCTCGGTCATCGGATCAGGGTCACCGCACGCGGACGTTCGCCGTCCAGAGGGCCGGTGTCGATGATGTCGAGATAGTTCGGCATGTCCGCGGGCGGCAACAGGCCGGCGTGCAACGCCCAGCGGGCCTCCTCTTCCAGCAACAGCAACAGTCCCTGATCGAGACGCACGCTCAACTCCATGCCCGACCAGAGATCGGCGACCTTCTGCAAGGGAACTCCCAACCGCGCGGCAACGAGTGCCTGAGCTGCCGCCGGTTCGTCGCGACAGTAATCTTCGGCAGCGAGCATGGCACGGATTACGGCGCCCAAGAGCTCGCCACGCTCGCGAGTCGTAGCCTCGTCGGTGACCAAGAGCTCGTGTTGGACGTAGAGACCCGGTGCGGAGAAGACCAGCACGTCCTCTCCGATCAAGGTGCCTGCCTCGGTGACAAAAGGCTCGCGCATCGAGAAGGCGTCGATTCGACCCTCCGCCAAGGCCCCGGGCAACTCCTCCGGCGTCAGATAAACCAATCGATTCGGGGCGTGCATCCGGTGGTCCAGACTGAAGAGGTGCCAGAAAAAATGCACCGCCGACCCGCGCTGCGTGGCGACACGCCGCCCGGCGAGATCCTCGGGAGCAGTGATCCCGAGGCTGCGTCGGGCAACAACCCGGTTGACGTTGTCGGAGGAGAACAGGGAGGCGATGACACGCACCGGCTCCCCCTCGAAGCCCGCCAGGGCAACGGGTACGTCGGCGACGCTGACAAGATCCTCGCGGCCGACCAGCAACCCGTCGCTCAGCGCACTTCGGCCGCTGGGATACTCCGTGACCACGGGCGCGATGCCCACGTCGGCGAAGGCACCCGTTTCCAGCGCGACAATTAGGAGCGCACTGCTCGGCTGCAGCGGCAGACCGAGCCGCACGGTTTCCGAATCCTTCGAAAGCGGCGTGGCCTTCTCGCAACCCGCCATCAGGATCAATAGACCGCCGAGCAGAAGGGTGCAGAGCGTCGCCGCCCGGGAGCGCCGACCTGGCAAGGCGGTACCTTCGATCCGGGCGTGCCTGTCCGGCGCGATGCTCATCGGATCGGCTGCCGATTCATTCCGCAGCCGGAACGAGTTCGAGTCCGAGCAGCAGGTTTTCCTTTTCCGTCAGGTCACCGATGATTCGCAACAGCGGCGGCGGCAGTGACTTGATCAGGGTCGGCGTGGCGATGATCTCAGCCTCTTCCGCCGCATCCGGGTCTTCCATGACGTCGATGACCTCCATCCGGTAGCGACCCTCGAGCTCCTGCTCGCAGATCGACCGGAGGTTCTCGATGGCGTGCGCGCTTCTCGCGTTGCTTCCGGAGATGTAGAGCCGCAATGTGTATTCGCGCATGGTCGTTCGACGATCCTCAAGCGGGGTGATGGAGGTTCGCGACGGGCCGAAACCTCTATTCGGCGGTTCGGCGATCCAATCGGTCAGCCGAGTGCGCCGCCCTCAGGAGCATTCTCACAGTCTGCGACGCCCCCACGGGGTGGCCCAAAAGCCAACCCTGTGCATAGTCGCAATGATAGTCCTTCAAGAGAGCCAAATGGGTTTCCGTTTCGACCCCCTCGGCGATCACGCGTTTGTTCAGGCTGTGAGCCATACTGACGATGCCGGCCACCAACAAGGCATCGGCGTGGCTGTTGGCGATGTCCGCGACAAAACTGCGGTCGATTTTGATTGCATCGAAGGGCAACTTTCTCAACAGTCCGAGCGACGACCAGCCGGTCCCGAAGTCGTCCATGTGTAGCCAAACGCCGAGCCGGGAGAGCCGCTCCAACGCGACGGTGCCGGCGTCCTCGTCGTCGATGACCGCCGTTTCCGTCAACTCCATGGTCAGGAGATCCGGTTGGATCGCAAAACGCAACAGGATTCTCTGGACCAGGTCAGGGAATCGGCGGTCGACGAGTTGAACCGCGGAGACGTTCACGGCGACCGGCACAGGCTTCAGACCGGCGTCTTGCCAGGTCGCAAGCTGCGCGCAGACCTGCTCGACGACCCAAAGGCCGACCTGCTTGATGCCTCCGTTGTTCTCCAGCACGGGGATAAATCGCTCGGGCGGGACGTCTCCCAAATCCGGGCTTTTCCAGCGCAGCAGCGCCTCCATTCCGGTCATTGTTCGGTCGGAGACGCGGACGATGGGTTGATAGACAAGGTGCAGCTCGCCGCGCTCGAGCGCGACGTGCAGAAGCTGCTCCAAACGCAAGGCAGCAACATCCTCCTTCTCCATGGATGCAGCGAACAGCCTGAAATGATCGCTTCCGCTGCGTTTGGCCGCATACATCGCGCTGTCGGCGCGCCGCAGCAAGGTGTCGGCATCCGTCGCGTCGCTCGGATAGAGTGCGACCCCGATACTGGAACCGACGAAGAGGTCGGTGTCGCACACACGGAAGGGCTTCGACAAACAATCCTGCAACTTGGCTGCGACCGCTTCCAGGTCGCCGGGGCTCTTGAGACCCTCCACGAGCGCGCAAAACTCGTCGCCGCCCAGTCGCGCGACCGTGTCCGAGGCGCGGAGACACCGACTCAGACGCTGCCCGAAGGCGCGCAGGATTTCATCTCCGGCGTCGTGGCCCAGACCGTCGTTGATGGCTTTGAATCGGTTCAGGTCCATGAACAAGAGGGCGACACCCTCGCCGTCCCGCCGTGCCCGTTCCAAGGCGCGCTCGAGCCGCTCGTGAAACAGCCTGCGATTGGGCAACCCGGTGAGCATGTCGTGCAGCGACAAGAATCGTGCGGTCGCCTCTGCATCCTTCAACTCGGTCACGTCGTGCAGCATGACGAGATACGCCGGCTGGCCTTCCCATTCGGTCTCGGTCGCACTCATCTCGGCCGTGCCGCGGCTGCCGTCCTTGCGCCGGACTGCCACTTCCGCGCGCAGTTGGCCGGCGGGCATCCCGAACTGCTCTCCGATCAGTTCGTCCACGTGACGATCGAGCAGGATCTGAGCCGCATCGTTGGCGAAGCAGATGCTGCCGTAGCGGTCCAGAACGAGGATGCCTGCCCGGTTCAACTCGACCACACTGCTGAAGTTGCGCTCGGTGCGCTCGAGGGCATGCTTGAGCCGATGGCTCTCCGTGATGTCACGAATCACAGCAAGCCCGAACCATCGACCGGCGACCTTGACCGAGGACAGCGACAGTTCCACCGGGATCGGTCCGCCGTCTCGGTGAACGCCCTTCAGCTCGAGCGTGCGACCGAGTGCTGCGCCCTCCCCGGTCGATTCAAACCGCTGCATCGCGACCAAGGCGTCGGTCCTGGTACCGGGTGGGGCCAGCAGACAATGAACGTCGCGACCCATGATCTCGTCGGATGAGTGGCCGAAGATGCGTTCAGCGGCCTGATTCCATCGCAGGATCCGGCCCTGGCGATCGATCAGGACGATTGCATCTTGGGCCGAAGCCAACAACTCTTCGAAGACGGCATGATCCAGCGCATCACCGAAACCTCCGTGATCCGATTTGCTCTTAGGGCGCGGGCTCATGCGCTTCATCCCGCTCTCTCGTCATCCATTCCAAACGTCCATGGTTTCTCGGCTCTCGGGCTCGGTGCCGGCGAGAGCATCGAGGTGCGGCGGGGCAAACTATCGATCTCCCTCGTGACACTAGATCTTCATTGCACTCCGCGCAAGGACCAGGATGCGCAGGCCGAAACCCCATGTGGCCGCCTCGCCGAGCTCGTCGACCGGCACGCGGTTGGTCGTGAATCCGACTTGCCGCAGAAGCAAGGCGTGCTGGGAATGCTGCTGTCGAACCTCACCCGGGGGGAACGGCGAATGCCCGAGTATACAGACGCGGGGTGTGCCTGCGGTGGGTGTCGGAGCGGCAGGAAGGTGGTCGAGTCCGTTTCGAAGGTCCGCCTCTAAGGTCTTGCCACGCGCGCGGAAGGATCGCATAATGCGCGCCGCTCTCGGATGGGCCCCTTTTCGATAGGGTCCGGAGGGCACGTGTTTGGCCACAGAGGCTTGCTCTTGTATGGACAGTCGGAGTCGACAGCAGACGGGCGTGAAGGTCGACCAGGACCCCGAGTGCGCGTTGCATCAGCGTCTCTCGGACGAGCCCTCCAAGACGGTCACCTGACCCTACAATCGGCTCGACCGGACGTGCAGCAACCTCGCGGGCACGCACGGGAGAGCATCCATCGGATCCAAAAGCCAACCGCCTCCAGCCACGCAGCGGCGGCCTAGGGAATTCCGACATCCAGCCGCGATTGGTCTTTGGCTTTCTCCGGCCATTGCGGTTCATGGACCTCTCGCGCTGCACCGTTCGAGACTCCAGCGTCCGATTGAGTGCCGGCGGTTGCCGGTTTTGGTTGTCCCGGTCTTGTTCGTCGATGCGCTCCTGCGTCGGCGGCGATGGTCCGGGCTCGATGATTCTTCGAGCGTGCTCTGCAGTGTCGAGGAGAATCCGGTGATGGATTTGATGAATAACATCTTGAATCGTACTCAGCAGGCCCCCGCCTCCGTGCGGTCCGAATCGCGTTCCGACGAGTCTTCGGATCAGGACGTTGTTACGGTGCGTCGCGCCTGTGGTCGCGGCGAGTACGACGCGGCGCGTCTGCGGTTTCTGCGCTTGCGCGAGCCTTCACAGGTCCGGCTCTTGGAGGATATCCCGCGATCCGAGGCCGTGCGTCTTGCCGGGGGGCTCCCGTCCTACACGGTGGCGCGTCTGTGCGAGCGGGTGCCCAAGACCTTGCGTCGGGCGATCGTGCGAGCGTTGCCCGAGGTCAAGCGGCACGGCGTGTCGGTCATCCTCGACTATCGGCGCCGCATCTAGTAGGAGTGTTTCAGTCACGGGCGCACGCGGCGGAAGCGCCCTTCGTGGGCCCGCGGCGGGCTCCGACCTGAATCCGCGCTGATGGCTACTACCATCCTCCTCACCCAACGGTAAATTATGGATCGCTTTGTCCCCGGCCAGCGCTGGTTGAGCGAGACACAAGGGGAGCTCGGCCTCGGGCTGGTGGTCGCCGTCGATGGGCGTCGCGTTCAGATCGCCTATCGTGCGACCGGGGAGGAGCGTATCTATGCGCTCCCGGATCCGCCGTTGGTGCGTTTGGAGTTGACTCCGGGCGAGCATGTCCGCGATCGAGAGGGTCGGGACCTGACAATCCTCTCGGTCACGCGCGATGCGGGCCTTGTCACCTATCGCTGCGAAGACCTCCAGGGTGCCGTCGTCGCGCTTCCCGAGTCCGAGCTCGACGACCGACTCAGGTTCAACCGTCCGCATCAACGACTGATGTCCGGTCGCCTTGATCCCGATCATTGGTTCGATCTGCGCTGGCGGACCTGGTTATTGGGCATGCGGGAGGCGGACTCGCCGGTGCGAGGTCTGGTCGGCGCACGGGTCGGTCTGATCCCGCATCAGCTCGAGATCGCCGCCGAGGTGGCGCGGCGCGATGCCCCGCGCGTGCTTCTGGCCGACGAGGTCGGGCTCGGCAAGACCATCGAGGCTGGCCTGATCCTGCATCGCATGCTCCTGACCGGGCGTGCGCATCGGGTGCTTGTGATTGCGCCCGAGCCCCTGCTTCATCAATGGCTGGTGGAGATGCGGCGCCGCTTCAGCCTGCGCTTCGCGCTCTTCGATCAGGAGCGCTTCGAGTCCATCTCCGAGCCCAACCCCTTTCTCGCCGATCAGCAGGTCCTCTGCAGTCTCGACTGGATCATCCGGTCGGATGCGGCACGACGGGCGCTCGTCGAGGGTCAATGGGACGTCCTGGTGGTCGACGAGGCACACCACCTGGATTGGTCGGAAGCCGCCGCCAGCCCGGAGTATCGCCTGGTCGCCGACCTGGCCGACCGCACCCCGGGCGTGCTTCTGCTGACCGCGACACCGGAGCAGCTGGGTCGCGCCGGTCATTTCGGCCGGTTGCGGCTTCTCGATCCGCAGCGCTTTCGAGACTATGCGTCCTTCCTCGCCGAGGACGCGAGTTATGTGCCCGTTGCGGCGGCCGCCGCGCATCTGCTCGACGGGCGGACGCTCGGCGACGCCGATCGGGCACTCATCACCTCGCTCTTGGGCGATCTGGATGGGCTGGATACGGAGACCATTCTCCAGCGGCTACTGGACCGCCACGGGACCGGCCGGGTCATGTTCCGAAACACGCGCGCGTCCATCCCGGGTTTTCCGGGGCGCGATCTGCTGTCTTATCCCTTGCCGGAGCCCGCCACCTACCGGGCGCTGGCGAGCGACGCGGCCGCACGGTTTGCACCCGAGCGTCTGCTCGGGCCCGCGTGGTCGGAGATCGACCCGCGCGTCGACTGGCTCATCGATCTTCTGCGACGGCTTCGCCCCGAGAAGCTGTTGCTCATCTGCACCGCGGCCGAAACGGTCTTGGATCTGCGGGATGTGTTGCTGCGCCGCGCCGGCATCCACGCGGCCGTCTTCCACGAGGAGATGGAGATCCGCGAACGCGATCGGGCGGCGGCCTATTTCGCGTCCGCCGAGGACGGGACACAGATCCTGCTCTGCTCGGAGATCGGCAGCGAGGGGCGCAACTTCCAGTTTGCCCACCATCTGGTGTTGTTCGACCTGCCGCTGGACCCGGATCTGCTCGAGCAGCGTATCGGGCGGCTCGATCGGATCGGGCAGACCCGTCGGGTGCAGATCCATGTCCCCTATCTCGCGGGCGGCCCGGGCGAGGTCCTGTTCCGGTGGTATGCCGAGGGTCTGAATGCCTTCTCGGCCATCTGTCCCGCCGCGCCGGCGGTGTACGCGCGGCTCCGCGAGGACTTGATTGCGGCGCTCGCGGATCCGCAAGGTACCGACACCCTGATCGCAGAGGCTCGCGCGCTGAGTGCACGCATGAATGGTGAGCTAGCTGCGGGGCGCGACCGTCTCCTTGAGCTGCACTCACACCGTCCCGAGCGATCCGCCGCCTTGGTCGAGGCCATCGAGCGGGCAGAGGACGACGGTGATGTGGCCGACTATCTCAAGCGTTTCTGGGACGGTTTCGGTGTCGAGCACGAGTCGGCGCCCGGGCACGCGTTGGTGGTGCGCCCGGGCGCGCACATGCTCCAGGAGACCTTCCCCGAACTGCCCGAAGAGGGCCTGACCCTGACCTTCGACCGGGGCGCCGCGCTTTCGCACGAGCACTGGGAGTTCATGACCCGCGAGCACCCGATGGTCCTTGCGGCCATGGAGCTTCTGACCGCCTCCGATCTCGGAACCTCGGCCCTGACGATCGTCCGCGATGGACGCTTCAAACGCGCCAGCCTGCTGCTCGAAGCGCTCTACGTCGCCGAGTGTCAGGCCCCGGCGCATCTCGAGGCAGGCCGATTCCTGCCGCCGACCCTGCTGCGGCTCCTGATCGACGAGTCCGGCGATGATCTGGCCGAGACGATCCCGCATGAGGACCTGCAGGGCCACTGTCTCAACCATAACCACAAGCTCGCCCGCACCTTGCTGGAGTCGCGGGGCGAACGCCTGGTGTCCATGATCGAGACCGGCGAGCACTTGGCCCGAGCGGCCGAGGTTGACCTGCGTCGGGATGCGGCCGCGCGGATGCAGACCCTGTTGGGCGAGGAGCTTGACCGTCTACGCGCCTTGTCGCGGGTCAACCCCAATGTGCGCCCGGAGGAGATCGCCGCGCTCGAGGACCGACGCGAACAGCTCGCGCAGGCGCTGGCGAAGACCGAACTGAGACTGGATGCGCTCCGGCTGATCGTGACCGGTTGAACCGCTTGAACCGCTTGAACCGCGTCCGGCGCGACATGTCATTTCAGCACAGGTCTGCGGAGGCGTTGGCTTCCGATGAACGTCGGAGTCGACGCGGTTCAAGGAACTAGGGTGATTTCCGGGAAAGGATCTCCCGGGCGCAGGATGGCCGTCCTCACACGTCAAACCGCGATTGACCGCTCGGGACGCGATTCAGAAGCCGAGACCGATGCCGCCGCCGATCCCCCCGAAACCCCCGCTGCCGAATCCGATCCCGAGGTAGGGGGTCAGGCGGGGCGTCCACCCGGCTCTGTCATCGGCGGCCGCGTCGGGCCAGAGACGCACCACGGCGTCGTCCAGGACGGGAAAACGGTAGCTTGCCTCGCCCACCTGACCGTCGCGCACGCCTGCGACGCGGCCGGTGACCGTGATGCGGCGGCCCGTGCGATAGTCCGATGGCTCCAGGAAGCCTGTCTGGCGGGCGATGAACCGACCGATGGGTTGTCCGCTCGTCGTCGGCTTCCCGCAGCGATCGAGCCGGTAACCGATCGTTTCGATCTCGGTTTCTCTGGCGAGGTTGCGGGTGTCGGCGATCACGCCTCCCCAGGTGACGACCGCGCCTTCGCCTTGACCGAGCGCACCGACACTCTCGGGCGTCAGTCCCGAGGCGCCGACCGGCTCGACACAGCCTTGCCGGGTTGCACAACCGGCGAGCATCGCGAGCCCCAGGACAAGCCCTGCGAGCGCACATGCAGTCTGCCCGCCGCCGCCGAGCCCGGACAGGCGTCGTCGCGCGCGGAGAACCTTCGGCCAACCCTGGCTTGATCGTGGGTCGATGCTCATATTCGCGTCACCTCAATACCAGGGGCCGTACCAGGGTCCGAGCCAGGGCCCGAAGTAGGGGCCATACCAGGGGCGATACCAGGGGTAGTCGTATGGCCACGGGGTGGTGACGGTCGGCGGGTCCGGCCAGAGATACCAGACATCGCCCGCGACGACCGGATAGGGATAGGGGTACTCACCGACATCGCGGGTCTCCACCCGGACCAATGGGCCCACCACCGTCAACCGACGTTGTTGCGGATACTCCGCGGGGTCCTTGAAGCCGGGCAACTCGACGATGAAGCGCCCCAGGCCGCCGGCGGTGCCGTCGGGCTCGCCGCTGCTGTTCAGAGGTCGAGCGAGCACCTCTATCCCGGTGGTGTCGCGGGCGTTGTGCACGCCCAAGATACTCCCTCCCCAGCGCGCGCGTTGTCCGATGAAGGTCTCGGGCCGTTGCTGCACCTCGCTCACGGCGGGCGAGGGCAGCGCCGGGTCGCGAATCGACTCGGGCACGCGGCTGGTGGCACATCCGCCGAGCAGCAGTAAGCCGACGACGGCGATCCGGAGTGTTTGGAGTCGAGGCGTCAGGACGCGGGCCGAATCGCGGTCGGTCCGCCGACCCGAAGCCGGACCGGAAGGGCCCGCGCCGCCGGCGGCGCCCCGGGCGTTACGGATGGCTGTGCTTGCCGGAGCGGCGCTCACGGTAGACCTCGAGCTCGTCGGCGGAGAGCGGCCGGGCCTCTTCCTCGAGCATCACGGGGATATCGTCGCGAATCGGATAGGCGAGCTGCGCCGAGATCGAGATCAGCTCTCCGCGCGCCTTGTCGAAGATCAGCGGGCCTTTGGTGACGGGGCAGACGAGGATGTCGAGCAGTTGTTTGTCCAGCATGGTGGATCTCCGCAAGGCTGTGATGATGAGGCGCGTCCTAATGGTGCCGGTTCGGACGCAGCCCCGAATGGATGTCCGCTGGACTGTCCGGTCGCGTGTCGGTCCGGACCCGAACGGCCGCCCTAAGGTCGATCTCCGATTCTACCGCCCCGGGAGGAGGCACAACCAGCGGAGGTTGTCCGCGATCCGTTGAAAAGCCGGCGGCGTCGCTGCATCTCGTCAACGTTGGGCTTGCCGCAGAGCACGGCGGTCTACCACGATTCCCCAGCGCCGGCATCGCTGTCCTGCGCAGGTCCGCCCCGGTCGTCACTCAGCCCGAGATCCTATGCATCCTTCAGATAAAGTCCCCGTTGGGCAGCAGCAAGCCGGTCTCCTCGGTGCGGTCATCGCTCCCGTTGTCGTTGCTGTGATCGCGGTGTGCCTGTTGGCGGTTGGGCTTCTGAAACTCGAATCCGCCACTCACGGGTTGTCGATCGTCCAGGTGCGCGAGGCCGGCGTGCCCATGACACTGTATCGGCCTGCAGGCCATGCGCCGGCCCCGGTCGTGGTGATCGCCCACGGGTTCGCGGGGTCGCGTCAAATGATGCAGGCCTATGCGGTCACCTTGGCACGAAACGGCTATATCGCCGTAACCTTTGATTTCCCGGGACACGGGCGAAATTCCACGCCGTTTGTTGCGAATCTGGAGGATCAAGAGGCGCGTTTGCGCGTCCTGACGAATGCGCTTGCGCCGGCGGTGGCTCTGGGCTTGCGACAGCCCGAAGCGGACGGCCGACTCGCCTTGCTCGGGCACTCGATGGCGGGCGATGTTCTGGCGCGCTTTGCTGAGTCAGCGGAGGTCCCGGTCGCGGCCTGCGTGCTCGTCTCACCCTACCTCTCGGCGGATACGGACACGGCGTCCCTGCGCAATGTGCTCTTCGTCTATGGTGACCTGGAGCCCGAGATGCTCCACGCGCAGGGGCGTGCAGCCATCGGCGAGGCAACGGGAGGCGAGGTCGACGCGGGACGGACCTACGGCGACCCGGATCACGGCAGCGGGCGGCGTCTCGTGCTCGCGCCCGGTGTCGAGCACATCGGGGTGCTCTATGCGGAGAGCGCGCTGGCCGAGTCGCTGGCCTGGCTCGACGCGACGTTCGCGCGCACCGGAAGCGGCTTCGTCGATCGTCGCGGCACGGGTCTCGGGCTTCTGTTTCTCGGCATTCTCGCCCTCGGCTGGCCCTTGTCACGGCTCCTGCCACGAGTGGCCGACCGGCCCCTCGGCGCGGGGCTGAGCTGGCGGCGGTTACTGCCGGTTGCGATCGCGCCGGCCGTGCTGACCCCGCTTATCCTCTGGCAGGTCCCGAGCGACTTCCTTTCGATCATGCTCGGCGACTACCTGGCGCTGCACTTCGCCGTCTACGGCATCCTGACTGCGCTCGGCGTGTGGGTGATGCGCCCGGCGGTACCGGTCCGGCAAAGCTCGGTGAGCAAATCGGCGATGTCGATCGCGATTCTCGCCGCCTCGGTCTATGCAACACTCGCCTTTGCCGTGCCGACGGATCGGTTCGTGACCGCCCTGCTTCCGGGCTTGGAGCGCGTGCACTTGGTGCTTGCGATCCTCGTCGGAACGCTCGTCTATTTTCTCGCCGACGAGTGGGCGACCCGTGGGTCCGGTGCGGCGCGGGGTGGATATTGGTTGACCAAAATCCTCTTCTTGTTCTCGTTGCTCGCCGCAGTCGCGCTGAATCTGAACGAGCTGTTTTTTTTGGTCATCATTGTGCCGGCGATACTCGTGCTGTTCTTGATCTACGGGCTCCTGAGCGGCTGGGTGTACCGCCGTACCCGCCACCCGGCGGTCGCTGCCGTTGCGAATGCGATCGCATTCGCTTGTGCCGTCGCCGTCACCTTTCCGCTCGTCGCGGATTGATGACCCCAATAACCCTGTTTATGGCGAGGATTCGAGCCAGGCGGGCGAGAAGTTGTCCGAAATTTTTGATCCTGCGCAGGCTACTCTTGAATTGTGCTTTCGCGTAAACTACCAAAAGCGCTAAGGTTTACTGGAGCTGCGACACCGACCGCAGCCTGTGCCTTGGGTCACCACAGAAAATCCGGCCTCCTGGCCGAATCGCCTCGAGCCACCACGTTTATTACCACGTTACTATCGACCGGAGGAGCTTTACCATGGTCGCATTCGCCGAATTACACGCGCAAAACCACAAGATTACGGAGCTCTCGAATGTCTTTCTCTATTTGGTTCGAGACCGTTCAATGTGCGATACGGATGTTACCTGCGACGTCTTCTTCGATCTGACCAATCGCGTCAAGGAACATATGGAGCTTGTCGATCGGGAGATCTGCAGTCAGCTCATCTCCAATCCCGATCAAAAGATCAAGAACACCGCGAATCGTTTTCTCTCCGGCTCGACCGAGATCAAACGCATCTTCAATGCTTATGTGAAGCAATGGTGCTCGCAGAAACGTCGCTCCTTGACCATCGATGATCATCCCTCGTTTCTACAGGACACCGAGCAGATGTTTGCGCTGGTGATGGATCGTATTCAGCGCGAGACGGAGCATCTGTATCCACTGATCCGTAAGCTCGGAGAGGCAGAAAAGCAGGTGGCGTAGCGGGGCAGGGCGACGACGCGGAGCGGATGTCATGAGTTTGGTCGCGGGTCAGGTGGACAAGCGCAGCGCAGTCCACCAAATCCCAACGCCGACGTGGGCGGACTGCGCTGCGCTTGTCCACCCACCGCTCCAATCGGCGACGTGATGGGGTTTAGCGGCGAGGCGATCGAAAACCCAGACGCGCTAGTTCCGGCGCAGCGACGCGATCCAATCCTTTTGAGCTTCGCGTCGGCGTCGCTGTTCGAGTGCCGACCGAATCTTGGCCCGCGCCTGCTCGAAGTCCACCGATCTTTCCGGCTCGATACCCTCGCAGAGCAGAAGATGAAAGCCGATGTCGGATTCCAACGGCCCACTCATTTCCCCTGCCTGTAACCCAAATAGTCCTTTGTCCAGCTGCGGGAAGAGTTGTCCCGGCCTCACGCGTCCGAGGTTCCCGTCCTCTGTTGCCGTAGGACACTCGGAATGCCTTCGGGCCAGCTCGCCGAATCGCTCGGTATGACCCTTCAGGTCTGCCGCGATCCGTTCGATCCGCGCGCGCGACGCGTCGCGAGTGTTCTCCGGATAGTCGTCGTTGACGGTAATAAGGATGTGGCGTGCAGCGCGGTGCTCCGGTGTCAGGAAGCGCTCGCGATGCAACTCGTAGAAGAGCCGCTCATCAACCTCGGTGATCGGTTCTGCGTAGCTGCCAACACGCTGCATCACGGCGTCGAAGGTGAGCTCGCGCAGGAGCGCACGGCGCATGGTGTCCTCGTCCAGACCGTTGCGGGCCATGTCCTCTTCGAAGTCGTCCGTGTCGGGATAGCGGCCCCGCAGCTCCCCGAGTGCGTCCTCGATTCGCTGCTCCGGTACGACCGCGTCTAGCGCCTCGCACGATGAAAGCACCAGGCTTTCCAGGTCGAAGGTCCGGCGGGCCTGGCTTTCGACCTCGGCCATACGCCGTGCGTCAATGCTGACCAGATCGCATTGAAAACGCTCGAACGCCGCGCGCAGCAGGTGATAGCGATACTCGCCGTCCATCGACGAGACCGGCGATTGACGAAGGGATGTCGTTGTCACGGCGCTTCGACCTCCGACCCCGGCCTGTCCGGGGTATCGCTCTGGATAGCGGCGGACTCGATCAACGCGGATTCGGGCACCTGAAGCGTCGGCCTATCGGCGAAATGGACCTCGTAGGCGACTCCGGCCGGATGATCCCGAAGCACACGCATCACCTCGCCGATCTCCCCGGCCTCGACCAAGACCTCGCCCCGAATGCCGAGCGGCACCCGGCTGGCGACCTTCTCGCGTGCCTCGAAGCGGCTTGGTGTCCAGGGTGCCGAGGCGGCTTGAAGCTCCTCCTCGCGGCAGCCCACGACCAAATCATGTTCCAGGAAATGCACCGAGTAGATGATCTGGTCTTGAAGAAAGGTCCCGATGTCGCGGACGAAGCCGGTGCTGCCGCGTCGGATCAAGAGGGTTCCGGTCTGGCGCCCCGGAAAGGTGCCGTCGTTGCGCACATTGCGCACGACGCGCACCTCGTCGCCATACTCAAAGCCGGGCCGCATCGGGCATTTGCTCCGTCAGATCGCTGAGCGCGACCCGCACGCTTTTGGGCTCGTTCATTCGAAAGACGCGGAAGACCTTCTCGGTCGCGGCATCGGAGATCACGAAATCGCGATAGGCCGACTTTAGGAGATCCGCATACAGGGCACGACGGGCGATCCCGGAATCGGGCATCTCATCGACCTGCTCCAAGTAATCGTGAAAGCGCTGAAGGATATGCAGGCGATTGACATGAACGACGGCGGGATCGAAATCGATCTCGAAATAGGTCAGAAAGTCTTCGGCACTGGAGAGATCCTCGAGGTCGAGGTCGAATTCATCGTCGGTCATGGTCGTCTCCTTCATTGCAGTCTTGGTGGCATGATTGAGTCGCGGGTCTTTCTCACAAAACCGGGCGGTAGGGTGGACGAGCGAGAGTGAAGTCCACCGAGCCTCATGCCGGCGCCGGTGAACTGCGCTGCGCTTGTCCACCCTACCCATCGTCCTGACTTGTTCGCCAAGCCGGCGCTCGCATCGCTTGGCGCGGAGCGCCACGGGGCATGCGTGACACCGCAGAGCGGTTGTCACGAGTTTCATCTCTGAAAACTCTTTTCGATCCCTAAACCGCGTCCGGCACGATCCGACCGAGTTGCACCGAGCGTCTCGGTACGCTCGGCATCTCCCGTCGCACAGGACGCGGTTTAGCCCTTGAAGTACCGCACATTGTCGCCCGCGCCCTTGAGCGCGGATCGCGTCACCGCGGAACGCGCCATCGCATGCAGCTCGCCGATGCCGAGCCGATCGCTGGTGTCGACCTCGGCGATCTTTTCGAAACGTTTCAGTGCGCCCGCTGCGTCGCCGAGGCGAAACAGGAGGTATCCGGAGCCTTTCAACGCCAACAGCAGGAATCGCGTCAAGCTCATCGAGATGAGCACCGACTGCCCGAGATCGGCCTCGCGCAGGTCCCGCCAGTCGGTCGGTAGGTCGAGCCTGGCCGCGGTCAGCGCGATCGCACGGTCGGCCGTGATGAGGGCCTCGCGATATCTGTGCCGGTAGTAAAAATAGCGATAGAGCGCGACCAGGACGGTCAGGTGTTCCGGTTGGAGAAAATAGGCGAGCAGCAGCCGATCCTCTGCGGTGTCATCGCCGTAGCCTTCCGCCGCCTCGTCGAGGAGCCGCTCCACATCCGGCGAGACAGGCTCGTCGAAATACATGGGTTCGCCGTCGAAATCCAAGAGATCCATCGTGCGCGTCTCCTTCCGAGCTTATTGAACCCGAACGGCCAGCGGATTGCCGATTTCCGCGAGGAATCCCATCAACTCCAGTGCCTCGGGCGGGCGCTTGCTTTGGGTCGCGAAGCGCCGGACCAGGGGAAGGAGCCGATCGGCGTCATCGAGATTCAGATCGAAGCAGAGCAGATCAGCGTAGGCTTGGCGAATCGCGTGCCGTCCGGAATGCTTGCCGAGCACCAGGTGATGCTTGCGCCCGACGTCGGCGGGATCGATGCCTTGATAGTTCATCGGATCCTTCAACAGACCGTCGACATGGATGCCGGATTCGTGCATGAAGGCGCCGTCGCCGACCAAGCTCTTATGCCAGGCGACGGGCTTTCCAGAGGCCCGTGCGACCAGTCCGGAAAGCTCCGCGAAGGTGTGCAGGTCGATTCCGCTGTCGATACCGTGAAGGTGCTTGAGCCCCATCACGACCTCTTCGAGCGCGGCGTTCCCGGCCCGCTCGCCGAGCCCGTGGACGGTCGTGTTGAGGTGCGTCGCGCCGCCGCGGACCGCTGCCAGGCTGTTGGCGGTTGCCAGCCCGAGGTCGTCGTGGGCATGCATCTCGATCTCGATGTCCACCATGGCGCGAAGATCGCGCATGCGCTCGTAGACCGTGAAGGGGTCCATCAGGCCGACCGTGTCGGCGAAGCGGAAGCGTCGGGCGCCGGCGTCTTGAGCGGCCTCTGCGGCGAGCCAGAGAAGCTCCGGGTCGGCGCGCGAGGCATCCTCGGCACCGACACAGACCTCGAGCCCCATGTCGAGAGCGACCCCGACCTGGTGTCGGATCTGCGCGATGACCCAGGCACGATCGCGTCCGAGCTTGCGGGTAATCTGCTGGTCGGAGACCGGGATGGACAGATCCACCATGTCGACGCCCAGGTCGCGGCATTGCGCGATGTCCGCGGGGCGCATTCGGGTCCAGACCATCAGACGTGCCGAGAGCCCGAGCGCGGCGACGGCCCGGATCGACTCGCGCTCCTCTTCTCCCATCGCAGGGATGCCGACCTCGAGCTCGCGCACGCCGAGTGCGTCGAGACCGCGCGCGATCGCGAGTTTCTCCTCGATCGAGAAGGCGACGCCGGCCGATTGCTCGCCGTCGCGTAAGGTTGTGTCGTTGATCGTGACCTGTTGCGGTTCCATGCCCGGCTCCTCGAAGATGTCGAAGACTCCTTAAGCAAACAGCAAGCCATACTTGTTTATTCATAAAATCATGAACTTGAATCTGATCGATCGTGAGGTTGGCGGGTTTCCGACATGCCTGGCCGAGGCGGCCATGTCGCACAGACAACGGCACTCGAAAAGCTTTGCGCCGATCGCGCCTTTGCGGTTCCAATAGACAGTGCGATGACAACGAGCGGATTGCGGATGACCGAACGACCCACCCTCGCCGGGGGCGCCACCCTCGCCATCACGGGCTCCGGCGGCAGCGGGGCGGTCACGGCGGGTCTCATCCTGCTCGCCGCGGTCGGTCGCGCCGGCTATTTCGGCCTGCTCGGCCGCTCGGCCGGTCCGCAGATTCGCGGCGGCGAGTCCGCGGCCATGCTGCGCTTCGGGCCGCAGCCGATCGAGTGCATGGGTGATCGCTTCGACCTGCTCGTGGGATTGGACTGGGAGAACGTCGCCCGCTTTGCCGACGAGCTGCCCCTCGATCGCAACAGTCTTATCTTGACCGACGCGCAGGCCGGGCCGATCCCCGAGATCCTCGTCCGCTCCGGCGCGCAGGTGCGAAGCCTGCCCTGGAAGGCGCTCGCCGATGCCGAGACGGAAGGCCGGGTGAACATGGTCGCGCTCGGTATGGTCGGCGCGATGCTCGGGCTGCCGCTGGACGCACTCGAAGCCGGCGTTCGTGCGACGCTCGGCGGCAAGGGCGGCCGCATCCTGACCCCCTCCTTGGATTGCGTCCGCTCCGGGTATGCGGCAGCTGCCGCTGCGCCCGTGCCATCAACCACGCTTCACCCAGCCGTCGCGCGCTGGAACATCAGCGGCAACGAGGCCGCAGGGCTGGGCGCCGTTCGCGGCGGGGTGCGATTCGTGGCCGCTTATCCCATCACCCCGGCGAGCGAGGTGCTGGAGTGGCTGGCACCCCGCTTGGAGCTGCTGGGCGGGTCGTTGCTCCAAGCCGAGGACGAGCTGGCCTCGATCAACATGATCATCGGCAGCTCGTTCGGCGGCGTGCCCTCGCTGACGGCGACCTCCGGCCCGGGTCTAAGTCTTATGGTTGAGGGCTTGGGTCTTGCCGTGGCGAGCGAGACCCCGGTCGTGGTCGTCAATGTCCAGCGCGGCGGTCCTTCGACCGGCATCCCGACCAAGTCAGAGCAGTCCGATCTCAACATCGCGCTTTACGGCCTGCACGGCGACGCCCCGCATCTCGTCCTGGCGGCTTTAGGGATTCGCGATTGCATCGACACGGTCGAATGGGCGGTCGGTCTGGCCGAGCACCTGCAGACGGTCGCGATCGTGCTGTCGGACCAGATGCTGGGTCAGTCGCGTGCGATCATCGACCCACCCGGCGACCAGGCGTTCGGGGCATGCACGAGGCCGCACATGCGACGGCTGATTGCCGGTGCCGCCGATTCCGATCACCGGCGTTATCGGCCGGCGCCGGACGGGGTCTCGCCGATGGCCTTGCCCGGCGTGCCGGGCGGCATGTATACGGCCGAGGGTCTTGAACACGGCGCGGGCGGTACGCCGTCGAGTCGCGCGATCGACCATGCCGAGCAGCTCGGTAAACGCCTGCATAAACTGACCGGCTTCGACTATGGACCGAGTTGGGCCGAGATCCGGGGCGAGGGCGACCATCTGCTTTTGACCTGGGGTTCGTCGGCGGGGCCGGTCTTCGAGGCCGCCGAGCGTCTGCGTGACTCGGGCACTCCGACGCGGGTGATCGCCCTGCGCCTGCTGGAGCCACTGCAACGCGAGGCGCTGCTCGAGGCGATCGGATCGGCCGGCTCGATCCTGGTGGTCGAGCAAAACCAGACCGCACAGTGCTTCGCCTATCTTCATTCACAACAGGCGCTCCCGGCGCATGCACGCTCCTATGCACGCGCCGGCCCCTTACCCTTGCGTCCCGCCGAGATCATGGGCGCGCTGATCGAATGTCATGAGCGCGAGGAGACTTGAGATGGATGCCGCCAGCATCACCCCGACCCTCCGAGCCAAGGACTACAAGTCCGAGGTTGCACCCGTTTGGTGCCCCGGCTGCGGACATTTCGCCGTCCTTTCCGCCGTCACCAAGGCACTCGCGCATCTGAAGCTCGCCAAGGAGCGCGTCGCCATGATTTCGGGCATCGGCTGCTCTTCCCGACTGCCGGCCTATGTCGACGCCTTCGGCTTCCACGGGATTCACGGCCGTGCGTTGCCGCTTGCCTCCGGGCTTAAGGCGGCTCGGCCTGATCTCACCGTCATCGTAACCGGCGGCGACGGCGACGGCTTTTCGATCGGGGGCAACCACTTCCTGCACGCCTGTCGACGCAATATGGACCTGACCTATATCGTGATGGACAACGAGGTCTACGGCATGACCAAGGGTCAGGCCTCGCCGACCACGCAGCCGGATTGGGCCAAGAGCAAGCTCACGCCGCACGGCACCGGCATGCGGCCCTTCCTGCCCACCGCGATTGCGCTTGCGGCCGGCGCGAGCTTTATCGCCCGAGGCTTCGCGGGCGATCCCAACGGATTGACCAAGCTGTTGGTCGAGGCGATCGAGCATCCCGGATTCGCTTTCCTGCAGGTCTTGAGTCCCTGCCAGACTTTTCGCCCGGAGCAAAAGGAGTGGAAGCATCTGGTTCACCCCGTCGACATGGCGCCCACCGCCGATTCCGTCGAGGCCGCGCGCTCTATCCAGGCCGACGACGGTATGGCGCTAGGCCTGTTCTATGCCCGGCGGCTCCCGGTCTGGCAGCCGCAAAACCAGGCGACTGCGACCCCGGCGGATCTGGAGCGGGAGTTTGCGCTATGAGCACCCCTTCGAATCAGCGCATCGAGTCCGTCGCCGAGTTTCTGGTGCACGCCCTCGAGCTCGAGCACGAATCGGCCGAGCGTTACCGCCAGCTCGCCGAGACCATGAGCCTGCACCATAACCACACGGTCGCCGCCGTCTTCCGACTCCTTGCAGACATGAGCGAAGCACACGCCTCGGAGGTGACCGCCCGTGCGGAAGGAATCCGGCTCCCGGAGATCGCCCCCTGGGACTTCAAATGGGCCTGTCCCGGCAGCCCCGAGGTCGATTGCGACGACTTCGACGTGAACTATCTGATGACGCCGCTCCAAGCCTTCGAGCTGGCGCTGTACAACGAGATCCGCGGCCGCGACTTCTACGCCTTCGTCGCGACCGATTCACCGGAGCCGAAGGTTCGCGCCCTCGCTGCCGAGATGGCCGCCGAAGAGAACGAGCACGTCGAGCTGGTCACCACTTGGGTCGAACGCGAGCGCCTGGTTGCAACCCGGATGCCCGAGGATCTGGATCCGCCGAATCTACAGGGCTGAAGCCCGACCCTCGCCGCTTGCCACGGGCGAACTGAACACCTGGGCCTGCCGGGTCGTTTACTCGGCTGGACGCCTCAACGTTCTGTTCGACCAAAGCCAGCCCCGACCATGACTGCCGACGAGCTGTCCTCACCCTTCGGCGTCAGTAAGCGCACGGGCTCGACGCAATCGAGCGCGATCCTTAAACGGCTCAGCTCACACCCAGGCGATCCAAATTGGACACTTCCCAGCCGCCTTGCCGACAACCCGCGGGCCTGGATGATCCAGTTGAACGGCTTCATCCTCGACGCCGGAAAGGCCCCTCGCGAGATTCGAGAAGAGACATTGCGGCTCGGGTTGATCCCCGATCTGCCATAAGCCATCCGTGATCGAAGACCGCCTCGCGCTGATCGTAGCCGTAGGGACAAGCGCGACGCAGTCCACCACCGCCGGCGCGGAGTTCGGTGGACTTCGCTCTCGCTCGTTCACCCTACGGCCTGGAATATGAGCAACGCCCCACAGACCGGCAAGCCCGTTCCCGGCATCGACCATCGGTCGACTTAACGAGATCCGGCAGTTGAGCGGCTCCTGGGGTGCGTCCCGCTCCGTGTCCGGCAAGGCGCGACGAGGGCGATCGTCGCGAATCGACAGCACGCCGGGATCGACGACTTGCAGTCGTCCTCTTCCGCTGCCCTTACGGCCTGCGGGGTCGAGTTCTTGCCGGCGGTCAGGGATCGTCATGGGTGGGGTACGACCGACAATGCTATGCTCGCGACAGGGTTTGGGAAGCGTGCACGGCAGTCGTGCACCATTGGATGCGCGCGTGCCGGGCGAGACGCCTTCGCCATGCCACGGAACAGATCGGCAACTTTGACCAGCAAGGGCTTCAGCGGCGACGAGGAGACGAAGAGGAATGGATCCGGTTGTCGTGATTGACTTCGAGACCACCGGTCTCTCTCCGGGCATGGGTGATCGTGCGACCGAGATCGCGGCCGTCTTGATCCGCGACGGGCGCATCGCCGATCACTACCAGAGCCTGATGAATGCCGGTGTGCGCATCCCGTCCTTTATCGAGCACCTCACCGGGATCAGCAACGCCATGGTGCGCGAGGCACCGCCGGCCGGCCAGGTCATGGCCGAGGTCGCGGACTTCGTCGGCGACTATCCCCTGGTCGCCCACAACGCCTCGTTCGACCGCAAATTCTGGGATGCCGAGCTGGCGCGCATCGGGCGCAGGACCCCGCAGGCCTTCGCCTGCTCGATGTTGGTCTCCCGTCGCGTCTTGCCCCAAGCACCCAATCACAAGCTCGGTACCCTGGTCGAATACGCCCGGTTACCGGTCACCGGCCGCTATCACCGGGCACAGGCCGATGCCGAGATCGCCGCGCATCTGACGCTCTATCTGGAGTGGGCCTTGATGGATCGGTTCGGACTCACGGAGGTTAAGCACGACCTGCTCGGGCGGATTCAGCGGACGGCGAAGACGCAGCTTGAAAGCTGCATTGCGCGTTACGGCGGAGCCGGCGCGTCGGCAGCGGCAAGCGGATGAGCGTTGCGACAGGGGTGTCTTGATGCCGACAGAGTGCGTATCACGGAACTTCGGATATCTGCGGGCCTACGGGCAACAGCTTGATCGCCTCGGCGCCCTGGCGGAGCGCTATTTCGCCGATGATCCCTCAACCTGCCTGATCAAGCTCCGCCAGTTCGGCGAGGAATTGGCCCGCCAAGTGGCCGCGCGGAGCGGTCTTCTCGCGACCCCGGAGGAGCTGCAATCGGACCTGTTGCGTCGTCTCAAGTTCGAGCGGGCGGTACCTCCCGAGGTCCTCGACCTGTTTCACCAGGTCCGGATTATCGGCAACCGCGCGGCCCACGATGGATACGGCGACCACCGGGATGCCCTGACGACGCTCAAGATCGCCCGGCAACTGGCGATCTGGTTTCACCGGACCTTCGGAAAGGATGCCGGTTTCAAGCCCGGCCCGTTCGCGCCGCCCAGCGCACCGCAGGCTGCTTCGGAAGCCCTCATGGAGGAGCTGGAGCAGCTGCGCGCCGAACGGGCTCAACTGCTCGGCGAGGCCGAGAAGGCGCGGGAAGCGGTCGAGGCGGCGAGGGTCGCTTATGAAACCACCGAGGCCCGCGCCCGCCGGATCGACGAGGAACGAGAGCTGTGGGCCGCGATTGCGCAGGACGCGGAGGACCAGAAGAACGCGGCGCTGGCCGACCTGCTTGCCCTCCAGGCGGCCGCCGCCCAAGCCACGCCGCAGCAGAAGACTCGCCGACAGCAACAGGCCGAGCAAGCCGCCAAAGGGATCGATCTGGACGAGGCCGCGACGCGCGCCATCATCGACGAGCAACTGCGCATCCGAGGCTGGGAAGCCGATTCCAAGATCCTGCGTTACAGCCAGGGCGCGCGTCCGGCCAAGGGCAGGGCGATGGCGATTGCCGAATGGCCGACCGGGAGCGGTCCGGCCGACTACGCGCTCTTCTATGGCTTACCCTGTCTCGGCACGGTGGAGGCGAAGCGCGAACGCAAGAACGTCTCCGCCGCCGTCGATCAGTCCGAGCGCTACGCACGCGACATCATCCTCAAGGACGGCGAGGCGGAGGCGAGCGGGGGTCCCTGGGACGCCTACCGGGTCCCCTTCGTCTTCGCGACCAACGGACGTCCCTATCTCAAGCAGATCGAGACCGAGAGCGGCATCTGGTTTCGCGATACCCGCAAGGCCACCCATCACCGCCGCGCCCTGAACGACTGGCCGACGCCCGACGGGCTCAAGGCCCGGTTGGAGATCGACATCGAGGCCGCCCAAGCGGCCCTCAAGACCCAGCCAATGGTGTTCGGTTTCCCCTTGCGGCCCTATCAGCAGCAGGCGATCGAGGCGGTCGAGCGGAGCATTGCCGAAGGCTTGCGATCCCTCCTGGTCGCCATGGCCACCGGTACGGGCAAGACCAAGCTCGCCATCGCCCTGCTTTTTCGCCTGCTCAATGCCAAGCGCTTTCGCCGCGTCTGCTTCGTGGTGGATCGCAGCGCCCTGGGACAGCAGACCGGCGGTGAGTTCTCATCCACCAAGGTGGTCGGGATCAAGACCTTCGCCGACATCTTCGATCTCAAGGGCCTGGACGTCGCCGGTCCAGAGCCTGAGACCAAGGTCCACATCTGCACCATTCAGGGCCTCGTACGCCGGGTGCTCTACAACGCCGATCCTGCTGATGTCCCGCCCATCGATCAGTACGATCTGATCGTCATCGACGAGTGCCACCGGGGCTATCTCCTCGACCGCGAGCTCTCCGACGGCGAGCTCAGCTTCCGCAGCGAGGCGGACTACATCTCCAAATACCGCCGGGTCCTGGAGCACTTCGACGCGGTCAAGATCGGCCTGACCGCGACGCCCGCCCTGCATACGGTGCAGATCTTCGGCGATCCGGTCTACACCTACTCCTACCGCGAGGCGGTCGTCGACGGCTACCTGATCGACCACGAGCCGCCGATCCAGATCACCACGGCCCTCTCGCAGGCCGGGATCCATTTCGGCAAGGGCGAGCGGATCGAGCTCCTCGATACCAAGACCGGCAAGATCGACCTGTCCCATGTCCCGGACCAGATCGACTTCGAGGTCGAGGCCTTCAACAAGCAGGTCGTGACGGTCAACTTCAACAGGGTCGTAGCCGAGGAGCTGACCAAGCACATCGATCCGGACCTGCCCGGCAAGACCCTGGTCTTTGCCGCAACCGATGCCCATGCCGACATCGTCGTCGCTCAGCTCAAGAAGGCGTTCAAGGCGCGCTACGGCGAGATCGAGGACGCCGCCATCCGCAAGATCACCGGCAGCGTCGATCAGGTCAGCGGCCTGATCCGCTCCTATCGCAACGATGACCTGCCGAAGATCGCCGTCACCGTCGATCTGCTGACCACCGGGATCGATGTCCCCAAGATCACGAACATCGTCTTTCTGCGCCGCGTCAACAGCCGCATCCTCTACGAGCAGATGCTAGGCCGGGCGACCCGGCGTTGCGACGAGATCGGCAAGGAGACCTTCCGCATCTTCGACGCCGTCGATCTCTATCCGCATCTCCAGAACCTGACCGACATGCGCCCGGTCGTGGTCAATCCCTCGATCGGCCTGGAGCAGCTCTTCGAGGAGCTCGCCAAGGTCGAGACGGACGCGCACCGCGAAGAGATCCGCGACCAAATCCTGGTCAAGCTGCGTCGCCGTCTCGGCAAGCTCTCCGGCGAGGCCCGCGAGCAGTACGAGGCGAATGCCGGTGAAACGCCCGAGGCGACGCTGAAGCGCTTGGCGGAGCAGCCGCTCGATACGAGCGTCGTCTGGATCGCTTCAAGGCCCGGTCTTGGCCGTATCCTCGACTGGGAACCGGAGGCGTATGCGCCGCGCCGAATCCCGATCTCGTCTCACGATGATCGGATTGCCGAGGTCGTGCGCGGCTACGGGTCCGCCGACAAACCCGAGGATTTTCTCGACGGCTTCACCAGCTACGTCCGCAACAACGTCAACAAGATCGCCGCCCTGACCGTCGTCGTGCAGCGCCCGCGCGAGCTGACCCGCGCCCAGCTTCGCGAGCTGCGCCTTGCGCTCGACAAGCTGGGTTATTCCGATGCCAACCTGCGCCGGGCGTGGCAGGATGCCAGGAACGAAGAGATCGCCGCCTCGATCATCGGATTCGTCCGTCAGGCCGCCCTCGGAGACGCGCTGATCCCCTTCGAGGAACGGGTCCGCGCCGCCATGCAGCGCATCCTCGCCAAACACCCCTGGAGCGATCCGCAGCGCAAATGGCTCAAGCGCATCGCCGAGCAGATCGAGCGCGAGATCGTAGTAGACCGCTCGGCGCTCGACCGTGAGCCCTTCCAGGCGCATGGCGGCTTCAGCCGTCTCAACAAGGTGTTTGATGGCCAGCTCGAAGCCGTTCTGGGCGAGCTGAACGAGGCGCTTTGGGACGAGGCAGGATGAGCAGACTTGATTCCGAGGAAAAAGAAATTCTGGAGGCATTTGAGTCCGGAAATCTCAAAAGGGCAAAAAGTGCCGTTGACGAGATGAAGGCTCATCAAGCCATTGCGGACGCCACGTGCAGGAAGGACGCACGTCTCAGCATTCGCCTTTCCTCCAAGGATCTTCGTGCGTTACAGGCTCGGGCGTTGCGGTAAGGAATCCCATGCCAAACGCTGGTATCCAGCGTACTGCACAAGTTCGTCGATGGCCGATTGGTCGACAAATCGGCGAACAAGTAAAATGCAGTGAGTAGGTTGGGCAAAGCCCGCACGATGCGCTTGCAGAAGAACTGTGACGGTGGACGGGCGTGCCCAACCGGCCTACCTCCGAGCTTCGTCTTGAAAAATCGAGAAAACCGGAGCAGCGCCGACGCTTCGTTGTGCCTCGCACGGCTCGGCAAACCCACGCCCTGGATGACCGCTTATCACCCCGACCGAGCGCATGGCGAGCCGCACCCGAGGCGCCGCGCCTGCGGGTACGCCGACTTCATCCCGCCCCCGGCGTCGCTATAATCGACGCGGAACCATCCGCCGCACCCATTGGAGGCCATGATGTCTGTTGCACCTCAACCGCGTCTCTCGTTCGAGGACTGGCTCGCCATGGAGCGCGTTGCCGCGGACCAACGCAGTGAGTACGTCGGCGGTGAGGTCTTCGGGATGGCCGGCGGCACCGAAGAGCACAACCTGATCGTGCTCAATGTCGGCGCCGAGCTGCGCAACCAGCTTAAAGACAAACCCTGCCGCGTTTACCCAAGCGACATGAAGGTCCGCATCGCCTCGGATGACGTCGCCGCCTACCCGGACGTAATGGTCATCTGCGGCGAGCGCCAGTTCTACGACGACCGGCGCGATGTCGTCACCAATCCGACCCTGATCGTCGAGGTCCTGTCCGACTCCTCCGAGGCCTATGATCGCGGCGACAAGTTCCGGCACTACCGCAACCTGCCGAGCCTGCAGGCCTACCTGCTGTTGTCGCAATACCGCATCCAGGCCGAGCTGTTCCTGCGCCAGCCGGACGGGACTTGGAGCCTAAGCAGCTATCAAGACCCGTCGGAATCCATCCCCCTGCGCGTCGTCGACGCGGAGCTGTCGCTGGCCGAGGTCTACGACAAGGTTGAGCTCTCGAGATAGCCTCGCGAACCGTGCATTTGGCCCCGAACCCCGAACCCCGGACCAGGGAATTCCACCGCAACCGCTTCAATGAACCCGATGACCGACAATCGAACCCGCGACATCGTCGCCAAGCTCTGGAACCTCTGCCACATCCTGCGCGACGACGGGGTGACCTACAACGAATACGTCACGGAGCTGACCTTCCTGCTCTTCCTCAAGATGATGCAGGAGACCGGGCATGAAGACCGCATCCCGAACGGATACGGCTGGGAGGCATTGTCGAAGCGGGAGGGTCTCGACCAGCTCGAATACTACCGCCGCCTCCTGCTGGATCTGGGCGACACCAAGAAGACGCAGGACCCCACCATTCTCGCGATCTTCGCCGACGCGGGCACCAAGCTGCGCAAGCCCGCGAACCTCAAGTCCCTGACCATGGCCATCGACAAGTTGGACTGGTTCTCGGCGCGCGAGGAGGGCCTCGGTAACCTCTACGAGGGTCTGCTCGAGAAGAACGCCGCCGAGAAGAAATCCGGTGCAGGGCAGTATTTCACGCCGCGCCCGCTGATCGACTGCATCGTCCGTCTGACGAAGCCGCAGCCCGGCGAGGTGATCCAGGACCCGGCGGCAGGGACGGCGGGCTTCATCGTCGCCGCCGACCACGACATCAAGGTGCGCACCGACGATCTGTTCGAGCTGACCGAGAACCAGGCGTTCTTTCAGCGCCATCTCGCCTACCGAGGGGCCGAGCTGGTTCCGGACGCACATCGGCTTTGCCTGATGAACCTGATGCTGCACGGCATCGAGAGCAGCGTCGCCTGCGCCGACACCCTCTCGCCCGACGGCGAGGCCCTCGGCAAGGCGGATCTCATCATGACCAATCCGCCCTTCGGCACCAAGAAGGGCGGGGGCAGGCCGAACCGCTCCGATTTCTCGATCACGAACGACACCTCGAACAAGCAGCTCGCCTTTGTCGAGCACATCGTCCGTGCGTTGAAACCCGGCGGACGCGCCGCCGTCGTCGTGCCCGACAACGTCCTGTTCGAGGACAACACCGGACGACGCTTGAGGACCTGGCTCATGGAGTTGTGCGACCTGCATACCGTCCTGCGCCTGCCGACCGGCATCTTCTACGCGCAAGGCGTGAAGACCAATGTGCTCTTCTTCACGCGCGGGAAGAACGACAAGGCCAACACCAACGCCGTCTGGGTTTACGACCTGCGGGCCAATATGCCCGCGTTCGGGAAGACACGACCGCTCACCGTGGCCGATTTCGCGGAGTTCGAGGCCGCGTTCGGCGATGATCCTTACGGCAAGGCGGAGCGGACCGATCAGGGCGAGACCGGGCGGTTTCGCTGTTTCACGCGTGAGCAGATCAAGCCCGGATGTTTCATAAACCGACACAGCCGACACTGGCCTCGCGGATTTGCGCGGCGCTGGGCGTCACCGAGGGCGATGACCGGGACGCCGCGGGGGTTGAATGGTGGAAATACCGAGCGGCAACGGGCTTGATCAACGGGGCACGAGTAGTTTTGTCGCCGCGCAGGCGTACGATGCCCTGCCCGAGGTGGGCATAGTCGTCGTGCGCGTGCTGAAATCCCCGTGCGGGGATGTATGTGCGTCTAGGCGGGCG
Organism: Thiocapsa bogorovii; assembly: GCF_021228795.1. Classification (NCBI taxonomy): domain Bacteria; kingdom Pseudomonadati; phylum Pseudomonadota; class Gammaproteobacteria; order Chromatiales; family Chromatiaceae; genus Thiocapsa; species Thiocapsa bogorovii. Next base: position 4,086,529 of record NZ_CP089309.1, read on the forward strand.
CCGCCCGGGCTGCGCGTTGAAGAGCCTCTCGGTGACCTGCTGCAACAGCGTCTTGACCGGACAGCTCGAGGGCAGGTGCAGGCGCACGCGGTCTTTGTACTGCACCACGCGCACGGCGAGCTTGAACAGTTTGATGATCACGGTGGCAGGCTGGGCGTTGGCCAGTTCCGTGCCGACGAGGACCTCGGTGCGCAGCGTTTGGTGCAAGACGTAAGCGGCGCAGGAGAAGAACAAGCGCATCTGATTGGCCAAGAAGGTGCTGTCGGAAGTGCGATCGCTGGCCAGATCGTTCTTGATCATTTTGATGAAGTTCTCGTCCTGGCCGCGCGCGCAGTACAGATCGCGGTAGACGCACTCGGGACTGGGCAAGTCCAAGGAGGTGACGACGAAGCGGAGGTTGTCGCCGCGCGCCGTCACCTCGGCTTTGAGGATGGTCCGACACGCGCCGGGCCAGGAACCGGCACGGTAGTCAACCTCGTGGTAGGTGCGGGTCCGCTCGGGTACGTCGGCGTCGGCGCGCCGGGCGTTCTCGATGCGCAGCGCATGGAGCTTGCGGGCGTCGGCCAAGAACGGCTCGGCCCGTGGCGTGAGAGCCCGGTTACCCGCCAGGCCGAAGATGAAATCCGTCAACGGATCGGCCATCGCCAAGGCCATCAACTCGGGGTTGGAGAAGTGTCCGTCGCCGCGCAGGATGATGCGTGTGCGTGGCCACGCGGCCCGCAGCCGCTTGAGCACGCGCTTGAGGATCATCGCGTTCTCGGCGCCGGTGGGGCGCTTGCCGGGACGCAGCACCGCGGTGATGAACTTCCCCGAGAGGCCCTCGAAGAGAAACAGCGGCAAGTAGCAATGGTTGCCGTAGTGATGATTGTAGAACGCGAACTCCTGCTGGCCATGGGTGGCGTCTTCGGAGTGGTCCATATCGAGCACGATCACCTGCGGCGCCTTCGGGTAGCTGGCGATGAAGGCCTCGACGAAGGCCTGCGCCATGCGGTAGAGGTCGCGCGCGCCGACCCCATTCTCCAAACGCGAGAAGGTCGGCCCGCTGGCCAGGTCCGTCGTCGCATCCAGCGGCTTGCGCTCCAGCCCCAGCTTGAACAGCGCATCACGGCGCAGCGCATTGGCGTCGTTGCCGTCTTCGTAAGCACAGGCGATCTGGTAGACCCGTTGCGCGATCAGCTCACGCATCGGATGGGTGGTGTAGGACGGATGGCGCCAATCATCGATCGCTGCGCTCAACCGCTCGGTCAGGCCGATCTGCCGATCAACCCCGCGCAGAATCATGGGGCCAAAGTCAGACGACATGGCGCCGCCGTCGAAGTCGCCGCGGACCGTGAAACCGGCGACCGGGGGAAAACGCAGCTGTTCCGGGGTAGACTCGGGCATGGGCGACCTCGTTTAGCTTCTTCCGAAGCGTTCTTGGCGGAACAGCCATTTTATCAATGGGTTGAACGAGAGTCGCCCTTTTTTATGAAATATTCGGGCAAGGAACGAAACGATAACCTCGATATCGCCTGGTTGCGCGACGAGAGCGAGGACATCGAGGAGCGGTTGAGCGATCCCGACGACATCGCTGCTGCCATCATCGTGCATTTGCGCGCGGCGCTCGAGGAGATCGAGGGGTTGACGGAGGAGGCCGAGGCGGTGGCTTTGGTGCCGGAGGAGGCTGCGTGAGGGAGCTTTCCAGGGGGTGGATAACGGCACGTCTAGGTGATCTTGGTATCTGGTCAAGCGGCGGAACTCCGTCTCGGAAGACTGCCGATTATTTCGGTGGCGATATTCCCTGGGTTAAGACGGGTGATCTAAGCGACTCTTTTGTCGAGGAAAATCGAAGAGACTATTACTGCAAGTGGATTGAAAAACAGCTCCGCTAAGTTGTTTCGGGGGGCGTCGCTGGACGCTCCAGGGGGTTCCCCAGCCAACTAGCGCAAAGACGGTGAAAGCATCTTTGTACGAGTGCATTCATGAATATGACCGAAAACGGCGACTTCACTTTTCCACGTTCTCTGTTCGAGATATGGTACCTAGAAAGTTTGCTGCTCGCCAATGATCATCTTGGAACCGAGACCCTAACAAGCCTCAATTTCCGGACGACTGTTATAAAAACCGGCGAGTCACTAATAGTAACTTTAGCAATAAGATCAGGGCTTCTTGTTCACCGTCGCTCCACTAGGGTAGCGGGTCTGGATAGTGGTTGGAGGTGGCTCTGTGACTTAGGAATACCATTGAGCCAAGCTATGGCCATCTCGGAATTTGGGCGTCGACTGACGGTCCGAAAAGAACCGGAGATTTATCTCTCCGTTCCCAGAAGAAGCAGTGCAGATAGCACTTGGTCGCAAGACTCTATCGAACCCGATCAATTCAAGAGGCTTCTTTCTTTGGGATGGCTCGCCGCCTCAGGCTGGGTTGTGCTACCGCCAATTGATGGAAACATCATAAAGGAGACAGCGCGTCAGCTGGATGCCGTGGTAGATTGGTCGGAACCTGCTCGACTGATGGTGAGCGACGGTCAGATGACTCTGTGGGCGAGGCAGGCGAATGAAAACGAGACGGTTGCCGAGTTCGAGCTTGGGAGATCGGCAATTCCCGATGCGAGTTTTACTATCCCACGCTGGCTTATTTCAAGTTTTTTTGTTGAGCCTTTAGAGCAATACCAACTAGCCTTTTGCGTTGAACGTAGGGAAGCCGCTCTCTTGCTTCCAAATAATTCTGCTTTAGTTTTTAACACCGAAGTGCGTGGGCTAAAGAAGCAAACCTCGTTACCCAGTACTCGGCATGTGTTGAGGAAACGAGAAGAGGGGGACTTGTTTTCCTTCCTTCACCTATTGGACGGAAAAGGGAGCGACAGATCGCCTTCTTGGCTGGATAATTTTGACGATCTTTTTCTTGAGACGATGAGGTATCTTTCTTATTCGCCTGGTGATCCATGTGCGACGTTTGAAATTTCCGAGGATGGTGGAGGTTTCTTCGAAGTCGCACGATTCGATAGCGGCCATGGCGCAGGTAAGTTCTTCAGTCTAAATTTCTCGCATCACCATGACCACCAATCCTTCCAAGAAATGTGTTCGGAGGTAATGAAAGAAGTTGAGCTCGAAATGTTTGGTGCTTGTGGACGTTCACTCTCGGAAGTATCGTGGGCTTGTGTTACGTTTCGCGACTGCGCCCTTCACAAGCTTCGTGGCCAAGTAAGGCAAATCTTGAGTATCGTTTGGGGCTTCGTCCCGCAATCGTTCAGCAGGGTTGTATGGCGTAACCTTCATAAACGCTATTCGCGGTCAGAACAAATTCTTGACTGCCAACCGAAACGCGAACGCATAGAAGTCGTCCGCTTCGACCGTGATCGAGAACCCCGTGACTTCACAAAGGCCCTCTATGACAACAGCTGCCAGGCGTGCGGCTATAAGATCGTTGGCCCCAACGAAACCGGGTGCTCTGAAGTTCACCATATCCGACCCCTGAGCGAAAGCGGTCCGGATGTAGTTGGTAACATGCTAGTGCTATGCCCTACGCATCACAAAGAATTCGACTTGTCGATTCTGGCTATTGATCCAGATTCCTTCCGTATTTCTTCTCTAGCCTCCTCGCATCCTTTGCATGACCAGGCTCTTCGCATTCGCAGCGAACATCGGCTTGACCTTCACTGTCTCAAATGGGCTAGGGAACGCCAAGAGGCTTTAGCCCAACAAATGCCCAAGCCGGTTGAACGCTGACGGCTTCAAATTGTGCAGTCTCTTAGAGCGTACTTCCAACTAACCCATGTTGTTCCGAGGCTATCACCGAGAATAACGTTAGAATCATTTTGGCAGTCGCAGAGAAGCACGAAATACAGGGAATTCGGACCGATGGAGACCTGAATACTTGGCGACCTTCCATTTCTTTGGCCTCAAACGGTAAGGCTCGGGAGCACCCAGCCCTCCCCGGACAAGTCCGTTTCTCCGTCGTCTCCCTAATTCAAACGGTGCGTAGATAGGCTTCATCGCAAAGGAAGCGCTGGGCGGTATGGATCTTCTGGGGCCTGCCGGAGTCGCCTCGTTTACATAATTCTCCGTCAAGACAGCCAACTCCGTCTCCTCAAAGATCAGAGCCAGCTTCTGCGGTCCGGTCATCTTGGCCCTGACCTCGGGGTCGACCACCGCCTCAATGTCCCCAGCCCCTGGGAAAAAGTCATGTAGACGAGACTTCAGCGGTGCATAGTCCGTGTCGAGGAAGATCAGCTTGTCGGGAGAGCTTTCCTGGTCCCCGGCTCGAAGGATCTGATCCTGAACCTGGCAGCATTCTGCTTGGTCGAGATGATCAGGTGAGCATTCCGGGTGGCAAGGTACATAAGTTCCATGACAGCACCGGAGTCGAGCCACTCTCCAAGTGATTTCAAGATCCATTCCCGGCACGCATGGACCCGAAAACGGTCGAGCCCGGCCGTTTTCCCTTATTCAAAGATAGGATATCCGCGGTCGAAACTCTCCCATTCATCGAGCGCATCAGCCGAAAGTTCGCCGCCAATTCCTAGAGTCTCATCTGGGATGGTGAACTGACGCCCCGCTTTTACAACGATGTAGTCGACACCGGTCCTTGATTCAGAATCACCCTCAGGGTTGAATCTTTCGAATAAAAGACCGCCGGAATCACCGACGCAATATCTCGGGTTCTGCACAGTGTATCTCACGTCCTGATTACCAATGAGCCTCAGCCAACTTGAGCAGACGGTAGGGCATGGGCGGGGTTCGCGCGGCCGCAATGCCGAGGCGCGGCAGCATGGCCGCCAGGTCGAAGCGGCGATTGAACCGGTAGCAGAACTCCGCGAGGTAGCGCGGCAGATGTTGGGAGCTGGCCTTATGATAGGTGCCCCTCATCGCGGTCTTCACGTTGCCGAGGATGGTGTTGACCCACTTGCGCTCGGGCAACTCGACGCCGCCGGCGCCGCTGCCGGTCACCATGGCCTGGTGCTCGATGCCGGCATCCGCGATTCCGCGAAAGCAGGCGAGGCCGTCGCTGACGACGATGCTGTCGGGATGAATGAATTTGGCGGCCCAGTGCGCCAACTCGGTCTTGCGGAATCCTGCAACCACGCTCATGCGCAGCGCGATCGGGTGGCCCTTGTCGTTCTTGGCCACGGCGGCAACGAAGGGGGTCTTGTTGGGCGAGCCGCGTCCGGGGGTGCCGCCATGAACCTCGCCGCCCCAGTAGACGTCGTCGATCTCGATTACCCCGCTCAGTTGGCGATCGGCGTCGCGTTCGAGCATGACCTGCAGGAGCTTGTGCTTGACCTTCCAGGCCGTGGGGTAGGACACCCCGAGATGGCGCTTGAGTTCAAGCGCGGAGATGGCGTTTTTCTGTTGCGTGAGAAGATACATGGCGAGAAACCAGACGGTCAGGGGCAGCTTGGTGTAGGCGAAGATCGTCCCGGCGGTCAACGAGGTCTGGTGGTGGCAGTGCCTGCACTGCATCAGCTCGCGCGTGCGCAGCGCCGTGAAGTCCTCGGCATGTCCGCACTCAGGGCAGACGAAGCCCGCCGGCCAGCGCCAGCCGAACAGAGCGTCGGCGCACTGCTCCTCGGTGCCGTACTGCGCAAGAAAGTCAGGCAAACTCAGACCCTTCTGAAACTGGATGAGGTTCTTGGCCATGGTGCAGACTCCCGGTGGTGGTCACGGCACCAGTGTGCGACCGCCGGTGGCTCAAAACGTGAGCCTGCGGAGTCTCGTTGGTAATCAGGTCTCACGTTGACTTTCAAACGCAGCCCAGCGGCGACCGAACCCAGTGGACTCTGGACTTCGTCTGAAATAATGCGGATGCCCGCACTAATATTATCGTAATAGGATCGCCAAATGGCATCTCGATAGGTAGAACGATCGCCGCCCACACTGATGTATAAAAACACGAAAGAGTACAACCACATGACGGCATCGGAAGTGCATCGCAATTCGTATTGTGTGCTCCGGAAATTGTATATAATGCTCAGTTCATTATTCAGCGTTGAGATCCCACTCCTGGAATGAATCGCCGCATTTCTCATGAGCTTTAGCAACCTGTAGGTCTCCCGAAAAATGACCTCGCTGTCGTTGCCTGAAGACAGACCGTCATATCGTTTCTTAAATGACAACCCATCCAGGGTCGGATATTTCAGATCGATGAAGCTATCAACTAATGTGAAGATTAACATCTGAACTAGCAGCCGATTGCGTGCGATTTCGTTGAGTCGTACTCGAGCAATGCTGAAGATTTTTTGTTCCCACTTTCCGTCTGGCAAGAGTTTGACCTCCCTAAACTCTGGAAACAGAAGGGGCAGATCGCTTTTCTTGATGAATGCGAGAGTTTGTTTTACGTATTCATTGTTCATCAGTTCACCTCCCAGTCCGAAGTATTATCCCGTAGGTCAAAAGGGGTCACCATTTGTTGCGGCCTGGCAAGGCCGAGGGGAAAACGGGGACAGACCCTGAGGTATCCCCACGAATTCATCCCCCACAAACCCCGTCGGCGAGCAGGGCGTCATGGTCGCTCGCAACCCATCGGTCCGGTGGCGCGATGGCCGTGAGCACCTCATCGAGCACATCGCGGGTACTGTCGAGGATGAGCAGCAGACGCGCGAGGAAGATCCGCGAGTAGACGCGACGCTTGCCGTTGCCCGGATGCAGCCGGCGGTGGATGCCGGCGCGCTCGGCCGCGGTACCGATCAGCCAGAGCAGGAACGCGGCCAGCGAGGCGATCAGCACCAACACCGTAAAGCGTTCTGTGCCGCGCGAGCGGCTACGCTCCAAGCCCTCTCCGAAGTGTAAGTTCTTCATGTCGCGAAAGCTTTGCTCGATTTGCATGCGCTGGGCGTAGAGGCGCACCAGCCGCTTGGCCGGCCACTCGGCGAAGCGGGTCGAGGCGACCAGCAGCCAGGGCTCTTTGGCGCTGCGGGCGTTTTGCGTGCTGGCCTTGGAGCGCGCTCGCCGCCCGAAGGTGGTCTTGCCGCGACGGCCCTTGGGCGGTCGACGCACCAAGGCGAAGACGGCGCGCAGCGGATTGCTGCGCACCCACTCGCCCTCGCCGAGCGCCGTCGGGGTGGCCGTCGCACGCGCGAAAAGCGTCTTGCAGCTGCTCCAGCGCGACTTCAGCCGCACGAAGTCGCGCCCGCGCACCCGTCCGACCCAGCGCCAGCCCAGGGCTTGCACCTCGCGATAGAAGGGAACTTTGAAGCCCGCGTCGGCGATGATGATCGGCGCCACCCCCGGCGGCATCAGGGTGCTCAGGTGGCGCAGAAAGCGCGCGTGCACCGCCGCGTTGTTGAGTTTCTTCTGTGGGTGCACCTCCTCGTAGAGGGTCAGACTGCGTCCGCCCACCGGCAGCGATGCGCGCAACAAGTGCAGCGACTGGTCGGCCTTCAGATCCGACCAGTCGATCAGGATCAGCGGTTCGCGTACGCGCGCCAGCGTCACGCGGCACAAGGCCCGATAGATCGATTTGGCCTCCCGGCGCAGATGCCGATTGCCGAGCAGGCGATCGGCGCGCTTGATCTTGTGGCGCAGCCCGACGGCGCCTCCGAAGCGCCGCCCCACATCGGTCAGCGACAACGCCGGCCCGCTCACGCAGGCCGCCACCGCGGCGAAAAGTGTCGCCAAACGTGTGCGGTGAATCGCCTGCAGCAACGGATCGAGGCAGCGGTGTAAGATGGTTCCTGCATGCACGAGGGGTCTCCTGGCGGGTTTCGTCGCTTTCCAGGGACAACGACCTCTCGTGCATGTTCAATCCTGTGCAAAGAATGCGATTTAACGCACTGAAAAAGTCTACATTATTTTGGGGATACCTCAGGGACAGACCACGTTTTTCTGCTAGACTTCGCGTACCCCTATTTCCCTGCCCGGTCCCGTTCCCCTGCCCAGACGCGCCCGGATCGTAGCCGCCGGTTATCCGATGCACGTGATCCTGCGCGGGATCGACCGGGCCGCGGTATTCTTCGACGACGCAGATCGGCGGTACTTCCTGGAGTGGCTGGGCGCGGCGGCGGCTCGCATGGAGGGGGTCAGGTCTTGCCTTTTGCCTTTCCAGGGGGCAGTAGGGTCACCCATTGCGCACTTCTGGCTTCGCTCCGTGAGCGGTCCGGGCCGTGTGGTACATGTGCAGAACATGGGGCCACGTCTCGAAATCACGCATACGTAATTTCAAGACGTGACCACGATGCTCGCGCAATTGGCCGGCACGTCTTTCGCCAGCCGTTCGGCACACTAAATGATGGACGCCGGTTGCGAGGTTCCAGTTGCGCGTCGGTCGCGTGTCCGTGCCGCCCGACACCCAGCCGCCGATGGCCCGGGTGCCTAGTCCGATAGGGAAGACGGGCTGATCGCTGATGCCGTCGGTCTTGGTCCACGGTCTTTAGAGCTCGCGGGCGGCGTCCGCGCTCAACAGGTTGTCCGCGGTGGTGTCGGCTCCGCTGGCCTTGACCTTGTCCTCGATCGTGCGGTCCACGGACACGTCCCCGGTGGCAACGGGCTCGACGGCGTCGGCGGTGCCTCGCATCTCCGGCCGGCGCCCCGCGTGTAACCCGGCGCCACGATCGGCGCTCGCCGCGGCGAGCGCGCCGGCGTCGAACAGCCGTACCTTGTAGATCGGCTCGGGCATCACGATGCCGGCACGGTCGAACGCCGATTTCACCGCGCGGATCGCCTCGCTGCGGACTTTCAGGAAGTCGACCTGCGTCTGATCGATCCACGCATAACAGCGCAAGATCACATTGGAATCGCCCAGCGATTGCACGACGACGAGCGGTTTTGGATCCTGCAACACGCCCGTCACCGCCAGCAGTGTGCTCAATGCCAGCGATTGCGCCGCGGGCAGATCTTGATCCGTGTCGACACCCACGTCGAATTCGAAGCGGCGCTCCCGATTGCGGGTGTAGTTCACGATCACGGCCTTGAACACCATGGCGTTCGGAATGCGAACGTGGTTGCCATCCGGCGACAGCAGTATCGTCGCGCGCGCGGTCAGCTTGATCACGTTGCCTTGATGGCCGTCGATATCGACGAAATCGTTGACCTCGAAGGGGTTGCGCAAGCTCAGCAGGATACTGGCGATATAATTTTCGACGGTGTCGCGCACCGCGAAGCCGACCGCCAAGCCGATGATCCCGGCCGCTCCGAGTATGGTACCCAGCAACGCGGTTGCATCGAGCAGACTCAGCGCCATCACCAGCCCCGCGATCACGAACGACAAATGCGTGAGCTGTCCGAGCAGGTGGGCGATGAAGTGATTTGGGGCGATGCGCCGGAACAACCCCTGACGGGCCGCCAGCCATCGACCGGTGATCCAAAAGAGCGCCAGGATGACGAGTGCAAGCAGAAACAGTGGCAGACCGACCAAGACCTGCTGCGCGAGCTTGACGCTCTTGGTCCACATCGCCCGCAGCCGTGGTTGCAGCTCGCGGTTGACGCTGATGGCGTTCTCGACCTTCACGACGCCTTCGACTTTACGGGCGAACGTCAGCGCCATGGTCTCCGTCGCGGCCGATTCGACTTCGCCGCTCAGGAACACGATTCCGCCGGAAACCCTGACCGACAACCCTTTCAGTCCCTGGATCTCCGCGTAAATGCTCTGCAGCCGCTGACGGATCTTCGCGTCGTCCTTCTCGGAGGTGCCAGCGGAGATCACCTGATCGCTCGCGGTTGCCGCCTCTTCTTTCTCGCCGGTCAGCAAGTCGGTCAACTCGTCCGCTCGCGGTGAAGCGGCGATCAGGAGGCAGGCCGAGATCAAACCCACAACGAAGAGCCGGTATCCGATCATCGGAACCCATTGCCCGCGCGCAATCCATCCGTGCGGAACGTCGCCTTTGTGCATGCTGAACCTCGCTACCAGATGAAGGCTTCCTCGTCCGTGCCGTCCCATATCCAGGCGCCGAGTCCGATACGGGAGACCTTCGCGAGGAAGCGGGGTCAATTCTTGAAATCACACAATGCGAAGGGAGCATCGTGGAGTGGCCGGCCTACTCAAAACCCCGATGCCTCTCGTTGAAGGATGCCGGGAGGATGTTGCACGACTAGCCTTCAGGAAGCGACGAGCGCGGTCTGGATCGCCACGGCGCGCTGGATCCCGATTGGGCCGCGTGAGGCAGATGCAGCTCGATGTGCAGGCCCGCCGAGGTGGCCATGTTGACCAGCGTATCCAGGCTAAACAATCCCCATCCGCGGTCCGGCTTTTCCTTGGCATCGACGGGTCCTTTCATCATGTTCTCCCGTCACGATTGAATCCGCTGCGCCCCGGCCAACGCTCGTCCCTTCCAGCCGGTTACAGGAGGTGATCGGTGCGGCTGCGTCGGATCGCAATGATCAGCCACCGGCGCCTTTGAGGCCCGGCACTCGTCTATACTCGATGCGCCTTCGGAAGCTTGGGTTGTCGAATGTTCGTCGGGCCGGCTTACGAGGCGAAATGGCTTCGTAGGTGATTTCCGAGAAAGGATCGACCTGCGTGTAGGGGCGAATTCATTCGCCCCTACATCCCCCGAATGTCGTCCAAACATGTGCGGTTGGGATGCTTGTTCCTGAAAATCACCTTAGCCCATCGACGGGGCAGCTCGGGCGTCGCATCCGGCTCCTCCGAAATTTTGGGACGCCCTAATCGACCGCCAACGGGTCATCAAGCCGCGTGGGCCGTTCGGCCGCCGCGCTCGGAGGTGGGGCGAGGGGCCATTGAACGCAACGATCACTCAAGCGGTGCCGAGGAGGGTCCAATGACCGTGACCAACATCCAGTCCGGGACGAACGTCCATGAGGTTGCCGAGGGAATCTATCGCATCAATACGCCGGTGGTCATCGAGGGTGCAGTCGGATTTTCATTCAATCAGTACTTGATCGCGGACGATGAGCCACTCCTCTTTCACACCGGCCCGAGAAAGATGTTTCCTCTGGTGCGCGAAGCGGTGGCCAGCGTCTTGCCGGTCGAGAGACTTTGCTATATCGCCTTGTCCCACGTGGAAGCCGACGAGTGCGGCTCGCTGAACGAGTGGCTTGCTTCCGCCCCGCAGTCCTCGCCACTGTGCGGCAGCGTTGCGGCCATGGTATCCATCGGCGATCTTGCCGATCGGGAGCCCCGGGCGCTCGCCGACGGAGAGGCGATCTCTCTGGGCAAACACATCGTGCGTTGGCTCGACGCTCCCCATTTGCCGCATGCGTGGGAGTGCGGCTTTCTGATGGAAGAACGAACCTCGACACTCTTCTGCGGCGATCTCTTCACGCAGGGCGGCAGTCAGCTTCCGCCCGTCACCGAGTCGGACATTCTCGGGCCGAGCGAGGCTTTCCGCCATGAGATGGATTACTTCTCGCACACGAAGAACGCGCGTCTCATGCTCGACAAGCTCGCCTCGACGAACCCGGCAACACTCGCATGCATGCACGGCAGCGCATGGCGTGGCGACGGGGCCGCATTGCTTCGCGCGCTTGCCGATGCGCTTTCGGCATGATGCGTTCTCGGTTTGGTCCGGTCTGACTGGCGAGCTAATCGACATGCTCGCGACTGGACGTTCGGGGCTGGCGGCGCAGGAAGCGCCTCAGCAGATATCCCCCGACAACGATCAGCACCAGGAATGCGAACAAGGCGAGCGGGCCGAAGGGACTGAACCCTGCGACCTGATCGTGCAGCTGCCTCATCGCCACAGCCCAGCCCAGGATGGCGACGTAGGTCCCGGCCAAGACGACCGGCAAGGTGACCCGCATACTCAGACCCAGCAGAACGCCGATGGCGCATCCGACGACGGGCCCGGTCATCCAGATCGGCGACCAAACAAAGATGAAGAGGCCGATGATCCCGTAACGGCGGATCGTCGTGTGATGACGCTCCGCAGCTTGCCGAACCGCGCGCAGGTAAGGTCGCAGGGTCTTCACTTCCAACAGCCCGCGCCAGCTGAAGACGAACAAGGGATAAAAGGCCAAGACCAGGATGGTCTCGACCAGCAGGTTGGCGAGGACCACGGAGAGGTCATCGAGTCCGGTGGCGAATCCGAGCGACATGGCCGTGACGCGCCCGAAGACCAGGTTGGTTGCGATCACGGCCGCAAGCAACTGACCGTACCCTGGGGACCACACGGCGGTCACTGTCAGTGCGGCCAACAACGCAAGTGACAGGCTGAGGCCCGCCAACAGGACCAGACCTTCAGGCGTCCTTAGAGCGGATTTCCAAGGCGAGCTCATGGCGCGCATCCGGGATTCGATGTCTTGGTTTGGCAGGCGCCTATCGGATCGCGCATGCGCTGCCGCCCATGATCGAGACCGTCCGGCGGACCGGCCGGCCGATCCTTCGGGGCTGCGACCCCGTGCACGGCATCGCGGAGGTCACGGCGAAGGCTTCACTGGCCGAGTGGTTCGTCCTACGTCAGCGCGGCATGCAGCTGTGCGGCCTGGAGCGTGTTCTCGAGCAAACTGGCGATGGTCATGGGCCCGACGCCACCGGGCACCGGGGTGATCCAGGAGGCGCGCTCGGCGCATGGCCCGAAATCCAGGTCGCCGACGAGTGCGCCTTCTGCGGTGCGGTTGATGCCGACATCGATCAGGATGGCGCCGTCCTTGACCCAGTCACCGGGGATGAAGCGCGGCCGTCCGAGCGCGGCGACCAGGATGTCGGCGCCGCGTGCCTTCTCGGCAAGATCCTTGGTCCGACTGTGGCAGACCGTGATGGTGCAGCGGGCGGCGAGCAGCTCGAGGGCCATTGGCCGGCCCACGATGTTGGATTGTCCGATGATCACGGCATCGAGCCCCTCGATCGGTTGGCCGGTGCGCTCGAGCAGGGTCATCACCCCCTTGGGTGTGCAGGGACGCAGCAAGGGTCGACGCAGCACCAGGCGGCCGACGTTGTCGGGGTGGAATCCGTCGACGTCTTTGGTCGGCAGGATGCAGTCGGTGACGGCTGCTTCGTCGATCTGCTCGGGCAGCGGCAGCTGCACCAGGATGCCGTCGATCTTCGGGTCCGCATTGAGTCGGTCGATGAGGTCGATGAGGTCCGGTTGGTCGACCGTCGACGGCAGCTCGTGCATCTCCGAGTAGAAACCGACCTCTGCACAGGCCTTGCGCTTGTTGCGCACGTAGACCTGAGAGGCGGGATTCTCACCGACCAGGACGACGGCGAGGCCCGGCGGGCGCCCGCCCGCGGCCAAGATGGTGTCCACGCGTGTGCGTATGTCGACGCGAATCTCCGCGGCGACGGCCTTGCCGTCCAGTAGTTGTGCGCTCATCGTGGCCTCGTCGTGCGATCGTTGAGCGGCATCATAGCGAGCACCGCGACGCATGAAAACGCGAGGCTTGCCGGCGGCGACTCGGCCGCTGTCGGTGGATTGACTCTGCTTTTCGCCCGGCGTATAGTTCCGGCTCTTCGATTTCGGGACGCGTTTTCCGAAACCGGGGTATAGCGCAGTCTGGTAGCGCGCCTGCTTTGGGAGCAGGATGTCGGGGGTTCGAATCCCTCTACCCCGACCAATTGCCCACCAGGTCGCTCACGGTGACGTCGCTCAGGGCGACCGGATGCCGGCTTCGATGCGCACTCGATCAGCGCTCGTAGCTCAGCTGGATAGAGCAACGGCCTTCTAAGCCGTGGGTCGCAGGTTCGAGTCCTGCCGAGCGCGCCAAAATTCAGGCTCGACAGGTCGCCGCGTTTGCAGCAGCCCCGGTTGCAGCTGCCGGTACCGCAACAAGGTTCAGGATCGGATGCGCGGGATGCGCGGAGCCAAGGATAGGAGTTTTCGCTATGGTGGACGTAGCTCAGTTGGTAGAGCGCAGGATTGTGATTCCTGTGGTCGTGGGTTCGAGCCCCATCGTCCACCCCATCATTTTCGGGCTCTGCGGTCGGTCAGCACCGAACGCATCGGCCGACCTCTCGGGTCGTTAGCTCAGTTGGTAGAGCAGTGGACTCTTAATCCATCGGTCGTAGGTTCGAATCCTACACGACCCACCATAATCAAGGGCTTGAGTGCGCGCCACTCAAGCCCTTTTCTCTTTGCACGCGATTCGTGCGCCGCGGGCCAAGCGCGGTCTCGGGCGTTCGCCCGGACGTATCGGCGGTCCCGACACGGAAGGACGTCCGGCAGCTTGGGCCCGGCGGCCGGAAGCAAACACCCGCCAGGGTAGCTTTTCGCTGGTATGCGCCCGAGCTTGACGCCTCCCGTTCGCCTGTCTACTCTCGCGCGAGCGACGGAAACCCCGCAAAATGCAGTAGTTGGGCAACGGGTGATCGGGTGGGCCTCCCGTCGGCCTTCTCGCCGACCGTCGATCCATCATCGCCTTATCCCTCGGCCCGAGCTGCGGCCGATAGTCCGGTGTATCGCTCGATCGGTCAGGCTGCGCGCGACGCCTTGTCCACTGCCATTACCTCATCGAGAACCAGCGTGTATCCCAAGTATTTCGGGCTCAAGGAACCCAGCTTCTCCATTGCGCCGGACCCCCACTATCTGTTCCTGAGCGAGCAGCATAAGGAGGCCCTTGCCCATCTTCTGTACGGGGCGGGGGAGAGCGGCGGCTTTGTCCTCTTGACCGGCGAGGTCGGGACGGGCAAGACGACCGTCTGTCGTGCCTTCCTGGAGCAGCTCCCGGAGGGAGTCGAGGTCGCATTGATCCTCAATCCCGCGGTGACGGCCAACGAGCTGTTGCTCAACCTCTGCGACGAGTTTCGGATTCCGGTACCCGAGGGCGAGCGCTCGGTGAAGGCCTTGGTCGATCGGCTCAACGTCTATCTGCTGGACGCACACGGAAAGGGACGCCGCCCCGTACTCATCATCGACGAGGCGCAGAGCCTGCGCCCGAAGGTCTTGGAGCAGGTGCGCCTGCTCACCAATCTGGAGACGAGCAAGCACAAACTCCTGCAGATCTTCCTGATCGGCCAACCCGAGCTGCGGCGTCTGCTCGAGCGCGATGCCCTGCGCCAGATCAACCAGCGCGTCACTGCGCGTTTCCACTTGCGACCCTTCACGCTCGAGGAGACCGGCGACTATATCCGCCACCGGGTCGCGGTCGCCGGCGTGGATCGTCCATTGTTCACCGCGGCGGCGATTCGCCGGATCTACAACTGCTCGGGCGGTGTCCCTCGCCTGGTCAATATCCTCTGCGATCGCGCACTGCTCGGCGCCTGCGTGACGCGCAGCTCTCAGGTGACACCCGCCATCGTCAAGCGCGCGGCGCGCGAGGTGCAGGGCGAGTCGATCGATGATCTGCCTCGCCCGGCGGTGCGCACCGGATTCGCCGCCGCTGCCGCCTTTGTGCTCGCGATGATCGCCGGCTGGCTCGGTTATGCCTGGGTGTCCGAAGATGCCGCGGCACTTCTGGCCGATCTTCTCCCGGGCGCGCGCACGCTCTCCGCCGGCCGCCCGCCTCCCGAGACGACGCCGAGTCCGGAGGGCGCCGACGCGGGAGCGGGGCCGGAGGTCGATGCGGAATCGCCTGATTCCCTGCTCGTCGCGTCCGTCGAGACTGAGGATGCGATGCCGTCCGGGTCGGACGGCCTTGCGGCTTCCGGCGAGGTCTCTGCAGGCGAAGAGGCTCCGCTCGAGGGCGCGCCGGTGGACGCGCTTCCGCAGATTGCCCTCGCACGCTTCGAGCCGGATGCGCTCGCCGAGACGCTTGACCGGATCGCTATGCCCGAATCCGACGCACTGCGTCTGCTGTTGCTGCGTTGGGGTGTCGAGGTCAACGAACTTCCTGCCGGTGACCCCTGCGCGCGTGTCGCCACCTTCGGACTCAGGTGCGAGAGCGGGCAGGGGGACCTCGACGCGCTGCGCTTTTTCGACCGTCCGGCCGTGCTGCGGGTTCGCGACGCGGGCGGCGCTCGACGTTTCCTGGCTCTGAGCTCGCTCGATGGGCCGTCGGGCACACTTGCCCTGCCCGACGGGAACGAGTTGGTGCCGCTTGATGGGCTGGAATCCGTCTGGACCGGCGATTACATCCTGGTCTGGCAGCCGCCGCCCACCGGGTCGACGCTGATCGGTCCGGGCGCCTCGGGTGAGTCGGTGCGGTGGTTGCGGGAGCTCTTGTCAAAGGTGCCGGCCTCGGGGCTTCCGGCCAGCGATTCCAGTTATTACGATAGGGAGCTGACACGTTCGGTCCGGGCGTTCCAGGCGTCGCGGGGCTTGGTGGCGGACGGGATCGCCGGTCCGCGCACGCTCATTCAACTGCATAATGCCGTCGATCTTCCCGGAGTCCCCAGACTGGTCCGGATATCCGACGCGTCCGAGTCCGCGAGTACGGAGCCCATGGAGCCATGAGCTATATCCTGGAGGCGCTGAAGAAGTCTCAGCAGGAGCGCGAGCTCGGGCGCGTCCCGACGCTGGACACCAGCGGCATGTTCAGCGAAGACAAGGAGCCTGTGCCGACCAGCCATTGGGGCTTGCTCGCCGTCGGCTTGGCGGCCGTAGCGGTGGTCATCGCGCTCTACGCCGTGCTGCGAACGCCACAGCCCGTGCCCCTGACCGTATCCGAGCAGGCCGGCGTCGAGCCCTCGGCGGCTTCAATGCCGCTGACGACATCGATCCCGGCGCTCTCGGATATGGACTCCGGGCAACCGCCGGCGGATGCGGTGCCGAGGACCGCCTCGGATGGCTCCTACTCGCATGCGTCGTCGCAGACGCGGACAGTGCCGCGTCCATCGGGGGTGCCGTCCGCGTCGCCGCGTGTGTCCGGCGTTCCCGGCCCTGACCCGGACATGATTCCGGACGAAGAGCCGTTGTTCCTGCCGGAGCCGGATCCTTGGCTGGAACAGGAGCTTCAGCGACAATTGGATGCCGAGCAGGCGGCCTATGCCGAGCCGCCTCCCGCGCCCCGGCGCAGGCCGCAGCGTGCAGCCGTCCCGTCCGACCTCGTCGAAGACATCGAAAGCTTCAAGCAGCAGGTGCGTCGCGAGCAGGGCATTCCACCCCCTTTGGAACAGCGCCAGCCGGCAGACATCCGCGGCGACCCCACCAAACTGCGTCTCACGCCGATGCAGCAGGCACAGTTGCCCGCCTACTTCATGACGGTGCATGTCTACGACGAAGATGCCGCCAAGCGCTTTGTGCTCATCAACGCGCTTCGTTATGTCGAGGGCGAGGAGACGCGCGACGGGATTCGCATCGAGCGCATCATCCCGGAGGGTGCGGTCTTGAGCTATCTGGGTAATCCCTTCTTCGTGCGTCGCTGATCATCCCGAGTCGAGCGGTTCGGGATCGGCTCCCTTTCACGTCGCCGAAGGACAGGACCGGCGAGCCAGCGCCGAACGGCCCGGCTTTTTCGAGATCGCGCGGCTCGGCGCCGGAATGCCGTACCGGTTTGGAAGCCTGCAAGCTGCTGAGTGCCGAACAAAAATGCAAAGTAAGACGATGTTGATTCGGATCGTTTCGATGCTGATCAACTCGCAACAGGTCCGCGAATTCCGTAAAGTGGGCGGTTGTCCGTTCGACTCGATCCCGACCTCCTCAACCCCCAACCCGGCGCCGTTCCAATGACACAACTCAAGGATCGCGACACGGACGCCATGCATCGCCACCTGCGCGATGTCGAGCGGTTGTTGGCGCGCCTTCGGTTGGTCGACACCCTGGTACACCGGCAGCGGATGCCTCATCAGGAGCTGGTGGAGAACATCACCCACAGGCAGAATCTGGGTCGGTTGCGTCGCAAGCTCGATCGTCTGCATCCGGCGGATATTGCCTGGATTCTCGAAGCCTTGCCCGTCGACGACCGCTTGTTCGTTTGGGATCTCGTCAAGGCCGAGAAGGACGGCGACATCCTGCTTGAGGTCTCCGATGCGGTCCGCGCGACCCTGCTCGGGACCATGGACGCCGACGAGATCAAGGCCGCAGCCGAGACGCTCGATGCCGACGAGCTGGCCGACCTGGCCCCCGATCTGCCGCCCGAGATCATGCAGGACGTCATGGCGTCGCTCGATCAGGAGGAGCAGGCGCAGGTCCGAGCGGCGATGTCCTATCCGGAGGGCACCGTCGGCGCCCTGATGGACTTCGACATGGTGACGGTGCGCGAGGACGTCACCCTGGAAGTGGTCCTGCGGTATTTGCGCCGATTCGATGCGCTGCCGGATCATACCGACAAGATCTTCGTGATCGACCGGGAGGAGCGTCTGCGCGGGGTTCTGACCCTCGAATCCCTGCTGATCAATGACCCCGAGACCGAGGTCTCCAAGGTCATGCAGTCCAAGTCGATCGTGAGCTTCTCTCCGGAGGACAGCGCCGATTCGGCCGCCAACGCCTTCGAGCGCTACGATCTGGTCTCGGTCCCGGTGCTGGACAGCGAGCACTGCGTGATCGGTCGCCTGACGGTCGCGGAGATGGTCGACCATATTCGGGAGGAATCCGAAGCCGAGATCCTGAGCAATGCGGGTCTGCGTGAGGAGGAGGACATCTTCGCGCCCGTGATCCGCTCGGTGAAGAACCGCTGGGCCTGGTTGGCGGTCAATCTGGTGACCGCCTTCATCGCCTCGCGCGTCATCGATCTCTTCGAAGGCTCGATCGAAAAGCTGGTGGCACTCGCCGCACTCATGCCGATCGTCGCGGGCATCGGCGGCAATGCGGGTAACCAGACCATTACCATGATCGTTCGGGCGATCGCGATGGGACAGATTCAGCCGTCTGCGCTGTGGCGGCTGCTGCGCAAGGAGCTGGGCGTGGCCTTGATCAACGGCGTCGTCTGGGGCGGGGTCGTCGGGGTGGCGGCCTGGCTACTCTACGGCAACTACGCGCTGGGGTTGGTCATGACCGCGGCCATGACGCTCAATCTTCTCCTGGCTGCGACCGCCGGGGTGGTAATTCCCTTGATCCGCCAGCGGCTGGGTCGGGATCCGGCGCTCGGCAGCTCCGTGTTGATCACCGCCTTGACCGATTCGGGCGGCTTCTTCATCTTTCTCGGCTTGGCGACCTTGTTCCTCCTTTAGGCCCGGCGCGCGCTGGGCGTGGCGGCCACGCACGGTCTCGGCGGGCGAGCCAGACGCGGCCCGATCGATGTTTGTCGCCTTCGAGGCCGATCACAGCGCTCGGATCAGTCGTCGTAGGCATACCGGTCGCGGCAACGGCCCTTTTTCCACTGACCGGGAGGGCAGGGATAGGATGCACCGCGGCGTTCGGGGTATATCGGCCTGTCGTAGCCGTCGGTGGCGATCGCCGTGCCGGCGGCTCCGGCGAGCCCGCTCCCTATGATGGCTGCGTTGCGGCCGCCGAGCTCGCCGCCGATGAAGGCTCCGAGGGCGGCGCCGAGGCCGCCGCCGACGGCGGCGCGCGTGCTCAGTTGGTCGGCCATCGCCGGGGGTGCGTAGACGGGCAGTATCATGACAAGCGCGATAAGGCCTGCATAGGTGCGGTTGAACATACTCGATTCTCCTCTTCGAACGGTTCACTCGCGGCAATCTTCGCAGGTCGAAGCTGAACCGGTGCTGAACGCCCTGCGCGTGTCGGGCTGCCTTGGGTGTTGGCCGAAGCGGCCTGAGACCTGCCTTTTTAACGGATCACCGGGAGCTCGTGATGACATTTGGCCGAATCGCCGTCGCCGTGCCGATATCGATCGGGCTCGCACTGATCGCGCTCGGATTTCTGCTTCCGGGCGACGAGCGTCTGATTCGCGAGAATCTGCCCTTGGAGACGCATATCACGGCCCTGGCGCCGGGCGCGGACGGGACCCTCTTGGCCGCGACCCAAGCCGGCGAGCTTTGGCGCTTCGACGGCATCGGCTGGGAGCAGGAGGACGCCGGTCTCGACGGGCGCCTGGTGCTGGCCTTGCGCGGAGAGCCCGGGGAACATGCGATCGGGACGGCGACCGGGCTCGTGTCCGATCTCGCGCCGCCCCCCGGCAACCCTCGGGTCAGCGATGTCCTGGAGACCACCTCCGGGCTCTTGGTGGCAACACCCGAGGGTCTGTGGGTGCATGCCGACGATACTTGGCACCACCCGCTCTCGGAAGTGCCGCTCTATCGGCTGGCCGAGCAGCGGCGCGAGGGGCGGATCGATCTGCACGCGGGGGCGATCGGTAAGGGGGTCTACTCGGCCTCGATACAGACGCTTCTCTCGCCCTGGGATGCGAACAGTCGCGGCCTTCCGGATGGCGTGAAGGCGCTTTGCTTCGCCGTGACCGAAGGCGGCATGCTCCTCGTCGGCACGGATCGAGGCCTCTATCGGCAGGCCACACCGGGCGAGACGTGGAAGGCGTTGGCACTGTTCCCGCCCGATCGCCGCGTCCTCGCACTGTATCGTGCGCCGCCGGACGCGCGCGGCCTGCAGCGGTTGTGGATCGGCACGGATGAGGGTTTGTCCGCGCTCGATCTTGCGGAGACGCGCGACAGTGTCTCGGTCGCCGGACCGCTGCGATCCTTCGACGCACTTTGGGAGCCGACCGAGACCGGTGTGAGCTGGATCCTCCCGGCGGCCGATGATGCGCTGATGGTCAGCGCCGGCGCCGTTTATCGTTTGAGCGCCGTGCGTTATCCGGGTTGGTACCGGTTCGTCTTGGCCGGTATCCTGTTGCTTCTCGTCGGCGGATGGCTGTGGCTTGGACTCAACCCAGAGGCCGCCCCCGACGACGCCTAACCGTTGTTCCGGATCGAGGTTCTACTCTATGGATCGCTTTACGCGAAACGCCGTCATCGCCTCGGGTGTCATCACTGTGCTGTTGATCCTGTCGGTGCTGCCCTGGGGTGGAATGGCCTTCGGCCCACGTATCTGGCAGCTCAACGCCATTTTGAAAGAGGACCCCGTCCTCGCGGAGTATCCCTATGACTTCAAGGCTCTGCTTTTTTTGAACGGGATCGTGACACTGACGCGCCCTTATGACGCGGAGGTTCCCGTGAACGAGGCCGTCGTGGCGATGGACTCGACGCTGACCGGTAAGTCCGCCGATGATCCGGCCGTCGTGGCCGCCCGCGACCGGCTTCAGCGCATGGAGCTTTACGCCATTGGTTTGATGCTCGCGGAGCCCGACGTGCGTTCGATCGTTTGGTCGCTGGATCGGGCTTGGCTCAATCGCCAAGGAATTGCCCTTCCACCTCCCGCCCAGGTGAGTGGCGGGTCGATGTAGGACGGATCATGCAACACTTCTATTTTTTGCTCGCGCTCGGCACTCTCGCGACGCTCGCCTTCGCCGTCGGTTCGTGGCGCCGATTCAGGCAGCGCAACCGCTTACCCTACCGCGTCGATGCCTTTCTTCTCTCCCCGCCGCAGCGTGCCTTCTGCGCAGTGCTCGAGCGCGCCGTCGGGCAAGAGTATCGTGTCTTCGCGAAGGTTCGAGCCGCGGACATCATCGAGGTCGAGGGTCGACTCGATCGGAGAGCCCGCGAGCGCGCTGCAGAGCGCCTCGCCGAGGAGGTCTTCGATTTCGTGATCTGTACCCGGGAGTCGAGCGCCATCGCCTGCGCGGTCAATCTCGCAGGCCGCTCGCGGTTGTCAAGACGCCCGCCGAAGAACCGGCTCGATCGCATCTGTGCTGCAGCCAAGCTCCCCTTCGTGCGCTTTCGCGAAGGCGATGCCTATTCGGTCGTGGAGATCGAAGAGCAGGTGTTCTCGGCGATGCAGACGCTCAAGATACACCCCCGTGCCGAGGAGCTCACGGCGCAAGATACCCGCGAGGCATTGCGCGACCTCTCGGATGTCATCGGGGACAAGGTCTCCGATCCGCGCCGCACCAAGCGCGCGGCCCGCTCGACGCCCCCGCCACGATCAAAGGAGCGAGCACCCTCGAGCATGCCCACTCCGCTCAAGCCAAAGATCCGCACCGAGCCCAAGCTCCACCTCGACGAGGAGATCGATATCGGGCCCGAGATGCACATGCCCGAGCCCCGAATCGAGGTCGAATTCGACGAAGATCGGCCAAGGCGAGCCAGGATCTGAACCTTCTTCCCTCAACCTCCTGAACTGCGTCCCCGTGGTCTCAATGGGAACGGTCCCGGCGGGTTGGTTTCCGGTTCTCGGCCGGCATCGTAGTGCAGCAGCCGCCCCCGCTCTGCGCGATCTCGAGCGGCGATGCGCACCGAGTAAAGGAAAATTTGTCACACTCCGAGTACGGCCTCGGCACGCGCCGGTAATTTCCCGTCATCGATGTGGCTGCTCGACTGCCTGATCAGACGTGAGGCCGCCACCTTGACCAGATCATTGATCAGGAACCAGGCCAGCGCGTAGCCCCAGATCAACAGCGCCGGCCCCCAGCCGATCGGGGTCATCAGCCAGCCCTCGGCAGCGAAAACGGTGCCGACAATCTCGGTGGCGAAGGTTGCCCAGAGCAGCACCGGAGCGGGCCAGGGCTTCTGCCAGAACCAGCCGCGGGCGCGAGTGATGTACAGGGTGCTATGTCCCGCCACGATCAGCTTCAAAAACAGAAAGGTGCGGATCTCGTCGTGGGAAAAACCCCACTCCTGCAACAGATAAAACAGCAGGAAGGAGGCGATCACCCCCATCACCCCGAGCACGGTGGCCAGACTCGTCAGTTCATACATGTTCCAGCGCACGGGCTTTCGCTCGATCCGCGTGCGGTCGTAGGCGATGGCCAGGATGGGGATATCGTTGAGCAGCGCCAGCAGGATGATCATCAGCGCGGTGATCGGGTAGAAATTGAACACAACGATCGACAGGGTCATAAACAGGATGATGCGGATGGTCTCGGCGATGCGGAAGATCGCATAGCTCTGCATGCGCTCGAAGGTGACCCGTGCCTGCTCGATGGCCTCGTTGATCACCGAAAGGCCCGGCGCCGTTAGGACGATATCCGCTGCGGCCCGGGCCGCGTCGGTGGCGTTGTCGACCGCGAATCCGCAGTCGGCCTTCTTCAATGCCGGTGCATCGTTGACCCCGTCACCGGTCATGCCGACGATGTGCCCGCCCTTTTGAAGGGTATCGACGATCCGGTACTTGTCCTCCGGCACCACCTCGGCAAAGATGTCCACCGACTCGATCATCTCGACGATGGCCGACTCGTGCGTATGGATGAACTCGCGGTCCAATAGCCGGGTGTCGTACAGATCATCCAGAGTGTCCATTACCTCGGCGGCGAAGCGCTCCGCCTCGCGTAGCGAGACGTCGCCCTTGAGGCGTCGGTAAATGGCGCTGATCAAGGCCTCGGCGAGGCCCAGCAGCGCCTGGCTGCCGGAGCCCTTGAGTTGACGGGCCTGGATGGTCTCCTGCTCCAGTCCCAACAGGCGTCCGACCTCCCGGGCGATGGCGACATGATCACCGGTGACCATTTTCACGCGCACGCCGTAGGCCTGCATCTGGCGCACGACCTCTGCCGAGTCCTCGCGCGGCGGATCGTACAAAGGAATCAGGCCGATCAACTCGAGCGGGGCATCCCCGCGCCTGCGCCCGACCGCGAGGGTGCGATAGCCGCGGCTGGCGAGCCGGTCGACGTCGGCTTCGATCTGGGCGATCCGCTCGTCCGGCAGATCGGCCATGGCCAACAGGACCTGTGCGGCGCCTTTGATGGCGGTGAAGGTCTCCCCCTCTCCTTCGATGACGGCCTCTGTGCGCTTGCGCACCGGGTCGAAAGGCACAAAGCGGGTCTGGCGGTAAGGGGACAGATCCAGATGCGGGAACTGCTGCTCCAAGCGAGCGAAGATGGGCAGTTCCATGGGGTCGTTGTTCTCCCGTTGCGAGGCAAGCGCCGCTGCTTGAAAAAGCTCGCGGGCGTCGAAGCCATCCATCACCACCGGATCGGCGACCTGCATCCGGTTCTGCGTGAGCGTGCCGGTTTTATCCGAGCAAAACACATCGACGCCGGCCAATTCTTCGATCGCGGACAGTCGCGAAACGATCGCTTGACGGCGTGCCAGATTGACCGCGCCGACCGCCATGGTCACCGAAAGCACGGCGGGTAGCGCCACCGGAATGGCAGCGACGGTCAGGACGAGGGAGAAGCGCGCGATCTCGAGCAGGCTCTCGTGTCGAAACAGCGCCACCATGATGATCAGGACAACCAATGCCAGCGTGATCAGGATCAGGAAATTGCCGATTTGAATCACCATCTTCTGGAAGTGACTGCGTTCTTCCAGGCCGGCCTTGGCGACCAGTGAGACGACCTTGGCAAAGGCCGTGCGCACACCGGTACTCACCACGAGCGCCAACATTTCGCCCTGTTTGACGATGGTGTTGGCGTAGGCCACCTCGCCGGACTTCTTGGATACCGGCAACGACTCGCCCGTCAGCGCGGCCTGATCGATCGACAGGTAGTCCCCCTTGAGCAGCTTCACGTCGGCGGGGACGATGTCGCCGATCTTCAGCTTGACGATGTCGCCGGGCACCAGGTCGCGGGACATGACGGTTGCGAAGGCGCCGTCGCGCAGCGCAATGACCTGGTTGGCAAGGCTTGCCTTGAGCGCTGCCAAGGCGTTGAGCGCCCGATGTTCCTGGAAGAAATCCAGCCCTGCGTTGACCAGGAGCATGATCAGGATGATGGCAAGGTCATCCCATTTCTGAACGATGGCCGATAGCAGCGCGGCCGCCTCGATCATCCACGGGATCGGTCCCCAGAAGCGCCGGAAGACGCGGTGCCAGAGCGACTCCTCTCGTTCCTTGATCTCGTTGGGGCCATAATCCCCCAGGCGCCGGCTCGCCTCCTCACTATCCAGGCCCCGGTCGAGGTCGGTGTGCAACTGCTGTACCGCCTCGTCAACGGACAGCGCGTCGAAGTCGCCCGCGGTCGGGGGAGCCTTTTCCTGCGGCGCTGCCTGCCGCTCCTGGTGGCTCTTTCGATGTTTGCGGAACAAGATGCTAGCCACCAGGGCGAGTACGGCGAGGATGCCGAGCCAAATCAGCCACCCATGCTTCGCAAGCTCAGGCCCGATCTTGCCCCACGGGTGACGCGACTCGGCGACAGGCGCCAGCGGGGCCGTTGCGCCGGGGTGATCGGCCGGCCGAGAACCCGGCGGTAAGATGCTCGGCAGCGCTGGCTGGGTTTCGGTGTGCTCGGCGGACGCGTTCGGTTCCTCACTGGTTGGGGCGGGTGCCGGGGATGGCGCAGACTCGCTTGATGTGGCCGGCGTTGGTGCCCGGGAGGGCGGCGGTGCCGATGATGGCGCAGCCTGCCCTTGGGTCGCAGACGTTGCTGTCGGTGCCTCGGTGCCGAGCTGTGCCTGCTCTGGCCGGGCCTGGCTTGGGGCCGGCGCCGCCGATGTCTCGGTCTTCGGTCGCGCCCGGGTTGGCGCCGGAGTCGCAGGCTGGTCCGGAGTCGCCCCGGTCGTAGCCTGCGAAGTCGGAGCCGACACGGCCGAAGGGGGGCTGACGGGCGGGCAGACCAAGGGCTCTCCACGGCGTCGATGCTGCTCCCATTCCTTCACTTGCCGCTGGAACTCGCGCCGGGCGTCATCTGCACTCAGAGCGATCGCTTTCGCCGGCGGCGGTACCTCGAGGGTAACGCCTGTTTGCAGGGTGGAATTCGCGTTGCAGGGCGTGCTGAATGCATCGGGATTCGCTCGCAGCAGGGCGAGTATCGCTTGATCGCGCGTCACCGTCTCGTCTTGGTAGACCTTACCCGCAATCCCCCAGAGCGTATCGCTTGGGCGAGTCGGGCCGTAGGTCTCCTCGGCCCGGACCGGTAGGCCAAGGAGGGTCAGCAGCCAGACAGCAAAGACGATGAGAGCTCGCGTGTTCATCATGATCGGCAAACTCGCCGCACCCCCTGTCGCCATCTTCGGAGTGGACGCAGGTCAGGGCCGGCCGGGGCCTATCCCGCCGTTCGGCTCCCGTGGCCCTGAGCTCATGCGCTGCTCGGTGTCGGCCACCAGCCGAAATGGTGCAGGCGATTCAAGAACCACAGACAGACCAGGATGCCGATAAAGTGCGCGACAACGATGTCGAAGTTCGCCAGCAGGACGAAGACGTCGACTGCGCGAACAATGGCCTGAGGGTCGGTGATCGCAATGCCCGGCGGTTGGGAGACGGTCTTCGAGATCAGCAGTGCGATGCTGAAGGCGGTGCCAAGGATCGCCAGCGTCAGCCCCAACGCGCTGGAAAAATTGATGGTCGAGATCAGCCGCTTCGCAGTCGTTCCGCCGGCCTCCGGCGTCTCGCCGTGCCTCAATGAGCGCGCGAGCAGGATGCAGGAATAGAAGCCGATGACGGTCAGTGTCAGCACGCCAAGCGATAGATAGGCCCAGACGAGACCTTCGGCCCAGGAGAAGCCGTAGGGCATTGTCGGCAGGTGCTCCTCGTAATAGCTGCTCGAGGTGGTGACGACCAGCAGCAGCGCGGCGATCAGGCCCAGACAGAGCTGCACCCAGAACGCGATGGCGCCGAAGATCTTCAGGTGTCGCGCGAGCGCCCGACCCTTGTCCAGCAGAGCCGGGTCCGGTTCCGGCTCTGGCTCCGGCCCCTTGCCCGGTGCGGCCTCCGACGATGCCTCGTGCGGCACCAGCACCCGCCGGTGGCGTGGAATCAGGTGCGGCATCCGGTGGCCCCTGAGCGCACCCCACGTGAGCAGCAGCAGCGTCGCGAGGATCGGTACCGTCACCGCGATGGCCGCGATCTCATGCCAACGGTTGAACAGCGCGTCCACGTGTTGGCCGATCGGGACCGAAGACGGCAGCCACTGGGTCCAGCTCGGCACCGACCCTCCACTGAAGGCCCAAGCCAGGTAGCCGGTCAGCGCGCTGACGAGGAGCAGGATGAACAGCAGCGACTCCGAGACCCGCAACGAGATCTGGAGCCAATGCGGGCGGGCAGCCGGATACTCCGGGGACCGGGAGAAGAGCCGCCGGATCGGAACGATGATGACCAGCGCGGCGAGGACGATGCCGACCGCGATATGAATCAGCGAGACAAGCTCCGCGTTCGGCGCACCCTCCGCAAAGGAGGTGAACGACCATCCGATACCGAGCTCGGCCAGTGCCAGCAGTGCAACGATCCAATACATCATGGGTATACTCCTCAGGCCAATCGGGGCGACGGCGCGGGCGGAGCTGGAAGGGCGGTTCGAGCCGCGCCTCTACACTGTTTGAGTGCGTACCTATTGAGTATGTACCTACGGCGGGTTTTTTCCAGTCGATGCACTGCACTGAACGGGCAATGCCGAGCGCGCCCACCGGGTCAAGCCGCGCACTCGCACCAAGCCTTTCAATCGCGACAGTGCCGACGGTCGTCGGAGCTGGCCCGGCCAGGCCCAACACATGACGCATACGGCACCGGGCGCGCTTTAAGGTGAGTTCCGGGAAAGGATCTACCGGCGGAGCGGAACCAAGAAAAGCGTTCGAAGGCTCTGCTCGTTGTCGTTGTCGTTGTCGTCCGGAATCCGATAACGATAACGACAACGACAAAGGAAAAGTTCCGCCAGGGGTTGCTCGAGACTTGCGACGTTAGGGGCTGGATGCCGTCAGGGTATGCGCAGTCGGGATGCCGATTCTCGCAAATCGCCTGACACCTCTTCCCTCAACCTCCTGAACCGCGTCCCGACGGTTTTTCAAGTGAGCGGCGAGTGAGAAAGCACCTCGCCGTCACACGCATCACCCCTGACGCGGTTCAGCTCGGATCGATCCAGATCTGCCCCTCCGCGACGACGAGTCGATAGGTCCGAATCGGCTCGTCCGCCGGCTCGTCCATCGGCTCGCCGGTGGCGAGGCTGAAGCGGCTGCCGTGCAGCGAGCACTTGATTCGATCCCCGTCGAGACAGCCGTAGGAGAGCGGATAGTCCTCGTGGCTGCAGTTGTCTTCGACGGCATAAAAGCGCCCGTCGACGTTGGCGACGATATACGCCTGGTTGTCCACGACGACCTTCAGAAACTTGCCGGGCGCGATCTGGTCCGTGCCGGCGACGGCGACAAAAGGTTTGTCCATCGGCATCTCCTCAACGCACCCGTTTCGCCGCCTTGCCCGAATCCAGTACATCGCGGATGCGGTCCGCGGCGACCTCCAGGGAGTCTTCCCGCCCGAGATGCCAGAGGATCAGCGCGCCCGCGAACACCAAGCTGTCGTAGGTCGGACCTTGCGCGCCTTCCAAGGCGGCGATGCCCGCCTCAGCCGCAACCTGCGCGGTGGCCAGCACATCGACCGCCACGGCGATCTCGTCGCCCGGTCGGGTGGTTTGGGGCAGATCCTCCGGCAAGGGGACGGCGCGTACCGACTGGGCGATCCCCAGGTCGGCCGGATCGACCTCGAACGACTGTTCCTCCGACATCTGCTGATAGTTGAAGCAGGTGCCCTTCTGGCGCAGCGAAGGGATGACGCCGCCCTCCACACCGCGGATCAGAAGGGCCGAATGAAAACCGGCATGCCGTGCCAACATGGCGTAGATGCGCGGATAAGGCTTGTGGACGTACCCCGTGACCAGATGGGTGTGCTTGCGTCCATGGATCGGCCGGGCCAAGACCTCAACCGTGGTGATGGCCTGACGCTTGACGATGGTGGAGCGCAGATCGACCAGGTTGTGCAGCGGGGCGCAGAAGGCGCGTTGGTCGACATAGCTCCAGCCGAGCGCGGGATCGGCCAGTCGCTCCGCCGCCTCGACCGGCGAGAGGTCGACCGGCACACCGGCCGCGTCCAGGATATGGCGGTGGGTCACGCCGAACTTGGGCCCGACCGCATGTGCACCGTGACTGATCGCCGGGACACCGCACTCGGCGAGTACGGGCATCAGGAAAGGCGACGCCGGCAGGCAGCGGTTGTAGCCGTCGTAGGGATCGGCGATGTCGACGACGTCGTCGACGTTCGCAACGACATGCCCCGTGGCCTCTCGGACCGCGTCCAGGATGCCCTTGACCTCGTCGTCGGTCTCGCGCTTCATCCGCAAGGCGATCAGAAAGATGCCGGCCTGCACCGGGTCGACCGCGTTGTCCAGGATGGCGCTCATGCCGATCCGGGCCTCCTCCGTGGAGATGTCCTTGGAGAGCTCCGGACCGGTTGCGATGCGCTGGATGATGGAGCGCATCTGGGTCTTGGCGTCGCTCGATACGCTGGCCTGACTACTCATGATTGTCCTCCGGGACCTGGCTGTTTTTCGGTGCCGTGCGACGGATGCCGCGCTCGAACCGAGACTTCTCGACGTGCCGGGCATTCTGGTGGCTCGGGCGTCGGATCTCAACGCGCGTGAACGCGACGGGATGGTGCAAGATACGGCCGTTCACCACTCGGAGTCGACACACATGGACCATTCCCTGCGTTTGCCCTGGTGTGCCCTATTCGGCAGCCCGGTTCTGCTCGTTGTATACCTCGCCGCCGGTTGTGCCGGTCTGACGGCGTCTTGGACGGCGCCCGAGGTCGCGTTGCTCGGCGTGCAGCCGAAGCTCGTCGGGCTCGATCGCCAGTCCTTCCTCGTCAATCTGGGTGTGACGAACCCCAACGATCGCGCTCTTCCGATCAAAGCATTGAGCTATCGGGTCCAGGTCGAGGGTCAGGATCTCGCCGACGGCGCGAGCGAGCTTGCCCGGTTGATCCCGGCGGGCGGGACCGAGCAGGTCGACGTCGAGGTCAACAGCAACCTGCTGGGCTTGATGCCGAGCTTGCCGGGATTGTTGCTCGCCAAGGACACGCTCGCCTGGACGGTCAGCGGAATCGCCTACGTGGATGCCGGCGGTGTACGTTTGCCCGTGCCCTATCGGCGCAGCGGCACGATTGCGCCGGGTGATTTGTTGTCGGGTGCAGCGTTCTAGCCGATTCCCGCACGACCTGTCCTCCGCCTTCGGGCACCATGCGTCGACGCGCTGCACCGAAGGCACCGGGGTTCTGCCGGAAGGGCTATCATCCGGCGCCTGAGGCGTCAGGTGACCAACATTGTCAACCCTTTGCATTCGGCACGAAGCGGTCAACTGTGGGATATCTGTTGAGATCTCGCTCGACGATCGGGTCGTCAAAGACCAGGGTCCGCATCGTTCGCTTGGTCCGGCGACCGACCTCGGTGCCGCGCGGCGTGCAGTATCAGCCGACATGGGCATCGATTCGAAACGGGCCTCGGCCCTGCACGGCGTGGTGACCGATGATGGCTGCGGCGGCGCTCCAGCCCTGATGGCGGGTGCCGCCGGGCGTGAACTTCCTGCCGTGAACGTACTCGGGAAAGGCCCAGGCTTCGCTCTCCATCACCAGCGCGTTGGCGCGGTGTATGCCGTGGAGATAACGGCGCGCCTCGTCGAAGCGCTGGCGTCGCGCCAGGTCGGCGACGTAGAAGCCCGTGACGACGGGCCACAGGCCGCCGTTGTGAAACTCGTAGGGCCTGTTCTTGAAACTGTAGGAAAACATCACTTGCAGACTCTCCCAGTCTTCGTCCACGGGCTCGATGACCGGGTGGAAGGCGGGCAGTAAGGGCAGCTCATAGTCGGCGGTTTGCTCGCCGATGAAGGCGTCGACACGGGCGCGCTGGGTGTCGTCGGCGACGTCGAACAGCGAGGCGAGCACATTGGCAAAGGCGTCGAAACGGTAGCCGTATCCGCTGGGCGAGAAGGACGCCATCCAATGCTGTCCGCCGCAGTGCGGGGCCGCCTGCAACCCCTTGCGATACAGCACCTCATGGTAGGCATCATCGGGTATGCCTTCGCCGTCGAACCAGTAATTGGCGCGGATCAGGTGCAGCAGGCGCCCGGTCTGATCTTGCAGGACATGATCGGGTGAGCCATGCACGGCCGCATGGATGCGAGCGAGGGTGCGCTGCGCCTGCAGGTACAGCAACTGGTCGTAGAGCACATAGCCGTTGTGCAGATACTCATCGGCCCAGTCGCCGGTCAGCGGAATGTAAAGCAGACCCCGGGCGTTGAACTCCCAGGCACCGAGCAGGAATCGCACGCGCTCGATCACCGGCAGAAGCCGTTCCAGGAAGGCGTCGTCGCCGGTTGCCCGCCAGTATTCCCCGCAGCCGATGACAAACCACAGATCGGCATCGACGCGACCTGTGGTGCCGCCGTAACTGATGCGCTTTGTGCCGGGATCGACGTTGCTCGGAATCTCGCCGTGCGGACCCTGGTAGGTCGCCAGGGTCTGCAGGGTCCGACGCGCGGTTTCGCGCAATTCGCCGTCGTGCGTCTGCAAAGCGGCCAAGGCGATGATGACGCCGTCTCGCCCCCAGATGCGGTGATAATTCTGACCGGCGCTGGGGGAGGCTACGAAGCCGTGGGCGGTGCTGCAGGCATGCAGTAGCGCCATTGCGCGCTCCAAGCCCTCGGCGACCGCTTGTTCCGCGCTCGGAGAGTTATCGAACGGCTGATCCGGCATCTGTCAATCCCCCCAAACTCTCGCGGCAGGTCGGATGCCGATGTGTCCGGCAGATCGTCATCCTGGATCCGGTGGTTGCATCGAGATCCGGCGGTTGAACGGTGACCAGGCCGCTGGAAAACCCAATGCCGCTCATCGGCGGCAGAATTTCCAGCACAAACAACAGGCGGCGGTTATTCCAGCCACATGACGAGTATAGTGTTTTCGTTGTTGAGTACCATCACGCGGCAGGCGCCGCGGCCCGCGCACGCCGGGCCGGCCTTGCGCCTCATGCGTCATCAAATCTTCATTTTGCCTCATATTCGTTTCGGGGTATGTTCTCGGCCGTGACGATTCAACCGACCGATTTCTTCGCCGCACTGGCTCACGAGACGCGCTTGCGTTGCTTGGTCCTGCTGATGCGCCACCCCGAGCTTTGTGTCTGCGAGCTGACACATGCCATCGGGGCGGTTCAGCCGCATGTGTCCAGGCATCTCGCGCAGCTGCGTGAGCTGGGTCTGGTCACGGATCGACGCGAGGGGTTGTGGATCTTCTATCGCGTGAGTCCGGCGCTTCCGGATTGGGTTGCGGCGGTGCTGCACGAGACGTTCGACGCGGTGTGCGGCGAGCGGCCCTTCGTCGAGGACGATCGGGTGCTGGCCGAGATGCCGAACCGGCCGGGTATGCCCCGCTGCGCCTGATCGGGTGTCTCGCTGCTCGCGGTCCGTCAAGGGCATGACGCTGTCGGGCCGGCGCGCACACCAAAGGGGTTCCACTCTTTGTTGCGGTCAATCAACGGACGCTCCTGTGCGTTCGATTCGGAATCGGAGAGAGGATGAGCATACGTATCGGGATCAACGGCTTCGGCCGAATGGGGCGACTGGGTCTGCGCGCGGCCTGGGGTCGGGACGGGCTTGAGCTTGTCCGCATCAACGAGATCGCGGCGGATGCCGCCGGATCGGCGCATCTGCTGAAATTCGACTCGGTTCACGGCGTGTGGGGGGCTGAGTGCGCGGGCGAGGGCGACGCGATCCGGATCGACGACCGGTCGATCGCCTACAGCCGCAACCCGGCCTTGGCCGACACCGATTGGTCGGACTGCGACATCGTCATCGAGGCGACCGGCAAGCACCACAAGAAGCCCGAGACGCTGAGGGGCTACTTCGATCAAGGGGTCAAGAAGATCTTGGTCGCGGCACCGACGGACGGTGCCCTGAACATCGTCTACGGCGTCAACCATCACCTCTACGACCCGGACGAGCACCATTTGGTCACGGCGGCCTCCTGCACGACCAATTGTCTGGCGCCTGTGGTGAAAATCATGCACGAGCGGATCGGGGTCCGCCACGGCACCATGACGACCATCCACGACATCACCAACACCCAGCGGATCGTCGATCTCGGGCACAAGGATCTGCGCCGCGCGCGTGCCTGCGGCCAGTCGTTGATCCCGACCAGCACCGGGTCGGCGAAGGCCATCACCAAGATCTTTCCGGAGCTCACGGGCAAATTGAACGGTCTGGCCGTGCGCGTGCCCCTCCTCAATGCCTCGCTGACCGACTTCGTGTTCGAGGCCGCCCGGGCGGTGACGGCCGAGGAGGTCAACGCGCACTTCAAGGCCGCGTCGGAGGGCGAGCTGTCGGGGATCCTGGGCTACGAGGAGCGTCCGCTGGTCTCGGTCGATTACAAGGACGACCCGCGTTCGTCGATCATCGACGCGCTCTCCACCCTGGTTATCGACGAGACGCAGGTGAAGGTGTTGGCTTGGTACGACAACGAATGGGGCTATGTGAATCGGATGGTGGACATTGCGCAGATGTTGGGGGAGGGGCTTTAGACAGTCAGGACAAGCTCAGCGCAGTCCACCAGCGCAGGTGCCGGCTTCGGTGGACTTCGCTCTCGCTCGTCCACCCTATCGCCTTGTCGGATAAATGGGTTGGCTTGTCTTGCCGCGAGCGAGCCCCCGGAGTGCCATGGACACCGAGACGCGTAACTATCTGACCGTCACTGCCGGCTATTGGGCCTTTACCGTCACCGACGGGGCGATCCGGATGCTGGTGGTGCTTTATTTCCACCTGCTCGGCTATTCGCCGTTCGAGGTGGCGATGTTGTTTCTCTTCTACGAGGTCTTCGGCATCGTCACCAATCTGGTCGGAGGCTGGCTCGGTGCGCGCATCGGGCTGAACCTGACCATGCACATCGGCATGGGGTTGCAGGTGATGGCGCTCGTCATGCTGACGGTGCCGGATGCTTGGCTGAGCGTGGCGTATGTGATGGTTGCCCAGGCGATGTCGGGAATCGCCAAGGACCTGAACAAGATGTCGGCCAAGGCGACGGTGAAGACCCTGGTCGGGGCGGGCGGCGAGTCGCGGCTGTTCAAATATGTCGCCGTTCTCACCGGCTCGAAGAACGCGCTGAAGGGTGCCGGATTCTTCATCGGCGCGGCGCTGCTCGAGCTGATCGGATTTCGCGGTGCCTTGGCGGCGCTCGCCGGGATGCTCGCGGTCGTGCTGATCGTGACCGCGATCCTGCTGCCCTCAGGCGTCGGTCGCATGGCGTCCAAGCCCAAGTTCACACAGGTCTTCTCCAACACGCCGGCGATCAACTGGCTCTCGGCGGCGCGCTTCTTTCTCTTCGGCGCGCGTGATGTCTGGTTTGTGGTCGGTCTGCCGGTGTTTCTCTATTCGGTCCTGGGCTGGAGCTTCACCCGGGTCGGCACCTTCATGGCGGCGTGGGTGATCGGTTACGGGATGGTGCAGGCCGCAGCCCCGCGTCTGTTGCACCTCGGGCGGTCCCGTCAGGCGGCTCGGCGTCATCCGGGCGGTCGCACCGCGCGGCGTTGGGCCTTGTTGCTGGCGACCGTGCCCGCGGGCATGGCCTTCGCGCTTCACCAAGGCTGGCCGCCGGGCGAGGTGCTGATCGCCGGTCTGATGCTGTTCGGCGTGTTCTTCGCCATCAACTCGGCGGTGCATTCCTATCTGATCCTGGCCTACTCGGACTTCGAGAAGGTCTCGATGAGCGTCGGGTTCTATTACATGGCGAATGCCGGCGGGCGGCTCGCGGGGACAGTGCTCTCGGGTCTGGTCTATCAGACGCAGGGCATCGAAGGTTGTCTATGGTGGTCGAGCGCCTTTGCGCTCGCCGCCTTCGTACTCTCGCTGCGCCTGCCCGAGGTTTGCGAGACCAAGCCGGCGGCGGTTCCCGCCTGATGTCATCCCCATCGGGAGCTGGCCGAGTGCTGATTCTCGCTTGCGGGAATCCCTCGCGCGGGGATGACGCGCTCGGTCCGCTCCTGATCGATCGCCTGAGCTTGGACCCCGACCTCGCGCGGCGCGGCATCGCGACCCTGACCGATTTTCAGCTTCAGATCGAGCATGTCATCGACCTTCAAGGTTGCGCGCGTGTCATCTTCGTCGATGCGGCCCTCAGCGGCCCGGAGCCATTCGCCTTCCTTCCGCTGCCCCCGAGTCCGGAGGTGTCGTTCAGCACGCATGCACTTGCTCCGGGCACCTTGCTGACCCTGTTTCGACAGGTTACCGGAGAAACGCCCCCGCCGGCCCGACTGCTGGCGATACGCGGTTACGGGTTCGCGCTCGGCGCACCCTTGAGCGAAGCTGCATCGGCCAATCTCGACCGGGCCGTGCGCTTTCTAACCCGGCTGTTGCGTTACGGCGGGGTCGGCGGAGGCCAGGATTAGTCGTTTCCTCGCGTGCCCCAGGGTCGACCGAGCATCAGGTAAAGGGCCCCGAATCCGCCGTCGGCATAACCGTATCCGAGGTAGATGGGACCGATGAAGGTGTCGGCGCCCAGGAAGAGACTGCTGCTGACGCGCAGAGTGTCGAATCCGATATCCGAGCGTTGGTCCCAGACGTTGCCCGCCTCCAGCGAGGCCCCGGCGTAGGTGTTGACGAGTCCGGTGGTGAGGCTGCGCATGTAGACGGCACGCGCGAGCCCGAGGTTTCCGCCCGAGAGCTCGTCCTGGTTGAAGCCTGAAAGGTTCAGGAAACCGCCCAGCCGGTAGAAGGACTGAGCCGGCTCCTGCCCGCCGAAGCTGCCGGCCATCCTGATGCCGGTCAGGAGCGTGTTCTTCCCCCAGCTTTGGGCGTTCACGATGCTGAAACCGGCCTGATCGTAGTCCTCGGATGCTCCGATATCGGTCCGGGAGGTCAATGCGAAGGCTGTGCCCACCCACCCGCGACGCGGGAAGTTGGCGCTGTCGAGGGTGTCGAGATAGAAGGTGAGATCGAGCGAGCCTTCGTCGAACCCGTACCCCTGCATGCCGGGGTCGCCGTAACGCAGGTCGGCATCGCCCGCGTAGCGCCTGTATCTCAACCCAAGCCGTCCCCAGTCGCCGAAATTACGGCCGCCTTCGAGCGAGCCGCCGACGCGCGAGATCAGATATTTGGCCGTCGGGTTATCCGATGTCTCCGGTTCGAACAGGGTCAGACTCTCGGTGAAATAGCCGGCGGTCGCCTCGACATACCAGCGCTCCAGCGGATCGAGCGGCTGATAAAATTCGGTCGTCAGGCCGGGCTCCTCGCCGGCCTGCAAGAAGGTCCGCCACTCGGCGTTCAGCGCGTTGACCGGCGCCATCGTATAGGCCGCGCCGACGTTGAATTGCGAGTCGCCCCCGGACGCGGAGGACAGCTCGATGCCGAACTGCAGGGAGCTTGTACCCCATGACTTCTCGGTGGCGGTAATGACCAGCTCGGTCTCGTCGTCTTCGGTCTCTTCGACGCGATAGTGGACAGATTCGAAATTGTCCTGATCGAAGACGCGGTCGATCTGCGCCTCCAGGGCATCCGGGTTCAGCGGCTGCCCGAGCGGCACATCCAGACGTTCGGTGATCAGCGCGTCGGCCAGTCGCGAACGATTCTCCACACGCACGCGATCGATAATCGGCATGGGTTTGCTTGTGAGACGTTGCCGCTGCAGATAAGCCGCATAGCGGGCTGTCGGGATCTCGAGCGCGGACAGCGCAACCTCTTGTTCACGAGCACCGCGCTCGCCGATCGCGATCGCCTCGAGCATCTTGTTGAAGTCTGCCGCCGTGACGACGCGCCCCAACGGTGGCGTGACGAGAACGTCGCGTCCGTGCAGCTTGGCGATCTGCTCTTGAGTATTGCGCCAGGTGACGAGGCCCATGACCTGGTCGAGCATCTCGAGCACGTCGTTGATCTCTTCGCGATCGCGCCGCGGTCCGCCGACATCCACGGCGATGATGATGTCTGCGCCCATCTCGCGCACCACGCTGACCGGAAGATTCATGACCAAGCCGCCGTCGATGAGGAGCTGATCGCCGATCTCGACCGGAGCGAAGGCCGCGGGAACCGCCATACTGGCACGGATCGAGGTCGCGAGATCGCCGCTGCCCAGGATCACCGCCGCCCCCGTCACGGCGTCCGTGGCGACCGCGCGGAAGGGAATCTTCAAATCGTCGAAATCATGAATCGATCTTGCGGGAAGCGTGTAGCGGCGCAGCGCGAGGTCGAGTCGATGGCCTTGGATCAGGGCCGGGACGAGATTCACCTCGCGCTTCTCCTCGTTGACCCCGGGTCTGGCGTTGAACAGGAAATCGTTGTCGTCGAGCTTGCGTTGGATACGCCGATCCTGGCGCGGCGGCTCGTCTTGAAAGATCGCGGTCCAGTCGATCTCCTCGATGGTCGCCTCGATCTCGTCCGGCGACATGCCCATGGCGTAGAGCCCGCCCACGACGGCGCCCATCGAGGTGCCTGCGACATAGTCGACCGGGATCCCCATCTGCTCGATGACCCTCAGAACCCCGACGTGGGCCGCGCCGCGTGCCCCGCCGCCCGAGAGCGCGAGGCCGATCGTCGGTCGTCCTGCGGCCTGCGAGGGGGGGGCGGGAATCAGAAGGCCCAGCAAGGGGACCAGCAGCAGGGCCAGTCGAAGCGGATGCTTGAAAGCACGCACGCGCACGATGTCGTTCCTCATCGATCAAAAGCGATACGTTAGCATGCCCCCGACGCACCGCGCCTGATCGCAGCGGCTCGTCGATCGGCCGCTGGAGACCCTTTTCGGCTAGACTTCGTCCTTCGAGACCTTCATCAAGGATGCCTGACGATGTCCTGCACCGTGCGTGCCTCGCAGCTTGGTTTGGAACCTCGCTCGAATTTGGGTTCGGATCCTTCGACCGGCCTCTTTGAAATCCGGGATATCTCGGTTCGGCTCGGGCGGCTGCTCTGTTTCGTTCTCTTCGGTGGATTGACCCTGTCGGGCTGCGGCCAACCCGATCCCCCCGCGCCGGAGATGCCGCCGCCTTCCGTGGTCGTGGTCCCGGCGGAGTCCCGCGTTGTCGACGAGGAGGCATCCTTCGTCGGTCGAGTGATCGCGGTCAACCGGGTCGATCTGCGTGCCCGAGTCGAGGGTTTCCTCGAAGAGCGCCGTTTTGCCGAGGGCCAGGAGATCCAGGTCGGAGATGTCCTCTTCGTGATCGAGCCCGGGCAGTATGCGGCTGCAGTCGAGCAGCGCCAAGCCGATCTGGAAAAGGCACGAGCCGATCAACTCAACACTGCGGCCCAGCTGGCGCGCGGTTTGGAGTTGGTGAAGGCGAAGAACATCTCGCAATCCTCGGTCGACGAGTTGCAGGCGGCGGATTCCATCGCGAAGGCGGGCATTACGCTCGCTCAGGCGGCCCTCACCCAGGCCATGCTCGATCTGAGCTACACGACGATCACGGCGCCGGTGGCCGGACGCATCGGACTTGCGAGCTATACGGTGGGCAACTTGGTCGGTCCCTCTTCGGGCACCTTGGCAACCATCGTGAGTCGCGATCCCATCTACGTGCAGTTCCCGGTGACGCAGCGTGACCTGCTCGGTGCGCGCCAAACCATCGAGAAAAAAGGGGGCAACGCTCGCGAGGTGAAGGTGCGTGTGCGTCTTCCGGACGGCACACTTTACGAGCACTCGGGTCGTTTGGATTTCGTCGACGTCACCACCGACCCGGGGACGGACTCGGTCACCCTGCGCGCCGAGCTGCCGAACCCGGACGGCATCCTCGTCGACCGCCAGTATGTCGGCGTCCTGCTCGAAGCGGGCGCACCCGAATCGGCGATTTTGATCCCCCAATCGGCCCTGCAGGTTGATCAGCAAGGTATCTACGTCATGATCCTCGATGCCGACGGCAAGGCCCAAATGCGCCGCATCGAGACGGGGCAGACCAAGGGACCGGATGTCATCGTCACCGAGGGTCTGAACGAAGACGAGCTCGTCATCACGCAGGGGATCCAGCAGGTGAGACCCGGTCAGGCCGTGAGCGCCGCGCCTGCGACGAGCGCCGCCGGAGCGCTCGAGCAATGATCTCCGATGTCTTCATCGATCGGCCGCGGCTCTCGATCGTCATCTCGGTCGTGATCACGCTGGCCGGCCTCATCGCCATCACCCGCATCCCGGTTGCCCAGTTCCCCGACATCGTCCCGCCGCAGGTCTCGGTCAGTGCGGCCTATCCGGGCGCGAGCGCATCGGTCGTGGAGTCGACGGTCGCTCAGCCGATCGAGTCGCAGGTCAACGGCGTGGACAACATGCTCTACATGCAGTCCACCAGCGGCAACGACGGCAGCTACTCGCTGACCGTCACCTTCGCGCTCGGCTCCGACCCCGACATCAATACGGTCAACGTGCAGAATCGGGCTAATCTGGCGATGGCCCAGCTCCCGGAAGAGGTGAAGCGTCAGGGGTTGACGGTCCAGAAGAAATCCAACGCCATGTTGCAGGTGGTGGCGCTGAGCTCGCCGAAGGGGTCCTACGACGGGCTGTTCCTGAGCAATTACGCGACGATCAACGTCGTCGACACCTTGGCGCGCGTGCCCGGTGTAGGACAGGCGTCGCTGTTCGGGCCGCTCGACTACAGCATGCGGATCTGGCTCGACGCGGACCGACTGACCGCGCTCTCGCTCACGCCGGCCGACGTGATCGCGGCGATCCAGAGCCAGAACATCCAGGCCGCGGTGGGGCGGATCGGCGCGCAGCCGATGACGGCCGACCAACAGTTCCAAATTACGCTCCAGACCCGCGGGCGCTTGACCGATGCGGCCGAGTTTGAGCGCATCGTCGTGCGGGCCAACCCGGACGGCTCGAACGTGCTGGTTTCGGATGTCGGACGCGTCGAGCTCGGCGCGCGCCAGTCGGACTCCTTCAGCCGATTGGACGGACGGGATGCGGCCGCCATCGGAATCTATCTCGCGCCGGGCGCCAACGCGGTGTCCGTCGCCGACGGTGTCGAGGCAGCCATGGATCGGCTCGCCGAGCGGTTCCCGGACGATCTCGCCTATACCTTGGTGTACGACACGACGGACTTCGTAAACGCAAGTCTCGAAAAGGTCGTCCATACCCTGCTCGAGGCATTCGTTCTGGTGATCTTGGTCGTGTTCCTCTTTCTCGGGAGCTGGCGCGCCACTCTGATCCCGTTGATTGCGGTGCCCGTGGCCTTGATCGGGACCTTTGCCTTCCTGCTCGCGATCGGTTTTTCGGCCAACACCATCTCTCTGTTGGCCGTCGTGTTGGCGATCGGGATCGTGGTCGATGACGCCATCGTGGTGGTGGAGAACGTCGAGCGCATCATGGAGGAGGAGGGGCTTGCGCCGCGCGAGGCCGCCAAGAAGGCGATGGGCCAGATCACCGGGCCCATCATCGCCATCACCTTGGTGCTGCTGTCGGTCTTCCTGCCGGTGGCCTTCATCCCCGGGATCACCGGACAGCTCTTTCAGCAGTTCGCGGCCGTCGTCGCCTTCGCCATGCTGATCTCGGCCGTCAATGCCCTGACCCTGTCTCCGGCGCTGTGCGCGGTCCTGCTCAAGCCCGGCGGTCATCGACGCGGGCCGATGCGCTACGTGATGAGCGGTATCGATCGGGTCCGCGACGGCTATGCCGCGATCGTCGCGCGGCTGGTTCGTGTTGCAATGCTGGTGGTGGTGCTGATCCTGGGGATCGGGCTTGCGACCGGCTGGCTGTTCAAGATCACGCCGACCGGATTCCTCCCGGAAGAGGATCAAGGGGCCTTTATGGCCCATGTGCAGTTGCCTCAAGGTGCCTCGGTGAGCCGCACCTTCGAGGTGGTGAAGGAGCTCGAGACGCTGGTGGAGGCGGATCCCGCGGTCGCGCACGTGGTCACGATCACGGGCTTCAGCATCCTCGACGGGGCGGTGCTCTCCAATTCCGCGGCCGTGATCGGGCGGCTGAAGCCCTTCGAGGAGCGCACCACGGCGGATCTCAAGGTCGATGCCGTCATCGATCGGATCGCGGCCCAAACGATCGGCATCCCGAGCGCCCGGGTCATGCCCTTCAACCTTCCGCCGATCGTCGGTCTCGGAACCGGGGGAGGTTTTCAATACCAGCTCGAAGACCTGCAGGGTCGCACCCCCGAGGCGCTCGCCGGGGTGATGCGCGGACTGATCCTCGCCGCCAATCAGGATCCCGCACTCTCGCGCGTATTCTCGACCTGGGCGACCGATAACCCGCAGGTGTTTCTCAACATCGATCGTGAAAAGGTCCAGACCCTGGGTGTGCGCATCAGCGACGTCTTCAACGCGCTGCAGGCGACCTTGGGCGGCTACTATGTCAACGACTTCAATCGGTTCGGGCGGGTCTGGCAGGTTCAGGTGGCGGGGAGAGAGGCGGATCGCCGGAGCGTCGAGGACATCTACCGGATCCACGTGCGCAACGACCGAGGCGACATGGTGCCGCTGCGCGCACTGCTGAGCCCCGAGCTGATCCTGGGGCCGCAGCTCCTGCAGCGGTACAACAACTATCGCAGCGTGACGATTCAGGGCGAGCCGGCGCCCGGCTTCAGCTCGGGCGATGCCCTGACGGCAATGGAGCGGATCTCCGCGGCGACCTTGCCGGCGGGCTACGGGTTCGAGTGGACGGGCACCGCCTTTCAGGAAAGGGAGGCTAGGGGGCAGACCCCGATCGTGTTGGCGCTGGCGGTCTTGTTCGCCTATCTCTTCCTGGTCGGGCTCTACGAGAGCTGGTCGATGCCGGCGGTCGTGCTCCTGAGCGTGACGGTAGGGGTACTCGGCGCACTCTGCGGACTCTGGATTGCGGGCCTCTCAAACGATCTCTATGCGCAGGTCGGCATCGTCGTGCTCATCGGACTGGCGAGCAAGAACGCGATCCTCATCGTCGAATTCGCCATCGAGCAGCGCGCGTCCGGGGCCTCGATCCTGGATGCCGCTACAAGGGCGGCGCGTCTGCGGATCCGTGCCGTCCTCATGACCAGCTTTGCCTTTATCCTCGGCCTGGTCCCCTTGATTATCGCCAGCGGTGCCGGCGAGGCGAGTCAGCGCGGCGTCGGCACCGCCGTCTTCGGCGGTATGCTTGCCGCCTCGCTGATCGGCATCTTCCTGATCCCGATGCTCTACGTGGTCTTCCAACGGTTTCGCGAGAAGGTCCACGGGGGTGTCAAGGTTCAGGATCCGGTTCCGGGTCCGGGTCCGGGTCCGGGTCCGGGTCCGGAGCACGAGGCTCCTGTCTCGTGACGTCCGATGGCGCCTGTTTCCCCGCGCCAGCTCCGACCGTCGTCGGCGCCGGCGCGGCCAAGCCACTCCAACACATGATGCATACCGCGCCGGGCGCGGTTTAAACGCAACGGAGCAACCATGACCCACGCCGATACCCGATCCAAACACCGCCGGTTCTCGTCTCGGGCTTTGGCGCCGAGCCTGGTCCTCACGCTTCTCCTCCTTGCCGGCTGCGGCGACCAGGTCGTCGTCGAAGGCGTGAACGTCTCCGACGGGGATCTCGTCGGAGACAGCGTGATCGACAACCCGGCGAATGCCGCGGGGGTCGCGGCCGGCGAACCCTATGCGATCGGCGATCCCTACGAGGAGGCCGAGGAGGGCGAGAAGAACATGGGTCCCAATGCGCCGGGGTATATCCCGGAGACCATTGATTAGTCGTCGTGGGTTGATCCTGGATTCGGAAAATCGGCCCGCGTCGTTTCGCTCGGCGGTGTCGAGACGGCCGAGCCGGTCTCAATGCGCCTCCAATTTCCCAAGCTCGCCGAGGATCTCCAACACCAGTTGTCGGGTCTGTGTGTCCATCCCGCGACACAGTTGGTCCGCGTTGCGCTCCCCGTTGATCAGCGGGCGGACAACACCGGCCAGCCGGGCCATGCTGCCCCCGACCTTGCTCATTTGATCGGCCATGTTGCCGATCAGAACGAGCGCTTGTGGATCGGTGCGCGCGGCGTGGATCATGTGCGCGAGGCCAGGTGCGGCGAGGGTCGGGTCGTGCGCCTGACTCGGATCCGGCAGACTGGAGGGGTCTTGGAGTCCGCGCAGGACGGATTCCACGATGACCTGATCTTCCTCGTCGAGACCACTCAAGAGCGCGGGCGAGCGCTCCCCTTTGGCGATGCGGCGCAATACGGCGACAAGCCCACTCCAACCCTGTTGCTCGGCCTCTGCAAGCAGACCCTCGAGCTCGGCTTGGCCCTCCGGGCGTTGGGTCAACGCGACCACTTGGCGAATGAAGGTCGCATGGACCAGGCGGATCTGCTCGCGGCGTTCCGGAAGGGTGGACACTGGAGAATCTCCTCTTTCGAAATATCGGGAAGCCCAACCGGTCGTCCCGGCCATGCCTCCAGCCTGAGGTCGTGCCCAGCCGCACCCGACCCGAGCGACGGGGACTGAGCTATTATCGATGCGGGCTCTTCGCGACGAGTCCGCTCCTGCCTTTCGCACCCCGACATCGCACCCTCATGGAGAGTTCATCGATGCAGATCGAAGTCACAGGCATTCTCGGTTTGATTCACCTGATCTTGACGATCTACGCGATCGTCAAGATCGTCGGCAGCTCCGCCGGCACGGGGTCGAAGGTGTTGTGGATCGCGCTCGTCCTCCTGCTGCCGGTCGTGGGTCTGATCCTCTGGCTCCTGTTCGGGCCGAGCTGAGCTGAAACCGCGTCCAGGGCGAGATGCTCACTTTCGAGTGAACTCGACGTTTGATGCATCCATGGCCCCTAGCGGGGACGCGGTTTAGAGGATCGGCCCCAACATGGCGATGCTGTTGTTCAGGAGGCGCCGGCCCGGTCCCCACGCTGCGACCGTCTCGGCGTGGACGGGGCGGGATCGGGCGATATAGCTGTCCTGGCGCTCGCGTATGGTCGCCGTGAGTGCCGGATCGTAGACGAGGATATTATTCTCGAAGTTGAGCTCGAAGCTGCGCCGGTCCATGTTGGCCGATCCGATCAGGGTGACCGCCCCGTCCAGGGTCAATGACTTGGTGTGCAGGAGTCCGCCTTCGAACTCGAAGATCCGCACACCGGCGGCGAGCAGGTCGGCGTAATAGCTCCGGCTGGTTGCGCCGACAACGAAGGAGTCGTTGCGGGCCGGGAAGAGGATGCTGGTCTTCACGCCCCGATAGGCTGCACCGCAGAGGGCGGTCTGCATGGATTCGTCCGGGACATAATAAGGTGTCGAAATCACCAATTCCTCGCGTGCGGTGTGGATCAAGGACGCGAACAGATCGGGCATCGCCGAGGCACGCACTGTCGGTCCAGTGCCGATCACCTGTGCCGCGAATCCCTCGCTCGACGCCTGTACGGGACGCCGCAGCAGCGCATCGATTCCGTCGTCCACGTGCGCCAGCCAGTCGCTCGCGAACAGGATCTGATTCTGACGTGCGATCGGTCCCTCGAAGCGCACCATGGCGTCGACCCAGGGGGCATATTTTGCCTTGATCCGGAACTCGGGATCGGCGCAGTTCTGGCTGCCGCAATAGGTGATGCTGTCGTCGATCACCAGAATCTTGCGATGGTTGCGCAGATCGATGCGGCCTCCGAGCGGGCGCAGCAAAGGGTTGGAGATCGGCAGTGCGCGCGCTAGGCTCACGCCCGCGTCCGCCATCCGCTTCCAATGGATCGAATGGATCAGCCGGCGCGAGCCCAGATCGTCCGCCATG
Organism: Thiocapsa bogorovii; assembly: GCF_021228795.1. Classification (NCBI taxonomy): domain Bacteria; kingdom Pseudomonadati; phylum Pseudomonadota; class Gammaproteobacteria; order Chromatiales; family Chromatiaceae; genus Thiocapsa; species Thiocapsa bogorovii. Next base: position 4,130,506 of record NZ_CP089309.1, read on the forward strand.
GCCCGACAGGTGACGCCGCGCTGGGCCGCACGCTCGAGGGCCGCGACCATCGACAGCCCGTTGTTGTCGGGCAACCAGATGTAGAAGTTCAGGTTGACGTGATCGGTTGCGGCGTCGATGTCCGCGACCATGGCGTCGATCGCGGCGTTGGAGTCCGCCATCAGGGTTGCCCTGTTTCCGCCGATCGGGGCAAAGCCGCTGATGGATTCACCGAGTCGAAACAGGTGCCGATAGGTGTCCGGGATCTCCGGCGGCACAAGCTGGCGATCGAAATCATTCGCAAATTCGGGAACCCGCGAAAAGATGCGGCGCATCCGCTCGCCTTGGCGTCGCCCGAGATTCACCTCTCCGAGCAGGACGTAAGCGACTGCCCCGACCACCGGAACGGCCAGGATGACCACGACCCAAGCGATCCGCGATGCCGGCTGCCGATTCGCCCGCAGCAGCACGCGCACGACCAGTCCGATCTGGATCAGCAGATGTACAAACAGGATGATCATGGATTCGGCCCTCCCGGGAAGGCCTCGGTCCAGAGGCCGATTCCCATGACCATAAAGGCAATGGCCAGGGCGATACAGGCAAGGGCTGCGATCAGGGTCGCAATCTCGGCGCCTTGGCTCCGTCGGTGCTTGAAGCCCCAAAACGCGCCGGCGGCCGTGATCAGAAAACCGAATTCGCCGATGAAGAGGCGGGTGAGCAAGGGCATCCCGCGCGCTGACTGAGTGTCTATCCCGCCGCCCGGCGAGCCGCCCGAACCTCCGCCCAGCGCAAGCACGAGCGCCAGGACCAGGCCGAGACCTGCCGCAGCCCAGGTGAACGGAAATCGTTTGCTCATGCGCGTCCTCGCCTCTGGGTCTTCCAAAACGCCTATTGTGCATGATACCGAGCCCACGTGTGCTCGGTATCAATCGCCTCCGGCGGGGCATGCCCTGCCGTTGTGTTGTTTCGGATTGAACCATGGCTGCACGACGCCATCTTATGTTGCAGTGCACAATAAAGCTCGGATGCCCGGTGTCGGTCTCGAAGACCGGCCGGGGTAACGTCTCGGGTCGGTGCGTCGAGAAGCCGGAGAGCCTTGCCATGACGATCATGATCGAGCGTGCCCACGGTCGAGCCGCGACCCGCGGTGAGGCCGTGCGCCTGAAGGACGGTACCGTGTGTCGGATTCGCCCGATCGAGGGAGACGATCCGGGGATCGTGACAGCCTGTTTCGAGGGTCTTTCGGATGCGTCGCGCCGATTGCGGTTTTTCGGGGCGAAGCGCGCATTGACCGAATCCGATCTGGTCTATCTGACAGGAGCGGACGGACGCGATCATCTGGCCTTTGCGGCGGTGCACAAGACGATGTCGGGTGGGGAAGCCGAGGTATTCGGTGTGGCTCGGTGCATTCGTTCCTCGCCGGGATCGGAGACGGCGGAGCTGGCGATGGCGGTCGTCGACCGGGCGCAAGGAAAGGGCGTGGGAACCGTCTTGCTGGAGTACTTGATCGTGAAGGCGCGGGAGCAGGGGATCCGCCGTTTTCGCTGCGAGGTCCTCGCCGACAACGAAGGGATGCGCGCTCTGGCCAAACGGCTGGGCGGCCGTGCAAGTTGGTTGGACGACGGCACGCTTGAGTATGACTGCGGGCTTGCCGAACCCAATTCGATCCGTGGCGATGCGGGGTTCGACCACGGCCTACGGGAGCCGCGTCCCGGGGCCGCCTCGGAAACCGTTCCCTGTCGCCCCGCGCCGCCGGTGCCGCACGCGTGGACCAGCTCATGGGAGCGCGCGTCCAATGCCGCTTTCGCCTTCTTCGAGACCGCGGCATCGGTCTGGTACGATCAGGTCTTCACGAGTCGTATCGAGAGCCGATAGAGTGATGCACATTCGCTCGTTCGAAGACGCACGTCCAAAGATCGATCCGTCCGCTTGGGTCGACGAGACCGCGGTCGTGATCGGCGAGGTCACGCTCGGCCCATGCGCCTCCGTCTGGCCCGGATGCGTGATCCGAGGGGATATCCATCGTATCGAGATCGGCGCGCGGACCAACATTCAGGACGGGAGCGTTTTGCATGTCTCGCACGACAGCCGCTTCATGCCGGGAGGGGCACCGCTGATCGTGCACGAGGATGTCACCGTCGGTCATCAGGTGGTGTTGCACGGATGCGAGATCCGTCATCACTGTCTGATCGGCATCGGTGCTCGCGTGCTCGATCGTGCGCTGCTCGAGCCATATACGTTGCTCGGTGCCGCGTCTTTGGTGACGCCGGGTCAGATCTTGGAGGGAGGCTATCTCTGGCTCGGCGCACCGGCGCGGCGGGTACGGCCGCTGACGGATCGGGAGCGCGAGTACCTGGAGTATGCGGCGCACAACTATGTGCGGTTGGCAGCCCGGTATCGAGCGGAATCGACTGTCGCATCGACGAAATAGGCCGGGGCGACAGGCGGAATGCTTGCGTTCGGAAAGCTTGGCGTCGCTGCGCTCGACTCGTCCGGTCAAGCGGGCGGTTGGGGATGTCGCCGGTCGGACGGGTCGCGGCGCGTTCTATCCACTCGGCGACTGAGGCGACGGCGCCGCGGGCCGTAGGGCTGTGGCCGGCGGCTCTCCGAGATCGGAGGCCTCGCTGTCGGGAGGCGGCACGCGATTGACGTCCACTGCGACCCGCAGCTCGTGGGTTCCCCCGCCGTAGAAGATCCCGCGCAGCGGCGTGACGTCCTGAAAATCGCGACCGACGGCGGTCGTGATGTGCTGCTCTCCGGGGATCTGGTCGTTGGTGGGGTCGAAATCGATCCAACCCAGGTTGGGAATGAGCACCGAGAACCAGGCATGCGAGGCGTCTGCGCCTTGTAGCTTGACCTGGCCCGGCGGGGGGAGTGTTTCCAGATAGCCGCTGACATAGCGGCTCGCGAGTCCAAGTCCGCGTAGACCGGCGATGGCGACATGTGCGAAATCCTGGCAGACGCCTTTGCGCTGCTCCATGACCTCGCCGAGCGGTGTGGCGATGGTCGTGGAGGTCGGATCATAGACGAAGTCGCGGTAGATACGCCCCATCAGCTCGATCGTCGCCTCCAGGATCGGGCGTCCCGGCGGAAAGGATTCGGCGGCGTAGGCGCGCGAGTCGGGATCCGGCGGAACGAGCGGTGACGGGAGGGTGAAGATCCGCAGGTCGGTCATGGGTTCGTCGTAGCGATCGTGCAGACGATCGACGATCCGCTCCCAGGGTTGAGTCGCCTCGGGTTGCGGCAAGGTCGGCGCGACGACTTCGACCTCGCTCTGGGCACGGACCTCGAGTGCATCGTGGGCCTGCTGAATCGAAAAATAGCTCACCCGATTACCGAAAAAGTCCTCGTGTTCGCGATGAACGGCCGGCCATGGATCGACCCGGATCTGGCTGGAGAGGCAGCGCTGTCGCGTCGTCTGTGGTGGCTTCAGGTGCGCGATGCTGTGGCACAGCGACACCGGCTCGGCATACTCGTAGCGGGTGACGTGATTGATCCGGAATCTCATGCGGCACCCCTCGCTGCGGCTCGGCGCAGCAGGCTGTGCGGCTGCTCTTCGTGCCTGAAATACTGCGCGGTGATGGCGTCCGAGATTGCGGCGCTTTGCCGATCCAGCTCGGCCAGCATCGCCGCCAGCGCGGCCCGACGGGAACCCGCCTTGTCGGGCTGAACCATGCTGTCGATCTCGGCCAAGCGGATGCCGGTGAGCCCCTTGAGGACGTGTTTTTCGACCGCCGTGCGTCCGACCGCCATATCGCCGCGAGGCAGCTCCGAGACCAGACGTTCGAGCTGCACGAGTTGATAGGCGAGGGCGCGCGGGTTGCCCTCGTCCTGAAAGACCAGGTCCAGGAGTGCGCCGATTCGGGTGCCGGCGCGATAGCGTCGGCGATAGGTGATGAGGCTGTCGGTGACGCCGAGAACCGCCTCGATGACCATGTTTTCGTCTTGCTCGCCGGCGATCGGAACCAGCATGGAGCGCAGGAGGCTCGCGGTGGAGGCGGCGCGTTCGAGCCGACGTCCGATCTCGAGGAAGTGCCAGCCTTCGTTGTGGGTCATGTTCTCCTGGGTCAGTGCCGAGAAGGCTACCAAAGAGGTGATCAGCGGATCCAGCTCGTCGAGCGCGAGCGAGAGTTGACCGGGCGGTTCATGTGTGAGATTGCCGAGGTGGGCCTCGATGTCGCTCACGATGCGCCAGGTGTCTGCGGAGAGACGGTCGCGCACCGAATAGGCGGCCTGCCCCAGGGCCTGGAGCGTCTGCGGGAGACCGCCCAGGCGTGCGGGGTCGGAAATCAGAGACAGCATCTCGGGCACGGGGTTGCGCAGACGCTCGGCCGCGCCGGTCCCGATGAAGCCGGGAAACGACTGGGTCTGGTTGGTCAGTGCCTCCAGGAGCGACCGCAGACAACAGGAGTCACCCGTCGAGGTGGCATAATCGCTGCGCTCGGAGAGCTTGAAGATGGTGATCCGCAGCAGCCGCACCAGTCCCTCGGCACGCTCGGCATAGCGACCGATCCAGAACAGATTGTCGGCGACTCGGCTGGAGACCTCGCTCTCCTGGGTCACCGCCGGCGTATGCATTTCGGCCGAAACCAGCAGGCTTTCCTGGCGCTCCGGCTCCGAGGCGACGACCCAGACGTCCTTCGCCAGACCGCCGAGCTGGTTGGAGTTGAGCGCGGCATCGCTGGTCGGGGTGACCCGCCCGAGTCCGCCGGGCATGACCGCGTAGCCGTCTTCCTCGGCGGTCAAAAAGGTCCGCAGTACGCTGGGTCTGGGTTCGAGGTGCTGTCCGATGAGCGCCGGGGCGGTCGACGGCTTCACCCGCTCCTGCGCGATGTAGCTGCCGGGGCGTTCCTGAATGTTCCGAAGAAGCGCGGCGCGGGCGGGCGCATCCAAGGTCTCGGGGAAGAGACAACGCTGACCCTGACGTTTGTTCAGGGGTTTGATGACGAGTTGGTCGAGACGGTCCAAGACCCGGACCAGCGATCCCGGATCGCCGCACCACCAGGTCGGGATATCCGGGATCTGCAACTCCTCGCCGAGCAGCTCTCGGCACAGGCTCGGCAGAAAGGCCGGAAGCGCCGGATGTTCGAGGACGCCGCTCCCCAAGGCGTTGGCGATGACCAGGTTGCCGGCCCGGACCGCTTGGACCAAGCCCGGCACGCCGAGGAACGAGTCTTCGCGCAGCTCCAGGGGGTCGCACCAACCGTCGTCGACGCGCCGCAGGACGGCATCGATGCGCTCGAGCCTTCCCAGTGTCCGCAGCCACAGCGCCCCGTCGCGCACGGACAGGTCCCCACCTTGGACGAGCGTAAACCCGAGGTAATTGGCCAGATAGGCGTGCTCGAAGTAGGCCTCGTTCTCCGGTCCCGGGGTGAGCACCACGACGCGCGCATGTTCCGCCCGGCGCGGTGCGAGACGCGTCAAAGTCCGCCGGATCGAGCGGAAGAACCCCGCAAGGCGATGGACATGTGAATCCCGGAACATGCTGGGCAGAACGCGCGACAAGACGACGCGATTCTCGAGCGCATAGCCGAATCCGAGCGGACTTTGGGTGCGGTCGCCGATGATCCGCCAGTGCCCGTCCGTCGTCCGGGTCAGGTCGGCCGCGTATTGGATCAGGGGTCGATGACCTGCGACCTCGACACCGTGGCAAGGCAGCAGATATTCGGGACTGGCGTCGAACAGTTCGGCCGGCAAGATGCCGCTGCGGATCAGCTTGCGCGGCCCGTAGAGGTCCAGCAGGATCTGATTGAGCAGGTCGGCCCGCTGAATCAATCCGCGCTCGAGCTCGGCCCATTCCTCGCTGCGGATGAGCAGCGGCAGCAGATCCAGCTCCCAAGGGCGGGACATCCCGCGCGGCTCGGCGTTGAGATTGTAGGTGACGCCGTTGTCGCGGACCATCCGTGTGGCCTCGCGCCAACGTGCCTCGATGCCGCTCGGCCCGAGCGTTCGCAAGGCATCGAGAACATATTGCCAGTGCGGGCGCACCTCGCCCTCGGCCGTACGCATCTCGTCGTAGCGCTCGGGCAAGGGCGTGTAGGCATCGACCAAACCCGACTGCTCGAGTAAGGGTGCCAGGTCGGGGACAGACATGGGCCTGGGCTCTTTCCGGGAGGTTGGCCCTGGATTAGACACGTCATGCCCGGGTGTCGCAAGGTGCGATTAGGGCGTCATACGAGCGGAAGACGGGGCTCGACGGGCGCGTCGGACGGGGGTTCCGGGATCTGGAGCAGGCAGCGCTCGTAGTGGGGAGCCCTGAGCGGCGGAGCGAAGAGGTCGCCCTGCGCCTCCAGGCACCCGATGTTGAGCAGGATAAAACGCTGGCGGTCGTCACGCACCCCGTCTGCCGTGACGTCGATGTCCAATGCTTGGGCCATGGCGATCAGGGCTTGGACCACAGCCAGATCGTCGGGCGAGTCCGGCATGGCGTCCACGAAGCTGCGATGAATCTCGAGTCTGCGGATGGGAAGGCGACGCAGAAGCTGCGGCGCAAGCCAGCTCGTGCCGATCTCGCTCAAGGTCACGCCCACACCGAGTCTGTACAAACCGTTGAGGACCTCGCGGGCTTGCTCCGGATGTTTGAACAGCAGGGACTCTGCGAAGCTCAGCTCAAGGTGCGCGGGGTCGATTTCGTTGGTCCGGATCAGCCGTTCGAGTGACGGGACCAGATCGAAACGCGTCAGCTGGGTCTCCGAGATGCTCACGGTAAGGATCCCGATCGGGATGCCCCTGAGGCTCCAATCCCGCAACTGACGGCACGCCTCGGCAAGGATCCACTGGCCCAGCTCGAGCGTCATGCCGGCGGATTCGGCCAGCGCGAGGAGCCGTTCGTGCGCGACCAGCCCCAGCTCCGCCTGATGCCATCGCACCCGGATCTCGGCGCCCGGCCAACGCCCGGTTTCCAGGTGGACGCGCGGTCGGTAGAGTAGCTCGAATTCGCCCCCCTCAAGCCCGGTTTGCAGCATCTCGGTCAGGCGCTGACGCGCTGTCGATGTGCCGAGCGGTGGTTCCGAATAGATCCGGAAGCCATCGCGTCCGTCTTGTTTGACGTTGTCGAGCGCCGTGGCGGCATGGGCGAACATCACCTCGGTGTCGTTGTCCAGGCATGACTCCAAGGCGATCCCCATGCTCATGGTGACGAAGACCTGATGTCCGCGCACCGTCATCGGTGCTCGCAGGGCCGAGCGCAGGCGTCGTGCGATCTCCTGCGCCTCTGTCGGGGTCTGGATTCCCTCGAAGAGAAGTCCGAACTGATCACCGCTCAACCGTGCCAGGGTGTCGGCGGGGCGAATAGTCTCGCGCAGGCGCAGCCCGACCGTACGCAGCAGCTCGTCGCCGATCTGGTGGCCGAGACTTGCGTTGATATTTGCGAAACGGTCGAGGTCGAGCAGGAAGAGTGCAACCGGGGTGCGATTGCGCCGTGCCGGGTCCAGCGCATAGGACAGGCGCGAGTCGAACAACAGGCGGTTGGGCAGCTTGGTCAAGGGATCGTAGTGGGCAAGGTACTCGACGTGCTTCGGACCGTTGGCGGAGACGGGCCGCTCGGCAAAAACGCCGACGAAATTGGTGACCTTGCCGCGACCATCGAGGATGCGTCGGATATGGAGTCTCTGTAGATAGATCTCGCCGTCTTTGCGGCGGTTCCAGATCTCGCCTTCCCAGACGCCTTCTTTGATCAGGCGACGCCACATGCGGGTGAAAAAGCTTTTGGTGTGCCAATGCGAGTTGAGCAGGCTCGGCTTGCGGCCGAGGACCTCGGCCTCCGCATAGCCCGTGATTCGGCTGAACGCGGCGTTGACGGCGACGATGCGCCCGTCCGAGTCCGTCATCAAGACGCCGTCCGAGGTTGCGGCATAGACCACAGCGGATTGCAGCAGACGCCGCTCGGAGTCACGCACGCTGGTCACGTCGCGAATGTTGACGACGATACCCGTCACCTTGTCCTCATCGTCGCGGTGAGGAAAGAGCCTGACCTCGGACTCGTGGGCCTGACCGTTCGGGCTGCTCTCGTAGATGTCGTCGACGACCGGGTGCCCCCCGTCGAGGCAACGCCCGAGGTTGCGATACACGAGATCGCTGAGCGGACCTTGGCCTTCGACCTCTTGTAATGGGCGCCCGACCGCCTTCTCCCGCGTCTGCCCGATCGCCTCGAGGAAGGCCGCATTCGCCGCGAGCAGGCAACCGGCCCGGTCCAGGAAGGCGATGCGATCGGGGGACGCGGAGACGATGTCGTAATATCGGGCAAGTGCCTCTTCGGCAGCACGGCGTTGAGTGATATCCAGGACGACGCCGGTGAGCTTAGGTGCGCCGTCCGAGCCTGCAAGCTCCAAGCGGCCGGCGCTCTCCGCCCAGCGCAGCGTGCCGTCGGGTCGGATGATTCGATGGCGAAAACGGAAAGGGACGGCAGCCCCGATGGCCTGCTGCACCGCTATGCGCGCCACATCGCGGTCGTCGGGATGGATCTGCTGCATGACGGCATTCAGGGTGACATCCGTGTCCGGCTCGAGGCCCCAGATCTCGTACCAGGTCCGCGAGGCCAGGGTGCGACCGGTCGCAACGTCGACCTCCCAGTTGGCGACCCCAGCGAACGCCTGCGCCTCGTCTGCGGGGAGCTTTGATTCAACCGGCGGGGGCACGACGGCGCGCTCTTCGATGAGGATGCCGACCACCCAAGCCGCGGGCGCCTCGCCCGAGGCGAGACGCGCGAACCGCATGAGTCTGCTCAGGGAACGACCCGCATGGGTCCGCAGAGATACGGCGTGCGTCATCTCGGCCTCGCCGGTGGCCAGAAAATCGTCGATTCGCGCTGCATCCTCGGCGTCGACCAGATCTCTGAACGCGACGGAGCGCGTTACGCCTTGCGGGTAGCCGAGCAGAGTCGAGAAGACACGGGTCGCCGCGGCGACCTGTTGACTCGCGTCGAGCACGAAGGCACCGCAGGGCAGCGCGTCGAGCAGCCTGACGAGATCGACGGCGTACTGCAGCGCCGAGTCGACACGCTTGGTGTGCTCTTTTGTGTCCTGATCTCGATGCATGAGAGCTAAGTTGCGATGGACGATGGCGACCGATCAAACATTGTATACGTGAAGAGTAGTAGGGTTATTGTAACTATTCACCTTCGCGGCTCGCCCCCTGGCGGGTTATCCTCAACAGATTTTCGTGTAAGACTTGCGGCTGGGAAAGAGTTCGGACCACAGCCTTCTAAGAACCGGAATCGTCCATGACGGGATCCACACAGGACGACGCGCGCGCGGAACGACTGCTGTCGATCCTGTCGAGCTTCGCACGCGAGTCTCGGGTGCCGGTTCCCCCGAACGGGATCGATTTGGATACGCGGTTGGAGGCAGACCTCGGGTTCGATAGTCTGAGTCGATCCGAGTTGATCGCGCGGGTCGAGAAGGGTCTCGGGGTGAGGCTCTCGGAACAGGCGATCCTGGCGCCGACCGCACGCGACCTTTTGGGGTTCCTGCTCGAGGAGCCAGAAGCGGCTCCCGACGCCGGTTTCGCCGTCGCTCCGGAGCCGGCGGTCGGGGGGCACCCGTTCTCCGCTGCAACCCTTTTGGATGTCCTGGATCGACACCTGCAAGACCATGCGGACCGGGTCCACATCCTGTACGAGGGGTCGGAGACAGGCACCCGGCCGATCAGCTATCGCGTGCTCGCGGAGGGCGCCGCACGAGTCTCCGCCCGGCTGAAAGCCTCCGGATTGCGGTCGGGCGCGACGGTGGCCTTGATGCTTCCGACAGGGCCGGATTATTTCTACAGCTTCTTCGGCGTCCTCATGGCAGGCGGCGTGCCGGTCCCCATCTACCCGCCGAGCCGGCCCCAGCAGATCGAGGAGCACCTGCGTCGTCACACACGGATTCTCGACAACGCCGGTACGGCTTTTCTTATTACGGTCCCGGAGGCGCGGGCCATCGCCCGCGTCATGCGGGTTCAGGTCCGCTCGCTGCGAGGCGTGCTGACGCTCGAGGATCTCGAGCAGGAAGCCCCGGACGAGACCCAGGCGCGCCCCGCGGCCGAGGATATCGCCTTTATCCAGTACACCTCCGGGAGCACCGGGGATCCGAAGGGTGTGGTCCTGACCCATGCCGACCTCCTCGCGAACATCCGCGCCATGGGCGAGGTCGTGCAGGTCGCACCGGACGACGTCTTCGTGAGCTGGTTGCCGCTCTATCACGATATGGGTCTGATCGGCGCATGGTTCGGCAGCCTTTACTACGGCATCCCCTTGGTTTCCATGTCCCCGCTTGCCTTTCTGGCGCGTCCGGTGCGTTGGCTGGAAGCGATCCATCGTCACGGAGGGACGATCTCGGCGGCCCCCAACTTTGCCTATGAGCTCTGTCTGACCCGGATCACCGACGCCCAGATCGCCGATCTGGACCTGAGCCGCTGGCGTTGGGCGCTCAATGGCGCGGAGCCCGTGAGTCCGCAGACCTTACGTCGATTCGCCGAGCGCTTTGCCCCTGCCGGTCTGCGCGCCGATGCGCTTGCGCCCGTCTATGGGTTGGCGGAGGCCGCGGTCGGGTTGGCCTTTCCGCCGGCGGGGCGTGGGCCTCGGATCGATTGTATCGATCGCGACCGCTTTTCCCGCTCGGGTTATGCGTTGGCGGTCGGTTGCGAGGATCCGCAGGCGATGGAGGTGGTCGCCTGCGGTCGCGCGCTCCCCGGCTATCGGGTCCGCGTGGTCGACGAAGGGGGGCGCGAGCGGCCTGAGCGCCATGAGGGTCTGCTCGAGTTCCAGGGGCCATCGGCGACCCGTGGCTACTATCGCAATCCGGCGGCGACCCGGGCGCTTATCCACGACGGTTGGCATTCGACCGGCGACCGGGCCTATCTGGCGGGCGGCGATATCCATTTGACCGGTCGTGTGAAGGATCTCATTATCCGCGGCGGGCGCAACATCTACCCCTACGAGGTCGAGCAGGCACTCGGCGAGGTCCCCGGCGTGCGCAAGGGCTGCGTGGTCGCCTTCGCCGCATTGGATCCGGAGCTGGGCAGCGAGCGCCTGGTGATCTTGGCCGAGAGCAAGGAGCGCGACCCGGTGCGGCGTGACGAGCTGGCCCGCAAACTGCGCGAGCGCGCGACCGACGTTCTCGGACTGCCGCCCGACGAGTTGCTCCTGGTACCGCCGCGTGCCGTGCTCAAGACCTCCAGCGGCAAGCTGCGACGCGCGGCAACGCGGGATCGGTATCTTGCCGGCCAGCTATCCGAGCAGGTGCGTCGCCCCGTCTGGCAGCTGATGCGGGTTGCGGGGTCCGGACTTCGCGCACGGATCCTGGGCCTGCCGGGCCAACTGTACGCGGGCTACGCATGGGCGGTGTTCTACCTGATTGCGCCCTGGTTCTGGATCGGGATTATGGCGAGCCCGAGTGCACGTCTGCGGTGGACATTGGCGCGGGTGGGGATTCGGCTCCTGCGCCGGCTGACCTTTTTACGACTTACAGTGACGGGACGAGAGCATCTCCCGCCCGCCGGACATCCCTTTGTCCTCGTCGCCAATCATCAGAGCTATCTGGATGGACTCGCCTTGGCTGAGGCGGTGGGGCGTCCGATCGGCTTCGTCGCGAAGAGCGAGCTCCTCGCGCGCCCGATCGTGGCGACCTTCATGCGGCGGATGGGCGCGAATTTCGTCGATCGCTTTGATCCGCACGCCGGGAGTGCCGAGTCCGCCCGACTGACCGAGACGCTGGCCCGCGGAGAAACCTTGGCGTTTTTTCCCGAAGGCACCTTTCGCGAGCAACCCGGACTTTTGCCCTTTCGGATGGGTGCCTTCGCCGCCGCCGCTCGGGCCGGGGTGCCACTTGTCCCCGCGGTGCTGCGAGGGACGCGCGAGCTGATGCCCGGCGACCGCTTTTCGCCCCGTCCCGGACACGCCGAGGTCCTGATCGGTCCGCCCATCCAGCCCGATGGGGACGATTGGGAAGCCGCGATCGGACTGCGCGACCGGGCGCACGCGTGGATTTCGGAGCGTGTGAACGGCTGAGGGTTGAAGCTGGATCCGGCAGTCGGCCGGCCGCTTCATGCTTCATGCAAGGGTTCCGCGGCCTTGACGGCGCGGCGTCAGAGGAGCTTCACCAAGGCGGCGATCGCGGCGACTTGGGCGAACATCAACGGGATGAGCCATTTGAGTAGATCGACCTTGGAGCGCACGATCTCTCAGCGTCCTATCGCCACCGGACAGCCTAGGGTCTCCAGACTGGTCCAGAGCGAGGCGCGCGCCAGGAGCGGATTGGTCTCGTCGAGGATGAGCAAATCGACGCCGAGATTCCGGACCGTCGCCGCGAGACCGGCCGCGTCGGCGGCCTTCAGCGATACCAGGTGGGTCTGCTCGCGCAGGGTTGCGAGCTGCTTGAGCGCGCGGTCACGCAGCGTCGCCGTATCTGCGGAGATCGCGGGCTGCAGGAAGACGACGAGACTCGCGGCATGGCGGATCCCCAACTCCAAGGCGATCGAGAGGGCGCGTGTTGCCCCTTCGCTGCCGGAATAGAGTACGCCGACGAGGAGACCGCCGTTTCGCGGCTTGGGGGCGATCGGCCGCGGCCGTCGTCGCAGCGGGGCAAACCGTCCGATGCGCCCGAGTGCGAAGAGCTCCGCATCGAGTGCGGCACCCAGGATCTCGGCCTCGAGATCGCCGCGCCAGACCCGGAACGACCAGGTCACACCCAGCTCGACAGCGGTGCGTTCGAGCCGTTCGCGAACGCCGCGGGCCGCCGCGCGCAGCTCGCGTTCGAGCCGTTCGGCGTCCAGGGCGCTCTCGCACAGGGTCGCGAGGCGCAGCTCGCGCAGAAAGGGGAGCCCGGCGAGACGCAGCAGCCCGGTGTCTTCGATGAAAACGCCCTCGAGCTCGGCGTTCAAGGCGGCGGCAATGCCGGCGGCCAACGCCAAGCCCTGCAGACTGTGCGGGGAGGCGTCCAGTGCGACCGCGATGCGGCGGATCCGCTCCTGTGGTGCTTCCGCACTCATGGTTCGTTCCCCGCGTCCGTTCGCGTCTTGGCGTCCTGTGCATGCAGGGCCCGCAAGCGCTCGGAGAAGCCGACCAAGCGCGCTTCAACGCGCGCGTTGACGCTGCCGTGGGGGAAGGTCCCATCGGACGCGCGCTCGCCGGCCTGCATCCCGGTCAAGATCTCGATCCCCTCGTCGATGTTCGCGATCGGGTAGACCGCGAACCGGCCCCGAGCGACCGCCTCGCGCACGTCGCTGCGCAGCATCAGATGCTTGACGTTGGATGCGGGGATCAGAACCCCTTGTCCGTCGACCGAACCGCGCGCCGCGCAGACGTCGAAGAAGCCCTCGATCTTCTCGTTGACCCCGCCGATCGCCTGGACCTCGCCGAGCTGATTGACCGAGCCGGTGACCGCAAGCGATTGGCTGATCGGCAGATCGGCGAGCGCGGAGAGCAGGGCGTAGAGCTCGGCGGAGGAGGCGCTGTCGCCCTCGACGCCCCCATAGGACTGCTCGAACACCAGGCTGGCCGAGAGTGAAAGCGGATAGTCCAGTGCGTAGCGCCCGGCGATGAAGCCTTGGAGGATGAGCACGCCCTTGGAATGGATCGGGCCGCCGAGCTTGACCTCGCGCTCGATGTCGATCAGCTCGCCCTTGCCGAGTCGTACACGTGCGGTGATCCGGCTCGGATGTCCGAACGCGAATCCGCCCAAACTCATGACCGCGAGCCCGTTGACCTGACCGACCTTGGTGCCGCGCGTCTCGATCAGGATGGTCCCGCGGGTGGTTTCTTCGCGTATCCGTCGGCTGATGCGGTCGACGCGCTCGATCTTGGCATCGATGGCGCGTTGGACGTCCTCTGCCCCCACCGTCTCGCGCCCTGCGGTCCTGGCCCAATAATCGCTTTCACGTACCAGATCGCCGATGGAGCGCATGTGACTGGTGAGCCGCTCGTTGTCGTCGGCCAAGCGTGCGCTGTGCTCGATCACCCGAGCGACCGCGGCGCGGTCGAAATGGTGCAGTTCCGCCCGCCGCACCTCGGAGGCGATGAAGCGCGCATAGACCAGATGGCTTTCCGGACCGCGCTCGAGCTGATCCTCGAAATCGACCGCGACCTTGAACAGCTCGCTGAATTCCGGGTCCAGCTCGCAGAGCAGATAGTAGATGTGCCGCTCGCCGAGCATCACGACCTTCACATCCAGGGGGATCGGCTCGGGCTCCAACGACAGGGTGCTGATGAGGCTGGTGATCTGCGCGAGCGACTCGATTCGGATCTCGGCGGCCTGCAGGAGACGCTTCAAGGTCTCCCATGCGAAGGGCTGCATCAGCAGCTTGAGTGCATCGACGATCAGATAGCCGCCGTTGGCCTGATGCAGCGACCCGGCGCGGATCATGGTGAAGTCCGTCTCCAGCGCGCCGAGATGGGCGCGGTGCTCGATGCGCCCGACCAGCTGATGGTGTGCCGGCAGATCCGCGTAGACGACCGGGGCGCCGCCGTTCTTGTCGTGTCCCAGGAGGACGTTGATCCGGTAGCGTTGATGCCAGGGTGGGCCGTCGGCGTTCTGCGGGATCCAAATCCCGAGCAACTGCGGTTGCTTGTCGTGATCCGGAAGAAACTGGCGGAAATTTTCGACGACATCGCCTTGAACCTGGCTCAGATAGTCGACGACCGCCTGGAGGTCGGCGTATTTGTCGCTGAGTCCCTCCATCAGGCTTTGGATCGCGGCGGCGGCCATCTCGCGATTGAGTGCTTCGATCTGCTCGTCCGAGCGCTTCTTCCAGAGCGGCATTTGGTGCAACGCCTTGCGCATCTCGGCCTGAAGGCTGTTGATGTCCTCTTCGATCCGGGCGCGTTCTTCCTCGGACAAGGCATGGAACTCGTTCGGTCCGAGCGGCTTGCCGTCACGCAACGGCGCGAGGGTGAACCCGGTCGGGGTCTGCAGGAGAATGACATCCTTCTCCTTGGCCAGCTCGCGGATCTCGCTCATGGCCCGCTCCTGGCGCTCCTCGAGCTCTTCTTCGAGCGCCTGAGTGCGGGTGCGGTATTCGTCGCTCTCGAACAGCGCCTGGATCGCCCGATGGAGGTCTTCGACCAGCTGGTCCATGTCGCGTCTGAGCTCCGCACCCTTGCCCGGCGGCAGACGCAGCGCGCGCGGGCGATGTGCGTCCTCGAAATTGAAGACGTAGCACCAGTCCGGCGGAACCGCTTCGCCCCGTGCGCGCTCCTCGAGCGCCCTACGGATCAAGGCGTACTTGCCGGTTCCGGAGGGGCCGAGCGCGAAGAGGTTGTAGCCTTCGTGGTGAATGCCGATCCCGAAACGAACCGCCGCGATCGCGCGATCCTGCGCGATCAGTCCGTCGCGCACCTCCAGATCCGCCGTGGTCTCGAAGAGCAGCTGTTCAGGGTCGCAGCGTCGATAGAGTTCGCTTGATTCGAGTGAAGCAATGGCCATGATCGGGCTCGCATCAGGGTAAAGGTCGACGTCCCGTGGCTCCGAGACGGCATTCGAGAAGACGACGCTTCATACGGTCCGAAGGCCCTCGCCGAAGGCCTCGTCGATCGAGGTGCCGAACGATTCGGTCGTATAGCGCGAAACCGCAAGGGTATCCGACCAATACCCCCCCGGTAGACCCGCCTTGTAGCGTAGGTGCTCGAGGAATTCCCGGGGGTCCGGCAATTGCTCCCAAACCGAGGGCAGGAAGGTTCCCCGCCGACCGCGATCTTCCAGGATCAGCCCGTCGATCCCGGGTCGGATCTGCCCGAGCAGGTCGGCCTCCGAGCTGAACCGCATGGTCTGCGGCGGCGTCAGCACCGAGATGTGGATCTCGATCCGCGGCAGCTCCGCGCGCGTCAGCGGCGGGAAACGCGGATCTCGGAAGGCCGCCGCGAAGGCGTTGTGTGCGACATCCAGGACCAGCGGTCGGATCGCCTCCAGCATGCCGATGCAGCCGCGCAGAGCCCCGTGGATTTCGAGCGTCACGAAGGTTGCGCGCTCGGCTTGGAGCGCGTCCGGATAGTCGCGCGGATCCGGCTCCAGCGGACTGCCCTGATTCAAGCCGTGCTCGATCGACCGGGCGGCGACACCGAGGAGCATCCGTCGGTCCTCCGCGCCGTATGCGGCCTCGGCCTCAATGGAAGACATAGGCGCCATACCCCACCACCTGGTCGCGCGGACCTGCGGTATCGCCGGAGTTGCGAAGGTCGAGCGTGCGTGCGTGCAAGCCGCGTCGCCGTGCCAGCTCGAGCAGGCCGTTCACCGGGATGCGCCCGCAGGCTTGCTCGTATTGGATGTCCTGCGGGTTAAGTGCCTCGATGGCTGCGGAGGTCGCCGTGTCGAGCCGCTTCGCGGTGGCGTAGTCGTAATAGTGACTGAGGTCCGAGCTGATGACGATCAGGGTTTCCGGACCGCCCCAGAGCAGATCGAGTACCTCGGCGACCTCCGCGGGGCTTGTGTCGCCCACGACGAAAGGCACCAGCGTGAAACGATCGAGCACCTCCTGGAGGAACGGGAGCTGCACCTCGAGGCTGTGCTCTTGTGCATGGGCCTCGTCCATGACCCGAACCTGCGGCAGCGTCAGCGCCGAATCGATCGCCTCGCGATCCAGATCGACCGCGCCGAGCGGTGTTTCGAAGCGCTCCGCGCTGCTGGTCGCTAGACCGCGCAGGGGCACGCGATGGGCCGGCCCGAGAAGCACTACACGGGTGATCACCGCATGCGCCGGCAACAGCGTGGCATAGGCGCTGGCGGCGATCGACCCGGAATAGATGTAGCCGGCATGGGGAGCGATCAGGGCCTTCGGCGGTGTGTCTTGGGCATGCGCCTCCGCTAGATAGCCGTCCACCATGCGTTTGAGATCGTGCGGATCGCCGGGGTAGAAGAGGCCGGCTACCGCGGGTCGTCGCGAGAGTGACATGGATGGTTCCTCCTGCGAGCGCGGCGACGGTGGCGAGCACCGTCTCCGAGCCTGTGGTTTACACCGAAAGTATAGTCGGGATGTGTCGGGAGTCTCGCGGGCGGCCCCGACGGCTGGACGCATCGCCGGACGTTTCGGATCGACCCGGCACGCGAACGCGTCCGGCCGGGCTGCCGGATCGGATCGAGCGTCGCGCAGGCGTCGAACCCTTGCATTCGTCCCCGGGTCTTCCACACTGAAAAGAAAGATTGGCTCAACCGGCGTTCGGCCGAGGGGTCGGGCGTCATCAGGTCTCGGCAAGCGCCGAGCGGGAGGTTGCGATGAAGCCTGAAGCGATGCGTCGCGAGTCGGCGATCGGGGTTGCCCCGACGCGTTGGTGGCACCGTCTCGACGATGGAAGGGTTCAGTGCGACCTCTGTCCGCGGTTCTGTCGGATCAAGGAGGGGCAACGCGGCATGTGCTTCGTGCGTGCCTGCGAGAAGGGCGAGATCGTGCTCACCACCTATGGTCGCTCGTCCGGGTTCTGCATCGACCCGATCGAGAAAAAACCGCTGAATCACTTTCTTCCCGGGACCCCGGTGCTCTCGTTCGGGACCGCCGGCTGTAATCTGACCTGCAAGTTCTGCCAGAACTGGGACATGAGCAAGTCACGCGAGATGGACACGCTCGCCGATGCGGCCGAGCCCGAGACCATCGCCCGGGCGGCAGAGTCGCTCGGTTGTCGCAGCGTTGCCTACACCTACAACGATCCGGTGATCTTTCACGAATATGCCGTCGACGTGGCCAAGGCGTGTCGCGCGCGCGGCATCAAGTCGGTTGCCGTCACCGCCGGCTACATCTGTCCCGAGCCGCGGGTCGAATTCTTCGAGTGGATGGATGCCGCCAATGTCGACCTGAAGGGGTTCACCGAGGACTTCTATCACCGGCTCTGCAGCGGCCATCTCCAGCCTGTTCTGGAGACCTTGGAGTACCTGGTCCGAGAGACCAAGGTTTGGGTCGAGCTGACGACCCTGTTGATCCCGGGGGAGAACGACTCGGATGCCGAGCTTCAATCCATGACCCAATGGGTCGTCGAGCATCTCGGTCCCGATGTCCCGATGCACTTTACGGCGTTTCATCCCGACTACAAGATGTTGGATTATCCGTCGACCCCGACCTCCACACTGACCCGAGCTCGCGCCATCGCGCTCGAGACCGGCGTCCGCTATGCCTATACCGGCAACGTCTACGACAAGGATGGCGAGAGCACCTACTGTCACGCCTGTGGACAGACGCTCATCGGCCGGAACTGGTACCGGCTGTCGGATTGGAATCTGACCGCGGACGGCCGGTGCAACCGCTGCGGGGCTTCCTGCGCCGGCGTTTTCGAGCCCGCGCCCGGACAGTGGGGCGATCGGCGCCAACCGGTTAGCCTGCGCAATTTCGCGGCCTGAACGCCGGTCGCGCCGGTCGGGAATGCGCGACCGCGAGGGTGGATCCCGTGTCGAGCCACCATGAGGACATCGGATCGGCAGGCGATCGGATCGCCGCGCCGATCATCAGGTCACGATGATCACGATCACCGGATTCATCCATCGTGATGCCCTGCACGACTTGATCGGGCGCTGGATGCTCGATCGATTCGAGCCGTCCGACCCGACCGCTCTGCTCCAGCTGGTCCACTTCAACTCGGTCTATGTCGCGCGTTATCTCCCGCTGCTTGCGCAGGGTCTGCTGCAGGGCGTGCACGGCGGTCCGATCACGCGTCGACCCTGCTGCACCAAAGGCGACCTCAAGGACCAGCTCGCCGCCGACCTGCCGAGCGCGTCCGAGCGGGCGCGTCGGTTGGTGGCCGACTACCGGGCCGACCCCGGGCGTTTCTATCGCGAGACGCCGTTTCGGGGCACGCTCTATTTCGCCGAGTCCGCCGGGCAGCGTCACTATGTGGGCTCAAGCCGGATCAAACGCATCCGGCGGCTAGCCGAGAAGTCCGCGCGCAAGGTCGTCGATTGGCTCTGCGAGGAGATCGTCTTGCAGGCTCGATCGGATCCGCGGTTCTCGGATTTGGTTCTGACGCCATGCGGCCTCGGCGGACCGACGCATCCCGATCTCCTCTCCGACCCCGATACGCTCGACGCGCACGCGCGTGCGCTCCTGGACCGTCTGCGCGCCACGCCGTCGCCGCACTGGCCGCATGATGTCGAGATCAACGACGTGGCCGGGATCAAGGTCGTCATGGAGCCGGACAATGAGGCGCGACTCGCCGAGGTCCTCGGGGGGCTTGGGTGTCGGCTCGTGGAACGGGAGGTTCACAGGGGCGATTACAGTGCCGTGAATCTGCTTGTCGACTTCGGTCCGGATAAGGATCGCATTCTCGCGCAAAGACTGCCCGAGAAGGTCGTGCGCGTCTTCCGGGACCATGGTGTCTCGCCATCCGAGACCCGCCGCCGCTTCGAGACCTTCGTGCGCACCGGCGAGCCTGCCGTGCGCGTGGAGATCATCTGCTCGGACGCCGCTGAGACCTTGGAGAGCGAGATCGGCCGCTGCATGCACGAGGAACGCATCATCCGCCAGCGTCTCGGGCGGGCCTACCAAGGCCACCTGTCGCAAAACGTCGAGTTCCTGCTCGAGTACCTCTTCTCGCTGCCCGCGGCACCCGAAGTTCGACTCGAGTGCTTACCCGTGCGACTCTGGGAGCGCTATCTCCCGGACTACTTCGACGAGGTCAAGCGTGTCCTTTTTCGCGTGCCGTCCGTGGAGCTGAATCCGGAGTAACTACATCGATATCCGAGGATCTAAACCGCGTCCGGAGCGAGATCCTCATTGTGGAGTCAGTTCGATCTTTGGCCCATCCATAGCCCTCAGCAGGGACGCGGTTTAGAACATTCTATTTTTGAGAATCTTAAGCCGCGCCGGCTCCATCGACCGTCAAATTTGCCGGGGCCGATCCCATCCGAAAACATCGCATACCGCGCCGAGCGCGGTTTCAGGAGACGAGCATGCCGGCCAAAGCGTTCGACGTCGTCATCATCGGGGCTGGACCCGCCGGGCTGTTCGCGGCCATGCGGCTCGCCGACAGCATGAAGGTTCTGGTCATCGACCGTCGCCCGCGCCCGGGTGGGGCCGGTGGCTACACCGACGGCAAGCTCAACCTCTCCCCGCACATCGGGCTGGATCTCGCGGAGCTCGGTCTGTCCGAGGAGGAGGCGACCCGTCGGATCGAGGAGGTGGATCGTATCTTTCTCGACCACGGGGCGGATCCGACGCTGCATGGTTTGGACGAGGCGAGCATTCAATGGTGGCTCGACCGCGTCTCCTGGGTGCGTCGCCCGGCAACGAAGGGTCGCTGGGATATCCAGCTGGTCCCGGTGGTGCAGCGGCACATGGGGACCGACTTCGCGCACCGGGTCACCAAGGCGATGGCCGACACGGTCGAGCGACGCGGAGGAACCTTGATGCTGGGGACCGCGGTGACCGAGATCCGCCGCGAGACCGACGGCGGATTCCTGATCGAGACCGCCGCGGGCGACTTCCGCGCGCCCTATCTGGTCTGCTCGCCGGGGCGCGAAGGTGCCTACTGGTTCCGCGAGAAGGCACGTGCGCTCGGGGTGCACACCGGCCACGGCGTGATCGACATCGGCTGCCGAGTGGAGATCGCCTCCTCGGTCTACGAGGAGATCACCGACGTCCTCTACGACCCCAAGTTCATCTTTTGCACACCGACCCATCAGGATCGCACGCGGACCTTCTGCACCAATCCCGGCGGACACGTCCGGGTCGAGGAGCATGGTGATTTCCGATTGGTCAACGGCGACGCACTCAAGGCATCCAAGACGACCAACACTAACTTCGCGATCTTAAACACCGTGGGCATGACCGAGCCCCTGCAGGACACGACCGAGATGGGGCAACAGGTCGCGCGTTTCGCCAACTTTTGGGGCGGCGGCAACAGTCTCGTCGTCCAGCGCTGGGGTGATCTCATGGCCGGAAGACGCTCCAAGGCGCAGAGCTTCTTCTCGGCCGAGTTGGGCTTCGACAAGTTGATGCCGACCCTGCCGCCCGGTCCCGGCGTGACGCCCGGCGACATCTCCTTCGCTTATCCCGGCCGGATCGTGCGCAACCTGCAGGAGAGCCTGGAGCTGCTCGCCCGTGTCATCCCGGGCGTCGCCCATCCATCGACCACCATCTATGTCCCCGAGATCAAGTTCTACGACGTCCGCTACCCGACCAGCCGCGAGCTGGAAACGGGCGTGCCCGGACTCTTCGTCGCGGGCGACGGGGCAGGGAAGTCGCGCGGCATCGTGGGCGCGGCCGTCAACGGCCTGATGGCGGCGGAGGGGATCCTGCGGCGGGTCGGAGTATGAACCGCAAAGGCGCAAAGCGCGCGAAGCGTGTCGCCGGCTCGACCGTGTCGGCTCATTCCGCAATTGGGCAGCAGCAGTCTCGGCAACAGGGCGCGCGAGCGGCCGCGATGGAAAAGTCCGCAACACATGCGGGCGACCTCGACGGGTCCGGCAATGCGGGATCGGTCGAAGCGATTCGGGAGTCCGCCAACAGTGTTCGACGCGCCTAAAGCGCCAGCGTTTGGGCCAGGAACGCCAAGGACCCGGGCACTCAGACTTCGGCGCCCTCGTAGGTGAGGCTGAACACGGTATCGGTCAGCCACCGGCGAAAGGATGGGTTGTCCGCGAACTGCTTGAACAGCTCCGTGTCGTCCTTGAGTAAGGCCGTCAACACGCGAGACAGGGCCTTGTCGTGCTCGATGCGGGCATTCTGCTTATCCGAGCTCTTCTTGGCGTTCCGGTACGCCCCGTCGGCCGCCACGCGGCTCGGGATGTCTTCGGTGAGGAGCTTGTGGACGCGATCGGCGTCGGTCCAGGGGATACTTCCGAACTGGTCGTTGAAGGTCTTGAGGATGTTGGAGAACCGATCCAAATTCGGCTCGGGCTTGCGGCCGCCCCCCGTGGTCGGCACCGGCTCGATCTCCGCGTCCGCATCGGGGAGCTGAATCTTCACGGCCGCCTGCTTCTCGACCCGGTAGCTGTCCATGTCGATCGCTTCGAGGATGCCCTTGGCGAGGTCCTCCTCGATGGGGGCGGGCAGCTTGGGCACGAGAAAGGTGAGGAAGATCGAGAGCTTCTCCCAGTCGGCATTGGTGTAGGGCAGGATCGCGGCGAGGAATCCGTAGGTCCGCAAGAACGCCTTGGCCTTGCCTTTGAAGTCGACCTGGCCGTCCTCGTCGAGCTGGTCTCTGTAGACGGCCACGCAGGCGTCGAGAATCGGATCGAGGGCATCGCGCTCGGCCCGCCCAGATAGCGCTGCACCAGGTCCGCGATCTGCGCAGCCATGTAGACCTGGTAGCCGTCGAGCGCGGCCTTCAAGTCGTGGAGCTTATTCGGGTCGGTCTCCTCTTCCTTGATCTCGACCACCTGGGCATAGTTCTCCAGGATGTCGGTCAGCCCTGCCGGGGTGAGGATGCGCCGCCACAGGTAGTCGGTCTTAAGCCCGTTCGGATTGGGTGGGTTGCCGGCCCCATCGTTCCAACCCAGGTTGAAGGGTAGGAACCAGGATGCCTTGCCCTTGAGCTGGGTGCAGAAGCGCACTTCGTGATCGTCCACGGCGAAATGCACGACGCAGCGGCCGAGCTCGAAGAGCCTCTCGCGCGGGTCGCGGTCCCGCTTGTACTGTTGGACGGCATCCTCGACGGTCTGCTTGGTCAATCTGTTCTTCAGCTCGAAGGTGGCCACCGGCAGGTCGTTGATGAAGAGGCACAGGTCCAGAGCGAGTTGAGTCTCGTCGCGGCTGTAGCGGAGCTGCCGCGTCACGCTGAACCGGTTGGCTTTGTTCCGCGCGGCGGCCTCCGCATTCCCGGGTGACGGCGTACCGTAGAAGTGATCGATATGATGTGGCCCGTGCTTGATCCCGTGGCGCAGCACGTCGATGGTGCCGCGCCGGGTGATCTCCCCTTGGAGGCCGGCCAGGAACTTGCGCCGCGCCGGGCCGTCCTCGTGCAGGTCGAGTGCCGCGGCGACCTCGGGCTTCGTCTCCTGGAGAAAGGCCGCAAGCTGGGCCAGATCGACGCAGTATTCCCGGTCGTAGTCCGCCGCCCTGCCGCACATCCAGCCCACCCCGTAATCGGCGTGGGGCTCGTCCAGCGGGCCTGACGTCAGGGCGCCGGGCTCGCACGGGGAGCCGGTCATCGCCGCACAGATCAGCCGATCAATGCCGCGCTCGGTGGTGTCCGTGGTCATGGTCAATCCCCACCGCCCAGCAGATGCATCAGGATGCGGACCGGGATGTCCTTCTCCTCGGGCCGGCTCTCGGCAATCATCAGGGTCAGTGCCACCAGCGTCTCGTTGGACACGCGCGGGGTCCCGTCCGCCTTCAACAGCGCGTCGTTGCGCGGTCTCGGTGATCAGCCGCACGGCCTGGCCGAGGTCGCGCAGCCGGGCCTGGTTCATCGAATAGCCCTGAACCAGATGATCGCGCAGCACCCGCGTGGCCCAGATGCGGAACTGGGTCCCGCGGGGCGACTTGACCCGGTAGCCGACCGAGATGATCACGTCCAGACTGTAGAATCCGACCGGCTTGTCGGAGCCGGCAATGTGCAAAATTTGCACATTGCCATCCTGTCCCAGTTCCCCTTCGCGAAAGACATTCTGCACGTGCGTGGTCACGACCGACCGTTCGCGGCCAAACAGCTCCGCCATCTGCGCCTGCGTCAACCAAACCGTGTCCCCATGCAGCCGCACCTCGACCCGGACCGCCCCGTCCGGGGCCTCGTACAGCACCAGGCCGCTGCGCGACGCTTCGTCGGGTGTATTGCTCACGCCAGCGTCTCCTCCGGCAGGGTGCCGAGGTTGTCTTCCGCGACATCTTCCCTCTCGGGATCGGCCTTGTTGAGTGGCTCCGACTCCTCGGATTCGTCCGGCAAGAGCAAAGCCGCCTCGCGCACGTCGAGCTTGCCGGTGACCACGTCGGCGATGAGGGGGGTGCGCTATTCGTGGAGGAGGGCGATTTCACGCTGGACGCTCCCCAGCGATGCGGCAAGCCGGTCCAAGGTGGCATCCAGCGCGGCGCAGAACGCCGCCTGCTCTGAGAGAGTTGGGATGGGAATCAGCGCCGACTTGACATCATCGAGGCCGAGACCTTGCTTGGTTCCACCGTATTCCACCGACTTGAATTGGATCCTCCCGATTTGGGAGTGGAATGCCTAAGCAAGGTATCTCGGAATTACAGCTGAGCGATTCGGCCGAATAAGCGCCACGTGCTGGTTTACGTAACTCGGCGCGGGGAGTTCATCCACAACGTGGACAACATTTCCGGTCAGCGCACCAGTGATGCAAAGCAGCAGATCGGCACACTCAACGCGGGTGCGTTTACCTTCCGCTCCCTCTCGTGGTCGTACCCGCTGATTGAAGGACAAGTTCAGGGCCATTGATCGCCCGAGATTCCCGCTTTGAAGGAAAATATCACCTTCATCGCTGTAGAAATCTGCCCATCCGCGCGATCCGGAGGTCACGAACGAGATCAGCCGGCGCACCGGCGAGACTACCCATTGCTCCGGCACCTCCCCCAGCCACGCCACGCCGGAGTCCTTGCACTCGGGATAGGGCTTGAGTCCGTCGATCATGGGATCAGCAGCAGTCCGGGCACGGCCTGGAAATGGGCGTCCCTGGTGTAGACCGGCAGGCCGTGGCGCTGGGCGACGGCAGCGATCCAAATGTCGTTGGTGGGGATCGGTGTCCCGGCGCGCTTCAGGGCCGCGACGATCGCGGCATAGAAGTCCGCGGTCTCCTCGTCGACAGTCAGGAGACGAACCCGTGGCGAGTCCAGGAACCGGCCAAGCTCCTGTCGGTTCTTCGCCTCACGATGACCGGCGCGGAACCCGGCGAGCAGCTCGCCGAGGCTCACGACGGAGAAGGCGAGGTCATCGAGCTGTTGCAGCCGATCCACCACATCCGGCTCGCCGCGCATCGCGAGCGAGTAGATGTTGGTGTCGATCAGGGCGCGTCGCATGACCACAGCTCGGGATCGAGGCGGCGTTGAGCCTCCACCGCCCCTTGTATCCCTTGATACTCCTCCGCGCTCCAGGTGCCGAAAAGGCCGTCCATGTCGTGGTGCCGGGTGCTGTGGCGCGCGGCCTTGGCCAGCCCGAAGCGCTCCCTCAGTACGTCGAGCACCAGTTGATTGACGCTCCTGGCCTCCTGGTCGGCAAGGGCCTTGAGGGCCTGGTCAAGCGGGTCGTCGATCCCGCGGATGGTGATGTTCTTCATGGCCTACCTCGCTTGCTATCGTATTGTGCCATCAGGTTGCCATTATAAGTCGTACTCCCCGGATGGGCAGGGTCTGCGCCGACCTATCAAGTCGGCCCATGGCGCGATCCGCTTTGGACAACAGCGCCTTAAGCCCTTCTCGGAGGCGTGCGGGTCGGCCCGCTCGCATGGGCTCTTGAGTGCTGCCGATCATGATATCGGCTCCGTTGCGCATGGCCCGCCTCGCAGTCCATGTTAAAGGCTGCGTCTAGCATGGAGCGCAGGCGGGGCCTGCTGAACGCTGGAAGGCATATAGGGGGATGCAGGGGTGCCGGGCGATCCGGGGCGCGACGGCCGCGGTTTGGACGTCGAGCCCGGCGGGGCCTGTCCAGGCCAGACGCTCATCGCGCCCGTCCCCCGACGATCTCGCTCAAGAGCCCCTCGTCTCCCGGTCCAGCGCCAGGATATCGACGCGGATCTCCTCCAGCGTCCGCAGAGGCTTGGGCTTGTAGAAGTAGCGGGTGAAGCTGATCTCGTAGCCGATCTTGACACTGTCCGGGACATACCAGGCGGCCGGGGCATGAGGCAGGACCTCGCGGCGCAGGGAGGCGACGATGAGGTTCCCCCGAAATTTAGTCTTCCAAGGATGACGTAGACGGTCTGTCACACTGGAGACGACGATGCAGAAGATTCCGAAGCAAGCGTACACCGCCGAGTTCAAGGAACAGGCGGTGAAGCGGGTGAAGGACGGCAAGAGCGCGAGCGCGGTGGCCAAGGAGATGGGTCTGGTCGAGCAGACCCTGCGCAACTGGGTGAAGGCGTTCGACGCCGGCACGCTCAACGGCGCGGGCGCGGCGAAAGTGACGCCGGAGGCGATGGAGCTGTCGCGTCTGTGCGCGGAGAACGCGCGGCTCAAACGCGAGGTCGACATCTTAGAAAAAGCGACGGCGTACTTCGCGCGGGATGCGCTGTGAAGTACGCCTGGATCGCTGCGCACCGCGATGGCTCCGCCCTGAACGAGCTGTCTGATGTCCACTACGTCAATCGCACGTATCGACGCTCCGGCGGGTTATTCGAGGGTCGGTTCCGCTCCTCGCTTATCGAAGCCGATGCCTATCTGTTGGCCTGTCAGCGCTACATCGAGCTCAATCCGGTGCGGGCGTCGATGGTTTCAGCACCGGGCGAGTATTCCTGGTCGAGCGTTCGAGGACGGCGCCTGGCATCACAGCACCCGGATCGGCCCCCGGTATCGCCCGATGAGCGCATCGGCCGTCAGCAGGACCACGCCTTCGACGAGCGCCTGCGCAATCAGCATGCGGTCGAACGGATCCTTGTGGATCGGCTCCAGATCGACCACCGCGGCCGCATGCCTACCATTGATCGGCAACTCATGCCAGCCGTTGTCGAGCAGCCCGCGGCGCAGAGGTCGCGGATCGACGCGGAAATCGGGCCGACCCAAGCCCAGCTTGATTGCGATCTCCCACAGGCTGGCAGGGCTGAAGATCGGTTGGT
This sequence comes from Thiocapsa bogorovii, assembly GCF_021228795.1. Classification (NCBI taxonomy): domain Bacteria; kingdom Pseudomonadati; phylum Pseudomonadota; class Gammaproteobacteria; order Chromatiales; family Chromatiaceae; genus Thiocapsa; species Thiocapsa bogorovii. The sequence goes on from NZ_CP089309.1 coordinate 4,157,091, forward strand.
TGTCGGCGTTGTCTAGCAACGTCCGGGCCGCCGCGGGGAGGCGGTCGGGATCCCCGGCGGCCCACAGCAGCAGGTGAGTGTCGAGCAGCAGCCTCATCGCCGGTCGTTGCCGCCGAACAAGGCCTCGATCGCCTCTTGTCCCATCGAGTCGAAGTCCTCCGGAACGCTGATCTCGCCGCGCAGGAACCCCAGACGCCGCACTTGGGCGCCGTCGGGCGTATCCAGCGCCACCACCTTGACTAGCGGCTTACCCGCCCGAGCGATGATGAAGGGCTCGCCCGCGGCGGCCTGCTCGACCAGACGAGACAGATGGGTCTTGGCTTCATGCATGTTGACGATGTTCATCCTGGGCTCCTATTGGACTAAGTTGGGTTAGTCTAGTCGGCTTGCTTGGTGGAAGACAAGCAGCCTGCCCCGATGAGTCAAGACCACGCCGACCCGCGCTGGTTCGTGGTCTGCGATCGCGACGACGTCAGGCGCGCCGTCATGGAAGACGCGCGGCTGGGTGAAAATGGGGACTATGAAAATGTGTGAACGTGAAAATAGGGACAGTGCGGCCTGGCAAGGCCGCGTGTTCTAGCGGGTGGAACTCCCGCCTGGGTAATCGCTAGCCACGAGCCCGGTATCGAGCCTTGCGGCGCGGCTGGTAACAGCCGCGTCGATGCGTAGGCACGACAGCAGGCGAGGTGCAAAGGTAACGGGTGGAGCCGACCTTGAAGGTGTTGAGCCCCGAAACATTTGGTCGGGAGTGCCGACGGGTTTGTCCCTCCGGCAGGCAACAGTCCGTGTCGCGTCATGGCGAGTGGCACGGGTACTCCCCGGGTCCGAGGCCGTATCGAGCCTGACATCGAGAGCACGCGGTAACCAGGGAGATCCGTGTATCGGTCCGTCGGAGGCGGGCACCCGCGAACAAGTGTCAAAAGCGAGGACGCGGGCGGCGATGCGCGGAAGTCGGAGCCACCTATAGTAGCGTTGATACCCGGTAATGCGGGCGGAGCGAAGGGGTGGCGGTTTGAGACAACGCAAGAGTGAAACACGGCCCTACACCGAGAGGACTCTGACCGTGACCAGCAAGCTTGAGCGTTTCACACTGATGGCGCGCGCGGAACCGCACACGCGGTTCACGTCCCTGATGGGCATGTTGTTTGACCCGGAGGGGTTGCGCGAAAGCTTCGAGCGCCAGGACGGACGCAAGGCGCCCGGAGTCGACGGGGTTAGGAAGGACGACTATGCAGTGGGTCTGGACGCGCGTCTGGAGGATCTGTCGGCACGGATTCGCCGTCTGGGGTACCGGCCGTTGCCGGTGCGGCGCACCTACATCCCGAAAGGGGACGGTCGTTATCGACCGTTGGGGGTGCCGAGCTTCGAGGACCGCCTGGTCCAAGATCGCCTCGGCCGCATCCTTCAGGCCATTCCGCGAGGCATGGAGAGCGGAGCGAAGCCGAGCGGCCCCCGGTAGGCGTCGGCGCGTGCGTGCCGCCGCAGTGGCGAAGCGGCCGTGGTCGCGAAGCCGCGAAGGCGGTATGCAAAGCGCATCCGACACGCCGTCGAGCCGTTCGTCGCAGGGCCGTGCGCAGCCCGACCGCGCCCCTCGGGCGCACGTCGTGGCGCAGCGCGGCCCGGAGCGGGGCGAACCGGGGCCAAAACAGGTCGTCGCCAAGGAGCGAGTCCGTCCGGCGGCAGGAGCCCCCGGACGGATTCACGAGCGACACGCGACTCTCCGGTTGGGAGCCGGAGTTTCGGGACTGCTCGTTCGGGTTTCGGCCGGGTCGCAGCGCGCACGATGCGCTGCGCCGGGTGGCCGAGGTCATCACCAACGGGCGCACGCAGTGGGTGGTGGAGGCGGACATCAAAGGCTTCTTTGATCATCTGTCACACTCCCACCTCATGGACTTCCTGGAGCACCGCATCGGCGATCCCAATCTGTTGCGGATCGTGCGGCGGTTCCTGAAGGCCGGCATCATGGAGGACGGCGCGCTCACGGCCAGTGAAGAGGGCGCCCCGCAAGGGGGTCTGGTCTCGCCCGTGCTCAGTAATATCTACCTGCACGATGTCCTCGACCTCTGGTTCGAGAAACGGTTTGCGGTGACGTGCACGGGAAGGGCGTACCTGATTCGCTACGCCGACGACTACGTGGCCTGCTTCGAGTACGAAGGCGATGCACGGGCCTTTCTCACCGAGATGACCGCACGCCTGGCGCAGTTCGACCTGGAGGTCGAGCCGAGCAAAACGGCACTGCTGCGTTTCGGCAGCGAGCACCTGGGTCGGACGCGGGCGGAAACGTCCGGACCGCGGACCTTCAGCTTCCTTGGCTTGACCCATTACGTCGGGACGAGCCGAACGGGACGTTTCGTCGTCGGGCGCAAGACCGACGGCAAGCGGGTCCGCAAGAAGCTCAAGCTCCTGAGCGAGCGCTTGCGTGGGTTGCGGGCGCAAGGCGGGCGGGCGATGGTGGCTTACCTGATCCGGCACCTGCGCGGCCACATCCAGCACTACGGTGTGAGCGGCAATAGCCGGAGCGTGTCGGGTGATCTCTACGCCGCCACGGGCCTGTTGTTCAAATGGCTCAATCGGCGCAGCCAACGTCGCTCGTTGACCTGGAAGCGCTTCTACGCGGTCATCAAGCCCATGCTCCCGACGGCGCGGATTATTCACGACCTCTACCCCGTTCCTTGGTGGAAGACTCAAGCTGGGAGCCGGATGGTGTAACACTCCAAGTCCGGTTCTGCGAGGAGCCGGGAACAAACCGTCGTATGGCCGAGATCATGTGGCACCGCCGGGAAACCAGGCGGCAAACAGAGAACACAAACATCAGCCTAACCGACGGTGAGGACCCGGCTTACTCTCCGACCATGAGTTATCCCCAACAATATTTCTCTACCGATCAATAGCCTGCGGAGCCCCGGCTCATGACGTGTGGCTCTATCAAGTGGTTCGCCGCTAAGCTGCTGATTCGGCTTTAGGATTCGTGGGGATAGCTCAGGGTCTGTCCATGGTTTCCCTCTCCGGTTTCCCTCTGGCCGAAGAGGTCTGGAACGCCGTTTGCGGTGCCCAAGGCGAATCGGGTGCCGGGGGCTTGCAGGCGGAACTGAAGCTGACCTCGCCTGAACACGCGGTGTAAGGCGACCGATCCGTGCGTCAGTTCCAGTCTCTGCTAGATTGGACCGCAAACCGGACCAACCGGCGGACCAACTATTGATCCAGATTAATCTGCACGAGGCCAAGGCCAAGCTCTCTCAGCCATACCCACGAAGATTTCAACCTAAAAAGAGCAGTTAGCGCCCGTCGCGGAGCGTTTTCGGCCCGCGGGCGAGTACACATACCGGCGGTTCGGCGGCTACGCCGGCGCCGGTAACACCGCCGGCGGCTGCAATTGGCGGCCGTTGAGATACTTCACCAGCGCCCGCGAGAGGAGCCGGTACCAGCGTTGCAGGGGACTCAACTGCTCCGCAGTTCGGCGCAGCGTGTTGAAGAAGGCCGTGATCTCGCGGCAGGTCGCCTCCACCCACCCGGCTTCGGCATGGGGATGGCTGATGGTCAGGCGCGTCTGCCCGCCGTGACGGGTCAGTCGTGCCGGTGCGCTGAGCAGCAGCGGGCGGCTGGTGATCGCCTCGGTGTGCCGAGTCGGGTCGGCCAGGCGCACGAACAGGCTCCACCAGTTGTAGGTCAAGGCGGTGATGCGCGCCATGAAGCGGCAGCGCTTGATGTCGCGGGTGGTGAAGCCGCCCCAGCCCCAATGGTTCTTGAGCTCGTCGAAGGGATTCTCCGCGTCGGCGCGATCGCGATAGAGTTGCGCCACGCTCAGGATCTCATGGGGCAGCGAGGTCACCAGCACGGCGTACTCGTAGACGATCGTCTCGTCGGTGAGCTCGGCGAAGCTCAGGCGCAGCTGCTCGGGATCACCCTGCTCGACGACGGCCAGGTCGGCCTTGATGCGCCGGCGCAGCACGACGGCGCGCCGGGCACGGCTCCAGCCCGACAGACGCAGGGTCGTCTCGGCCCCCTGCCAGCCTTGACCGGCATCGCACCACTCGGCATCGCGCATCAGGCGCTCGACGGTCTGCTTGACCTTGGAGGTCATGCGCAGCTTGAACAGATACGGGATCCCCTCCTGCTCGGCCCGTGCCATGTTGGCTTGGGTGCCCCAATCGCGGTCGCCGCGAATGCACAGCGGCCAGTGCCCCAGGTGTCAGGATAGATGTCGCCTCCCTTTGGGAGAATGTGTGGGAGGATGGGGCATCACCGCCCCGGGGCTTTGCGCCCTCCGGGGTCAGCCGGGAAGGAGCCCGAAGGGCGACTGACGGCTGACCCGGAGGGCGCGGCGCAAGCGCCCCGAGGCATGAGAAGGCGAGCGACATGACAACCTATTCGAGCGAACTGAAAGACAGCATCCTGACGAAGCTACTGCCGCCCAACAACGTCGGCGTCCCGCAGTTGGCCGCGCAAACCGGCATCCCGCGCGACACCCTCTACGGCTGGCGGCGCGAGGCGTTGGGTCGGGCGCGTCGACCACGGGCATCGACGGTGCCTGCCGGGACGCTCGGCAGCGAGGAGAAGTTTGCCGTGGTGATGGAGACCGCCACCCTCAATGAGTTGGAGCTGGGCGCGTACTGTCGGCGCAAGGGCCTGTTCGCCGAGCAGATCAGCGCGTGGCGCACGACCTGCCAGCAGGCCAATGCGCCGCTGACGAGCACGACCGAGCGGGCCGAGCGGCGCGCCGAGCAGGCGGAGATCGTGCGCCTGGGTCGGGAGTTGCAGCGCAAGGACCGGGCCTTGGCCGAAGCCGCCACGTTGCTGGTGCTCCAAAAAAGTCCGGGCGATCTGGGAGGAGCCAGAGGACGCTCGCTCGCCTATGAGCGGCGCGTACAAGTGAGCGAGTACATCGCCCAAGCCTGTGCCGAGGGCGCCCGCCTGAGTCGCGCCTGCGCCGCCGTGGGGCTGTCCGAGCGCACCCTGCAGCGCTGGCGTCGCGACGGGGCGATCGGCGGCGACGGGCGCACGCGCGAGCACCGGACCGAAGGCGCGGTACGCACCCCGGCCAATCGGCTCTCGCCCCACGAGCGACAAGCCGTCCTCACAGCCGCCAACGCGCCCAGGTTCGCGAGCTTGAGTCCGCATCAGATCGTCCCGGCGCTGGCCGACGAGGGCTGCTACCTGGGATCCGAGTCGACCTTCTACCGCGTGCTGCGCGACGCCGGGCAGCTCGCCCGCCGCGGTCGCGCCAAGGCGCCGACACGGGTGCGCCCGCAGCCGCTGGAGGCGACCGGGCCGAATCGGGTTTGGAGCTGGGACATCACCTACCTGGCCAGTACCGTGCAGGGGATGTTCTTCTATCTGTACCTGATCATGGATGTCTACAGCCGCAAGATCGTCGGCTGGGAGGTCTACCCGCAGGAGTCCGCCGCGCACGCCGCCAGCGTCCTGCACAAGGCTTACCTGCGCGAAGGCGTGCACCCCGGGCACACTGGTCCTGCACTCGGACAACGGCTCGCCGATGAAAGGCGCCACCATGCTGGTGATGCTTCAACGCTTGGGCGTCGTGCCGTCCTTTAGTCGCCGGGCGGTGAGCAACGACAACCCCTACTCGGAGTCGCTGTTCAACACCGTCAAGGGGCGCCCGGACTTTCCCTCCGATCCCTTCGACGACGTCGAGGTGGCACGCCGCTGGATGACGACATTCACCGCCTGGTACAACACCATTCACCTGCACAGCGCGCTGAAGTTCGTCACCCCGGCACAGCGCCATCGCGGCGAGGATGTCGACCTGCTGGCACGGCGCGACGCGCTCTATCAAGCCGCCAGAGACGACAACCCGACGCGCTGGTCCGGACCCACCCGCAATTGGACGCCGCCCGCTTCGGTCTTGCTCAACCCGGGAAAACCCCCTCGTGAACAGGAGAAGGCCGACACGAACATGACATGATTGATGCGACAACTACCTTGACACTTACCGAGTGCGCCCGCGGCAGGCGCGCGAGCAACTCCCACAGCCCCGGCGCGCTGTACTTGGACGCGGTTTGGTTGCCGTCCAGCACCTCCACGTCCAGGATCAGACGCAGACCGGCGACGAAATAGGTATGGTAGGTGTGCGAGGGCCGACCCGGCTTGTGCGGATTGTAGCCTTTGACCGCACCCTCTTGATGCCCGTAGAGCGGCTTGACCGTCACGTCGGCATCGAGAATCCAGGGCACGCCCGGCACCGGCGCCACGCAGGCGTCCAGGTGGTTCTGCAACCAGGCCACCCCGTCGGCTTCATCGAGCTTGCCGAGGTTGCGGCGCACCGAGTCCTCGCTCACCACCGCCTCCATGCCCAGCAGGGCGGCGTTGATGGTGTCGCCGCGCAGGGCACTGATGTGGGCATAGCGCTGATGCCCGGACAGCACCGCCAGGATGGCGGTACCCAGAACGTCGCGCGTGCTCGGGGCGTTCGGGCTGGTCAGCTTCAGCGGGCAGCTCTCGACCCAGGCATCGAATCCGCGAGGCATGGAGAGCGGAGCGAAGCCGAGCGGCCCCCGGTAGGCGTCGGCGCGTGCGTGCCGCCGCAGTGGCGAAGCGGCCGTGGTCGCGAAGCCGCGAAGGCGGTATGCAAAGCGCATCCGACACGCCGTCGAGCCGTTCGTCGCAGGGCCGTGCGCAGCCCGACCGCGCCCCTCGGGCGCACGTCGTGGCGCAGCGCGGCCCGGAGCGGGGCGAACCGGGGCCAAAACAGGTCGTCGCCAAGGAGCGAGTCCGTCCGGCGGCAGGAGCCCCCGGACGGATTCACGAGCGACACGCGACTCTCCGGGCGCCCGCCCAGGCGCAAAAGCTCGGTGAAGAACGGCAGCTGCCCCAGCGGGGTGACCGCCGCCTGCGCATCCCACTCGACGTGGACGCGCCCGCCAAAGGTGTCCACCGCAACCGGGCCGGCATGCGGTACCAATGCGGTGGTTTCGGGTTCACCCTGCGGGTGAGGGATCGGGTTGCTCATGGGGACCTCCTTGCGCCGATATTTCAGCGGCTTGGATCACTCGAGGCAAGGTTTAACTGCTCTTTTTAGGTTCAAAGGACGATCAAGACAAAGCCGCCACCAATCCAGCAGATGCGGGCACGCAACAGGTGGCGAGTCCAAGACGCATCGTTATCAAACTACCGAGCGCATATTCCTTAGCCAACCCCGGTTGTTGGTGAGGACATCGTTGGCCGACACTCGCGGACGGCTAAACCTCGGTGCGGCAGCCGCAGCGTCATCCGCGTCCCGCCGCCCTCGGTCAGGCGGCTAGAACAAGGGTGAGAGCTGCGATTCATCCAGGATGCCGGAAGACAACGCCGCCGCCCAGGATGACAGCCGTTTGTGGCGATGAATCTGCCTCTCAGAATCACAAAGGCTGCGTTACCGCACCTTGGAAATTCCAACCCGGCAGCAGAGGCGACGAGGATACGCGGCCGCTGCCACCGGTCACTCGCACCCTCGGGACTACTGCCTCGCCTTGTTGATGAACTGCTCCACAACGTTCGACATGTCGAAGCTCTTTCCCCCCTGTACCGGGGGATACTCGGCGAGGGTCTTCAGGTGGTCGGCCATCAACTCGCCCACCGGCTGGATCAGCCAGGACACCTTCTGCATCAGGTGGCCGTAGGAGTCCTTGTTGTCGTAGCTCTCGAAGGGGTCCATCCGAAGGTTGAACACCAGCGGCACCGTTCGCGGCACGACGTTGGCGTAGTAGTCCTCCTTGGTGGAGAAGTGGAACTTCCACGGCCCCATCCGCACCGCCGTGAGCTTCGTTTCTTAGTAGTAGAAGATGTGGTCGCGGGCCGACTGCTCGGTCTCGCCCTTCCAGTAGGGGAGGTTGTTGCCGCCGTCGATGTATTGCTTCTTCTCTTCCATGACGCGCTCGGCGACGTCGGGCACCCCGGCGGCGGCTGCCAGGCTCGTGAACATGTCCTGGTGTCCCTGGATGCCGTTCAAGGTCCGTCCGGGCTCGATCACCCCGGGCCAGCGCAGCATCGAGATGACCCGGACACCGCCCTCGTAGGTCGACATCTTTTCGCCGCGGAATGGGGTGGTCGCCCCGTGCGGCCAAGAGGCGTGCTCGGGGCCGTTGTCGGTGGAGTACCAGACAATCGTGTTGTCATCCAGGCCGTTCTCTTCCAGAAAGTCGAGCATCAAGCCGATGTCGTGGTCGTGCTGGAGCATCCCGGAGCCGTGGAAGTCGGCCTCCGAGGTGTATTCTTCGGCCGCGTAGCGCCACTCGTCGTTGAGCCGCGTGTAGAGATGCATGCGGCTGGGGTTGAGCCAGACGAAGAAGCCTAAAAAGAGCAGTTAGCGCCCGTCGCGGAGCGTTTTCGGCCCGCGGGCGAGTACACATACCGGCGGTTCGGCGGCTACGCCGGCGCCGGTAACACCGCCGGCGGCTGCAATTGGCGGCCGTTGAGATACTTCACCAGCGCCCGCGAGAGGAGCCGGTACCAGCGTTGCAGGGGACTCAACTGCTCCGCAGTTCGGCGCAGCGTGTTGAAGAAGGCCGTGATCTCGCGGCAGGTCGCCTCCACCCACCCGGCTTCGGCATGGGGATGGCTGATGGTCAGGCGCGTCTGCCCGCCGTGACGGGTCAGTCGTGCCGGTGCGCTGAGCAGCAGCGGGCGGCTGGTGATCGCCTCGGTGTGCCGAGTCGGGTCGGCCAGGCGCACGAACAGGCTCCACCAGTTGTAGGTCAAGGCGGTGATGCGCGCCATGAAGCGGCAGCGCTTGATGTCGCGGGTGGTGAAGCCGCCCCAGCCCCAATGGTTCTTGAGCTCGTCGAAGGGATTCTCCGCGTCGGCGCGATCGCGATAGAGTTGCGCCACGCTCAGGATCTCATGGGGCAGCGAGGTCACCAGCACGGCGTACTCGTAGACGATCGTCTCGTCGGTGAGCTCGGCGAAGCTCAGGCGCAGCTGCTCGGGATCACCCTGCTCGACGACGGCCAGGTCGGCCTTGATGCGCCGGCGCAGCACGACGGCGCGCCGGGCACGGCTCCAGCCCGACAGACGCAGGGTCGTCTCGGCCCCCTGCCAGCCTTGACCGGCATCGCACCACTCGGCATCGCGCATCAGGCGCTCGACGGTCTGCTTGACCTTGGAGGTCATGCGCAGCTTGAACAGATACGGGATCCCCTCCTGCTCGGCACGCGCCATGTTGGCTTGGGTGCCCCAGTCGCGGTCGCCGCGAATGCACAGCGGCCAGTGCACCCGCGGCAGGCGCGCGAGCAACTCCCACAGGCCCGGCGCGCTGTACTTGGACGCGGTTTGGTTGCCGGCCAGCACCTCCACGTCCAGGATCAGACGCAGACCGGCGACGAAATAGGTGTGGTAGGTGTGCGAAGGGCGCCCCGGCTTGTGCGGGTTGTAGCCCTTGAGCGCACCCTCTTGATGCCCGTAGAGCGGCTTGACCGTCACGTCGGTATCGAGAATCCAGGGCACGCCCGGCACCGGCGCCACGCAGGCGTCCAGGTGGTTCTGCAACCAGGCCACCCCGTCGGCTTCATCGAGCTTGCCGAGGTTGCGGCGCACCGAGTCCTCGCTCACCACCGCCTCCATGCCCAGCAGGGCGGCGTTGATGGTGTCGCCGCGCAGGGCACTGATGTGGGCATCGCGCTGATGCCCGGACAGCACCGCCAGGATGGCGGTACCGAGAACGTCGCGCGTGCTCGGGGCGTTCGGGCTGGTCAGCTTCAGCGGGCAGCTCTCGACCCAGGCATCGAAGCGCCCGCCCAGGCGCAAAAACTCGGTGAAGAACGGCAGCTGCCCCAGCGGGGTGACCGCCGCCTGCGCATCCCACTCGACGTGGACGCGCCCGCCAAACGTGTCCACCGCAACCGGGCCGGCATGCGGTACCAATGCGGTGGTTTCGGGTTCACCCTGCGGGTGAGGGATCGGGTTGCTCATGGGGACCTCCTTGCGCCGATATTTCAGCCGCTTGGATCACTCGAGGCAAGGTTTAACTGCTCTTTTTAGGAGAAGGGTTTGCCGTCGGCCTTGGCCTGCTTCATGAAGTCCTCCGCCTTGGGGATGACCTCGCCGGCATCGAAGTTCTTCATCCGCTCCTGGGTCAGCGGACCGGTGTCTTCGCACTTCTGCCGACCCATCTTGCCGAAGCGCGGGTCCTCGTTGGGATCGTCCGTGTCGGTCGCGACGCAGTGGAGTACGCCGCGCGTGCCGAATTTCTTCTCGTACTCCTCGAGGCTGCCGGAGTAGGACTCGGCAAAACGCTGGTAGTCACGTTGTTCGGACTCTTCCTGCGTATTCAGGTGGTAGAGATTACCGAACAACTCGTCGAAGCCATGCACCGTCGGGAGGTGTTCGTTGCGGTCCCCGAGGTGGTTCTTGCCGAACTGCCCGGTCGCGTAGCCTTCTTGCTTGAGCACCTCGGCGAGACTCGGCGAAGCGGCCTGCAGACCCAGCGCGTCGCCGGGCTGGCCGACCGTCGTCATACCCGAGCGGATCGGATACTGACCGGTGATGAAGGCCGCGCGCCCCGCGGTACAGGAGGGCTGGGCATAGTGGTCGGTGAAGCGGATGCCCTGCATGCCGATGCTGTCGATGTTGGGCGTCGAGTAGCCCATCACGCCCATGCCGTAGGCGCTGACGTTCTCCCAGCCGACGTCGTCGCCCCAGATGACGAGGATGTTGGGTCTGTCCGCGGCGTACAGCGTGGCGCACACGGGAACCAGGATGAGGGCCCATGCCATGCGCCTGAAGAAGTAGGCTGCTCTCACGGTCAGGTCTCCTGCTATTCGGGTACACAGAACAGAGCATAACAAACCAATCCGAGCGGCTTTATCCGGTTCTCGAACGATCGAGGATCTCCTGTGACCGAGCGTCGTGCTCGCGCCTGCGCGGACCAACGTCAGGCCCCGGCCAGCACCGGCATCTGCGTCTGTGACGACCCCAGCCTGCAAGACAGGCCGTCGAGCCCTGGTCGACGAAACAGATGCCGGCGATCACGGGCGACGCGCTCGACGTGCTGCTGGATGCGGGACACGAGTAACTCGTCGTGCTGGTCGACGGCGCCCTGGCGCGGCGGCGCGATCCAACTGGTCATGGGCCGGATAGCCGCCGTCGACCAGCCACTCATCGGGGTGATGTCCGCAGCGCTCCTCGACCTGCTCGATCATGGATAGAAGTTGCGCCATGTCGGTGCCGACGGTGAGGGCCGCGACACCGAGGACGACGTGGCTCGCGGTATCGGTGGCGTATTGGCCGTTGTAGGCTGGACGGAAGCCCCCGTCGCCCCTTTTCATGACAGTGGCTTCGGCATCGGTGGTGGAGGCCCGCGCCTGCTCGCGCGGCTTACCTTGCTTGGCCTTGATCTGGGCCAGTTCGGGCAGCCGCTCCAGCGCCTGCTCGACGCGCTCCCGGCGCTCCCGCGCGGCCCGCTCCCGCGCCGCCTGTTGGCGCCGTCGAACAGGCCAGGTTGGAGATTATCCGCCTTCGTTTGCTCGCCGGGGGTCGTTGCTTCGATAGGGCCATTTTACCGTTCCGCGAGGCATGGAGAGCGGAGCGAAGCCGAGCGGCCCCCGGTAGGCGTCGGCGCGTGCGTGCCGCCGCAGTGGCGAAGCGGCCGTGGTCGCGAAGCCGCGAAGGCGGTATGCAAAGCGCATCCGACACGCCGTCGAGCCGTTCGTCGCAGGGCCGTGCGCAGCCCGACCGCGCCCCTCGGGCGCACGTCGTGGCGCAGCGCGGCCCGGAGCGGGGCGAACCGGGGCCAAAACAGGTCGTCGCCAAGGAGCGAGTCCGTCCGGCGGCAGGAGCCCCCGGACGGATTCACGAGCGACACGCGACTCTCCGGCCACCAGGAGCAGCGGCCAGGCCGCGAGGTTTTTCACAGCCTCTGAGAGGAACCACGCCGCAAGCGGCTGTATAGTGACAGATTAACCAGGTACAGACCGAATCATCCAGACCAGCAGCGGCAGTCATGCAAGGCCGTGCCGATCCACCGGAGCCGTCGCATCGCACATCCCCGAGCGAACGTCAGCCCGGACCGAACCCTCACCGAGCCACACCCAGAAGGAGAACTGCGAGATGCCTTTGCATTCGAAAGACGCGATCGTCGACGACCCGGTCAGCGACGTCTACGCGTCGACCGATTTATCGCTGGTGATGCCGAAGTACCGCATGCCGGAGCAGGAGCACGACCCGCGGCATGCCTACAGCGTTGTCCATGACGAACTGATGCTCGACGGCAACTCGAGGCAAAACCTGGCGACCTTCTGCCAGACTTGGTTGGACCCGGAGATCCATCGCCTCATGGACGAGTGCGTCGATAAAAACATGGTCGACAAAGACGAGTATCCGCAGACGGCGGAGATCGAGGCACGCTGCGTCCATATGCTCGCGGACCTGTGGAACTCCCCGGCCGCGGCCAACACCCTCGGTTGCTCCACTACCGGATCGAGCGAGGCGGCGATGCTCGGCGGACTGGCAATGAAATGGCGCTGGCGCAAACGTATGCATGAGGCCGGCAAGCCCGCCGACAAGCCCAACATGATCTGTGGCCCGGTGCAGATTTGCTGGCACAAATTCGCCCGCTATTTCGACGTCGAGTTGCGCGAGATTCCCTTGGAAGGCGACCGCCTGATCATGAACGCCGAGGAGGTGATCAAGCGCTGCGACGAAAACACCATCGGCGTGGTGCCGACCTTGGGCGTGACCTTCACCTGTCAGTACGAGCCGGTGAAGGCGGTCAATGACGCCCTCGAGCAACTTCAACGGGAAACCGGACTCGACATCCCGATCCATGTTGACGGGGCCAGCGGCGCCTTCTTGGCCCCCTTCTGTGCCCCGGAGCTGGAATGGGACTTTCGCCTGCCGCGGGTGAAATCCATCAACACCTCCGGGCATAAGTTCGGACTCGCGCCGCTCGGTGTCGGCTGGGTCGTCTGGCGCGATGCCGAGGAACTGCCCGAGGAGTTGATCTTCGATGTCAACTACCTGGGCGGCAACATGCCGACCTTCGCCTTGAACTTCTCGCGTCCCGGCGGCCAAATCGTCGCCCAGTATTACAATTTCCTGCGCCTGGGAAAGGAGGGGTACCGCAAGATCCACACCGCCTGTTACGACACGGCGCGTTTCCTGGCGGACGAGATCGGCAAGATGGGACCCTTTAAGGTGCTCTTCGACGGCGATATGAAGGCGGGCATCCCGGCCCTATCGTGGACGATCAAGGAGGGTTTCGATACCCACGGCTACAGCCTGTTCGACCTGGCCGACCGGCTGCGCAGTCGTGGTTGGCAGGTGCCTGCTTACTCGATGCCCGCCAATCGGCAAGACCTCGTCATCCAGCGCATCCTGGTGCGACACGGCGTCAGCCGCGATCTCGGCGCGCTGCTGATCGAAGACATGAAACGCTGCCTCGAACACTTCGGGAAGCACCCGATTACCAGTCCGCTGACCAGTGAAGAGGCAACCGGCTTCCACCACTGACCGACGCTCGCCGTCCGGCTCAACACCGGACGGTTTCCTGATCACCGCGGTTATGGGAGTGGCCAGCGGAGCACTTCAGAGCGGTGCCGACACGCCGCGCCCCGAGACATGTCGGCGGACCAGGCCAATGCCATCAGGGCGACGCAGGTCTCGCAGCAGTGGGCGACGGCGGTCGATTTCCCATTCTCCGCAGCGCGCGGCCAGCTCTTGCGTATGGCCGACCAGGTGGTCATGACAAGGTGGACGATCTCGACCTCGAGCCGGATCAGATCCAGCCCGGCGTGCGTCGCTCAAGGCCAGGGCGAACATCAGCAGGATGAGCGCGATGGCCAGATAGGCGAAGTTGTTATTTTCGTTGACGTGCGTTGTCATCGCACCCCCTCATCGGTTCTACCCGTCGCACCCGCGCCCCGAGCCTTTCGCAAACGCGCCCACCAACGGGTTGGCAGTCAGGCCGTGCAGCAGGATGCTCAACAGGATGGTGCACACCGCGGTCACGGTCAGGGTGTCGCCGCCGGGCAGGTCGGCCGTGAACACCAGGATGCCGAACACGATGCTGGCCAGGCCGCGCGGCCCGAACCAACCGATAAAGAGCTTGGCGTCGGGCCGCAGCGGCAGGCCCCACAGGGACAGGTAGACGGGCACCATGCGGATCAGGGTGAGGCTGAGCACTGCGTAGAGCAGCACGGACCCACTGATATACCCCATCGTCTGACCCACCACCCCGGCGCCGAAGGCGACCCAGGTGACCAGGGCCAGGGTGTCGCCCGTGCCCTCGGCCGCGAGCAGCAACGCATGCTTTTCCTGCTTCGCCAAGGCGCCGTACAGGAGGCCGCCCGCGAAGGCGGCGATGAAGCCGCTGCCGCCCAGCCACTGGGCCAACCCGAAGCAGGACAAGGCAAGCGCCACCACCGGGAGCTGCCGCCAGGTCTCGGTGATCCAGCCCTGACGGGTGCTCAGACGCAGTAGCCAGGCGGCGGCCAGGGTGAGCGCGACGCCCACGGCAACGCCGATGCCGATCGCCTCGGCGAAGAACCCCAGACTGAACCCCGGCCGATACTGCTCGACGCCGGTCGCCAGGGCCAGCAACGCCAGCAGGATCGGCACGCAGATGCCGTCGTTCAGGCCGCTCTCCACGTTGAGCCCCTCGCGCACGTTTGCGGGGACGGACGTGTTGGTCACGACGGCCTTGCCGAGCGCCGCGTCGGTGGGCGCGAGCATGGTCGCGAGGATCGCGATCTCCAACCACCCGAGCTCGGGGAACAACAGCACCCCGGCAGCAAAGCCCAGCACGATGGTCAGCGGCAAACCGATGCCCAGCAATCGCTCGGGGATGCGCCAGCTCCTGCCCAGGACCGAGAGATCGGCGGTGGCCGCGTCGGTGAACAGGACCAGGGCGAGGGTTAGCTCCGCGAGGGTGCGCAGGCCCTCCTGGTCGAGGTCCAGATGCAGCCAGCCGAGTCCGACCGGACCGAGCGCCAAGCCGAAGGCCGTAAAGACGATGGGGCCGGTGACGGGCGTGCGCTCCACGCCGCCGGCGATGGCGCTGTAGACAAAGACAAAGAGACCGAGGAGGACGAGGGTCGCGTACATGTCACAGTAAAGCGATCTTCTCGCGCTGCGCCTGCAGGTTTCCGATCGCCGTCGACTGCTCGGCGAGCCTGGCGCGCTCCTTGTCGACCACCGCGGCCGGGGCCTTGTCGACGAAGCTCGGGTTCGCGAGCTTCTGCCCGATACGGGCGATCTCGTCGGTCAGGCGCCCGATCTCCTTGTCGAGGCGTTTGAGCTCGGCGTCCTTGTCGATCAGGCCGGCCATCGGGATGAGGAGCTTCATGGTGCCGACCAGGGCGATCGCCGACTCGGGCGCGGCCGACTCGTCGTCGAGCAGAGTGACCGATTCGATACGGGCGAGAAAATCCAGGTAGGGCCGGGCGATCGCGAGCCAGGTCCGGTCCTGCTCGGAGGCGTTGGCGACGAGCACCGGCAGCGGTTTGCCGGGCGCGATGTTCATCTCGCCCTTGATGCGCCGCACGCCGAGGATGACCTGCTGGACCCACTCGATCTCGGCGACGGCCTCCGGGTCGTCGGCTCCTGCATCGGCGACGGGGTAGGGTGCAAGCATGATGGTGTCGCCTTGGGCCCCGACCAGGGGCGAGACCTTCTGCCAGATCTCCTCCGTGATGAAGGGCATGATCGGGTGGGCGAGCCTCAGCAGGGTCTCCAGGGTCTCGACCAGGGTGCGGCGGGTGCCGCGCTTTGCAGCGTCGCTCGCGGCCGTCCCTGTGAGCACCGGCTTGGACAGCTCCAGATACCAGTCGCAGAAGGCGTTCCAGGTGAAGTCGTAGATCGCTTGGGCGGCGAGGTCGAAGCGGTAGCCCTCGATGGCGTCCGTCACCGTGGCCGTGGTGGCGTTGAGTCGGGCGCGGATCCAGCGGTCGGCCGCGGAGAGCTCCACCTCGCCGCCGGCTTGGCCGCAGTCCTGCTCCTCGGTGTTCATCAGGACGTAGCGCGAGGCGTTCCAGAGCTTGTTGCAGAAGTTGCGGTAGCCCTCGATGCGACCGAGGTCGAATTTGACGTCGCGCCCGGTGGTGGCGAGCGCGGCGAAGGTAAAGCGCAGCGCATCGGTGCCGAAGCCGGGGATGCCGTCGGGGAAGTCCTTGCGGGTCTGTTTGGCGATCTTCTCGGCCAGATGGGGCTGCATCATGCCCCTGGTGCGCTTCTCGACCAAGGCTTCGAGTCCGATCCCGTCGATCAGATCGATGGGGTCGAGTACGTTGCCCTTGGACTTGGACATCTTGTCGCCGTGGGCGTCGCGCACCAGGCCGTGGATGTAGACGTCCTTGAAGGGCACCTCGTCCATGAATTTGAGCCCCATCATGATCATCCGGGCGACCCAGAAGAAGATGATGTCGAAGCCGGTGACGAGGACCGAGGTGGGATAGAAGGCGTTGAGGCGATCGGTGTGCTCCGGCCAGCCGAGCGTGCTGAAGGGCCAGAGTGCGGAGCTGAACCAGGTGTCGAGTACATCCGGATCCTGGAGCAGGACGACCTCGGGGCCGAAGCCGTGACGCGCGCGGATCGCGTCCTCCGAGCGGCCGACATAGACGTTGCCTTCGACGTCGTACCAGGCCGGGATGCGGTGCCCCCACCAGATCTGGCGGCTGATGCACCAGTCCTGGATGTTTCGCATCCAGTCGTAGTAGGTGTTCTTCCAGTTGTCCGGCACGAAGCGGATGCGCCCGTCTTCGACCGCGGCGATGGCCGGTTCGGCCAGAGGGGCGACCCGCACGTACCATTGATCGGTCAGATAGGGCTCGATCACGGCGCCCGAGCGGTCGCCGCGCGGCTGCTGAAGCCGGTGCTCCTTCACCGCCGCGAGGAGGCCGAGCGAGTCGAGATCGGCGACGATGAGCTTGCGGGCCTCGTAGCGGTCCAGGCCGACGTAGGCGACGGGCAGCAGCGCGCCTTCTTCGGGCTGATTGGCGCGGATCGCGGCATCCGGGGTGAGGATGTTGATCAGGCCGCCATGCGGCTGCTCGGCGATCGCGTTCTCGTCGCGGTGGCGCAGCCAGACCTGATGGTCGTTGAAGTCGTGCGCAGGCGTGATCTTCACGCAACCGGTCCCGAACTCGGGGTCGGCGTGCTCGTCGGCGATGACGGGGATGCGGCGCCCGGTTAGGGGCAGCTCGACGCGCTCACCGATCAGGTGTTTGTAGCGCGGGTCCTCTGGGTTGACGGCCACGGCGCAGTCGCCGAGCAGGGTCTCCGGGCGGGTGGTGGAGACCACCAGATGCGTCGGCCCCGTCGCGCCGGGCGGCAACACCAACGGGTAGCGGATGTCCCACATGTGGCCGGACTCTTCCTCGGAGATCACCTCGAGGTCGGAGACCGCCGTGTGCAGCGCCGGATCCCAGTTGACTAGGCGCTTGCCGCGATAGATCAATCCCTCTTCGAACAAGCGCACGAAGACCTCGCGCACCGCGTTGGAGAGGCCCTCGTCCATGGTGAATCGCTCGTGCTGCCAGTCGAGCGAGGAGCCGAGACGACGCAGCTGGCGTGTAATGTTGCCGCCGGACTCCTGTTTCCATGCCCAGACCCGTTCGATGAAGGCCTCGCGTCCGAGGTCGTGACGGGTTTGGCCGGCGGCCTCCAGTTGGCGCTCGACCACCATCTGGGTCGCGATCCCGGCGTGGTCCGTGCCCGGCTGCCAGAGGGTGCGATCGCCTTTCATCCGGTGATAGCGCACCATCGTATCCATGATGGTGTTGTTGAACCCGTGACCCATGTGCAGGCTGCCGGTCACGTTCGGCGGCGGGATCATGATGCAATAGGCTCCGCCGCCCGCGCCTTCGGCCCGGGAGCTCCCGGTCTGGTCGGCCGGGACGAAATAGCCTTTCTCTTCCCAGAAGCGATACCAGTTTTTCTCGAGGGTTTGGGGGTCGTAGTTCTTATCCAGCATGATGGTGTCGCCGTCCGAGAAACGCGTTCGAATCAATCCGCGAGTATATACCGAGCGCCCGCGGTTTAAGATCAACGACCAATCTACAAGGGGGCGCGGTCAGGCGTGATGGGAGTCGACGACAGACACAGAGGTCCCTTCAGCGGACCGACCGGTTGGATCGAGGAGGTCGGTTTCGCCGCGATCGCCCTCGTGAGCTGTTTGGCGTTGTACCTGAAGATCCTGCTCGGGCGGGCGCGCTTGGACATGCCGGCTTTTACCGCGTCGTTGCGGCAGGCCGGGCTGTCCATTCTGCCGGCCATTACCTTGGTGACCGCCTCGCTCGGTCTGATCCTCGGTCACCAGATCGATTCCGTCCTGACGGATCTCGACCTGCCCGGGCTCGTCGTCTTGACGCTGACCTACGCGACCGTTATGGAGCTGGTGCCGATCCTGGTCGGGATCCTGGTGGCCGGACGGGCCGGTGTCGCGCTCGCGGTACGGCAGGCGACCCTAACGGTGACCGGCGAGATGGACGGCCTGCTCGCAAGCGGGATCCACCCTATCCAATTCACGGTTGGTCCCGTTCTCCTTGCGATGCTGCTGATGAGCTTTGCCTTCATGGTCTGGGGTACATTGGTCACCTTCGTTGCGGCCGGGGCTTGGTTGTGGACGATGGCCGGGATCTCTCCGGCGCTGCTCTTCGAGTCTTTGGTCCGAGCGCTCAGCATCGGTGCCCTGATCGAGGCGCTGGTCAAGCCCTTGCTGTTCGCGCTTCTGATCGCCCTCATCGCCACCGTCAACGGGACCGGCGCGGGGCGCAACCCGGAGGGCATCTCGCGCGCCGCGACGCGGACCATGATCGGTGCGGTTTCGGCGATCCTGCTGATGGACCTTTTGTATATTCTTTTCTTGCGGGTGTGATGCAGCAGCCTCCAGCCTCCAACCTCCGGCCTCCGGCCCGCATGGAGATCGTACGGTGTGCCGGTCGCGCCGGCCATCGCCTTGCGCGGCGACGGCGCTCTCGGTGGGTGCCATGACTGCTGCACTGATGCTCGACGGGGTTTACCAGCACGTCGGCGGGCGCATGGCGCTCGACGATATTCGGCTCTCGCTGCCCGAAGGTGCTTGGTTGTTGATCTGCGGTCCGAACGGCGCCGGCAAGAGCCTCTTGACCCGATTGATCTTGGGACTGGATCGGCCCTCGGCGGGTACAATCGAGGTTCTGGGACAGGATCTGAGTCGGCTCGGCGAGGCCGCGATGGTGCGTTTGCGCGGCGACATCGGGGCGGTGCTGCAGCGCGGCTCGCTGCTCTCCGACGACAGCGTGCTCGACAACCTCCTGCTGCCCCTGCGCCACGCGCCCATGAGCCGCTACGACATGGCCCGGGCTGCGCGCTTGGTCATGACCCTGCTGGGGCTGGACGGATTGGAGAATCACATGCCGCGCGGACTGTCCTTGGGCCAACAGAGGCGCGTGGAGCTCGCGCGTGCCCTGATTCATCGCCCGAAGCTGCTGGTTTGGGACGGCCTCTCGGACGGGCTCGACCCGACCGTCTCCCGCGAGACCTTGGAGGTCCTGCGCAACCTGAGGGAGAACGCCAACCTGACCCTAATCGCCACCGACAACGTCCCGGATGCCTTGGCCGGTGCCGCCGATCGGGTTGCCGTCATGGAGCGAGGTAGGTTGCTGTTCGAGGGCACTCCGCAGGCGCTCGAATCCGCCGGGCGATCCCGTCTGGATCTGCGCGCGGCACTGTGGGGACATCCATGAGCGAGCCCGCGGATCCTGCGGATCGCCGACTCGATCGGCTCTATTCCCCGCCCGAGATCGGCGCTCCGGGCAAGCGTCGGGGGCGGGCCGAACGTCGCGACCTGCTGTTCGCCGGCATCTTCGTGATTGCGATGGCCGCCATTGCCGTGGCCGCGTTCGCACTGGTTCTACCCGGGCTATTCGGGAAGACCTACCGTCTACAGGCCTATTTCCCCGACGCAGACGGACTCGATGCGGGTCTTCAGGTCGTGCAGGAAGGCTATGTCATCGGCCTTGTCGAGCGGGTCGAGCCCGTCTTCCCGAGCACCGATGCGCATCGGCTCCATTGCCCGGCGCCGTCTGCCGATATGCCGCCGCGGTCGCCGGCCCTGCCGTGCTTCCGCGCGACCCTGCGGATTCGCGACAACTGGCCGATCCCGAAGGGAAGCCAGGCGCAGTTGGCCCCATTGGGTTTATTGAAAGGGGAGGCCATCAGCATCCGGCCCGGGAGCTCCGCGGACCTCTATGCCGACGGGGCCGTGATCGACGCCAAGGCACCCGATATCGACCTGACCGAGCGGCTCGCCGCGCTCACCGAGACGGTCCGCATCGTGGTCGAGGAGAGCATCGCCCCGACGCTTGCGAGCATCCGAGACCAGGTCAAGACCATCGAGTTGCTGATCGGCACCGGGGAGGGCCAGGGCGAGAACCGCGATCGGCTTGCCGGCGCCTTCGAGAATCTACGGCTACTGTCCGAAAACCTCGTCACGGCGGTCGATCCGGATGCGATCGGCGCCATTCTCGGCTCGGTGGAGGAGATGTCCGCCAGCCTTGCGCTCATCACCGGCGACATGACCGGCAGCACCGAGGACATTCGGCGCGCGGTGGCGGATTACGGTGATCTGGCGGTGGACATTCGGGGCTTGGTCAACGAGAACCGCCCGGCGATTCAGCGCTCGCTCGACGACACCCAGTTCCTCCTGCAGTCGCTCTCCGCCGCCTTGATCCCCATCTTGACCAACATCGAGGACGCGAGCCGCAGTCTCTCCGCCCTCGCGCGCGACCTACGCAGCGACCCGACCCTGATCATCAAACGCCGGGAGCAAGAGGAGCAGGCACCTTGGTTCCGCTGAGTGTGGGTCGCCCGCATCGGGCGGCGACGGTCTCGGGCCGCGGTTCGGCGGGTTCGAGCCGGTCGCCGAGACGACTGACGAACCTGGTTCGAGGGTTTATGTCCACCGCTACCGGAAGTCGCCGCCCGAGCCGGCTCCTCCCCGCATTGATCCTCGGGCTGGTCGCGGGCGGCTGCGGTTCGCCGGCGCCGATGCGGCCCGATCTCTTCTATTCGCTCGACCCCGAGCCTTTGGAATCCCCCGTCGGCGCGCCGCTGCCGGCAACCTTGCTGGTCTCCGACCTTGCCGCGCGCGGCTTCCTCGGCGGGCGGCAGATCGTTTTCCGAACCGAGGCCGAGCCCCTCCGGGTGCAGCGTTACGACGACCTACTCTGGGCCGACCCCTTGCCGCGCGCACTCGCGCGCAACCTGGTCCGTGCCGTTCGGCACGCGCAGGTCTTCGCGTTCGCCGTGACCCCGGCCGACCGCGCCCGCGCGGACTACCTGCTCGGCGGCGAGGTGGAGCGTTTCGAGCATCTACCGACGGCGGTGCCGCCGCGGGTGGTCGGCACCCTCAATCTGGCGCTGGTCCGTGCCGACGACCGTCGCACCCTCCGGGACCGCAGCTACAGGCATGAGGTCGAGGTGCAGGGCGACACGCCGGACGACATGGCCGAGGCGTTCAACCGACTCGCGGCCCTGCTGGCCGCCGATGTGGTGCGCGACCTTCGGACGCTGCCGAGACCCTCGCGCTCCTCGGTGGCGCCATGAGCGGCGAGGCGATGCCGCTTGGCATGCGCTCGGATCTGGACGGCGCGGATGCGGCCTGACCGGTTCGCGGCGCTCTATCCCAGCGGCCTGGATCGGATGCGCGTTGCCTGGGAGCATGTGCGCATGCCGGGGCCGCCGGCCGAGTATGCCCTGACTCGCACCGAGGTCGAGCACCCCGACCCGCGGCAACGATTTGCACGCCGGACGATTCAGGAGATCCTCTGCGATGGCGACCGGCTGGCCCTGATCGACAAGGCATCGCCACACAGCCTCTTCGACCTCATGGTGTCGGAGATCTCCGATCCGGCTAAAGCCACGCCCGATGCGGTCGAGCCCACGACGGGTCGCGTACTTTGGGGGACCGGGCTTGCCTTCGTTCGCTTCGTCTCCGATGCGGATGTCATGCGGCGTTTCGATCTGGACGGCGGCGAGCTGCATCTCGCGCTCAACTGCGACCCCAACACGCACGACCGCGAGAGCGTGCAGGCGGCCAAGCAGTTCCATCTCCATCTACTCTATTGGCCCGGTGCGGCATTGAAACCGCTCGAGCGCGCCGGGCGACTCGGTGCCCTCGCCGATGCCCGATTGCGCCGTCAAGCCATCGATCCGCTCGCCTTCCTCGGTGCCCGGCTGATCTACGAGTCTCTGGACGGGGTCGACCTCGGCATCCCGGGTGCCCGTCTGGCGTTGCCCGACGATCGATCGACGATCCGAGGCGAGCGTCCGCTCGGCTGTCTGATCGAGCTACCGGGCTGGCAAGTGCTTGCCGATCCCGCGTTCGAAGGCCTGATCCGTCGCTTGCACCTGCGTCTGGAGGCGCTTGCAGCGGATCTGCTCGAGGTCTTCACCGGGCAGCGCTCAGCGCCGTCGCCCTGGCACCGTCATGCCTTGCGTTCCACCCCGCAGATCGCGAGCACGCTCGCCGCGCTTCCATTCTCTGCAGCCGTTCGGGCCGGGCTCGGTAACCTGTCACGCGTACTGCGCGACCTGCCCGCGTCCACCGCGCGCCGACTCGTTCGGACCGATCCCGCGCGCCGCATGGACCTCATGACGCTGAATCAGCCCTCCTATGCCCTGAATCTCCATACCCCCGAGGCTAATGTTCCCGGGGCAACCCTCCAAGACGCGGGTATCCTGCACCTCAGCATCCAACCGAAGCTCTTCTCCGGTATTGGCGGCGCCGGCCTGCTCGGGCTCGGCGGCGTTCCCAGTGTGCGCATCCTGCGTGGCGAGGGCCGTGCGAGCATCGAGAGTTGGTATCGCCGGAGCCGATTCCAGCGCGATTTTGCGGAATTCAACCAGGGCCTGCAGGATGCCGATCCGGGCATCCATTTTCAGCCACTGAAGCGCTTCGAGGGCCCGCGCACGGGTTGGGCCTGATCCGCGTCCGGAGCGAGATTCCCAGTGTCGAGCGAGCCTGACGGAAAGTGCCGCGCTCCCGACGTTCGGTGGGTTGAGGATCTAACCCGGATGTTTCATAAACCGACACAGCCGACACTGGCCTCGCGGATTTGCGCGGCGCTGGGCGTCACCGAGGGCGATGACCGGGACGCCGCGGGGGTTGAATGGTGGAAATACCGAGCGGCAACGGGCTTGATCAACGGGGCACGAGTAGTTTTGTCGCCGCGCAGGCGTACGATGCCCTGCCCGAGGTGGGCATAGTCGTCGTGCGCGTGCTGAAATCCCCGTGCGGGGATGTATGTGCGTCTAGGCGGGCGCCGCCCGGGGCTGCGCGTTGAAGAGCCTCTCGGTGACCTGCTGCAACAGCGTCTTGACCGGACAGCTCGAGGGCAGGTGCAGGCGCACGCGGTCTTTGTACTGCACCACGCGCACGGCGAGCTTGAACAGTTTGATGATCACGGTGGCAGGCTGGGCGTTGGCCAGTTCCGTGCCGACGAGGACCTCGGTGCGCAGCGTTTGGTGCAAGACGTAAGCGGCGCAGGAGAAGAACAAGCGCATCTGATTGGCCAAGAAGGTGCTGTCGGAAGTGCGATCGCTGGCCAGATCGTTCTTGATCATTTTGATGAAGTTCTCGTCCTGGCCGCGCGCGCAGTACAGATCGCGGTAGACGCACTCGGGACTGGGCAAGTCCAAGGAGGTGACGACGAAGCGGAGGTTGTCGCCGCGCGCCGTCACCTCGGCTTTGAGGATGGTCCGACACGCGCCGGGCCAGGAACCGGCACGGTAGTCAACCTCGTGGTAGGTGCGGGTCCGCTCGGGTACGTCGGCGTCGGCGCGCCGGGCGTTCTCGATGCGCAGCGCATGGAGCTTGCGGGCGTCGGCCAAGAACGGCTCGGCCCGTGGCGTGAGAGCCCGGTTACCCGCCAGGCCGAAGATGAAATCCGTCAACGGATCGGCCATCGCCAAGGCCATCAACTCGGGGTTGGAGAAGTGTCCGTCGCCGCGCAGGATGATGCGTGTGCGTGGCCACGCGGCCCGCAGCCGCTTGAGCACGCGCTTGAGGATCATCGCGTTCTCGGCGCCGGTGGGGCGCTTGCCGGGACGCAGCACCGCGGTGATGAACTTCCCCGAGAGGCCCTCGAAGAGAAACAGCGGCAAGTAGCAATGGTTGCCGTAGTGATGATTGTAGAACGCGAACTCCTGCTGGCCATGGGTGGCGTCTTCGGAGTGGTCCATATCGAGCACGATCACCTGCGGCGCCTTCGGGTAGCTGGCGATGAAGGCCTCGACGAAGGCCTGCGCCATGCGGTAGAGGTCGCGCGCGCCGACCCCATTCTCCAAACGCGAGAAGGTCGGCCCGCTGGCCAGGTCCGTCGTCGCATCCAGCGGCTTGCGCTCCAGCCCCAGCTTGAACAGCGCATCACGGCGCAGCGCATTGGCGTCGTTGCCGTCTTCGTAAGCACAGGCGATCTGGTAGACCCGTTGCGCGATCAGCTCACGCATCGGATGGGTGGTGTAGGACGGATGGCGCCAATCATCGATCGCTGCGCTCAACCGCTCGGTCAGGCCGATCTGCCGATCAACCCCGCGCAGAATCATGGGGCCAAAGTCAGACGACATGGCGCCGCCGTCGAAGTCGCCGCGGACCGTGAAACCGGCGACCGGGGGAAAACGCAGCTGTTCCGGGGTAGACTCGGGCATGGGCGACCTCGTTTAGCTTCTTCCGAAGCGTTCTTGGCGGAACAGCCATTTTATCAATGGGTTGAACGAGAGTCGCCCTTTTTTATGAAATATTCGGGCTAAAAGTTTTCTTTTTAAAGGTTACATCGCGTCCGCTCCGGCGCTCATGGATTCAGCCGAGGCGGATCCGAACCAAAAACAACGCAGGCCATTTCAAGACGCGATTGAATTGCATGGATTTTTCCGATTTCGCCCACTTCTGGATCCTCTTCTCGCTCGCGTCGGCCTTCTTTCACGCCTCTCGCCTCGCGGTCACCAAACATCTCAGCCTCGAGTTCTCGACCGAGATCCTGACGTTTTACGTCAACCTCAGCAGCCTGGTCATCACCTTGCCGCTGATCCTCTGGTATCACGATTTCCCCTTCCACAAGCCCGCCTATCTCATGGCGGTCCTCAGCGGGGGCATCTTGTCGGCCTTCGGCGGATGGGCGCTGAATGCGGCGTTGCACCGAACCGAGGTCTCGCTGGTCGGGCCCCTGATGACGCTCACGCCCGGGTTCGCGATCCTGATCGAATGGCTGCTGACCGGCGCGTTGCCCGCATCGGTCGGCCTGCTCGGTGTCATCCTGCTGGTCGGCGGGGGCTATATCCTCAGTCTCGGCGACCATGAGGTGCGCTGGTATCTTCCCTTCAAGCGTCTCGTGACGGATCCGGGCAGCGTTCTCGGGCTCGTCGCCGCCGCCTGCTTCGCCGCCGCAAGCGTGTTCGGGCGGATCGGCATCCAACTGAGCGATCCACTCTCGTTTGCCGTGGTCGTCGCTATCGTCAATCCGCTGGTCATCTTCGTTCTCTTCAGCCTTCGCGACCGGGGTTTTTATCGGCAGATCTTCACGCCGCAGGCGCGCCGTCGCATCCGGCCTCTGCTCGTCCTCGGAGCGCTGTTTGCGCTCATGCGCATCGCCGACCAGATTGCGCTCAGCTTGACGCTGGCCTCCTACGCCATGGCTGTGAAGCGCACCGCCGGGATCTTTTCCGTCGTTCTCGGGCGTTGGTTCTTCAACGAGCACCATGTGGTCATCAAGCTGGTCGGCGCCGCCGTCATGCTGCTCGGGGCGGTGGCCTTGACGCAGAAGTAGATTCGGCAATGTGGCCTCGACGGCATTCGGCAAAGGGCCGGGGGGAGACGCCGGGCCCGCCGTCGGGATTGGTGTAAGATCGGCGCGTCAGATTCCGAGTCCGAGACCTGGATGTCCATCGTCGTCCTTGCCGAGAAGCCGAGCGTCGCCCGCGATATTGCGCGGGTGCTGGGTGCTCGCCGCAGGGGCGAGGGGTTTCTGGAGGGCAACGGCTATCGGGTGACCTGGGCGATCGGGCACCTGATCCATTTCGCCGAGCCCGATGAGTACGGCGAGGTCCAGGGTGTCGACTGGGGCGGGCGGTGGTCGGCGAATCAGCTCCCGATGATCCCCGAGGCGTGGAAGCTCAAGACATCGAAGCAGACCGCGGCCCAGTTCAAGATCGTCAAGGCGCTCATCACGGCATCCGACACCGAGCGTTTGGTGTGCGCGACGGACGCCGGCCGCGAAGGCGAGCATATCTTTCGTCTCATCTATCGGCATGCCCGCTGCGAGAAGCCGTTCGACCGACTCTGGATTTCAAGCCTGACCGACGAGGCGATCCGCGAGGGTTTTCGGGGGTTGCGCCCCGGCCAAGCCTATGACCACTTGGCCGATGCGGCGCGTGCCCGGGCACAGGCGGACTGGTTGATCGGCATGAACCTCACTCGGGCCTACACGGTGCACAACCGCGTGCTCTGCACCATCGGCCGCGTTCAGACGCCGACCCTGGCGATGATCGTCGCCCGCGATCAGGCAATCGCGAGCTTCACCAAGGCATTCTTCTACGAGCTGGTCGCGCATCTGAGCACATCGGATGCGGCGCGCTTCGACGCCCGCTACACCCGCGACGGCGAAACCCGCATCGAGAAGAAGGAGGAGGCCGACCGGCTCCATCGCGAGTTGAGCCCCCATCGTACCGGTCGGGTCGGGAAGGTCGAGAAGAAGATCCGTACGGTCCGCCCGCCACCGCTCTACGACCTCACCAATCTGCAGCGCGACGCCAACCGACGCTTCGGGTTTACCGCGGCGCAGGTGCTCGAACACGCCCAGTCGCTCTACGAGACCCACAAGCTCATCAGCTATCCGCGCACCGAGAGCCGCCACATCTCCGAGGATATGCTGCCCCAGCTGCCGGGCATCCTGAAGGGTCTGCAACATCCGCTTGCCGCGGAGGCCTTGGATCGGCTCGAAGGTGGGCATCGGTTGGGCAAGGCGTACGTGGACCGCACCAAGCTGACCGACCATCACGCCATCCTGCCCACCGGCAAGACGCCTTCTCCCGACCTCCCGCTCGCGCTGCACAAGATCTACGACCTGGTGGTCACGCGCTTCGTCGCCGTGTTCCTGCCGGACCAGCGGATCGAGGAGACTCGCGTGGAGATCGCGATCGGCGATGCGACCTTCCTCGCGCGCGGCGCCTTGGTGCTTGAGCCCGGCTGGAAGCGCGCCGAGACCGGCGGGCGTTCCGAGTCGAGCGGAACGGACGCGGCCGGCACGGACCAGACCGGCGTGGACCAGACAGGCCTGGACCAAACCGGCGAGTCCAAGGTCCTGCCGCCGCTCGTGGAAGGCCAACAGCTCAAGGTCGACGGCCTGGAGGTGCAGGAGAAGGAGACGCAGCCGCCGCGTCACTACGATGATTCGACACTCTTGGCCGCCATGAAGAACGCGGGCCGCGAGATCGAGGACGATGCCTTGGCGGCGGCCATGAAGCAATCCGGTCTGGGTACACCGGCGACGCGTGCCGAGATCATCGAGAAGCTGATCCGCACCCGCTACGTCGAGCGCCGCCGCAAGCAGTTGCATGCCACGGCCAAGGGCGTCGCGCTGATCGGCCTCGTCGCCTCGCCGTTGCGCAGTCCGGAGCTGACCGCCGAGTGGGAGCAGCGGCTCAAAGACGTCGAGCATGGCGAGCTGGCCGTTGATGTCTTCTACCGGGATATTCTCCGGTTTTTGCGTGAGCTGGTGCCGCAGATCGCGCAGGGGCCGGCGATGTCGGCTGATCAGGCCGCATCGGAGCGTTCAACGGGGCCGGGTAGGCGAGGCGCAAAGGGTGCGAGAGGTGCTAAGCGTACTGGAACGGCAAAGGCAGGACGCGCGGGCAAGACCGGGCGGTCGAGCCGCGGTGACGCTTCGGGTGGATCGCCCGGCGTGCAGGCGACGGGCCTCGGTGCCTGTCCGGTCTGTCGCGAGGGAGAGATCACCGAGAACGCTCGGGCCTTCGGTTGCAGCCGCTATCGCGAGGGCTGCGGCTTTACCATCTGGAAAACGGTCGCCGGTTTGGCCCTGTCGGAGGATCAGGTCCGCCGACTCATCGCGCAGGGCAGTCTTCCACGCATCGAGGGTTTCACCTCGAAGACGGGCAAGTCCTTCGGCGCCGGATTGCGTCTGGATGCGGCCGGGAAGGTCCTCTTCGATTTCGAGGCCACGGAGATGCCCGTCGAGAGCGGACAGGGGACTCACAAGGGTGGTCGGTCTACACGTGGGAGGTCGGCGACTCCGGCGACCACGCGGATCTCGAAAAGCGAGAAGGCCGGCCCTGCTCGTCCCCCTTCGATTCGCGATAAACCCCCCGTCTGCCCGAAATGCGGCCAAGGCAGGATCATCGAAGGCCGACGCGGCTTCGGGTGCAACCGCTTTCGCGAGGGCTGCGATTTCGTGGTCTGGAAGGCGTATGAACACCGGGATCTGGACGAAGGAGACATTCGTGACCTGATCGAGCACGGGCGGACGCGGCCGATCGAGGGCAGGGCGGCCGGCGTCGGTCCGGTCCGGCTGCGTCTCGATGCACAGTGGCAGGTGGTGACCGAGGCCATTACGGCCGATGCGCCCGAGGAGGGCTCCTGATCAACCCCTCGCGGGCTGAACGGGGCTTTGATGGAATCAGGTGCGAGCCGCGTCCTTTACGGTGGCTGCCCGGTGCCCCTGAAATCACCACAGGCGAAATCACCACAGCCGAGTACGGGGCTTTCAGACATCCGCCTTGTCGCGAATCCGACAGACGCCTGATCTTCTCTCGTTAAAACAAAACTATAGTGATTGGCATAACGCCTGCTTAAGAAGCTCCAAAGCGAACGCCTTCGGAGCCTTCATGAAGCAAAAAGAGATCGCTGCGCTGCTCGACGAGCCGGCCTGCGCGCACAACACCAAGGACAAATCGGGCTGTGCCAAGCTCAAGCCCGGGGCGACGGCGGGCGGCTGTTCGTTCGATGGTGCTCAGATCGCGCTGCTGCCGATTGCGGATGTCGCGCACATCGTGCATGGCTCCATCGCCTGTGCGGGTAACTCTTGGGACAACCGCGGGGCGCGATCGAGCGGTCCGAGCCTCTACAAGATCGGCATGACGACCGATCTGACCGAGCAGGATGTCATCATGGGCCGCAGCGAGAAGCGGCTCTTCCTCGGGATCAAGCAGGCGATCGACAGCTACAAGCCCGCGGCGGTCTTCGTCTACAACACCTGTGTGCCGGCCCTGACCGGCGACGACGTCGGCGCGGTCTGCCGCGAGGCCCAGCAGCGTTGGGACACGCCCGTCGTCTCGGTCGACGCGGCCGGCTTCTACGGCACCAAGAACCTCGGCAACCGCATCGCCGGCGAGACCATGGTCACCCAGGTGTGCGGCACGCGCGAGCCCGATCCGGTCCCACCGGGTATCGAGCACGACGGCTTCAAGGTCCACGACGTGAATCTGGTCGCCGAGTACAACATCGCCGGCGAGCTCTGGAACGTCCTGCCTCTGCTCGACGAGCTGGGTCTGCGTGTGCTGTGCAGTCTCTCGGGGGATGCGCGCTTCCATGAGGTGCAGACCATGCACCGCGCGGAGGTCAACATGATGGTCTGCTCCAAGGCCATGATCAACGTTGCGCGCAAGCTCAAGGAGTCCTACGGGATCCCCTGGTTCGAGGGCAGCTTCTACGGCGTCGCGGATGTCTCCCAAGCGCTGCGCGACTTTGCGCGGATCATCGACGACCCGGATCTGACCCGCCGGACCGAAGCCCTGATCGCCCGCGAGGAGGGCAAGACCCACGCGGCACTCGAGCCCTATCGAGCGCGTCTGCAGGGTCGCAAGGTCCTGCTCTATACCGGCGGGGTCAAGTCCTGGTCGATCATCTCGGCCTTGCAGGATCTGGGCATGACGGTGGTCGCGACCGGGACCCGCAAATCCACGGAGGAGGACAAGGCGCGCATCCGTGAGTTGATGGGCGAAGATGCGGTCATGATCGAGGACGGGAATCCGCGTGGTCTGATCGATCGGGTCCGAGAGAACGGCGTCGACATCCTGATCGCGGGGGGACGCAACCTCTACACGGCTCTCAAGGCGCGTATCCCTTTCCTCGATATCAACCAGGAGCGCGAGTTCGGCTATGCCGGCTATGTCGGTATGGTCGAGCTGGCACGTCAGCTCTGCCTGACGGTCGAGAGTCCGATCTGGGACGCGGTCCGACGTCCGGCGCCCTGGGCGGTGCCTGAGGGTCAAACCCAACCGGTGCCGGCAAACTCCCTAGCGCTTGCCGCAAACGAAAGCGCCCCCGTCGAGGTGCCGTCCCATGCCTGAGATCATCAAACGCAACAAGGCCTTGTCGGTCAGCCCGCTGAAGGCCAGCAACACGGTCGGCGCAGCGCTCGCGTTTCTCGGCTTCAATCGGACCATTCCGATGCTGCACGGATCCCAGGGCTGCACGGCCTTCGGCAAGATCTTCTTCGTTCGGCACTTTCGTGAGCCGATCCCCTTGCAGACCACGGCGATCGATCAGGTCAGTGCCATCATGGGGAGCGAGGCCCAGGTCGTCGAAGGGCTCAAGACCCTCTGCGAGAAGAGTGCCCCGGATCTGATCGGTCTGCCGACCACCGGCCTGGTCGAAACGCAGGGCGCGGACATCGAGATGGCGGTGCGGGTCTTTCGCGAGACATGGCCGCAGTTCGCGGACACCGCGGTGGTGCCGGTCTCCACACCGGACTTCACCGGCTGTATGGAATCGGGCTATGCCCAGGCGACCAAGTCCATCATCGAGACGCTTGTTCCGACGCGTGCCGAGGCCGGCACCCGGCCGGGGCGTCGTGAGCAGCAGGTCAATGTCCTGCCCGGATCGCATCTGACGCCCGGCGACATCGAGTACATCAAGGACCTGATCGAGGCGTTCGGCCTGTCTCCGATGGTGCTTCCTGATCTCTCCGATTCGCTCGACGGCCACTTGCCGGAGACCGACTACAGCCCCTTGACCATCGGGGGCACCCGCGTGAGCGATCTGGCGACCGTCGGCGATGCCGCGGCAACCCTGGCGATCGGCGCTTCGATGGAGGCGGCGGCCGACGCTCTGAACGCTCGCACCGGTGTTCCGGACCATCGCTTCGCGCACCTGATGACACTCGATGCCGTCGATGCGCTCGTGATGACGCTCTCGCGGATCGCCGATCGCCCGGTGCCGGCCAAGATCGAGCGACAGCGCGCGCAGCTTCAGGACGCCCTGCTCGATTGCCACTTCATGCTCGGCATGTCGCGTTTCGCGATCGCCGCGGAGCCGGACCTTTTGGTCGGCTTCAGTCGCCTGCTCGCGAGTGTCGGGGCCGAGGTGGTCGCGGCCGTCGCACCGGCCAATGCGCCGGCCTTGCAGGATGTCGCCGCACGCGAGGTCAAGATCGGCGACCTGGAGGATCTGGAGATCGCCGCGCGCGAGCGTGATGCCGAGATCCTGATCGGCAACTCGCATGCGGTGCATACGGCCGAGCGACTGGGCATCCCCATGCTGCGCGCTGGTTTCCCGCAGTACGACCGCGTCGGAGGCTTTCAACGGACCTGGATCGGCTATCGCGGCATGCGCGACGCCATCTTCGATCTGTCCAATCTGCTGCTTGCCGAGGAGCGCGGCGAAATCAATCCCTATCGCTCAAGGCTCAAGCAGTACTCGGAGGGCGAGTGCGAGATGTCGCGGCCGCACTGACAGGCTGTGCTTCGAGCCGAGCCCGGACCCGAACGGTCTGGATGTGTTTTTTCATTCTCCTCAAAGCGCGGCTTCCATGGACCGCGACCTTGGCAACCGGACGACAGACCATGAAACACACACACGCGTCGACCAAAAGAGCGCTTTAAGGAGGCCCGATGGGAATGGAACGGCGACTGAAGGTCCTGAGCATGAACGACGGGGCGACAGCAATGGAGACCGACACCCGAGTCAAGGCCGCCTTTGCCTCCTCGGACATGAAGCACATCGACCAGCATTTCGGCGCGGCCGAGTCGTTCGTCGTCTATGTGATCGATCCGCGGGAACAGCACCTGCTCGAGGCGATCCAGTTTGCACGTCTGGAGATGGACGGCAACGAGGACAAGCTCGCCGCTAAGATTTCCGCACTCGAGGGTTGCGACGTCGTCTATTGCGAAGCGGTCGGGGCCTCGGCCGTGAGCCAGCTTCGCGCAAAGGGCATCCAGCCGATCAAGGTCGGTGCGGGAACATCGGTCAGTGGTTTGATCCGCGACCTGCAACGCGAGCTGCGGGACGGGCCGAGCGCATGGCTCGCGCGTGCGCTCGCCGGTCGGGATCCCGGACGCAATCGGCGCTTCGATGCGATGGAAGCGGAGGGGTGGAGCGAATGATCGAAACGTCCGCCACCGTCGTCGATCTGGGGCCGGGTGTCGCCTGGGTCGAAACTGTTCGGCAGAGCGCCTGCGGGACGTGCGGAAGCGCCGGCAGCTGCGGCACCTCAGTGCTTGCCAAGCTCTTCGGGGCTCGGCGGAGCCGCTTGCGGATCGAGGATACGCAGGGGCTGCAGCTCGGCGAACGGGTGGTGATCGGCATCCCGGACGGGACCCTAGTGCGGGCCTCGTTTGTCGCTTACCTGCTCCCGCTGGTGTCTCTGATCGCGGCTGCAGGCTTGGCGACACGTCTCGGAGCAGGCGAGGGCGCCGTGGCCTTGACGGGCATCGCCGGTCTCGGGATCGGGCTCTGGCTGAGCGGCCTCATGACCGGCGGGCAATCCGCCCGCGACCGCTATCGTCCGGTTCTGCTGCGCCGCGGGTCCACGACCGAGGTCGAGATGCCGATGCTGTTCTGAGCCGCGTCAACTCCGAGATTCTCGGTTTCAGCCGAGGTCGATCCAGTCCACAAACAACCCATACCGCTCCAGACGCGGTTCAGAAGAGGACATCACCATGACCGAGACACTTGCCGAAGTCGCCGCCGACGAGGGCCTGATGCAATCCCAATTCGTGGTCGAGATGGACCGCCAGATGCGCGCGATCGACCCCTACGGCGAATTCGACGGACTCTCTACCGCCGAGCTTCTCGAGCCCTTCATCCTGACCAAGGAGAAGCGCCGGGAGATTCCCTTGGTCGGGGATCCCGACGAGACCGTCGTCGCGCGGATCAAGGCTTACTACAACGCCATCTCGGCCATGATCGAGTCCGAATGCGGATTGATGGCCGTGCCGCTCGTCTCCCTGACGCACGAAGGGTTCGGGCGCGTCGTCATCACGGTCGGCAAGCTGGTCGTGCTTGACCGGTCGCTGCGGGACGTGCACCGCTTCGGCTTCCCGACCCTTTCGAAGATGAAGGACGAGGCCGACAAGGTGCTGTCGGTCGCGCTTGAGCTGATCGGCGAGCATTCGAAGGTGGCGGGGCTTTAAATCGCGCCATCTGTGATCTGCGTTCTCTGTTGGGGGGGCGGCCTTGTGGCTGTCGACAACCTTCGTAGGGCGCGATTTAAGTGATTGATAAATCGTTATTCGACTCTGAGGGTTGATGGGATGACGGCTGATGAAATCCGTGCCTTGGAGAAGGCCGTGAGCAAGGCGAAACGGATCGCCACCGAGCGGGCCGGGGAGCTGCATGACCTGGTCGAAGACCGGTTGCCGGCCGGTTACGAGGAAATACCCGGCATCGCTCAGGCGACCTACGACGCCTGTCTTGCCTGGGCCGAGGCCACCGCTGCGCTGAAGGCGGCTCAGTCCGAGAGCGCAGCTTAGTCGAATCGAAAATTTGAACCGCGACGGCGCCTCGCGCGTCGACGAGATGGAGAAACACCCATGAGTGTCATCACCGGCATTACCCGCGGCGGTGTCGAATGGACGCCTGCGTTCATTGAGAGCATCAACCAAAACAACTGCATCGGTTGCGGTCGCTGCTACAAGGTGTGTCCGCGCGATGTCTTCGAGCTGGTCGACCGCGAGGATCTCGATCTGGAAGAGCTCGATGACGAGGGCGACGACGATTTCGACGAGGCGCCCGGGATGGTCATGAACCTCAAGAATGCACTCGACTGCATCGGCTGCGAGGCGTGCTCTCGGGTGTGTCCCAAGAAGTGTCTCTCGCACGAGCCGCTCGCGGCAGCCGCCTAAACCGCGCCCAGCGTAGTTTGCGTCGCGTGTTGAATTGGCTTGGCCGCGCCGGCTCCGATCATTGTCGGAGCCGGCGCGTTTGCCGTCCGTCATCCTGACGGATTCGGCGGACCGATCAGGCCGTGATGGGTACGATCGTGATATCGACCCGGCGGTTCAGCTGGCGGCCTGCTTCGGTCTCGTTCGAGGCGATCGGCTGGTTCTTGCCGTAGCCGGTGGCGATGATGCGCTGCGGCAGGACGCCGTCGGCCTCCATGTAGTACTGCACCGCGGCGGCGCGTCGTTGTGAGAGGAGCTGATTGTGCTCCGCCGAGCCGGTGCTGTCGGTGTGTCCGGAGATCAGGAGCTCGGTCTTGCCGTATTTGCTGACGATGGCCGAGATCTTGTCCATGGTGCTGTAGAAGCCGGGCTGGATGCGGTCCGAGTCGATCTCAAAGGTGGTCGCCCCCGTCATTCGAACCAGCAGTTGATCGTTCGGCAGCTTCTGTACGCTGATCATGCCGCTGGCGATCTCATCGGCCAGCGCCTTCTCGAAATCCTTACGTTGGTCTTCCATATAGGCGCCGACGGCCGTCCCGATGAGGGCCCCGCCGACCGCGCCGATCAAGGCCCCGCGTCCAGCGTTGGCACTGAGCGAGCCGATGATCGCGCCCGCGGCGGCCCCTCCGGCGCTGCCGATCGCCGCGCCTCTACCGGTTTCGGTCAGGCCGGATCCATCGGCTGCACAGCCGACGACCAGGACGGCGGCAAGGGCGGAAGCGGCGAGGCGGTTCAACGGACGTGATGTCATCTGGGTTCTCCCGGGGCGATTCGTGGTCAGGGTCGAAAATGTTGACCGAGGATCATAGCAGAGGCGCGTGGGCCTCGTGTCGGGAAGAAACGGCCGGAATCACCTTATTTCCTGCTTCGTCGTCAGAGCGTCGGCGCAAACCGCTCATGTGATCTCTCACGTGATGTGCACGACGGCTTATTCGTCCGGGCGCTTGTCTCGGGTCCGAGCGACACAACATCCTGCGCAACGAAAGAAAACTCGCAGGACATGGGATCGATGCTCAGACTTGTCGTCAACCTCGTCGCCTTCCAGATCGCCTGGTTCGCCTGCGTGCTGGGCGGTGCGCACGGATGGCCTTGGCTCGGGGTCGGCGTGGCCGCGCTGGTCGTTGCCTTTCACCTGTGGCTATCCGCCGCGCCGCGACGCGAGGCAATGCTCTTGGTGATGGTCGGCGCTATCGGCGCCGTCTGGGACGGATTCCTGGTGCGTTTCGGATTCCTCGAGTATCCGTCCGGCATGGTTCTGCCCTGGCTCGCTCCGGTTTGGATTATCGCCATGTGGGTGGCCTTCGCGACGACCTTGAACGTGGCCCTGAGTTGGCTGAAGGGGCGTTGGACGCTGGCGGTCGTGCTCGGTGCGATCGGCGGACCATTGGCTTTCTACGGCGGGCACAAGCTCGGCGCCGTCGCCTTTCCCGACGTCGTCGTGGCGATGGCCGTGCTTGCGGGCGGCTGGTCCTTCCTGCTGCCGCTGAGCGCTTGGCTGGCGCAGCGCTTCGACGGCGCCGGATTCCCGAAGGCGGCCGCCTTGACCACCCTCACGGAGGACAGCGCAGGTGTTTGATCTCGATCTCTATCTCTCCGGTTTGGGTGCCGCGCTCGGCATGGGCCTCGGCGCCTGGATCGTCAGTTTGAAGCTGAATGACGTCAGCATTGTCGATTCGCTCTGGTCGCTCTTCTTCCTGCTCATGGCCGCAGTCTTCCTGGCGGGGGCACCCGAGGTGGGCGAGCGCGCATACCTCGTCTTCTTCCTGGTCACACTCTGGGCGGTGCGGCTCAGCGTCTTCATCACCAAACGCAACTGGGGCCACGGCGAGGACCGGCGCTACCAGGCGATCCGGGCAGAGAACGAGCCGGGCTTTCGCTGGAAGAGCCTCTATATCGTCTTCGGTCTGCAGGCGATCCTCGCCTGGATCATCGCGCTTCCGCTGCTTGCGGCGATACTCGGCACCAACCCGCTCGGCTGGCTCGACTACGCGGCGGTGTCGTTCTGGCTCGTGGGGCTCTTCTTCGAGGCGGTCGGCGATCAACAGCTGGCGGACTTCAAGGCCCGGCCCGAGAACAAGGGCAAGGTCATGGATCAAGGGCTTTGGCGCTACACGCGTCATCCCAATTATTTCGGCGAGGCCTGCATCTGGTGGGGCTATTTCCTATTTGCCCTCGCAGCCGGCGGCTGGTGGACGATCGTCTCGCCGTTGCTCATGACCTTCCTGCTGCTGCGCGTGTCCGGAGTGGCCTTGTTGGAGAAAGACATCGGCGAGCGCCGGCCGGCTTACCGAGACTATATCGCGCGAACCAACGCCTTCTTTCCGGGCCCGCCGCGGCCGGCCCAGGGTGATTCGCATCTTTGAAACCTCAAGCGGTAGGGGAAGCGCCGAGGGTGGGCAAGCGTAGCGCAATCCACCAGCTTCGAGGCAGGGCGGGGGTGGAATTCGCTTTCGCTCGTCCACCCTACGGCGATCGACCACCCTACCGGCTTGCTTTACGAACAACGTTTATCAGGAGAAATGCAGATGGTCGTCAAACAACGCCGGTCGCGACGCGCGACTCGACAGCAGACGCAGGTATCGGCCGGTCGCCGTTGGTGGTTGACTGCCGCGGTGGCCTTGATGGTCGGGGCCCTACCCTTAGCCTCCGCCAACACCGAGTCGGGGAATCTGAGGTTCAAGGTCTTCCTCGATCAGGATCCGATCGGCGAGCACAGCTTCGATATCCGTGCGCGCGGCGAGGAAGCGCAGGTCTCGAGCCGCGCGAGCTTCGATATCAACTTTTGGATCTTCACCGCGTACAGCTACCGTCACGAGAGTCGCGAGACCTGGCGAGACGGGTGTCTGCAGACGATCGACGCCAGCACGGACGATAACGGAAAGGACTACCGTGTGCGCGGCGAAGAAAGCGGGGAGTCGCTCGCACTGTCGGTGAACGGCGAGTCGCGGCGCCTGCCCGGCTGCGTCATGACCTTCGCTTACTGGGACCGTGATTTCCTGAAGCAGGACAGACTTCTGAACCCTCAGACGGGCGAGCTGGTGCCGGTGCGCGTTCAGCCGCAAGGGAGCGACTCGATCCGATTCGGCAGCGAAGAGGTCGCTGCGGCGCGCTATAAGCTCAGCACCGACGAGCTCGAGCTGATTCTCTGGTACTCCGACGAGCACGGATGGATCGGGCTCGAAAGCGATACCGGCAAGGGCAAGACGCTGCGTTACCAACGGATGGCACCGACATGAAGCGACTATCGAACCTTTTACTCATCACACTCATGCTCGCCTTTGCGAGCGGCTGCACCGAAGAAGGAGGCGCGCCCATGGATACCGTCAAACAGGTCGATCTCGAACGCTTCATGGGCAAGTGGTACGTGATCGCCAACATTCCGACCTTCGTGGAGAAGGGCGCCTACAACGCCGTGGAGTCCTATGCGCTCAATCCGGACGGTACGATCGCGACGACCTTCACCTTCAACAAGGACGGCTTCGACGGGCCCTTGAAGACGCACAACCCGACGGGCTTCGTGCGCGACACGACCACCAACGCACTCTGGTGGATGCAGTTCATCTGGCCCTTCAAGGCGGATTTCCGCATCGTCTGGCTGGAGCCCGACTACAGTATCACCGTCATCGGCCGGGCCAAACGCGACTACGTCTGGATCATGGCCCGCGAGCCCGAAATCCCGCAGGCGAAGTACGACGAGATCGTCGCCTTCATCGGCGGGCTCGGCTACGACACCAGCAAGATCGAGAAGGTGCCGCAGCGTTCGGGCGGGTGAGACGCCTGGCGGCTTAGGCCGGGCCTGGGTGTCTGACCCCCGCGCGTCCTTCTAGGCCGCGCGGTTAGCCTGTAGGGTGCGGTGAGGTCCGAACCGCACCGAACGCCGGCCTGAACGCTCAACCGGAGCACCACACGCCGGCCGGTGCCGTCCATCGGTGCGGTTCCTTCGTCACCACACCCTACGCACCACACCCGACCATCACTGATCCACGCCGATTTTCCTGCACGGGTCCGTAGTTTCGGAGCTCGGTGCAAGCTCGACGACCTCTTGTGCGTTTTTTCGTTGCCCTGGCGGTCCCCCCTTCCTTATCCTCCCCCGATTCGGGTCGACCGGCCCGCTTCCAGGCAGATCGCACTATGTCCGTCAACGCTTGGCTCAAGTCTCACCGTCCGCTTGCCGGTGCTGCGCTGAAGCGCACCATCGGCTTCGGTGTTGGACAGGGGCTGCTCGCCATCGCACAAGCCTGGTTCCTTGCCTTGATCCTGAACGCCGTGATCTTCGAGGGAGCGGGTCTGACCGAGGTCGGGCATTTGATGGCAGTCCTGCTGGGGCTCTTCCTCCTGCGCGGCTTCACCGTCTGGTTGGGCGAGCGCTCGGCCTTCCAAGCCGCTGCCTTGGTCCGAACGGGGTTGCGCGATCAGGTGTTTCGCCATCTGCAACGACTCGGGCCGCGCTATCTGGCCAACGAGCGCAGCGGTGCCTTGGTCGAGATGCTCACCAAAGGGATCGATGATCTGGAGGGCTATTACGCGCGCTTTCTTCCGGCCATGACCCTGACGATGATCCTCCCCGTGGTGATCCTGGTCGTGGTCTTTCCGGCGGACTGGGTTGCGGGTGCTGTCATGCTGGTCACCGCGCCCCTGATCCCGCTCTTCATGATCATCATCGGTTCGAGCGCACAATCCAAGAATCAGCGCCAATGGAAGGAGCTCGCACGCATGAGCTCGCATTTCCTCGACGTCATCCAAGGCCTGACCACCCTGAAGCTCTTCGGTGCGAGCCGTCGCGAGGCGGACGAAGTCGCGCGCATCTCGAACGCCTATCGCAGCAGCACCATGCAGGTCTTGCGGGTCGCCTTTCTCTCCTCGGCCGTTCTCGAGTTCTTCGCAGCTATCGGTATCGCCATCATCGCGGTGTTCGTCGGCTTTCGGCTCTACGGGTTGGTGATGCCGCTGCCGGATTGGCTGATGGCGCTCCCCGAGATCACCTATCTGCAGGGCCTCTTTATCCTGATGTTGGCGCCCGAGTTCTATGCCCCACTGCGCAACATGGGGGTCCAGTACCACGCGCGCATGGCCGCCGCCGCCGCCGCCGAGCAGATGATTCTCGTGCTGGATGCCGAGCCGGAGGCGCGATCCGCACCCGACGCGAACCCGCCCGATCGGGCCGCGTCCGGGCACGCCCCGCTGCAGGCCCCGCGGCCCTTCGGGCTGCGTTTTCAGGACGTGCATTTCAGCTACGAAGAGGGCCGCGATGCACTGCGCGGTATGGACTTCGAGGTCCCCGCAGGCGCCCGTGTCGCGCTGGTCGGGACCAGTGGGGCCGGTAAGACAACCGTGATCAATCTCCTGCTGGGCTTTCTCTCGCCGACCTCGGGGCGAATCCTGATCGGAGAGCAGGCGCTCGCCGATCTCGACCTCGAGGAGTGGCGCAGCCATCTCGCCTGGGTCCCGCAGCAGCCGCGTCTCTTCCAAGGGACGATCGGCGACAATATCCGCCTCGGTCGCCCGGATGCGGATCTCGAGTCGGTCCGCGCGGCGGCACGCCGCGCCCGTGCCGCCGAGTTCATCGAGGCATTGCCCGCCGGCTACGACAATCTGGTCGGCGAGCGCGGCGCCGGTCTCTCGGGCGGTCAGATCCAGCGGATCGCTCTCGCCCGCGCCTTCCTGCGCGACGCCCCGCTGGTCATCCTAGACGAGGCGACCGCCAACCTCGATCCGGAGAGCGAGCGTCTGGTCCAGGAGGGCATCGAGGAGCTGGCCAAGGGTCGCACCCTCTTGGTCGTCGCCCACCGACTCGCGACCGTGCGCCGCGCCGACCGCATCCTGGTGCTCGAGTCGGGTCGGGTCGCTGAGTCCGGGACGCACGAGACCCTCTCCGCGTCGAACGGGATCTACGCCCGGATGATCGCGGCTTACGGCCACGCCGCACCGGCGCAGGTCGACCCTTGGAATCCGGAGCGGGAGGACAACCGATGAAGGAGCTGTTGCGTCTCTGGAGCCTGTTTCGGCCCTATCGCGGCTGGATAGTTGCCGGCACCCTGATCGCCCTTCTGACCCTGATCGCCAACGTCGCGCTCATGGCCTTGGCCGGCTGGTTCATCACCGCCATGGCGGTGGCCGGTGTCGCCGGGGTTGCCATCAACTACTTCGCGCCGGCTGCGCTCATTCGACTGAGCGCCGTCATGCGCACCGCCGGCCGCTACGCCGAGCGCCTGGTCAACCACGAGGCCACGTTCCGTCTGATCGCCGAGCTGCGGGTCTGGTTCTATCGCCATCTCGAGCCCCTAGCCCCGGCGCGCCTGCAGCAGTATCACAGCGGCGACCTGCTGAGCCGCATCCGTGCAGACATCGACGCCCTGGACAATCTCTACGTGCGGGTGCTGGTGCCCGTGGCCGTCGCTGCCATCAGCGCGGTGCTCTTCTTCGTCTTCCTGCTGCTTCACGACCCGCTGCTGGCGCTCTCCGGGCTCGCCTTCCTGCTGATCGCCGGTGTCGTCTTGCCGGTCTGGTCGCAGGGGCGCGGTCAGGCGCCCGGACGCCGGCTCGCCGAGGACGAGGGCGAGCTGCGCGCGGCCGTCATCGACGGGGTTCAGGGCATGGCCGAGCTGACGATCTACGGGGCCAACGCGCGCCAGGCCGAACGCGTCGACGCCCTGGGGCGGCGGCTGATCGCCGATCAGGCGCGCTTGAGCAGCGATCATGGCGTCACCCAGGCGGGGGTGGGTCTGAGTGCGAGCCTGAGCCTCTGGGTGCTGCTCTGGCTGGCCATCCCTATGGTGCACGACGGCACACTGATGCCGCCGCAGCTGGCCATGCTCGCACTCTTCACGCTCGCGAGCTTCGAGGCGGTCGCGCCATTGCCGCAGGCCTTCCAACTTCTCGGGCGGACGCTGGCCGCGGCGCGGCGGATCTTCGCCATCGTCGATACCGATCCGCCCGTTGTCGAGCCGACTACGCCCTCGCCCCGGCCGGAGCGCTTCGACATCCGCTTCACCGGTGTCGGATTCAGCTATCCGGGTGCCGCGACACCGGCCGTCGCCGACATCGATCTCGATGTCCCGGAGGGTACCCGCGCCGCGGTCGTCGGCGCCACCGGCTCGGGCAAGAGCACGCTCTTCAACCTGCTGCTGCGCTTTTGGGAGCCGGATGCCGGAGACATCAGCATCGGCGGTCACTCCATCACCAGCTTCCGCGGCGACGACCTGCGCAGCCACATCGCGGTGGTCAGCCAGCAGACCTATCTTTTCGACACCACCATCCGCGAGAACCTGCAGATCGCCGCGCCCGAGGCGACGCAGGAGGCGATCGAGGCCGCCTGCCGCGTCGCCCAGATCCACGACTTCATCAGCGAGCTGCCCGACGGCTACGGCACCTGGGTGGGAGAGACCGGCGTGCGTCTCTCCGGCGGACAGGCCCGGCGCATCGCCGTCGCCCGCGCCCTGCTCAAGGATGCCCCCATCCTGCTGCTGGACGAGCCGACCGAGGGTCTCGATGCCGAGACCGAGCGCAGTCTCATGCAGGCGCTCGACCGGCTCATGGTCGGGCGCACCGTCCTTCTCATCACCCACCGTCCCGCCGGGCTGGACTGGGTCGACCGCGTCCTGGTTCTCGACAACGGCCGAGAGGTCGCGCGCGGTGACTCCAACGTCATCCCGGAAGCCACGCACGGGGCCTTGCTGCGAGACGCCGCGGGCGCGGTGGCGTAAGCTGTCGGTGAGCTAAACCGCGTCTGGAGCAACATGCTACGTTCTTGGATTGGATCGGCTACGGCCGAGACCAAGAGTGTTGGAGCTGACGCGGTTTAGGCTTCTGAAAATATGAACTGTTAAACCGTTTCACCGCCGAGGCGCGGGGTGTGCTCACGGTTTGACTCAGTCGTACCCGACTCTCTTGTTCTGGACAGTGTTCAGCACATCCCGGCACAGGACCATCCTCATGACCCAGCCTGCGGCGCTTCTTCACATCGGTCTCGACGACTATCTCCAAGG
Organism: Thiocapsa bogorovii; assembly: GCF_021228795.1. NCBI lineage: Bacteria > Pseudomonadati > Pseudomonadota > Gammaproteobacteria > Chromatiales > Chromatiaceae > Thiocapsa > Thiocapsa bogorovii. Next base: position 4,199,156 of record NZ_CP089309.1, read on the forward strand.
CGAGCTGGCCAGCGACATCCGCCACGAATATGTCGCCGGTCAGGTCTTCGCCATGGCCGGCGCGGGCGAGGCCCATAACCGCATCGCCGGAAACCTGTTCTTTCACCTGCGCTCGGCCACTCCAGGCACGCCCTGCGGCGTCTTCATCAGCGATATGAAGGTGCGGGTGGCGGCACACGAGGCCTTCTATTACCCCGACGTGTTCTTGACCTGCGATGCGCACGACCGGGAGTCGCTCTACAAGACATCGCCCTGTCTGATCGCCGAGGTGCTCTCGCCCTCGACCGAGATCATCGACCGGCGCGAAAAGCTCATCGCCTACCGAACCCTACCGTCCCTGCGCGACTATCTGCTGGTGGCTCAGGACAGCCGCCGCGTGGAACGGTTCCGGCGCACGGAGGCAGGGGACTGGCGCCACGAGATCATCGAGGACGGTGACCTGACCTTCAACTGCGGGGGGCTCGAGTTGCGCCTGTCCGTGGCTGACCTGTATGAAGACGTCGTGCTTGAGGGTTGAACCCGAAAGAGCCTGAGCCGGAACGGGGCTCGTGCAGCACTGCGGAAGACTCGATACCGCCTCCCGGGTACGCCGACTTCAGTCGGCACCCGGGGGAGGCGGACTTCAGTCCGTCGTGGACCCAAGCTCGAATGGCTTCGGAAATTGTGCGGCGTTGCACTCGGTGGCTGACCGGGCACTGGATCCGATCATGTCTGCCGCGTCGGGATGGCGCCGAGCAAGCGCCTCTACGTCGCCGATCTCCACATCGGTGCACCTGATTTGGACTGCACATGCGTTGGCGCTCCGAGATCTCGCCGCTCTTACTGACCCTCGCCGCGGCCGGCGTGGACGCAATTGTCATCCTCGGCTTCAATGTCCTCACCGCCGCCCAGACGGGAAACACCGTTCTGCTGGCGGTCGCCGTTGCGCGTGGCGATGCAGAGACCGGGTCGAGTGCCGCCGTCTCGGTCGCTGCATTCGTCGCGGGCGCGATTGTCGGGGAGCTTCTGTGCCGTCGGCCGGGGTCGGGTCGTCGGCGCGCGCCGGTCATCCTGCCCGCACTGCTGATCGAGATGCTCCTGCTGATCGCCCTGCTGCTGCTTTGGTTGCTCACCGAACCCGCCGCCGGCCGTTCCGCGATCGCGCTCGCTGCATCGGCCATGGGGATCCAAAGCGCCGCCGTACTCCGGTTGCAGGGTCCCTCGACCACCTACATCACCGGGATGCTGGCGACCTTCAGTACCGGATATGTCCGCTGGATCCGAGCCGGTCGAGTCCGCCGTCCCCGGTCCCGGTCGGCCGAGTCGAATGCGGAACCGCCCGACCGCCTACCCTGGCGCAACAGCCTCATCTGGGTGGTCTACCTGAGCGGCGCCATCGCGTGCGGAATACTCTTCCTCCGGTCAGGCGTGCTCGCCCTTCTTGTCCCGATCGCGGCCATCTGCGCGGTCATCGCCATCGAGCCCTCGGCACCCGCCGCGGAGACGGGCGACGGCGCCCGGAACCATCGTTAGCCGGACGGCTTCCCATAATTTTACCCGGTACCTTTTCCACGCTCCGCTAGGCGCGCCTTTTCGCCGAATCGCGATCAGCCAGGGAGATAGCGCCCATTTTCGATGCGTCGGGCGTGGCCGAGGGTGACTATGATCTCAAGTAGCTCGCCAACCTTGGCGCGTGGGGTGCGGGTGAAGGCTTGGGCCAGCTCCGGGGCGCCGACGGGGCCTGGTCGGGCTGCGAGTGCGGCGCGCAGTGCGAGGAATTGATCGGGTAGGGTGCGCGGGTTCACAATTCCTCAATTCCGGGGACGGTTTACCTATTCCCGTTCCAGGGCCTCAAAGAGGTCATGAGTGTGAGAGTCTGGTCGCGCTGCCTTCGGCCCGGGTTTTTTCGCTTGAGCGGACGTCGGAGGCGCTGCTCCAGATCTTCGACAAAGGAGTTCGGACCGAGCGGTCGGCCGGTGCTGGTATGTGCGCGCAGCAGGTCAGCGATGTCCGGCCCGTCAGGCTCGCCGATGAAGCGTTCCCAGTCCGAAACCAACTCCAAGAGCGGGTGCACGCTGACGAGCTCATCGTCCGCTGCGGCCAGATGGGCGCGGGCGCTCGACCACGGCCAGTCCTGCGGCCGTGCACAGAGCCGCGCGCGGACGGGATTTCGCTCAACATACCTGGCAGCGGCGATGAGATGCCGCTCGTCCATCACGAACGAGTGAAAACGTTCCTGCCAAAGGTGCCCTCGCCAGCCTTCCCGGAAATTGATCATGCGGGTGTAGCGACGATGCGCCTCGCCCAGCGCTTCACGCAACCCGAGCTCATCGCCCGGGACCAGGATCAGATGCACATGATTCGGCATGAGACAGTAGCCGAGCACCTGCGTGCCGCACGCGCGACAGGATGTCGACAGCAATCGCCGATACTCGGCGTAGTCCTCATCGCCAAAAAAGGTCCGCTGCCGTCGATTACCGCGTTGTGTCACATGATGTGGAAGCCCGGGAACAACCACTCTCGGAAGTCTTGCCATGGATCGGTGGGCCCCTCGTCACGGAAACGTCACTTCGTGTTCTAACCGATCCGAGGCGTCTCGTCGAGAGAATTGAGTAAACTGTCCCCGGAACTCCAACTCACAACTCACTAGAATACGTGGCCTTGCCAGGCCGCACTGTCCCCGGAACTCGAACTCACTCAAGCGACGGAGTTGCCGTCCGTGACAGGGTGGCGTCAGATCTCCCGATTCTCGGACAGACCGAGGGGGCGTGAATTGAGTTTGCCCCCTTTGCCGCTCCCTGCCGACTCCGAAGCCCGCATTGTCGTCCTGACGGGATGTGCAGTAGCATGGCCATCAACCTAGCCACCAGTGTAAGCCCATGGCCGAGACATCGATTGCCGAGGCAAGGAACCGGCTCACCCACCTCATCTACCAGGCCGAGCGCGGCGAGACGGTGCACATTACGCGCCGCGGTCGACCCGTTGCAGTGCTGCTCTCGGAAGCCGAGTACGGTCGCCTGAGCCGAGGTGCGGTCCGGCCAACGTTCTGGGACGCAATTCGGGAGATGCGCGCGGATCCCGAATTCGAACCCATCGATCTGCAGTCCGAAGAGATTGAATCTTGGCGCGATCGCGCAGCACGGGGCCGCGGCTTCGAGTGGTCCGAATGAAATATTTGTTGGACACCAACGTGGTCTCCGAGCCGATCAGAGCAAGGCCCTCCGAGCCTGTCCTGGCCGGCATCGAGGCGCACGCAACGGAACTGGCCGTCTCGGCCATCTCCTGGCAGGAGATGCACTACGGGCTTGAGCGTCTGCCGCCAGGCGCACGTCGGGATCGGATCCGCGCTTACCTGGAAGAGCGCGTTCACCCCACCCTGCCCATCCTGCCCTTCGACGCGGCGGCCGGCGAATGGCAGGCGCGCGAACGAGCACGTCTGGAAACGATCGGGCGCACGCCTTCCTACGCCGACAGCCAGATCGCGGCCATCGCCGCCGTCAATGGGTTGGTTCTCGTCACCCGCAACACCGAGGACTTCGCGGACTTCTCCGGCCTTATCGTCGAGAACTGGTTCGATCCGAAAACGGCACTGGGGTCTGAGTGATGGCCCGCTGCGCCTATTGGAGGCTCAACGCCTCACCCGTGCCGCCGCGATTGGCCCCGACTTGGAGCCGAATAAAGGCCGGGCTCAATTAAATCCGGCAGAAGGGGGAGAATCTAAGTGAGCCTGGCCCCTTTCCTCCACTTGATGCCGTTGTAGATGAACGCTCCTGAAATATCTAACTCGATACCGAGCGCGAAGTTCTTCCACCAATCTTCTGATTTCATGCTAGAGGCTGAGCCTTTGGATCATAACGCTTAGCTCAGCGGCGAGTTTACGAGTCCGCTGCAGCTACTTGTTGTGCGAACAGCTCGCCAAACGATTCCATTCTTCCACGACTAACGAGTTTTTCGTGTGTCGCCGCAATCTCATGAGCCAAAGTATTACACCAATGCTCATCTCTTAATTTCCCGCGGTAATCGAAATCATCCGCAAGTTGATCAATTCCCGCATTAAGATCAGTTATGACTTCATCTAACAATTTTCCAATCGTAGAAGCGAAAGCATTCATTGCCCCTTCATCGTGTACATATAGTTCTGGCGCATCAAGCACATCAGAGGCCGTGTCATCACTCTCCAGGATGAGTCTTACAATGTACAAAATGAAAAATCTCGTCAAAATATATTTTGCAAACAACTCATTGCTTATGGAGGCTTGATGTTCCTGTATAGTCGTAGCTATTACATCGCAAAGAACTATTTTGTGAGCAGTCACACTAGGCCTACCAAATAAATCTGAATGCTTATCTTCAAATATCTGGTATTTTCTATGTGTTGACCATGGCGTCTTTAAGTCAAAAGACATGAGGTATTGACCTGCGAGTTCGTTGCTAATTACTGAAACACCCCTGGCATCTTCTCCCCTTTTTATTTCAAAAAAGAATCGGCCATTGTAAAGTGCTTCAAACTCGTTCTGAAGCCGGATTTGTATTTGATTGTTTGACTTAAAATCGCGAGCCTTTACGCCATTTTGATTGTTTGAAATGCGGGTAATCATTTCGGACAATGTCGATGTGGGAGGGGTCTGAATGAACTTCGTTAAAATCCGCAAGTTGTCAGTTATGTGGCGACTATTCTTATATAAGGCATTGAGACTTTGGCACCCATTTACAACAAAATATTTATCTACCGTAATTTCGTCATCGGTCCTATCTACAGATTCTGCCATAATTGTGATCCCGTTATGAAATAGAGGAAACAATTTATGTTTTGAATCATCTGTGATGCTTTTTGCAATATCTCGATTTACTTGTGTTTTTCCTAGGGGACCACGAACATTAAAGGCGAATATTTCTTGATTAGCTATACCATCAAGCCCTACTAACTCGCTGGCCTTTATAGGAGCAATTATTGCGCTGTGATCTGCATCAACAATATATTCAGATGTTTCATATCCGGAGATATTGAATACAGCAGGCGGTGCTGTTGGGAGGTTTCTATCAGATGAAACAAATGTGCCTTCAAGATCACTCCTGCCAATAAAACGTATGCTGTCAGTACCAGCTAAAAAGCTGGAACCATTTTGATCCAGTTCACTGTTGCATATGAAGTATCCCACAACGTCATATTCAGCAACATGTTTTTTAAATCTAACCTTTCTATCAACTTAGCCACTTGGGCGTCCCCCGCAGTGGCCAGCAAATTATCAATTGCCTCTCTTGTCTCAAGTTGAGATAGAGTGCCTTGAAACTCTCTTAATGCCTTATCCCCAACTGTAGCCACCGCTTTTTGTGAAATTTTACTTTGATAGACCTCTATTACGTTCGCCTCTGCATTCAAATAGATGCCGTCAATACCCTTGTCACCGCTTTGATCACAAACTGCATCAATAGACTCCAATGAATCCAGACGCAAGTAGTTGGTGAAATACCAAATAAGAAACGAGGCACTCTCACTTCGCTTTGAAGCCAAATATGGCTCAATCAAAGACAGGATTTTTGGATACGACAGATCGATCATATTGTTTCCTTATTTTTTACGCACAACGTCAAGGCTGGCCCGACCGCCCGTTGCCGCGCCGGAAGCGAAGCGACGGCGCGGCAACGGGCGGTCGGGCCGAGCCGTTTGTTGGGCTAATTGGTTCGCATGGGGCTCGCTGCAACCTGGGTTATCCCATTCGCCTTCCGGCGTGAGCTTACCTTGGCAGCCTGCCGAAAAAATTAGTGAATTTAGTAAACTGTCGCCGTAATTGCTTGCCGGCGTAATTGCATTCATGCTGACGGCTAACCTTTAAAGCCTCGACCTTCCACAATGATGCGAGGTAAGAAAAGTCTATCTTGCTCAAAATATCCTTCGCGCCATAGTTCATCCAAATTTTGAGAAATTTCCTCCGAAGCACTAGCATCACTGCGAAACCCGAACAACGGTTCTCGACTCAATATAGATGGCGAGATGGAGTCCTGATTGCTCCACGTGCGATGGTAAGTCACCCCATATTCGCTTCTACCTTTCATTCCACCTCCGTGGTGGAATACTTGCAGAACACAGGGCTCTGGCAGTCCGCTGGCACTCTTTCCGACAATTACAAGCCTCTCTCCTCTGATCATTGCCTGATACTCGTTCTTCACGGGTTTTCCACGATTATCTCGAAAGTTACAGCCGAAGCTCATTCCCCCATTTGCTTTATCTACTTTTATGTCGTACCTCGCGACTTTCCAGAGCGTTGCCTCTTTTCTTGCGCTTACTGTATAGCAATACCATGTGCCGGAGAGTTGCGCCGCCTGCTCGGGTTCCGAAGTCATACTGGCAAATCCTCCGTTGGATCGATATTGCTTCTCAAGTATTGCTGACAGTTCTTCGAAGTCTGTTCTACCAGCGAACTTCCCGGCGAGTAGGCTTATTCCGACACCTAGGATTGCACCTCCAAAAGCATTGAGAAAACTTGAGTATTGAACTACTCTCGCATCTGTGGCGATGAAGACAACGCATGCGCCTGAGAAAATTATCAGAAAGTATACCGCGCTCGCTCTTAGGTCTCGCGTCATCTTGTTTCAAGAAGGTGTTACTAGCCCGGATGTTTCATAAACCGACACAGCCGACACTGGCCTCGCGGATTTGCGCGGCGCTGGGCGTCACCGAGGGCGATGACCGGGACGCCGCGGGGGTTGAATGGTGGAAATACCGAGCGGCAACGGGCTTGATCAACGGGGCACGAGTAGTTTTGTCGCCGCGCAGGCGTACGATGCCCTGCCCGAGGTGGGCATAGTCGTCGTGCGCGTGCTGAAATCCCCGTGCGGGGATGTATGTGCGTCTAGGCGGGCGCCGCCCGGGGCTGCGCGTTGAAGAGCCTCTCGGTGACCTGCTGCAACAGCGTCTTGACCGGACAGCTCGAGGGCAGGTGCAGGCGCACGCGGTCTTTGTACTGCACCACGCGCACGGCGAGCTTGAACAGTTTGATGATCACGGTGGCAGGCTGGGCGTTGGCCAGTTCCGTGCCGACGAGGACCTCGGTGCGCAGCGTTTGGTGCAAGACGTAAGCGGCGCAGGAGAAGAACAAGCGCATCTGATTGGCCAAGAAGGTGCTGTCGGAAGTGCGATCGCTGGCCAGATCGTTCTTGATCATTTTGATGAAGTTCTCGTCCTGGCCGCGCGCGCAGTACAGATCGCGGTAGACGCACTCGGGACTGGGCAAGTCCAAGGAGGTGACGACGAAGCGGAGGTTGTCGCCGCGCGCCGTCACCTCGGCTTTGAGGATGGTCCGACACGCGCCGGGCCAGGAACCGGCACGGTAGTCAACCTCGTGGTAGGTGCGGGTCCGCTCGGGTACGTCGGCGTCGGCGCGCCGGGCGTTCTCGATGCGCAGCGCATGGAGCTTGCGGGCGTCGGCCAAGAACGGCTCGGCCCGTGGCGTGAGAGCCCGGTTACCCGCCAGGCCGAAGATGAAATCCGTCAACGGATCGGCCATCGCCAAGGCCATCAACTCGGGGTTGGAGAAGTGTCCGTCGCCGCGCAGGATGATGCGTGTGCGTGGCCACGCGGCCCGCAGCCGCTTGAGCACGCGCTTGAGGATCATCGCGTTCTCGGCGCCGGTGGGGCGCTTGCCGGGACGCAGCACCGCGGTGATGAACTTCCCCGAGAGGCCCTCGAAGAGAAACAGCGGCAAGTAGCAATGGTTGCCGTAGTGATGATTGTAGAACGCGAACTCCTGCTGGCCATGGGTGGCGTCTTCGGAGTGGTCCATATCGAGCACGATCACCTGCGGCGCCTTCGGGTAGCTGGCGATGAAGGCCTCGACGAAGGCCTGCGCCATGCGGTAGAGGTCGCGCGCGCCGACCCCATTCTCCAAACGCGAGAAGGTCGGCCCGCTGGCCAGGTCCGTCGTCGCATCCAGCGGCTTGCGCTCCAGCCCCAGCTTGAACAGCGCATCACGGCGCAGCGCATTGGCGTCGTTGCCGTCTTCGTAAGCACAGGCGATCTGGTAGACCCGTTGCGCGATCAGCTCACGCATCGGATGGGTGGTGTAGGACGGATGGCGCCAATCATCGATCGCTGCGCTCAACCGCTCGGTCAGGCCGATCTGCCGATCAACCCCGCGCAGAATCATGGGGCCAAAGTCAGACGACATGGCGCCGCCGTCGAAGTCGCCGCGGACCGTGAAACCGGCGACCGGGGGAAAACGCAGCTGTTCCGGGGTAGACTCGGGCATGGGCGACCTCGTTTAGCTTCTTCCGAAGCGTTCTTGGCGGAACAGCCATTTTATCAATGGGTTGAACGAGAGTCGCCCTTTTTTATGAAATATTCGGGCTAGAAGAGTTCCAGATTTGTTTACGGGCGAAAGCTGCTTTAACTCCGACACCAGCCCAACAACAGAGATATTGCGACCATCCCTTGAATTCGCTAACTGATAGAAGGAAAATTTCGCCTTCGGTCCGTATGCTGCGAAAAGCACCCTGCACAACTCAGAGTAATTTTCCGTAGCCTCGCCGCTACTAACTATCATCCTGCCGTCGCTTTCAGTGCCCATTTGAAATATGGCAACAGGGATAGAACCGTCTAACACTTGGGGGTTTTTGACAAGAAAGCCTTCGGTGTACACCTGGAGGCCTGCTTGGTTAATGTTGAGGCGTGACAGATGCAATATGCCGTCCAGGGAGCTAGTCGAGTTATAACTGTATACAGGCACCCCGCGCGCATCACACTCGCGTTCAATTTGTTGAGATATATTGTTCAAGAAAAGCACGTTTCCGTTCATTGCGAGAGCCGCCGCGCCACCATTATAGTTGTCCATCACGGCGCGCATAATCGAGCAATGTATGCTTTCCAGGTAATGCCCGGATTCATACAGATAGTTTAGGCATTCCACCTTCCCATTGATGTTTCGTATGTGGTCTTCCGTTTGACGACCATCGCACAGCAGGAATACGCGCTGGCACTTCTGCAATACGACTAACGCAGCGACTGGAATATCCCAAAATTCGTTAACCCCTAAGCCAATCAAGTGGATGCCTGCCCCCACGTCAAGGGAGCAGGCTTCTTGCCAATAATCAGTCTGCGTGATATTGACCATCACTCAGACGTTATTTGTTGTGTGCATTGTTCTTCTGCGACGCATCGGGAATCTGTCCCGAAACACGTGGACTAGCACCGCCGGGCTCTTGCGACAATTTAAAACGGAAAAGTGACCGGTCGAGATTAGCTATGGTCATAACTGCAGTTTGGTTTGGGCCTAAGGATCGCGTGGAGTTGGTGTTGGTGGGGGTCATCTTCAAAGTTCCTCCGGAGTTAGGTGTATGGTGAGTGCGCGTGGGATTAGGATCAGCCGCGTCGCGGAGAGAGCGGGGTCGCAATCGCGATCGGTGGCTGGTGGTCTGAGCCGATACATGCTCCATCACATCGTGTGCCCGTCCCGTTTGCGGAGGCCAACAGTTGATTAGACAGAGTGTCGGTCGGGTGAGATAGGCAGATTCTGTCTATCTCAGTCGGAGTATATTCTGCCTAGCCGATGCGTTGCCGACTCGCCGAACGTCTCGTAGCGTGTACACTTGCCATACACGGCATCTTGCTCGGAGACGCTAGCAGATGGGAGACGTTCAGACAACAAGGGCGACATCGGTCGATCGTTTCTGGGACCGCTTCGTTGATCTGGCTCGGGAAAACAGTGTCAAGGACACCGCCCCGCGATGGTATGTCCGGCATGCGGAGCGCTACTTGAAGGCGCTTTCCGGTAAACGCCTCGCCGAGCATACGCGCGAGGATGTAACCGGCTATCTGGAGTCGGTGGGGAGGATAGACGGAATCGAGGATTGGCAGTTCCGGCAGATTGTTGACGCCGTTCGGATGTTGCTGTCGACCGCGAACGCCAAGGTCGTTGGCGAGGTCGACTGGGCCTACTGGCGCGATTCGGCCCGAACCTTGGCACCGGACCATCCGACCATCGCTCGGGAAATGCCGGCGCGGGTTGGCGCATCACCGGACCCAGAGTCGGTCTCGGGGGCCCGCTTCAAGGAGAAGCGAAACCCGCCGTCCGCTTTGGACGAGGTGCGTCGGTCGCACCCTCGGCTGATGGAACGGCTGGCGGCGGAGATCCGCCGGCGGAAGTACTCGATCCGCACCGAAAAGACCTACGAGTCTTGGGTGTGTCGCTTCATCCTGTTCTGCGGCGGGCGCGATCCTTCGGAGATCGGCGCGGATCGCATCGTTGCATTTCTGGAGGACCTTGCGGTTCGCGGCCAGGTCTCGTCCAGCACGCAGAATCAGGCGTTGAATGCCTTGGTTTTTTCTGTTCAAGAAGGTGCTGGGTCAGACCCTAGCCGAGCTGGGACACTTCACGCGGGCCAAGCGGCCGCGACGGCTGCCGGTGGTGCTGAGCCGCGGCGAGGTCGCCCGCCTGTTGGAACAGCTCGACGGCATGCCGCATCTGATGACCGCCTTGCTCTACGGCACCGGCATGCGGTTGATGGAGTGCGTTCGGCTCCGAATTCAGGATGTAGATTTCCAGTATCACCAGATTGTCGTCCGGGACGGAAAGGGCCAGAAGGACCGTGTGGTTCCCTTGCCGAAGCGGTTGGAGCAGCCGTTGACGGAACACCTGGAGAAGGTGCGGGCGCTGCATCGGCAAGACTTGGAGCAAGGCTATGGCGAGGTATTTCTGCCGGATGCCTTGGCGCGCAAGTGGCCGAAGGCTCCGCGCGAATGGATCTGGCAATATGTGTTCCCGAGCGGCAGGCTGTCGGTCGATCCCCGCAGCGGCAAGACACGCCGCCATCACCTGCACGAGAACGGGCTCCAGAAGGCCGTGAAGCGGGCCGCTCAGATTTCGGGAATCGCCAAGAAGGTCAACTGCCATTCGCTGAGGCACTCCTTTGCGACGCATTTGCTTGAGACCGGTTACGACATCCGCACCGTTCAGGAGCTGCTCGGTCACGCGGATGTGTCGACGACCATCATCCTAGATTCGGCAGCTGAACGGCCCCTGGAGTGCGTCCCGCGCGGTGTCCGGCAAGGCGCAACGAGGCGGCGTAGTGGTTCTACGACAACGAGTTGCAACGCCGTCGGGCGCCGCGCGGGGCGTGCTCCAGGGGTCGTAGCGGCCTTCACCCAACCGGTGAGCCACTTGACAAGCGCGATCGTTAAAGCCGTCAAGACCTTGCATGAAGCACGAAGCGGTCAACTGCCGAATCTAGGATGACCTATACCCATGTCCTCAATCGCGGTGGGCAGGGCGTGCTGAGTCCGCTGGGTGGCCTGTTGTAGCGCTCGCTCTCTGCCGGCTGCGTTCCATCCCAGCGGTCCGCGTGTTTCTAGTCGGCAGCGCGGAAGAATCTTGCGATCTCTTTCAGAGCCATGCCGGTATGGGCCTCTGAAGAGGCGGTCGGGGGTGTTTGAGTGGATGATGCCTGGTGCGATCGTTGGAATCAGCGGCGGCGGACGCCGGGATTCGGTTTCGCTGAGCCCGGTCTGGGGGGTCTTCCGGAACCGACGACGGTACAGCACTCGGGCGTCTGGGTCGTTCCCGAATCGTAGCGCTCAAACCACTACAATCCCCTTCGCTTGAAGTCTCTGCGCGAGCTTGATCAGCTTGTCATCGAAGGTTGCAAAGTCGATTGCCTTTGTGCTGCTGGCGACATGCAGCGCATCGGCAAAATCCATACCCTGCTCATGCCAATCGAGCGCCTTGGCGACAACGCCTATCGTTTCGACCTCGACCTGTTGAAGGCCGATGACTTTTCGCAACGCGCTCACGATGGTCTCACGGGAGAGCTTGTAGGAGAATCTGAGCACCCACTCCGTTTCCAGCAGCACCGTCTTGGTGAGGAAAATACGCTCGCGCTCGAATAGCGCGACGGCTCTCGGACTCTGCTCGGGATCGTCATTGGCGACAATCCGCACGACGACGTTAGTATCGACCGCGAGCATGTCTTTCGCTGACTCCCCGGGCGATTGCTTCTTCCATATCATCCAAGGATTTGGCGGGACCTCGGTAGCCCGCGCAGCCCACCACATCACTGAGCACCGTTGTCGGGACGGGCTTCTTTGGCCTTAAAACAATGCTGTCCGGACGTTCTTCGATCTCGAACTCGGTCCCCTCCGGCCAGTGATACTGTTCCCGAATGACCTTGGGCAGTATGACCTGTCCCTTGCTGGAAAGACGTGTTGTTTCCATGATGTTGTCGACAATCGGTACCCACGAAACGTAAGACATGATCTTACTCAGAGCGAAGGGCTCACGCAAGATATGCCGTCCGTCGAGCGTGAAAGCGACGGAGAACCGGGACGGCGGTGGTCGAAAAAAGCGACAAAGAGCCACCTCGATGGTGCCTGTGCTCGACGCTTCCGGGCCGACGGGGGATTTGCATTCAGGCGCTGGCGCCACTCCGAATTGCCATTCGTGCGAGCGCGGCGCCGACCCCTGCACCGAGGGTATTGAGGACGAGATCGGTGACCGAGGGGTGGCGGGGCAGCAGGATCTGCAGCGTCTCGATCGAGAGGCTCAAGGCCGCGCCGAGGAGCATGATGTGCACGATGGAGAGGCGGCGTCCGAAGAGGAGCAGGAGCAGGGCGCCGAAGGGGATGAATCCGAAAAAGTTGATGTAGATGTCGGCGTTCGCGTAGTAGGCCCGTTTGTGGTCAATGTCCCAGGGGTTGAACGACCTCATCTCCCACCAGCTTCCGGGGAGATCGATCTCGGCCGGATCCAGAACATCGATGGTGCGGCCGTCGATGTCGACCGAGGCGGCGCGGATCTCGCCTGTCCAAGCCCGCCCGTAGGGCAGCTCGTTGCCCATGGCCAGCGCGTACTCGGGATTCCATTCGGGGAAGGGGGAACCGGACAGCGCCTGCTCGACACGGGCTTTGTCGTCGACCGTCACGGCCAGTCGACCCGGCTCGACCCGCACCCGTATCTCGTGCCAATCGGCGTCGCGGAAGATGTCGGCCAACTTCAGGGCGGGCGTGCCGTTGGCGTCCGATCCCGGGCGGCGCACGCGGATAACGAGATCAGCCCCCTCCTGTCCGAGTGTCAGGTTGCGATCCGAGACACCGTCGGAGATGGTGAAGAGCCGGGCAGGCCCGCGTTGATCGGGATTGTCCGTACGCGCAACGAGCCTTAACTCAAGTCTGCTCGTGTCCTGCAGGGCGCTCAACCACTCCGGAGCACCGGAGGTACGTGCGATGCCGACCGCGGGGAACGACAAGCCCCCGTCGGCCGTGCGTTCGGCCTGATTCACGACATGTTTCGGGGGCTCGAAGGTGAAGGGGTAGAGACCGACTGCCCAATAGACGAGCAGAAAGGGGATGAAGATCAGGATCTTGATCTGGCCTCGGCTCGGCATGTCGTGCGTGTCCTTGCGGTCTTTTTAGGTGATTGCAGGGAGAGGATTCACTGGCGGGCGCACGAAGTCGCCGCTACAGCCCCGACAGGTCTTGCAGGCATGCGCCGTTGGGATGTTCACGTCCGGCAGTCGGGTTGTGTCGAAATCCTTAACGCAGGCGTCAGTCGGCGCGCCGCCCGAGGCGATATTGGATGTGGGTCGGGCCGCCCTTGGTCTCGCGTGTCACCCAAGCGGCGTGGAGATTCCCGGCATCGTCCAGGGCGATGGACGGATGGCCCTGCTCCTCGGGGCCGGAGGCTCCGGGTAGGGGGAAGTCGTCGCTCCAGGTGCCGTCGGCGTACCAGCTCAGGAGGATATCGCCTTGTCCTTCGCGCTCGTCGGTCCAGGCGACGACAAGCGTGCCGTCGGGGTGGCCGGCGGCGCTGACGTGCCATTGCGCGGACAGCTCGCCGAAGTCGTCCTGTACCCGCTCGTTCCGCCCGAATCCATCCGGGCCGAAGTGCCCGGCATAGACATCGTAGCCGTGACGGAAGTTGCGTTTGTCCTCCCAGGCGGCGAGCAGGCGATCGGCACCATAGGGCGCGATCGCGACACGTGCCACGCCATGACCTGCACCGTAGGGCATCTGGGGACCGGGCGGGTCCTCGCTGATGCGCACCGGCGGATCGAAGCGACAGGGCCGACCGGGTGCGCTCGCCGCGGCCATGATGATGGTGTGACCGGGACGGCGATCCTCCCAGGCGACAACGAGCCGGTCGCCGACCTGTGCGGCGGTCGGGAAGAGTTGGTCGGCAACCGGGGTTGCGGCGTCCGCCGGACAGCGCGCCTTCACCGCCAGGCCGAGCGGGCCGTCGCGGCCGAGCGTCGCCGTCATGATCCGTCCGACACCGGTCTGTCGATCCGCCCAGACCGCGACGAGATCCCCGTCGGAGCCGTCCAGGGTGACCTGCGCTCCTCCGGGGCTGAGCTCCAGAGGCGGTCCGAGCCCGTCCGGGGTTGCGCGCCTGACGAGGATCCGTCCGTCCTCCTCCCAGGCAACGGCGAAGCGGCCATCGGGCAGGGCGGCGATGCCGGGTTCGAAGGCCTCGCCGTCGCCGCTGATCTGGATAGCGGAGGCAAAAACCGGGCTATTTGGATCCTTCAGTGCCAGATAGGCGTGCGGGGTCCCCGCGTGCTCGTCGTCCCAGACGACGGCGACCGTCCCGTCCGAGACAGCAAGGCTGCGGCGTCCGGCGGACGACATCTGGTGAAAGACGCCCGCCGAGGCACCGATCACCTCGATCGGCGGCTCATCGAATGTCCAGGGCTGCGCCTCGACCGCTCCCGGGGCTGTCGCCCAAGCTAGACCGGCAACAAGTACCCCGGCGCGGGGTGCGTGGACCGGACGCCCGGCGCAACGGCTCACGAGGCACCCGCGACGGCCAGTGCCTCTTGGATCTTGGCGTCGGCCTCGAGCAGATCCTCGATCCGCTGCACGCCTACCAGACGCAAGACCGTCTCGCCGTCCGGCGTCATGAATGAAAAGACGGGCGTCACGAAGGCGTCGTAGCGGGTCCCGAGCTCGCGCTCGGTGATGCGCTCCCCGCTGGGCAAGCGCAGGCGCTCGCCGCTCTCGGCGTCGACGTAGGCGAGCGCGTAATGCGCGGAATAACGCTCCTTCACCTGCGCGTCTGAGAAGGCTTCCTTGTTGGTCTTCTCGCAGTAGCCGCAGCCGTAGCGCCCGAAGTAGACGAACAGCGGTTTGCCTTCGTCCCGCGCCTGCTGCATGGCCTGGTCGAAGGGCTTGAAGGCGTAGCCGTCCGGTGCCTCGGCCCAGGCTGCGGCGCCGGATATCAGGAGTAGGCCGAGGAGGGTCGATCGAGCGAATGGGGGCATGGGTTCAAGCTCCCGCGCGTGCGATGAATAAGGGTTGCGTGCCGGCACATTAGCAGAAGGCGGTGCGGATCGGCACCCGGGCTTGTTCGAAACTCAGGCCATCTTGGCACTTGGCACAGAGCGCCAAGGGGCATGCGTGACACCGAAGAGCGGGTGTCATGAGCGACTGAAGGTGACGGTTTAGGTCGCCGGTCCTATGGGGGCCAGTATTCGTTCGAACGCCCGGCGAGTCGAGATGATCCGTCGCTCAACGCCGCCAGAAGGCCGGCGAGAGGATCACCAGGATGGTCAGGATTTCCAGCCGCCCGAGCAGCATGGCGACGACACCGAGCAGTTTGCCGAGATCACTGACCGATTGAAAGGTGAGGGCGACCTCGCCGAGTCCCGGGCCGAGATTATTCAGACAGGTGGCGACGGCACTGAAGGCATCCAGCGGGGCGAGCCCGGCGTGGATCATCAAGAGCGTCAATGTCGTGACCGCGAAGGTATAGAGCGCGAAAAAGCCCCAGACCGAACGTGCAAGACGGGGGTCGACGATACGTCGGCCCAACCGCAGCGGCAGGATGGCGTGCGGATGGATCAACTGACCCACCTCCTGTGCGCCCTGCTTGACCATCAGCAAGACGCGCAGCACCTTCATGCCGCCGGCGGTCGAGCCCCCGCACCCGCCGACGAAGCTGATGTAAATCAGCAGGAGCGGGAGGAAATCCGGCCAGTGCGCGAAGTCGACGGTCCCGAACCCGGTGCTGGTGACGATGGAGACCACCTCGAAGGCGGCATCGCGCAGGCTGGCATGCAACTGATCGTAGGGACCTTCCATATATAGGATGAGGCCGACCAGCAGAACCGTGGCGAGCACGAAGCCGAGGAAGGTCCTGGACTCAGTATCACGCAGGTACTGCAGCGGATTGCGATCGAGCCAGACCAGGTAGTGGACGCCGAAATTGATCGCGGCGAGCAGCATGAAGACGACGGCCACCCCCTCGACGGCGGGACTGTGGAAATAGGCGATGCTGGCGTCGTGGGTCGAGAAGCCGCCGGTGGAGACCGTGGACAGGCTGTGGGAGACGGCATCGAAGGGGGACATCCCCGCAAGCCAGTAACCGAAGGCGCAGGCGAGAGTCAGCGCGAAGTAGATCAGCCAAAGCGCACGGGCGGTTTGGGTCAGACGAGGGGTTAGTTTCTCCTCCTTGAGCGGCCCCGGCGCCTCGGCCCGGTACAGCTGCATCCCGCCGATGCCCAGCATGGGCATGACGGCGACCCCGAGCACGATGAGACCCATTCCGCCGAACCACTGCAGCTGCTGGCGGTAGAAGAGCAGCGAGCGTGGCATGGTATCCAGGCCATCGATCACGGTCGCACCCGTCGTGGTGATCCCGGAGGTGGATTCGAACAGGGCATCGACAGGCGAAAGACCGAAGCCGTTCATCAGCGGCCACGCACCCAGGACACTGAGCAGAACCCAGAAGAGGGTCACGACCAGATATCCGTCGCCCACGCTCAGCTCGCGCGCGCGGCGCCGCCCGATCAGCCAGAGGAAGGCGCCGCCCGCCAGTGAGCCGACCATCGGCCAGAGGAAGTGCACGACCTCCGCCTCCCGATACCAGACACCCACCAGGATCGGACCGATCAAGGTGATGCCGAAGATCAGCGCATAGATCCCGACGATCCGACCGACCAGGACCAGGTTCATGGGCGCTCCCGAGCGCCGTTGCGGGTTCCGGCGAAGCTGCAGGTACAGAGCACGGGGTGCGCCGAGGGAGCCGGGCGAGCAGACTCAGCGTGTGACACCGAGCACCTCCAAATAGCGCTCGGCGCTGCGGGCTTGGGTGTATTCGGACACGGCGGAGCGCAGCTCCTCGCGGGGCAGCGGATGTGCCAAGGTGCGCTGGATCGCATCGGCGAGCGCATCGACATCCCCGACCGGAACCAGCGGCCCGTGGCGTCCGCCGTCCAGGAGCTCGAACGGACCGCTCGGGCAATCGGTCGAAACGACCGGAACGCCGAGCGCCATGGCCTCGGTCAGGACGTTCGGCGAGCCCTCCCATGCGGACGACAGCACGAAGAGACGGGCACGCGCGAGATAGGCGTAGGGGTTGACCCGAAAGCCGAGCAGGGCGACGCGATCGCTTAAACCGAGCTCCCCGATCAGCGCCTCCAGCTTGGCTCGGCCCCCGCCCTCGCCGAGAATCCCGAGCCTATAGCCCGCGTCGCGCGGCAGCCGCGCGAAGGCCCGAATCAGGGTCGGAAAATCCTTCTGACGCTGCAGGCGTCCCGCGCCCAAGATGAGAGGCGGCTCGCCCGGGGCGAGCCAGGGGTGTGGGCATGGCTCGGCGGCCAAGCGGTTCAGCTCCGGGGTGATGACAGGATTTCGGATCACGCTGATCTGCTCGCTCGGCAGGCGAGCGATCCGGGCGGTATCCTGTGCGACGCCCTCGGAGACGGCGACGATGTGATCGATCCGCGGGTAGAGCAGACGGATCGGTGTATAGCGCAACCACCGCTCGGCTCCGGACCTTTCGGCCATCGCCGCGGAGAGGTGGGTGCCCAGACGCATCACCAGGCGGGTGTCCGTGCCGGCCAGCGCGCGCGCCAGCACGGCGGCCCGGCCGGCGCGATCCTTGGCCGCCAGCAGGGCTGCGGGGCGACGGAGCCGAAGATAGCGGGCGAGCGCCGGGGCGGCGAGCGCACTGTGGCGGGTACCCAATTCAATCCTGTTGACCTCGGGCGAGAGCCGGGCCAGGTGTGGGCCGGAGGCGCGCATCAGCACCAAATCGACAGGCTGACCCAGGTCAAGGACGCCGTGGATGAGGTTCACGAGCATGCGCTCGACCCCGCCGGCACCCGAGAAGGATGCGAAGACGGCGATGGGGGTCTTGTTGCTCGGCATGGGGTCTCTCGTGGAGGATGGTGTCGGCCCGTTCGCACGCCGACCGAGTGGGCCGGAACGCTTCGATCGGGGGTGGCACTGCGGTCGAGGTCGGACCGTTTGGCGAATCGGCGTTGTAGGGACGAGCCAGGGCGAAGTTGACCGAGTCCTACGCCGGCTCTGGTGGACTGCGCTGTGCTTGCCCACCCTACGGCGCTTGTCCATTTGGGCCGGTCCGATGAATGACGCCGGCGTCGCGTCCATCGGCCTCGGGCCCCGGCGATCGTCGCCTTACACGGGTGTTATAGTTTGGTGTCTGCACGAGCATTGAACACAACGAGGACAGAATCATGGCGGTGAAGAAGATCCTGATGCTGGTCGGCGATTATGTCGAGGACTACGAGGCGATGGTACCGCTTCAGGTTTTGCAGATGGTGGGTCACAACGTCCGGACGGTCTGTCCGGACAAAAAGCCAGGCGATTGGGTGCGCACCGCGATCCACGACTTCGAAGGCGATCAGACCTATAGCGAAAAGCCGGGGCACCGCTTCGCGATTACCGCCGACTTCGATACGGTCGATCCGGCCAAGTACGACGCACTGGTCATCCCGGGCGGTCGCGCCCCGGAATATCTCCGCCTGAATCCAAGCGTCATCGAGTTGGTACGCCATTTCGCGGCCGGCGACAAGCCGATCGCATCGATCTGTCATGGCCAACAGATCCTCGCCGCCGCCGGGATTCTCGAAGGCAAGCGGTGCACCGCTTACCCCGCCGTGCGCCCCGAAGTGGAGCGCGCGGGCGGCACCTGGTGCGAGGTCAACGAGACCGTCTCCAATGCCTACACCGACGGCAATCTGGTGACTGCCCCGGCGTGGCCGGCCCATCCGGAGTGGATGCGCAAGTTCCTCGATGTGTTGGGCACCCGCATCGAGACCTAATGAGACAGCGCGTCTTCGTTTACGGGACCCTGCTGCGCGGAGAGGTCAATCACCATCTGCTCGCGCCGGCGGAGTATCTCGGGTCGCATCGCACGGCGGCCTGCTTCTCGTTGTACCTGCTCCGCGCCTATCCAGGCGCGGTGCGTGGCGGCGCAACCGCGATCCGAGGCGAGGTCTACGGCGTGGACCGCGCCGGCCTGAGTCGGCTCGATCGACTCGAGGACTATCCCGCACTCTACGACCGCCAACTGTTGGCGACGCCGTACGGACGGGCTTGGATCTATCTTTTTCGCGGATCCGTGCGCGATCGACCGCTGATTCCCGGCGGCGACTGGCGGACCTTCGCGGCGGATCCGGACTCGATCCGGGCCGCGGGCGTGCGCCGGGTGCGGGATCCGAAGACCCGCGGTCCGTTGCTCGGCGAGACGAGCTGCAAGACGATTGCGCAGCCTAGCGAATTGGAGACGGACCGCTCGCACGCCTGATACGTTACCTCTTGAAGTTGGAGTCACCCCGATGTCCGAAGAAGGCCGTTTCAAGATCCATCTCGAGCAGCAGGAAGGTTTTCAGATCAATGTCGCCTTCGACTGGAAGCGCGCCGCGGATCTGCTCATGGACGAGCCGCCCCCGTTGGGCGAGCAAAAAGGACCGAACGCCTCCCGCTTGCTTGCCGCCGCGGCGGCCAACTGTTTGAGTGCGAGTCTGCTCTATTGCGTCTTCAAGGAAGAGCCGCCGGACAATTGTCTTCGCGCCGAGGCAGTCTGCGTCATGGTCCGCAACCAAAAGAAGCGGCTGCGCGTCGGGCGGATGGAGATCACCTTGATCCTCGCGGAGGCGGTGACGGCATCCCCGCGCTTTGCGCGTTGCAAGGATCTCTTCGAGGACTTCTGCGTGGTCTCGGCCAGTATCCGACAGGGAATCCCGATGCGCGTGACGCTTCGGGACGAAGCCGGCAACGTCCTTCACGAGACGGAATAACGTGCCGTTGGAGGAGAGGACCGACCCCGTCGGTCTTGCGCCGTCCGTATGGATCGCCGGTCCGCACGCGCGCGCCGAACCGGGCGAGCTTGATGCCGCCCTAGCCGACTTGGGCTTGACCGACCCGAGACCCGTTCTAACCTTGGTCGGCGGTGCCGCGACTCTGTCCGAGGAGATGGCGCCCGCGTTGCTGAGCCTCTTCGAGTGGATCGCGCCGACACTCGACGCGCTCGACGCGGCCCTCATCGACGGGGGCACCGCCTTCGGTGTCATGGCGCTGATGGGGCGGGCACGCCGCTGCACGGGTGCACGCTTCCCGTTGATCGGGATCGCGCCGCAAGGTGCCGTGACGATCGACACCGGCGAGTCGGCTCCGCCCGTGGGCAAGGACGACACGGTGCGGCTCGATCCAGACCATACCCATTTCATGTTGGTGCCGGGCGACGGATGGGGCGACGAGTCGCCCTGGATCAGCGCCGTGACCGATCGTCTGGCGCGGGGGCGCGGAACATTGATGCTGGTCGCCGGCGGCGGGGAGATCACCCGTCTGGATGTGGCGCACCGATTGCGCGCGGGCGGTCGCGTTCTGGTGCTGGCCGGCAGCGGCGGCACGGCGGACCGCCTTGCCGATTGGCGTCGCGACGGCGGGAACCTTCCCGATACCGATATCGGAGAGTCCGGGCGCGACCTGCTGGAGGTGTTGAGCTTGGCGGACGCACACGAGACGCTGCCGGCGCTCGTCGAGCAGGCCCTCGCACGCTGAGGATGCGAGACGGGATGCCCTTTGCCTTCGGCCCCTTTCCTATCTTGGTCTGCGGACCCGGGCCGCTCGCGGATCTGGTCATCGACGGTCTGGGCCTGGAGGGCCGCAAGGCCATACGGATCGACGCCGATCGCCTGGCGACGCTCGATCCGAAACGGATTCGAACCCTCATCCTGGCGGATCACCCCGACGCATCCGTGCTGGTCGAAGCCATCGCTGCCCGTGCCGACCCGCGCGGACGGCTGAGGCGGCGAGCGACCCTGCGGGTGATCCTGATGCACGGTCAGGATCCGCCACCGCCGCTTCCCGTCCCGGACCCGAACGGGCCCCTGCGGCTGGAAACCTTCGCGATCCGTAATCGCGCCGCGCGTACCCTGCTGAGCCGTTGGCCGCTGCACCTCGGCATGGATCCGTGCTTCGGCCAGCGGCCGCATCTGCTCATCGCCGGCTTTGCCGATCCGGCCCGGGAGATCCTGGTGCATGCCCTGCGCCTCATCCAATACGGGAACGGCCGGCCGCGCATCAGTGTCGTCTGCGCGGACAGCGATGCGGTCGGGTCCGCGTTCCTGGGTACCTATCCGCAGGCATCCGAGGTCGCGGACATCCGATTCGGTCCGATCGAGGACACCCCGAGGATGCTGCGCGAGGTCGGCTCGAAAGCGGCGGGAGCCGACACCGCGCCGTCGGCCGAAGCCGTGCCCGTCACACTTGCCGTTGTCTGTCTCGCGGATGCGCCGGGAGAGGGTGTCGAGACCGTTCGGCAGCTTGCGCGTGACCTTGCCGAGATCCAGGGTGTTTCACCCCCGATCTTGTTCGAGATCGGTCTGCCGCGCGAGGTGGGGACTGCAACGGCGCGGGGTCGGATCGAGGATTGGGACGGTCAGATCATCCCGGTCTCCTATCTGCGCGAGGTCTGCCGGGCCTCGGTGCTGCTCGACGGACGCGACGACGAGGTCGCCCGGACCATCCACGATCACTATCGCGACAGCATCGCCGCACAAGGCCGCGATCCGGACGGCGAGCCCGCGGGTCAGCCTTGGGAGCTGCTGGCGACATCCTATCGCCGGGCCAATCGTCATCAAGCCGATCATGTCTGGGCCAAGCTCGCCGTGACCGACGCGCGGGCGGTGCCCGAGGAGATGGTCGAGTCCTTCGTGTTGACACCCTTGGAGGTCGAGCGACTCGCCGTCATCGAGCACGAGCGCTGGGCGGCGGATCGTCATCTCGACGGATGGAGCTACGCACCCGTGCGCGACAACCAACTCAAGCACCATCCACAGCTCATCCCCTACGCCGATCTTTCGGAGCCGATGAAGGACCTGGATCGCTTCGCGGTGCGGGGTTTGCCGACCTTGCTTGCGCGCCAGGGGCTCGGGATCCTGCGCCTGCTGATCGTCGGTATTCCCGAGCCCGCAGCGGGCTGTCCGGGCGGCATGCGGTTGCGGCGGCTCGCCGACCAAGCCGTGGATCGACTGGTTGAACGCTACCCGGATCGTGCCCTCGTGCTCGCGTCCACCCTGACCGATCGTCGCGCGCGCGAGCTGGTGCGAGAAGCGATGGATCGCGAGCAGGGCGTGGGACTCTTTTTGCTGCTTCCGCGCCCGCTGGGGCATGTCCTTGCCGAGCTGCCCGATCCCTACGACCGACGGGATTTCTTGACGCTTGCGGTGCGCGCCGAACGGCGGATCGGCCTGAACGGCGAGAAGGCGCTGGCGACCTGGCTGTCGGAGCGCGCCGACATCAGTCTGATCCTCGGTGATCGGATCCCGACGGGCGCCCTCGAAAAGCGGGTTCGACTGGATCCGGTGGGGGCGGGTCTCGACTGGAACTTCGAATACTGACGGAGCGATGGCCCCCAGGCGTCTCAGCAGGATTGCACCGCAAGTGGGCGTCGATCGCTTCGGAATGCGCTGAATCTGTGCGGGCGCCCAGGTCCCGATGAACACTCGCCGGGATGCCGGGGAGCTCGAGACGCTGTCGCACCGCTTGGTCTTTCCCTTCGCCAGGCATTCCGCGCCCAGGTGAGCGAGAACGTTTAAACAAGGCATTAGACTCTCCGCGTCCCCGCGCCAGAAGGCGCCGGGGGAGGGGTCCGACCGGCCACTCGCAGCGTGACCTGCCTTCGTTGGCGCACGATTTGCAAATTCACCGCATAGGAGAACCTGCAGGTGCGTCTTTTGCGCTGCAGCTCACGCGACAATTCGGCAAATAGGTGGCTAGGGTTCCGATCCGCTGACCGCGGGTGTCTGGTCCGAGAGCTGCCGACCTGATCCGCCGATCCGTCCGAACACCTTCCCGAGCCGGCCAAAACCGAGCTTTGAAAGGTCCGGGGCGCATCGACCGGGACAGGTTACACGGCGGGATAAAAGCCCGGGAGATCACCTGCATGCAGGTTCTCCCGCGTTCCGTTTCGTAACCTGACCTCGGGAGAGCCTGCCATGACCTTTACTCCGTCCAATCGCTCCAAGACCCGTGCCGGCCGCGTCCTCGTGCCGGCGCTGCTCCTACTTGCAACGCTCTCTATCTCCGGCAACGCGCTGGCCAAGGATCAGTTCCGGATCGCATGGAGTATCTATGTCGGCTGGATGCCCTGGGACTACGCCGCCCAGACCGGCATCGTCAAGAAATGGGCGGACAAGTACGGGATCGAGATCGAGGTCGTGCAGATCAACGACTATGTCGAATCCATCAATCAGTACACCGCCGGGGCCTTCGACGGCTGCGTCATGACTAACATGGACGCGCTCACCATCCCGGCGGCCGGCGGCGTGGATTCCACGGCACTCATCGTCGGCGATTTCTCCAACGGCAACGACGCCGTCATCCTCCGCGACAAGACCGAGTTGGCCGAGATCGCCGGTCAAGAGGTCAATCTGGTCGAGCTCTCCGTCTCGCACTATCTGCTGGCTCGTGCGCTGGCCAGCGTGGGTTTGAGCGAGCGCGATGTCACCGTCGTCAACACCTCCGACGCCGACATGGTCTCGGCCTTCGCCTCGGGCGGCCCCACGGCCGTGGTCACCTGGAATCCGCTGGTCTCCGAGATCCTCGCCATGCCGAAGACCACCAAGGTGTTCGATTCGAGCCGGATCCCCGGCGAGATCATCGATCTCATGGTCGTCAACACCGAGACCCTCGAGGCCAACCCGGCGCTCGGCAAGGCCCTGGTCGGCGCCTGGTACGAGACCATGGCGATCATGTCCAAGGACGACGAGGCCGGCCGTGCCGCGCGCACCGCGATGGGCAAGGCGTCCGGCACGGATCTCGCCGGCTACGACGCCCAGCTCGCCAGCACCAAGATGTTCTTCGAGCCGGCCGACGCGGTGGCCTTTGCCAAGGGCGATCAACTGCCGCTCACCATGGAGGAGGTGGCGAGCTTCTCCTTCGACCATGGCTTGCTCGGCGAGGGTGCACCGAACCCGGGTTTCATCGGCGTCGCCTTCCCGGGCGAACGCTACTTCGGCGATGACGGCAACCTGAAGCTGCGTTTCGATGCGTCTTACATGCAGATGGCGGCAGACGGGGCGCTGTGAGCTTGGAGCCGCCGGCCTCCGGCCCTTAGCCATCGGCATCGGCCATCGCTTACCAGCGTTTCGTCATCAAGGCTGCGGGCGCCTTGACTGGAGAGCCGGTCAGGCGCTCCTCGTGCGGAGTGTGAACCTGACGCACCGACGAGGCCCCGAGGGCTGGAGTCTCTAGCAACGTTCACGCAGCAAACCAGGAGCACCGATGAAACGACTCATCAATCAATGCCCCGGCCCGGTCTCGACCGCGGCACTCGCGCTCCTGCCCTTCGTGGTTCTGGTGCTGGTCTATCTGCTGGCCTCCGATGCGCGGCTGGCGGAGAACCCGAACGACAAGTTGTTGCCGTCGTTCACGACGCTCGCCGAGTCTTTCGTGCGCCTGACCAGCGTGCCGAGTCAGCGCACCGGTGAGATCCTGCTGTGGCAGGACACGGGTGCGAGTCTGCGCAGGCTCGCGCAAGGTGTGGGGATTAGCGCGGCGATCGGGCTGGTCTTGGGGATCGTGTTGGGTGCCATCCCGTTGATCCGGTCCGGATTCGCGCCCTTTGTCGCGGTGCTGTCGCTGATCCCGCCGATGGCCGTGCTGCCGGTGCTGTTCATCGTCTTCGGACTCGGCGAGGTCTCCAAGGTGGTGCTCATCGTCGTCGGGATTACGCCCTTCATCGTGCGCGATCTGCAGCAGCGGGTGCAGGAGCTGCCGCGCGAGCTGATCATCAAGGCGCAGACCCTGGGCGCGAACAGTTGGCAGATCATCCTGCGGGTCATCTTGCCCCAGATCCTGCCGCGGCTGATCGACGCGGTGCGGCTCTCGCTCGGCACCGCCTGGCTCTTTCTCATCTCCGCCGAGGCGATCGCGGCCACCGAGGGGCTCGGCTATCGCATCTTCCTGGTGCGCCGATATCTCGCAATGGATGTCATTCTGCCCTACGTGGTCTGGATCACGATCCTGGCTTACCTGACCGACTTTCTGCTCAAGCAGATCTCGCGCCGGGTCTTCCCCTGGTATCACACCGGAGGACCGGGCCGATGACACCGCGGATCCGCTTCGAGAACGTCTGGATGACCTACGGCGATCAGGTCGTGTTGGAGCGACTCAACCTGACCGTGGCGCCGGGCGAGTTCTGCACCATCGTGGGTGCGTCGGGCTGCGGCAAGACCACGCTGCTGCGCCTGCTGCTCGGCGAGGAGACGCCGAGCCGCGGACAGATCCTGCTCGACGGCGAGCCGCTGCCGGCGGAGCCGGGGCCGGATCGCGGTATCGTTTTTCAACGCTACTCGGTGTTCCCGCATCTCTCCGTTTTGGGCAACGTGTTGCTTGGATTGGAACTGCGTGCCGCGCCGGTGACCGGTCGACTCTTCGGGGGCGCCCGTCGCCACGCGCAGGACGAGGCGGTCGCGATGCTCGAGGCAGTCGGTCTCGGTCAATCGCTGCGCAAGTACCCGACCCAGCTCTCCGGCGGCATGCAACAGCGTCTCGCGCTCGCCCAATCGCTGGTCATGCACCCCCGCATCCTGCTGCTCGACGAGCCGTTCGGCGCACTCGACCCGGGGATCCGCCGCGATATGCACGAGCTGGTCCTGCGGCTCTGGCGCGAGAACAATCTGACCGTCTTCATGGTCACCCACGACATCCGAGAAGGCTTCTATCTGGGCACGCGCCTGTTGGTCTTCGACAAGCTGCGCTACGACCCGGACGCACCTCAGGCCTACGGCGCCGGGATTACCTACGACCTGCCGATCGGACAGACGGATCCGGAAACGCTGGCGGAGGTGTTGGGGCGGTCGCCGGCGGGGCCAGCCGCCGGCCCCCAGCCACCAGCCACCAGAGATGAGCGGTGAGCCCACCGGTCTAAGAGTTGATAGCTGATCCTAAATCCGGCATTCAGAACCGCAAAGGCGCAAAGGATGCAATGTAAAACAATAACTTGCAATTCGAATGAGGTTCACCCTTCGGGTGAATAGCGTCATTGAAGCACGGCATTGAACGCCTTTGCGTCCCTTGCGCCTTTGCGGTTCAAATGGTCTGTTCAGGCTGATAGCTGATAGCTGATAGCTGAGAGCTGATAGCTGAGAGCTGAGAGCAGGAAGCAAGAAGCAGGCGGCAGGCGGCAGGAGCGTCCGCCAACCCCATCAACCGAGGAAACCACCCATGACCACCGAGCCCTTAGACCCCTCGCGCAGCGTCCACACCGAGTTGCTGCCCGGTGCGCGCAACTGGTCTTTCATCATTCGCCGCGGTTTCGCGCTGCGTCTGACCGATCGGCGCGGCGGGGCGAACTGCTCGGCGCTCTTTTTCAACGCGCACGAGAAGCTCGAGCGCTACAACATGGCCGATACGCTCAAGGCGCAGCACACCGCCTTTTTGACCGCGGGCCATGTCTGCTACTCCGACATGGGTCGAATTCTGATGTCGATCACGGCGGACACCTGCGGCTGGCACGACACCTTCTGCGGGGTGAGCGACGCCGCCCTGGTGCGCGAGCGCTTCGGCGAGGCCCGTTATCAGGAGGCGCGCAATGCCTTCCTGAGGAACGGGCGCGAGTTGTTCCTGATCGAGATGGGAAAGTGGGGTCTCGGGCGTCGCGACTTGGTCCCCAACGTCAACTTCTTCAGCAAGGTTGCCGTCGACGAGGCTGGTGTCATGCGCTTCGAGCCCGGTCACTCCAAGCCGGGCGATCATGTCGACCTGCGTGCCGAGATGGACACGCTGGTGGTGCTCAACACCTGTCCGCATCCGCTCGATCCCGCGACCGAGTGGTCGCCCAAGCCGGTGGATCTGGCGATTTATCGCATCGATCCCGCCGCCGAGGATGACCCCTGCCGAATCTCCTGTCCGGAGAACGGACGCGGCTTCGCCAACACCGCCATCTATCACTGCCAGCTCTGAGGGCACCGGCATGACGACCCAGACCCAGACCTCGAACCCGACACAACCGCATCCCGTTGCGGACTTCACGGCCAACCTGGTCGAGAGCAGGCTCGATCCGGCCGATGCCCTCTACGATCACGAGATCCCGGCCGGCGAGCCCTGGCTGCACGAGCTGCGGGCCGGCCAGACCCTGCGCATCCTCGATCTCATGGGCAACCAGGCGGTCGATACGATCTTCTACAGCGCGCGGGATCCCGCCGAACGCTACAGCGCCGTGGACACCATTCGCGCTCAAGGCAGCCTCTACCTCACCACCGGCTCGGTCCTGCTCTCCAATGACGGCAACCCGATGGCGACCATCGTCGCCGACACCTGCGGGCGCCACGACACCCTGGGTGGTGCCTGCGCGGCCGAGTCCAATCAGGTGCGCTATGCCCTGGAAAAGCGGCCGATGCACAACTGCCGCGACAATTATCTGATCGCTCTGGCCGAATCCAGCTACGACATGGGCAAGCGTGACCTCACCGCCAATATCAATTTCTTCATGAACGTGCCGGTGACACCCGAGGGGCACCTGACCTTCGAGGACGGCATATCCGACGCCGGCAAATATGTCGAGCTGCAGGCCGAGATGGACCTCATCGTCCTGGTCTCGAACTGTCCGCAACTCAACAATCCGTGCAACGCCTACAACCCGACGCCGGCGCGGATGCTCATCTGGGACTGATTGCGGTGCCCGCAATCAGGTGCATGTCGGATTTCGCTGCGCTCATCCGACCTACGGCTTTGCATACGGGATTGATGGCCACGGGGACGACCCCGGGGGTCATGTCATCGACGCGGGACGACCCGCGACCGCTCGGAATCGCCGACGATGTTCGACAAGGTCTTGATTGCCAACCGCGGCGCGATTGCCTGCCGCATCATCCGCACGCTCGACGCCTTGGGTGTCGGGTCGGTGGCGGTCTATTCCCGCGCCGATGCCGGGTCGCGACACGTGAGTCTGGCGGGCGAGGCGGTCTGTATCGGCGAGGCGCTGGCGGCAGAGTCGTATCTTGACACGGGTCGGATCCTGGACGCGGCCGAGGCGACCGGGGCGCAGGCGATCCATCCGGGCTACGGCTTTCTCTCGGAGAACGCGAGCTTCGCCGAGGCGTGCGAGCAGCGCGGTTTGGTCTTTCTCGGGCCGACCCCGACACAGTTGCGCGATTTCGGGCTGAAACACCGTGCGCGCGAGCTGGCCGCGGCAAACGCCGTTCCCCTGCTCCCCGGTAGCGGTCTGCTGGAGGACGCCGAGCAGGCGCGCCGCGAGGCGGAGCGGATCGGCTATCCGGTGATGCTCAAGAGCACGGCGGGCGGCGGCGGGATCGGGATGCAGCAGTGCGCCGATTCCGATGAGTTGACCGCTGCCTTCGAGCGGGTGCGGCGGCTCGGTCAGAACAACTTCGCCGATGCCGGGATCTTCCTCGAGCGCTATGTCCGCGGGGCCCGACACATCGAGGTGCAGATCTTCGGCGACGGGCTCGGCGGCGTCGTGGCGCTCGGCGAGCGCGATTGTTCCCTGCAGCGGCGTAATCAGAAGGTCGTCGAGGAGACCCCGGCCCCGCATCTCCCGTCCGAGCTGCGCGCCGCCATGCTGGAGACCGCGTGCCGTCTCGGCGCCGCCGTGGCCTATCGCTCGGCCGGGACGGTCGAGTACATCTACGACACGGAGCGTGCCGCTTTCTATTTCCTGGAGGTCAACACGCGTCTTCAGGTCGAGCACGGGGTGACGGAGGCGGTGACCGGGGTCGACCTGGTCGAGTGGATGGTCCGCCTGGGGGCGGGCAGTCTGCCGGATCTCGGCGTGCTGGCCGTCGAGCCGCGAGGTCATGCGATCCAGGTCCGTCTCTATGCGGAGGATCCGGGCAAGGGGTTTCAGCCGAGCGCGGGGCTCTTGACCCGGGTCGAGCTGCCGTCGGACGTCAGGGTCGACACCTGGATCGAGACCGGGACGCAGGTCTCTCCCTACTACGATCCGCTACTCGCCAAGGTCATCGTCCATGCGGAGGATCGCCCCGCAGCGCTCGCACGCCTCGGGCAGGCGCTGGAGCGGACCGAGATCGCCGGCATCGAGACCAATCTCGGCTATCTGCGCCAGGTCATGCGCGACACGGCGGTGATCGCCGGCCGCCATCATACCGGCACCCTGGGGGGCTTCATCTATCGGCCCGAAACCATCGACGTCCTGTCGGCGGGCACCCAGACTACGGTGCAGGACTGGCCGGGGCGACTGGGCTACTGGGACGTCGGTATCCCCCCTTCCGGACCCATGGACGATCTGGCGTTTCGGCTCGGCAACCGGATGCTCGGCAATCCATCCGACGCCGCCGGGCTGGAGCTCACGGTCACGGGGCCGACGCTGCGTTTCAATCGCGATGCGCGCGTCTGTCTGACCGGAGCCGAGATGGCGGCACAGATCGACGGACGCCCGGTGCCCTGGTGGCGTCCCGTGGCCGTGCGCGCCGGGGAGGTGCTGCGTCTCGGTGCGATGGTCGGATCCGGGGCGCGCGCCTATCTGACGGTATGCGGTGGCCTGCAGGTGCCGACCTATCTCGGCAGTCGCGCCACCTTCACACTCGGCCGATTCGGCGGGCATGGCGGGCGTCCGTTGCAGGTCGGGGATGTCCTGCATCCGGCGACCGATCCGGATCGGGGCGGCGATCAACCGACACCCGCGAGCCACGGAGGGCCGAGCGAGTCCGGTCTGCCCGAGTCCCTGATCCCGCGCTACGGCGATACCTGGACGCTGCGGGTGATCTACGGGCCGCACGGGGCACCCGAGTTCTTCACCGACGAGGACATCGCCACACTCTTTGCGACCGCCTGGGAGGTGCACTACAACTCGAGCCGCACCGGGGTGCGCCTGATCGGCCCCAAACCGACATGGGCGAGACCGGACGGCGGCGAGGCCGGGCTGCATCCATCCAACATCCACGACAACGCCTACGCCCTCGGGACGCTGGACTTCACCGGCGATATGCCGGTCATCCTGGGGCCGGACGGGCCGAGTCTGGGCGGGTTCGTCTGCCCGGCGACGGTGATCTCGGCGGATCGTTGGTGTCTGGGGCAGCTCCGGCCGGGTGATCGGGTGCGTTTTGTGGCGGTCGATCAGGAGACCGCGAATGCACTGGAGGCTGCGCGGGACGACATGATCTCCCGGCTTGCGGCGCCGGCGGCGGTAAAGGCCAATCCGGTGCTTCCCGCGGACCTGCGCTTGCGTCGGATCGAGCCGCCCGAGCATCCGTTCGGCGTCACCTACCGGGCCTCGGGCGACAAGGGCCTGCTGGTGGAATACGGCCCGCAGGTGCTGGATATTCGGCTGCGCTTCCGGGTCCATGCGTTGATGCTTTCGCTCCGGGCCGAGCCGATCCCGGGCGTGCTCGAGCTCACCCCGGGCATTCGCTCTTTGCAGGTGCGCTACGACAGCCGTGCGCTGAAGCTCGGCGCTCTGCTCGACCGGCTCGTCGAGCGCGAGCAGGCCCTCGGCGATGTCGAGTCATTGTCGGTTCCGGCGCGCGTGGTGCATCTCCCCTTGTCTTGGGACGACTCGTCCACCCGGCTCGCGATCGAGAAATACATGCAGTCGGTGCGACCGGACGCCCCTTGGTGTCCGAGCAACATCGAGTTCATCCGGCGCATCAACGGACTCGACAGCATCGATGATGTCCGGCGCATCCTCTTCGAGGCGAGCTATCTGGTGATGGGGCTCGGCGACGTCTATCTCGGCGCGCCGGTCGCGACACCGCTGGATCCAAGACATCGCCTGGTGACGACCAAGTACAACCCGGCACGCACCTGGACTCCCGAGAACGCGGTCGGGATCGGCGGCTCCTATCTCTGCGTCTACGGTATGGAGGGGCCGGGCGGATATCAGTTCGTCGGTCGCACGCTCCAGATGTGGAATCGCTTCAAACGTACCCCGGACTTCGAGCGGCCCTATCTGCTGCGTTTCTTCGACCAGATACGCTTCTATCCGGTCTCCGAGCAGGAGTTGGCCGAGCTGCGCGAGGCCTTTCCACGCGGCGGTTTTCGGCTCCGGGTCGAGGAGACGCAGTTCAGCCTCGCCGAGTACCAAGCGTTTCTTCAGACAAACGCGGACTCGATCGCGGCCTTCAAGGCACGCCAACAAGCCGCCTTCGAGGCAGAGCGCGAGCGCTGGGCCGCGGCCGGTCAGCTCGAGGTCGACCGGGACGTCGGCATCGGCGCATCCGGGCACATCGACGAGCAGGCCGAGTCGCTCCGGCTCGTACCGGGCGAGCTGGCGATCGAGAGCCATGTCCACGGCAGTGTCTGGCAGCTCGCGGTGGAGGTCGGGGACCAGGTCGAGCCCGGCCAAGTGCTGCTGGTCCTGGAGTCCATGAAGATGGAGATCGCCGTGCATGCCGATCGGAGCGGGCGGGTCGCGCGTATCCTCTGCCGGGGCGGCGCCCAGGTGACACCCGGTCAGGCGATCCTCGTGCTGGACGCAGGTGCCGACGCAACGGAGCAGACAGCATGAGCCAGAACCCGCAGACGCCCTTGAATCTCTCGATCCGCCATCTCCTCGCAGCCTATCGCCAACGCCGGCTCACGCCCGCGACGCTGGTGGAGCAGATTCGCACGCGGATCGCCGAGCACGCGGCAGACAACATCTGGATCCATGTCCTATCCGACGCCGAGTTGACCCCTTATCTGGCAAGGTTGTTCGAGGCCGATCCGGAGACGCTTCCGCTCTACGGCATCCCCTTCGCGATCAAGGACAATATCGACCTCGCGGGCGTGCCGACGACCGCCGCGCTGCCGGAGCTTGCCTGGACACCGGAGCGCTCCGCCACCGTCGTCGAGCATCTGATCGCCGCCGGCGCGCTGCCCATCGGCAAGACCAATCTCGATCAGCTCGCGACCGGGCTGGTGGGCACCCGCTCGCCCTACGGCGCCGTGCCCAATGCCTTCGATCCGGACTACATCGCCGGCGGCAGCAGCTCGGGCTCCGCCGCGGCGGTCGCGCACGGGCTCGTCAGCTTCGCCCTGGGCACGGATACCGCCGGCTCCGGGCGTGTCCCGGCCGCGCTCAACAATCTGGTCGGCATCAAGCCGACCCGCGGTCTCCTCAGCACCCGCGGTGTCTTGCCGGCCTGCCGCACGCTCGACTGCGTGAGCCTCTTTACGCTCGATCTGGCCGATGCCAACCAGCTGATGCCGATCGTCGCCGGCTTTGACCCGGAGGATCCCTTTGCGCGGCCCGCACCGTCGCCGCCGCTGCGGGACCAAGGAGCGACCGATGCATCCTTCCGTTTCGGCGTGCCCTCCACGCTCGAGTGGTTCGGCGATAAGGTGAGCGAGCGTCTGTTCGAGGCGACAGTGCGACGCCTCGGCGCGCTCGGCGGCGAGGCGGTCACCATCGACTTCACCCCGTTTTCCGAGGCGGCCCGCCTACTCTACGAGGGCCCCTGGGTCGCGGAGCGTTACGCCGCCGTCGAGGACTGGATCCGAACCCGCCCCGAGACCCTGCACCCGGTCACCCGCGCCATCATCGAGCCGGCCGCCGAGGCTCGTGCGGTCGATGCCTTCAAGGCTCAATACCGGTTGGCCGAGATCAAGCGCAAAACCGACGCGCTCCTGCTTGATCTGGACTGTGTTCTAACCCTGACGATCGCAACGCCTTATCGCATCGCGCAGGTCGCCGCCGATCCGATCCGGCTCAACAGCAACCTGGGCTATTACACCAATTTCATGAACCTGCTGGATCTGGCTGCCGTTTCCGTGCCCGCGGGGATGCGGCCCGATGGTCTGCCATTCGGCGTGACCCTCTTCGCTCCCGCCTTCAGCGACGCGGTTCTGGCACAGCTTGCCGAGCGCCTGCATCTGGATCCGGGCCAGACCGCTTGGCCGACCCAAGGGGCCACCGGATATCCGGTGTCGGCGGTCGCGACAGGCGGTGCGAGTCGTCTCGCGGCAGAGCCGAGCGATATGCCGCACGCTTCAGCCTCCAAGCCTGACGACTCGATCCCGGAGAACCTTCCGCTCGTCGTCTGCGGAGCCCACCTCTCCGGACTTGCGCTCAATCACCAACTGATCGAGCGCGGCGCGCATCTGCTGTGCGCAACCAAGACCGCGCCCCGTTATCGGCTCTACGCACTCCCCGGTGGTCCACCCGAGCGTCCCGGCCTCATCCGCGTCCCGACAGACGGCGTCGCGATCGAGGTCGAGGTCTGGGCGCTCCCGCAGACGGCCGTCGGCAGCTTTCTCGGCGGCATCCCGGCACCGCTCGGGCTCGGCAGCGTCGAGCTGGCCGACGGCCGGTGGGAGAAGGGCTTTATTTGCGAGGGTTTCGCGGCGGAGGGTGCGCGAGACATCAGTGAGCTCGGGGGCTGGCGGGCGTATCTGGGGGGTTGCTGAGGTCGGCCGCCAGCCGCCAGCCAGGAGTGGATGACCGGAACCTGGAATCCGATAGCTGATAGCTGATAGCTGATAGCTGATAGCTGATCGCTGATCGCAGGAAGCAAGAGGCTCGCCCCGGGCCCTCGCCCCGGGCCCTCGGCACACCCCCGCACAAAATTCCCCCCGACCGAACCGCGAAGCTCTGCGACAATACGCCGGTTGCCGCGGCACGGGTCCGCGCGCTCGATTCCAGACAACCCGCAACGAAAAGACGAGAGAGGTACGTTCGACCAATGGCATCCCAAACCACCAAACATGTATTCGCATTCGAAGACGGCGACGGCAAGGACAAAAGACTGCTCGGGGGCAAGGGCGCCAATCTTTGCGAGATGACCCAGATGGGTCTGAATGTCCCGCCCGGTTTCGTGATCTCCACCGCAGCCTGCCTGGAGTACCTCGATTCGCCCGAGCGTGCCTTGCCCGCCGGCCTGATGGACGCGGTACATGCGCAGATGCGTGCCGTGGAGAAGAAGACCGGAAAGGGGTTCGGCGATCCGGACAATCCCTTGCTGGTCTCGGTGCGCTCCGGCTCGGCCATGTCCATGCCCGGCATGATGGACACGATTCTGAACTTGGGTCTGAACGAGGAGACGCTGCAGGGCGAGATCCGCGCCACCGGGGATGCCCGCTTCGGCTACGACGCCTATCGCCGCTTCATCCAGCTCTTCGGCAAGGTTGCTCTCGGCGTGCCGGATGCGGCCTTCGACCACGAGCTCGAGGAGGTCAAGGAGGCGGCGCACGCCAAGCAGGACGTCGACCTGAGCGCGAATGATCTGAAAGAGGTCAGCGAGCGTTTCCTTCGGGTCGTTGAGGCGCATACCGGTCACCCCTTCCCGTCCGATCCCTACCGTCAATTGGAGATCGCCATCAAGGCGGTCTTCAATAGCTGGGGCGGCAAGCGCGCGGTCGACTACCGCAGACAGTTCCACATCACGCCCGAGATGGCCAACGGCACCGCGGTCAACGTGGTCACCATGGTCTTCGGCAACCGCGGCGATGACTCGGCGACCGGCGTTGCCTTTACGCGCAACCCGGGTTCGGGCGAGAACAAGCTCTACGGCGAGTATCTGGTCAACGCCCAGGGCGAGGACGTGGTCGCCGGTATCCGCACGCCCAAGCCGATCTCGCGGCTGCGTGCGGAGATGCCCGAGATGGCGGCTCAGCTCGACATCCTCCGCGAGAAGCTCGAGACCCACTACCGCGAGGTGCAGGACTTCGAGTTCACGATCGAGCGCGGCCAGCTCTTCTGTCTGCAGACCCGCAACGGCAAGATGAACGCGGTCGCGATGGTACGCACTTCGGTGGAGATGGAACGGGAGGGTTTGATCAGCAAGGAGGAGGCGCTGCTGCGCATCCAGCCCGATCTGCTCGAGCAGATGCTCTTCCCGCGCCTGGATCCGACGGTCAAGGCCGAGCCGGTCGCTCAGGGTCTTCCGGCATCCCCCGGCGCGGCGTTCGGGATCGCGGTCTTCGATGCCGATCGTGCCGAACAGTTCGGCCATGAGCTTGGTCAGAAGGTCATCCTGGTTCGGGAGGAGACCAAGCCGGAGGATATCCACGGTTTCTTTGCGGCGGAAGGTATCCTGACCTCACGCGGGGGCAAGACCTCCCATGCGGCCGTCGTCGCGCGCGGCATGGGCAAGCCCTGCGTCGCGGGCGCCGAAGGCATCAGCGTGGACGTGAACCGGCGGGAGGCTCGGGTCGGCTTGACCAGTTTCAAAGAAGGCGACGTCATTACCATCGACGGCACCTCGGGTAAGGTCTATCTCGGCGCGATCCCGACGGTCGAGCCCGACTTCACGCCCGAGCTCGACGTCCTGCTCGGGTGGGCAGACGAGATGGCCCGGCTCAAGGTTATGGCCAACGCGGACACGCCCGAGGATGCTCGTCGCGCGCGAAAATACGGTGCTGTCGGCATCGGTCTGGCGCGCACCGAGCGCATGTTCAACGACGTCCAGCGCCTGCCGGTGGTGATCGAAATGATCGTCGCCGAGACCCCGGAGACACGTCAGGCGGCACTCGATAAGCTGTTGCCTCTGCAGCGCAAGGACTTCCGCGATCTATTCGAGGTGATGGCGCCGAATCCGGTCACCATTCGGTTGCTCGACCCGCCGATCCACGAGTTCTTGCCCGACGAGCATGTCCTCGAGCGCGAGCTGACGGATCTGCGTGTCCTCGCTCGCACGACGCGCGGCATGAGCGTGCTGGCCGGGGCGATGGGACTGCTCCACTCGCCCGACAACGTCCGCCAAGATGTCGAGTCGCTTCGGCGCATGGTCGACCCGGCGATCGTCGAGGAGGCCATCGCCAAGAAGGAGGCGATGCTGCGCAAGGTCCGTGCGCTCTACGAGACCAACCCCATGCTGGGTCATCGCGGCGTGCGTCTCGGCATCACCTTCCCCGAGATCTACCAGATGCAGATCCGGGCGATCCTGGAAGCGGCGGCCGAATGCACCAAGGCGGGCATCGAGGTCCATCCACAGATCAAGGTGCCGCAGGTCTGCACGGCGCAGGAGCTGCGGATGGTCAAGGCGTTTGTCGACACCATCCATGCCGAGGTCGCCGAGACCTACGGCCAGCCGGTGAACTTCAAGTTCGGCACCATGATCGAGGTGGTGCGGGCCTGCATGCGTGCCGAGTCGCTCGCGGAAGAGGCGGAGTTCTTCTCCTTCGGCACCAACGACTTGACGCAGGCGACCTTCTCCTTCTCGCGCGAGGACGCCGAGAACAAGTTCCTGCCGCTCTACAACCAATCCGGCATTCTGCAAGACAACCCCTTCGAGGTGCTGGACGTGAAGGGTGTGGGCAAGCTGATGCAGTTGGCCGTGGACTGGGGCCGCTCGGTCAAACCCAACCTGCATGTCGGCATCTGCGGCGAGCACGGCGGCCATCCGGCCTCCATCGCCTTCTGCCACCAAGCCGGGTTGGACTACGTGAGCTGCTCGGGTCCGCGCGTGCCGGTCGCCCGGCTTGCGGCCGCCCATGCGGCGCTGAACGCGACTCGATAGGGTAGGGAGCCGATGATCCGGCCAGGGATGGCCGTTCGTGACGGGAGAGCATTTTTTCCTGCGTGCACGTCATGGGATCGACCGTTGCGGGTGATCGGATGGCCCTCCGCACTGCGCAGGGATGTGCTTCGTTGCCGTCAACGCAGGTCAGCCCCATTCTCTAAGGGTCGACCGTCTATCGACCTCTCCACGAGGATGCATTCACATGAGGGTGAAACCGCACCCACAAGCTCCCGAGCTCACTGAACTTTACGACACCGACATCGTTGCCTGGGCAAACGAGCAGGCGCGGCTCCTGCGCACCGGTTGCCTGGACCGGCTCGATATCGA
Organism: Thiocapsa bogorovii; assembly: GCF_021228795.1. Taxonomy (NCBI): domain Bacteria; kingdom Pseudomonadati; phylum Pseudomonadota; class Gammaproteobacteria; order Chromatiales; family Chromatiaceae; genus Thiocapsa; species Thiocapsa bogorovii. The sequence continues at coordinate 4,236,119 of NZ_CP089309.1, forward strand.
GCACCTTGCCGAGGAGTTCGAGGACGTGGGCAAGAGCGAGCAACGCGAGCTGGCCAGTCGTATGACGGTTCTGTTGACGCACCTACTGAGGTCGCGGTTTCAGCCGGAGCGGCGAGGCGCGAGCTGGGAGACCACCATCCGCACGCAGCGCGCAGGCATCGCGCGGCGCCTCCGTCGTACGCCAAGTCTGGCGCGATCGCTCGACGATCCCGACTGGTGGGCCGATGCCTGGGACGACGCACTGGACGCTGCCACGCGCGAGACCGGTATCGCCGACCTGCCAAGGAACTGTCTGTGGGCTGTCGGTCAGGTGCTGGACGGCGATTGGTTGCCGAGCGGCAAAGACCCTTTGCCGCCGTCCGATAGGAAAGAATAAAGCGATTCCCGATGAATCCGAAACGCGGTTGGGCACCCTGCCCATCCCGCGTGTTTGCGGCCTGGCCGCGACGTTCCTTAAGGCTTGATATAGGTAAAGTCTTGCTGCTGCAGCCGCGACAACTCGGCGACGCCGCTCGGGACGATATCGGCCTCGCTCAGGTCATACATGTCGTCGACCTCAACATTGCGGCCCTTCAGGGTGTTCGCGCAGACCTCGAACGCAACGCCCTGTTGTTTGAGCCCGTCGATCCTCGCGGCCATGTTCTGGTCGGCATTCGCCGCTTTCATCTTGGTGCCCTCCAGAGCGTCGGGTTCGAGGAGCAACGAGATGCCGTCGCCGTGCATAACGACCTTGACCTCGATATTCTCGGCTCCGACCGCATCGATCTGATTCTGAATATTGCGTAGGGCCGCGATCTGTGTCGCCGCATCATCGACGTTGATGTGGTAGACGACCTTCTGCTGCCCATAGCGCTCGTCTGCGTTGGCGGCGCCGGCGACCAGAAGGAAGAGGGATGAAGCCAGGATGATGCGTTTCACTCGATATACTCCGATAGTGGTTTTTGTTTGATTTGTCGTGCGCTAGGGTCGGACGGGTGTGTTCACGACGCGATGCACGGGTTACCGATGCGTTGCGCAAGCCCCTTCGGATGGATCTCCGACTCTGCAAGGAGGATATGCCATAATCGGCTGGGATAATTCAGCGCTCTGAGTATGGATTTGGCCGGCGGCGCCGGATATCGTCAATCCTGCAGCCCGCGTGCGATAGGGGGTCGATCGGATGGCAACAGCAGAAACGTGTTCTTCGCGCTCGGGTTCCGCCTTCGGTCTCCGTGGCGTTTCGTCATTCGGGTTGCTCCGGCCTCTGTTGCTTCTTCTGTGTGCGTTCACCTTAAACTTTCCGTGTGCGACCGGGTCGCAGGCGGGGTCGGGGACAGGGGGTGCGCATCAACCGGAGGCGGCGCCCACGCTGACCTTCGGGGTCGTCCCCCAGCAGGCATCCAGCAAGCTGGCGCGGCTCTGGTCGCCGATCCTGGACGACCTGAGTGCACGCACCGGGGTCCAAATCGGTTTCCGCACGGCACCGGATATCCCGACCTTCGAGCAGCGATTGGCCGCGGGCGACTATGATCTGGCCTACATGAACCCCTACCACTACACGGTCTTCAGTCAATCCCCGGGCTATCGTGCCTTCGCGCGACAACGTGGTCAGCGCATCCGCGGACTCCTGGTGGTGCGGCGTGATTCACCGATCAAGGACATCGCCGAACTGGCCGGACAGGAGATCGCCTTTCCGGCGCCCGCGGCCTTTGCCGCCAGCGTCCTGCCACAGGCCGCGCTGCGCCGGGCCGGGATCGATATCAAGCCGCACTATGTGCGCTCGCACGATTCGGTGTATCGCGCCGTGGTCGGGGGGCTGTACCCCGCCGGCGGCGGAATCGAGCGGACCTTTCAGGGGGCCGAGCCGGAGGTGCGCGACCAACTGCGGGTCCTCTGGATGACCCCCGAATACACGCCGCATGCGATCGCGGCGCACCCACGGGTCGATCCGGCTCTGGTGGCGAGGATCCGTGATGCCATGGTGTCGATGGCGGAGACGCCGCAGGGGGCCGAGCTGCTGGCGGCGATCGAGTTCGATGGGATCGAGGCCGGCGAGGACGCCGATTGGGACGACGTACGCGCCCTCGGAATCGACCTGCCGATCGAGACCGCGGTCCCCGATATCCGCCGATGAATCTTGGTCGCGCCGGTTGGATCCTGTCGTTTCGCGGCAAGACCGTCATCGGCATCGCGCTGATCGAGATCGTTCTGCTCGCGATTCTGGTCTGGTCGAGCCTGCATTATCTCGGCGATTCAAGCGTCCGTTCCATCGCCGATCGCGCCCGCGATACCGCTACACAGTTCGCCGCCTTGGCCAAGGACGCGGTCTTGTCCGAGGATCTGGCCACCTTGGAAACCTTCGCCGACGAGGTCATGGCCAACGAGCACATGGCTTACCTGCGCGTCATCGGCTACGGAAATCTCTTGGTCCAGCGTGGCGCGCCCGAAGTCCTCGCCAGGCCGTACGAGGCCGACTCGGAGACGGTGCGCCCTGTAGACGGCATGTTCGACGCCGACGCGCCGGTTCGCGAAGGCGGGACGGATTTCGGTCGAATCGAGATCGGGATGTCCACGCAGGCGCAGGAAACGCTCCTCGAAGAGGCGCGCACGTACCTCTTGAGTATTGCGACGGCCGAGGTGGTGCTGGTTGCCTTGTTCTCGATCCTGCTGGGGACTTATCTCACCCGCGCCCTGGATGGACTGCGCGGGGCGGCACACGCCATCATCGAGGGTGGACCCGGGCACATGGTGCCGGTGCGCGGCCGCGACGAGATCGCAGATACGGCACGCGCCTTCAACACGATGTCCGAGCGCCTGCGGCGGAGCTACTCGGAGCTGGATGAGGCACGGCGTCGTGCCGAGGCCGCCGCCGACGCGGCGGAGGCGGCATCCGCCGAGGCCACTCGGGCCAATGCGGCCAAATCCCGGTTCCTGGCCCATATGAGCCATGAGCTGCGCACCCCGTTGAACGCCGTGTTGGGGACCCTCGACCTCGCCGAAGACTGGGTGTTGCCGGCCGAGCAGCATGCACAGCTCGGTGTCGCGCGGGACGCGGGCCGGGCGCTGCTCGAGCTGATCAACAATGTGCTCGACCTCTCCAAGATCGAGTCGGGTGAGATGGATCTTTACCCGGAGCCGGCGAACCTGGACGCGCTGGTGCGTGCCGCGGTGTCGATGGTCCTGCCGCTCGCGCAGGCCAAGGGCCTGACGCTGGAGGCGCGGGTCGATCCAAGTCTGCCCGCTGCCGTTTCGGTCGATCCGCTGCGTTTGCGTCAAGTGCTGGTCAATTTGGCCGGCAATGCGGTGAAGTTCACCGAAGCGGGTCGAATCGAGCTGCGCGTCGAGACCCGGTGCCCCGGCGAACCCTGTCAACGCGTGCGCTTCGAGGTCCTCGACTCCGGCATCGGCATACCGCTGGACCGTCAGGCCAGCCTGTTCGACGAATTCACCCAGGTGAACGATCCAGTCGGACACGAACGGCGCGGCGGGACCGGCCTCGGGCTCGCGATCTCGCAGCGCATTGTCAATCTGATGGGCGGGAGCATCCATATCGACAGTGCGCCCGGTCGCGGAAGCTGTTTTTGGTTCGAGCTGACCCTGATACCTGCGGAGCGGATTGCACCGCCTGAACCTCGGCGGTCGGTCCCGACCTGTCGTCCTGCGGATCAGGATGCTCGCAGCGCCTTGCCGGTCCTGCTCGTCGACGACAACCAGGTCAATCGCATGGTGGCCGAGGCGACCTTAAAGAAGGCAGGCTATCGGGTGAGCACCGCGACCAACGGTGTAGAGGCGCTCGAGGTGGTCTGCGCCGGGCCGATCGGCAGCATCCTCATGGACGTTTCCATGCCCGTCATGGACGGGATCGAGGCCTCGCGTCGGATTCGCGCGCTAAGCGGTGACCCTGGTCGTGTGCCCATCATCGCCATGACGGCACACGCTTTGAAGGAAGAGGAGGATCGCTGCATGGCGGCGGGGATGGACGACTTTATTACCAAACCCTTTGTTCGCGCGAGTCTTCTGGACGTGCTCGCCCGGTGGCATGGACGCGACACGGAATCGCACAGGCCGCACTAGGTGCTAGCACCCGTCAAATAATCACCGTCTCCTCCTCGTCATCCGGATCCAGTGCGTCTCGATACTGCTCCAACAAGGCCGCCGCGGTCTCCGGTTTGCCGAAGCACGCAAGGTGATAGAGGGCCTCTCCCTCGGTAATGAGCGGCAGATTGGTGCGGCCGATCACAATGCCGCTGACGGGCGAGAGCACCGGGTCGTCGACCGGTCGGAAGGGGTCGGTGATGATGCCCAGGGTGTCGCCCTTGCCGACGTGCGCGCCGAGCGGGGTGAGGGAGAGTAGGATGCCGCTCTGATGGGCACGGACCCAGACGCTGGAGCGGGCGACAAGCGGTTCGTGTCCGATGGCGCGGCGCGGCGCGGTCGATCGGATCATCCCGATGTGGCGCATGACTCCCAAGATGCCGCGCAGACCTGCGCGCACGGCGAACTCGTCGAAACGCAGCGCTTCGCCCCCCTCGTAGAGCAGGATGGGAACGCCGCGCGCGGCGGCCTCCGCGCGCAGCGATCCGGGGCGTATCTCCGCGTCGAGGATGACCGGTGTCTCGAACGCCTTCGCCAATGCCGGCATGTCCTCGCAGGCGTTGAGCGTGACGCGGATCTGCGGCAGGTTCTCGCGGTGGATTGCGCCCGTGTGCAGATCGATCCCGTGGGTCGAGCCCTCGACCACCTCGCTGATCAGGGTGGTGGCCAGGCGCGCGGCGAGCGAACCCTTGTCGGATCCGGGGAAGCTGCGGTTCAGGTCGCGCCGATCCGGGAGATAGCGAGACTGACGGACATAGCCGTAGACGTTGACGACGGGAACGGCGAGAAGGGTGCCGCGCAGCCGGCTCAATGTTTTTTGCAGCAGGAGCCGGCGGATGATCTCGACCCCGTTGATCTCGTCGCCGTGGATGGAGGCGGTCACGAACAGACGCGGGCCCGGTTTGCGGCCTCGAACCACATGCACCGGCATATAGACGGGTGTGGTCGTGTAGAGATTGGGAAGCGGGATGTCGACCCGGGCGCGCTCCCCGGGTTGGATCTCGCGACCGGCGATGGTGACTGAATCTGCGGTCATCGGCGGGTGTCCTTGGAGACAGACACCGCGATCTTGTCATGAAATCGCCATGTTGTGGGATTTGGTTTTCGGTCGGTGATCGGGTTTCGGGTATCCGTTATCGGTTGTCAGGTTCGAGTGGACAGCCGCCAATCGCCAACATCGCCTGAGCGGCTCAACGGCCACCATGAGCCTGATCACCAATAGCCACCTTCGCCAAGTCACCCCTGCCCGCGCGTACGGGTCTTACCGAGTACGGCGTTCTTCTCGACGAGCTCGATCATTTGCGAGGCGATGTCCTTGCCCGTCGCCCGCTCGATTCCCTCCAGCCCCGGCGAGGAGTTGACCTCCATCACCACGGGGCCGTGGTTGGAGCGCAGGATGTCGACGCCGGCGACGTTCAAGCCCATGATTTTGGCGGCTCGGGTCGCGGTCGAGCGCTCCTCGGGCGTGATGCGGATCAACGAGGCGCTTCCGCCTCGGTGGAGGTTGGAGCGGAATTCGCCGGCCTTGGCTTGGCGTTTCATGCTCGCGACGACCTTGTCGCCGATCACGAAACAACGGATGTCGGCGCCGTTCGCTTCTTTGATGTATTCCTGGACCAGGATGTTGACCTTAAGGCCCATGAACGCCTCGACCACGCTCTCGGCGGCTTGTTGGGTTTCCGCGAGCACGACGCCGATGCCTTGAGTGCCTTCCAGGAGCTTGATGACCAGCGGGGCACCGCCCACCATCTTAATGAGATCTTCGACATCGTCCGGGGCGTGGGCGAAGCCGGTGATGGGCAGACCGATCCCTTTGCGCGAGAGCAGCTGCACGGAGCGGAGCTTGTCGCGAGCGCGGGTGATGGCGACCGATTCGTTCAGTGGATAGACCCCGAGCATCTCGAACTGACGCAATACCGCCGTCCCGTAGAAGGTGACCGAGGCACCGATTCGCGGGATGACGGCGTCGAAGTCGCTGAGCTCCTCGCCTCGATAGTGGATCGAGGGTGCATGCGAAGTGATGTTCATGTAGCAACGCAGGACGTCGACGACCTTGGTGTCGTGTCCACGCATGCGGGCCGCCTCGACGAGGCGCCGAGTGGAATAGAGCGTCGGGTTGCGCGAGAGGATGGCGATTTTCATGGCGTAGCCTTCTGGTGTTGGATCGTCCCGTCTCGAGGGATGCGGGTCGGGTGCGTAGAGGCGGGCGGCGCGCGGCGAGCGGGGTGGCTTGGGGCTCACGATCGAGGCGGAATCATACCGAAAGCGCGTAGTCGCGATCGTTCCGGCATCCTCGACCGGTCATCCGATGCTTCGACTCCGCTCAGTCCGCGTGGTTGCGGAGCGGCCTGCCTCCGGAGCGCGGGAATCCGTGCGGCGCAGGCCGACTCACGAGGGATCGGTCTCCCGCAAGGTTGCGATCAGCATGACGAGGACGCCGACACTGATGGCGCTGTCCGCGATGTTGAACGAGGGCCAGGGATTGAAGACGGAAAGCGGGATCACGGGAAGATAGACCTGAATGAAGTCGACGACATGACCGAGCAGGACTCGGTCGATCAGGTTGCCCACAGCGCCGCCGATCAAGAGCGCCAGTCCGAATGCAAGTGCGCCCGATCCGGATTTCAGGCGCAGCAGCCAGACGGTGAGTGCGACCGTAATGCCGACGGCCACCAGGGCGAACAGCCAACGCTGCCAGCCCCCGGCATCGGCCAAGAAGCTGAACGCAGCGCCGGTATTAAACATCAGGGTCAGGTTGAGGTTCGGGATGAGCTCGATGACCTCGAAGGGCTCGAGCAGGCCCAGCACCAACCACTTGGTGGCCTGGTCCAGCACCAGGACGACGAGCGAGAGCCAGAGCCAGCGTTTCATGACGCCGCCTTTGGTGCTCGGGCCAGTCGCCGAGCCGGTTGCCGAGTCGACCTGTGCGACGTTCGTCGCAGACGCGTGCGGTTTAGGCATAGCGGCGGATCTCGCCGCTGCCTGCGACGTTCTCTACGCAGCGTCCGCAGAGCTCGGGATGCTCGGTAGAGGTGCCGACGTCGGGCCTGTGATGCCAGCAGCGCACGCATTTGGTGTGCTTGGAGGGGCGCACCCGGACGGCGAGTCCAGTCAGCTCGGTCTCGACCGCATCGGTCGGCTGCTCGCTTGACGGGCGCAGACGGATCTCCGAGGTGATGAGCGCAAAGCGCAGCTCGTCGCCCAGTTGAGCGAGGAGGGCGTAGAGGGGTTCGCCGCAATAGAGATCCAGCTCGGCATCCAGCGACGAGCCGATCAGTCCGGCCTTGCGCGCCGTCTCCAACGCGGGTCCGACGGCGAGGCGGGTTGCGATGACCTGATCCCAGAATGCCCGATCCATGGGGTCTCCGTCGGCCAGCGGGAAGAGGCCCTCGTACCAGGTCTCGACGAAGACGGTTTCGGCGCGCTCGCCCGGCAGATGTTGCCAAATCTCCTCGGCGGTGAAGCTGAGGATCGGAGCGAGCCAACGGCTCATGGCCTCGGCGATGTGGTACATCGCGGTCTGGCAGGAGCGACGCGGTAGGCTGTCCGCCTGGGTGGTGTACTGACGGTCTTTGATGACGTCGAGATAGAAGGAGCCCATGTCGACGACGCAGAACTGCTGGACCTTCTGATAGATGACGTGAAACTGGTAGTCGCGATAGGCCTCGATGACCTCTGCCTGGAGGCGGAAGGCGCGGTCCACGGCCCAGCGATCGAGCTCGAGCATGGCATCGGGGGCGACCTGATCCTTGGCCGGGTCGAAGCCGTCGAGGTTCGCGAGCAGGAAGCGCGCGGTGTTGCGAATCCGCCGGTAAGCGTCCGCGGTGCGTTTGAGGATCTCCTCGCTGACGCCCATCTCCGCGCGGTAGTCGGTCGCCGCGACCCACAGACGGATGATGTCCGCGCCCAGGGTCTTCATGACATCCTGCGGCTTGACCACGTTGCCCTTGGACTTGGACATCTTCTCGCCCTTCGCGTCCACCGTGAAGCCGTGGGTGAGGACTTGACGGTAGGGCGCGCGATCGTGCATCGCGACGGAGGTCATGAGCGAGCTTTGGAACCAGCCGCGGTGTTGATCCGAACCCTCGAGATAGAGGTCGGCGGGCGCGCGCAGCCCCTCGCGATGCTCCAGCACGCAGGCGTGGGTGACGCCCGAGTCGAACCAGACATCCAGGGTATCCTGGACCTTCTCGTACTCCGCGCCTTCGGTCTCGCCGAGCAAATCGACCGGCTCGAGCGCGAACCAAGCCTCCACGCCCTTCGCCTCGACCCGGCTCGCAACCTCCTCGATCAGTTCGGGGGTGCGTGGATGCAGCTCCCGGGTCACCTTATGGACGAGGAGCGTGATCGGCACGCCCCAGGTGCGCTGACGCGAGATACACCAATCGGGCCGACCCTGGACCATGCCCTCGATCCGGCTCTGGCCCCAATCGGGCATCCAGCTCACATGGCCGATCTCGCGCAGTGCGGCCTTGCGTAGCCCCTGCTTCTCCATACTGATGAACCACTGCGGTGTGGCGCGGAAGATGATCGGGGTCTTATGGCGCCAGCAATGCGGATAGCTGTGGGTGAAGCGGGTCTCCAGCAGCAACGCGCCCTTGGCCTTCAAGGTTTCGACGACATGCTCGTTGGCCTTGAAGACGTTTTCGCCCGCGAACAGCGGCGTGTCCGGGAGGAAACGTCCATCGCCGCCGACCGGGTTGTGGACCGGCAGGTGATAGCGCTGACCGACGATGTAGTCCTCCAGACCGTGGCCGGGTGCGGTGTGGACCGCACCGGTGCCGGCATCGAGCGTCACATGCTCGCCGACGATCACGGGCACCTCGCGGTCGTAGAAGGGGTGCTTGAGCTTGAGGCCCTCGAAATCGATCCCGCGAGCATAGCCCAGCACCCGATACTGCTCGATACCCCAGCGGTCCATGGTGTCCTTGAGCAGGCCCTCGGCGACGATCAGACGCTCATGACCGTGCGCGGACTCGACCGCGACGACCACGTATTCAAGCTCGGCGTTGAGTGCGACCGCCTGATTCGCCGGAAGCGTCCAGGGCGTGGTGGTCCAGATCACGATCGAGGCCGGACCCTCGCCGCAGCCGTTGGGCGTGCCGTGACAGCGCGCCTCGAGCGTCTCGGGCTCGACGACCGGAAAACGGACGTCGATCGCGATGGATTGCTTGTCGGCATATTCGACCTCGGCCTCGGCCAGGGCGGAACCGCAGTCGATGCACCAGTGCACGGGCTTGAAGCCCTTTTGGACATGACCGTTGGCGATGATCCGCCCGAGCGAGCGGATGATCTCGGCCTCGAAGGCGAAGTCCATCGTGAGATAGGGATTGTCCCAGTCGCCGAAGACGCCGAGACGCTTGAAGTCGGTGCGCTGGCCGTCGACCTGCTTGGCCGCATACTCGCGACAGGCGACGCGAAATTCCGCGGCGCTGATCTTGTGGCCCGGCTTGCCCTTCTTCTTCTCGACCTGCAGCTCGATCGGCAAGCCGTGACAGTCCCAGCCCGGCACATAGGGTGCGTCGAAGCCGTCGAGCGTGCGCGCCTTCACGATGATGTCCTTGAGAACCTTGTTGACCGCATGACCGATGTGGATCTCGCCGTTCGCGTAGGGCGGGCCGTCGTGGAGGATAAAGGTCTCGGCCCCCGCGCGTGCTCGGCGGATTGCGGCATAGAGCGCCATCGACTCCCAACGCTTGAGCATCTCGGGCTCGCGCTGGGCGAGGTTCGCCTTCATCGGGAAGCCCGTGTTCGGGAGATTCAGGGTGTCTTTGTAATCGGTCACGTGGCTTGGTCTCGGTGCGTCGGAAGGGTGTCGCGTAGGATCCTCGGACGGGCTCCGGGGCGAACAAAGGGTGATTGTGGCTTGCTCGGCCCCGGGAGGCAAAGTTGATCGACCCGGCTGACGCCTTTCGTGCGCGGGTAGATCACCGGCACCCGGCCGCCGGGCTCAGGCCTTCGCCGTGTCCCCGGGGCGGCCGATCGAGATCGGGTCGCTTCAGGTCCGCGAGGTTCGGGCGTCGCGTCGAAAGCCTAACATCGAGCCGCCCCGGGGTTTGAGGTCGAAGGCTCGCAGTGCCCGTCGGGGTCATGCGGGCCGGCCGATCGGAGATATTCCCGCGCCACACGCGCATCGATCTGGATCTGCTCCTTGAGGGCATCGAAGGACTCGAACCGCTTTTCGTCGCGCAGCTTCAGCCGAAACTCGACCTCCAAGTGATGTCCGTAGATCTCCCGATCGAAGTCGAAGAGATGGACCTCGAGCCGATAGTCCTTGCCGTTGACGGTCGGGCGTGTGCCGACATTGGCGACGGCCGGGAGCGGGGTCGGGCCGAGTCCGGACACCATGACGGCGTATACGCCGCGCACCGGGCTGAAACGACGGTGCAGGTCGATGTTCGCGGTCGGAAAGCCGATGCTGCGACCGCGCTTGGCGCCATGGGAGACGCGACCCTGCATCCGGTAAGGCCGCCCGAGGAGATGGCGGGCTTGCTCGAGGTCGCCGCGACCGAGCGCCTCGCGCACACGGGTGCTGCTGATCCGCTCCGTGCCGTGCGTGATGGTATGTAGATCCTCGACCTCGAAACCGCTGTCGTCGTTCCGACCGGCCTGGCCCATCGCGTGCAACAGGGCATAGTCCCCCTCGCGGCCGCGACCGAAGCGGAAGTCGTCTCCGACCAGAAGGTAGCGCACGCCGAGCCCGTCGAGCAGGAGCCGCTGTACGAAGTCGCGTGCACCCATCCCGGCGAGCTTCGGGTTGAACTCAAGGAGCATGACCTGCTCGATGCCGCAGTCTTGGATCGCCGCCAGCTTTTCGCGCAGCCGCGTCAGTCGCGCGGGGGCCGACTCGGGCGCGAAGAACTCCATCGGTTGAGGCTCGAAGGTAATGACGGTCGCCGGCAAACCGAGCTCGCGTCCGCGCGCCAACAGTCGCTGAAAGACGGTGCGATGTCCCAAGTGGACACCGTCGAAATTGCCGATGGTCGCGACGCAACCTCGGTCGGTCGGGCGCAGGTTGTGTAAGCCTCGGATCAGCCGCATTGCCATCTGCCTCGGGAAACCGGAACGCCAGTATACGCGAGCACCGGAAGGCCTCGAACCATCCCCGACGTTTGACGCTCGCACAAGCTGTCTCGACGACATCCGTCCGACTCTCGCCGACGTCGAGCACCGTTGCTTGGCCCGGTCTCGGGGCAGGGCGAAACCCGGTTGAATCCTGCCGCGAGTGGGTTGGCCCTATTCCCGCCCCATGAAGTGTCGCGGGCGGATGCCCATCGCCAGCAGAGCCGCCGCATAGACGGCCCCGCCGATCAGAATCCACATCAGCAGACGCCAGATCCGTTCACCCGGACCCATGGCGATCCAGTCCGCGGTCACGCCGACCACCAGATAAATGACGATGCCCATCGCCAGATTGGCGATCAGCGCCTTGATCATTAGCGGGATCCATGTGCGCTTCGGTCGAAAGATGCGGTCCCTGAGTAGGCCGCGCAGCAGCAAGCCGGCGTTGGTGATGGCCGCGATCGTCGTGGCCGCCGCAAGTCCGGCATGGCCGAAGGGAAACATCAGGATCAGGTTGAAGGTCATGTTGGTCACGAGTGCGATGACCGCGATCCGCACCGGTGTCTTCATGTCCTGACGGGCATAGTAGCCGGGCGCCAGCACCTTGATCCCCATGAAGGCGACCAGGCCGAGCGAATAGGCCATGAGGCTCAGTCTCGCCTTCTCCACATCGTTCGCACCGAACTCGCCCGAATAGAAAAGGGTCGCGATCATTGGGCCGGCCAGGAGCAGAAGGCCCACGGCGCAAGGCACGCCCAGCAACAGGACCCAACGCAGCGCCCAATCGATCGTGTAGGAAAAGGCGACTGGATCGTCGGCGGCATGACGCTGCGACAGGCGCGGCAGGATGACAGTCGCCAGCGCGACGGCGAGGATTCCCAGTGGAAATTCCATCAACCGGTCGGAGTAGTAGAGCCAGGAGATGCTTCCCGTGACGAGGAAAGAGGCGAGCAGCGTATCGAGCAGCAGACTGATCTGGCCGACCGAGACCCCGAATAGTGCCGGCACCATCAGCTTCACCGTCTTGCGCACGCCGGGATCCGTGGTTGCCAGGCGCGGACGGGGCAGCAGCTTGAGCTGGCGCAGGAAGGGGACCTGAAAGAGCAGCTGCGCGATCCCGGCGATGAAGACGCCCCAGGCCAGCGCGACGATCGGACGGTCCATCAGCGGTGCGAGATAGACCGCGCAGAGGATCAGCGAGATGTTGAGCAGGACGGGCGTAAAGGCCGGGATGCCAAAGCGCTCGTAGGTGTTCAGGATGCCGCCCGCGAAGGCGGTCAACGAGATAAACAAGAGATACGGAAAGGTCAGACGCAGCATCTCGGTGGCCAGGGCGAGCTGCTCCGGCTCGTTCACGAAGCCCGGGGCGAAGACCAGGATCAAGACGGGCGCGCCCACGACACCCAGCACCGTGACCAGCAGCAACATGGTCCCGAGCGTGCCGGCGACTGCGTCGACATAGGCCTTGAGCGCGTCGAAACCGCGTTTCTCCTTGTACTCGTTCAGAACCGGCACGAACGCCATGGAGAAGGCGCCTTCGGCGAAAAGGCGTCGCATGAAGTTCGGGATCTTGAAGGCGACGAAGAAGGCGTCCGTTCCGGCGTCGGCGCCGAAGATCCGGGCGACGACCAGGTCGCGCACGAAGCCGAGGACCCGCGAAAGAAAGGTATTGCTACCGACCTTGGCGATCGAGGCGGCGAGTGAGGCCACGGATGGAGGGACTCCGAAAAAAGCGCGGAGTATATACCGAGTGCCCCCGGGCTTATCGCGCCATTGCGCCCCCCGCGTACGACGGGTCGGCGTTGCGCATCCCCGTCGCGGGGCCGCTACACCTCGTCGGTGCGCCCTGTCCCGGCGCGCTCAGGGCGTGCTTCAGGGGGCGTAGCGGCCGTCATCCGGGGGGTGAGGCGTCGGATGATCAAGATCGTCAACCACGTCAAACCCAGCGTGCGGCACGAAGCGGTCAGCTGCCGGGCCGAGGTTAATAGCGCGTGGACTGTTGCTGATACAGCTGCTGGTTGCGCTGTGCCTCCCAAGCCTCGCGATCGCGCTGCTGCTGGAACTCCTTCTCGTGCTGATCGTACGCGAAGGCACCGAGAGCGCCGACGCCGGCCCCGATCAAGGCACCGCGACCGGCGTTGGCGCGCACAGATTGACAGCACCCGAGGTCGCATGGATACTACGCGGTCTTTACTCGGATTACAGCATTACAGCGCCGGATTTTCAGGAGACCCCTTTGGCCAACTCAGCACAAGCCCGCAAGCGCGCCCGTCAAGCAGAAGACCGTCGTCAGCAGAACGCCTCGCAGCGAAGCACCCTGCGCACCTTCATGAAGAAGGTGATCAAAGCCATCCAGGCCGGCGACAAAGAAGCCGCCGTCCAAGCCTTCAAGGACGCGGTTCCGCGTATCGACCGTGCCGCGCGCAAGGGCCTCATCCACGCCAACAAGGCCGCCCGTCACAAAAGCCGGATGAACGCCCACATCAAGGGCATGAGCTAGTCGCTCCTCGGCACCGATCTCCGGCGCACGAAAAAACCGGCCTTTGAGGCCGGTTTTTTTATGTCTTCACGGGCGAGGCCGAGATGCCGCCGTCATCGATCGGCCCTGAGCGTTCCGATTGCAGGATGTCGAGAGCAGAAGGGCGAGAGCCGATACCGAGCATCCCGCATCGACCGGCCGCCTGCTCTCGGAGGGTCCTGGCCTAGGCTGCGCGACGTCTGTAGGCGAGCGCGAGCAGCAGCGCGCCGAACAGGATCATGGGTGTCGAGAGCAGTTGACCCATAGTCAGCCAGCCGAAGGCGAGATAGCCGATATGGGCATCCGGCACGCGCACGAATTCCACGGCAAACCTGGAGAGACCGTAGCCGAGCAGGAAGACACCCGAGACGGCCATCACGGGCCTTGGTTTACTGGAAAAGATCCAGAGGACAAGGAATAGGGCGAGACCCTCGAGCGCGGCCTGATAGAGCTGCGAGGCATGCACCGGGATGCTCCAAATGGTCCCTGCGGGAAGATCCGCGCACTGCGCCGGAAATTCCAGACAGGGAAGGCGCATCCCCCAGGGCAGATCGGTCCGATGTCCCCAGAGCTCGCCGTTGATGAAATTGCCGATCCGCCCGGCGAAGAGCCCTAGAGGAACGAGCGGCGCGAGGAAATCGCCGACCTGGAAAAACTGCATGCGATGGCGGCGTGCGAACAAGTAGATCGCGATGAGCACCCCGATCAGCCCGCCGTGGAAGGCCATTCCGCCCTCCCAGACCTTCAGAATGTTCAGCGGGTTTGCGGCAAGCTGGTCGAAGCCGTAGAAGAGCATGTAGCCGAGTCGACCCCCGACGATGGTGCCGATAACCCCGTAGAAAATGAGGTCGTCGACCATCTCTGTGGTCCAACCCGATCCCGACCGGCCTGCCCGCCAGCGCCCCAGCATCCAGGCGGCACCGAATCCAACGAGATACATGAGCCCGTACCAATGGATCCGCAGGGGTCCAAGGCCGAGTGCGACGGGGTCGATGTCGGGGTAGGTCAGCATGTCGTCGACTAGTATACAGCCCGGCGGCGGGTTTCAGGATGTCGGTTTGAGGGCAGGGTTCGGACATGAGTTGAAGTCCCGCGCGCTGCACGCCTTGACGATCAAGGCCAAGACACCGCAAGAGAAGGAAGGCCGCGGAAGGCCGCTGACCCGAGCCCGACCGCGGCGGCAGGGGGTGGCTCGCGCGTCATATAGGGTGTGGCGAGGAACGAACCGCACCGACTTAGGGCCACCTCGTGGCACGGTGCGGTTCGTTCCTCACCGCACCCTACGTGTTTAGAATCTCATCGGAGATGGATCGGGGTGCACTCCGGGACATGAGCCCGTACACGCCGCCGCTGAGCCGTCTGACCCTGCGCCTCGGCGTGCTGGTTCAGCTCGCCTTCCTCCACGTCGACTCCCCGGTGCTCGGCGATCAGGCCGGAACCCTGTGGGCAATCCGTTTGGAATCGAGCATCCCGGTCAGCGTCCTCGCCTTCCTGCTAAGTTTTCATCCCCGATTCGCGGCCATCGATCAGCCCGTTGCCGCGGCCGTGGTGTTGCTCAACGGCCTGACCACCGCGTCCGCCAACCTGCTGTTCGATGCCGAGGCGACCATGTATTTCGTCCCCGGCACCGTTGTTGTGGCCATGTACGGCTATGTGCTGCTGGGCCTGCGCTTCGCCTGGGCCGCGACGCTGGTCGGCATGATCGTTGCGATCAACCTGCTGACCTTGTGGGCCCTCGATACCCCGGCGGACCTGATGGCCAAGGCCCTCTACATGTTGGTCATCTCTACCGGCATCCTGACCGTCGGCGCCTATCGCATGGAGATGACCAGCCGGACGGAGCAATACACGGCGGAGAAACTGCTTGCCCGAGAGCGTCATGAGCGCGAGACGGAGGCGGCGCGCATCGCCTGGCTGGAAAACCTCGCCCACTTCCTGCGCCACGAGCTGCGCAACAGAGTCACGGGAGCGCGCACCTCGCTCGATCTGCTGGAGCGGCACACGCCCGACGACGACCGCAGCTGCGTCTATTTCGAGCGGGCGCGAGCGGGCCTGAAGGTGATCCAGCGCCCGCTGGAGAGCGCGAGCGGGTAGGTTGGGGTGAGGCACGAACCCCAACATCCCCCGGCCCCGTGCCATCGTTGGGGTTCGCGATGCTCACCCCAATCGACGCCGTCCGCGACCATCGGCGATCGCGGGGGCTTCGGCTGCCGTTCTTTGCCTGGCGCGTGCGCCGTCACGTTCCATCCATCCACAGGGCGCGCAACGCGGATCGGCCGGATGGTCTGAAGAGGCGCCCGACTCAGGGCGACGGGACCAGATTGGCCCAGACACCGTAGTGGTCGGACGGCGGGTTCGTTTGCCCCGTCAGGCCGACCGCGATAGGGACCAGCCGCGAGGTGCTGAGGATGCGGTTCAGCCGCCGGCCGGACTCCGCCGCGAAGGCGTGGCCGCGGGCCAGGGGGTTGGCCTCCGGGTCGTAGCTGAAGCCCGGCTCGCCGGGGCGTAGCCGGGTCCAGGCGTCGGTCCAGCTCGCGAGACGGGCGGTCTCTGGCTCCTGGTCGCCGAAGTTGAAGTCGCCCAGCCAGAGCGTGAGTCCCCGACGGGGCAGGCGCTCCTGGACGAAGGCGATCTGCGCTTTGCGCGCGACCTGGTCCTCCCGCAGGCTCTTCAGGTGCGCGTTGGCCACCACCAGGGTCTCGGTCCCCAGATCCAGGGTGGCGAACAGGGCGTAGCGCCCCATGGCGCTCGGCAGCTTGCGGTAGGCGATCTTGGCGAACGGATAGCGTGAGAGCACCAGCAAGCCGCCCGGCGGCGCCTCCGATCCCTCGACGCTGACGTGGTAGCCGGCCCAATCCTTATTCTCGGCCAGGATCGCCATGAATTCGGCGGTCACTTCCTGCAAGGCGACGATGTCCGGGTCCAGCGCCTTCGCCTGCCGCAGCAGCGCCCATGCCCGCGTCGTGCTCGCGGTTTCGAACACAAGGCCCAGCAGCCGCTCCGGCGGGTAGGGCGCCAGTACGTTCCAGGTCAGCACCCGGATAGCGTGCGCTGCAAGGGGCTGGGACTCGTCCTCCGGTGCGATGCCGGCGGCATGGGCGCAGACACAGAGTGCGGCCAGCATCGCCGGCAGCCATCGCCTGCCCGGGGTCCGGCGGAAGCGTCCGGCAAGCTCCGCGCGTGTCATTCCGAGCATGTCTCGGGAGATACGGCGAGCGTCAGTGCTTACGGCCGCGCCGCGTTCTGCGCGGATACCGAGGGCGACGTCTGGAGAAACGCGCGCGCGGCGCCGCCGAAGTCTAACTCCGGCAGTTTGGGGTAGAGGCGGCCCGAGAACTGGGGCGCCCAGTCGAGATTCTCCCCCTGTACCTCCGCCGGCAGCGGGTCGACGAGCTTCGCCCCGGGTCGGATCGGGCGCTCGGGCGTCGCCGAGAAACCGGCCACGCCGGTATAGCCGAAGATGCCGTAGAAGGCCTCGGCCCCGTAGCTCCCTGCCGGGCTCAGGATCGCCGCCCTGCGCGCGGGGCCCGGGGGCGGCGGGTTTTGGTCGGACTTGTGCGGCTCGTCGAAGGCCTCGAAGGCGTGGATCTGAACGCCGTGCTCGCGCGACCAGCGGAACGCGGCGTTCAGGAAGGCGGCGCTCAGCCGATCGTTGAAATAGGTTCGGACGATGTCGAGGCCCGGCTCGTCGATCCGGGTGTCCGCGTCGGCGAGATGCTCGGCGATGCGCGCGAACGCGGATTCGGGTGGCGCCGCTCGCTCGCCGGCGAGAGCGCCCGGGAGGTTGAAGCCGATGCCGTCGGTGGGGTGGCCGATCTCGCCGATCATGAGGTCGATCGCCTTGCCGTCGGCGAGCCCGGCGATCGCCGCTTCGAGTCGGCGCCACTGGATCGCGAGCTCGCCGTGCTCCGGATCGAAGAAGACGTCCCAATTCCCGGTGATTCGCGCCTGCTCCACCGCTTCGGGGCTCGGATAGATGTTTTCCATGAGTACGTCCGCCCCGCCGATCAGCTCGCGGACGTCTTGCGTGAACCGGCGAATCGCCGGATCGGTCGCGTCCGCATCGACGCTCCGAAAACGGCGGCCGCGCACGCCGACCGCCAGCGCGAGGCCCTCGAAGTCGCCGCCCGGTGCCATCTGCGCCCACGCGAAACGCACCATCTCGGTCACCTGTCGGGTCGGGGTCATCCGCGCGTCGCTCGGCACAGCGGGCTCGACGTACTCGTTGGAGAGGATCAGATGGGTGACGGTGCCCGGATGACGGTCGTTGGCGGCCTGTGCCTGGGCGAGTGCCGAGCGGATGGCGAAACGCATCCGCGGGTTGACCAGGGTGCCGTCGACGGCGACGTTCGGCACGCCCTGCTTGATCCTGAGAAGGGTCTTGCCGGCCCGTGCGTTGATCTCGGCGGCGGCGAGTGCGACCTGCGCATTGGCGTCGCCGAGGAAGAAGCCGGGATTCAGGACGGCCCCCGGTGCGTCTTTCTCCGCGGGCTCGAAGAGCCGCAGATGCACGGCGTCGAGTGCCAGGTCATGCCCTGCCGTTCCCGTGGTCTCTACGACGATCCGCTCGGGAGAAGGGACCACCCAAGTCGCCTCGGGCGGGAAGTAGACATACAGCTCGTCCGTCGCGCGCTGGGTGGTCGGTGTCGGGGCGCCCGGGGCGAAGAAATCGACCCGGTTTTCGGCCCACACGGGGAGGACGACGAAGTCCTCGTCGCCGAGTCTGCGCCAATAGCCGACCTCGTAGCCCGTGCCGTAGGTGGCCAGTGTCAAGGGTGCACCGCCAGCCTCCCGGACGAGAAACTCGAGCTGGCGATAGACCGACCCTTGATGGTCGACGGGGCGCGCCGGGCCCGGTGTCTTGCCCTCGAAGGCCCGAAAATAGCTTTGACTCCAAGCGCTCGATCCGGCGTCGCGCAGCGCGGCGAGGTCGAGCGTCAGGCCGCCGTGCGCCTCGATCGTGCTGACACCTCCCCGATCGTCGAACCGCAGCGAGACATGCTGGTATGCCGACCAGAGACCGTTCGGCGGCGGGATTGGCGAGATGCCGCCGCGATAACTGTTGAACGCGGGTGTGTAGCGTCGGCCGGATGCGAAGGGATTGTCGCCCCGAGTGCTCCACTGGCCGACGTAGGGCTGATAGGCGAGACCCAGGATCGGGCCGTTCGCCGCGTGCACGGTCATGGTTGCGAGCGTCCAGAAAGGCGCGGCGATCAGGCCGGCCAGCATGATGCGCGCAGGGCGACGATACGCGGGAGACGACTGCGCTCGAGGATCCCCGGCAGCGCAGAGGTGATTCGGGTCGGGGCGAGGCGCCGACATGGGTTCAGGGTGTCCGGCCTGACTTGTTCGGGTTGCGCAGCAGGACATAAACGGCACCGGTTCCGCCGTCGCGTCGCGTGGCCGAGCAGAACGCCAGCACCTCTTCGTAGAGGCGCAACCAGTAGTTGACCTTTTGTTTAAGCACCGGCTGTCGTTCCGCCGACCGATAACCCTTGCCGTGGACAATGAGCGCGCAGCGAACGTGGCGTCGACGGCATTCGGCAATGAACTCGGCGAGAAGCGTTCGCGCTTGCTCGGCATGGAGCCCGTGCAGGTCGAGCTCGAGCCCGACCTCGATCCCGCCGCGCTGCAGCTCGGACATGAGGCGCCGCTGGACCCCGGGTCGGGCGAAGAGGAGGAATTCGTGGGTCTCGACCTCGGACTCGGACAACCGCGGAACGCCCGTCTCCTCGGGCAGCGCGACGGGGCGTGGGCGCGGGATCGGCGGCGGCTTGCGCCGCTCGTGCTCGATCCGATCGTGTCGAACCGGCTGGGCATCCTGGACATGTTCACGAAACAATGCCAAATCAGATTCTTGGATTTGTTTCTTCATGTCTGGACAGGGTATCGTTGCGCTTCGGCGGTAAGGTGCCGCCTGTCTGTCCGATATAGGACAGCATGAGGAGGCGAAAGTCCGCATGCACCATCACGCCGGCATCCGCCGGGTCGGTCTGGATCGGTCTCGTGATCTTGCGTCGAGCGGTCGTCCGGCCTCGCAGTATAGCAGCGCTGATCGGCCGAGGCGCTCGGGGTGCCGCTCAGGATGCTTTTGAGTATGATCCGGGCGTCCCTGACGATACTGCGCGTCGGACCTGTGCAAGACCTGCGTGCGAGCAGTGCCTGTTCGCCGTGAAAGCGGCCTCTGTGCAACCGCGTTCGGGAGAGGCCCCTGTCGTCTCGGTGCGGCGATTCGGTTGCCGGGCGGCTAGGTCGTCGGTGCGGTGTCCGTATCGGCGGATGGCCTCGATCTAAACCGCGTCAAGCGCATGGATTTTGATGTCCGGATGCGGTGGATCCTGATCAAGTATCGGTTTTTCTACGGACGCGGTTTAGGACCACATGAAGATTCTCGTAAGCAACGACGACGGTTATCAGTCGCCCGGTTTGATCAGGCTTGCCGACGCCCTTTCCGCGCTCGGGGAGGTCCTCGTCGTGGCGCCCGAGCGCGACCGCAGCGGTGCCAGCAACTCGTTGACGCTGGATGTGCCCCTTCGAGCGACCCGGATGGCGAACGGCTATATCCGTGTCGACGGGACCCCGACGGATTGCGTCCACATTGCGTTGACCGGCTTGGTGGATGTCGATCCCGATATCGTGGTGGCCGGGATCAATCACGGTCCGAATCTCGGCGACGACGTGCTCTATTCAGGGACCGTTGCGGCCGCTACCGAGGGCCGGTTTCTCGGTCTGCCCGCGATCGCCGTGTCCATGTACGCTCACGAGCCCGAGCACCTGGAAACCGGCGCGGCGGTGGCGGTCGAGCTTGTCACCCGGTTACGGGAGGCCCCGCTCGAATCCACGATCATCCTGAACGTCAACGTCCCGGACGTTCCGTACGACCGGATCAAGGGTTTCGTCGCGACCCGCTTGGGGCACCGGCATAAGGCGGAGGCCGTCGTCCCGGCGTTGGATCCGCGCGGGCGTCGCATCTATTGGGTCGGGCCCGCAGGTCCGGAGCAGGACGCCGGGCCCGGTACGGATTTCTTCGCCGTGCGCAGCGGTTTCGTCTCGATCACCCCGCTGCAGGTCGACTTGACGCGGCATAGCGCCTTGGAGTCGGTAGGCCAGTGGTTGGATACGCGCCCTTGAGTGCCGGGTCTGTTCATCAAGGGATCGGGATGACCTCGCAGCGCACACGCGCTCGCCTGATCCAGCGTCTGGAAGAGGCGGGGATTCGAATGCCCGAGCTCCTCGACGTGATCCGGCGATTGCCGCGCCATCTGTTCGTCGACGAGGCTCTGGCGAGCCGGGCCTACGAGGACTCGGCACTTCCGATCGGCCATGGTCAGACCATCTCTCAGCCTTACACGGTCGCGCGGATGACCCAGGCATTGATGGAGGCATCCAAGCCCGATACCGTGCTCGAGATCGGCACCGGCTCCGGTTTTCAGACGGCCGTTCTGGCGCTGCTGGTCCGTCGAGTCTACAGCGTGGAGCGGATCGGAGCCTTGCTCGACCGCGCTCGGGATCGACTGCGATTGCTCGAATACCGAAATATCCGGTTTCGCCATGACGACGGTGCCTTGGGATGGCCCGAGTATGCGCCCTTCGACGGCATCCTGGTCACGGCGGCGCCGCGCGGTGTGCCGCGTGCGCTCGCCGAGCAGCTCGCGCCCGGAGGCGTCATGATCCTGCCCATGTGGGACGGCGAGACTCAGGTGCTCGTGCGCGTCACGCGCACGCCACAGGGCTTCGAGCAGGAGGTTCTCGAGTCGGTCAGTTTCGTACCTCTCGTTTCGGGGGTGGCTTGAATCTGGATCGAGCAGTCGATCGCTCGGAAACGGGTCAAGAACGAGCAAAACAATTGGGCGAAAGAATACCTTTGCCACGTCTGTCGTTGTCGTAATCGACAACGGTGAGTCTTGGTGCTCGACTCATTTCTGGAACACGACTGATTGCCGTATGCATTGGATGGATAACATTTACACCTCCAGCGGCCTGCGCGCTCTCCCGCCGGGTGATGGTCTTTGCGGGCCCCGCACACCACCCGCGCGGCGTTGCGCGATGCTGTTGATCGGCTTCTCCGGGCTTGTCCTCTGCGTGATCTTGCTGCTCGGGGGGTGCGCCTCGAAAGCGCCGGCACCGGTCGGGGGATGGGATTGGGTCGGACCGGCTCCGGATGGCTACTATCTCATCCGCCAGGGCGACACGCTCAGCGAGGTCGCGACTCGGCACGGCGTCGGTCTTCGCACGCTAGCGAGCTGGAATGGATTGGAGTCGCCCTATTCGATCTATGCCGGTCGCCTCCTTCGGATCGAGCCCCCGGACGGTTCGCCTCCGCCGCAGCCGTCCCCGGCACCGGGGAGTCCGGCGGTGGTCGCTGCCCCGACGCCCGCGAGCCCTGCACCCGCGGCGAGTCCGGCCGGTGCAGGGAGTCCGACAGCAGCGGCGGGTCCGGCGCGGGCGGCCAGCTCCGAGCCCACGTCGCGAGGCGTGCCTCGAACGGATTCGGTCCGCTCCGTCGCCAGTCCGGCCGCGGCCACCGGGGTCACTTGGGCCTGGCCGCTCAAGGGATCGCTCGTTCAGACATTCAGCGACGGCGACCGTACGCGCCAAGGGATCCGCATTCGCGGGCGTGCTGGCGAGCAGGCCACAGCCGCGGCTGATGGCCAAGTGGTCTACAGTGGCGGTGGACTCAAAGGGTACGGCAACCTTATCATCATCAAACATAACGACAAATATCTGAGCGCCTACGGCTTCAATCGCAGGCTGCTCGCCGCCGAGGGGGATCGGGTCAAGCGCGGACAAGCGGTCGCGGAGATAGGTCAAGCGGTCGAGGGGGGCGGCTACCTTCTGCATTTTGAAATCCGCCGAGACGGCGCGGCCGTCGACCCGCTACTCTACCTGCCTCCGCGAACGTAAACACGTCCGACCCGACGGAGGAAGATGTGGATGTCAAGCGCCGATCCGCGTGAGCCCAAGGTCGATGTTCCCGATCTCGCATCGGACCTCGACGGAGAGATCTTGCTCGACGGCGAGGACTCCGAGCCGACCGACGACGACATCGACGTGGTGGACGCGGACGCCGTCGAGCCCGAGCCGAGCCAGCCGGCAGCGAGCGAGTCCCCGACCGAGCGTTTCAGCTCGGGCGAGGGCGATTTCGACGCCACGCGCCTGTACCTGAACGAGATCGGAGAATCCAAGCTCCTCACCGCCGAGGAAGAGATCAGCCTCGCACGGGCAGCCCAGAGCGGCGACAACGCCGCGCGCCAGCGCATGATCGTCTGCAACCTCCGATTGGTCGTGAAGATCGCTCGGCGCTATCTCAATCGGGGTTTACCCCTTCTGGATCTGATCGAGGAGGGTAACCTCGGGTTGATCCGCGCGGTCGAGAAATTCGATCCGGAGAGGGGGTTCCGCTTCTCGACCTATGCCACCTGGTGGATCCGCCAGACCATCGAGCGGGCGATCATGAACCAGACCCGGACCGTGCGTCTGCCGATTCATGTCGTGAAGGAAATCAACATCTATCTCAAGGCTGCGCGCAAACTCTCGCAGCGCCTCGATCACGAGCCTACGACCGAGGACATCGCCGTCCTACTGGACAAGCCGATCGGCGAGGTCAAGCGGATGCTCGGTCTGAACGAGCGCATTGCCTCGGTGGATACGCCCTACAGCAAGGATGCGGACAAACCGCTCGTCGACATGCTCCAGGACGAGGCCGCAGACGACCCGGCCGACCGCATCCAGGACAACGATATTCAAGCCAATCTCGAGCACTGGCTCGGAAAGCTCAACGCCAAGCAGCGCGAGGTGGTGGAGCGTCGCTTCGGTCTGCACGGCTATGAAAATTCGACCCTCGAGAACGTCGCCCAGGAGCTGGGTGTGACCCGCGAGCGGGTGCGCCAAATCCAGATGGATGCGTTGCGACGACTGCGGGATATCCTCGAAAAAGAAGGGTTTTCGATCGACGCTTTTTTCAAGTGATACCGTCCGTCCGGATGTCGAAATGCCCCGCTCGGACCTGATCCAGGTCAATGACTGTTGCGGTATATCCCATATGGATCAGGTCAGATGCCCTGCTCCTATGTTGACTTTCGGACTCCGATCCAGTGATATGACCCGCGCACTGTCGCCCGATGGAGTGACATCACGAGACGGCTGGATCGCCTTATAAATCTTGTTGTTTTCCCGACGTTTTCTGGGAGGGTCTAATGGAAGCCAGTCTGGAACGGAAGTACAACCTCGACGTTGTACGCTGGTTCACGGTCATGGCCGTCGTCTACCTGGTGGTGGGCGCGTCTGTCGGGGTTTATATCGCAGCAGAGCTGGCTTGGCCGGCACTGAATCTGGATAGCCCCTATCTATCGTTCGGGCGTCTGCGCCCGCTTCACACCAACGCCGTCATCTTCGCCTTCGGCGGATGTACCTTGATGGCGACTGCCTTCTACACCGTCCAACGCACCTGCGGCGCGCGCCTCTGGAGCGACAAGATGGCGTGGTTTACCTTTTGGGGTTGGAATCTCGTCATCGTTCTGGCCGTGATCACCCTTCCGTTGGGCTTGACCCAATCGAAGGAATATGCAGAGCTTGAGTGGCCGGTCGACATCCTGATCGCCGTGGTTTGGCTGTCGTTCACCATCAACTTCGTGATGACGATCGCCAATCGGAAGTCCTCGCACATCTACGTGTCGAACTGGTTCTTCCTCGGCATGATGATCATGATCGTCTATCTACATGTGGTGAACAGCCTGGCGATTCCGGTCGGGCTCTTCAAATCCTATTCGGTCTTTTCGGGCGTACAGGACGCCATGATCCAGTGGTGGTGGGGACATAATGCGGTCGGGTTCTACCTAACGGCCGGTTTCCTCGGGATCATGTATTACTTCGTACCGAAGCAGGCGGGGCGTCCGATCTACTCCTACCGTCTCTCGGTGATCCATTTCTGGGCCTTGATGTTCGGTTACGTCTGGCTCGGCGCGCATCATCTGCAATATACCGCGCTGCCTGATTGGACCGGGTCACTCGGCGCCGCTGTCTCCATCGCGATGATCATCCCGTCGTGGGGTGGTGCCGTGAACGGCATGATGACCCTCTCGGGTGCCTGGGATCGGCTGCGGACCGACTACGTCCTGCGCTTCTTGATCATCGCACTCGCCTTCTACGCCATGTCGACCTTCGAAGGGCCCGTCATGTCGCTGAAGACGGTCAACGCTCTTTCTCACTACACGGACTGGACCATCGGTCACGTCCATTCCGGTGCGTTGGGCTGGGTTGCGGGGATCTCGATCGGAGCGATCTACCACCTCATGACGCGGCTTTATCACACCGAGATGTTCTCGGTGCGGTTGATCAACTTCCACTTTTGGACGGCGACGATCGGAACCGTAATCTACATCGTGGCCATGTGGGTTTCGGGGATCATGCAGGGTCTGATGTGGCGTGCCTATGACGAGTACGGCACCCTGGCCTACACCTTCGTCGAATCCGTAGACGCGATGCACCCCTATTACGCGATGCGAACCGTCGGTGGTGCGATCTTCCTGCTCGGTGCCATCGTGATGCTGTTCAACATCCTGATGACCGTGCGCAAGTCGTTGTCCGAAGGCAGCCTGAGCAAGGCGCGCGCCTTGCCGGCAGCGGCATGATCCCCGGAGTAGCATCTCATGGCTGATAAAAAGGCAAAGCCGAAGTCCTTCCAGGAATGGATGGAGGTCAATATATGGGGCCTGCTCATCGTGACGGCCTTGGTGTTGTCGGTGGGCGGATTGGTTGAGATCGTCCCGCTCTTCTATATGAAGAACACCATGGAGTACCACACCTATCCGGAGATCGTGTGGGATAAGGCCGGAGAAGAGCCGATCGTCGTCGTCGACGAGGCCGGAAAAGAGCAATGGAATTGGGCAGCGGGCGAAGGAATGCGCCCCTACACGGCGCTCGAGCTGGCCGGGCGAGACGTCTACCAGCGCGAGGGTTGCTACCTCTGTCACTCGCAGATGATCCGTCCGTTCCGCGACGAGCGCGAGCGTTACGGGCACTATTCGCTGGCCTCCGAGTCCATGTTCGATCATCCATTCCAGTGGGGCTCGAAACGGACCGGTCCGGATCTCGCGCGGGTCGGCGGAAAATACTCCGACGAGTGGCAGCGCCAGCATATGCGTGCGCCGCGGTCCTTGGTCCCCGAGTCCGTCATGCCGGGGTATCCCTGGCTGGACGAGAATTACCTCAGCGGCAAGAAGATGCAGAGGCACATGCGCGGGATGCGCACGGTGGGCGTGCCTTACTCGGACGCCGATATCGAGGCTGCGCCGGCACTGGTGGAAGGCAAGACCGAAATGGATGCTCTGGTGACCTATCTGCAGGTCCTCGGCACCATGGTCGCGCTCGACGAGTCCAAGACCTACCGTGAGTAGTCTCAGCGACCATTTCCAGACCGATTGGCAGGCGATGACGACGAATGATTGGATCGGCACGATCCTCACCGTTGTCGTCTTCCTGCTGATGGTCGGTGCCTACTTCTACGTCTTTCGTCCCAAGAATCGGGAAAAGCTTGAAGCCATGAAACATATCCCGTTCGAAGAGGACAACGAGAACACCGGAGACCTACATGGCCGAAAATAACCCCTTTCCCGGTGAGAACAACACCGGACATGTCTGGGACGACAACCTGCGGGAACTGGCGAATCCACCCCCGCGGTGGTGGATGCTCGGATTTTGGGCGTCCATACTCTTCGTGATCGTCTACACGATCCTCTATCCGAGCTGGCCGGTCGGTCAGCAGGCGACACCCGGTCTCCTAGGGTGGACGCAGATTCAAGAGTACGAGCAGGGTGTGGCTCAAGTCGATGCGAAGCGCGGTCCGTTCGAGGAACAGATCAGCCAGATGACCGCCGAGGAGATTATTGCCGATCCGGGCCTGCTGCAATACACACTGGCATCGGCCAAGGTCTTGTTCGGCGATTATTGCTCGGCCTGTCACGGCAGCGGCGGGCAAGGCAATCCCGGCTACCCGGTCTTGGCCGACGACGACTGGCTCTACGGCGGCTCGATTGCGAAGCTGAAAGAGACGATAACGAACGGTCGAAAAGGAGCGATGACCGCCCATGCGAATATCCTCTCCCAGGAGGAGATCGATGCGCTCGCACACTGGGTCGTCGAAATGCACGACGGCAGCGAGGGTAGTGCAGCCGGTTGGGAGCTGTATCGTGCCAAAGGTTGCAACGCCTGCCACGGCGAGAAGGCGAACGGAGTACTCGCCGAACTTCCGGGCGGAGAGATCGTGAGCGTCGGTGCGGCTAATCTGACCGACAGCATCTGGCGTTTCGAGCCGGGCGGCTTCGAGAGCGCACGTCACACGATCATGTATGGCGTCAATCAGCCCGGCATTCCGGAGACGCGTGATGCGGTGATGCCGGCCTTCGGCTCGGTCGCGAAGGTAGACGATGTCGAGGTTCGGAAACTCGACGATCAGGACATCAAGAAGCTCGCCATTTACGTTCACGAGCTCGGCGGAGGCGGATGATACGCGTCTAAAGATGCGCGGGCCGGCCTGCCGGCCCGCGGACAACACGCGGAGCAGGGGAGGAGAACGGCATGACCGGCGGACTGACGTGGGACTTCGTGACTTTGATGTCGCTCGCAATGGTTGTTATCGCGATCCTGATCATCGTATTCCTGATCTACAAGGTCATCACCTTGATGAACCGGGATGCGGAGGCGCACAAGAACAAAGAGTCTTGAAGGCGTCGGACTTGATATAACGCCATCGAGGGGGATCTAAGATCCCCCTTTTTTTGTAGCGTAAATGACTTCGGAATCAAGTGGTTGCGTTTGCGAAAACGCATGGTCAAAAAGAGTCGTGAGGCGTAACTTATCATTTATGTGGAGGCGGCATTCGGTCGACGCCTTGAGGCCGACGTCGTTTTCAGGCAGATCCGGCCGGATCCGATCCGGCAGATCATGCATCCGCCGCTTCCCCCATGCGCGACACCGAGATGCGAGTTCAGCTCGATGCTGGGACACCGCTTGTGGAAAACGTCGACCCCGTTGTGGAGATGGTCAGTGAGCACGAATCCTGTGGCAACCCAAACCGCCGTTGACGACCTCTATGCCGAGGCCGAGCATTGGCATGTCAATACCGGCGGCGAAACGATCCACGCCAAGCGTCTTGCCGGACGGTGGCGAACCATCAAGTGGGCCGCCGCCTCGGTTTGGTTGATCTACTTCCTCGGTCCTTATCTGCGCTGGGACGGTCGGCAGGCGGTCTTGTTCGATATTCCGAATCGCCAGTATCACATCTTCGGCGCGACGGTTCTGCCGCAGGACTTCTGGATGCTGTCGTTGTTGTTGCTGTTCTTCGCCATCCTCCTCGCCGTGGCGACCGCGTTGGTCGGCCGGGTCTGGTGCGGCTATTTTTGCTTTCAGACGGTCTGGACCGACATCTATACCTGGATCGAGGAGAAACTCGAGGGGAGTCCGCCGCAACGTCGGAAGCTCGACAAGTCGCCCATGTCCCTGAGCAAGCTTCGGATCAAGGCGACCAAACATGCGCTCTGGTTGTTGATCGGCTTCATCACGGGTTTCAGCTTCGTGGCCTGGTTCACGGACGCACCGACCCTTTGGGGCAGCTTTTTCGCCGGCGAGTCCGGTGCCGTCGCCTACATCACGGTGGCGCTCTTCACTGTCGGAACCTACGGCTTGGCCGGCTTCATGCGTGAACAGACCTGTTTCTGGCTCTGCCCCTATGCGCGCATCCAAGGCGTGATGCTCGACAAGACAACGATCGTCCCGACCTACGACGTTGCGCGTGGCGAGCCCCGTGGACGCGTGAAGCGCGGCGAAACCGGTGAAACGCGCACGGGCGGCGACTGCGTCGACTGCAACCAATGTGTTGCCGTCTGTCCGACCGGTGTCGATATCCGTAATGGACAGCAGGAAGGCTGCATCACCTGTGCGCTCTGCATCGATGCATGCGATCAGGTCATGGATAAGGTCGGGCGACCGCGCGGCCTGATCCGCTATGCCTCGCTGGACGAGCTCGAAGGTTTGCCCACCAAGACGCTCCTGCTGCGTCCGCGTGTCTGGGTTTACGCGGCGATCATGAGTGTCGCGCTTGCAGGGATCCTCTACGGGTTTTCGACCTTGGCGGCGATCGACCTCAAGGTCCTGCACGAACGCGCGCCGCTCTATGTGCGGCTCAGCGACGGATCCATCCAGAACAAATACACACTGAAGATCCTCAACAAGATGCCCGAAGAGCTCGCCGTGCGGATCAGCGTGACCGGTCCCGACGGCTTGACGCTCGTCGGGGCGGAGGAGCCGATCGTGGCGCCGCCGGGCGGAGTGACCCCTGCTGTTGTGTTCGTCAAGGTGCCGAAGCGCTCGCTCGACGGTGAACAGCATCCGGTGCGGTTTCATGTCCAAGCGGCGCGACCGTCCGGCGCTCTGGTCGAGGCCGACCGGGACAGCGTCTTCATCGGACCACGTCGTTAGCCAGCTTTCCAGCTCCGAGCGCGACGGACGCCGTTCGGTGCTTGTCTCATGAAAACGGTCGCATTGGTCTATGGATGAGATGGAGAGCTTGGGGGACGCAAAGCGGCTCGGTCGCGACGTCCTTCGGGACATGCCACGATCGTCCTGACGGGCCTGGTGTTCGCGATTGTGGCTTCTGCTTCAATCGGCGCGGACGCGCTGTCTTACCTCCTGATGCGGCTCGTGGACATGGATCACGACACCCTTTCCCGTCTTGAGCAGGGCGTCGAGCTTGTCACCGTCTCGGCGCTGTTGGCCCTTGCGGTCGGCGTCGTTCGAGTCGGCTCATCGGCTCTTTGGATGCAGAAGGCAGCATAGACAGGTCGGCATGGGAGCTCGTTCGGCACAGCCGACGGGCCGCTGCCCGAACGGTATCGACATCGAGGTAAACGAATATGCAAACAAGTAGCCAACCCCCTTCCGAATCGACCCCGGCGTTCCGAAGTCCCTGGGTTCTGGCATGGATCGGCCTGATCGTCACGGTACTCGCCGTGAACCTGACCTTCGTGTTTCTCGCGATCCGCACCAATCCCGGGTTGGTCAACGCGGACTATTACGAACGTGGTCAAGACTACGAGCAAACGATGGTCTCGCGTCTCGCCCGTGACCCCGGTTGGCTGATGCGTGCGGATATCCCAAAGCCCCTCACTGCCGGTGCGGAAGCGTCGATTCGCCTGGTCCTGGTTGACAAGGCCGGTCAGCCCGTCGATGTCGACGAGGCGTCCTTCTACGCGTACCGACCGTCCGATGTCTCGCGCGATTTCGCCTTGCCGATGATTCGCGAGGCCAAGGGACGCTATTTGGTCGAGACGTCCTTTCCGCTGATCGGCGTTTGGGACATCCTGATCGCCGCGAAGACCGGCGAGGACGAATACAGCGTCGGCGAGCGTGTCAACGTCGCTCGCCCCTGAGGTCCGAACGCCTCCGGTTTCGAGCCAAGAATCCGAGGCGGACGCGACGGCCCGCCCGGCGTCGTCCTCGACCCGCGTGCACTGCTTTCACTGCGGTCTTCCGGTCGCCGAATCCGCGCGCGAGACGGCGGTGGTGGCAGGTCGCGAACGGGACTTCTGCTGCACCGGTTGCAAGTCGGTCTGCGAGGCGATCTTCGCCGCCGGACTCGAGGGGTTCTATAAGCGCACCCCCGAGGGCGAGATCTTCGGTCCGCCACCCGAGCCGCCGAAAGATCTGGCCGTTTTCGATCTTGATGCCGTGCAGGAGGAGTTCACCGACACCGCCGGCGAGTCACGCGAGATCAATCTCCTGGTCGAGGGCATCCACTGCGCGGCCTGCGTCTGGCTGATCGAGAAGGGGCTTTGCGCCATGCCGGGGGTGGAGGAGGCCCGCGTCAACCTGACCGGCCGGCGACTGCGCGTGCGCTGGGACAACGGACGCCTGAAGCTCTCGAGGATCCTGCGCCGACTCGCGGATCTCGGCTATGCCGCCGCGCCCTTCGACCCCGAGTCCGCGGAGGGTGCGATCGGGCGCGAGAACCGCACCATGCTGTACCGCATGGCCTGGGCCGGTTTTGCGATGATGAACCTCATGTGGATCTCGATCGCGCTCTATGCCGGCGCCGATCAGGGCGAGTTCCGCGGTTTGTTTCAATGGCTCGGCTTCGTGATTGCCACGCCGACGCTTCTGTATTCGGGCGCGCCCTTTTTCCGCGGTGCCTGGTCCGGGCTGCGCTCGGGACATCTGAGCATGGACCTGCCGATCGCGATCGGCGTGACGACGACTTACGTTTACTCGCTCTATGTCACGCTCGGCATCTCCAGCATCGGCGACGTCTACTGGGACACCGTCGTCAATTTCCTCTTCGTCATCCTGGTCGGACGCTATCTCGAGGCGATCTCGCGTCGCAAGGCCGTGGCCTCGACACAACGACTGCTCGATCTTCAACCGAAGGTTGCGACCCGCCTGGACGGGGAAGCCTGCGAGACCGAATCGGTCGTCCCGGTGCGCGCACTGAAGCTCGGCGAGCGCGTGTTGGTACGTCCGGGTGAGCGGATCCCCGTCGACGGCGAGGTGATCTACGGCGGCAGCGGGGTGGATGAATCGATGCTGACCGGAGAGTCGCGACCGGTCGCCAAGGCGATCGGCGACCAGGTTGTTGCCGGCACGATCAACGGTGCGGGTGTCCTGACCGTGCGGATCGATGCGCTGCTGCGCGAGACCGCACTGGGTCGCATCATTCGGCTGGTCGAGGACGCACAAGCCAGCAAGGCACCGATCCAGCGGCTTGCCGACCGGATCGTCCCCTGGTTTGTCGCGGCAACGCTCGCTCTGGCTACCCTCACCTTCCTGTTCTGGATTCAGGTGGATGCCGAGGTTGCGGTGATGGCGGCGACGGCCGTGCTCATCATCACCTGTCCCTGCGCTTTCGGGATGGCCACGCCCATGGCGGTGGCCGTGGCCACCGGACTCGCCGCCTCGCGCGGCATCCTGGTGAAGAACGGTGCCGTGCTCGAGCGCCTCTCCTCGATCGATCACTTCGTGTTCGACAAGACCGGGACGCTGACCGTCGGACGCCCGACCGTAACCGGTCTCGCGAGCGCGCCCGGCGGCTGGCGTCTGATCGACGGGACGCAGGACCTGACACCCGAGGAGCGTGACCTCTTCGGAGGGCTCCAAGCGCTCGAGCGGCTCTCCGAGCATCCGATCGCCGCCGCCATCCTGGATCTCTGCGCGCGAGCCGAGATCGAGCGCATCGCGGCGCCGGTGGATGCGGTCGAGGTTGCGCCCGGTCTCGGGATCAAGGGGCGTGTGGACGGGGTCGACATCCTGGCCGGGACACGGGACTGGCTGGTCCGAAACGGTGTTCAGCCTTGGTCCGACGGGGAAGATCGGTCGGCTGATGCGACCTCGGGGCTTGTTCACTGCGCGCGAGCCGGCCAAGAGGTGCTGCGGCTCGGCGTCGCCGATCCACTACGACCCGATGCCGCGCGTGTAATCGCGCGGATGCGCGAGCGCGGGATCCGGGTGACGCTCCTCACCGGCGATCGCCGCGAGACGGCCGAGGCGATCGCTGCCGAGCTCGGAGGCGGGATCGAGGTCATCGCCCAGGTCATGCCCGAGGATAAGGATCGCGTGATCGCCGAGCTTCAGCGCGGCGGCCACCGGGTCGCTATGGTCGGCGACGGGGTGAACGACGCACCTGCCTTGGTGCGGGCCGATGTGGGCATCGCGATGGGGAGCGGGACCGATGTCTCGATCGCGAGCGCGGACATCGTGCTCATGTCCAGCGAGCTCGGGCGTGTCGAAGAGGCCGCCCGATTGTCGCGACGCACCCTAAGGACCATTCGCCAGAACATCGGTATCTCGGTGGTTTACAATCTCATCATGGTCCCGCTTGCGATGGCTGCGGTCATCACGCCCCTGATCGCTGCCATCTCGATGCCGCTCAGCTCCCTGGCGGTCATCGGTAACTCGGCGCGGATTCGTGCGGTTTTCAAGCCCGGAGACGGCGGCGCCCCGCGCGAACCGTGACCCGAGCGGTTGCTTGATGCTATCGAGCGGAGGTTCGATCGACGATGGACGTGATCTACGGCTTGATCCCCGGCATGCTTGTCCTTGGACTCGCTGCGGTCGCCGTGCTCTTCTGGGCGACCCGAACCGGTCAATACGACGATCTGGACGGCGACGGGCGGCGGATCCTGATGGACGAAGACGAGGAGGATGGCGACCCGCGGCGAGCCCCCCCCATGGACGCGGATCCCGAACTGAATCCCGTCGCGAGCGATCCGCTAGGTGAGATGCGCCATCGACGCAATCCCGATCAAGAAACTCGGTAGACGACGGGATTCAGAAATTTAAAAAAAATTAAATACTTAAACTGCGGCATCCACCGACGACTCGGGGGGCTCGGACATGACTTCAATGCAGGGCCCTTCCAAACCCCAAAGCGCCGCAGTTTAATCTAGAACTCGTTTTGGAGGCGTTTGTACCCGCGCACCAAATCGGCGTTGGCTCGGATGACGTCCTCGGAGAACTCACTCGCTTGGGGCGTGACACGCTTGATCATGTCGAGGTCGGTGGACGGGCCGATGCGTGTCGTCGAGGGGACATAGAACTCGGGCGGCAGGTCGCGTCCATCGACGACGGCGTTGTGGCGGACCACGCAGCCGTCCCCGACGTGGCAGTTGAAGAGCACGCTGTTGAAGCCGATGAACACCCGGTCTCCGACGGAGCAAGGGCCGTGCACGATCGATCGATGCGCAATCGAGGTGTTGGTCCCGATCGTGACCGCCGCGCCAGACTTCGAATGGATGACCACGCCGTCCTGGATGTTCGAGTTGGCGCCGATCACCACCGGGTCCATTTCGCCTTGTGCATCGACCTCATCGGCGCGGATCACGGCGTAGGGACCAACGAAGACGTTGGCGTGAATCACGACTTTTCCGCAGATGATGGCCGTCTTGTCGATGTAAGCGGATTCGTCGATCACCGGCAGATCGCCGGAGGGGTTCTTGCGGATCATTCGGAATGCCTGGATTCTAAAACATAGATCATTCTAAAGCGCGTCTCCGCTAAGGGTCTTGGATGCACCGAACGTCGAGCTCACCCGAAAATGAGCCTCTCGCTCTGGACGCGCTTTAGGTCACGACGTCCGGCTCGCTGCGCCCGGTCCGTGCTTCGATCTGCGCGAGCTCGCGCGCGATCAGGATCAGCGGCTGCATCGCCTCTTGGGTGTCCCGAAGGTGGCGCTCGGGATCAGGCTCGAAGAATTCGAGATAGATCCGCAGTGTCGCTCCTTCGGTTCCCGTGCCCGAGAGACGAAAGACGATCCGCGCTCCGCTCTCGAAACCGATGCGAATCCCCTGGCGCTCCGAGCGGCTGCCGTCGATCGGATCGGTATAGGCAAAATCATCCGCGTAGCTCACCGTTTGATCGCCGAGCCGCCGACCGGGAAGTCCTGGGAGGAGGATCCGCAGGTGGTCGATCAGACCTTCCGCCGCGGTTGCATCGACGGCCTCGTAGTCGTGCCGCGTGTAGAAGTTACGGCCGAACCGGCGCCAGTGCTCGGACAGGATCTCGGCGACGGATTGCTGGCGTACCGCCAGCAGGTTCAGCCAGAAGAGCACGGCCCAGAGGCCGTCCTTCTCGCGGACATGATCCGATCCGGTGCCGAAGCTCTCTTCGCCGCAGAGCGTGATTCGGCCGGCGTCGAGTAGGTTGCCGAAGAATTTCCAGCCTGTGGGGGTTTCGAAACACTC
Organism: Thiocapsa bogorovii; assembly: GCF_021228795.1. NCBI lineage: Bacteria > Pseudomonadati > Pseudomonadota > Gammaproteobacteria > Chromatiales > Chromatiaceae > Thiocapsa > Thiocapsa bogorovii. Next base: position 4,270,499 of record NZ_CP089309.1, read on the forward strand.
GACACCCAACTGCTCGGCGACACGATCCGCGGCCTGGCTGGTCGGCATGGAGCGCGCAACGCCGCGGATGCCGGCGCGATAACCGGGAACCAGATGCGCATTCGCCGCAAGCACCGCGAGGCTATCGCTCGGTGTGACGAAGCACTTCTTTCCGAGGATCATATTGCGGTCGCCGTCACCGTCCGAGGCGGCGCCAAAGTCCAGCGCATCCGGTCCCTCGGTCAGTGCAACCAGCTCCTTGGCATGGGCGAGATTCGGATCGGGATGCCCGCCGCCGAAGTCTTCCAGTGCTTCGGGGTTCATCACGGTCCCGGGCGCCGCCCCCAGGCGGTTTTCGATGATCTCCTTGGCGTAGGGCCCGGTCACGGCATGCATGGCGTCGAAGCGCATGCGGAAGATGCCGGAATTGAACAACTGATGGATGGCGTTGAAATCGAAGAGCGACTCCATGAGCTCGGCATAATCGCTCACAGGGTCGATGATCTCGACCTCCATGTCGCCGATACGCACGGTGCCGAGTGCGTCCAGATCGGTCGCCGGGCAGTCGAGCGTGCGGTATTCGCGAATCGTTTGAGTCCGCGCGAAGATGGCGTCGGTCACCGACTCCGGCGCAGGTCCGCCCGCCGCGATGTTGAACTTGATACCGAAGTCACCGTCAGGACCGCCCGGGTTGTGGCTGGCCGAGAGGATGATGCCGCCTCGGGTCCGGTATTTGCGGATGACGCAGGACGCCGCCGGGGTCGAGAGGATCCCGCCACGCCCGACCAGCGCCCGCTTGACCTCGTTGGCGGCGGCCATGCGCAGGATGGTTTGGATCGCCTCGCGATTGTAGTAACGTCCGTCACCGCCGACGACCAATGTCCCGCCCGCGACATGGGTCTGTGTGTCGAAGATCGCCTGAACGAAGTTCTCCAGATAGTGCGGCTGCCGGAACACATCGACCTTCTTGCGCAGACCGGAGGTACCCGGGCGTTGCCCCTCGAATGGCGTTGTGGCGATCACTTGCGGTTGCATCTTCGACCCCTTGACGTGTATTGACATGGCCGGTTCCGATCTTCAACATGGCCGGATGCGGGTCGCCCGGGCCTGCTTGAAACGGTTCTCGGAGGCGCGGGATGCGGATGCTCGGTCACGCGATCGGCCACTGCGCTCGTGAGGCATTGTATCCCCGCAAGCCCATGCGACAATACCGGATCGGTCCAGGGCTGCTCCGGCCGTGCACCGCGCGTGACGTCGAACGGCCGCTGCGCCCTCGGAACATCCCCTATTTCACGTTGAATCGAAGCACGATTGAGGTATTCCAAGCAATGACAGTCGAAGCGCACAAAGAAACACTGGACTTCAAGGCGGAGGTCAGCCAGGTGCTGGATCTCGTCATCCGGTCGCTGTACTCGAACAAGGAGATCTTTCTGCGCGAGCTGGTCTCCAACGCCTCCGACGCGGCCGAGAAGCTGCGTTTCGAGGCACTCAGCGACGATGGGCTCTACGAAGGCGAAAGTGATCTGCGCATCCGGGTCGAGATCGACAAGGAGGCCGGCACGCTGACCGTGTCGGACAACGGGATCGGGCTCAGCCGCCAAGAGGTGATCGATACCATCGGCAGTATCGCCAGTTCCGGCACGCGACGTTTCGTCGAGGCGCTTTCGGGCGACCAGGCGAAAGACAGCAAGCTGATCGGCCAGTTCGGCGTCGGCTTCTACTCCGCCTTCATCGTCGCGGACAAGGTGACTCTGATCTCGCGTCGCGCCGGTCTCGGTGCCGAGCACGGGGTACGTTGGGAGTCCGACGGCCGCGGCAGCTTCACCCTGGAGACGCTGGAGAAGCCCGGACGCGGTACAGACGTCATCCTGCACCTGAAGGAGGACGAGAAGGAATTCCTGGATGCCTGGCGTCTGCGCAGCATCATCGGCAAGTTCTCCGACCATCTCGCCCTGCCGGTGGAGATGCGCAAGGAGCTTTACGGGGAGGAGGCCGAGAAGGCCAAGGACGCACCGCCCGAGTATGAGCAGGTGAATCGAGGCACTGCGCTCTGGATGCGCAACAAGTCCGAGATCACGGAAGAGGAATATCACGACTTCTACAAGCATGTGTCGCACGATTTCGATGTCCCGCTCGCCTATGCGCACAACCGCGTCGAGGGAACGAACGAGTACACGACACTGCTCTTCGTGCCCAAACGTGCGCCCTGGGATCTCTGGGAGCGCGACGCCAAGCACGGCGTGAAGCTCTATGTGCGCCGCGTCTTCATCATGGACGAGGCCGATAAGTTGATGCCGCACTATCTGCGCTTCGTCAAGGGCGTGGTCGATTCCGACGACATGCCCTTGAACGTCTCGCGCGAGATCCTCCAACACAACCGCAAGATCGATACGATCCGCCAGGCCAACACCAAGCGCATCCTCGGGCTCCTGGAGACCCTGGCGAAGGACGAGCCCGAGAAGTACGGCGAGTTCTGGGACGAGTTCGGCCGGGTGCTCAAGGAGGGTCCGGCTGAGGACTTCGCGAACAAGGAGCGCATCGCCGGTCTGCTGCGCTTCGCCAGCACCCACAGCGAGAGCGATGCCCAGCGCGAGTCGCTCGACGCCTACCTGGAGCGGATGAAGGAAGGTCAGGACAAGATCTACTACATCACCGCCGACAGCGCGGCTGCAGCCCGTCACAGCCCGCATCTCGAGGTCTTCCGCAAGAAGGGCATCGAGGTGCTGCTGTTGTCCGACCGCGTCGACGAATGGCTGGTCAGCCATCTCACCGAATACAAGGGCAAGACACTGCACTCGGTGGCCAAGGGCGATCTGGACCTCGGCGGCTTGGCCGATGCGGAAGAGAAGGAGGCGAAGGAGAAGGCCGTTGCCGAGCACGGGGATCTGCTGGAGCGCCTGAAGTCCACCTTGGGCGAGCGGGTCGAGTCGGTCCGGCCGAGCACCCGCCTGGTCGAATCCCCGGCCTGTCTGGTCGTCGGCGAGCACGACATGAGTGCCAATCTGGCGCGCGTGCTCAAGGCGGTCGGTCAGAGTGCGCCCGAGAGCAAGCCGATCCTGGAGGTCAACATCGGTCATCCCTTGGTCAAACGTCTGGAGTCCGAGACCCAAGACGACCGCTTTGGCGACCTCGCGCTGATTCTGCTCGATCAGGCGCAGCTCGCCGAAGGTGGACAGCTCGACGATCCGGCGGCTTTCGTCGGGCGTTTGAACAAATTGATGCTTGGAATGCTGATGTCCGGTCGCTGACGGCGAATCGCGCGGCAGCGTCGCGTCGATTGCTCGCGCCCGCCGCTTCCGGCGGGCGCGCGGGCTCCTGACGGTCGTCGGCGTCAGATCCGGTCATAAGTCCCACCGATCCGCCGATGGATTTGTTCTGTGGTCGTGTCGAATCGGACTGTGGCACACTCGGGCGCACCTTCTAAAAACACTACTGAGGGAAAGCGAAATGCGCGTCATCCTACTCGGCGGCCCGGGCGCGGGAAAAGGCACTCAGGCCGGCTTCATCAAGGAGCACTTCAAGATCCCGCAGATCTCCACCGGCGATATGCTGCGTGCGCACGTTAAGCAGGGAACCGATCTGGGTAAAGCGGCCAAGAAGATCATGGACGAAGGCGGGCTGGTCTCGGACGACATCATCATGGGTATGGTGAAGACCAGGATCACGGAAGACGACTGCAAGAACGGTTATCTGTTCGACGGTTTCCCGCGTACGCTCGGCCAAGCCGATGCCTTGAAGGCGGCGGGGGTCGGAATCGATGTCGTGGTCGAGATTGACGTGCCGGACGAAGAGATCATTCGACGCATGTCGGGTCGTCGGGTCCATCCGGCATCGGGTCGGACCTATCACGTCGTCTTCAATCCGCCCAAGGAGGCCGACAAGGACGACGAGACCGGCGAACCGCTGATCCAGCGCGACGATGATCGCGAGGACACGGTGAAGGAGCGTTTGCGGGTGTATCACGACCAGACCGAGCCGCTGATCAACTATTACTCGACCTGGGCCGAGCAAGGCGGCGATGACGCACCGCGTTACGTCAAGGTGACCGGGATCGGCTCGGTGGAAGGGATTCGCGACGAGATCATCGAGAAACTCTCCGCAAGCTGACGCAGTTCCGAGCGCCTGTCGCCGACACGCAGCACCCGATGTCGGGCACGGCATTGCCGGCCCGATCCGGGCGTTCGGTATATCCTTGTTTCGAGTCGGTGAACCTGCCGAAGGGCCGGGTTTCTGATACCATCTCCGGCAACGTTTCATCGCCGAATTGATCGCAGGATACCCTTATGGCCGTAATCGAGCTCGACGGAACCAATTTCGAACAAACGATCCAAGACAACGCTTTCGTCGTCGTGGACTTCTGGGCACCCTGGTGTGGTCCCTGCCGATCTTTCGCGCCTGTCTACGACAAGGTGTCCGAGGACCTGACCGATGTCGTCTTTGCCAAGATCAACACCGAGGAGCAACAAGAGATCGCGGCTCACTTCCAGATCCGGTCGATTCCTACACTCATGATCTTTCGCGAGCAGATCATCATCTTCTCGCAGCCGGGCGCGCTCCCGGAGAGCCAGTTTCGAGATCTCCTGGCCAAGGCCGGCGAGCTCGATATGGTCGAGGTCAAGCGCCAGATCGCAGAGCAAGCTCAGTCCCACGCATCCGGCAACGCGTAGCTCGATCGACACGCACCGTACGCTCGGTTTTGGTCTCGATGCTGCGCGCTTGCCACCCCTGGGCGACTGCCTGCGTCCTCTCGGGTCGCCCCAACCTCGGGGCACTTATGAGTCTCTGCGAAGAGAACTTCGCGCGCCTCTCCCGTTTGGTCCCGGATCTGGCTGCGCGACCGTCCGGCGTCTACGGCTCGCGTTGCTCCGACGGGGTTGATCTGTATCTCGAGATCGTAGACCAAGCGCCCTTCACGACCATCCTTCGTCTCACCTATCTCTTCCCTGTTCAAGGGGTTACGCTCCCGGATCCGGATGCCCGCTTGAGGGTGTATCACGACGCCGGCCAGGTCGAGGTGATCGACCTGCGCCAAACGGTCCTGCCGCTGCGAGCCGATTATCGTGCGCCGGCGCTCGCGGAGAAGTGGCAAGCGAATGTCTTCATCGGCAAATGGCTGGCGTATTGCCTGAAACAGGGACGAGCCTTCGGGCAGGAGCCGGTCACTCCCCCGACGTCGGCGTCCGGCGCACCGGTGACGCTCTGCCCTTAACGCGCCGGTTGCCGGCGTGGGTCTGACCTCCGCTGGTTCCGAATCCATGCCGGCCGCGACCGCGGATTCTTCCCCTCGAACCCCATTAATCGACGACCGATCACGCGGTTGTGCATTGAAATGTCGAAATTGTTGACTACTTAACTGGGGGACATTGGGCGCCGTCGCTCCGACCCGCGTGCCCATCGGCTCACTCACTCCAGGCATCCTACGATGAGACTATCGACGAAAGGCAGATATGCGGTGACCGCTATGCTCGACCTCGCGCTGCATTCCGGCAGCGGCCCGGTGACGCTGGCGGACGTCTCGGTAAATCAAGGGATCTCGTTGTCGTATCTCGAGCAACTCTTTGCCGCGCTGCGGAGCAAAAAACTCGTGCGGGGCGTGCGCGGCCCCGGAGGAGGCTACTATCTCGGGCGGTCCGCCGAGGAGATCTCGATCGCCGACATCATCTGTGCGGTGGACGAGTGGGTGGAGTTCACCCGATGCGGCGGCCGCGAGAACTGTCGCGACGGGCAGCGTTGCTTGACGCACCATCTTTGGGACCAGCTCAGCGACGAGATCTTCCGCTTTCTCCAAGACATCTCGCTGCAGGACTTGGTCGACCGCGGCCGCGGTCGGTCCGATTCGCCGAAGGTCGAGATCGAAACGCTCGAGGACGACGCCAAACGCCGCGCCGCCTGATTGCCGATTCGACTTGAGGCCCAGTGCCGAGGCTCTTGTCGGCCTCGCGTGGGCTGTCGACCGGCATCGGGGCTGAACAGGGGCTCGCGGTAGTGTTATCCTGCAGCGCTGGATTCACTGACGCGTTCTCCTCGATATCTCGTATGGCCGAGCAGCCGGATGGTTTGATCACGATACAAGACTTTGTGCGGTGGGGGGCAAGCCGCTTCAACGCCGCCGGACTTTACTTCGGTCACGGGACCGACAACGCTCTCGACGAGGCCGCTCACCTGGTTCTCGGGACGTTGAGCTTGGAACCCGGACTCCCCGCCGGCTTTCGCGACTGCCGGTTGACGCCGGCCGAGCGGGTCCGGGTGTGCGAGATGCTCGAGCGACGCATCGAGGAGCGCATTCCGGCCGCCTACCTGACCGGGCGCACCTGGTTCGCCGGTCTCGAGATGAGTGTAACGCCGGATGTCCTGGTGCCGCGCTCGCCGATCGCCGAGCTGGTCGAGGCCGGATTCGAGCCCTGGATCGACGGCGAGATCGTCGGTCGCGTTCTTGATCTGTGCTGCGGTAGCGGCTGCATCGGCGTTGCCGCAGCCGTGCACCTGCCTGATGCAGACGTTGACCTCGTCGACATCTCGACCGAGGCACTCGATGTGACCCGACGCAACGTAGCACGCCACGGCGTCGACGACCGAGTGCGCGTGATTGCCTCCGATCTGTTCGCATCCCTTCCGAACGATCGCTACGACGTCATCGTCTCGAATCCGCCGTATATCTCACGCTCCGAGCTTGATTCCTTGCCGCTCGAGTACCGCAACGAGCCCGAGCTGGGACTCCTGGGGGGCGAAGACGGTCTTGATCTGGTGGTTCGGATCCTGGCGGATGCCGCCGGCCATTTGACCGACGAGGGGATACTGATCGTCGAGGTCGGCAGTGCGGCCCCCGAGCTGGAGCGCCGTTTGCCGAGCGTGCCCTTTACCTGGCTCGAGTTCGAGCGCGGCGGGGAGGGCGTCTTTCTGCTGACGCGCGAGCAGCTCGATCGGCATCAGCTCGAGCTGCTCGAAGAGGCCACCGCCCGATGAGGGTATTGAGGCGCATTAAAACGCCGTTAAGGATGGGAGCGACGCCTTCGGGCGCGAGGATCTGCCGCTCATGGATCCGGCCGGCAAGTACGCGGAAGCGATTCCATTCCATACCCTGCTCGAACAGATCAACGAGACGCGCCGACGCGGCCTCGAGGTCGGCGGGGATGATGCCTGAGACAGGCGCTACGAACATGGCCAAGTGGGCGTCTCAGCCGACCCCGCGGCCGGAGGGTTGAACGGTGGAACAAGGTATCTCATTCGATCTAGACCTGATCCGTCGCTACGACCAAAGCGGCCCTCGGTATACCTCGTATCCGACCGCGGTGGAGTTCGACGAGTCCTTCGATACAGCCGCCTATCGCGCGGCCTGCGAGCGCAGCAATCACAGCGGCCGACCACTGTCGCTCTACTTCCACATCCCCTTCTGCGATACCGTCTGCTTCTATTGCGCCTGCAATAAGATCGCGACCAAGGACCGCTCCTTGGCCCCGCCCTACCTGGAGCGCGTCTACAAAGAGCTCGCGCTGCAGTCCGAGCTTTTCGACAAGTCCCGCGTCGTGGAGCAGCTGCATTGGGGCGGCGGCACGCCGACGTTCCTCAGCCACGCTCAGATGACCGAGCTGATGGACACGACGCGCCGGCACTTCAATCTGGCCGGGGACGATGTCGGCGAATATTCGATCGAGATCGATCCGCGCGAGGCCGATGCGGCCGGCGTTGCGCTGCTGCGCCGCCTGGGCTTCAACCGGATGAGTCTGGGCGTGCAGGATTTCGACCCGCGCGTTCAACAGGCCGTCAACCGCATTCAGACCGAGGCCGAGACCATGGCCGTGCTCGAGGCGGCCCGTTCCGAGGGTTTTCGCTCGATCAGCATCGATCTCATCTACGGCCTGCCGCACCAGACGCCCGAGAGCTTCGCGCGCACCCTCGAGCGCATCATCGCGGTCGATCCCGAGCGTCTTTCCGTTTTCAACTACGCCCATTTGCCCGAGCGCTTCAAGCCGCAACGGCGCATCAACGAGGCCGACCTGCCGGCACCCGAGGCGAAGCTCGACATCCTCCAGTCGACGATCGAGCGCCTGACCGAGGCCGGTTATGTCTACATCGGCATGGATCATTTCGCCCGTCCCGACGACGAGCTGGCCCGTGCCCAGCAAGCCGGGACCCTGTATCGCAACTTCCAGGGCTACTCGACCCACGCCGACTGCGACCTGATCGGGATCGGGGTAACCTCGATCGGCAAGATCGACAACACCTACGGTCAGAATCGGCGCGGACTCGAGGAGTATTACGCGGATCTCGACGCCGGGCGCCTGCCGGTGTTCCGCGGCATTGAGCTGACCCGCGACGATCTGATCCGCCGCGACATGATCACCCGCCTCATCTGCCACTTCGAGCTGGACATCCCGTCCGCCGAGGCGGCCTGGGACATCCGCTTCGATGACTATTTCGCCGACGCCCTGATGAAGCTGCGCGACATGGCCGGAGACGGGCTGCTGGAGGTTGATGCGCAGAAGATCCGTATCCTCCCGCGTGGGCGACTCCTGGTACGCAACATCTGTATGGCCTTCGATGCCTATTTGGCCACCAAGACCGGGCCGATCGGCTTCTCGAAGGTGATCTGACGGTACCCTCGCTGGTGGGTACGAGCGTCTCGCCGGATATTCCCGCGCGCTTTCGGGCGACAGCGGCGCGGTTCGGCGAGTCGATGGGCGTTTGCTCGGATCAGGGCGATTGGAGCTACGCTGCGATCGATCGGGCCTCCGACGGGGTGGCCGGCGCCCTTGCCGTCGCCGGTATCGGGGAAGGCGATCGGCTGGGGCTGCTTTGCGGAAACGGCGCCGAGTTCGTCATCGCCTATCTCGGTGTCCTCAAGGCCGGCGGGACGCTGGTGCCGCTCAACCTCCTGCTCAACCCCAAGGAGATGGCCTTCATCCTCGCCGACAGCGGGGCGGTCGGTCTCATCCATCATGAGGCGTTCGATGCGGCAGCCGCGGCCGCGATTGAAGGACTGGCCGACATCGCCGTGCGGCTGCGGATCGGCGCGACCCCATCGGGCGATCCGGCCGTGTTCGATTTCGACGCCATGATGCGCAGCAGTGAGCCTGCACCGGTCCGAGCGCGCGATCCGCGGCAGGCGACTGCCGCGATCCTTTATACCTCCGGCACAACCGGTCGTCCCAAAGGCGCCATGCTGTCCCATGCCAATCTGATTGCGAATGCGGACGGCATCGCGCAAGCGCTCGGGCTCACACCGGCCGACCGTATCCTGGTTGTACTCCCGATGTTTCACGCCTTTGCAGCGACCGTCGGTGTGCTGACGCCATTGCTGCATGGGCTCGGGGTCGTGCCTGTGCCCAAGTTCGATCCAGGAGTCATCTCCACGGCGATCGGTCGTCATGGCGCCAGCGTTTTCCTCGGCGTCCCGAGCCTCTATGGCGTCCTGCTTCGGCTCGATACGGAGCTGCTCGCGCACTGGCGCAGCGTGCGTGTCTGCGTGAGCGGCGGGGCGGCCATGCCCGCCGCGCTGATGACGGCGTTTGAAGAGCGCTTCGGGATTCCGATCCTGGAAGGAGACGGTCCGACCGAATGTGGCCCTGTGACCTGCGTAAACCCGATTGCGGGGGTGCGCAAAACCGGCTCGATCGGGTTGCCGATCCCCACGGTCGAGACCCGAATCCTTGATCCCGAGGGTCGCGAGGTTGCTGACGGGACCTACGGCGAGGTCTGTGTCCGCGGTCCCAGCGTGATGCAGGGCTATCATCACCAGCCCGAGTCGACACGGGAGAGCTTCTTCGGGGACTGGTTTCGCACCGGCGATCTCGGCTATCGCGACGCGGACGGCTATGTTTTTCTGGTCGACCGCATCAAGGACCTCATCATCACCAACGGGATGAACGTCTATCCGCGGGTGATCGAGGAGGCGCTTTACGCGCATCCGGAGGTTGCGGAGGCGGCGGTCGTCGGCGATCCGGATGCACGTCACGGCGAGATCCCGGTCGCACATGTCGTCCTGCGCACCGGCTCCTCGGCAACCGAGGCGAGTCTGCGGGCCTGGTGTCGGGAGCATTTGGGGCGGCATGAGGTGCCGCGCCGTCTGGTCATCCGGGACACCCTTCCGAAGAACGCGGCGGGCAAGATCCTCAAGCGCGAGCTGCGGCGCGCCGGCGAGCATGAGCGGGGGTTCGGCTCAGGCTGAGCGTCTGGAAGACCGGATAGCGTTCGCCACGGGCAGTCCGTGCGGTATACTGGACAGCTTTTATGCGGTTTGGGCATCCTTGCCCGATCCAAGATTCAAAAACCTACGGACCCCTCGGCGGGGGGGCCGACCGGAGAGACATGATGCAGGTTTCGGTTGAGACGGGCGAGGGATTGGAGCGACGGATGAAAATCGATCTACCTTTCGAGGAGATCGAGGCCGAGGTGGAGAAGCGCTTGCAGAAGCTCGCCCGAAGCGCTCGGTTGCCCGGTTTTCGGCCGGGTAAGGTGCCGATGAAGGTGCTGAGAAAGCGCTATGGCAACGCCGTGAACCAAGAGGTCTTCGGCGAGTTCGTGGAGTCCAGCTTCTCCGAGGCGCTTATGCAGCAATCGCTGCGTCCCGCGGGGATGCCGCGCATCGAGCCGGAGATCGATCCGGTCGAGCAGCGTTTCGGCTACACGGCGATCTTCGAGGTCTTGCCGCAGGTGGAGATCGCATCCCTGGCCGGGCGTGTGGTGAAGTCCCCGGTCGCCGAGGTCACCGAGGGCGATATCGATGCGATGGTCGAGCGGCTGCGCCGGCAGCACGCGACCCGGGCGCCGGTTGACCGACCCGCCGCGACGGGCGATCTTCTGACCATCTCCTTCAAAGGAACCATTGAGGGCGAGCCCTTCGAGGGCGGCTCCGCCTCCGGAGTGAAGCTTGAGCTGGGCACGGGCAGAATGATTCCGGGGTTCGAGGAAGGCTTGATCGGCGCCTCGGCCGGCGAGGAGCGCACGCTCGATCTCGTGTTTCCCGATCCTTACCAGGCCGAGCATCTCGCCGGAAAGCCGGTGCGTTTCGAGGTGACTGTCGAGGGAGTCGAGGAGTCCGTTCTGCCCGAGGTCGATGCGACCTTCATCGAGGCCTTCGGTGTGGCGGACGGGGATATCGCGCGTTTTCGCGAGGACGTGCGGCAAAATATGGAACGGGAGATGAAACAGCGGCTCGACGCCCGCAGAAAGGATGCAGTGATGGATCTACTCCTTGCGGCTCACGATATCGAGCTGCCCGGCGCCTTGGTTCAGGAGGAGATCGGCGCGATGAAGGGGCAGATGCTCGAGACGCTCGGCTCCAAGGACGTGGCCCTTCCCGACGGGCTGTTCGACGACGCCGCCAAACGGCGTGTCGCGCTTGGCCTCATCATCGGCGAGATCGTGAAGCGGCAGGGGCTTCGCCCAGATGCGCAGCGTGTACGCGCGGCGGTCGAGGAGAACGCCTCGACCTACGAGCATCCTCAAGCGGTCGTCGATTACTTTTACTCCGACCCCAAGCATCTGGCCTCGGTCGAGAGCCTCGTGCTCGAGGGTCAGGTCGTCGACTGGGTATTGGGACAGGTCGAGGTCGAGGAGGAAGCACTGACCTTCGCCCAGTTGTCCGAGTCGGGTCCTCGCCCGGGCGTTTGACGGCAGCGGGCGCGGTTTGCGGTGTTCACGCGCCGGTCAGGCACACATCCGTGTGCGGCGATTCCCCGCCGGCGGATGTCGATTTTCTTCATTCTGAACGCGATCTAAGGCGATGAGACATCCTATGAGCTATTCTTCGAGCCGTTCGGATTGGCAGCCCTCCGGCCTGGGGCTCGTGCCCATCGTTGTCGAGCAGACAGCGCGGGGCGAGCGGTCTTTCGACATCTACTCCCGGCTTCTCAAGGAGCGCGTCATCTTCCTCGTCGGTCCCGTCGAGGATCACATGGCGAACCTGGTGGTTGCGCAACTCCTGTTCCTGGAGTCCGAGAACCCCGACAAGGACATTCACCTTTATATCAATTCGCCGGGCGGATCCGTGACGGCGGGCCTGGCGATCTACGACACCATGCGGTTCATTCGGCCCGACGTGAGCACGATGTGCATCGGTCAGGCGGCCAGCATGGGTGCTTTGCTGTTGGCGGGCGGTGCAGCCGGAAAGCGGGTCTGCCTACCCCATTCGCGCATGATGATTCATCAACCCTTGGGCGGGTTCCAGGGCCAGGCGACGGATATCGACATCCATGCACGCGAGATTCTGTATATCCGCGATCGTCTCAACCACATCCTCGCCCACCATACTGGCCAGCCGATCGAGAAGATCGCGGACGATACCGAGCGTGACCGTTTCATGAGCGGGGAGGAATCCGTGGCTTACGGACTGATCGACAAGGTCATCGATGAGCGTGGCCCTGCGCCGACGAAGGCCTGATCTCGGCGGCCCGCATCGTCGGCGGCTCGGGTCGCGATCACTGCGTGACGCCGGCTATCGGCAATCCAATGACGGATTCCGTGGTGATCCGCGGGGTTCGTCACCATCTTGCCATCCAACAGCAAACCGTTATGATTGAGTTTGCGCTCTCAGGGAGCCTGTCACCTTGACCCTAACCGACCGCACGGAGACTCAACCGCGATGAGTGGAAATAGCCACGGCAAGAGCGACGACGGCAAGCTACTCTACTGCTCCTTCTGCGGCAAGAGTCAACACGAGGTCCGCAAGCTCATCGCCGGCCCGTCCGTGTTCATCTGCGACGAGTGCGTCGAGCTCTGCAACGACATCATCCGCGAGGAGATGCAGGACGGCGTCGGTGAAGCGACCAACAACCTTCCCAAGCCGCGCGAGATCAACGCCCGACTCGATGAATTCGTGATCGGCCAAGAGCAGGCCAAGAAGGTCCTCTCGGTCGCGGTCTACAATCATTACAAGCGTCTCGAGGTCGCCGAGGCCAAGGAAGACATCGAGATCGCCAAGAGCAACATTCTGCTCATCGGCCCGACCGGCTCGGGCAAGACACTGCTCGCGGAGACACTCGCCCGTCTGCTGAACGTGCCCTTTACGATCGCCGATGCGACGACCTTGACCGAGGCCGGTTATGTCGGCGAGGACGTCGAGAACATCATCCAGAAGCTGCTCCAAAAGTGCGATTACGACGTCGAGAAGGCGCAGACCGGTATTGTCTATATCGACGAGATCGATAAGATCTCGCGCAAATCGGATAATCCATCGATTACCCGCGATGTCTCCGGCGAGGGGGTTCAACAAGCCTTGCTCAAGCTGATCGAAGGCACCGTGGCCTCCGTTCCGCCGCAGGGCGGTCGCAAACATCCGCAGCAAGAGTTTCTGCAGGTCGACACATCCAATATTCTCTTCATCGTCGGCGGAGCCTTCGCGGGTCTGGATAAGGTGATTCAGAATCGCTCGCGCAAGACGGGTATCGGCTTTGCGGCCGAGGTCCACAGCCAGGACGACCGTCGTCAGATCGGCGAGCTCTTGAGCGCGGTGGAGCCCGAAGATCTGATCCGCTACGGCTTGATCCCCGAGTTCGTCGGTCGGCTTCCGGTGATGGCCACCTTGGAAGAGCTCGATGAGCCGGCGCTGATGCGGATCCTGACCGAGCCCAAGCACGCTTTGGTCAAGCAGTACCAGCGACTCTTCGAGATGGAGGGTGTGGAGCTCGAGCTGCGTGATGACGCCTTGCGGGGGATCTCGCGCAAGGCCATGGAGCGCAAGACGGGAGCGCGCGGATTGCGCACCATCATGGAGCAGGTGCTCTTGGATACCATGTATGACCTTCCGTCGATGGACCATGTCGGCAAGGTCGTGATCGATGCGTCGGTTATCTCGGGCGAAAACAAGCCGTTTCTGATCTACGAAGGATTGGAGAAGCAGGCCGTCGCGGCCGACTGAACATCGTTCGTCTCCCTCGTGCCCCGCGTACCTTGCGGGCACCCGCCGGGCCTGCTTTGTGTTGAAGTCGGCTCGGCGCGCCCTGATCCTAACCCCAGGCGAGAACTCCACCGACACCCCGAGCCTACGCGCGCTCACGAGCCGCCGGCACAACCACCGCCGACTCGGGTCGTCCACTTTACGAGAACGGATCCACATGGCGCACCACGACTCAGTATCCAGCTCGACACCCGGTAGCCTACAGGAGGTCCCGGTCCTCCCCTTGCGGGACGTCGTCGTCTATCCGCATATGGTGATTCCGCTTTTTGTCGGCCGAGACAAATCGATTCGCGCGCTCGATGCCGCGATGGCAAGCGATAAGCAGATCCTCTTGATCGCCCAGAAAAGCGCCGATGTCGACGACCCGGGCGTGAAGGATCTCCATGAGATCGGGACCCTGGCGAACATCCTGCAGCTGCTCAAGCTCCCCGACGGGACCGTAAAGGTGTTGGTCGAAGGCAATCAACGGGCACGTATCGACCGTTTCCTGACCACGGAAAGCTCCTTCTCGGCCAACATCGAGCCGATGGACGAGACCCTCGAGGTCGACGAGCGCGAGCAGGAAGTGCTGATGCGCTCTGCAGTCACCCTGTTCGATCAGTACGTCAAGCTCAACAAGAAGGTGCCGCCGGAGGTGCTGACATCGCTCTCCAGCATCGACGAGGCGGGCCGGCTCGCGGATACGATGGCCGCGCACATGTCGCTGAAGCTCGACGAGAAGCAGCGTGTTTTGGAGATGATCGACGTTCAAACGCGCCTTGAGCATCTCATGGGTCTGATGGAGTCGGAGAACGACATCCTTCAGATGGAGAAGCGTATTCGCGGGCGCGTGAAGCGCCAAATGGAGAAGAACCAGCGCGAGTATTATCTCAACGAGCAGATGAAGGCGATCCAGAAGGAGCTCGGTGAGCTCGAGGACGCGCCCAACGAGATCGAAGACCTGGCGAAACGCATCGAGGCCGCCGGGATGCCGCGCGAGGCCAAGGCCAAGGCGCAGGGCGAGCTCAACAAACTCAAGCTGATGTCGCCCATGTCGGCCGAGGCCACAGTGGTGCGTAACTACATCGATACCCTCGTCGCTGTGCCCTGGAAGAAACGCACACGCATCCGCAACGACATCAAGGTCGCCGAAGCGGTCCTCGACAAGGACCACTACGGCCTGGAGCGCGTCAAAGAGCGCATCCTCGAATATCTCGCGGTCCAGCAGCGGGTGCGTAAGCTCAAAGGCCCCATCCTCTGTTTGGTCGGTCCGCCCGGTGTCGGTAAGACCTCGCTTGGCCAGTCGATTGCCCGTGCGACCAACCGTCAGTTCGTGCGCATGTCGCTCGGCGGCGTGCGTGACGAGGCTGAGATCCGCGGACATCGTCGGACCTACATCGGCGCACTGCCCGGCAAGATTATCCAGAACCTCTCCAAGGCCGGTTCCCGCAACGCCTTCTTCCTGCTCGACGAGATCGACAAGATGGCGATGGATTTCCGCGGCGACCCCGCCTCGGCGCTGCTTGAGGTCCTGGATCCGGAGCAAAATCACACCTTCAACGACCACTATCTGGAGGTTGATTTCGATCTGTCCGAGGTGATGTTCGTCGGCACCGCGAACACACTGAACATCCCGCCGGCGCTCCTGGACCGCATGGAGGTCATCCGTCTCTCCGGTTACACCGAGGACGAGAAGGTCGCGATCGCCGAGCGCTACCTGCTCCCGAAGCAGATGAAAAACAACGGTCTGAAGGATGGCGAGGTGCTGATTCGCGAGAGTGCGTTGCGCGACATCATTCGGCATTACACGCGCGAGGCCGGCGTGCGTAGTCTCGAGCGCGAGATCTCCAAGATCTGCCGCAAGGTCGTCAAGGAGGTGTTGCTGAAGAAGCGCGACACGGCCACGACCGTCAGCGCGAAGAATCTGGAAAAGTACCTTGGCGTGCAGCGTTTCCGGTACGGCCGTGCGGACGAGCACGACCAAGTCGGTCAGGTCACCGGTCTCGCCTGGACGGAGGTCGGCGGCGAGCTGTTGCGCATCGAGTCGGCCTTGGTCCCCGGTAAGGGCAAGTTCACCTACACGGGGCAGTTGGGCGACGTGATGCAGGAGTCCATTCAGGCTGCGATGACAGTCGTGCGCTCGCGTGCAGACGCGCTCGGAGTGCCTCCGGACTTCCACAACACGCTCGATGTGCATATCCACGTGCCCGAGGGGGCGACCCCGAAGGACGGGCCCAGTGCGGGTGTGGCCATGTGTACGGCGCTCGTATCCGCGTTGACGAAGATTCCCGTGAAGGCAAGTGTCGCCATGACCGGGGAGATCACCCTGCGCGGCGAGGTGTTGCCGATCGGCGGGCTGAAAGAGAAGCTCCTCGCGGCGCACCGAGGCGGTATCGAGACGGTGATCATTCCGCTTGAGAACGAGCGGGACCTCACCGAAATCCCGAAAAACATCAAGCAGCATCTCAACATCCATCCGGTGCGTTGGATCGACGAGGTTTTCGATATTGCATTGACGAAACGCCCGGAGCGCATCGCCGCCGAGGCTGACGGAAACGACCCGATCACGGTCGAGAAAGACACACGCGAGGCTCCCGCCGAGCCGGCGCGCGATCAGACCGCTCGACTCCACCATTAGAGATCGACAAAGGTCGACCGAGCCGGGAGAGGAGAGATTCCGGGGCGCTTCCCAGGCGCCTCTCTCGGCTTGGTCGCGGCATGTGCAGCTCGGATCTCCTCCGGCTCCCTCCGGACGCGTGGGAACATCTTATACCTCTTCCCTCTCCATGCCGCGGCGGCGCCCCGACGGCCCTTGGTCCTGATCGTGATATCCGCAGACAAGCGTCGGCCCGGACGATCCCGAGTCGTCGGTTGATGACCCGACGTGTGCGAGTCGTTCTCGTTTCGTTGACTGAAGGCCGTTTTGAACGGCCCAAACATCAAAAAGCCGGTTGCCCTCGCCCGGACTCCGATTTAGCATGCAGCGCAGGTCGGTCGTGCCGTTGAGACGGTGTTGATGTCCTGCTCATCGGCCGGAAGCCGTTTTCGGCTTCCTTAGCGTCGGAGCGCCTACTGGCGCAAATTGAACGAATCAACAGGGGGAGCAATGAATAAGTCGGAACTTATTGAAAAAATGGCGGATGCTGCGGACATCTCGAAGGCTGCAGCAGCGAAGGCGTTGGATGCCTTCACGGATGGCGTTGCCGGTGCGCTCAAGGAGGGCGGTACGGTCTCCCTGATCGGGTTCGGAACCTTCGCCGTGAAGGAGCGGGCAGCGCGCACCGGTCGTAATCCCCAGACGGGCGCGACAATCGAGATCAAGGCAAGTAAAACACCTTCGTTCAAGGCTGGCAAAGCTTTCAAGGACGCTGTACAATAGTTGTTCGTCTCAAGGGTGCTTAGCTCAGCTGGGAGAGCATCGCCCTTACAAGGCGAGGGTCGCAGGTTCGATCCCTGCAGCACCCACCAAGCTCTTCAAGGCGAAGGTTCATCGGAACCTGGGTCTCTGGGAGCAAAGATTTTTAGGAGCGGTAGTTCAGTTGGTTAGAATACCGGCCTGTCACGCCGGGGGTCGCGGGTTCGAGCCCCGTCCGCTCCGCCATCGACGTCAATCGGGGATGCCGCCACCGGCATCCCCGATTCTTCTCCCGGATCCGTCCTCCACCCCCCCAATCAGCAGTTGAGCGCCTCATGCTTCAAGCCATTCGGGAACGCGCCCAGGGTTGGCTCGCCTGGGTCATCGTCGCACTCATCAGTGTTCCATTCGCCCTCTGGGGCATTCAATCCTATCTGGGTGTCGGCGGGGAGCCGGTTGTGGCGACGGTCAACGGCGTCGAAATCACCGATCGAGACCTGAGTCGGCGCGCACAGCAGGCCCGCCTCGAGCTGCGCGAACGCCTCGGCGCGGCTTACGATCCGGCGCTCTTCGAGGAGGGACGCCTGCGTGCCGAGGTGCTCGACGACATGATTCGGCAAACGCTCCTTCTGGGCGTCTCCAACCGTATCGGTATGCGGGTGTCGGACGAGGAGGTTCGTATGCAGATCCTCGCCGAATCTGCTTTTCAGCGCGACGGCCGGTTCGATCGCGAGGCTTACGAACGACTGCTCCGCCTTCAAGGGCTTTCTCCCGCGCAGTTCGAAGAGCAGCTGCGGCAGCAACTGATCGGCAACCAGTTGCTTCGCGCCGTAGTCGGCAGCGAGCTCATGACGCGCGGAGAGCTTGCCGAGTATCGTCGCCTCGCCGGACAGACCCGAGAACTGTCCTACGCCGCGATGCCGGCGGCGGAGTTCCGAAGCGACGCTCCGATCGGCGAGGAGGAGATCCAAGCCTTTTACGAGTCCAACCCGGCCCGGTTCCAAAGCCCTGAGATGGTCAAGTTGGACTATCTGGTCCTTGATGTCGGCGAGCTTGCGAAGGGCGCCGAGATCAGCGACGACGAGCTCAGGCGGGTCTACGAGGAGGATCGCTCGCGCTTCGGTCGCCCGGAGCAGCGTAGCGTCCGCCATCTTCTATTGACGGTCCCGCCCGAAGCGGATGAGGCTGCGGCGGAGGCGGTCGAGGCCCGGTTACAGGCCATTCGCGGTCGGATCGCCGCGGGCGAGGCGTTCGACGAGGTTGCTCGGTCGGAGTCGCAGGATCCCGGCAGTGCGGGCGAGGGCGGATCCCTGGGGACCATCGAGCAGGGTATCATGGATCCCCTGTTCGATGCGGTCGCCTTCAGTCTCCCAGAAGGCGAGCTCAGCGAGCCGGTCCGTACGCGGTTCGGCTATCACCTGATCGAAGTGACCGAGATCGTGCCGGCGTCGGTGAAGTCGTTCGACGACGTCAAGGAAGAGCTTCGTGCCGAGGTCTCGCGCCAGCGTGCGGAATCCCTCTTTTACGATCTCGGCGAGCGGCTTGCGAACGTCGCGTACGAATCGCCGGATAGTCTGGAGCCGGCCGCGGACGAGCTCGGTCTGCCCCTTCTGCAAAGCGATTGGCTCGGACGCGAAGGCGGAGAAGGTGTGTTTGCATATCCCCGTGTCATGGGTGCCGCCTTCAGCGACGAGGTTCTCGTCGGCCGCAGCAACAGCGATCTGATCGAGCCCGAGCGCGATGTCCTTCGAGCCATCGTCCTGCGCGTTGCGGATCATCGCGTGGCGGCGGTGCGACCACTCGACGAGGTGCGCGACGAGATCGTCGAGGAGTTGCGTTCGGAGCGTGCGCGCGAGGCGGCTCTGCAGGCGGCCGAGGGTGCTGCCGAACAGCTTCGAAAAGGCACGAGTTGGTCCGAGGCCCTGCCGTCGGCGGTTGTCGAGACCCCCGGGGCCGTGGGCCGAGATCTTCAGAGTGTTCCGGCACCGGTGCGTGGCTTGGCGTTCACGTTACCTGCACCGGTTGAGGGCGAACCCAGCGTCGGTACGACGGTGCTGGAGAATGGAGACGTTGCGGTAGTCGAAGTCACGCAGATCAAGGACGGCGAGGTCAGTCCGCCGGAAGGCCCTTCATCCGGATCCGAAGGCGAGATGCTCGCCCAATTGCTCGGGCGCCACGTCTACGATGCGATGCTCGCGGATATGGAGATGCGGGCCAAGGTGGAACGCAATCCGATCAAGACGACCTCCGACCTTTAGCCCTATGTCCGGCAGTTGACCGCGTCGTGCCCCGTGCAAGGTTTTGACGCGGTCGGCGCTCTTGAACAGCTGATGCCTCAGCCGCCGGCGACGGCCGCTATGACCCCTGGAGCACGGCCCCGCGACGGGTGTGGGTGCGGCGGAAGGGTCGGTGCGACCGACCACCCCGCCTTGCATTCAGCCTAGGCCGAGGATGTGGTACCCGGTATCGACGTACACGACGTCTCCCGTGATGCCGCTCGCCAGATCCGAGCAGAGGAAGGCTGCGGCATTTCCGACCTCCTCGATGGTGACGTTGCGCCGCAACGGCGTGCGTTCCTCGACCTTCTTCAGCATGTCGCGGAAATCCGATATCCCGGCTGCGGCAAGCGTGCGGATGGGTCCGGCGGAGACCGCATTCACGCGCGTCCCGTGCGGTCCCAGCGATGCCGCGAGATAGCGCATGTTCGCCTCGAGACTTGCCTTCGCCACACCCATGACGTTGTAGTTGGGAACGGCCCTTACGGCGCCCAGGTAGGTCATAGTGACGAGCGCGCCGTTGCGTCCCTCCATCATCCCGCGGCTTGCCTTGGCCAGTGCCGCGAAGCTGTAGGAACTGATGTCGTGAGCGGTTGCGAAGCCTTCGCGCGTGACGGCGTCGACATAGTCGCCCTCGAGCTGCTCGCGCGGGGCGAAGGCGACCGAGTGGACGATACCGTCCAAACCGTCCCAGCGCTCGGCAAGCTCGGAGAACAGGGTCTCGATGTCGCTGTCGCTGCCGACGTCGAGCGGAAAGGTCAGATCCGAGCCGCATTTTGCCGCCATGTCCTCGACGCGGGATTTAAGCTTGTCGTTCTGGTAGGTCAAGGCGATCTCGGCACCCTCGCGGTGCATCGCCTCGGCACAACCCCAGGCGATGGATCGGTTGCTGGCGACCCCGGTGACGAGGATCTTCTTTCCGCTTAGGAATCCCATGGTTCGATGTCTCTTCCGTTCAGTGGGCGGCGCCGCACGGCGCGCAGATAGGTCGGGGCGGGCGGGGTTGCACGGCTGAATCCATGCTTGAAGTTGGCCGTACGATCGTCCGAAGATCGAGTTCTGCGCCATCGCGTGTCCACGGAGCGCTTGGCGCGGCCGGGCGGACCTTTCTCGAGGCCGATGCAATCTCTCTTCTGACCCCCATGTGCCTCGCTAACATTACAGAAACTCGGTTATCGGTGAAAGTGGTAAGCGTTCGGTCAATTCAGCAGCGGTTCGGCATCCGGGGAGGGCTTCTGCTTGGAGTCGCTGCCGTCCTGCTGGCGGGATGCGGCGAGGCGCCTTGGAACGATCCCTACCCGGCGGGCGATGCGACCGGCAACCGGGTCTACAGCTCGTTCGCCGAGCGGCCCAAGCATCTTGATCCGGCACGCTCCTACAGCGCCGACGAGTATGCCTTCCTCGCACAGATCTACGAGCCGCCGCTTCAGTACCATTTCTTGATGCGTCCCTATCGATTGGTGCCGTTGACGGCCCTCGAGGTACCCGAGCCCGCGTACTTCGACATCGACGGTCACCCGCTCCCGCAAGATGCGCCGGCCGAGTCGATCCATCGCAGCGACTATTTGATTCGCATCCGTCCGGGTATTCGCTATCAGCCACACCCGGCTTTCGCCGCGGACGTTGACGGCACCTATCGCTACCACACGCTGACCGAACGCGAGCTGGGCGGAATCAACCAGCTCCGAGATTTCGAGCAGACCGGCACCCGCGAGCTGACGGCGCAGGACTATGTCCACCAGATCAAGCGGCTGGCCGCGCCCTGGACCCATTCGCCGATCGCGGGCGTGATGCGCAAGCACATCATCGGGTTCGAGGAATACGCCGAAAGTCTTGCCGAGGAGCCCGATTCGGATCCGGCGCAGCGCGTTTTCCGACTGCGGGCCTCCGACATCGCCGGTGTCGAGGTCGTGGATCCCTACAGCTACCGCATCGGGGTCAAGGGCAAGTATCCGCAGTTCGCCTACTGGCTCGCCATGCCCTTCTTCGCGCCCCTGCCCTGGGAGGCCGAGCTCTTTTACGCACAACCGGGGCTGCGCGAACGCAACATCATGCTGGACTGGTACCCCGTCGGGACGGGTCCCTTCATGCTCGGCGAGAATAATCCGAATCTGCGGATGGTGCTCGAGCGTAACCCGAATTTCCGCGGCGAGCCCTATCCGACCGAGGGTATGCCGGACGACGCTGCGTCCGGGATCCTCGCCGATGGCGGCCGGCCGATGCCCTTCATCGACGAGGCCGTCTACAGCCTTGAGAAGGAAAGCATTCCGCGCTGGAATAAATTCCTGCAAGGCTTTTACGACAGCTCCGGGATCTCTTCCGACGCCTTCGATCAGGCCGTTCAGATCGATGCCGGGGGCGAGCCGGTGCTGACCGATGCGATGCGCGAGCGCGGGATCACCCTGCTGACTTCGGTCGAGCCGTCCGTCATGTACATGGGATTCAACATGCTGGATCCCGTGATCGGCGGGGACTCGGAGCGGGCGCGTCTCCTGCGGCGAGCCATCGCGATCGCGGTGGACTTCGAAGAGTTCATCTCCATCTTCACCAACGGCCGCGGTCTGGTTGCGCAGGGCCCTATACCGCCCGGCATCTTCGGTTACCGTGAGGGTGAGGCGGGGATCAATCCGTTCGTCTACGAATGGGTCGGGGGGCGGGCCGTGCGACGCAGTCTCGACGAGGCGCGCATCCTGATGGAGCAGGCGGGGTATCCGGACGGTCGCGACCAGGCCACCGGGCGAGCGCTCACGATCAACTACGAGGCCATCGCGACCGGTCCCGACGACCGCGCCCGTCTGAACTGGATCCGCAAGCAGTTCGCCAAGCTCGGCATCGAGCTCGTGATCCGTTCGACCGACTACAACCGTTTTCAGGAGAAGATCCGCAACGGAACCGGGCAGGTCTTCATGTGGGGCTGGAACGCGGACTATCCGGACCCGGAGAACTTTCTCTTCCTGCTCTACGGGCCGAACGGCAAGGTCGAGCATCAAGGCGAGAACGCCTCGAACTATGCCAATCCGGAATTCGATCGTCTCTTCAACGCGATGCGTTTCATGGATGACGGCCCGGAGCGTCAGGCCGCAATCGACCGGATGGTCGAGATCGCACGCACCGATGGCCCCTGGCTTTGGGGCTTCAACCCCAAGGCGTTCAGCCTGCACCATCAATGGATGCATAACGCCAATCCGAACCAGATGGCGAACAACACGCTCAAATACCGCCGAGTCGACCCCGAGCTGCGCGAGCGGCTGCGCCGTGACTGGAACCCGCCCATCCTCTGGCCGCTTTGGGCGATCGGGGGACTTTTTGTGGTGATCATCCTGCCGGCGCTCTGGTTGGTGTGGCGGCGCGAGCGGAGCACTGCACTGTGACGGCCTACATCGTCCGGCGATTGATCTATGCGATTCCGATCCTGATCGGGGTGAATCTGATCACCTTCGTGCTCTTCTTCGTGGTCAACGCACCCGACGACATGGCGCGGATGCATCTCGGCGAGAAACGGGTCACCGAGGAGGCGATCCAGACCTGGAAGCAGGAGCACGGCTACGACCGGCCGCTGCTCTACAACCCGGATGCCTCCGGCCTCGGGCGCTTCACCGAGACCATCTTTTTCGAGAAATCGATCCGCTTGTTCATCTTCGACTTCGGTTCGTCCGACAACGGTCGCGACATCGGCTACGACATCTCCCAGCGTATGTGGCCGAGTCTGGCCATCGCCGTCCCCGTGCTGCTGGTCGGACTCGCCTTCAACATCTCCTACGCCCTCTTGATCGTCTTCTTCCGCGCGACCTATGTGGACATCGGCAGTGTCGTCCTGCTGGTGGCCATGATGTCGATCTCGGGCCTCTTCTACATCATCGGCGGACAGTTTCTGCTCGGTAAGCTCTTCCACCTCGTACCCATCTCGGGTTACGACACGGGCGTGGAGGCTTGGAAATTCCTGATCCTTCCGGTGATCGTGGGTGTGATCGGCGGGATCGGGGCCGGCACCCGCTGGTACCGCACCCTTTTTCTGGAGGAGATCTCGAAGGACTATGTGCGCACCGCAAGGGCCAAGGGCTTGAGCGAGCGTCGTGTCCTCTTCCGCCATGTCTTGCAGAACGCCTTGATCCCCATCCTGACCGGTGTCGTGGTGGTGCTGCCGCTGCTTTTCATGGGCAGTCTCATCACCGAGTCCTTCTTCGGGATCCCGGGGCTCGGCAGCTACACGATCGACGCCATCAACAGCCAGGATTTCGCGATCGTGCGCTCGATGGTCTTCCTCGGGGCTGTGCTCTATATCGTCGGGCTGATCCTGACGGATATCTCGTACACGCTGGTGGATCCGCGGGTTAGATTACAGCCATGAGCGCGATGCCGGTTGTGCTCTGGACCGATGGTCTGGTGTTTCTGCTGATGGCGTTGATCGGAGCCTTTGTGCTCTATGCCTCGCGGCACGAACACATGCGCGCACCCTGGCGGCGGGTGGTGCGCTCTCGGGTGGGCGTGGCCACCATCGTCGTGCTGGGCTTCTATGTCGTCGTCGGGTTGCTCGATACGGTGCATTTTCGGCTTGCGCTCGAACGGCAAGGCGACGACAAAGGCGACGACAGTGCCGAGACCCGCTATTCGCCCGAGGTCTTGAGTCTGCTCGACCTGGCCTTGAGCGGGTTGCGCGAACGTCAAGAGAAGACCTATTCGGCGCCCTTCGCGACCCATCTCTTCGTGAAGGAGGCGATCGAGCAGCCGGACGGGACCCTTGTGCGCGAGTTTCCTCGGCTCGAATACGGTGGCGCGCACTTGGAGGATCCGACGCGTCAGCGCGGCTTCGACATCGCCTGGCGAGCCGCCCGGGGCGCGCTTCAAGGCCTGGTCATCTGGGTCGCGCTGGCGACCGGCATCCTCTGGCTGATCGCACGCTCGCGCGGGGAGACACCGGCGGCGGCCCGAGCGGCTATCCTGGCGGGACGTACGCCGATCCCTTGGCGGACCGCCCTCCTGATGCTCGGCATCATGCTGGTGCTCAGTGCCGTTGCGGGCGAGCTGGCGCTCAAGTACCACATCCTGGGAACGGACAAGGTCGGCGAGGACGTCTTTTATCAGACGCTCAAGAGTATCCGCACCGGGCTCCTGATCGGGACACTCACGACCCTGGTGATGCTGCCCGCCGCGGTCTTGCTCGGCATCATGGCCGGCTATTTCAGGGGTTGGGTGGACGATGTCATCCAGTATCTCTACACCACGCTGAACTCGATCCCCGGCGTGCTCCTGATCGCCGCGGCCATCCTCTTGCTGCAGGTCTACATGAGCAACAATGCCGACGACTTCGCGAGCCTGGTCGAGCGGGCCGATCTGCGACTGCTGTTCCTCGTGCTGATCCTGGGCGTCACCAGTTGGACCGGACTGTGCCGCCTGTTGCGCGGGGAGGCGCTGAAGCTGCGAGAGGTCGACTATGTCCAGGCGTCCACGGCATTGGGGGTCGGCCACTTCACCCTGATCGGACGTCATATCCTGCCGAACGTCATGCATATCGTGCTGATCACCCTGGTGCTGGACTTCAGCGGTCTGGTGCTTGCCGAGGCCGTGCTCTCCTA
The DNA here is from genome assembly GCF_021228795.1 of Thiocapsa bogorovii. Classification (NCBI taxonomy): domain Bacteria; kingdom Pseudomonadati; phylum Pseudomonadota; class Gammaproteobacteria; order Chromatiales; family Chromatiaceae; genus Thiocapsa; species Thiocapsa bogorovii. The sequence continues at coordinate 4,295,555 of NZ_CP089309.1, forward strand.
CATCAATATCGGTGTTGACCCGACGATGAATTCATGGGGGAACATGATCAACAGCGCACGACTCGAGCTGGCCCGCGACCCGGTCGTCTGGTGGTCGTTGACCGCCGCGTTTCTCTTCATGTTCGCCTTGGTGCTTGCGGCGAACCTCTTCGCGGACGTGGTGCGCGACGCCTTCGATCCGAGGCTCAAGAGTGCCCGCTGATCGCTTTGCTCCGCGTATTCCCCAAACCAGAGGGTGAGTCTCTGATGGCGTCCGATGTGCTGCTTGAGGTCTCGGGACTGACGACGCTGCTCGGGGATGCCGCGCGGCCGGTTCGGGTCGTCGACGGGATCGATCTCGAGATTCGCCGTGGCGAGACCTTCGTGCTGCTCGGTGAGTCCGGATGCGGCAAGTCCATGACGGCGCTTTCGCTGATGCGACTCCTGCCGCCGTCCGGACGGGTCACGGCAGGCGCGGTGCGGTTGGCTGGAACCGACCTGCTGCGCCTGACCGAGGCCGAGATGCGCCAAGTCCGCGGCGGGCGCGTGGCCATGATCTTCCAAGAGCCGCAAACCTCGCTCAACCCGGTCATGAGCGTCGGCGACCAAATCGCCGAGGCGGTCCGGGTCCACGAGGGCGGATCGCGCGATCGGACCCCGACGCGTGTCGTTGAGCTCATGCGCGCGGTGGGTATCCCGGATCCGGCCCGCCGGGTCGACGAATACCCGCACCAGCTCTCGGGCGGCATGAAGCAGCGCATCATGATTGCCATGGCCTTGGCCGGTGATCCGCAGCTCCTGATCGCGGACGAGCCGACCACCGCGCTGGACGTCACCATCCAGGCCCAGGTCCTTCGGCTTCTGAAGGATCTCCAGGCGAAGACCGGAATGGCGGTGCTCCTGATCACCCATGATCTCGGCGTGGTCGCCGAGACAGCGGATCGCTTGGCCGTCATGTACGCCGGCCAGATCCTCGAGACTGCGACGACCGACGCCTTCTTCGCCGCACCGGCGCATCCTTATAGTCGCAAGCTGATGGAGAGCCTGCCCGGCGCGGACAAACGCAGCGCACGCCTTGCCGTGATCCCAGGACGCGTGCCGCATCTGGATCAGGGGTTCGTCGGCTGCCGTTTCGCCGAACGTTGCTATGCGGTCATGCCCCGATGCCGTGAGCAAGTGCCCGTCTGGAGAGACCTGGAGACAGGGCAAGGGGTGCGCTGTCTCCTCTGGGATCAAGGCGTTGCCCTGCCCGACGGCTTGCAGCGGGAGAACGGCGAGCAGGCTGCCGCGACCTTATCCGCTCCAGAGCTTGCGCCGGATTCAGGCGTGCCCGTCGACGCCATGCTGCAGGTCCGGGACCTTCAGGTTCACTTCCCGATCCACGACGGTGTTTTCCGGCGAGTCGTCGGTCAGGTCCGCGCGGTCGACGGCCTGACCTTCGACCTGACCCCGGGTCGGACCTTGGCGTTGGTCGGGGAGTCCGGCTGCGGCAAGACGACCGCCGCCAAGGGCATCCTGCAGCTGACGACGCCCACCGGCGGCTCGATCCGCTATCGGGGCGAGGAGCTTGTGGGCTTGAGGTATCGACGGATGCGTCCATTCCGCAAGGATCTTCAAATCATCTTCCAGGATCCCTACGCGGCTATGAATCCGCGCATGCTGGTCGGCGATCTGATCGGCGAGGGTCTCCAGGCGCTCGGGATCGAGCGCAGCCGGGCCGGCCGGATGCGGCGCGTCGCCGAGCTGCTCGATCTGGTCGGTATGGACGCGGACGCCGTCGATCGCTACCCGCACGAGTTTTCCGGCGGACAGCGCCAGCGGATCTGTATCGCACGTGCGCTCGCGGTCGAGCCCAAACTGATCTTGTGCGACGAGCCGACCAGCGCGTTGGATGTCTCGGTCCAGGCACAGATCCTCAATCTGTTGAAGGACCTCCAGGATCGGCTCGGGCTTGCCTATCTCTTCATCACGCACGACATCTCGGTGGTAGCCTATCTGGCGCATGAGGTGGCGGTCATGTATCTCGGACGCGTGGTCGAGCGCGGGCGGGTCGACGAGGTTCTGGATGACCCGCGCCATCCCTATACGCGTGCGCTGCTCTCCGCCGTGCCTGTGATCGATCGTGAAAAGCGGCGTTCGGTGATACGTCTCGAGGGCGACATGCCGTCACCGAGCAACCCGCCCTCCGGCTGTTACTTCCACCCCCGCTGTCCAGAGGCGTTCGATGCCTGTTCACGGTCGTATCCCGAGGAGACGCGCCTGAGCGAGACCCGTCGTGTGCATTGTCTGCTGGCCTGATGCGCCTGTTCGGGACCCTTTCGGCGGTGCCTCTTGTCTTGAAGGCCGGCGCGCCGTATGGTTTTGACACTTCACCACGATCGGTGCGCGGCCCAGTCCAATCGCAATGAGCAAAGCGAAGCAAATCCTCTGCATCGACCCGGAACCATCGGATCTTCGCATCGCAGCGCTCCTGAACCGACGGGGTCTCGCGGTCGATCTGACCGAGGTCTCGACGCCAGAAGGTCTCCGCAACGCCTTGGACCGCGCGGGTTGGTGGGATCTGATCCTGTGCGATGGCGAGAGCGTCGAGGGTCTCGGCGTCGACACTGCAATCCTGCCTTTTCGGGACGATCTGGATGCCTCTCTGGTCCTGGTGAAGGCGGCCGATAGCCCTTTGAGTGTGCAGCAGAGCCATCGTCTCGGCGCCGCAGACCTGGTCGTGCGAGACGAGATCGAGCATCTTTTGATGGTGTGCGAGCGCGAGCTGCAGAGCTGCGCGATTCGAAAGGAGCTGCGCGTTCTTCGCCGCACGGCCGGCAGCCTCGGCCAGGACGTCCCGCGGTCGGTCATGTTGGCGACGATCCATGACCTGAGTCGCACGGCGCGTCCGGGCAAGGAGGATCTCGCGGCCACCGTCGCCACCCCCGGCGAGAGTCCGATGTCCGATCAGGCCCGTATCCGTGCACTCATCGATGCCGGCGGGCTTACGCTTGAGTTTCAGCCGATCATCTCGCTGAGCACTCATGAAGGGCATCGCAGCATGTTCGAGACCCTGGTGCGCCTCAAGGACGACACCGGCAAACTGCTGATGCCCTCCGAGTTTCTTCCCGTCCTGGAGTCTGCAGGCTGGATGACCAAGATCGACCTGTGGATCCTGCGCCGCGCCTTGGCAACGCTTCAGGATATGCAGAAGGGCGGGGCGCAGGATGCGGTGCTGTTCATCAACGTCGCCACCGAGACGCTGAACTCCGCGGAGACGGCGAAAGCGCTCGGGGCCTTTATCTCGGCAGCCCGCCTTGTGCGCGGCTCGGTCGTGATCGAGGTGCGCAAGTCCGCCTTTATCGATGCGCAGACAGCCTTGGAGCGGTTTGCCCGGTCGCTGCAAGCGAAAAACCATGGCCTCTTGATCGAGGACGCCGGTCTGGAGGATTGCGGCTTTCTCGCGGAGCACCGCGAGCTCATCACGCATGTGAAACTCTCTCGGACGATGACCCAGGGATTGGTCGAGCGGCGCGTCCCGCAAGAGGCGGTGAACGCGCTGGTGCAGTGTGCGCAAAAGGAGGGTATGCGGGTGATCGCTTTGGCGGTCGACAACGCAGAGCTTCTGCCGATGCTGTTCGCCGCGGGTGTGGACGCGATTCAGGGGCATTTCGTCAGCATGCCTTACCAGAATCTGATGTACCCCAGCATTCAGCGGGTCGAGTCCAGCTCCGGTCCGGCTTGGCGGGGGCCCGAGCGTTCGGGCTGAGAGGTTCCGTGCGCACGCAAATTTTTTTGTTCCAATGGCTGCTATAGGCGCGCATTTTCCGAATTTCGCGGTACACTAGGGGCAAGTGAAAGCCCCGCGCAAGGCACTCGGGCCTGGTGCTTCGAATTGCTCGACACCGCTTGAGGCCAGTCTTGTGCGAGATCAAATCTCGAGATCAGACGATCGACCCCATTCCGATATCCGCATTTTATTCCTGCCTCCTCTCCAATTCCGTGTCGATGAACAATCGCCTTCCATTAGACGTTGTCGCGTCCGGTTCAGTGCATCCGGTGCGGGGGGCGTTGTCGACGTGACCGGATTGAAGGGCTATCGGAACAGGGATGCCATCGGGTATGGTCCGTTGTTGCGGGAGCTGAGCGGCGCTCTGAGTTGTGGGAACGACAAGAAAAATCCGGTTAAGGCATGCTGCACGTGAACCATGGACCGCCCTGCGGTGACCGGGATCCGACGCATGATAAAGACTGAGTCAGATGGTCTTGATTCAGATTCCACTCCAGATCGAGTGGAGGACACACTAGCCTTTTCGCAAGGCTGGGTTTAAGTGAAAGCCAACTCCGGTTGGTCCGTTAAGTGATGAGGTTGATATGCCAGGTGAATTGGTTTCCGGGACGGTCAAGTGGTTCAATGACGAGAAGGGATATGGCTTCATTGAGCGCGAGGGCGGCAAAGACGTGTTTGTCCACCATAGTGCCATCAATGGATCGGGTCGTAAGACGTTGCTCGAGGGTCAACGCGTGACGATGGAAGTCACTCAAGGCCCCAAAGGGCCGCAGGCGGAGAATGTGACGCCCGACTGAGGTTGCGACACCACCCGGAGCCGAGCTGGACGGCTCGATCCGACGCAGACGAAGGTCTTCGTAGGATTCAGGCCGCAGCACCCGGCCCCCGTCGCACTGCTCTCAATGGGCCTTGGCCCTTGAGAGCATTTGATTTTTGGGGCATCCCCCGGTGCCGTCCTCGGCATCCAGCCGGCTGTCCTCTCCCTGTCACGTCGAGCGCGCCAACTGCGATGTCAGTCGAGCGATGTCCTCCGCCGAATTCAGGTTGGAAAACGCCTCGGGCCGATCGCTGAAATCCGCCAACGCCGGGCCGTGTCGAGCGACCCAATCGCTTACTTTCCGCACCCCTGCCGCAAGCTCGGCCGAAACGGCCTGCTCGAGCGAGACGGATATGAGCGAATAGACCGGGTGCATGCGCCCCCTTTCGATCACCGTCGCCAAAGGGGCATCGCCCGACATCAATGCCGCGATGAGGCGTCGTGACAGATCGGGCGGCAAGAGAGGTCCGTCACAGGGTACGGTCAGGATCCAGTCGGTTTCGGCGGCGCGCATCGCGCTCGCCATGCCGGACAAAGGCCCGTTGAATCCGGGATCGGAGTCGGCGATCACGGGCGCTCCGTATCTTGCATAGATCTCGCGGTGACGGTTTGCGTTGATCAGCAATCCGCCCACCTGTGGGGCGAGTGCGTCCAGCACCCATTCGATCATGGGGCGGCCGGCGAGCTCCACCAGCCCTTTGTCGACGCCTCCCATGCGGCTTCCTCGGCCACCGGCCAGGATGACCCCGGTGATCTCCCTCGGCGTCGGCGCAGTACGCGTCACGCCGATTCCGAGTGCGGGTCTCGCTCGGGGGAGCTCGCTCGGACTTGCGTCTCGATCAACGTGCATCCTCATCCCGGCTCGAGGCGCTGTAGGGGAACCGAACATGTCCGAAACGGATGAGGAGCACGGCTCCGGCCAGAATCAGGATGGCGACCGAGGTGGCGATGATCTCGGTCTCGGTGATCTCCTTCATATCGATGATCAGGTGGCGGGCGAGGGCAACCATCGCGATATAGATCGGCATGCGGATCGGCAAGGCGCCGGATTGCAGGTAGATGCCGACCATCGTCAGTACTTCCAGATAGATGAAAAGCAGGAGAAGATCGCCGAGATTGACCTCGCGGCGCTCCACCATCTCCATGACTTCCTGACTGCCGGCGATGACCGTCGCGACGGCGATCACCACCAGACCGACGACCTCGACCCAAGACAGCAGACGCCCGCCGACCGACATGATGCGTGATTTGGATGGCTCGGGGTTCATGGCAAGATCTCGATCGGCGTCCCGTCGACGGTGAGTGACCAAATTTCGTCGATCTCCTGGTTAGAGACCGCGATGCAACCCAGCGTCCAGTCATCCTCGATGCGCGTCGGGCGGTTCTTTCCGTTTGGTTGACCGTGGATCAGGATCATGCCTCCGGGCGGTTCGCCGCGTCGTTCGGCGCGCCGCCGGTCACTGAGGCTGGGATATGAGATGTGCAGGGCCTTGTGGAAGCGGCTTCGGTCGTTTCGTCGGTCGATCAGGTAACGTCCCTCGGGGGTGCGCCCGTCGCCTTCGCGAGTCTTGTGTCCGATCGGTTGGAACCCGAGCGCAATGTCGTAACTCCGCAGGGGCTGGTTTTCACGCATCAGATAGAGGCGACGCTCGGTCTTTTTGACGACCAAGCGGTCTGCTTGCTCGCTGGATGCGTGATGGGAGCGGGTGACGGGTTCGGTTCCGCTTCCGTTCGGCCCCAGCACGGGGAGATAAGACATCGCCGGAACGGATGCCGAAACCATCGAAAGGAGCACCGGGATGATCGGAATGCAACCCGGTGCACCGAGTGCCTGTTCCGATCTCTGTCTCGTGTTACGAAAGATCCAAGGCATGCGACTTGAGGTCGGCGAGACTGACGACCTCGAGCGCCCGCTCGTGAGTCGCCCTAAGGGCGACACGAGGCGCGGCGCCGGCTTCGAGGGCCTCCTGCCAACGTGCGGCGCACAGACACCAGCGATCGCCCGGCTTCAGGCCGGGAAAACCGTATTCGGGTTGAGGTGTCACCAGATCGTTTCCGCGGGCGAGACTGAGCTCGAGGAACTCGCGAGTCATGCGTGCGCAAACCGTATGTGACCCAAGGTCTTGTGGGCCGGTCTCGCAGCCGCCGCTGCGCGTAAAGCCGGTCAAGGGTTCGAGCGAGCAGACCTCGAGGGGCTCGCCCAAGACGTTCTTGTGATGGGTCATCGGACTGTTCCTTCGGAAGCGCCTCTAGACGCGTTAGTGCCCTTCCGCCGACTTTACCAGCCGAATGAGTCCCTTGTCAGGAGGTCGGTGCACGCCCGGGCGGATAGATGAGGATCAGGTCGCCCGGGGTCAGACGCGTCTCGGCCAGTCGATTCCAGCGCTGGAGATCCTTGACGCTGACGCCGTAGCGTTTTGCCAGTGTCTTGACCGAATCTCCCGTGGTGACCAGGTGCGTAATCAAGGCGGAGTCATCGGTTGCTTGGACCGCGAGTGTCTGGCCCGAGAGCAGCGGCTCGCGCACGGAGATGCCGTTGAGCTCCGCAAGTGCGCGCGGCTCGATGCCGTTCGCGCGCGCGATCGACGCGATCGTCTCGCCCCCCTTGACCACATGCAGCTTGCGACGCTCGGCGCGAGCTGCTCTCGATTGCATGGCGGTACTGGATCGGGCAGTCGCGGTTCGCGAGGGACCGGATTGGGAGCGGACTACGGAGGCCATGGCCGGCATGACCTGGACTCGGCCGATCTTCTTGCCGATCTTTTGCCCAGTTCCGGCCGGCACCAAGATGTGGCCGGGGCCGTCGGGTGCCGTCCGTCCGAGCTTCAGCCCCGGGTTGAGGCGCTGCAGCTCGTAGAGCTGAACGCCGGTCGCCGAGGCCACCCGATTCAGATCCATCGGTTGATGCGTGCGGACTACTTCGAGCTGGGGCCGATCGGGCACGGGCGGAAGGTTTAGGCCGTAGCGTGTCGGTGCGGCGACCAGGCGCGCGGTGGCGAGGATCTGCGGGACGTACTGCTTGGTTTCGTTCGGAAGGTTGAGCGACCAGTAATCGGTGGGTTTGCCGCTGCGGCGATTGGCGGCCTGTGCGGCGGCGACGCGGCCCGGGCCGCAGTTGTATGCAGCCATGGCGAGCGGCCAATCGCCGTCGAAGCGCCGGTTGAGCTGCTCGAGATAGTCGAGCGCAGCGCCCGTGGACGCCAGCGGGTCGCGTCGCCCGTCGTACCAGGCATCCTGTCGCAAGCCCATCTCGAGCCCGGTGTAGGGCATGAACTGCCAGATGCCGGCGGCCGCTTTGGGCGATGTGGCAACCGGATTGAAGCGACTTTCGACATGGGGCAGGAAGGCGAGCTCCATCGGCAGTCCGCGCCGCTCGATCTCGGTGACGATCATGTGCAGGTAGGGTGTGCCTCGCTGGGACAGCTTGGAGAGATACTGGGGGTCTCGGCGGAAGCGCTCGACGGTGCTGTCGATGCGCGCGTCCGCGTAAAGATCGAGGGTCATCCCGCTGCGGACACGGTTCCAGAGGTCGCCGCGCGCATCCGCTCGCCCGGCGGTGCGTCTCTCCATGACCACGACATCCGTGGCCGGTCGGACGTAACCGTATTCGCGGGCCGAAACCATGCCTGAGTAGCCGGAGTCTCCGAAGTCGTTCTCGGCGGTTCGGGTCTCCGTCGCGCAACCGTTCAAAAGCAGCGTCAGAACGCCGAGCGCGCCGAGCGTGCGCGCGAAACGAGCGGCATCAGGCATGTTTTCCCCCTAGGAATTCCCGGTAAGTGATTGTTTAATTGAGTTATCCAGGAATTAGAAAAGCATCATACCCAAAGACGGCCGTCAATTCCAGGTCCGGATGCCGGAAATTCGGTGGTACCGCCGCACGACAGTGCGTGCAATCACGGTTAACATGCGTCTCTCGAAGAGGCATCGGCATGACTGTGCGCAAGAGTCCGGGTTCACCCCTGGCGAGACTACAAGATTGGTATCGGTCGCCGCTCGGAGTCGAGGTGGCGGCCCTTGAGAGCGCGTGCGTTCAGCGGCTGCTGAGCGACACCTTCGGCTACTACCTGGTCCAGATCGGCGTGACCGAGAGCTTTCGCGACGCGATGGCCTCAAGTCGGATCCGCCATCGAATCCTGATGCCCTGCGAGCAGCCCTCGGGTCATGGCGGACGCGAGATCGTCGGGTTGCCGAGCAGGCTGCCGCTTGCGAGCGATTCGATCGACGCGCTCCTGTTGCCGCATACCTTGGATTTCTCGCCCGATCCCCACGCGGTGCTTCGCGAGGTCGAGCGCGTGCTGATCCCGGAGGGGCGAGTGATCGTTCTGGGCTTCAACGCGCTCAGTGCCTGGGGCCTCTGGTCCCTGCTGCGCGGTTCCGGGACGCAGGTCCCTTGGTGCGGGCGTTTCCGCACCGCTTATCAAATCGAGGATTGGTTGTCCGTGTTGGGTTTCGATATCGAGCTTCGCGAGCACATTATGTTTCGGCCGCCGTTCCGGCGCGCCCTGGGGCCGAGCTGTGCGGCATTCGACACCTTGGGGGGGCGCCTCTGGCCGATCCTGGGCGGTGTCTATTTGATCCGGGCCGTCAAACGCGTGGCGACCTTGACGCCGCTGCGTCCGGCCTGGGGGCGGCGCTCACTGCTGCGCGGTGGCGCGGCGGAGCCGACGACACGCAGGGCCGGTCATGCCTGACTGCGTGCGCGCTTACACCGACGGTGCCTGCAAGGGCAATCCGGGACCCGGGGGTTGGGGTGTCCTGCTGCGATGGGGGGAGGTCGAGAAGGAGCTGTGCGGGGGTGAACGCGCGACCACCAACAACCGCATGGAGCTGATGGCGGTCATCATGGCGCTGGAGAGCATGAAGCGTCCGACCTGTCTCGAGATCGTCACCGACTCTCAATACGTCAAGCGGGGGGTCGAGGAATGGATGCCGCGTTGGAAACGCAACGGCTGGCAGACGGCCGATCGCAAGCCCGTGAAAAACCGTGACCTTTGGGAGCGTTTGGATGGCGCCATCGGCGCTCATCAGGTGCGCTGGAAGTGGGTCAAAGGTCATGCCGGGCACGCCGAGAACGAGCGTGCCGACCGATTGGCAAATCGAGGGATCGCGGGCTGAATCGCGTCCGGCATGACATGCGCAATTTTCGATTCGACTCGTCGTCGCATGACTCGGCTCCCGTCGGTGCGGACGCGATTCAGATTCTTGAATTTCGCTCTTTAAACCGCGTCAGGTACGGGGGAGGCGTAGTCCTCCGGGATTCGCTTGCCTGCAACGCAGCGGTTTACACTATGGACGCGGTTTAAATGAGACAGATCGTTCTCGATACCGAGACCACGGGTCTCGACCCCCAGGCAGGCCATCGCATCATCGAGATCGGCTGTGTCGAGCTGATCGACCGCCGCTTGACCGGAAACAACTTCCACCGCTATCTCCAGCCGGATCGGGAGATCGACGCGGGCGCCTCCGATGTACACGGGATCACGAACGCCTTTCTCGCCGACAAGCCACGTTTCGCCGAGATTGCCGAGAGCTTCCTGGACTATGTGGAAGGGGCCGAGTTGATCATCCACAACGCGACCTTCGATCTCGGGTTTCTCGATCGCGAGATTCTAGGATGGAACGCCGAAGCGTCGCGGATCACGGACCTGTGCGAGGTGACGGACACGCTGATCATGGCCCGGCGCATGCACCCGGGGCAGCGCAACAGCCTCGATGCCTTGTGCAAGCGCTACGGCGTGGATCATCGCCACCGCGACCTGCATGGCGCCCTGCTCGATGCCGAGATCCTGGCGGATGTCTATCTCGCCATGACCGGGGGGCAGGTGGCGTTGAGCCTCGGAGAAGAGCTCGCGGCGCCGTCTCACGACGGACCGGACGCTCGGCATCGCGGCCGGCTGGATCCGAATCGGCCGCGCCTGCGGGTGATTCAAGCCGACCCGGCCGCGCTCGCCGCTCATGCCGCGCGCCTCGCGGCGATCCAGGCCGCAAGTGCGGAGGGTTGTCTTTGGCTTCGCGTCGAGGGATGACGCCGCCCGCGGTTTAGTCGTGTGTGGCCACGGAGATCCCCGCAGCCTTCATGGAGATGCTTCTTAGGGTTTTCAGTCTCCTAAACTGCGCCGACTCTAAGGGCTATCGATCGCTCCGAGGCCGATCCAGCCCTCCGAACATCACATACCGCAACGGGCGCAGTTTAGCTCTGCTGCTGTTGGCGGCGATTCTGCCCGGCGCCGCCCACCAGAGACTCCAGCGTACTCACATCGAGCAGCTGAATGTGCTTACGGTCGACGTTCATCAGTCCGTCGTCTTGGAATCGCGTGAAGAGACGGCTGACGGTCTCGACGGCGAGTCCCAGGTAGTTCCCGATCTCATGGCGGGACATGCTCAGATAGAAGTCGGTCGCGGACAGCCCGCGTTTGTGCAGGCGCTTGGACAGGCTGAGCAGGAAGGCGGCGAGACGTTCCTCGGCGTTCTTCTTGCCGAGGAGCAAGAGCATGTCCGTATCGTGTCCGATTTCCTTGCTGAGCAGGCGATACATCTGATGCTGCAGGCTCGGAATGGTTGCGGTGAGCTCTTCGAGTCGGGTGAAGGGGACCTCGCAGATAGCGGAGGTCTCGAGGACCTTCGCCGAGCAGGCATGGATGTCCTTATCGATCGCATCCAGTCCAATCACCTCGCCGGGAAGATGGAAGCCCAGCACCTGCTCGCCGCCCTCCGGACTCGGAGCGAAGGTCTTCACCGATCCGGTCTTCACGACATAGAGCGAACGAAATCGGTCGCCGTCTCGAAACAGGAAGTCGCCCCGGTGGAGCGGTCGTGTTCGCTTCACGATCTCGTCGAGTCGCTCGACATCATCCGGCGCAAGGCCCATAGGCAAGCAGAGCGACGACAGGGAGCAGTTTCTGCAGGCGACGCGAATGGTCTCCAATGAGATTACTTTGTGATGGCTCACGGCATCGCCCCTCGGTCTTCGGTCACCAGATTTTGAACCGTCGCTTGATCTGGATCAAGCGAAGATTATCTTCTTGTCGTCAGGCCGACCTGGACCCGCAAAAAAGGCCGCGCCCTCGCGGGCGCGGCCTTGACGCAAGCATGCCGATTCTGCGTTCGGCCTACTTGGCTTCGCCGGTCGCGGGAGCAGCGGGCGCGGCATAGGGTGCGGCGTAAGGCGCGCCGTAGTAGGGGACACCGTAACCGGGGTAGCCGTAGCCATAGCCTGGATAACCGTAACCGTAACCGTAGCCGGGATAGCCGTACCCGTAACCACGTCCGTAGCCATAGCCGCGCCCGCGTCCGTAGCCGCGACCCCCGCCGCTCATGTTCATGTTGAAGTCGCCCCAGCCGTCGCCGAGCATGTCGCCGAACAGGTCACCGAGGCCGGAACCATAGCCCGGGCCGTAGCCGCCATAGCCTGGCCCACCCCAACCGGGCCCCCACCACGCCTGGGCCGGGCTGACGGCCAAGGTGGCGGCACCTGCGATTGCGGCTGCACTCATCAATCTTGCTGTTTGACGCATCGTTGACGCTCCTCTGTTGACACTCATCTTTTACGACATCGATCAAGGCCGCTGTGTCGGCGCCCGACCCTAGACGAGCGCCGACAACGCCGAGAAGGTGTGTTTCGTCATTTGCGAAACCGCTCCGAATATACGCAGCCCGTTCGAGTTTGTGAAGGTCGCGCAGCACCCTGTCCGGCGTGCTCGCCCCCGGTCGTGATGTTCGCGACGCGCACGCTCGCGGCAGCAGCAAGAGCCGGCATTCGCATTGAGCAGTTGCGGGGTTTTTGGTAGCGTGTTGGCGGATCCGGGCCATTGCCCTCGACTGCCTCCACTACCCCCATGACCAAGTTCATCTTCATCACCGGCGGTGTCGTCTCGTCGCTCGGTAAAGGCATCGCGTCGGCGTCTCTCGGGGCGCTCTTGGAGGCTCGCGGCCTGCGGGTGACCATGATCAAGCTCGATCCCTACATCAACGTGGATCCGGGCACCATGAGTCCGTTCCAGCACGGCGAGGTCTATGTGACCGACGACGGCGCCGAGACCGATCTCGATCTGGGCCACTACGAGCGCTTCCTGCGCACCCCGATGGGTCGCAACAACAACTTCACGACCGGCCAGATCTACGAGAGCGTCATCCGCAAGGAGCGGCGCGGCGACTATCTCGGGCGCACCGTCCAGGTCATCCCGCATATCACCGACGAGATCAAGCAGGCGATCCGTCTCGGTGCCGAGGGTGCGGACGTGGCCATGGTCGAGATCGGTGGCACCGTGGGCGACATCGAGTCCTTGCCCTTTCTGGAGGCGATCCGCCAGATGCGTGTGGAGGAGGGGCGTGAGAACGCACTCTTCATGCATCTCACGCTCGTGCCATACATCCGCACCGCCGGCGAAATCAAGACCAAGCCCACGCAGCACTCGGTCAAGGAGTTGCGCTCCATCGGTATCCAGCCGGACATTCTGCTGTGCCGCGCCGAGAAGCACCTTCCGGACGAGGAGCGCCGCAAGATTGCGCTCTTCACCAACGTGACCGAAGACGCGGTCATCTCTGCGGTCGACGCCGACAACATCTATCGTATCCCGCGGCTCCTGCACGACCAGAAGCTCGACGATCTGGTGGTGCGCCAATTCGGGATCGAGGCCCCCGAGGCGGATCTACGTGAATGGGATCGTGTCCTGGAAGGTTTCGATCACCCCGAGCAGGTCGTGCGCGTCGGCATGGTCGGCAAGTACATGCACCTCACCGAGGCCTACAAATCGCTCTCCGAGGCGCTGGCCCATGCCGGTGTGCACACCAGGACCAAGGTCGAGATCGTTTATCTGGATTCGGAGGTCATCGAGCAGGAGGGGACCGAGGGTCTCGACGGGCTCGATGCCATCCTGGTCCCGGGCGGATTCGGCGAGCGCGGCATCGAGGGCAAGATCCAGGCAGCCCGCTACGCGCGCGAGCACCGCATCCCCTATCTCGGGATTTGTCTCGGGATGCAGATTGCCGTCATCGAGTACGCACGCCATGTTGCCGCACTCGAGGGTGCCCACAGCACCGAGTTCGATCGCCAGACCCCGCATCCCGTGATCGCGCTCATCACCGAGTGGCGCGACGAGCGCGGCCGGATCGAGACCCGAGACGAGGGTGTTGATTTGGGCGGATCGATGCGGTTGGGTGGTCAGAATTGCCGTCTGGAGCCCGGTAGTCTTGCACGCAACGTCTACGGCAAGCCGCAGATCCGCGAGCGCCACCGTCATCGCTACGAGTTCAACATCTGCTATCTGAACGTGATGAAGGACGCGGGGATGCGCTTCTCCGGCTGGTCGCTCGATAACCGGCTCGTGGAGATCATCGAGATCCCGGATCACCCCTGGTTCATCGCCTGCCAGTTCCATCCGGAATTCACATCGACCCCGCGCGACGGGCATCCGCTCTTTTGCGGCTTCGTTCGCGCCGCGCTGACGCGGCGTCAACTGGTGCAAGGTGCCCCCGCATGATGCTTTTTCCCGGTTTCGAGGTCGGCCTGGATCGACCGCTCTTCCTGATCGCCGGTCCCTGCGTGATCGAGAGCGCCGGACTGGCCGAGGACACGGCCGGCGCCCTCAAGGAGCTGACCGACGACCTGGGGATCCCTTTCATCTACAAGTCGTCCTTCGACAAGGCCAACCGCTCTTCCTCGGGCAGCTTCCGCGGTCTCGGGCTCGAGCAGGGGCTGGCGATCCTGGAGGGCGTACGCGAGCGCATCCGCGTCCCGATCCTGACCGACGTGCATGAAGACACGCCGCTGGGCGAGGTCGCGGATGTGGTGGATGTCCTTCAGACCCCGGCCTTTCTGTGTCGCCAGACCAATTTCATCCAAGCGGTCGCGAGCCAGGGCAAGCCCGTCAACATCAAGAAGGGTCAGTTCCTGGCCCCTTGGGACATGCGCCACGTGGTCGAGAAGGCGCGCGCGACGGGAAACACGCAGATCATGGTCTGCGAGCGCGGCGTCTCCTTCGGCTACAACAACCTGGTTTCGGACATGCGCGCGCTCTCGGTGATGCGCGAGACGGGCTGCCCGGTCGTCTTCGATGCCACCCATTCGGTGCAACTGCCGGGCGGGCAGGGAGATCGGTCCGGCGGTCAACGCGAGTTCGTCCCGGTCTTGGCGCGTGCCGCTGTAGCCGTCGGCATCGCGGGTCTCTTCATGGAGACCCACCCGAACCCCGATCAGGCGTTGAGCGACGGTCCCAATGCCTGGCCTTTGCACAAGATGCGTGGCCTGCTCGAAACCCTGGTTCAGATCGACCGACTGGTGAAGTCGGCAGGTTTCGCAGAGCAGGCGTCTTGAGGTGGGTGTGAGGCGACATTCGGTCGGGCCGGCGAGCCTGGTGGTTCCCGCCTGACCGTGCGGGTCGTCGGTCGGTATTTCCCTGCCGGCCCCACGTTGAATCGAACAACAAGATCGGACAGACGTCTGCGCTGTACCGATCGTCGCGAGACTCCCCACCGAGGCCCGATAGACTCATGCGATTCTCTTGAAGAATCGCTCCGTTGTTGTTTTTGGAGAGACATGCCATGTCCGATATCGTCGATGTCCGCGCCCGCGAGGTTCTGGACTCCCGCGGAAATCCCACAGTCGAGGCCGATGTCATCACCGCCGACGGTGCGATCGGCCGCTTCATCGTGCCGTCCGGCGCTTCGACCGGTTCGCGCGAGGCCCTCGAGCTGCGCGACGGCGACCGCTCGCGGTTCGGCGGCAAGGGCGTCCTGACGGCTGTCGCCAACATCCAAGGCGAGCTGCGCGACGCGGTCGTCGGCATGGAGGTCGGCGACCAGGAGGCGCTCGATCGCGCCATGATCGCGCTCGACGGGACCGACAACAAGGCGCGTCTCGGCGCCAACGCACTGCTCGGCGTCTCGATCGCCGCCGCGCATGCCGCCGCACAGGAGAAGGCGTTGCCGCTCTTCATGTCGCTCGCGACGGGGCCCTATCGTCTACCCGTGCCCATGATGAACATCATCAACGGCGGGGAGCACGCGGACAACAGCGTGGACTTTCAGGAGTTCATGATCCTGCCGGTGGGCGCACCCAGCATCCGCGAGGCGGTGCGCTACGGTGCCGAGGTCTTTCATGCGCTCAAGTCCGTTCTGCACGGGCGCGGATTGGCCACCGGTGTCGGCGACGAAGGCGGTTTCGCCCCCGATTTGCCCTCGAACGAGGCGGCGATCGAGGCGATCCTGGAGGCGATCCACAAGGCGGGCTTCAAGGCCGGCTCGGACATCTATCTCGGTATGGACGTGGCGGCGTCCGAGTTCTACGCCGACGGCAAGTATCATCTCAAGGGCGAAGGCCGCACGCTCGACTCCGACGGCATGACCGATCTCCTGCTCGAGTGGGTCGAAAAATACCCCATCATCACCATCGAGGACGGCTTGGCCGAGGGCGACTGGGACGGCTGGAAGCGCCAGACCGAGCGTCTCGGAGGCAAGGTCCAGATCGTCGGCGACGACCTCTTCGTCACCAACACCAAGATCCTGCAGGAAGGGATCGACAAGGGCATCGCCAACTCCATCCTCATCAAGGTCAATCAGATCGGCACCCTGACCGAGACCCTGGAGGCGATCGCCATGGCGCATGCGGCCGGCTACACGGCGGTCGTCTCGCACCGCTCGGGCGAGACCGAGGACACCACCATCGCCGATCTGGTCGTCGCGACGGGCACCGGCCAGATCAAGACCGGATCGCTTTCGCGCTCCGACCGGGTCGCCAAGTACAATCAGCTGATGCGGATCGAAGACCAGTTGGGCGACGAGGCCACCTATGCGGGTCGCTCTGCCTTCAAGTGGCTTTGATGTTTGGCAGGCAGGGGCCGGGCGCCTCCTTCCCCTGCTGTCGACACCGAAGATGCCGTCCATGCGCATCCTGATCCTCGTCTTGATCCTCTTGCTGGCTGGCCTGCAGTTTCGGCTGTGGGTCGGCGAGGGGAGCTTGGCCGAGGTGCATGGGCTCAAAAACGAGATCGCGGCTCAAGAAGAGGAGCTGGTGCGCCTGCGTGCACGCAATCAGGAGCTCCAAGCCGAGGTGATGGACCTGCGCGAAGGGGTCGAGGCCTTGGAGGAGCGCGCGCGTCGCGATCTGGGGATGATCAAGCCTGGCGAGATCTTCATCCAGATGATCGAGCGCAAAGCACCGGAGAAGACGCCTCCGGAGGCGAAACGATGAGTCCTTCACGTGCCTTATGGGCGGTGCTTCCCGCCGCAGGGGTGGGACGTCGCATGGGCAGCGCGACGCCGAAGCAGTATCTCGATCTCGCCGGCCGCGCCGTGATCGATCATGCGTTGGATCTCTTCGTGGCCGACGTGCGGATCCGGGGCGTCGTGGTTGCCCTGGATCCGACCGATCGCTACTGGGGGGCAACGGCCTATGCCGAGCATCCCAAGGTGACCCGCGCCAACGGCGGTGCCGAGCGTTGCCATTCGGTCCTGAATGCGCTCGATGCACTGGGTGCACGCGCCCATGCCGAGGATTGGGTATTGGTGCATGATGCCGCGCGCCCCTGTTTGCGCCCGGCCGATCTCGAGCGGCTGATCGAGGCCCTCATCGAGGACGAGGTTGGCGGCCTGCTCGGCATCCCGGTGCGCGATACCATGAAACGGGCCGAGCCGGACGATCGCATCGGCGCGACGGTCGATCGCGCGTCGCTCTGGCACGCCTTTACACCGCAGATGTTTCGTCTCGGCCGGTTGCGTGCCGCATTGACCGATGCGTTGGCCGCCAACCATCTCGTGACCGACGACGCATCCGCCATGGAGCGCATGGGTCACGCCCCGCGCCTGATCGAAGGTCATGCCGACAACATCAAGATCACGCGCGCCGAGGACCTCCCGCTCGCCCGCTTCTACCTGCAACAGCAGGGGCGGCTGGGCTAATCCAAACTCTCAAGAGCCTCCGGCCTCCGGCCTCCGGCCACCAGCGCGCGAGCGCACAGGTGGCCGGAGGCCGGAGGCCGGAGGCTGGAGGCTGTTGAACATGCTCATCGGTCAGGGTTTCGACGCCCATCGTTTCGGCCCCGGACGCCCACTGGTGCTCGGTGGCCTGGAGATCCCGCACGACCAAGGGTTGCTCGCGCACTCCGACGGCGATGTGGCCATCCACGCACTCTGCGACGCCCTGCTCGGTGCAGCCGGGCTCGGCGATATCGGTCGGCATTTTCCCGACACGGACGCCGCCTTCGCCGGGATCGACAGCCGCATCCTGCTGCGGCGCGTGATCGCGAGCCTCGCCGAGCGCGGACTCTCCGTGCACAACGCCGATCTGACCATCATCGCCCAGCGTCCCAAGCTGGCGACCCATATTCCCGAGATGTGTGCCCGTCTCGCCGCCGACATGGGCTGCGACCCCGCGCGTGTGAACGTGAAGGCGACCACGACCGAGCAGATGGGGTTTACGGGCAGGGGCGAGGGCATCGCGGCGAGCGCCGTCGTCCTTTTGGCGGACACCTGAGGTGTCGCTGCCGATCTGGAGTCCGGTCGACGCCCTCCCCGGTGCTTACGGCGCTCCACTGGCTTGCGGGCGACTGCGCGCTCGACCCGAGGACTTCCTGGTCGAGGAGCAGCTCGGGTTCGCCCCGGACGGCGAAGGCGACCATCTCCTCCTGCGGGTGCGCAAGACCGGCGCCAATACCGAGTGGACGGCGCGTCGTTTGGCGCGCATCGCCGGTGTGCCGGTCTCCGCGGTGGGCTATGCGGGCCTGAAGGACCGTCATGCCGTGGCGCTCCAGTGGTTCTCGATCCCGCGTCCGCGCGACGGCACACCCGATTGGTCGATCCTCGCAGAGGAGGGCATCGAGGTCCTGGAATCGCACCCGCATCGACGTAAGCTCAAGCGCGGTGCACTGGCCGGAAACCGTTTCCAAATCCTGGTGCGCGATCTCGACCCCGAGACCATACCCGGGCTCGACGAGCGGCTCGCGGCGATCCGCGTGCGCGGAATCCCGAACTTCTTCGGCGAGCAACGCTTCGGGCATGACCATTCCAACCTGGTACGTGCCCATGCCCTCTTCGCCGGCTCGCCCGGCCGTGTTCCACGCCATCAGTCCGGACTCTGGCTCTCCGCGGCACGCTCGCAGATCTTCAACGAGGTCTTGGCCGAACGTGTGCGTCGTGGCGACTGGGACAGGCCGATCGAAGGGGACTGCCTTCAGCTCGCCGGGTCCAACTCCTATTTCCTTGCCGAGACGATCGACGCCGCGACGATCGCGCGCGGCGAGGCAATGGACGTGCACCCGACGGGTCCGCTTTGGGGCAAGGGGGAGCTGCCCTCGCGCGGATCGGTCCGGCAGCTCGAGGACGCAGTCGGCATACGCTTCCCGACCTGGTGCGAAGGGCTGGCCGCCTTCGGTCTGGCGCAGGAGCGCAGGTCTCTACGTCTGCCGGTGGCTGATCTAGGCGCGCAGCGGGTCGACGGCGGATTACGGCTGACCTTCTCCCTGCCGGCCGGCGCCTATGCGACGACGGTTCTGCGTGAGATCGTCGATGCGAACGAGACCGCGGCGATCCGCGCGACACCCCAAACCCCTTGATCTAAGCTGACAGAGCAGGATCCAAGGGTTCGGTAGCTGCGGGACAACCGCGATCGGAGGGCTTTTATGCGTGGGATCCGGGCGCCTCGGCGCCGATCAGTGCACGATCTCGGGTACGGCTGGGGGTCCTCTCGAGTCCTGGCTTTAATGGCCACCCCCAAGCAACCCTAGCGGAGCCGAGGCGGTCACATGATCCTCGAGGATCACCAGGTCTTCGTCGGGCTGGCTGTCGCTTTGGCCATCGGTCTACTCATCGGCGTAGAGCGCGGTTGGAAGGAACGCGGCGCCGAGGAAGGACGACGCGTCGCGGGTGTTCGCACTTATGCGTTGATCGGGTTTCTCGGCGGGATTTCCGGCCTACTGACCGGACCTTCAGGCGCGTTGACGTTGGGACTGATCTTCGTGGGGCTTGCCGGAGCCCTGTCGGTTGCGCACGTCCTGGCCTACAGGCACGACGAGGATGCCGGTATCACCAGCCTTGTCGCCGGCTTGATGACCTTCTTGCTCGGGGCGCTTGCGGTGATCGGCGAGCTGGCCGCCGCCGCGGCGGCGGCCGTCGTCACGGCCCTGCTGCTGGGGTCCAAGCCGCTGATCCATCGCTGGATCCATGCCATGGAGCAGAAGGATCTCAAGGCCGGTCTTACCCTGCTGCTCATCTCCGTGGTGGCGTTGCCGGTGTTGCCGGATCAGGGGTACGGCCCATGGAATGCCGTCAACCCGCGTGAAATCTGGTGGATGGTGGTTCTGATCGCGAGCATCTCCTTTGTCGGTTATTACGCGATGAGGCTCGTGGGGACGCGGCGCGGGACCCTGTTCACCGGACTCTTCGGTGGTCTTGCGTCTTCGACCGCGTTGACCCTGCATTTCTCGCGCCTGGCACATGCTCGCGAGGAGATGGTCCCCGTGCTGGCCACCGCAATCCTGGTGGCCTGCGCGACCATGTTCCCCCGGATGGTGCTGGTGTCGAGCCTGATCCATCCGCCATTGCTGCCGCACTTGATCTGGCCTGCCGCGGCAATGGCCCTGATCGCCTACGGATTTGCGGCCTTCTACTGGCTGACTCAGCCGCGTGGCGGCGACGACGCGGACGCGCTTCTCGACAACCCCCTGGAGCTGAAATCCGCGGTCGGCTTCGGACTTCTGCTTGGCCTGGTGATGCTCTTGGCGAGGGGCATCGAGAGCTGGATCGGAGCGACCGGTGTCATGATGCTGGCCGCCGCCTCGGGGATCGCGGATGTGGATGCCATTACCCTCACGATTGCCCGTATGAGCCGCGACGAACTCGCCGTCGGCATTGCGGTCTGGAGCATCGTCATTGCTGCGGCCGTCAACAGCCTGGTCAAGGGGGTCATTGCGGCCTCGGTCGGTGGTCGCGCGCTGGGTGTGCGCATCACCTTGCCGCTGCTCGGTGCGGGTCTGGGCGGCCTCGCGGTCGCTTGGTGGACGCTTCTTTGATCGACGTCTCGCCGTTGCTTGTCATGTCGATCAGGTCGATCGGTGCGGTCGGTTAAACCCCGCCCGGTGCGGTCTGCGATGTCTTTGGATGGGATCGGCCCCGGCAGGCTTGACGACCGCTGGAATCTGCGCGGTTTAGCCGATAAATACATAAGTTATCTTAAACCGCGTCCCCGCTGATGGCCGTGGATGCGCCAAACGTCGAGTTCACTCGAAAGCCAGCATCTCCCTCTGGACGCGATTCAAAGGAGGCGATCGGAAATGAGCACGATGAAACAGTCCGGCTGCATCCGCAATCTCGTCGGTGTCGCGGTTTGGGCGCTGACCTCGATGTCGGTAGCCGCCTGGTCGGCGACCGCGGAGTTTGACGAGGAGTCGTCGAGCGCGGCGTCGGTGACCGATGCCGTCTACACGCCGGACGGCAGTGCGCATGAGCGCATGCTTGCGGCCTATCGCACGTGGTCGGAGACCCGATGGCGGGACTACGACCGGGCACAGGATATCTCCCCGCGACAGATGCTCGTTCTGCTCGAGGTTTCCGAGCGCACCGGGGCCAATCTCGGGCAGGCGCTGGCCACCGGAGAGATGGAAAGCGCCTATACCTGGAACGATCACGTTCGGCCCACGATCGCCGAAGGTCGGGTGGGTTCGGCGACCGGCGTCTGGCAGTTCCTCCCTGCAACCTTCCACGGCATCCTCGAAAAGTACGGCGACGAGTTGCTGAGCGCGACCGAGGCGAGAGCGGACCGCGAGTCCATGGACTTGGGAGACGGCCCTTTCTCCGACGCGCAGGTGCGTCGTTTGATCCGAGACGCGATCGAGGGTGTGCGCGATGCCAAGGACGAGGAGCTGCAGCTGCTGCGTCACAACTTCGCGGTGCTTGCCTTCGCCAAGCACTACCTGAGTGTGGATTCGGGGGCGACGACGCCCGAAGAGGATTATCTCTTTCATTTTCTCGGCGCCGGGGTGGGTCGACGGATCCTGGCGCTGGCGCGCGGCGAGGCGCGGGACACCCTCTGCGTGAAGCCCGTCGAAGAGCCGACGTCGCCCCTCGAGGAGACGCCGGGGGGTGGGCCATCAAGCACCGACATCGCAAGCCTGCAGCCGGATGCCGCGTCTGATTCCGCGCCGCCGGCCGCAGCGGATCTGAGCCTCGGCGCGGCCCGCGAGCGCTCCGAGCCGCTCGGTTTGCGGCGGGCGGATCGGCTATCCGCGTCCCGGCAGCCTGCGGATGTGACGATTTACGCGCGCCGGCCCTCCAACGATGTCGCCGTGTCCCGGCCTGCGCTGAGGGCTGCGGCCTATGCGCCCGCACCCTCCGTCGCGTCTGCCTTCGTTGCGCCGCTCCCGGTGTCGTCGCAGTGGGGTTTGCCCGCCGACTCGCCGACGGTCACGGGCAACCTCGGGATGTTCTACCGTGACGGCCGGGAGCAGACGCAACCCTATACCTGGGGCGAGTTCATGGAACATCTGGCCAGGCGCGTGCGGGCCGAGAGCCAACCGTCAATGGTGCGGGCCAAGTACGGTGTCGGGTTCGATTTGGCTGGTGGCGATATGCCGGAGCGGGCCTTCGATCCGACGAAGACGGTCGAGCCGGCGACCTTCAGCCACGGGCCGGACCGGCGCGTGACGGTGCCCATGGCGCTGGTGACGGGGCCGCTCGATCGAGACGAAACCCGTCACTATAAGGCGCTCCTTGCAGCACTGGTGGGCCGAGGTGAGGACACGCCGATGGAGACACTGCCGCCGCGTGCAGTCTCGGCACTGCGTCACCTCGGCTTCTTGCCTGCGAATGTGTCGGGGACCGACACGCGTGATCCCGCGGTGCAGAATGCCCTGCGCGCCTTCAGGGAAGCGGTCGGCAAGGCCGAGCCGGAAGACCCGGAGCATCGCCATCGTCTCATGCCGGCCGAGCGGATCGCGCTCGAGATCTACGATCGTCGCATCGCGCGTTATGCCGCGCTGCAGGCCGGCCAAAAGGCGTCCTTGGCCGAGGCGCCCGATCTGACTCGAATCAAGGGCCTGCCGAGCGGGTTGCAGCGTTTGGCTGCGCCTCACCTGGTTCAGCTGCAAACAGCCTTGGCCGAGCGCGAGCTCCTCAAACAGCCGACCCGGAAATCCGTTTGGCGCGACAAGAAAAAGAAGAAGCGCGTGTCCTACAAGACCATCCCGTTCGCGGGCAAGGTCGACGCGGCAACGCTCGCCGCGCTCGACGCCTTCCAGTGGCGCAACGGTCTGCGCAAGACCGGCGGCGCGTTGGATGCCGCGACCCTCGGTCTGCTTGGGTTGCCGCCGATGGGTGCCGAGATCTTCAGGCCCTTGTCCGGCCCTATGTGCTCGGTTCAGATCTGGGCGGGCAGACCGCCGATCTGCGGGATTCGCCGAGAAACGCAAGACCCGGTTGACGTTGCACGCATCGCCGGGCTCGCGGATCCCGCCCCGGAGTCCTGGTTCGAGGGCATCGTCGTCGGTCTGCCGCATGTCCGGTGAGCAGTCCCCGAGCGTCGCTGCTCGGCGATCCAAGCGTCTGCGCGACTGGGTCATCAACATCGCGCTGATCCTGCTGATCTTCGGCACCGTTCAATGGTGGACGGCGCGCCCCCTGGTCACCGGCGAGGCACCGCCGCTCGCCGGCGTCACCCTGGATGGACAGACGTTCGACCTTGACGCGCTCGCCGGACGGCCGGTGCTGGTGCACTTCTGGGCGAGCTGGTGTCCGGTCTGCGGTCTGATGGACGGCGCCGTTGCCTCGATCGCCGAGGACTATGCAGTGGTGACCGTAGCGATCCAATCCGGCGGTCCGGACGAGCTGCGACGCGACATGGCCGAGTCGGGCCATGCGTTTCCGGTGATCGCCGACCCAGCCGGTTGGATCGCTGATCGATGGGGGGTCGTCGGTGTGCCGGCCACTTTCGTGGTCGATTCCTCCGGCCGGATCCGCGATGCGGTCGTCGGGATCGCGACCCAGCCTGGCCTGCGTTGGCGTCTGTGGCGCGCCGGCACGAGGTCGCCCGATGTTGCCCCGGGGGCCGGCGGCATTCAGGCGGCCGGGATAGGCATTCATCTAGACGTTGCCGGATCTGGTTCATCAACCGCAAAGCGCAGCCCGAGCATAAATTAGAGCTTGCTAATTTAGTAATTTCTAATATACTGCTCGTCAGTGGAGGCCGAGACGGACTCCATGCTTGCTGCCAACAACATAAAACGATTCGGAGAATTGAATGAACAAGCTTGCTACTGCTGCTGCCATCGCCGCCCTCCTCGGTGCTTCCGCTTCCGCGTCCGCATGGTGGGGTCCGGGTGCCGGCGGGTACGGCCCGGGCTACGGCTCCGGTCTCGGCGATACCTTCGGCGACATGTTCGGCGACGGCTACGGCGACTTCAACTTCGGCATGAGCGGCGGCGGTAGTGGTCGTGGCTACGGTCGCGGTCAGGGTCGCGGCTACGGCTACGGCTACAACAACCCCTACTACGGCTATGGCGCGCCTTACTACGGCGGCGGTTACCCCTACGCCTACCCCTATGCCGCGCCGGTCGCCCCGATGGCGCCTGTTGCTCCGGCTCAGCCCCAAGTCAAGTAAGATCCGCTTGAACACCGATGCGCCTCGCGCGCATCGGTACGAAAAAGGCCAGGCGTTAGCCTGGCCTTTTTCGTTTTGTGCCTGAGATCTGCACGGCAAGCCCCGGGGACCGAATGGCGCTCGGGGCGCCGATTGTGTATCGTCTTCTCGTCCGGTCCCCACGGGTCCTCTGACCCGATGCGACTCAGCTCAAGAGCAGCTTGCGGCCGAACGGCTGCTCCGGCGTTGCGTAGGATTCGGGTACGGCCCAAATGACCGGCCAACCGGGGCGGAAACGTGCGGGGCCATCCAGATCGGTCAGAACCACGCCGATATCCGGCCCATGCTTGTCGGCTTCTTCGAGCAGGGGTGTGAAATCGGTCCCGCCGCCGCCGTTGAATTCGATGTCCCGCAGATCCGATCGTCCGGGCTTGAAGTGTGCGACCCGTTGCACCCGACAGTCACCGATCACGAGCACGAGCGATGCCTCCAGACGCCGCGTGATCGCCTCGATTTCGCCGGCGAAGCGTTCCATCAGGTTGTCCTCGACCGAGCCCGAGACATCGACGATCACCACCAATCGCGGTACCGACTTGGACGCGCTGATGCCGGGCTCCCAGGGCAGGCGCCGACCCGACCCCATCCTTCCCTGATTGGCGATGTAGGACCGGGCCGGCCTCGACCAGGAGAGAGCGGGCTGAATCGAGAGACCGCGTGCCAGCTGCGTGCGCAGGATCTGCTCCCAGGGCGTGCGGATCTTCGGAAGATCCGCGATCAGGGCGCGGAGCATGGAGTGCGCACCGTCTCCGGCATGGGCACGCAGGATGCGCTCGCTCCATTCGCGTGCCTGCTCGGCCTCCAGCTCGGGTTGCTTCTGCGCATCGGGTTGGGGGAAGAGATCGGCATGGGTCTCGGCGCCGAGTGACCTGACCCGCGCGGACATCGGGCCGTCCTCGCGGACCTCGGTTCGGGACGACGCGTCGATCTCGTCCCGCGAAGCGCGCCCCTCCATGCCGGGTTGGTTGTCGCCGATCCCGCCGCGGCGACGACTGCGGGTTTTTTGGACCCGACCCGTGTCCGCGGCCCGGCGGTCGTCGATCGCGCGATAGAGGCGCTCGACATCCCATTCGAGCAGGGCCTTGTCGACACCGACATCGATGCCGAGCGTGGCGAGTAGGAGCTTGTCGAGGAACACCGACGAGATCGGCAACTCGAGCCAGCTCAGGTGACTCAAGGCGCTGTTGACGATGGCGTCCGCGCAGATGTTGAACAGCTCAAGATCCACATCGCCCAAGAGATTCTGCAGATCGAGATAGCGTTGCGGATGCCGCAAAGCGATATGCAGAACCTCGTGCGCGACGAAACCGACCTGCAGGGGCCGCGAGAGTTGCTCGAAGGATGCGCCGTAATAGACGGTGTCCCCATCCGTTGCGACCGGACCCGGGTCCATCTCGGGCGGCAGATCCCGGTGCTTGACCCAGAGCGCCAGCCCGCCGGTCGACGGCGCAAATTCCACCATCTGCTGAATCGCTCGCGTCCCGCGGTGGCTGTAAAGATCATTCGTCATGATTCAAAGCGCCACTCTCCACTTATCCCTCGCTCCGCCGTTGCTCCAGGTAATGCCGGTAGCTCGGGCTGTCCAAAACGGTCGCCTCCAACCCGACCTCCAACGCCTTCTGCATCAGAAGCTCCATCGCGAGTGTTTGGGACTCGCGAATCGGCAGCGGGACCTCGCTTCGGATGTCCGGGAACTGTTCAACGATCTCGAGCGCGCGCGCCATGGTGTCGGCGTCGGTGCTGGCGGCAAGCAGACCGTAAATCATGCCGTAGAGTCCGTCGAGCGTCCGGGGCAGCAACGCGGCGGTCTCCGGGCCCGGGCTGCTCGCCAGCAGGCGCACCACGTCGGTACCGGCCTGGATCTCGCGCAGCACCCCGAAAAACTCCGCCGCGTTCGCGGCACCGATCCGCCCTTGAACAAACACCCGTTTGGCGTTCTCGGAGAGGTTGGATTTCAGGACGTTGGAGATGTCTTCCCACCCGCGCGGGCTAGCACCGATCAGATGGTCGTTGGCAAGCTGCGACTGGGTGTCGTCGAGCTTGTCAGGGCGGACCTTGAGATAGGCCATGACCTCGGGTGCGTACTCCATGGCCATCGCATGCGACAGGAAGGCATCGATCACGGTCTGGACGTTGAAATGAAACATGCGATCGGCCAGGGCCGTGCCCATGTCGTGACAGACCGCGCCATGGAAGCTGGCGTTGCCCGCGGCCACCACCTGCCAGCCGTCCGGCAACCGATAGTGACCGACCCGGCGGTCGAGGATCAGTGAATAGGCCGAGATCTGCAGTCGCTGATCGGCGGCCGTGAGCTCGTCGAGAAAGAGGATGCCGTCGGGCTGCTCGGGCGAGGGCAGGAACTCGGGCGGGAACCAGACCGTTTTGGCCAGGGCGTCGTCGGCATAGATGGCGCCCCGAATGTCGACCGGCTCGATCGTCGTCAGGCGCAGATCCACCAAAGGGACCCCGAAGTGGTCGGCGACTTGACGCACGATCGAGGATTTGCCGACCCCACGGGTTCCCCAGAGCATGGATGCGCGCCGGCGCAGGGTCGGATCGGAATACTGCTCGACCAGCGCGGCCTTGGCCGCGGCGATCGAAACGGGTGGGATGTTCATCGGATTGCCGAGCATCTTGACTGCGTTCCTCCGAGGTTAAACCGCGTCCTGGTACGACAAGTACCTCCTGAGGTGGCTCGGCTTTACGTGATCTCAATCGGCGTCACGGTGGACGCGGTTTAAGTTGTTGAAGGAGCCTCGGTTAATTCGATACGACGATGAGGACGTCGGTGTCTTCGACGGTACCCAATCCGATTCCGTCTCGGTTTCGACGCAGGTTTTGTTCATACCTCCTGCGTCGAGGCCTTCGTCGACTCGCCGGGCGGGTCCGGGGGCCCTTCTCGCCAAGAGGGAGTCGTCAAGGGCTTCGGAAAGGGCGGGATTTCGATGCGGGGCATCTCCTTCATCGAGAAGAAGAGCACCATCAGCAGCGGGGGGGAGTGAAAGATCAGCATGCGGATCAGTGATCCCTCGGAGAGCTCCAGGAACTGGATGGCGGGTGCCCCGAAGATCAGGCCCAGTCCGATCAGCAGGGGGAGTGCGCGTCGAAAGGCGACATTCCAACGTGCCGCGACCAGCCGCTCATGGTATCGCGCGGGCGGCTCACCCAGCGTCTCGGCCAGATGTTCGACGGTTCGGGTCAGCTTCACCTCGCCGTCGCGGCTGCGGTCGGGCTCTTTCCCGCGTAATCGCAGCGTACTTTTCCAACACGACTTGACACGATTGAGACGGCGCCAGTCCCATCCGATCACCGCCAGCATGTCTTCGGGCAATACGATCGTATCGCCGTCCTCGGCGTGCAGCTCCAGCTCGGCCGGCATGCCGCGCCCTGTTTGGGCCTTCATCGTCAAGGTCAGGCCGTCGACGTGAGCAGCGCCCCGGGTCAGGAGTAAACGCGTCGCCGCGGCGGCGTCGACGGCTCCTCCCGCGCTGGATTCCAAACGGTAGCTTCGCGCGATCCTGTATCCGCCTTTCTCGCGAAAGTGACGCCGCGGATCAATGGACTCGACACGATCGAGAAGGTCTCCGGGCTCCCGGCCTTCGACCACCAGGTCCGCCTCCAAGCCGTCCGGGTGACGAAGCGTGCGCGTGAGCCGGAACATGTCCGGCTTGGGATTCTCGAGCAGCAGGATCTCGCGCACGCCGCGCAGCTCCGACGCGTCCTCGCCGTGATCGCGCGGTTTGAACAGAAGGCATCGCTCGAGACGGTCGCTCGCGGCGAGGTCGACATGCCGTGCGCGCCGGGTAAAGGGCTCGACCAGGGTGAAGATCTCATGATGCGTCAGAGGGTGCGAGCTCATAGCCAGTCCTCGCCGGAAACGGATTGGGAAGACGAGGCGCGACCAAGTCCGGATGAACCAGGCAAGCCCCGATGGCAACTGTAACGCCCGAATATCCCTGCTCAACATCAGCAAAAGTCAGGTTATTGCGATCAACCGCGTGCAGAACCCGCAGGCGCCGCCGCCACAAGACACCGCTGAAGCCTTGTTCGTGGGATCATCACAGGGTTGCGAGAGACCGCCCGGGTCGTCGCGTCGCCTTGCGGCGCCGGCAGCGAGAGCGGTTCTCGTGTCGAGACGCCGAGTTCTCTCGGCGTCGCTCTTTCGACGATTGAAAATCCGGGAGCCACATATGCTCGAGATTCGCCCGATCCCCGCCTTTTCGGACAACTATATCTGGCTTCTGACCGAAACGCCGGGAACGGCCGTGGTCGTGGATCCAGGCGATGCCGATCCGGTCATCGAGCTGCTCCGCGCGGAGCATCGAGTCCTCACAGCCGTCTTGGTGACCCATCACCACGGCGATCACATCGGCGGATTGAGCGAGCTGCGCTCGGTCTTTCCAGGGGCGCGCATCTATGGCCCCGTCGACCGGAGAATCCGCGACCTGACCGATCCGCTGGGCGAGGGGGCGGTCGTTCGTCCGCCGGGCCTGAGCGTCGATTTTCGTGTCATCGAGGTGCCGGGTCACACCTCCACACATATTGCCTATCTGGGAGTCGGCCGCTTGTTCTGCGGTGACACGCTGTTTGCCGGCGGTTGCGGACGCGTCTTCGACGGGACCTTCGAGCAACTCTCGGATTCCTTGGACCGCATCGCTGCGCTGCCGCCCGAGACCCTCGTGTATTGCGCACATGAGTACACGCTCGCGAATCTCGGTTTTGCCGACTGGGTTGAACCCGTCAGCCCTGCATTGAGCGCGCGCACGGCGTCCGAACGCAACCGAAGGCACGCGGGTCTGCCGACCGTACCCTCTACTCTCGCGCTCGAGTTGGCCACCAACCCCTTCCTGCGCACCCGTGTGCCCGGGGTCGTTCAAGCCGCCGAGCGTGCCGCGGGACGCCCGCTCGGCTCCGCTCGCGAGGTCTTCAAAGCGTTGCGGCAGTGGAAAGACGAGGCCTACGACTAAACCGCGACCGGAGCGAGATGCCGAGCCCGTCGCGAGCTCAATGGTGAGAGCGCCCCCGGAACCTCGGCGGGGACGCGGTTTAGGTTTGACCGGGATCGTGTCTGCTGTTAGAACCCGCGCGGTCTATTCCTCCGCTCGGCCATCCTTAAGCCCAGGACGTGAATCCATGTTGTCACCGGCCTTTCGCATTCCCCCGCTCCTGTCGGCCGCGCTCGCCTGCGCAAGCGGCGCCGTCATGGTGCTCGGATTCGCGCCCTTCGGGTGGTATGCGTTCGTCCTGATCGGCCTCTTGGGCTTCTTGGTCGCGCTCAACGGTGCCTCGCCTCGGATCGGTTTCCTACGGGGTTGGCTCTTCGGCGTCGGCCTGATGGGCTTCGGGGTCTTTTGGATCCGGATTAGCCTGAACGAGTTCGGCAACATGGACACCTGGGTTGCGCATCTCCTCGCCGGTCTCTTCGTGTCGACGATCGCGCTCTTTTTCGGGTTCGTGGGTTGGCTGGTTCGGCGCTTGGATCGCGGCCCGGCGTGGCGGGTCCCGCTCCTCCTGTTCCCCGGTCTCTATCTCCTGGTCGAGTGGCTGCGTGGCTGGTTGTTCACTGGTTTTCCGTGGCTGAGCTTGGGCTACACCCAGATCGACGGGCCGCTCGGCGGTTTTGCGCCGATCATCGGGGTCTACGGCGTCGGTCTGCTGATCCTGATGTCGGCGGGTTTGCTCTGGGGACTCTTGCGATGGTCTGCTCGGGGTCGCGTCTTAGCTGCCCTGGGGTTGGTCGTTGTGTGGGGCGGCGGGATGCTCCTGAAGCAGGTGACCTGGACCGCGCCTTCCGGTCAGGGCTTTCGCGCCGCGGTGGTGCAGGCGAGCATCCCCCAGTCGATGAAGTGGGATCCGGATCTGCTCGTCTCGACCATGGAGATTTACTGGGAGCTGACAGAGCGGAACCTCGACGCGGATCTGGTGGTCTGGCCCGAGACCGCCATCCCGGATTTTCTGCATCATGTGCGCGACGTCCTCATCGATCCCATGGCCGCGCGCGCACGCCAAGAGGGAACCGAGATCGTCCTCGGCATCCCGGTCATGGAGTCCGACACAGGTCGCCACTTCAACGCGCTGCTCAGTCTCGGCAGCCGGGAGGATCTCTACGCCAAGCGCCATCTGGTGCCTTTCGGCGAGTTCATGCCGTTGAAGACGTGGCTCGGTCCGTTGGTGGATCTCTTCCAGGTCCCCATCTCCGACTTCAGTCGCGGCAGCGCCGAGCGTCCCTTGCTTGCGGTGGGCGATCGCTTGGCGGGCGTGTCCATCTGCTACGAAGACGCCTTCCCGGCGGAGGTTTCGCAAGCCTTGCCCGAGGCCGAGTTCTTGATCAACGTCAGCAACGATGCCTGGTTC
Source organism: Thiocapsa bogorovii (assembly GCF_021228795.1). Classification (NCBI taxonomy): domain Bacteria; kingdom Pseudomonadati; phylum Pseudomonadota; class Gammaproteobacteria; order Chromatiales; family Chromatiaceae; genus Thiocapsa; species Thiocapsa bogorovii. The sequence continues at coordinate 4,326,092 of NZ_CP089309.1, forward strand.
GGTGATTCGTTGGCGCCGCATCAGCATCTCGAGATGGCGCGGATGCGAGCGCTCGAGAACGGGCGCTATCTGCTGCGTGCCACCAACACCGGGATCTCCGCGATCATCGATCAGCGCGGACGGGTGCTCGGGATGGTGCCGTCTTTCGTGCGCGGGGATTTCGCGACAGAGGTTCGACCCTATGTCGGGGCGACGCCCTATGTGCGCCTCGGCAATGCTCCGGCGATCGGGCTCGCGGCGGGTCTGGTGTTGCTCGGTGTGGGCTTCGTACGCTTGGCGCCTTCGCGGTCCGCCGACGGGTGATGGAGACGCCGGAGAGTCGCGTGTCGCTCGTGAGTCCGTCCGGGGGCTCCTGCCGCCGGACGGACTCGCTCCTTGGCGACGACCTGTTTTGGCCCCGGTTCGCCCCGCTCCGGGCCGCGCTGCGCCACGACGTACGCCCGAGGGGCGCGGTCGGGCTGCGCACGGCCCTGCGACGAACGGCTCGACGGCGTGTCGGATGCGCTTTGCATACCGCCTTCGCGGCTTCGCGACCACGGCCGCTTCGCCACTGCGGCGGCACGCACGCGCCGACGCCTACCGGGGGCCGCTCGGCTTCGCTCCGCTCTCCATGCCTCGCGGAAAGGTTGCCGCAGCAGCGACTCGGGCGGTTATGATTGAGTCAGGTTTCGCCGAAGGATGTGACCGTGCAGGCCTTGATCTTATTTTTTGTTGAGTTATGCGCCTTGCGCAGGAACCCGCAGGATCTCCCGGCTTCGGAGATCCTTCTCGCCGTCGTGGCGGTCGCGAGTCTCCTCGTCGGTGTGATGATCGGCCTCGTCGCCCATCTGTCGATCGGCGCGAGCCTTGCGCAGACCCTGTTCGAGCTTGCGATGACGCTCGGCGCACTTTTCGTCGCCTTGCGCCTCATGCGCCTGGATGCGCGCTTCATTCAGTCTGCGACGGCGCTTCTCGGCAGCGGTGTCGTGATCGGTGCGATCGCGCTGATTCCGCTCAACTTCAATCCCACCGGCTCGCAAGAAACCGATTTGGCTGCGCTCGGCGCGCTTCTGCTTCTGGTAGTCTTCGTGTGGAGCGTGGTGGTGACCGGTCACATCTTGCGCCACACCTTTCAGATCTCGCTCGGTCAGGGCGCGGCGATCGCCGTGGCCTTCAAGGTCGGCGTGGTCCTCTTGATGGGCATCGCCTTCGGCGGCGCCTGAGGAGCTTCAACACGCATGCATCTGCATATCCTGGGCATCTGCGGCACCTTCATGGGCGGTATCGCCCTGCTCGCGCGTGCACTCGGGCACCGCGTCAGCGGCTCGGACGCCAACGTCTATCCGCCGATGAGCACCCAGCTCGAGGCGGCCGGAATCGGTTTGATGGAGGGCTATGATCCGAGCCACCTCGAGCCGGCGCCGGATGTGGTGGTCGTCGGAAACGCCATGAAGCGGGGCATCCCTGCCGTCGAGGCCATGCTGGATCGCGGTCTGCGCTATTGCTCGGGTCCGGAATGGCTGCGCGAGAATCTGTTGCCCGATCGCTGGGTGCTGGCCGTGGCCGGTACGCACGGCAAGACCACCACCGCGAGTATGCTCGCCTGGGTCCTGGAGGACGCCGGTCTCGCGCCGGGCTTCCTGATCGGCGGCGTGCCGCTGGATTTCGGGCTGTCCGCGCGACTGGGCTCCGCGCCCTTTTTCGTGGTCGAGGCGGATGAATACGACACCGCCTTCTTCGATAAGCGCTCCAAGTTCGTCCACTATCGCCCCAGCACCCTGATCCTCAACAATCTTGAGTTCGACCACGCCGACATCTTCGAGGATCTCGGTCAGATCCAGCGCCAGTTCCATCATCTGGTGCGCACCGTCCCGGGTCGCGGTCTGATCGTCCATTCGGGCGCCGAGCCGGCGATCGATCAGGTGCTGGCGATGGGCTGTTGGACCCCGCGCGAGTCCTTCGGCGAGGCGGGGCGGTGGACCGCTCGGCTGCTCGTCCCGGACGGGTCCCGCTTTGAGGTGATGCTCGATGAGCACCCGCTGGGCGAGGTCGACTGGGGTCAAACCGGACTGCACAACGTGCACAACGCGCTCGCCGTCTTGGCTGCGGCCCGGCACGCGGGTGTCCCGGTCGGTGCCGGGATCGCTGCCCTGGGCCGGTTCAAGGGGGTGAAGCGTCGCATGGAGCTGCGCGGCGAGGTCGCAGGCGTGCGTGTCTTCGATGATTTCGCCCACCATCCGACGGCGATCGAGACGACCCTCCAGGGCCTGCGCCGTCGGGTCGGCGAGCAGCGCATCCTCGCGGTGCTCGAGCCGCGCTCCAACACCATGCGTCTGGGTGTGCACAATCGTGAGCTCGCCGCTTCGCTCGATGCGGCTGATCGGGTGTTTGTCTTCGCGCCTGCTGATTTGGGTTGGGATGCCGCCGCCGTCTTCGCCGGGCTTGCGGGACGTGCGGCCGTGCATGCGGATCTCGACGTCCTCGCCGCCGCGGTGGTGGCCGAGTGTCGTGCGGGCGATCAGGTGCTGGTCATGAGCAACGGCGGCTTCGGCGGGATCCACCAGAAGCTCCTGGACGGTCTTGTGCAGGCGCGCTAGGGAGGAACCGATCGCGCATGTCCGAGCCGCTTCAAGACTGGCCTAAGACGATCACGGTCGCCTTGACCGGGGCCTCCGGATCCCAATACGGTCTGCGTCTGGTCGAGTGTTTGCTCGCCGCCGGGATTCGGGTCTATCTGCTGATCTCCCAAGCCGGGCAAGTCGTGCTGAAGATGGAAGCGGATCTGGAGGTGCCGGCCCGACCCGCCGAGGCCGAGTCCTTCTTCCTGGAGTACTTCAAGGTGCGACCGGGGCAGCTGCGCGTCTTTGGTCGCCAGCAGTGGACGGCACCGGTCGCGAGCGGCAGCAACCCGCCCGATGCCATGGTCATCTGCCCCTGCACCACGGGCACGCTCGCGAGCATCGCGGCCGGCGTGTCGACCTCGCTCATCGACCGCGCGGCGGATGTAACGATGAAGGAGTCTCGCAAGCTGATCCTGGTGATCCGCGAGACGCCCTTTACCGCCATCCATCTCGAGAACATGCTGCGTCTTGCACGCGCCGGTGCGGTCATCATGCCGGCCAATCCGGGGTTCTACTTCAAGCCCGCGCGCATCGAGCAGATCGTCGATTTCATGGTGGCGCGAATCCTGGATCATCTGGACGTACCGCATCGGCTCACGGCCCGTTGGGGCGAGTAGCGCTGCGACGGCGACACGAGCGTGCGGCGTATCGGGCCGGGCGGCACGCCTCGGTCAGCCGGTCGTTTCCGGATAGAAGTCGCGACTGAAGATCTGCCCGCTTTGATAGGGACATTCGGCCGGAAAGGTCGCGGCCGGAAGTCCTGTCTCGTCGGCGGCGAGGTTGACGGCTTGGATGTAGGATTCCCCGATTGCATCCTCGAGCACGCGCTTGAGGCCTGGGTTTTTTTCCATAAGGTATGTCAGCGCGGCGCGCTGCTCGATGATGGTATTGCGCCAGCTCCTGCCTTCGAAGTCCGCCCAACGCTCGGACAGTCGGCCGTACTGGAATTGCCATTTGAGCAGATGGGCGAGCAGCACGCGCAAACGGTTGACCAGCTCATGCCGCTGACTCCTGCCCATGTCGTCCAGCTCCTCGATCAAATGGGCGAGATCCAGCTCCGCGAATCGCCGCTGGCGCAGCAGGGCGGCTGTCCGCGCCGCCCAGGCGGAATAGTCCTGCTCGTAGAGTCGGTCTAGCTCGCTCATCGGAAAACCTGTTCCAATATCCTAAACCGCGCCGACTCCAGCGTTCGTCAAGTCCGCCGGGGCCGATGCCATCTAAAAACGTTACTTACCGCGCCGGGCGCGGTTTAGATCCTCAACAGCAACCGCGCCGGATCCTCCAGGGTCTCCTTGATACTGACCAGGAACTGCACCGCCTCGCGTCCGTCGATGATCCGGTGGTCGTAGGTCAGGGCCAGATACATCATGGGTGCGATCTTGATCTCGCCCTTGTCGGCGATCGGGCGCTCCTGGATCTTGTGCATCCCCAAGATGGCGCTTTGCGGCGGGTTGAGGATGGGCGTGGAGAGCAGCGAGCCGAAGACCCCGCCGTTGGTGATCGAGAAGGTGCCGCCCGTGAGCTCCTCGTAGCTGAGGTTTCCGTTCTGTGCCTTTTCTCCGAAGGCGACGATGCCCTGCTCGACGTCGGCCATGCTCAGCTGATCGCAGTTGCGCAGGATGGGGACAACAAGACCGCGCGGGGAGCTGACTGCGATTCCGATGTCGTAATAGCCGTGATAGATGATGTCGTCCCCGTCGACAGAGGCGTTGATCACGGGGAAGCGTTGCAGTGCCTCCACCGCGGCCTTGACGAAGAAGGACATGAAGCCGAGCCGAACCGCGTGGGTCTTCTCGAACTGGTCTTTGTAGCGGCTCCGCAGCGCGAGAACGGCCTTGAGATCGACCTCGTTGAAGGTCGTCAGCATGGCCGAATTCTGCTGGGCCTGGACCAGGCGCTCGGCGACGCGGGCACGCAGACGGGTCATGGGGACACGCTGCTCGGGACGGCCGGCCTCGCCGGTGAGGCTCGGGCTCGGTGCGGGTGACGCGAGGGCCAGCTCGGGGTCCTTGGCCGGCGCGGCCTGCTCGCGCTCGTCCAGATAAGCGATGACGTCGGCCTTGTGGATACGCCCGTCGCGGCCTGTGCCCGGAATCGCATGTGGGTCGAGATTCAACTCCTTCACCAGACGCCGCGCGGCGGGTGCGACCTGCGGTTCTGCGTCGGCCGCCGGTGCGGCCTTCGCCGCCGAGCCGGCAGATGCGGCCTTCGCCGCCGGGCTCGCAGATGCGGCCTTGGCTGGCGCGGCTTGGGTAGGCGGCGATGCCTGACCTGCCGGCGGTGTTGCTCCGGTGCCGCTCGCCTCGATCAGCGCCAGGACGGCATCGGACTGAACCAGATCGCCCTCGTTGGCCATGATCTCGCCGAGGATGCCGTCGATCGGCGAGGGGACCTCGAGCACGACCTTGTCGGTTTCCAGATCGACCAGATTCTCCTCGCGCTTGACCGAATCGCCCGGGCGCTTGTGCCAGGTTGCGACCGTGGCGTCGGCAACCGACTCGGGGAGGGCGGGGACACGGACTTCGCTGCTCATTGTGGCGGGATCCTTTTATTCATGCTGGGGTTGAAATGCCCGGTCAGGGCCTCGTCGATCAACCTCTCCTGCTGCTCGACATGTGCGGCACGGTGGCCGACGGCCGGTGCGGCGGAGGATGGGCGGCCGACGTAATAGGGACGCTTCCCGTCCTGCATCAGGTTGTGGAAGCGGTGTTTGATCTGGTCCCAAGCGCCTTGGTTCTGCGGCTCCTCCTGGCACCAGATGATCTCTTCGGTGGTCTCGTAAGCCTCGAGCGCGCGGTCGAAGTGGTTCTTGGGGAAGGGATACAGCTGCTCGATGCGGATGATGGCGACATTCGTCAGGCCACGCGCACGCCGCGCTTCGAGCAAATCGAAATAGACCTTACCGCAGCAGAAGACCACGCGCTCGGTCTGTGCGGGGTCGATCGGGTCGATCTCGGGGATCACCGTCTGGAAATGACCGCTGGTCAGCTCATCGAGGGCGGAGACCGCGAGACGATGGCGCAACAGGCTCTTCGGGGTCATGACGATCAGCGGTTTGCGGTAGTCGCGGACGATCTGTCGGCGTAGCAGGTGATACATCTGGGCCGGGGTGGTCGGCACGCAGACCTGGATGTTGTGCTCGGCGCAGAGCTGCAGGAAACGCTCCAGACGGGCGGAGGAATGCTCGGCGCCTTGGCCCTCGAGTCCATGCGGAAGCAGCATCACAAGCCCGCAGCACAGACCCCACTTGGTCCCGGCGGAGGTGATGAACTGATCGATCACCACCTGGGCGCCGTTGGCGAAGTCCCCGAACTGGGCCTCCCAGAGCGTCAGCGCGCTCGGCTCCGCGGTCGCGAAGCCGTATTCGTAGGCCAGCACCGCCTCCTCGGAGAGGAGTGAATCGATCGCGATGAAGGCGCCCTGATGCTCGCCGATGTGCTGCAACGGCGTATAGGCGTTGCCGGTCACTTGGTCGTGGATCTTGGCATGGCGATGGAAGAAGGTCCCGCGCCCGGCATCCTGTCCGGACAGGCGCACCGGCGTACCTGCATCGACGAGGGTGGCGTAGGCCAGATTCTCCGCGAAGCCCCAGTTCAGGAGCTGATCGCCTTGAGCCATCTTCCGCCGCTCTTCCCAGAGCTTCTCGACCCGGGGATGGAGCTCGAACCCATCTGGAACGCGCAACATGGCATCGCTCAGCTCGCGCAGCTTCTCGACCGGGACACCCGTATCGACGCTTTGATCCCAGTCCGTGGTGCGGCAGAAGCCCCAATCGACGCGGTAGGCATGGTCCAGCCCGCACAGGACCGGGCGCGCGACCACCACACCCTGCTCGATGGAGTCGCGATAGTCCGCAACCATCGCATCGACCTCCTCCTTGGAGACGAGGCCGTCGGAGACGAGGCGATCGGCATACACGGCACGCGGGGTCGGATGCCGGCGGATCTTCTTGTACATCATCGGCTGGGTGACTGCGGGCTCGTCGGCCTCGTTGTGCCCCAGACGCCGATAGCAGACCAGGTCGATGATGACGTCCTTGTGGAACTGGTTGCGAAAATCCAGCGCCATGCGGGTGACGAAGATGACCGACTCCGGGTCGTCGCCGTTCACGTGAAAGACCGGCGCCTGCACCATCTTGGCGACATCGGTGCAGTAGAGTGTGGATCGGGTATCGAGTGGGTTGCTGGTCGTAAAGCCGATCTGGTTGTTGATGACGATGTGGACCGTGCCGCCGGTGGCATAGCTGCGCGTCTGCGAGAGCTGGAGCGTCTCCATGACCACGCCTTGCCCGGCGAAGGCGGCGTCGCCGTGGATCAGCACGGGCAGGACCTGATCGCCGCTGCGGTCGTGGCGGCGCCGCTGGCGTGCCCGCACCGAGCCCTCGACCACCGGGTTGATGATCTCCAGATGGGACGGATTGAAGCCCAGCACCAGGTGGACGATGCCGCCGGGCGTGTCGATGTCGGTCGCGAAGCCCATGTGATACTTCACGTCCCCGGCCATCTGGCGCCAATCCATCTGGACCCGGCCCTCGAACTCGTCGAAGATGTCCTGCGGCGGCTTGCCGAAGATGTTGGTCAGGACGCTGAGACGCCCACGGTGGGCCATGCCGATGACCAGCTCCTTCTGGCCCTTGCGTCCGGCGCGCTGGATCAGCTCGTCCAGCATCGGGATGAGGGCGTCGCTGCCTTCGAGCGAAAAGCGCTTCTGGCCGACATAGCGTTGGTGAAGATACTTCTCGAAGCCCTCGGCGGCGGTCAGCAGGGTCAAGAGCCAACGCCGATCGGCGGTGTCGATCTCGGGTATCGCCCGATATCCTTCGAGCCGCTTCTGGATCCAGCGTTTCTCCTGGGTATCGGTGATGTGCATATACTCCGAGCCGACCGTACCGCAATAGATCTGCTCGACCATCGCGATGATGTCGCGCAGCGGCATGCGGTCCGGGGCGTAGAGCGAACCCGTATGGAAGACCTGATCCATGTCGTCCGGCTCCAGGTTGTGGAAGGCCGGATCCAGATCTGCGATCTTGGGCGTGTCGCGCAGCTTGATCGGGTCGAGGTCGGCGACCTGATGACCGCGGTAGCGATAGCCGTTGATGAGGGAGAGCACCGCGGCCTGTTTTTCCGCGGCGGCGGGCTCGAGCCGCTCGGTGGAACGCGTGCGCGCGCGCGTTCGGCTCTCTTGGGCGAGCCGCAGGAAGTTCTCGCGCACCGGCCCGTGTGCGACCTCATTGGCCGCCTCCTGGTGCATCACATGGAAGCGCTCTCTCCAAGCTAAATCGACGCTCTCCGGGTCCTTTAAATAGCGTTCATAGAGGTCTTCGATAAAGGCTGCATTGCCGCCGTAAAGGGCGCCGGAACTGCGAAACAGCTCGAGGATTGCGCTCATGCTCGGTGTTGTTTCTCTGAGTTGATTTTATAGATGGATAATCGATGTTTATAACACAGGTTCCGAAGCGCTTGGCAAGCGGGTTCAGGGCGACCGACCTCACCCGACAAGGACCGGGCGGATATCATCGCCGATCTTGCGGTGTGGCGTCTTCCGAGCCGTGACCGACGGGGCCGGCGCTCACATGGAACCGCAATACTCCGCGGCGGACCTCACCGAGCGCAAGCGTCGGCGCATCCGCTTGGCACGGCTCGAGGCCGACATCGCCTATTTCCAGGCGCGCCTGGAAATGATCGGCGAGCCGACGAGCGCGAATCAACTGACCCAGCGCAAGGCATTCGAGCTTTTGCTCAAGACAGTCTCGACCAAGGTCGCGAAGGTCCAGCGAGAACGAGCGGTTTGAGTCGGGTCCGGTGGAATCGAAGCGTCTCGCATCATCGCCTCTTCATCGCATCCGCCGTTGATGGTCGGCCCGAATCCGAATGCACGCACGGAATGATTTTTGTTCGATCCGAAGCCCATCTCGCCTCGGCCGTTTTGGATGCGATGTCGAACGCGTATCACGAGAGAGCACCGCAGGGCGATCTCCTGCTCGAGGGGTTTGAATTCATGTGCACCTTCGTCATTCTGAAGCGGCCGGGCCATCTCTGGCCGGTATTGATCGCGGCCAATCGCGACGAGATGCTCACGCGTCCGAGTCGCCCGCCGGGCCGACATTGGTCGGACCGCCCGGAGGTGCGTGCCGGGCTTGATCTGGAGTCCGGCGGGAGCTGGCTCGGGGTCAACGACCATGGCCTCGTTGCCGCGATCATGAACCGTCGGGGGACGCTCGGATCCCTGCCCGGCAAACGCAGTCGAGGCGAGCTGGTCTTGGAGGCACTCGACCATGCCGAAGCGTCCGAGGCTGCCGGGGCGCTGGCCGATCTCGATCCGGCGGCCTATCGGCCCTTCAATCTGGTGGTGGCGGACCCGCGCTCGGCCTATTGGCTGCGTCACGGCGGCGACGGCGACATCCGCGTCCATCCGATCGCCCCCGGTCTGCACATGTTGAGCGCAAGCGAGCTCGACGATGTCGGAGATCCGCGCGTCGCCGAGCATTTTCCGAGGTTCCTCGCAGCGCAGACCCCGGATCCGGACGCCGAGGACTGGACGGCCTGGCGGGATTTGCTCGCATCGCATCGGCCCGGTCCGGATGCGGACCCCGAGACCGCCATGACGTTCGAGCGGTCCGACGGGTTCGGCACGCGTTCAGGGGCGCTGATCGCAATCCCCCTCTATCCCGGCTACGGCAGCGGGCCGATCTGGCTGCATGCGGAAGGGAGGCCGGATGAGGCCCCATTCATCAAAGTGCCCAACTAAACCGCGTCCCGAGCTAAACCGCGTCCCCGGCGGGGCGATATCCTTCAGTTGGCGGCGGCGGGCGGCAGACCCCTCATGATCCGTGCTGGACGCGGTTTAGGATAATAAAAACAATTTTTTAAACTGCGTCCGCTCCGTCGTTCGTTGGTGCCTGCAGTGTCAAGAAGCGGTTTGAGTCGCTATGTCGCTGCGAGACGCAGTTTAGACGGTTCGAATCCCCGTGTCGGCTGTGACACAATCGCATCCTTTCGCCGCCTTCGTGATTCAACGGTCTCGTCCGCGCGGGCGTGATCGATTAAGTTCCTGTCTCCGACCCTGGCTTCGATCGAGAGCCCCTTTAGGATCCACCATGTCGAACATCATCCGTATCGCCACCCGTAAATCTCCCTTGGCCATGTGGCAGGCCGAGCATGTGTCCGCGCTGCTGACGAAGCTCCATCCGGGGCTCGACATCCAGATCGTCGGGATGACCACCAAGGGCGACAAGATCCTCGATGCGCCGCTGGCGAAGGTCGGCGGAAAAGGCCTCTTCGTGAAGGAGCTGGAGCAGGGCATGTTGGAGGGCGTGGCCGATATCGCCGTGCACTCCATGAAAGACGTCCCGGTGGACTTTCCCGAGGGCCTTCATTTGGCGGTGATCATGGATCGCGAGGACCCGCGCGATGCCTTCGTGTCGAACCGCTACGATGGCCTCGACAGTCTTCCGCAGGGTGCCTGCGTCGGCACCTCGAGCCTGCGTCGCCAGTGTCAGCTCGCCGATCGGCGTCCCGACCTGCGCATCGAGCCCTTGCGCGGTAACGTCAATACCCGTCTCGCCAAGCTCGATGCAGGCGAGTACGACGCCATCATTCTGGCCGCCGCGGGTTTGATGCGGCTGGGCTTCGAGTCGCGCATCCGCAGCCGGATCGCACCCGAGGACAGCCTGCCGGCGATCGGACAGGGCGCCATCGGGATCGAGTGCCGCAGCGCGGACCCACGGGTCAATGATCTGATCGCGCCCCTGCACCACCGCGACACCGCGGACCGGGTGCTCGCCGAGCGCGCGATGAACGCGCGTCTGCACGGCGGTTGTCAGGTTCCGATCGCCGGCCATGCCCTGATCGAGGGCGACCGACTCGTCCTCAAGGGGCTGGTCGGGACGCCGGACGGGTCGCGGATCCTCCGAGCCGAGTCCGAAGGCCTGCGCGAGGACTGGGCGGCGATCGGGACGCGGGTGGCCGACGATCTGCTCGCGCAGGGTGCCGGCGAGATTCTGAGCGCACTGCAGGAGCCGTAATGGCCGCCCCTTGTGATCTCGGCGGGCGCGGCGTCCTGGTGACCCGGCCCGCTGCCCAGGCGGATGGGCTCTGCCGTCTGATCGAGGCGGCCAACGGTGACCCGATCCGCGTGCCCAGCATCGAGATCGCGCCGGCCGCCGATCCGCGCGAGGCGGCCGCACTGCTGGCGCAGTCATGGGACATGCTCTATTTCGTCAGTCCGAACGCGGTCGAGCAGGCGCTCGCCTTGGTGCCGGACGGCGCGTGGACGGGGGTCGATAAGGTCGCTGCCGTCGGGCGAGCGACCGCACAGGCGTTGACCGATGCAGGTCGTGCACCGGATCTGGTCCCGGAGCAACGTTTCGACAGCGAGACCCTGCTCGCGATGCCCGAGCTGGCCGACATGCGCGGCCGTCGGGTGCTGATCGTCCGCGGCGAAGGCGGGCGTGCCCTATTCGCCGATACACTGCGTGCGCGCGGTGCCGAGGTGCACTTCGCCGAGGTCTACCGTCGCTTGCGTCCGCCGTTCGATCCCGCGCCGCTGTTGTCGCGCTGGGCCGACGCCGTGGCCATGGTCACGGCGACCAGCGACGAGATCATGCTGAATCTGATGGCGATGCTCGGTCCGGAGGGGCGTGCCTTCTTGCTCGCGACGCCCTTGGTGGTCGTGGCGGAACGAACGGCGGAGAAGGCCCGAGGCTTGGGTTTCGTGCAGGTTGCCGTGGCCGAGCGCGCCGAGGATGCGGCGATTGTTCGGGCCCTATGCGCGCTGGGGTCGGCGACCGCCGATTGAACCTCTCATAACCGCGCTCAGCGCGGTATGCGATGTTCTTGGATGGGATCGGCACCGGTAGATTTGACGACCCTTTGCGCCGGCCCGGTTTAGGTTGACAGCCGGAGGCCTCGGTTAGTCGGATGCGGGGTCGATTATCTGCGCAGCACGCCCCTTCGCTTCGGCGTCGCTATGTCCGGGCAGCCAGAGGGCGATGGTCCGGTAGAGCTCGCCGATGTCGATCGGCTTGGCCAAGTGGCCGTTCATCCCCGCTTCCCGGGCGTCGTTCCGATCCGCCTCCATCACTGCAGCCGAGAGTGCAATGATCGGCAGATCCCGACGCACAGTACGAATCCGCCGGGTGGCCTCGAAGCCGTCCATGATCGGCATCTGCAGATCCATGAGGACGAGATCGAACTCTCGCGTCGTCGCCAGCGCGACCGCCTCGCCACCGTTTTCGGCCAGGGTGACGACGGCGTCGGTCCGCTGGAGCATGCGTTTTGCGACCTCCTGGTTCAGTGCATTGTCTTCCACCAGCAGAATCCGGGAGCCGGCAAACGAGGGCGTCGAAGCACGAGGCGCTCGCGTGGGTTTGCCGGTTTGCGGCTTTTCGCCATGCGCCTCGAGCAAGGTGTCGAGCAGGGCCGATGCAGTGACCGGTTTGCCCAGGAAACCCTTGAGCCCCGAGCGGTCTTTTGGAAGGTCGTCGCGGTTATAGCCGCTGACGATGATGGCCGGCGCCTCGGTACCGGTCAGAGTGCCCTTTTCCCGCATGCGGTACAGCTGCCTGACGGCCTCCAGCCCGTCGATCTCGCCGGGCATCTTCCAGTCCATCAAGATGAATTCGAAGGCCATGCCGGCTCGTTCCGCCTCGATGACGGCCTGCACCGCAGCGGCTCCGCTCGCGGCTTCCTCGACTCGGCATCGCCAGCTCTCGAGGATCTCGCGGAGCACGGTTCTGGCGACGGCGTGGTCGTCGACGACCAGGACTCGGGATCCGCTGATCTCTCGAACATCGCCCGCTCCGGTGTCTCCCCGCGAGACCGGCAAGACCAGTTCGAACGTAAAGACACTGCCCGCTCCGGGCGAGGAGGTGACCCCAAGGTGGCCGCCCATACGTTCGACCAGTTTGCGGCTGATGACGAGTCCCAAACCGGTGCCGCCGTATTTTCGTGTTGTCGAGCTGTCGGCTTGCGAGAAGGCCTGGAAGAGACGATCGCACTGCTCCGCGTCCATGCCGATTCCGGTGTCCGACACCTCGAAGCGCAGGCGAGCCTGATCGGTATCCCCGCCGAGTCGGGTGATCCGAATCTCGACGGTTCCCTGCTCGGTGAATTTAAGCGCATTGGCGAGCAGGTTGGTCAAGACTTGGCCGAGGCGCAGCGCGTCGCCGAGCAGCGTCCGAGGGACCTCGGGTGACACTCGGAAAACGAGCTCGAGGCCCTTTTCGCCGGCGGCGGAGCCGAAGAGTGTGGCCATCTGCTCGAGGAGTTGGTCCATGCGAAACGGACGGGACTCCAACTCCAGCTTGCCCGCCTCGATCTTGGAGTAATCCAGAATGTCGTTGATGATCCCGAGCAACAGGCGCGAGGAGCCGTGAATCTTTCCCAGATAGTCGCGCTGCTCGTCATTCAGATCGGTTCCCAACAGGATCTGGCTCAGTCCGATCACGGCGTTCATCGGGGTACGGATCTCGTGGCTCATGTTGGCCAGGAACTCGCTCTTGGATCGGCTGGCGGCCTCGGCTTGCTCGCGGCTGAGTCGCAGCGATTCTTCCGTTTCGCGTCGCTTCTGAACGTTCACGAGCATCTGCGCGAATACCGTCAGCAGCCGCTGCTCGGTCTTTGAATAGCGATGGTGTCGGCGCACCGAATCGAAACCCACGAACCCTCGGCAGCGCGGCCCGTCAATCATCGGCACTGCGATCGCGCTCTTGATCCCTTGCGGTTCGAGCACCTGTCTGACGCTGCTCTCGGGCGGGAGCGAGAGCACATCGGGGACGTAGACAGTGCCTCCCTCCCGATGGGTCGCGACCCAATCGGGGATCATGCCCATCGGAACGGCCTGCAGGGTGTCGATCTGAGGCTCGATCCCCGGCGCGCACCATTCGTGGGTATTGGTGGCGATCTGTCGCTCGAAAACGTAGTCGAAGAGATAGGCCCGATCCGCACCGACGAAATCGCCCAGATGTCCCAGCGAGGTCTCGATGACCGCATCGACCCGGTCCAACGGCAGGCTGATATAGGTCGCGGAGACCTCCATCAAGAGATCCTGCAGGCGGGTCTCTCTCTGCAGTGCCTTTTCACTGTCCTGAAGATGGGCGAAGGTGTCCAGGCGCTTGATGGTGCTGCCGATGACCTGCACGAGAAGCTGCAACAAACCAAAGTCGCTTTTTGCCCAGGCGTGCTCCGGGCGAAGGGCCTCGAAGCCGACGAAGCCGCCGAGCTTCCCGCCGCTGTCGACCATCGGCAGGCAGAGCAGCGACCGAATGCCTCGGACCAGAAACTCCGCCTTTTCGGTGGCGGCCTCCTGCGGAAGGGCGGACACGTCGGGGATCAGGACAGGCTTTCCGGTTGCCATCCGAGCCTTCCACCAGGGTAGCCCCTCAACGGGCTGGTCTTGCCAACGCTCCATCTGAGACACCGTGCCGGGGGCACACCACTCGTGGGTGTTGGTCATCCGAGAGCCGTCTTCGGAGAGACGGAACAGGTAGGTTCTCGCGACGTCGAGAAGCTCGCCGAGCCGGTGCAGAGCCTGATCGAGGACGGCGTCGAAGTTGTCCGGGCGGGCCCTCGCGAAACGGGCCGAGAGCGCGGCAGCGGTGCTTTCCAGTGCCATCCGTCGTGCGGTCTCGGCCTGCGCTCGCTTGCGTTCGGTCACGTCGCGTGCAGCGGCGTAGATCAACTCTCCGCTGGGAAAGGAGCGCCACTCGATCCACCGATAGCCGCCCTCGCGACATCGGTAGCGGTTCTCGAAATCCAGGATCGCTGCATTCGCGTCGAGGCGTCGGGTCGCCTCGAGCGTCGCCGCCCGATCCTGCGGATGGACGAAATCGAGGAAGGGTCGCCCTTCCAATTCTTCGGGCGGGTAACCGAGGGTGCGCTCCCATTCCGGGTTCACGCGCACGAAAATACCCTCGGCGTTCACGATGCAGAACATGTCGAGCCCCGTCGTGAAGAATCGGTTGAGCTCTTCCGTTCGAGCGTTGACCAGACCGACCAACCCCGCGTGTCGACGGGCCAGCAGCGTGACCGCGAGCACTATTGCGGCGGTCAGGGCGAGCCCCGTGATCGCCGTGATCCATGCTGCCCGCACGGGATGCCTGCTCAGGAACTCCGGGCCTGCGTAGGCCGTCACCGCAAAGACCTCGCCGAAGATCGGAATGAGGCGGGTCAGCGAAGGCCCGACGGGTGGTGCGCCGTTCGGAGCCCAATTCGATGCGAGCGGCTCGAAGTGCCCGGAAGGGTACAGGTAAGCGATCTGAAGGCGGGTGGCCTGATCCGGCCCGTCGCCGAGCAGAAGGGTATCCATGCGCAGCGCGGCGGCGGCGACACCCCGGACATCGCCCGAATCGCTGAAGACGGGTTGAAAGACACGGATGCCCTTCGGGCTCCCCGGTTCCAAGACAAAGGTGATGGGTTCGGTTGCCGTGGGCATGCGATCGCGTGTCGCCGCATCGATGGCTGCACGGCGTTGCGGGTCCGAGGCAAGGTCGAAGCCCAGCGCCTGGATGTTGGCTTTTGTTGAAGGTGCGGCAAAGAGGACCGGATAGTGTTGCTCGCGTCCCGTCACGGGTACGCGCCCCATCCTCGCGTCCTCCTGCCAAATTCGGGCGTCCTCGATGCCGGCTGCCTCGGCGCGTGCGCCGAAATCCTCCCGGTTCGCTGCGTCCACCCTCGGTGCCCAACCCCATGCACGGACGGCCGGGTTGCGGATGAGATAGGTCGTGTAGCGGTCGAAGTCCGCTGCGGTGATATCCGTCGAGCTTTCGAAGAAGCTTGCCAGACCCTGGAGCTCAGTATCGCGCAGGTCGTGAAAGGTTTCTGCGATCGCCTCCGTGCGCGCGCTCGCCAATTGGGCGAATGACCAATCGCGGGCATGGGTTTCCCGTTGATGCGCCATCCATGCGGCAAAGAGGGTCAAGGCGAGACCCAAGGCCAAGACCAGCACCGGCTCCACATACCGAAGCCGTTGCGCCGCATGCGGCTCGAGGCGCTCGCGTCTGATCAGCAAGGCCGTGCCCGCGAGAATGATCAGGATCAGCACGAGCGTCAGTACGAGGACCGGCAAGGCGGCCTTCGCGAGCTCGATCCGCCAAGTGCGGGCCTCCACGTCGATGCCGAGCACGGCGACGACGCCGCCTTGGACGCGATAGGCCCCGGCGCAGACGATGATATCGCCGACGCGCTGAACGAAGGTGGTCTTGGGTTCGACCCGGTGGTTGACGGGATTCACGTACTCGTAGGCCACCCAACCACTGCCCTCCGACAGGGCAATGCGCTGGATCTCCTTGCGGAACAGCGTTCCGCCGTCACGGTCCGGCCTGTCGATCCAATTTTGCCCCACCAGCTCGGGTTTGACCGGGTGTGCCAGGAAGGTCATGTCGAGGTCGTAGGCAAAGGCGTAGAGATCGCCCCGATGAAAGGGGCCGTTCGGCTCGTGCAAGGCCTGCAGCAAAGCCTCCCGGCCATGCACATCCGCATAGGCTGCCGCGTTTTGAACCAGCGCGCGGGCATCGGCCGGGAGTGCACTGCCTCCGACGGCCTTACTCGGCTCGAAGATGGGGACCTGAGCCGAGACCCAGGTTCCCCAACGGTCGACGAGCGGCCCTTCCACGTGCTCCTCGCCGGTGGCGAAGACACGCCGCTCACCCTCCGATGCCTCGTCGTAGAGATCGCCGGGTGGGGAGTAATCCTCGGATTCGGGTGACTCATTGTCGACGAGGATGAACAACTGCCCATCCGCACGGCGTCCCATCAGATAGACGAATCGGTAACGCGGATCCGTCCGCGCCACGGTGGCAAGCTGGCTCTTGAGCCGCTGATATTGGGGCTTTTCCAAGTCCTCGAGACCGCCCGTAAGGACCGCAACGCGCTCGACGTTCAGCGACTGTGCCAAGAGCCGCGTTTCCAACAGCAGGCCATCCTTCATCTCGCGATCCGCCAGCCCGACGGACCACCAGACTCCGAGTGATCCACCGATCAGCACCAGCACAGCCAACGCGATCGCCGCGCGCATCAACAGGCGCCGGGACCCCGGGTCCGAGGCGGCAATCACTTGGCGAAGCGCTCTGCGGGTCAAGGGGATGTCCGTCCAGGGAGGGTCATGGGCCAGTGCGGCATCGTGACGGCGATCGCCGATCCCGCGAGCGAATATCCGGCATGCGCTCCAGTGCCCGCCGCTCTACGCTGTGCAGATCAGGATGCACCCACCACACGATCCCTGCCCTCCTGTTTGGCCCGATAGAGCCGTTGATCTGCGATCTCGACGAGACTGTCGACATCCATCCCCGCATATTCGCATACGCCGCTGCTGGCGGTGACCCGAAGCCCTGGTTGACTCCAGGTCAACGCCTTCACGGCGCCGCGGATGCGCTCGGCGACGTCCATCGCCGAGGCGACGGAGGTATGCGGTAGGATCACGAGGAACTCTTCGCCCCCGTAACGGCCGCTGATATCGACATCGCGCGTGCATGTCCGCAATGTCGCGGCGATCTTGACCAAGACCTCGTCGCCCGTGCGATGCCCGAAGGTATCGTTGATTGCCTTGAAAAAATCCAGGTCGAGCAGGATGACCGAGAGCTCGTCGCCGTAGCGTTTGGCGCGCTCGATCTCCTCGGCGAGCTTCTGAAGGAGATAGCGTCGGTTGAAGGCACCGGTCAATCCATCCGTCAAGGAGGCCCGGCGAAGGTCGTCCTGGATCGCCTTCAGTTCGGAGATGTCGACCAAAGAGATGAGCCGGCTGGAGATGCCCGAAAATCGAATCGGCATTGCGGAGACCACCGCCCAGCGTCGACTGCGGTCGCTGGTCAGGATCCGCGTTTCGCGCTGCTCGCCGATCCCGGCGGGGAGTCCGTCGGCGGCCAGTGCCTCCCACGCCCTGCTGTGCAACCGCCCGCTGTTGTCGGGTTCCAAGGCGAGATAGGACTTGGCCGCCTGGTTGGCTTGAGTGACTCCGCCGAGGCCACGCTCGGCCAAGATCATCGGGAAGGGTGCCGCTTCGAACAAGGTGCGTAGGTTGGATTCGCTTTCGCCGAGCCTGTGCAACACCCTGCTCGCCCCGAACCAGGCAAGACCGATGACGATAAGCATGCCGCCGCCGACCCACAGCAGCTTGCCGCGCACGCTGCCGATCAGATCGTTCAGGAACTGCGGACTGGAATAGAAGGTGACGATCCCGACGAGGAGGTGATCGTCGGGGTCGTAGAGCGGGATCTGCGTGATGAAACAGTCCGGGCACTCGCTTTCGCCACGTGTGATTGCCAGGCTCGCGGGCGGAAGGTCGAGCAGATCCTCGTCCAGGGCCAGGGTCAGGCGCCGGATGAACGGACTGTCGGTCGTCTGATCCTTCAGGAGCAGGACGGCATCGAGCTCGGTCCGGATCGCGTCGGCGAGCTGCTCCGGTTGCCGCCCGTTGCGCAGAAGCGTCTCGATGCCGCTGGTCTGAGCTTGGGCGAACGCGCGCGATCGGCTCTCCGCGTCGGCGCGCAGCGTCGGCTCGATCACGATGACCCAGTTCAGCGCAATCAGGGTCGTGAGTAGGATCCCGAGCAACGCGAAGATCACTGCGAGGTTGCGCTCGAGGGTGAGCGAAAACCGACGGCGCGCGGCGAAGGCCCTCTCGTTCATGCCGGACTACTCATAAAGGCGCGCCACCTCGAGGAAAAATGGCTTGAACCTCACCTCGGCACGTTTCGCCCGGGACAGGTTGACGAAGGGTAGGATTCGGTCGGCGACATGGATGCCCGCGACGGCGCCGGCCTCCACGTCACCCGCGAAGGGCGAGAAGACAACGGCGCGATGACGCTCCGACCACAGACGAAGCCGCTTGCCCCCGACATCCACGCTGGCGATGAAGATTCCGCCGAGGAGCGAATCGTCCGCATCCAACGCCTCCGCGCTCAGGGTCTTCACATTCAAGGGAATGTCGCGGATCCGGCCGATGGCACGAAGCGCCGTGGCGGCTTCTCGAGCGACAGTGTCGGACCCCTCGTAGGCGATACGGATCTCAAGCTTTCCGTCGGGCGCGCACCTGTCTTGGAGCGCTTCGACAGCGCCGAGTACGGCGGGGAAGAGCTTGAGTCCGACGCGAAACCGCTGCTCTTCCTCCTGCCACAGCGACTGGGTCCAGCCGCGTGTCGCCATGAGCCCGACACACACCAAGAGAGCAGCGACAAGACCCCGGCGGCTCACTCTTTGACGCGGCGTCATGACGTCGGCCCACGTCAAAAGCGGTAGCCGACGGACAACCACCAGCGCCGCCCCGGACGCGGATAGCCTTCCGGGTAGGGCAGGTTCACCCCGCCGAAGCTGGTCGGCAGGTCGGGGTAGCACACATCCTCGTCGGTCAGGTTCTTGACCCCGAGGTATGCGAAAAAGCCCGGCCCCTGTCGCTGATAGCTCAGGGTGAGATCCGCCATGGCGTACCCCGAGACCGAATCGCGCGGGTCGGATTCGGGGCGGCTTCGGTCGCCGACGTAGCGCAGCTGCAGCGCAGTGGTCCAGGCATCGAGCGGGCGCCAAAGGACGGCGAGATTGGCCAGCGTGTCGGTGCCTCCGGGCAACGGTCGGTCGGTGTCGCGCGAGACCGTGTCCACATAGGAGAGATTCGCATCGATCTTCACGCGGGCTCCGAGGCGGACCTCGTACTCCAGCTCCACACCGCGCAGACGCGCATCGGCGCTGTTGATAAACCCGTCGGCGTCGTCCCCGAAGACGATCGAATCGGCGAGATCGGACTGAAACAGGATAAGCCGCCCTTCCCAGCGGGGGCGCTTGAGGATATAGCCCAGCTCGTAGGTTGCGATCTCTCCGGCGCCGATCGACTCCCGGCCCGGATACTCCCGCTCGTAGAAGGTCGGCGGCCGAAACGCTTGGGCATATTGGAGCTTGAGGATGTTCGCCTCGTCGATGCGCCAGACTGCAGCCAGGCGCGGAGTCAGGAAGGCGCCGAGGTCGCTGTAGTCGTCCAGACGCAGGGCAGCCGTCACCGTGACCTGCTCGCTTGCTCGGATCTCGTCCTGAAGGATGAGGCTGAGAATGTCTCGGTCGAGTCCGGTATCCAACCAGCTCTGCGGAACCTCGAACGGCAGGTTGAACCAGTTCCAGCTCGCGCGGTTGACCCGCACTTGACTCGCCTCGAATCCCAGCAGGATCAAATGCCGGTCCCAACCGCGCCAGTGCAGATCCGCGGCCCCGAGGTAGCGTGTTTCCCGGTAATCCTGATCCATGTAGACCGGCTGCGGGTCGAAATAACTCGGCGGGAAGACATAGAGCTGATCGCGTGCGCGCTCGTATTGCAGCGACTCGAGCCGGATGCGCGCCTCCAGCGATTCCGACAGCACCAGGTCTTGGCCGATCTGAGCCGAGACATAGCGCTGCGCGGAGGTGAGTCGGTCCTCCGATGGCGGCAGGAAGTGATTGATGCCGAAATGGTCACCATAGTCGTCGTCCAGGATCTTGATCGCGAGGAAGGTCTTGCGCCAGCGCAGATCGGCGAAGGCCCCGAGATAGCGGCTTGCTTCGTTCGACGGCCCGGGTGCGTTGGAGAGCTCGGCCTGTCCGATCGCGAAGAGAGCATCCTCGGAGACGAGTACGCCGCCGTTGCCGGCAAGTCCAGCCAAGTTGATCGAGGCGCTCAGATCCCGCTCCGGGTCGCGCCAGTGCCAGATCCCGCCCCCGCCGGCATCGGCGCGCTCGTCGGCCCGGGCGAATATGGTGCGGTCGTCGTGCCGGGTGACGACGTTGACCACGCCGGCGAAGGCATACTCGCCATGCACCGAGGAGCCGGGGCCGCGGATGACCTCGATGCGTTCGATCTGCTCGATGGGGATGTTCAGGACCGGGTCCGCGGTGGCGAGCAGGGTCGCGTTCATCGACACACCGTCGAGCAGGAACTTGATGTTCCCCGAGGCATAGCCGAAACCCACCCCGCGGCTCAAAATCTGGCGCTCGCCCGTCATCTCGAGCCCTTGGCTGATGCCGGGGACCAGCGAGAGCGCCTCCCAGACGTTGCGCGCTCCGCGTGCGAGCATGTCGGATCCCGACAGGATCGTCGCCATTCCCGGGACGAAGTCCGCGTTCATTCCGCTGCGGGTCGCCAGCTCGGTTTCTTGGTCGAGGAGACTCAGCAGGTCGCCGAGCGGGACGTCCTCGGAACCGGGCTCCGGTTGCTTGCAGAGGGCTTCGCCGGCGGCCAGGATCATGACCAGCATCCAGACGGCGAGAGCGTGCGGCGCGACGGCTATCGGTGACGTTGTGTCGTACAAAACAGCCAGGCCTCCGAGCCCTCGGCGCAAGCGGCAATCCGTTGGTGCAACCGACGCGTTCGGCATCGGCCAGGTCCGTCGTGGTGCTAGTCCCGGCTGTCGCATGCCCGTAACCACGGGAGCGCCGGGACGGTGCGGACGGAGAACCCCTAGGACGTCGGCAGAAAACCGTCGGCCTTGAGTTTTCCGATCATCGCTGCGATCACCTCGCTGATCATGGTCTGCTCCGAGCTCGGATCCAAGGTGTCCGAGCGACCGGACCAGACCAATGTCGCGCGTCCCGCGTCGTAGAGATTGGTCTCCAGTCGAAGCGCGGGATATTTGGCGTAGTACCCCGGCGCAGTGACCTCGCTCAGGATGTGACCATAATACGGGTAGAGGCGGCCGTAAAGGCTCGGCACCACATGGGTGCGTCCACCGCTCGGGGCGGCATCCGGGTTCTCGCCGGCGAGGTAGGTGACGATGACCCCGTCGGCTCCGGATCGTCCGACCGCCTCCTGCACCGCCCGCGAGCGTCCGACGTCTCGATCGGAGAGCAGGGTATGCGCGGCCCGCGCCTGGACGCCGGTGCCTTTGAGCACCTCGACGAAATTGTCCTCGTAGGCGCGGCGTACGACCGGGTTGGTGGAGATGCCGAAGACGATCAGGTCGCGATACGGGGTCGGGGGTGTGTCGGGCGCGATCCAGGTCGTGCTCAAGGGCCCGGACGTGCAGCCGACCGTCAGCAGGGCGGCAAGGCCGAATGCGACGGCAAGCCGGATAGCGCGCATAAGCAGTAGCTCCGAGATCGCGAAAAGGTCCATCGGGCGCGGGAGTGTGCCCCGCTCCGGGCGGCAGGACAAGCTCAGTTCGCCCCGGCGTCCTTCGACTTGGTTGCCTTGGTGTCCGTGGCGTACTCGAAGGCGTCCGAAAACATGCGATCTCGGTCGAGCCCCGCGGCCTCGAACGCGACGCGCCCGGCCTCGACCATCACGGGCGGTCCGCTCATGTAGAGATCGAACCCGCTCGGATCCGGGTGATCCTCTAAGACAGCCATGTGAACGAATCCGGTGCGTCCCTGCCAATCCGGATCCGGCTCCGAGAGTACGGGTACGAAGCGGAAGGAGGGCAGTTGCTTCGCCCAGGTTGCCGGCAGATCGGTCAGGTAGAGGTCGCGTTGCGCACGCACGCCCCAATAGAGATCGATCGGGCGGTCGAGCCCGATATGGATCGCATGTTCGATCATCCCTTTCAGCGGCGCGAACCCGGTGCCTCCGCCCATCATAATGAT
Organism: Thiocapsa bogorovii; assembly: GCF_021228795.1. Classification (NCBI taxonomy): domain Bacteria; kingdom Pseudomonadati; phylum Pseudomonadota; class Gammaproteobacteria; order Chromatiales; family Chromatiaceae; genus Thiocapsa; species Thiocapsa bogorovii. The sequence goes on from NZ_CP089309.1 coordinate 4,348,224, forward strand.
CGGGCGATCCGAGTCCTCGCGAAGGACGAAGGTCCCCATCGGCCCCTGGATGCGGAGGATGCTCTTCTCGGGCATGCTGTCGAAGACGTAGGCGGTGAACTCGCCGCCCGGAACATGACGAACATGCAGCTCGATCTCCGCGTCGTCGTGAGGCGCATTGGCGATGGAGAAGGCCCGCCGGCGGCCGTCGCGGAGAATGAAGTCCAGATACTGGCCGGCGAGGAATTGCAGCCGTTGGTTCTCCGGCAGCTTCAGGAAGAGGCGCATGACGTCGTGATTGAGACGCTCCTTGCGCGCGACCCGACAGGGCAGGGTGCGGACTTCGATGTGCGCGACCGAGGGGACCTCGCGCACGCGCAACAGCAGGTCGGAAGCAGGCACGGCCTGGCAGGTCAGGCAGCTGTCCGCCGGTTGGCCTTCGAGCGCTTCGGTCTGCCCGCTCGGGTAGTCGACCCGGCCCTCGAGCAGGTGGACCGCGCAGGATCCGCACTTGCCGTCGCGACACCCGTAGGGCAGTCCGACGCCTTGGCGCAGTGCGGCAGCGAGGATGGTTTCGCCCGGCTCGACATCGAAGCGATGTTCCGCGGGGAGGGTTCGAATCTTGAATCTCATGTGCTGATTAAACCGCGTCCGGAGTGATTAGGCGATGGTTTTGGGTTTGCTGGGCCTCATCTACAACTGCGGCCGCAGTGGAGACGCGGTTTAATAATAATTTTTTCAATGGGTTGAGTCGCGTCTACCCCGGCGTATCGGGTGTTTTCGATTCCGGCGTGTCAGGTTCAACGCGGATCTGCACCTCGGACGCGATCCAAAGATCTTCGGGGATTTCACGCCGCTTTCGCAATGAGGAGGCAGGTCGGATGATGAATAAGCAGATCGTCGTCGGGTGCGGATATGTGGGCACCCGGCTCGCGCGCCAATATCGGGAGCAGGGTGAGGCCGTCACCGGCATCGTGCGATCCGACGCCGGGGTTGCTCGGTTGGAGCAGCTCGGCATCAAGGGCATACGCTGCGATCTCGCGGCCGAGGATCTCGGCGATCTCGGTCTTGCCGAGGCGCGAGTCTTTCATTTCGCGCCGCCGCCGGGGAGCGGGGTTCAAGATCCCCATACCCGGCATCTCGTCGAGGTCTTCGAGCGCTACGGGAATCCGCGTCGTGTCGTCTATATCAGCACGACGGGCGTCTACGGCGACTGCGCGGGTGCCTGGATCGACGAGACGCATCCGGTCGCACCTGTTGCCGCGCGTTCGCAACGGCGCCTGGACGCAGAGGAGACGCTGCGTAGCTGGAGCGCGGCGAGCGGCCGGGATCTGGTCATCCTGCGCGTGGCCGGGATCTACGGCCCCGACCGATTGCCTCTCGAGCGGATCCGGGCGGGGACACCCATGGTGAGGCCGCAGGATGCGCCCTACACCAACCGGATCCATGTCGACGACCTGGTCACGGCCTGTATCGCGGCGATGGAGCGGGCGCCGTCGGGTGCGCTCTACAACGCCTGCGACGGCCACCCGAGCACCATGACGGACTACTTTCTCGACGTGGCTTCCGCGGCCGGGCTGCCGAACCCGCCCTTGATCAGCCTCGAGGAGGCCGCCGACCGCCTCTCCGAGGGCATGCTCTCCTATTTAAGCGAGTCACGTCGTCTGCGCAACGATCGACTCCGCGAAGAATTGGGTCTGGTCCTGCGCTACCCGTCGCTGGCCGAGGGGCTGCGCGGGCTCTTCTGAGCGTTCGGCGTGTGCGTATCCTCGAACGCTTTTGGCGGCTATGATTCGGCCCTGCATCGCACGCCGCCGTGGCGGCGGTGCATCCCGGTCGGGCGAGTCGCTCGGATGATCTTCGTTCGTGCCGCCCGCTCGACTCTCCGGTGCTCGGTTCGATCTCGAGCCCCGGCACGATCCGACCCGACAATCCATAAGGAGCCATCGATGACGCGTTCAAATCGACAAGTGCCCGCAATGCTCGCCGCCCTGCTCGCAACCGCAGTCTTCGCATCCCCCGCCAGCGCGTTGGAGGAGGCGGACTTCAATTACGACTCGACCGAGGACCTTTATCAGATCTGCTCGGTTGCAGCGGATGCCGACGGGTATACGAGTGCATCTCTAGCCTGCCGTGCCTTCCTCGAGGCGACCGTCCAATATCACGACGGCGTCACGGCCCGCAACGGATTGAAGCGCTTGATCTGTTATCCCCAAGGCGCCACGATCGGAGATGCCCGCGAGGCGTTCGTTGCTTGGGCGAAGGCCAATTCCGGGAACGCCGAGTTGATGGGCGAGCAGCCCGTGAAGGGCGTGGTCCGCGCGCTTGCAGCCAAGTATCCTTGTAAGGGTAAGAAGTAGGTCTTCAATCGATCGAGCGTCGGCTCGATGTCCTGCAGTCTCGGAGATTCCAAAGATGAAAATCACCACAGTTACGGCCGCGTTTGCCTGTGCTGTCCTGCTCGTCGGATGCGGCAGCACAACCACCTCCCGTGTCGCGACGGGGACCGGTATGGGCGCAGCCACCGGAGCAGCCATCGGATCCTTCAGCGGCAACGCCGGTCGCGGCGCGCTCATCGGTGCCGGCGTAGGCGCCTTGGGGGGAGTGCTGGTCGACGAGCATCAGCGCGGAAGTTTCAGCAACAATTGATCCGGAGACCCGATCGACCGAGCCGTTCGTCGGTTCGGTCGGCGTTCCCTCGGCCTCACCCTGCGTGTGCAGCCGGCTGCGAACCGGACGGTTGAACACCCCGGTGCGGGCGACCCCGAGGGGCGATCGGGGGTATCGAGGGATCCGCGCTGGGTTCGGCGCCTGGATCGGGGCGGATCCGCAGCAATCGGCTTGCTGTTCCGGGGTTTGTCGCGATGATGGGTCAGGCCTGCTTTCCTGGTCGGTCATCCCCGGGCATCGGGTTCCCGCGCAACGAATCGTCACGATTTCGTCAAGCAAACGGAGTTGACGCTTCGCACACGATCCACTAGCTTTCATCAGGAATCAATCGCAGCGCGTACGGGATTTCGGCGCACGACATGGAGCAGGTATCAGGCGTAGGAGCTCGGCCCCACGCACGACGGTTGCGGTGTCGTCTCCTCGGGCGCGGCTCGGGTGCTCGACGAGCTGCCGTGCCGGATCCGGGCTCACTGCATAGATCCCCTCTCCCGTGCCGTGGATATCCGCGCGGGTTCGGGTTTGCGTTACCCGCTGTCGAGTCGGCTTGTGTGTTGGCAACTCGGCAGTCTTGGCTCGACCAACGCACACCAGCATGAGAGACAGCGATGAGGATCTACGTAGGAAACCTGACCTATAGCGTGACCGACGACGACCTTCGGGACGTCTTCGGACAGTTCGGCGAGCTCGCGGCCGCGGAGGTGATCAAGGATAAGTTTTCCGGTCAGTCCAAAGGCTTCGGGTTTGTTGATATGCCCAACAACTCGGAGGCAGACGCGGCCATCAAGGCGCTGAACGAAACCGACTTCAAAGGGCGCAAGCTCACCGTCAACGAGGCACGTCCGCGTGCCGAACGTCCACGCGGAGGCGGGGGTCGCTACTGAGCCCGTCGCTTGACTGTTCTGCTGTAAACCTATCGCCGTCGGGGCGCGCTGCGCCGCCGGCGTCGATGCCTACACGTGCCGTCCCTTACCCGCTTCTTGGTTGGTCGTTGCGACCCCGGGCCCTGTGATTCCGAGACTTTCCCAGATCGCGTCCACCCGTTCTCGCACCGCCTCGTCCATTAAGATGGGGCTACCCCACTCGCGCGTCGTCTCTCCCGGCCACTTGTTCGTGGCATCGAATCCGATCTTCGACCCCAGCCCCGAAACCGGAGACGCGAAGTCGAGATAGTCGATCGGCGTGTTCTCGATCATCACCGTGTCGCGCGCCGGATCCATGCGGGTTGTCATCGCCCAGATCACATCTGTCCAGTCGCGCGTACAGACGTCATCGTCCACGACGATCACGAACTTGGTGTACATGAACTGGCGCAGAAAGGACCAGACACCCATCATGACCCGCTTGGCGTGTCCCGGATATTGCTTCTTGATGCTGACGACCGCCAGGCGATACGAGCAGCCCTCGGGGGGCAGATAGAAGTCCTGGATCTCGGGAAACTGTTTCTGCAGGATGGGTACGAAGACCTCGTTCAGAGCCACCCCCAGGATCGCCGGCTCGTCGGGCGGTCGCCCCGTATAGGTGCTGTGATAGATCGGTTCTCGGCGCTGGGTGATGCGCTCGATGGTGAAGACCGGAAACTCGCCGACCTCGTTGTAGTAACCCGTGTGGTCTCCGAAGGGCCCTTCCGGTGCCATGTCGTCCGGGTGGATGTGGCCTTCGAGCACGATCTCGGCGCTGGCCGGGACTTGGAGATCGGATCCTTTGCAGACCGCCAGCTCGGTGCGGCTGCCGCGCAACAATCCGGCAAAGGCATATTCGGACAGGGTGTCCGGGACCGGCGTGACCGCGCCGAGGATGGTCGCCGGGTCGGCGCCGAGCGCGACCGTCACCGGGAAGGGCTTGCCGGGATGGGCGCGTTTCCAGTCGCGGAAATCGAGGGCACCGCCACGGTGGGCGAGCCAGCGCATGATGACCCGGTTGCGCCCGAGCACCTGCATCCGATAGATGCCGAGGTTGTGGCGTGCCTTCTCCGGCCCCTTGGTGATGACCAGGCCCCAGGTGATCAGCCGCGCGGCATCGCCCGGCCAGCAATGCTGTATCGGCAGGCGCGCCAGATCGACTTGATCCCCGTTGAATTCGATCTCCTGGCAGGGGGCGTTGCGCTGTACCTTCGGGGCCATGTCCAGCACCTTTTTGAAGATCGGCAACGACTGCCACGCCTCCTTCATCCCCTTCGGTGGATCGGGCTCCTTGAGAAAGGCGAGCAGCTTGCCGACCTCGCGCAGTGCCTCGACCGATTCTTCACCCATGCCGAGCGCGACCCGTCGGGTCGTCCCGAACAGGTTGCCCAGCAAGGGCATCTTCGACCCCTTCGGTCGCTCGAACAGTAGGGCTGGCCCGCCGGCGCGAAGCGTCCGATCACAGATCTCGGTCACCTCGAGATAGGGATCGACCTCCACCCGGATGCGTTTCAGCTCGCCGCGCTGCTCAAGCTGTTCGATAAAATCCCGCAAATCTCGATACTTCATTTTTTATCCCGTATCCGGGATAAAAAAATTATTTTTTTCATTGGGTTAACCTCGTTTTCCGAATGGGTCGTGTTGCCGCGTGACTTCCTGTGCCGTAAACCCGGTCACGCCGCTCATCGGATCGGTCGGGTGGACAAGGCCTGTAGGGTACAAGCGCAGCGCAGTCCACCAACGCCGGCGCGAGGTTCGGTGGACTTCGCTCTCGCTCGTCCACCCGACGGGCTACCGGCCGCCTGGCCAGCCGGCCCGCGGGGTCGTCTGCAAACTCATGCTCTCAATCTCTTAAACCGCGCCGCGCCGATCGGCAATGGTGGCCTCGTCATAAATGCCGCCCTCCGACATCCGCGTTCGTCCGCCGAACGCGGTTTAAGCCGCGATGCCGGAATGCCGCAACAGCGCGTCCGTATTCGGCTCACGCCCCCGGAACCGCACATAAAGGATCATCGCGTCCTCCGACCCGCCCTTCTCGAGGATGTTTTCGCGGAAGGACCGGCCGGTGTCAGCGTCGAAGACACCCTTTTCCTCGAACAGCGAGAAGGCATCCGCCGACAGGACCTCGGCCCATTTGTAGCTGTAATAGCCGGCCGCGTAGCCGCCTGCAAAGATGTGGGAGAAGGCGTGGGCGAAACGGTTGAAGGCCGGTGGACGGATCACGGCCACCCGGTCGCGGACCTCCTCGATGATCTCGTAGACGCGTCCGCCGCGTGCGGGGTCGTATTCCAGATGCAGGCGGAAATCAAACAGCGCGAACTCCAGTTGCCGCACCATCTGCATGGCCGACTGGAAATTCTTCGCCGCGGTCATGCGCTCGTAGAGGTCCGCAGGGATGGACTCGCCCGTCTCCCAGTGGGCGGCAAAGAGGTCCAGGGATTCGCGTTCCCAGCACCAGTTCTCCATGAACTGGCTGGGCAGCTCGACGGCATCCCAAGGCACGCCGTTGATCCCCGCCACACCCGGATAGTCGACCTTCGTCATCATGTGATGCAGGCCGTGGCCGAACTCGTGGAAGAGCGTCTCGACCTCGTTGTGGGTCAGCAGCGAGGGTTTGTCGCCGACCGGCGGGGTGAAGTTGCAGACCAGGTAGGCGACCGGGAGTTGGTCGCAGCGACTGGTGTGCATCCTGTTGGTGCAGACGTCCATCCAGGCCCCGCCGCGCTTGTTCTGGCGCGCGAAGGGGTCGAGATAGAACTGGCCGCGCAGCGCCCCGGATACACCGTCGCGGATCTCGAAGAAGCGCACGTCCGGGTGATAGGTGTCGAAGGACTCGGCCTCCTGGATCTTGACCCCGAAGAGACGCTCGACGACGCCGAAGAGGCCTGAGAGTACACGCGAGATCGGGAAGTAGGGCCGCAGCTCTTCCTGACTGATCCGATAGCGGTGCAGGCGCAGCTTCTCGGCATAGTAGCCGACGTCCCACGGCTCCAGTGTCTCGACCCCGTGCTGCTCTCGGGCGAACGCCTCGAGCTCGGCAAGCTCTTTGCGCGCCTGAGCGACCGAGCGGTCGGCCAAGTCGTTCAGAAAAGCCAGCACGTCGTCCGGGGAGCGGGCCATCTTGGTCGCAAGCGAGCGCTCGGCGTAGTTTGCGAAACCGAGCAGCTGGGCCAGCTCGTGACGGAGCGCGAGGATGCGCTCCATGATCTCGCCGTTGTCCCACTGCCCGGCGTGCGGCCCCTGATCGGAGGCGCGTGTCCCGTACGCCTGGTAGAGCTCGAAGCGCAGCTCGCGATTGTCCGCATAGGTCATGACCGGCATGTAGGAGGGCAGGTCGAGCGTGAAGAGCCAGCCGGTCTGGCCACGTTGTTCTGCGTTCTGCCGGGCCAACCCGAGGGCGGATTCGGGCAGGCCCGCGAGCTGCGTCTCGTCCTTGATCAGCGTGCTCCAGGCGTTGGTGGCGTCGAGCACGTTCTCCGAATACTTGGTGGTGAGCTGCGAGAGCTCCTGACTGATCGCTCTGTAGCGGGCCTTCTTCTCGGCCGGGAGATCGACGCCCGAGAGGTGGAAGTCGCGCAGCGCGTTCTCCAGGAGCTTGCGCTGTGCCGGGTTCAGGTGCTCCTGCGCGGCGACCGACTGATAGCCGCGGAAGAGATCCTCGTTCTGCCCGACCTCGGTCCCGTAATCGCTGAGCTTCGGCAGGCAGGCGTTGTAGGCGGCGCGCAGCGCGTCGCTGTTGAGCACGCCGTTGAGATGTCCGACCGGCGACCAGGCGCGGCTCAAGCGGTCGTCGATCTCGTCCAGCGGCTCGACGAAGCTCTCCCAGGTCGGCACCGCGACCTCGCGTGTCAGGCGCTCGATCTCGGCGCGGCAGTCGGCGAGACAGACGTCGATGGCGGGCTCGACGTGTTCGGGACGGATCCGGGAGAAGGCCGGGAGGCCGGTGGTCTCGAGCAATGGGTTCGTCATGGGTGTGGCCTGATCGGGTTCGCGGATCGAATGGGTCTCAGGGTGCGGCTCGGCAGTCTGCAGAAAGAATCTGCCGGGACCACCGGCGGGCCGGAACAGACGAAGCCTTGCCGCCCGCCGAATCATGCGGGCTGCACGCCTGAGTTTCCAGTCGAGCGATCGATGTGCTCGGCGTGGTCAGTCCGGCAGGAAACCCATGTTTTGGCGTGGTGAAATCCGGCCTTTGAGAGAACGGACCATGTCGATCTTCGGGCGCGGTGCGAAGGCCTGCGGGATGCAGAAGTGAAATCGCCAGAGGTCTTGACGCCAGCGCTCCCCGCCATGCGCAGGGATCGGAAGCCACTCCTCCGATGCGATCGGAACGAACCGTTCGCCGGCACCGTAGGCATAGGTCTTGTAGGCGCCCTTCGGCGTGCAGCGGATGCCCTCCACGGAGAGGTTGCGGGTCCCGCTGCGACCCTCCGCCACGAGCGTGTAGCGCACCACATCGTCCGCGCCGACCTGCAGATTGCGGGTGTCGATGAAATACCGCAAGGCGGCATCCGGACCGTCCGGGACCAGCTCGACCAGATCGGCATCCTGCGGCCAAGGCGGGAGCGGGGTGTCCGCTTCCTTCCAGGGCGTACCTTCTTGAACGCTCGACGGCACGGGGGGCTCGGCGTCGTTCACGAAGGCGTTCTCCGCGGCGGATAAGGGCATCGCGAGCCACAGGAGAGGAATCCAAGAAAGGGTGTCCCGGGTAAAGCGAGGCCGGGGCGTGAAGACCGAGGGAAGCTGTCGGGGAGGTGTCATGATGTCGGTCACCGGGGATTAAGCCGCGCCCAGCGCGGTATGTGATGTTTTTGGATGGGGTCGGCCCCTGCAGACTTGATGACCGCTGGAGCTTGCGCGGCTTAAGATATTAAGAAATAAATCATTTTAAACCGCGTCCCGAGCAAAATGCGTCATTTTCACTTCGCTTTTGGCTTTGGACACATCTTCGATCTCGGTGATGCGCGGTTAAAGCCGGCAGGATGCGCTCGCCATGACGCCCGTCGTGCTCCGCACCCGCGCGCATCGCCGCATCGAGATCCTCTAGTCTACCAGCCCGAAAGCTCCGTGCCATGCGAGACGCTCGGCCCGCTTGTGCCCTCGATTCTCCTTCCGGTATGGTTCTTGGATGCGTCTCGAAAAGATCCGACTTGCCGGCTTCAAATCCTTCGTGGATCCCACGACGGTCCTCTTTCCGGGCAACCTGGTCGGTGTCGTCGGACCCAACGGCTGCGGCAAGTCCAACGTCATCGACGCGGTGCGTTGGGTCATGGGCGAGAGCTCGGCGAAGATGCTGCGCGGCGAGTCCATGGCGGACGTGATCTTCAACGGCAGCACCGGGCGCAAGCCGGTTGGAACGGCGAGCATCGAGCTGGTGTTCGACAATGCCGACGGCGGCGCGGGCGGTGCCTATGCCGCCTTCAATCAGATCTCGGTCAAGCGACAGGTCTCGCGCGACGGTCAGTCGGCCTATTTCCTGAACGGGACACGCTGCCGTCGGCGCGACATCCAGGATCTCTTCCTCGGGACGGGTCTCGGTCCGCGCTCCTACGCTATCATCGAGCAGGGCATGATCTCGCGCATCATCGAGGCGCGTCCCGAGGATCTGCGGCTCTTTCTGGAGGAGGCCGCGGGGATCTCGAAATATAAGGAGCGCCGCCGCGAGACCGAGAGCCGCATGCGCCAGACCCGCGAGAATCTCGATCGGCTCGACGATCTGCGTGACGAGGTCAACAAACAGATCCAGCATTTGGAACGCCAAGCCGCCTCCGCCGAGCGCTATACCCAGCTCAAGGCCGAGGAGCGGCGTCTGGACCTGGAGCTCAAGGCGCTGCGTTGGCAGGCACTCGACGCGGAGATCCGCACCCGCGAGCAGCGACTGGCCGAGACCGAGACCCGGACCGAAGCGGGGCTCGCACAGCAGCGACGGATCGAGGCGGATATCGAGGCACGGCGCGCCGACTATCAAAGTGCCTCTGAGACCTTCAACGGGGTGCAGGGGCGGTTTTACGCGGTCGGCTCCGAGATCGCGCGGGCCGAGCAGGCGATTCAGTTTGCCAGCGAGGCCCGCGGTCGGCGCGAGGGCGAGCTGGTGCGGCTCGATCAGGAGATCGGCGAGGCCGAGGACCACTTGGAGCGCGACCAGGGACGGCTTGCCGAGATCGATCGCAACCTCGCCCGCGACGAGCCCGAGCTGACAGACGCCGATCAAGCCTTGTCCGGGGTGCTCGAGCAGGTGACGCTGGCCGAGGATAAGCTCAAGCACTGGGAGCGTCTCTGGGACGACTTCAGTCGGGAGGCCGCCGGGCCTTCGGAGCAGGCGCAGGCCGAACGTGCGCGGATCAACGCGTTGGAGCAACGCAGCGATCGCGACCGCGACCGATTGCGGCGTTTGGACGAAGATCTCGCGCGTCTGCAGGGCCTGGAGCTGGAGGATCGGTTCCTGCAGCTCGTCGCGCGAGAAACCCGATTGGAGACCGAGCTTGCGGACATGGAGGGGCGTCAAGAGTCCCTGGGCGCCGGCCTGGCCGAGCGCGACGAGGCGATCGGTACGCTTGCCTCGGAGATTGATGCGGTCCGCACCCTGTTGCAGGAGTCCCGGGGCCGGTTGGCCTCGCTCGGCGCGCTCCAGGACGAGGCCCTGGCCGACACCGATGCCGACGGCCGGTCTGCCGACTGGATTGCCGCTGCGGGACTCGCCGACGCGGTGCGTCTGATCGATGGGCTCGACGTCGACGCGGATTGGCAGCGTGCGGTCGAGGTCTTGCTCGGGGATGCGATTCGCGCAATCGGCATTCCGAATCTCGATCATGCACTGTCGGGCGGCGGAGATCCGCCCCCTGGCGTGGTCCTTTTGGAAACCCGCCTGGATGCCGAGGGGCAAGTCGAGGCTCCGGGGGACTCTGACGGCGCACCGGCGGCTCGGGCGCTCCTTGCGCATGTTCGCGCACCCTGGGCGCTCGACGGGCTGCTCGGTCGGGTCAGGACCGTCGACCGGCTCGCCGACGCCGTCGCCATGCGCGACGCCTTGGGACCGGCCGAGCAATGGGTGACGCCCGAGGGTGCGCGGGTCGGTCGCGACTGGCTAAGCACGCCGCCGGTTAAGGCGCAAGCGGGCGTCATCGCGCGGGCGGAGGCAATCAAGGCGCTCGGCGGTGAGATCGCCGAGCTTCAGGCCAAGGAGTCCGCGCTCTGCACCGAGCAGGAGGATGCGCGCGCCGCCCGAACGGTGGCTCAAGAGGCACGGGCCGATGCGGGACGGCAGCTGACGGCGCTCGGTCGCGAGCTGTCGCTGCTCAAGGCCGAGCTCGCGAGCCTGCGCGCCAAGCGCGAGCATCGAGAGGATCGGCTTCAGGCATTGGCCGCCGAGCGCGACGAGCTCCAGGAGCAGATGGCCGATGCCTTGGAGGAGATGGAAGCGGCGCGCGAGCGTCTGCACGAGCACCTCTCCTTGGTGGAGAGCTTGGCGGAGCGACGCGACGCAATGCAGGTCGAGCGCGAGACGCTGCGTGCCGGGCTTGCCGCGGTGCGGGAGGAGGAGCGTCGCTGCCGGGAGCGAACGCAGGGGCTGCGGGTCAGCGTCGAATCGAACCGCGCCGCCCGCGCGGCCACGCAGCAGAGCCTGGCGCGCCTACAGGAGCGCCGCGCGGTGCTCCACGAGCGCCGCGCCGAGCTGTTGGATGCGCTCGAGGAGAGTGTCGAGCCATTGGCCGAGCAGCGGGTGCGGCTCGACGAGCAGCTGGTGCTCCGGGTGGAGGTCGAGGAGGCGTTGGCCGAGGCACGCAACCGACTCGAGGCCTTGGATGCCGAGGTGCGCGAGCTCGAGCAGGCGCGTCAGCGCTCGGAGCAGGAGGGCCGCGTCGGTCGCGGCGAGCTCGATCGGCAGCGTTTGGAGCACCAGGAGCGCTTGGTCCGTCGCCAGACCCTCGCCGAGCAGATCGCCGAGGTGGACGGTGCCGAGCCCACACCGGCCGAGGTGCTCGCCGAGATGGATCCCGCGGCGAACGAATCTCAGTGGCAGGAGGCGCTTTCCAAGACCGCGGCGCGTCTCCAGCGGCTTGGGCCGGTGAACCTCGCGGCGGTGGACGAATTCCGTCAGCAGGCGGAGCGCAAAGTCTATCTGGACGCACAGCACGAGGATATCAGCCGCTCGCTCGAGACGCTGGAACAGGCGATCCGCAAGATCGATCGCGAGACACGCAGCCGTTTCCGCGAGACCTACGATCAGGTCAATCAGGGGTTTCAGCTCCTGTTTCCGCGGCTCTTCGGCGGCGGTCACGCGAGCTTGGATCTCACCGACGAGGATCTGCTCGAGACCGGCGTCAGCGTCATGGCACGCCCCCCGGGCAAACGCAATTCGAGCATCCATCTGCTCTCGGGCGGGGAGAAGGCGCTGACGGCGGTGGCCTTGGTTTTCGCCATCTTCGAGCTCAATCCGGCGCCCTTCTGTATGCTCGACGAGGTCGACGCGCCGCTCGACGACGCCAACGTCGGGCGCTTCTGCGAGCTGGTGCGCTCCATGTCCGATCGGGTCCAGTTCGTCTTCATCAGCCACAACAAGGTCACGATGGAGATTGCCGATCATCTGCTCGGAGTGACCATGCACGAGCCCGGTGTCTCGCGGCTCGTCTCGGTGGACGTCGACGAGGCGGTGCGACTTGCGGCGGTATCCTGAGTGCTCGGCGTTTATCGTCCGACCCGTGCGGGACGCACCCTGATTCGGGGAAAAGTCACGCGCGCTCGGTATTCACCCGCCCGATCGGGGATACAGGTCGCTCGCGCGTTGATATACTCCACCCAGTCCTGAACGTCAGACCGACACGAACGCTTGAATGGACGCCAATACCATCCGTCTCATACTGATTGCCGTGGGTGCCTTGCTCATCCTCGCCCTCTTCCTGTGGGAGCGCAGCCGCCGGGCCGACGACGACACGGACGAGGACGACGACTACGAGGAGGCCGATGCGCCTTACGGTCTGTCGTCCGGCAAGCGCGAGCCTGATCTCGGCCTCGGTCGCGCGTCCTCGCCCGTGCGCAGAGACGACTCCGCCGTGGCGGAATCGCCTCGTGCCGCGCGGGAGTCCGGGAGCTCGTCGGCGTGGGCGTCGGAGTCCGACTCTGAGGACGATCTCGAGTCCGAGGTTGCCGGCGAGATCGAGCCCCTATTGATCCAGCTCAGTGTCGGCGCGCGCCGCGAGCCCTTCTTCGGACCTGAATTGATGGACGCCGCGGAGGCTTGCGGTCTTCGTCCCGGCCGGATGGATATCTTTCACTGTCTCGACGAGTTCGACGACGATACCCGCATCTATTTCAGCATGGCCAACATGGTGAAGCCGGGGATCTTTCCGTTCGACGCTATGGACGAGTTCTCGACGCCCGGTTTGATGCTGTTCGCCCAGCTCGACGGGCGTCCGGAGGACATCACGGTCCTCGAAGAGATGATCGCCACGGCGCGAAAGCTCGCCAGCGAGCTCGATGGCGACGTCCTCGACGAGACGCGTCGCCCGCTGACGGTCGCTAAGGAAGAAGATCTGCGCCGGGCCGTGCTCGAGAACGAGCGCCGATGGTCGAGAACGTCGGAGCGTTGACCGGCTCGGATGCCGACCGCGAGCGTGCCGCCTGGCTGCGCACGGAGATCGCTCGCCATAATGACCGCTACTATGTCCTCGACGATCCGGAGATCCCGGACGCCGAGTACGATCGTCTGTTCGCCGAGCTTCAAGCCCTGGAGACCCGCTATCCGGAGCTGAGGACACCGGATTCGCCGACACAACGCGTCGGCGCTGCACCGCTCTCCGCCTTCGCTCAGGTGCGGCATCGTTTGCCGATGATCTCGCTTGCCAACGCCATGAGCGACGATGAGCTGGCCGAGTTCGACCGCCGGGTCGTTGCGGCCCTGCCGGGAACGGAGCCCGTCCTCTACACCGCCGAGCCCAAGCTCGACGGGCTGGCGATGAGCATCCGCTACGAAGAGGGACTGCTCGTTCAGGCAGCGACCCGTGGCGACGGCTCCACCGGCGAGGATGTCACCGCGAACGTGCGGACCGTGAAGAGTGTCCCGCTGCGTCTCCTCGGCGAGGCGTGCCCCGCCGTGCTCGAGGTGCGCGGGGAGGTCTATATGTCACGCGAGGGGTTCGAGCGGCTCAACAAGGCCGCAGCGCAGCGCGGCGAGCGGGTCTTCGCCAATCCGCGCAATGCCGCGGCCGGGAGTCTGCGCCAGCTCGACCCCCGAGTGACCGCCACTCGGCCTCTGAGTTTCTGCTGTTACGGTTGGGGCGAGACCTCGACCGCTTCCGAGGCGAGTCAATACGCGATGCTGCAGCGCCTAGCCGGTTGGGGGATCCCCATTTCCACGGAGCTGCGACAGGTCGAGGGGCCCGACGGCTGTCGGGCCTATTTCGAGGGGTTGGGGCGACGCCGCGATGCGCTGCCCTACGAGATCGACGGCGTGGTCTTCAAGGTCGACCGGATCGCCGATCAGGCGCGGCTGGGCGCGACCGCCCGTCATCCGAAGTGGGCCATCGCGCGCAAGTTCCCCGCGCAGGAGGCCCTGACGGTCGTCGAGTCGGTCGAATTTCAGGTCGGACGCACGGGCGCAGTGACCCCGGTCGCCCGGTTGCGGCCCGTGCAGGTGGGCGGCGTCACGGTGGCCAACGCCACGTTGCACAACATGGACGAGGTGACCCGTAAGGACGTTCGAGTCCGCGATACCGTCGTCATCCGACGTGCCGGCGACGTGATCCCCGAGGTCGTGAGCGTCTTGGTCGAACGCCGACCGCCCGACGCGGTGCCGGTCGAGATGCCTGCCCACTGTCCGGTGTGCGGTTCCGACGTGCTCCGACCCCCGGGCGAGGTGGTGGCGCGCTGTACCGGTGGCCTCTATTGTCCGGCCCAGCGCAAGCAGGCGATCCGGCATTTCGCCTCGCGTCGTGCCATGGATATCGATGGCCTCGGCGAGAAGCTCGTCGAGCAGCTTGTCGATTCGGGTTTGGTGCGCGAGCCGGCCGATCTGTATCGGCTGACCGCGGAGCAGCTCGCCGGTCTGGACCGGATGGGCGAGCGATCCGCGGCCAACCTGATCGAGGCCCTCGAGTGCAGCAAGTCCACGAGTTTCGCGCGCTTCATCTTTGCACTCGGGATTCCGGACGTCGGCGAGACGACCGCGCAGGCCTTGGCCGCCCGGTTCAGCGGAATCGCGGAGCTGGAGCGGGCACGCGAGTCGGATTTCGTGCGTGACCGAGGGGTCAAAGGGGTCGGGCAGGAGACGGCGACCGCATTGCATCGCTTCCTGGTCGAGCATCCGGAGGTCGAGGCGCAGGGCGATCTTGCGGACTGGCTCGCGGGACTGAAGCTCCCCGGTTTGACGCCTGCGCGCGCGCAGGCGTTGGCCGGACACTTCGATGATCTGCCGGCGCTTCGCGCCGCCGAGCTCGAAGATCTCTATTTCAACAGCGCTCGGCTGGTCGAAGGGATCGGTCCTGTGGTGGCGGCGGAGATTGCGGGCTTCTTCGCTCAAGCGCACAATCGCGAGGCGATCGATCGCCTGCTCGCGGCGGGGATCCAATGGCCGGACGCGCCGGCACCTGCGCAGGACACGGACGCGCTGCCCCTCGCGGGCAAGACGATGGTGATCACCGGTACACTCAGCCGGTCGCGCGACGAGATCGCAGCCCGGTTGAAGGACGCCGGTGCGAAAGTCACGAACAACGTCTCGAAGAAGACGGATTATTTGATTGCGGGAGAGGCGGCGGGCTCGAAGCTCGAGAAGGCGCAATCACTCGGTGTTGCGATCCTCGACGAGGCGATGCTGAATGCCTTGCTCGATCGCCCCTGATCTGCGCGGCGCCGGATTCTTCCGGCATCGCCCCAATGTTGCTGAATCAAACAACAAACGGACGTCGGAACCGCATCGACCGCGGTTGTCCGCTTTCCGTGATCGCGCCGTCTCTCCAGACCTTACGGACCTCGCCATGCATGAATTGAGCAAAGAGCAACAAATCCTGATCGCGATGCGCAAGACCCTGTCTGCGATCATTCGAGACGTGACCCCGCCGCCCGGGATGCGTCACCCCTTGTCCGATCCGACCATCGAGGACGTGCGTCAATGCTTGGGCCTGATCGCCGCACGCGAGAAAGAGCTGGCGGACGCTCAGGGTCGCGGCGGGGAGCGCCCCTACTATGTCGACGAGCCGCCGGATGCCCGGGTCGTACCCATTGCCGGCATCAAAAAACGCAAGGAGTGATCCGATGACCTTTCCGTGCCTGGCCAACCCCGATGCCGCCCGACGGCACCGTGTCGTGCGTTTGACGCTCTGTCTGGTCGCGGCCGGTCTGTGCCGTGATGCCGCTGCGCGCGATCCGGTGACAACGCGGGTGCCCGAGTGGTCGTACTCGGGGGTGGCTGGCCCGGACCAATGGGGCGATCTCGGCGGCGCATACGAGCTTTGTTCGCGGGGCGAGCTGCAATCGCCGATCGATATCGTCGAGACCCAGCGCGTCACCTACACGCCCTTGCTCTTTCGCTACCGATCGCAGCTCCTCGAAGCGGAAAACACCGGCCACGGAGTGCGTTTGATCTCGCCTCCCGGCAGTGCACTTGTGGTCAGGGGGCAGGCCTATGACCTGGTCGAATTCAACTTCCATGTCCCCGGTCTGCACGCTTTCCAGGGGGTTACTGCAGAGGCCGAGATCCACATGGTGCACCGCGACGGGCAGGGCGGCTATGCCGTCGTTGCCGTGCCGCTGCGGGCCGGCGATCGCGAGAATCGGATTCTCGACCGTATCCTGGAGCATTTTCCGATGCAGCCCGGGGAACGGGTGCGGCAACGTCAGGTCGGCATCAATCCGCTCTTCCTGCTGCCGGTCGATCGAAGCTACTACCGTTACACGGGTTCGCTCGTCACGCCCCCATGCACCGAGCCGGTGCTCTGGTTCGTCTTTCGCGAGCCGCTCGAGGTGAGTGCCGACCAGATCCAGCGCATCGCGCGGGCCACCGGCGCGAACGCCCGACCGGTCCAACCCCTCAACGGCCGTCCGGTCTTCTCGCTGTTCCGCTATTAAACCGCGCCCCTTGCGGTCTACGTTGTTTTTGGATGGGATCGGCCTCGGCGAACTTCACGGCCGTTGGAGCGGGCGCGGTTTAAGGTTTTATTCTTCAACACTTTAAACCGCGCCAGATCCAACAATCGTCGAGTCTGCCGGGGCCGATCCCATCCGAATACGTCACATACCACGCTGGGCGTGGTTTAGGGTGCGACGATGGACTGCTCGACCTCGGCGACGAGGACCGGATCCGTCAACTCGGTCGGGAGTTGGCTAAATTTTTCAACCAACGACGGCCACATGAGGTTGTAATAGAGCTCGCCGCGCACGAGCACGACACCCTCCGAGGGGATCTCGTAGGCGATCTCGCGCGTCTCGTGTGGCTTGAGTCGGGTGTCCTCGCCGGGCTGCGTGGCGGTCGGCGGCGGGGCGGGCAAGCCTTTGTCGTCCGCGAGGGCGTAGAAGAGATACGCCTTCGGATCGTCCTTGGCGGGATGGCCCTCGGCGTTCTGCCAGACCACCTCGCCTTGATCGTTGTAGGCGGTGAGCTTGAAGTACATGTTGCGGAAGGGCGCCCCGGTCGGTACGGCGTGGGGTTGCGAGTTCTGCAAAAAGACCTTTGTCTTGAGCATGTCGCCGTCGAGATCGCTTTGCACGTCGAAGACGACCGAGCGTTTCAGCATGCCGTGGTCATGTCCGCCGCCCATGGAGTGATCGACGAGCCCGCCCGAGATCGGCATGTGGCAGGATTGGCATGCGGCCTTGCTGCCGCTGGCGATGAACTCGTCGCCGGTCGCACACAAGGCGACGTTGTTGGGGTTGTTGCGGCGGTCATGGCAGCCCATGCAGGCATCCGAGGTCTTCATCAGAACGGGACTGGCATCCATGGCGAGCGCCGGGATCTCGATGCCGTCCATCTCCACCGGCTCGCCGAGATGCGGGTTCGGTTTCTGCGAATCCTCCGCATCGTCGACCGCTCCGCCGAAGAGATCGTCACCGGCCGCGGTAAGTTTCTGAACGCCGCGCGGGAAGGCTGCGGGCCCTTGGAGCTGGTCCGAGACCTCGTACGCTTTCAGGCCGAGACGTAGCTTCCCGTCCTCGCCCTGAATGCCTTTGTAACTCTTCAGCGTATGGCAGGCGACGCAGTTCACGCCTTCGCTGTAGGCGACGTGCGCATCGAGCTTGGTGGTCTTGTCGCGCGCCGCGTTCGGGGCATGACATTGCAGACAGACCGGGTAGGTACCGGACCTCTTGTGCACCTGTCCTTCGGCCGTCGGGTCGCCGACCTCCATTCCGTAGAAGGCACCGTGGATCGGGTCCTTCAGGGCGGTGCTGTTGGCGTGCATGGAGCCTTTCCACTGTCGATAGATCTCCTCGTGGCAGGTCTGGCAGACCTCTGCCGAGATGAGATGCATCGGCTCGGATGCTTCTTCGCCCGCCGCGGCCGGGCCGGCAATGCCGGCGAGGCCGAGTGCAAGACCGAGTGAGATCGAGAGTCCCGCGAACAAGCGTCGCATGATGATGAGCCTCCTTATTTATCGTGATACGGACGGTTCGATACGGATGGTTGTCCAACCGCCGAGGATTGTTCGTCATTCGCGCGCTTCATTAAAGTGCGCCCGATCAATGAAACTCCATTCGCGTCGCGAGAGAGAGCTACGTAATAATATAAGCATCATCTTATTCTCCTTGTTGTTGAAGTTCTAGGCGTCTTCCATTCCGTGTGGTCGTCGTCTGTGTATCAAGAAACTGTCGAAAAAACTGATCAAATCATCGTTTTCTGGATTGCCCATAGCCTTGTGGACCTAGGCGGATGTCGCCGGTTGTCTGTCTTGGAATATCGGCAGATACTGAATTAGATTGCTCCGGATTTGCGCTTTATACTCCGACCTGTTTTCCTCTTTCAGTCGGTCAAGAGGTCGTCGCGATGCCCCCTGTTGTACTTTCCGATTCATTCCGACGTGTGCTTTTCCTTTCGGTTTTCGTGCTTGCCTTTCCGGCCGCTGCCGAAAAGGTGAAGCTCGACCCGAGCCACTGGGGACACGAGGCAGGCGATGCCTGCGTCAGTTGTCACACCAAGTCATCGAGCGGTCTCGCTCAGCAGTGGCAGGACAGCGCCCATGCCGCTGCGGGCGTGAACTGCATGGATTGCCACCAGGCCGAGCGAGCCGACGTGGACGCCATCGAGCATGAGGGTCAGATCATCGCGACGATTGTCTCGCCGAAGGATTGCGGGCGCTGTCACGCGAAGGAATTCGACGAGCAGCAAGGCTCGGTTCATGCCGAGGCCTACTCGATCATCGAGGACCGCCTTCCGGCGCTGGCTCGGAATGTCGGCGGCTCCGCGATGCAGGCCGCCTCCTGCGATCAGTGTCACGGCTCGCGGGTGAAGGTGCGCGGAGACGGGACACTGGATCCCGCGACCTGGCCCAACTCGGGTATCGGGAGGATCAATCCGGACGGATCCAAGGGGTCATGCTCCTCCTGTCACGGTCGGCACCGCTTCTCGAAGGCGCAGGCGCGCGAGCCCGAGGCGTGTGTGCGCTGTCACTCCGGTCCCGACTCTCCGGACAAGGAGATCTTCGAGGCGTCTAAGCACGGAATGGTCTATGCGGCCCATCGCGACGAGATGAATCTCGATGCCGCCGAGTGGATTGCCGGGCGCGACTACACGGCCGCGCCGACCTGCGTGACCTGCCACATGGGCGCCGCCGGGAAACTGCCATCGACACACGATGTCGGTCTGCGCAATGTCTGGAGCCTCAATACGCCGGTGTCCAAGCGCCAGTTTCTCGTCATCTTCGAAGACGGTGCCAAGATGGAGCTGCCCTCGGACGAGACCGCGCCGCGACGCGGCACCGAGATGGCCCGTGCGGACGGTACGGTCGGGGTCGTCAAGGCGGTCGCCACACCCGAGCGGCGCCGCCAAGCCATGACCCTGGTCTGTGTCGAGTGCCACGGGAAAGGCTTCACTGAGGGTTTCATGCGCCAGTTCGACGCCGTGGTCGAGCTTTACAACACCAAGTTCGGCGAGCCGGCCCGTGCGATCATGGCCGGGCTCTACGAACGCGGTCTGCTCACCCCGACCGCGTTCGACGAGCCGATCGAGTTCACCTACTGGGAGCTATGGCACGACGAAGGCGCACGCGGTCGACACGGTGCCTCCATGATGAGTCCCAACCATGCCTGGTGGGAGGGGATGTATCTGGTCGGCCGTAACTTCTATGCGCGATTCCTCCCGGAGGCGCGCGCAGCGGCCGGCGAGCAGGCGGACGCACTTGTCGATGCCGTGCTGCGGGCCGATGGGCAGCATCAGTGGCTGGAGGACCCGACCCAAAGGAGCGCGATCCTCGGCTTCGCCCCGCAGGAGGCTGAGTGATGGGCCGCTTGCGCGCACCTTTGTTCATCACCCGTCATGTCTTGATCGCGCTCGTGGTCGGGGGGGTGGGAGGGGTGCTCTTTATGACCTTTCTGCTCGAGTTCGACCACTACACCAGCAGCAATGCGTTCTGCACGACCTGCCACTCGATGAGCTATGCCGATGAATCCTATCGGCAAACGGTCCACTACAACTCGGCATCAGGGGTTCGTGCGTCCTGCGGTGACTGTCACGTCTCCGAAGGTGTCTTCGCCGCGACCTGGGATCATGCGATCGGATCGAAAGACCTCTTCAAGCAGATCTTCGGACCGGACTACGACGACCCGGTGATCAATGCCTTGCATCTGCCGGAGGCGGCCTTCGCCGCGCGCAAATGGTTTCAAAAGCGCGATTCGGCTACCTGCAAGCGCTGTCACACGCTGGAGGCGATCCAAGGCAAGCGCGCCGATACCGCAGCGATCCATCGCGAGGAGACGGACGGTAAGTCCTGTATCGACTGCCACTACAACCTGGTTCACCGTCAGGTGCCCGACGCGAGTACCTTCAAGCGCGAGGCTTGGAATCGGATGGTCGAGGAGGAGTTTGCGCTGGAGCCCGGAACGGCCGAGCGGCTCATGAGTGCGCACTGAGTCCGCGAACAGTCTCCGTCAGTGCTCGCAGTTGTCGAAATGGTGCCTTGACCAGGGGAAGATTGCGAGCGCAAAGCCGACACCCAGCGTCACGGCGCCTCCGAGGACCGCCAACAGGGCGAGGTGCGCGGTCGGCACGGGCAGACCCGCGGTCTCTGCGACCAGAAGCAGCAGGACGCCGGATACGAGCAAGCCGGCGGAGAAGACAACGGTCGAGCGCAACGTGGTGCAGGAGATCATCGGATCTCTCCGTCATTTACAACATAATTAAATTCTAATACAAAAATCTTAGGATGCAATGCCGTCGGCGGCGGCGAACCGTGATCTCGGTCGCATCCGAGCTTTGGGAGGGTGTGGGGCGACTCAAGGCGGCACGGCCTCTCGGTGTCAACCGGAATGTCCGCGAACCAACATCTTCCCCGGATCCGAGTGCCATTCGGCCGGAACCGAGTGAACGGCGGGCCGTGGGCTGCGGTAGGGACGGTAGGGCATGTAGGGGCCTCGGGGCGACTTCAGTCGCCCACCTTTCAGTTGCCCCTACACGCCCCCTGCAAGCCTTGTGGATCGATGGACAGAAACGACCCGACTCCTTCGCCGGGCCGTCGATGCGTTACTTGGACTCTTCCGCCGCGGCCTCGTCGGTCGGCTTGAGCTTCACGACCTCTTCGTTGAGCTCGACCATGGCACCGTCGCGCATCTCGGCGAGCTTCTCGGAGATCTTTTGGCGCTTGAGCAAGAGCGTGAGCTGCGGCTCGGCGTCTTCGAAGCTCGGGGGCTCGGCCTTGCGGGAATCCTGCAGCTCGATCACATGCCATCCGAACTGGGTTTGTACGGGTGACTTCGTGAAGCTGCCGACCTCCATCCCGGCGACCGCCTCCGAGAAGGGGGCAACCATCTGGTTGGCGTCGAACCAGTCAAGCTCGCCGCCGTTCTTGCCGGTCGGTCCGAGCGAGTGCTCGCGCGCGAGATCGCCGAAGTCGGCGCCGCCCTCGAGCTCCTCGATCACCTTCTTGGCTTCTTCCTCGTCCTTCACGAGGATGTGACGCGCCTTGTATTCGGTTCGGGTCGCGTTCTTCTTCACGTCCTCGTAAGCCTTCTTCAGTTCCTCTTCGGTCGGCACGACCTCTTCGGCCATTGCGGCGAGGGCGGCGTTGGAGAGGATCTTCATCCGCTGCAGATCGATGGCGACGGCGACCTCGGGATCCTCCTCGAGCTTGCGTCGCGTGGCTTCCTGCGAGGCAACGACCAGGCTCATGAACTCGTTGAAGGCCTGCTCTTGCAGCGCCGGGGAATTCTCTCCCTGATTCTGTTGCAGACGCTCGAGGAAAAAGAGTCGAAACAGATCCAGGTCATACGGGGTGCCGTTCACCGTTGCGATGATGACGTCCTCACCGGTCTCCGGCTCTTTGGCGTCCTCGGCGAGGACTGCCCCGGCGGCCATCAAGGCGCAGAGAACGAGAGTAAAGCGACTTGTCTTCATGGTGATGATTTCCGTGTGTCAGATTCAGTGGGATCCGGGATGCCGGGATGTGCAAGGGGGTGGGGCGGTCCACCCGGGTGTCGTCCGTGTTTTGCGACCGGTGGATGTGCTCGGTTCTCAGGCCGGAAAAACCCGTTTAAAGGGCTTGACCTGCACCTCTCGGTAGACACCGGCGTCCCGATAGGGATCCGCCTCCGCCCATTGCTCGGCCGCGGACAGATTCGGGAATTCCGCCACGATCAAGGATCCGGAAAAGCCGGCGGTGCCGGGGTCCGGGCTATCGATCGCGGGGTGAGGCCCTGCGAGAATCAGGCGGCCTTCGTTCTGCAGCGCCTCCAGGCGCGCGAGGTGGGCCGGTCTTGCGCCGAGACGTGCCCCGAGACTGTCCGGGTTGTCGACGGCGATGATGGCGTAAAGCACGTCAGTCGGCCTCCAGGGTCGAGGGTTGGTCCTTCATGTGTCGGGAGAGATAAACGGCCTGAGCGATCACGAACACGATTGTCATCCCCATCATACCGAAGAGCTTGAAATTGACCCAAACGTCTTCGCGTGCCTGGGCATCGTTGCAGAGCGAGAGAAGGTTGCCGCCGAAGCGCTCGGCACAGTCGGAAAGGTCCACATCCGGAAGGCCCGAGGCGAGGATCAAGGCCTCCCGGGCGCCGAAAAATCCGCTGCCGACATAGACGACGAAGAGATTGACGAGCCCGGTCACGATGAAGAAGGTGATCCACATTATGTTTAGGCGCAGCCAAACGGCCGCGGGGATCTCGATGGCGTTGCCCATCATCCGCTCGATCAAGGGCCGTTTTCCGATGAGCTGGCTGCCGAGAAAGACAGCCGCGAACAGCCAATTCACGATTGTCGGTTTCCACATGACGAAGATCGGATCCCGCAGGGCGAGCGTCAGTCCGCCGAACAGGACGAGCAGTCCGAGTGTCACCAGCGGCATGGTCTCGACACGCCGTCGACGCACCCAAGACCATCCCACCAAAACCGCCGAGGCGGCGATCGCGACCCCGGTCGCGACATAGATGCCCTCAAGCTTGTAGGCGACAAAAAAGAGAAGGATAGGAAAGAAGTCGACAAGAAGTTTCATGAGGCTCGGGTCGCCGATTCGGCGTGTTCAACACTGTGGGGGTCATGCTTGCGCCGTCTTCCGAGCCGGCTCGTCGCCGTTCAGGCGCGCGGTTCTCGGTGGGTACCATGAAACCCGAGGCGATCGGCGTGTGCAGGGCAATCAAGCTCGTTAACCGGCTAAGGATACGGCGATCGGGCGGGCAGGGCAAAGCCCTTCAACTGTCGGATCGCGTTCGACTGCCCCATCCCGGCCGGATCCGGCGTCATTCTCGAGCGAATCCATCCGGTTGACGTGTATAGTTGCATCCGGTTTCCGGAATCGACTCCCGCTCACGCCGCCGACTGTCCGGCGGCCCCGGCGGGCGCGCAACTGTCTTTAGAGGAGGCTTCACGTGGAGGTGATCGCGGATTGGGTCGGCACGATCAACGGGCTTGTCTGGGGCCCTCCCATGCTGGTTCTCATCTTGGGAACCGGGTTCTTCCTGATGCTCGGCCTACGCTTGATGCCGATCCTCAAGTTGGGGTACGGATTCAAGATGCTGTGGGCCGGGCGGCATGCTCAAGGCGAAGGCAACATCACGCCCTTCAACGCCTTGATGACCTCGCTTGCAGCGACGATCGGGACGGGGAACATCGCCGGTGTCGCCACGGCGATTGCGATCGGTGGACCCGGTGCCCTGTTCTGGATGTGGTGCACGGCGCTCGTCGGCATGGCCACCAAGTATGCCGAGGGCGTCCTGGCGGTGAAATACCGCGAGGTGGATGAAAAGGGCAACTACGTCGGTGGCCCGATGTACTACATCAAGAACGGACTGGGTCGTCGATGGCTCTGGCTTGGCACCGCCTTCGCGATCTTCGGGGGGCTCGCCGGATTCGGGATCGGCAACATGGTCCAGGCCAATTCGGTGTCGCACGCCCTCAACGGCACCTTCGCGATCCCGGAGCTCTGGTCGGGGATCGCGATGGCCGTGCTGGTCGGTTTGGTCCTGATCGGCGGCATTCGTTGGATCGCCCAGGTCGCCGGCAAGCTGGTTCCCTTCATGGCGATCGCCTATGTCGTCGGTGGTTTGGTGGTCTTGGCCTTCAACGTCGACCAGATTCCGCAAGCCATCTATCAGATCGTGTTGCACGCCTTCTCGCCGACGGCCGCTGCGGGCGGATTTGCGGGCGCAACGCTGATGCTGGGCATCCAGATGGGCGTGGCCCGCGGCATCTTCTCCAACGAGGCCGGTCTAGGTAGCGCCCCCATCGCGCATGCGGCCGCGCAGAGCCACGATCCCATCCAGCAGGGCACGGTCGCCATGCTCGGCACCTTCATCGACACCATTATCATCTGCACCATCACTGGCTTGGTGATTATGGTCACGGGGGTCTGGACGAGCGGAGAGACGGGCGCGGGCCTATCCTCGGCGGCCTTCAGTGCCGGCCTGCCGTCGGTGGGCGGTTACATCGTGACCCTCGGGCTGGCGCTCTTTGCCTTTACGACCATCCTGGGGTGGAGCGTCTACGGCGAACGCTGTGTGGAATACCTGTTGGGGATCCACGCCATCGTTCCCTTTCGGCTGGTCTGGGTCGCGGTCATTCCGGTCGGGGCGATGCTCGAGCTTGATTTCATCTGGCTGGTCGCCGATACGCTCAATGCCCTGATGGCGATTCCCAATCTGGTCGCACTGCTCTTGCTCAGCCCGATCGTCTTTCGGATGACGCGAGAATACTTCGCAGATCCGATCAACCGCCGGGTCTAGTACCTCGTTCCACCTTATTTTGCGTGCTCAGCGAGGCGAGAAGCGTTCAGCGGCTAGGCGCGCGAGTGAAGGAAGAGTGACCCTCTTTCAAGCTCGCGCAACAACGGCGCTGAACGCTTCTCGCCTCGCCCTTCGGGAGCCCCCCCAAAGGCGCCAGGGCAGCGTTACAGCCCTTGGAAATAGCACCCACTATTCCCCGCGGACTGTGCCTTGCCCTGACGCCTTTGGGGGGGCTCTGAGCATGCAAAATAAGGTGGAACGAGGTACTAGTGCGGCGTCGCCTTCGAGCCGCCCTGGCAGGGCGGCGATTCGGGGGCAACGCCGCCTTTGGCGAACCACTCCTCCGGGGTCCAGGTGTGTAGAGCGATGGCGTGGAGTCCGCCTTCGAGCTCGCTGCTCAGGGCGCGATTGAGGAGACGATGCCGCGCGACCAGGCTCTTGTCGGCGAAGGCCTCGCTGACCACCAGGATCTTGAAGTGGGATTCGGCGCCGGCAGGCACCGAATGCATGTGGCTTTCGTCGACGACCTCGAGATGCATGGGGTCGAAGGTGGTCTTCAGGGTGTCCTCGATGCGGGTTTTTCGGTTCATCTGGGCTCCGGCTCGGATCGCCCGTTCGGGCGCGTCCTCGTCAACTATGGCCCCTTCCTCACCGACACAAGCATCGAGGCCGGTGATGTGTCCGCAGGCGACCCGACCGCGTTCAGGAGTCTAGCCTTGTTGTCCCGAAAGACGCTCGACGAGGGCCAGGTGACCGGCCTCGCGTGCGTGGTCCGCCGCCGAGCGCCCCGCGAAGTCCTTGAGGGTACGATCGGCGCCATGGCGCAGTAGGACCTCGACCGTCTCGTCGTGGCCTTTTCCGGCGGTCCAGATCAAGGCCGTCCAGCCTTCGGTCTGCTCTTGATGATCGATCATGGCGCCGTTGCGCAACAGTAAATCCACGATCGATGCGTGATCGTTCGAGGCCGCGAGCATCATGGCCGTGTAACCGCCCTTGTCCCGGGCGTCGATCTCGGCACCGGCCTCGAGGAGCCGCTCGACGACATCGAGGTGCCCGTAAAGTGCGGCCTTCATGAGCGGCGTCCAGTCGCAGCTGTCGCGAACATCGACCGTCGTAGATGGCTTCAAGAGGGCGTTCAAGGCGGAGAGATCGCCTTGCTCGGCAAGGTCGAGCAGTTCCGAACCCTCTGCTTCCGGGGTCGAGTCCGATGGGTGAAAGGCGGCAAAGGCGACGAGGATCGCGATCGCCGCGAGTGCAAGAATACGGATGAGGATGTTCATGACCGCCTATTCTCCGGACCCGGAACCGGGCGGCCAATGCGAATCGGCAACCCGAGGCGAGTCGTGGGAGATCCTGTCGCCGGCACGGATCGAGCCGCCACCGGCGCGCGTCGGTCATGCGGCGGTCGTGAGGGGATGACGCGGCAGACGGATGTGTGTACCCATCGTCATTTCCTTAGAGAAACGTGACCCCCACCTGGAACAGTCGCTCGACCTCCGGGATCCGCGCCTTGTCCTGAAGGAAGAGGATGACGTGGTCTTCCGGTGCGATCACGGTGTCGTGGTGCGCCATCAGGACCTCGTCGCCGCGAACGATCGCACCGATACTGGTGCCCCGCGGGAGCCTGATGTTCTCGATGCTGCGTCCGATCACCTTGCTCGAGGTCTCGTCGCCGTGGGCGATGGCCTCGATGGCCTCCGCCGCGCCGCGTCGCAGAGAATGCACGACGACGACGTCGCCGCGCCGGATGTGCTTCAACAGGCTTCCGATGGTCGCCTGCTGCGGCGAGATGGCGATGTCGATGGCCCCGGATTGCACCAGCTCGACGTAGGACGGGCGGTTGATCAGGGCCATGACCTTGCGTGCGCCGAGCCGCTTCGCGAGCATCGCCGAGAGGATATTCGCCTCGTCGTCGTCGGTGACGGCGCAAAAGACGTCGGTGTTCTCGATATTCTCTTCCAGGAGCAGATCACGATCCGCCGCGTCGCCGTGCAGCACGATCGTCTTCTCGAGATTCTCGGCAATACGCTTGCAGCGTTTCAGATCGCGCTCGATGACCTTGACCCGATAGTTGACCTCCAGCGCTCCCGCGAGCCGCGTACCGATATTGCCGCCGCCGGCGATGATCAGACGCTTGTAGGGACGGTCGAGACGCCGCAGCTCGCTCATGACCGAGCGGATGTGCACGGGGGCGGCGACGAAGAAGATCTCGTCGTCGGCCTCGATGACCGTATCGCCTTGGGGCTCGATGGCCCGATCATGACGGTAGATGGCACCGACACGCGCGTCGACCTTGGGCATGTGCTCGTGCAGGGTGCGCAGCTCGTGCCCGACCAGGGGTCCGCCGTAGTAGGCCTTGACCGCGACCAGTCGGATGCGTCCCCCCGCGAAGTCGAGCACCTGCAAGGTCCCGGGGTTTTCGACCAGACGCAGGATGTACTCGGTGACCAATGCCTCCGGACTGATCGGAAAGTCGATCGGCAGGGCATCGGTCCCGAACAGCTTGGGTTGATCGAGAAAGCTCTGCGCCCGCACCCGCGCGATCTTGGTCGGGGTGTGAAAGAGCGTGTAGGCGACCTGGCAGGCCACCATATTGGTCTCGTCGCTGTTGGTGACCGCGATGATCATGTCGGCATCTTCCGCACCCGCGCGACGCAGCACGTCCGGGTGCGCACCGTGGCCCAGGATGGTGCGCAGATCGAAACGATCCTGAAGCTCCCTGAGCAGGTCCGGGTTGTGATCGACGACGGTGATATCGTTCGCCTCGCTGACCAGATTGGCGGCCACCGAGGTCCCGACTTGGCCGGCACCGAGGATGATGATCTTCATTGATTAAACCGCGTCCGGGGATTTCATGTTGTGGCGTGGCGTCCTTCGGCCTCGTCGCTCCTCGGTACGATCGGCGCGACGCGGTTTAAGATATGGAAACAAAGAACTTGAAGTGCGTCAGTGCCAAGGTCTGTAGAGACGCCCAACCTGTGTTCCAGATTCCAACTGGACATGCCTCGCCGGACGCACTTCAACGGGGGACGCACGTCAACGCCGCTCCTTGATCTCGATCCCCAGCGAGCGGAGCTTGCGGTAGAGATGCGTGCGTTCCATTCCCGCCTCCTTGGCCATCTTGCTGACGTTGCCTGTGTGTTTTTCGAGCTGGTAATCCAGATAGGCCTTCTCGAACTGCTCGCGCGCCTGGCGCAGCGGCTGATCGAACGAGACCAGGCCTTCGAGCGCCTGTCCCTGGGATGCCGGCGGTGCACCGAGCGCGGATTCGACCTCCTTCTGACTGATCTCGTCCCCGGCACCCAAGATCAGGACCCGTTGCACCAGGTTCTTGAGCTCGCGCACGTTGCCCGGCCAGGAGTAGTTGCGCAGATAGTTTTGCGCACCCACGCTGAAGCGGCGGTACGGCAGCTTCTCGTGGGTCGCGAAATAGTCGAGATAGAAGTTCAGCAGATCCGGGACATCCTCGGCGTGTTCTCGCAGCGGAGGGATGTTCAGCGGGACGACGTTGAGATGGTAGAAGAGATCCTCGCGGAAACGCCCGGCACGCACCTCCTCTTCGAGATTGCGCTGGGTCGCGGCGATGATCCGCACATCGATCCGCACCGGCTCGGTTCCCCCGACGCGGATGAAGGCTCCGGTATCGAGTGCGCCGAGCAGCTTGGCCTGGGCATCCAGCTCCATGTCGGCGACCTCGTCGAGCAGCAGTGTCCCGCCCGCGGCCTTTTCCAGATTCCCGTAATGGGTGTGCTCGCCGTCCTCGGCTCCGAAGAGCTCGAGCGCGGCATTGCCCCCGGCGAGCGTGGAGACACTCAGATCGACGAAGGGACGCTCGCGGCGCGCGCTCTGTGAGTGCAGATAGCGCGCGAAGGTCTCCCGACCGCTGCCCGCATCCCCGGTAATCAACACCCAGGTGTCGTGTTGAGCGATTCGCTTCACCTGCTCGCGCAGGCGTTGCAGGGTCGCACTGCGCCCGACCGGCTCGTGTACCTGAGGTGCGCGACGTTTGAGCCCGATGTTCTCCTTCTGAAGCTTGTCGGCCTCGAGTGCCCGCTCCACGGTGAGCAGGAGCTTGGCCATCGAGAGCGGCTTCTCGAGAAAATCGTAGGCGCCGAGCCGGGTCGCCTCCACGGCGGTCTCCACGGTGCCGTGCCCGGACATCATGATGACCGGGCAGGGCAGACCGTCCTCCTCTTCCGACCACTCGCGCAGCAGCGTAATGCCGTCCAGATCGGGCATCCAGATATCGAGCAGGATCAGATCCGGGCGGCGCTCGCGCAGCGCGTGCCGGGCGGATTCGCCGTTTTCCGCGCTCACCACGGCGTAGCCTTCATCCTCCAGGATCTCTTGGACGAGACCCCGGATGTCGGGCTCGTCGTCGACCACCAAGACGTGCGTTGCACTCATCGTTTTTCATCCTGTTCTCGGCCCTCGGGCACGGACCTGGTCCCCTGCCGGATCGGCAGGCGGATCCGAATCATCGCGCCTTGACCGGTATTCTCGACCTTGATGATACCGCGGTGTTCCTCGACGATCTTCTTCACGATGGCCAAACCCAGACCGGTTCCTTTGGCCTTCGTGGTCACATAGGGCTCGAACAGACGCTCGAAGAGATGCTCCTCGAATCCCGGCCCGTTGTCGGCGACCTCGAGCTCGACGAGCGATAAGCCATTCTCGCGTGCGACGCGCGTCGACACCGCGATGCGCGCGTCGGGACGCCCGTCCATCGCCTCCTGCGCGTTCTTGATCAGATTATGAACCACTTGACGCAAGCGTAACGGATCGCCGCGCACCTGCACCCCCGGCGCACCGAGATCCACCTCGAGGGCGCTCGTGCCGGCGCTGCGATACAGGTCCAGCACCTCTTGGGCGAGTCGGTCGAGCTCCAAGGGCTCGGCGTGGATGTGCGGCGTGCGGGCGTAGTCGGAGAAATCGTTGACCATCGCCTTCATGGCCTCGACCTGTTGAACGATGGTCCGGGTCGAGCGATCGATGATCTTCGCGTCCGCCTCGTCGGCCTTGGCGAGCAGCTTATGCCGCAGACGCTCCGCGGAGAGCTGAATCGGCGTCAATGGGTTCTTGATCTCGTGGGCCAGGCGTCGGGCCACCTCGCCCCAGGCCGCATTGCGCTGCGCGGTGATCAACGAGCTGATGTCGTCGAAGACCACGACGTGACCCCGCTGCTCGCTGTCCGGAAGCGGTAACGGGCTGCCCCGGCACATCAGGGTCTGACGGTTCTCGCCGCGATCGAGCTCGATCTCGGCACGCCAGTCCTCGCCCGCGAGGATATGGCTGCGCACCGTCTCGGTCCAGGGTGTGAGCCAGGGCAGCTCGCGCTCCACGCGCGCGAGCTCCGGCGGCTCGTCTTCGGCAAAGGCAAGGGAGAGGATCTGACGCGCCGCCGGGTTGGCGGTCCTTAAACGTTGGTCGGCATCGAAGGCGATGACGCCGGAAGACAGACGCCCCAGGACCGTTTCGAGATAGTTGCGCTGGGTCTCGACGGCTTGCTGGCTGCGGTTTGCGGCATCCCGTGCCCGGGCGATGCGCCGCGTCATTGCGTTGAACGAGGCGACCAGAAAGGCGAGCTCGTCGTCGTGTTTGGGCAGCGGGAGCTGTTGCTCGTAGTCGCCCTCGGCGATCGCGCGGGTGCCGCGCGCGATATCCGCAACCGGTGCGACGAGGCGTCGTGCGATATGAAAGGCGGCGATCACCGCCGCCATGACGCCGAACAGGAGCACCAACGACAGGGTCAAAGAGAAGCTCAGCTTCAACGACTGGCGCAGATACGCCAGCTCGGTGTAGCGATTGTAGGCGTTTTCCAACCGCTCCGAGAGCTCGGTGATGCGTGCCGAGGTCGGGAAGATCGCCTGCATCTTCATGTCTCGCCCACGCGGATCCTGCACCAACACCCGCACGATCAACTCGCCGCCGAGATCACTTTCCAGGCCGACATAGTTGTTGCCGGCGCGCACGCTCTGCTGGATCTCGCGCTCCGCCTGATTCGGAACCAACTGGGTCGGATCCTCGTTGGCGTTGCCGAGCACTTGGCCGCCGGCGGTGTAGACGGTCAGCTCGATGGCGCCGGCCTGACGCCGCAGATTGTCCAGACTCAGTGCGATCGCGGTCGAGGAGCGATCCTCGATCCCGGCGATGAGCTGCTCGGTGTACCGGGCCAGGACCCGCTGATTGAGATCGAGCGAGGCCTGATTCAAGACCAGCGCGTCCTGCATGGCTTGGCCGATCTCCACGTCGAACCAGCTGTCGATCCCGCGCAGCAGGAATCCGAGCGAGAAGTAGTAGACCACGCCGACCGGCAGCAGGGAGACAAGCACGAAGAGCACCAGGATCCGCCCGGTCAGGCGCGATCCGGCCGCTTGCTGCCGATAACGGCGGACCAGCTTGACGATGTTGACGATGACGAGAATGGCGAGCGCGCCCAGACCGGCCAACACCACCGAGAGCAGGGGCACGAAGGCACGGCTCAGGGTCTCGGAGTTCTCGACCGCATCGCGCATCAGAACCAGGACGACGAAGAGCGCCAGGATCAATGCCGCGACCGGCAAGGCGCCGAGTCCGCGCAGGCGTGCTAAACCGCGTACAGAGCGAGATGCTGAATTTTCGAGCGAGTTCGACGTTTGATTCATGCACAGCCCTTGGCGGGGACGCGGTTTAAAATAATATATTTTTTAATAGTTTAAACCGCGCCGGCTCCAGCGCTTGTCAAATCGGCCGGGGCCGATCCCATCCAAAAACATCGCATACCGCGCCGGGCGCGGTTTAAGGCGTTAAAGGCCACTTGCTCCACCCGCTGGAGAGTTTCCAGGACGGTTTCAGGTAGGCCATCGGACGCAGCGGAAGCGGCAGCTCTTCGATGTCGAGCGAGGTCCGGATGTGGACCTCGTAGTCCGTGTCGGCGTCGAGACTCGATGCGCCGATCAAGGATAGATCGGTGATCTCGCCGAGCGCGCGAATGGCGGCATCGCGGCTGACGAAGCTGCGGCCCTCGTTGCCGGGAAGCCGGTAGACCTCGTAGCGCTCCGAGAGCGGCTTGTAGCGAATGGCGTAGCGCAGCTGCATATCCACGCGGCTGTCCTCCCAAAGCCAGGCCCCGACACGACGGACCTGAATCTGCACCAGGATGGTCAGCGGCACGCCGTTCTCGAGCGCCTCGAGCGCCTCGGGGCTGAACCGGTAGTCCAGCATGGCATTCATGAAGTAGGTGTCGTCGACGAGTCGCGTCTCGACCTGCTCGACCCGCAGCCCGTCCTTGGCTGCGCCCGCTGCGACGCTGACCAGCAAGAGCACGGGTGCGAGCATCAGTGCCGCCAGCAGAAACCGCCGTGGAGGGTGTGCGGGCCGCCGAGTCATGACGCGGGACGTTCGATCAGCGCGAAATAAAAGCCGTCGTTCGCCCCTTCCCGAGGAAGCAGTTGGATGCCGTGAGAGAGCGCGCGGCCCAGGGTCGTCGCGATCGGACACTCTCGCGCATCCGGATGACGTTCCAGAAAGGCGCCGATGCGGTGCTGGTTCTCGTCCGCGATCAAGGAGCAGGTTGCATACAGCAGCCGCCCGCGCGGTGCGAGCAATGGCCAGGCAGCGTCGAGGATCCGATCCTGCAAGGCGCACAGTGCCGGGATGTCGGCGTCGCGTCGCAGCCATTTGATATCGGGATGGCGACGGATCACGCCGGTGGCCGAGCAGGGCACGTCGAGCAGGATGCGATCGAAGGGCTTGGCGGTCCAGCTGCCTCTTGGCTCGGCCGCGTCCCCGAGTGCGACCTCGGCGCTCAGGCCCAGTCGCGCGAGTGTGTCGCGGATCGATTTGAGCCGCGCCGGCGCATTGTCGATGGCCAGCAGATCGAGCCGGTTCTCGGCGCGTTCCAGGATGCCGGCGGTCTTTCCGCCGGGCGCGGCGCAGGCGTCTAGGACACGCTGGCCGGGGCGCGCATCCAGTAGATCGGCCGCCAGCTGAGCGCCCCCGTCCTGCACCGAGACCAGCCCGGCCTCGAAGCCGGGCAGTTCATGGGTCGGGCGCGGCTGATCGAGCGTCAGGCCCATGTCGCAGTCGGGTATGGGCCGTGCGGTGATGCCGGCGGCGGCCAGCGTGCCGAGATAGGCGCGCCGATCGATCCGGGTGCGGTTCACGCGCAGGCTCATGGGCGCGCGGGCGTTGCTGGTCCGCACGATCTGCTCCCAATCCTCCGGCCAGTTCTCGCGCAGGCGGTCGAGCAGCCATTCGGGAAAGAGCCAGCGCACGGCAGGTTCTCGATCGACCTCGGCCATCAGTGTTTCGCGCTCGCGCAGAAACCGACGCAGCAGTGCGTTCACCAAGGCTGCCTTGTCGGGCTTGCCGATGAGGCGACTGGCCTCGACCGTTGCGGCGACCGCCGCGTGGTCGGGCGTGTCCATCGCGATGAGCTGATACAGGCCGATCAGGATCAGTGATTCGAGATCCTTGTCCGCGGGTTTGACGGGGTGATTGAGCAAGCGCGCGACCAGTGCCTCCAGGCGCGGCAGGGTGCGCAGCGAGCCGTAGACCATCTCTTGTGTGAGTGCGCGTTCGGCGGGCGCCTGTGACGCCAAGCGCCTGTGCTCGAGCACGCGCGTGAGCGACTGGCCGCGGCCGCGCACGCCGAAGAGTGCCAGTGCGGCAGCCGCGCGGGATTCGGCGCCGACGGGATGTCTTGCCGGGCCGGGGGCCTGCGGCCGGCGCTCAGCCAAGCCGAGCGCCGTCCATCGATCGGGCGTTGAGAAAATCCGCGGCCGCCATCGCCCGTTTGCCGGGCGGCTGGAGACGGACGATGCGCACGATCCCTTGGCCGGCGGCGACCTCTATACCCGATTTGCCCGCGCCGATCACGCTCCCGGGCGCGGCGTGCGTCGTCCGCTCGGCGTCGATCTCGGCCTCCCAGACCCGCAGGGTCTCGGTGTCGAGGCGCGTTTGGGCGACCGGCCAGGGGTTATAGGCGCGGATCATACGACCGATGTTCTCGGCAGGCTGGTCCCAGTCGATGATGGCCTCGTCCTTCGTGAGTTTGTGTGCATAGGTCACCTGATCCTCGGCTTGCGGCTCGGGAATCAGCGATCCGTCGGCGATGCCGGGCAAGGCATCGATCAGCGCACCGGCGCCCAGCACGGCGAGTCGGTCGTGCAGATCGGCGCCGGTGTCGAGTGGTCCGATGGGTGTCGCGACGCGATGATAGACGGGGCCGGTATCCAGCCCGGCCTCCATCCGCATGATGCAGACGCCGGTCTCGGTGTCGCCGGCGAGCAACGCGCGCTGGATCGGCGCCGCACCGCGCCATCGCGGCAGCAGCGAGGCATGAACGTTCACGCAGCCCAGACGGGGGGCGTCCAGCACGGAGACCGGAAGAAGCAGTCCGTAGGCCACGACCACCATCAGGTCGGCCTCGAGGGCGGCCAGCCGCGCGACGGCGTCCGGATCCTTCTTGAGGCTCTCGGGCTGGATGACCGGCAGGCCGCGCGTCAGGGCAAGGGCTTTCACCGGGCTTGCCTGGAGCTGGCGGCCGCGCCCGGCCGGTCGGTCAGGCTGGGTGTAGACCGCGACGACCTGCAGCGGCGGCATCCCCGGTCGTTCGGCCGGTGCATCCAGGAGTGCGGCAAGGCTGGGAACGGCGAAGTCGGGCGTTCCGGCGAAGATGATCCTCAGGGTTCTCATCGCGCCGGATCGCCGTTCGGACCCGCGGTTCTAGTCCAAACACCGCCCGGTAGGGTGGACGAGCGAGAGCGAAGTCCACCGAGCCCTGCGCCGGCGTCCGTGGACCGCGCTGCGCGTGTCCACCCGGCCGATCCGATCGGCGTCACAATACACCCCGACGTTGCTCGGGCTCGCTCGCGGAATGGCGCTGCTCCTTTTCGAGCTTGCGGCGGATGCGCTGGCGTTTGAGCATCGAGATGTGATCGACAAAGAGCTTGCCGTCGAGATGATCGATCTCGTGCTGGATGCACACCGCGAGCAGGCCGTCGGCATCGAGCGTAAAGGGTTGGCCTTCGCGATCCAGCGCCTGGACGCGCACGCGCTCCGCGCGCTTCACCGTCTCGAAGAAGCCGGGGACGGAGAGACAGCCCTCGTCCATCTCCTCCTCGCCTTCGCGCGAGAGGATCTCGGGGTTGATGAGGCACAGTGGCGCGTCGTGGTTCTCCGAGACATCGATCACCACGACCCGGCGCGGCACGTTGACCTGGATCGCGGCCAAGCCGATGCCGGGTGCGGCATACATCGTCTCGAGCATGTCGTCGACCAGCCGCACGATGTCGGCATCGACGCGCGCGACCGGAATTGCCTTGCGGCGGAGTCTGGGATCCGGGAAGGTCAGGATATCGAGCTTTGCCATCGGGATGTCGTCTGAAAGATCGGTTCTCGGGGGTCTCGTCTCTCGGGCGATCTCGTCTCTTGCGTGATCGCATCTCTCGGGGATCCTGTCCCGCGAGCGACCCGCGGGCACGATGTCGGGTCGGGAGCCGAGTAGAAGGGGTCGGGTCGCATGCGCTAATATCGCGCCAATACTACACCCCGAAATGGGGCCGGGTGAATCCGTTTCGAGCATCCGGGAGGTCCGATGCGTGTTTTGAGCCGTCGCTTCAGCTTCGCAGAGGTTGTTCTTTGCGCCTTGATCGGTCTGGTCGCCATGGCCTGGGCTTCGTCGGTGCGTGCGCTCGAGCTTGCCGAGGACGCACCCGAGGTCTACGAGGTGCGTCCCGGCGACACGCTCTGGTCGATCGCAGGGCGTTATCTGCGCGATCCCTGGCTCTGGCCCGAGATCTGGCAGGCCAACGACGATCCCGGCGATCCCGATCTCATCTACCCCGGAGAACGGCTGCGTCTCGTGCATGTCGACGGTCGGCCGCGGGTCGTGCGCGACACCGCCGCCCGGGCGAGCGGCGAGATGCGTGTCGTGCGTCTGAGTCCACGGGTGCGGGTCAGCGCGCTCGAGGCGCCGGTGCCCATGATTCCCGTCGCCTCGATCGAGCCCTTCCTGACTCAGCCCTGGGTCGCCGAGTCTGACGCGATCAAGCGCGCGCCCTATGTCGTGGGTTTCGCAGACGATCGCACCGTCGCCGCACCGCCGGACGACGTCTTCGTGCGGCGCATCGATACGACTGCGGTCAGCGCGTTCCAAATCCTGCGCCCCGGGGATGCGCTGCGCGACCCGGATACCAACCGCATCCTCGGCTACGAGGCCACCTTCGTCGCCAACGCCGCACTCGAGCGCGTCGGGGATCCCGCGATCCTGCGGGTCACGCGATCCGAGCGCGAGGTCTCGATCGGCGATCGCGTCATCCCTGCCTCGCTCGAAGCGCCTCTCGAGAACTTCTTCCCGCGTCCTGCCCCGGCCGGGTTACGCGGTCGGATCCTCTCGGTGATGAACGGCGTCTCTCAGATCGGTCAGTACGACATCGTGACCCTCAACCGAGGGTCGCTCGACCGGCTTCAGCCCGGACACGTCCTGGAAGTCTTCCGCGGCGGGGAGGAGGTACGCGACAAGGTCCGCGACGGCGGCGTCAACTGGAATTGGAGGAGCGACGGACCCACGACCGGCGCCTTCTGGCTCGGCAACGACTATTCGGTGAAGGGCTGGAGCGAGAGTCCGACGGGCTCGAGTGCGCCGATCCCATTGCACGCAGACATCGGTCGCGATCGCGCGACCTATATTCGCCCGATGCAGCGCGCCGGATTGATGATGGTCTTCCGAAGCTTCGATCGCGTGAGCTTCGCGCTCGTGCTCAATGCCGACAGAGCCATGGCTGTCGGCGACCTGGTCTCCCCGCCGGCACGATGACGGGCTTGGACGCCTCTTGAGCCTCCCCACTTGAGCCTCACCACGGACTCCATCAGGGACTGGATCGTCCTTATCTCCGCTCCGGGCATCGGATCACGCACCGCGGCCCGATTGCTCGAGCGCTACGGTTCGCCGAGGGCGGTCGCGGAGGCCTCGCGACACGATCTCGCCGCAGCCGGGATCTCGTCCGAGGCGATCGCCGCGCTCAAACAGCCCGACGGCGCGGCGCTCGAGCGTATCCTCGCCTGGGCCGACCAGCCCGATGCCTGCGTGCTGACGCGTGCCGATGCCCGCTACCCCCCGTTGCTCGCCGAAATCCCGGATGCCCCGCTGCTGCTCTACGTCCGCGGCGACCCCGAGCTGCTCGCCGAACCGCAGCTCGCGGTGGTCGGCAGCCGCAATCCAACCCCGTCGGGTCTCGAGATCACGCGCGATTTCGCCCGGCGGCTCGCCGCCGACGGCCTGCTGATCACCAGCGGCTTGGCGCTCGGTGTCGACGGCGCTGCGCACGCGGGCGCGCTCGAGGCGGGGCGGACCATCGCCGTTCTCGGCACGGGGCCGGACCTGGTCTACCCCGCGACCCATCGGGAGCTGGCGCGGCGTGTCGCCGAGCGCGGTGCGCTGGTCACCGAGTTTCCGCCCGGTCAGGGACCTTCGGCACGGAACTTTCCGCGGCGCAACCGGATCATCAGCGGGCTTTCCGTCGGCGTCCTGGTCACCGAGGCGGCGCTCAAAAGCGGCTCCCTGATCACCGCTCGCTTCGCGCTCGAGCAAGGCCGCGACGTGTTCGCGGTGCCGGGCTCCATCCGCAATCCGCTGTCGCGCGGCAGCCACGCCCTGATTCGAGACGGTGCCAAGCTGGTCGAAGATCCCGCCGAGATCCTCCTCGAGCTGGCCCCGATGCTGCGCAATCTGCTCTCGGCCTGCTCCGGCGAGACGTCCGCGGCGAACGACGAGGCCTGCGCCGCGGCAGGGCGAGGCGGGAGCGCGGCACTCGGCGCCGACTACCGCGCCTTGCTCGATGCGATGGGGTTCGATCCGGTGTCGCCCGACGAGCTCATCGCCAGCAGCGGCCGCTCGGCTCGGGAGGTCTCGTCCATGTTGTTGGTCCTGGAGCTGGAGGGTCATGTATCATCGGCCCCTGGAGGCCGCTTTTGCCGGCTCGGTTCTTGAGCGGAAACGTCCGGGTTGTCCACAAGGGAACGCCTGAATGGACTACCGGTGCAGTTCGCTCCCGTCAGCCTTCGGGCTGACGCCGCCCACGAGGTTGGCTGATGTACGAAAACATGGTCGATGTGCTGATCTATCTCTACGAGAACTACATGGACGGCGAGGGTCAGCCCCCGGCCGACCAAGGTGCTCTGGAGGATGAGCTCGCTCAGGCCGGCTTCACCCCGACGGAGATCGAAAAGGCACTGCTGTGGCTCGACGAGCTGGCGGCCGGCGTCGATGTCCCGCAGTATCACGACCACACCCTCGGCTCCATCCGCATCTACAACGCGGCAGAGTCGAGCAAGCTGGACGTGGAGGCGCGCGGTCTGCTGCTGTTTCTGGAGCAGAACGGGATTCTGGACCCCGTCAGCCGCGAGCTGGTCATCGACCGCTTGGTCGCGATCGATCAAGCAACGGTGGGCCTCGACGAGGTCAAATGGGTCGTCTTATTGGTCTTGATGAATCGTCCCGGTCGCGAGGATGCCTTCTCCCAGATGGAGGATCTCGTCTACAACGACGAGCCGGTTTACCTCCATTGAACCGCGTCCGGGATGACCTGGTCCGTCGTCGAATCGGCGCGGCGTCTCACGCTCCAGCGGGCGTTGGCGTCGACGCGGTTCAACGTGTGATAAGACGATAATTTGAGCCTGTAGGGTGGACGAGCGAGAGCGAAGTCCACCCTCTGTGTCGGCACTGGTGGACTGCGCTGCGCTTGTCTATCCTACAACGCTTGTCCACCTCACGGCTCCTCCGTCGACAGGGCTGAGTTGACGCGCAATTCTCTCGGTCGGACTCTTTCGCCGGCGATCATCGCTTCGACTCCCCTTGACGCGCCGAGGCGAACCGGGTTTACCCTAGAGGCCCCGATTCGTTCGCTTCCGTTCGCTCGCATCCATCATGAATCTCGTCATCGTCGAATCTCCGGCTAAGGCCAAGACCATCAAGAAGTACCTCGGACCCGATTTCGAGGTGATCGCCTCCTATGGTCATGTCCGTGACCTGGTGCCCAAGGAGGGCGCGGTCGACACCGAGAACGGCTTCGCGATGAAATACCAGATCATCGATCGCAACGAGAAGCACGTCCAGGCGATCGCCAAGAAGCTCAAGGAGGCCGATGCACTCTATCTCGCGACCGATCCGGACCGCGAAGGCGAGGCCATCTCATGGCATCTTTACGAGCTGCTGAAGAGCCGCCGTCAGCTCGGCAAGCGACCGGTGTATCGGGTGGTCTTCAACGAGATCACCAAGCGGGCGGTGCAGGATGCGGTCGCCAATCCGCGCGAGCTGTCCTACGACCTGGTCAACGCCCAGCAGGCGCGACGCGCACTGGATTATCTGGTCGGATTCAATCTCTCGCCGCTGCTGTGGAAGAAGATCCGCCGGGGCCTCTCGGCAGGCCGCGTGCAGAGCCCGGCGTTGCGTCTGATCTGCGAGCGCGAGGACGAGATCGAGGCCTTCGTCACCCGCGAATATTGGTCGATCGAGGCCGATGCGGCCAAGGAGGCGCGGCGTTTCACCGCCAAGCTGGTCGAATTCGAAGGGGAGAAGGTCGAGCAGTTCAGCATCGTCGACGGGGAACGTGCCGCGACCGTGCACCGGACCCTCGAGCAGGCCGCCGGCGGCAAGCTCAAGGTCGACGAGGTCGAGCGTAAGCAGCGCAAGCGCAACCCGGCACCGCCCTTCATCACCTCCACGCTCCAGCAGGAGGCCGCGCGCAAGCTCGGCTTCACGGCCCAGCGCACCATGCGCGTGGCCCAACAGCTCTACGAGGGTGTGGATGTCGGCGGCGGGCCGATCGGTCTCATCACCTACATGCGCACCGACTCGGTGAATCTTGCCCAAGAGGCGTTGGACGAGATCCGCGCCTATGTCACGGAACGCTTCGGTTCGAATCATCTGCCCGAGCAACCGAGGTTCTACAAGACCAAGGCCAAGAACGCCCAGGAAGCCCACGAGGCGATTCGCCCCACCTCGGCCTATCAGGTCCCCAAAGAGATCCGCGCCCATCTCAGCGCGGATCAGTTCAAGCTCTACGAGCTGATCTGGAAGCGCACCCTGGCCTGTCAGATGGCCCATGCGCTGATCAACCAGGTCGCGATCACGCTGAGCGCCGGGGAGGGCAATCTCTTCCGCGCCACCGGCTCGACGGTCGCCGAGCCCGGCTTCATGAGCGTCTATCTGGAAGGCCGCGACGATGCCAAGAGCGCCGACGACGACGAGGAGCGCATGCTCCCCGAGATGAAGGCCGGGGACCTGGTCGACCTGCTGGCCATCCGCCCCGAGCAGCATTTCACCGAGCCGCCGCCGCGCTACTCCGAGGCATCCCTGGTGAAGGCGCTGGAGGAATTCGGTATCGGCCGCCCCTCGACCTACGCCTCCATCATCTCGACGCTTCAGGATCGCGAGTATGTCGTTCTGGACGCCAAGCGTTTCCTGCCGACCGATGTCGGGCGCGTGGTGAATCGGTTCCTGACCGAGTATTTCACCTCCTACGTGGATTACGATTTCACCGCCCGTTTAGAGGACGACCTGGATGCGGTCTCGCGCGGGGAGGGCGAATGGGTCCCCTTGCTCGAGCAGTTCTGGAAACCCTTCAAGGAGCGTGTCGACCACACCGAGGCATCGGTCAAGCGCAGCGACGTCACCCAGGAGCGCATCGACGAGACCTGCCCCAAATGCGGCGGCCAGTTGTCGATCCGGCTCGGACGCAACGGCCGTTTCATCGGCTGCACCAACTACCCCGACTGCGACTACACGCGCGACCTCAACCCCGACAAGGCCGAGGCGGATGCCCCCGAGCTGATCGAGGGCCGTACCTGCCCGCTCTGCAACTCCGCGCTCGAGATCAAGCGGGGGCGCTACGGCAAGTTTATCGGCTGCAGCGCCTACCCGACCTGCAAGCACATCGAGCCATTGGAGAAGCCCGAGGATACGGGTGTCACCTGTCCCAAGTGCACCAAGGGGACGCTACAAAAGAAGAAATCCCGCAAGGGCAAGATCTTCTATTCCTGTTCGACCTATCCCAAGTGCGACTACGCCGTCTGGGACGAGCCCATCGCCGAGCCCTGCCCGAAGTGCGGCTGGGCGGTCTTGACGATCAAGACCACCAAGACCAAGGGTTCGTCGAAGGTGTGTCCGCAAAAGGAATGCGGTTTCCGCGAGGCGATCGCGGAGGATCAGGCCGAAGACGCGGCCTAATCGGGGTAGGTTGTGCCGAGCGGGAGCGAGGTACAACGATCGACGGCGCAGTGTCGTGCTTCCTGCCATCAGCGCTCACGAGGGCGGCGAGTACAGCGCAGCAGAGATGTCGGGACCATTCGTTGTCGTAATCGTAATCGACCGTCGATACGACAACGATCTCGAACGGTCGCGGAATCGCTACACGGCAACACTCACCACGACCCACCCACCACTCAACACTCAGCCACCCGTCGCGGACATGAACCGGATGATCTTCTCCGGGCGCTCCTTGAACTCGTGGCGCTCGGGCTTCAACGCGATGGCGCTTCGCAGATGAGCGATCAGATCGGGATCCGCGATCCCGGCGCGCAGCAGGGGCCGCAGCGCGTAGCTGTTCTCTTGGCCCAGACACAGATAGAGGGTGCCGTCGACGGTCAGGCGCACCCGGTTGCAGGTCTCGCAGAAGTGCTGCGAGATCGGGGTGATGAAGCCGATCCGGGTCTCGGTCGCGCCGACCCGGTAATAGCGTGCTGGACCGCCGCCCGGCAGGATGTCGGGGATCAGCTCGAAGCGCTGCTCGAGACGCCGCCGCACCGTCTGCAGATCCATGTATTGATCCTGAGCCCCGCGGCCGGTCGCGCCCATCGGCATGGTCTCGATCAGACGCAGCGTGAAGCCGTTATCCGCACAGTAGCCGAGGATATCCTCGATCTCCTCGTCGTTCACCCCGCGCATCACGACCGTATTCACGCGGATCGGTGCGAAGCCGACCGCGCGCGCCGCCGCAATCCCTCGCAGCACCTTGTCGAGATCCCCTCCCGTGACCTCCTTGAAGACCTCCGGACGCAGGCTGTCCAAGCTGACGTTGAGGCGGCGCACGCCGGCGCGATACAGCGGCTCGGCCAGGACATCCATGCGGGTACAGTTGCTCGAGATGGAGAGATCCTCGAGGCCGGGCAGGGCGGAGATCCGTTCGGCGAGGTCCGGTAGGTCCTTCCGCACCAAGGGCTCGCCGCCGGTGATGCGGACATGTCGGACCCCGAGCGCCGTGAAGGCCCCGACCACCCGAGCGATCTCCTCGAAGGTGAGCCAGTGCGCCGGCTCCTCGAATCCCTTGAATCCCTTCGGCAGACAATAGCCGCAACGCAGATCGCAGCGGTCGGTCACGGACAGGCGAAGATAGGCGATACGTCGGCCGAACGGGTCGGTCAGGGTCTGCTCGTTCATGCGATGTGATCCGATGGATGCTG
Organism: Thiocapsa bogorovii; assembly: GCF_021228795.1. Taxonomy (NCBI): domain Bacteria; kingdom Pseudomonadati; phylum Pseudomonadota; class Gammaproteobacteria; order Chromatiales; family Chromatiaceae; genus Thiocapsa; species Thiocapsa bogorovii. Next base: position 4,390,565 of record NZ_CP089309.1, read on the forward strand.
GAGAAGGCCCCGAGGTTCATCGCCCGGGCGTGGCGAACGTAAACGCAAACCGAACGCCTCGGCGCGTGTCGCCGACCTGTTATCGGGCCTCCGAACCGGCACGGCTTCCGAACAGGGCCAGTGCGCCCGCACCGAGACAGAGGGCAAAGCCGATCAAGGCCCAGTTCGCCAGCGACAGTCCTAGAATCAGGGCGCCTTCGTCCTCGCAAAAGCCCGTCGCCATGAAAAGGGTCGGCGCCTGTTGGCCGAGCCACTCGACCCACCGCTCGATCAGTCCGGGCGTGCCGGCCACACAGGACACACTCCCCGAGGGCTGCAGCTGCAGCCAGCTCTGGTAGGCCGCAACACCGATCCCCGTGGCCGAGACCGGCAGCGTCACGATGCCGAGCAGGCGCCCGAGCATCCCTGCTCCCGCGAGCCCGGCGCCGACCGCGAGCACCGTCAGCACCATGAACAGCAAGCGCTGGAAGATGCACAGATGACAGGGGGCCAACGCGAGCCAGTCGGTCAAGACGAAGCTCGACGCGACCGCAAGGGCGCAGCCGCCGGCCACCAGGCCCCAAAGCAGGCGACGGGACGGGCTCGTCATTCCGAGGCCTCCCGGGCGAGGCAAGGGCATGACGTCATCGACTGAACCATCCCTCGACCGTCTTGCGATCCGGAACCCCGCCGGCATGCACCACCTGACCGTCGATCACGACGCCCGGTGTCGACATGACCCCGTAGCCCATGATGCGGCCGAGATCCTCAACCTTCTCCAGGTCGATCTGGGCGCCCTGCGCCTTTGCGGCCTCTTCGACGACCTTGTAGGTGGCTTTGCAGTTGGCGCAGCCCGATCCCAAGATCTTGACTTCTTTCATATCGGCTCTCGTGTCGGTTGGTCCCGATTCCGGGAATCATTCGAAGGAAGGGCTCCATTCTAAGCCAGCAGGTTGAATCCGTAGCCGACCAGGATGAAGGCGATCGCCAGGACACCCGCATAGAGTGCCAGCCCGGGCCAGAGGATGACCTTGCGCAGGATGATCATCTCGGGCAGCGAGAGTGCCGCGATGCTCATCATGAAGGCCAGCGTGGTGCCGATCGCAACCCCCTTGCCCAGCATCGCCTCGGCGACCGGGATCACGCCCGTTGCGTTGGAGTAGAGCGGGATCCCGAGCAGGACGGCCCCCGGGACTGCCAGCCAATTCTCGGTACCGCCCAGGTGTTTGACCACCCAGTCCTCCGGGACATAGCCGTGGAAGAGTGCGCCCACGCCGATGCCGAGCAGCACCCATTTCCAGAGGCGCCGCAGGATCTCGCGGACCTCGCCCACGGCGTAGCGATGGCGCCCGGCCAACGAGGTGTCCGGCTCGGGCATCTTCAGCTCGCCCATGTGGATCTGCCAGACATAGGGTTCGACCCAGCGCTCGGGCCGGAAGCGCTCCATGACCACGCCGCCGACATAGGCGACCGTCAAGCCGGCGGCGACATACATGAGGGTGAGCTCCCAGCCGAGGATCCCGAGCAGGATCACCACCGCGACCTCGTTGATCATCGGGCTGGCGATCAAAAAGGAGAAGGTCACCCCGAGCGGGATGCCGGCCTCGACGAAGCCGATGAAGAGCGGCACCGACGAGCAGGAGCAGAAGGGCGTGACCGCACCCAGACCGACCGCGGTCGAGCGCGCCGCCCATGTGGGCTTGCCGCGCACATAGGCGCGGACCCGCTCGGGCGAGAGGAGCGCCCGAAAGAGCCCCATGACATAGATGATGATGACCAGCATGAAGAAGATCTTCGCCGTGTCCATGACGAAGAAGTGCAGCGCGGCACCGAGATGGCTCGCCGGGTCGATGCCCAGCAGACGGTAGACGACGAGATCGCCGAGTGTTTCGAACACCTGTGAGCGCCTCTTTGGAGTGGATCCTTGGCGCCTACTCTATACCATCGCCCGTCTATCAGAGCTCACCGGCCGCACCGCCCTCCATGATCGCCCGGATGGTGTCGCGGACCTTCAGCGAGGACGCCTTGAGATCTTCCGGAAGCTCGCGACCGCCGTGGATCATCATGTCCAGGTTCATGCTGTAGAGCGTGAGGCGGCCCGCCTTGTCTTCGACCAAGGCGATGCGACAGGGCATGAAGCCGCTGTATTCATTGCGATACTCGAGCATCTGCCGACCGACCCGGGCATCGCAGAAGGAGAGAAAGTTGACGTAGCGGTAGGGCTCGCCCGTGATCGCCTCGATCTGCTTGTAGAAGGGCGATTCGCCGACAAAGAGCAGGTTGCGCGAGACCGCGATGCTTTTCATGGACGCGATCACGTCGTCCGGGCTCAGGCCGTCCTCGACCGGGATCGCCCACATCATGGCCACACCGGGATCCCCGCTCGTGAGCAGGCGCGAGGCGAACTCGCCGTAGACGCCCGGGAAATCCGGGTCGAATTCGTCGAGGATCGGGGCGACCCGCCAATAGAGGACGCCGATGCCGACAATGGTCAAGAAGCCGATGACGGCCAGCAGGTTGCGAACGATCTTCAATGATAATCCCCCGTGGTGTCGCGGCGCGGTTGCGCACGCCGTTGAGGCAGGGCTCGGAAACAAGCGTTGCGGCGCGCTCGAGCGCGTTGCGCACGAGAGGCGTCTTCCCTAGTCGCGGGGGCCACTTTCGTCCGACGCGCCACTCGCGGATTGTACCCATCCCTCGTGTGTCGAGCGACGCCGCGATCCGCCTGCTGTTCGGTCCAAGGCGACGTCAGCTGGGCACGGGGAACGCGTTGGCTTGGGTCTGCCCCCGCTCACCCGATGGGGCTTCGAGTACGAAGGTCGCCAAGCGATCCAGCGAGGGGATCAGGATGGTCCGCCGCTCGATCTCGACGAGACCGCGATGGGCCAGCTCATGCAGCTCCCGCGAGAAGGTCTCGGCACTGATGTTGAGGTTGGAGGCGATCAACGCCTTGGCCGCCGGCAGGACCACGACCGCGTGATCGTTCGTCTCTGCGCTGCAGCGGCCCTGTTTCAGCAGGAAGTCGGCCAGCCTCTGACGGGCGCTCATCAGGCAGCAGGCTTCCAGGTCGTGGACGAGCCGATGGACGTCCCCGGCGACCAGCTTGAGCATGACAGCTGCGACCTCGGGCCACTCGGCGATGGCCGTGTGGATGCGCTCGCGACCCACGACGAGGATCCGGCTATCGCAGATCGACTCGGCGAAGACCGGGCAAGGCTCGTCCAGCAGAATGGCCGCGACCCCGAAGACGCGGCCGGGTTGAAGGATGTCCAGCACCCGCTCGGTTCCCAGCGGCGAGAGCGCGGCGAGCTTGATCCGCCCCTCCAGCAGACACTGAAATCCGCTCGGGCGGCTGCCCTTCTCGCAGATCATCTGACCCCGTGTCGCCACGCGCAGTTGACTGCCGCCGGCAATGAAGCCGGCCGGTTCGTCGTCGAGTGCGGCAAATGCGGGGATGTCGCGCAGGTGAGGCAGGAAATTGAAGGCGCGGTCGATGTCGTTCATCACTGAAGTCTATCGAGCGATGGATTGACGACAAGGCGAGGAACGACCGAGGAGATTACCGGGAAATACCTCCTGAGCGGTAGGGGTGGTAGAGTATCAAGCTCTTGAGAAGCCTCGTCGTTGTTCGATCCGAGGGCAGGTGTCGTCGGACTCGAGTCGGCCGCGATTCTTTGGAGGTATCCCCTTTCGCGGCGGCTGCGACCGGGCTCGAATGCGGGGATGATCGATATGAGCTCTCTTCTGCCGCGTTCGTTTCACCGCTCGATCCTGCTCAGCGTAGGTCTGTTGATGACGGTCATCGTCGTTCTGGCGATCCTCAGCATGCTGATCAGCGGCAGCGTGGGCCGGGCGACACAAGGGCTCGCCGCGGCCGTAAACCAGGCGGGCTCGCTGCGGATGCAGTCTTACCGCATCGGGATGGCGCTGGCCGACGCGCGCGTCCCGGCCGATGTGCGTGCGGATCGGGTTGCGGCATTGGCCGAGGAGCTCGAGCAGCGTCTTGCCAGTCCACGCCTCGTCGACATCATCCCGCGGCGTGCCGGCGCGGAGATCCGCGCCGGCTACGAGCGTATCCGTGCGGATTGGGACGCACGGATACGCCCTCAGGTGTCGGCGGACATCGAGCGGCTGCGTGCGCTGGATCGGGGCACCTCCCCGGATCCTCCGACAATGGCCTACCTGGCCGATGTCGACGGCTTCGTCGAGCAGATCGACGCACTCGTCGGGGAGCTGGAGCGGGTCACGGAGGCGCGCTTGGCCGTGCTCCGGGTTGTCCAGGGGGTCGCTTTGTTCCTCACGGTGACCGTGGTGCTCGTGACCATGGTCCTGGTCGTCGGGCGGGTGATCCAACCGCTCGCGGAGCTCTTGGAATGCGCCGATCGGTCGCGGCGCGGGGATTTCTCCCGCCGCACCCGATTCACCGGCAGCGACGAGCTGGGTCGGTTGGGCGAGGCCATGAACGGGATGGCCGCGGACCTGTCGCGACTTTACACGGATCTAGAGGGTCGGGTCGCCGAGAAGACCCGTGATCTCGAGCGCTCCAACCAAACACTGGAGCTGCTCTACGGCATAGGTCAGGCGCTGCACGAGTCGCCGATCTCCACGCCCATGTTCGAGCGCGTTCTGCAGGAGATCCGAGTGAAGCTGCGACTCCGGGCCGTCACCCTCTGCTTGGACGAAGCCCCGGATCTGTACCCAGATCTCGGCCCCCATCGAAAGGGCCAGGGCGCCTGCGTGACCGCAAGAGCCGAGGGCGAGCAGGGCTTCGCCTGCTCGAGCGCCGGCTGCTCGGTCTGTCGCCAAGCCGAGCCCTATCATCCGTTGCTGCGTGCGCTCGGGCGAGCCGACCGTCGGCCCCCCGTCTCCTTCGCCGTGGCGGATCAGGATCGGCCCTTCGGCGTACTGATCGTGGAGTTGGATCGCGATCAGGCCCTGCCGCCGTGGCAAGGACGGCTCTTGGCCTCGCTCGCGGCACTGATCGGTACCGCGCTCAGCCTGCATCGGCGGCTGCGCGACGGTCGGCGTCTCGCGCTGTTCGAGGAGCGCGGCGTCATCGCGCGCGAGCTGCACGACTCTTTGGCTCAGTCACTCTCCTATCTCAAGATCCAGGCGGCTCGACTGGATGCACTCCTCGTCGCGGGCGCCCCGCCCGAGCGCTCGCGTGCCGTCCTTGCAGAGCTGCGCGAGGGCGTCAACAACGCCTACCGTCAGTTGCGCGAGCTCCTGACCACCTTTCGGCTCAAGATGGATGAGCGCGGGCTTAATGCCGCGCTGGAGGCGACGGTGGGCGAGTACCGCGAGCGCGGGACCACCGAGATTCGCCTGGACAATCGGCTCCCCGCCGTGATGCTGAGCCCCAACGAGGAGATCCATGTGCTGCAGATTGTCCGCGAGGCCCTGTCGAACGTCATCCGTCACGCCGGGGCGTCCCAAGCCTTGCTGCGCCTCTCGGTCGGTGGCGCCGGGATCCGGGTCACCCTGGACGACGACGGCCGAGGCATCGATCCTCACGCCGTCCCGCGCGGTCACTATGGCCTGAGCATCATGCGGGAGCGTGCCGCCGGCCTCGGCGGCGACATCGAGATCGCGCCCGGCCCGCACGGAGGGACACGCGTGCAGCTGACCTTCCCGCTGCGGCGAGCTCGAGACATCGACGCCGACGTGATCGACGTGGTGCGGGCATCATGACCACCGCGACCCGAACCGCCGTCGTCATCATCGACGACCATCCGCTGTTTCGAAAGGGCGTGTCCGATCTGATCGCGATGGCGCCCGAGCTGATCCTGGTCGGGGAGGCGGGCGACGGCGAAGAGGGCGTGCGCGTCGCCACACAGCTTCGCCCGGACCTGATCCTGCTCGACCTCAATATGAAGGGGATGAACGGCCTCCAGACCCTCGAGCGTTTGCGCTGCGCCGATCTCGATGCGCGGGTCGTGATGCTCACCGTATCCGACAACGAGGAAGACGTGGTTGCCGCCCTGCGGGCCGGGGCCGACGGCTATCTGCTCAAGGACATGGAGCCCGAGGATATCCTCGAGCAGCTCCTGGCCGCCGGCCGGGGTCGTCTGGTCATCAGCCAGCGCCTCACGGAACTGATCGCGCGTGCGCTTCGTCATGACGGCGGTCCGGTGCGCCCGGACGACGCCGGTCTCACCCCGCGCGAGCGCCAAGTCCTCGCGCTGCTCGCCGAGGGATTCAGCAACAAGCTGATCGCCCGCGAGCTGAACCTTTCCCTCGGGACCGCCAAGGTTCACGTCAAGCACATCCTCAAGAAGCTCAAGCTCAGAACCCGCGTCGAAGCCGCCGTCTGGGCTGTCCGTCGGACCACGTCCGAAGACCCCTGAGCCGGCACCTCGAACGCCCGATGCCGACGGCCCATGAACGCACAGAAGGCCGAGGTGGCTTCAGCCGCCTCGGGGCTTGGGTTCGGGGGGTTGCCGGCGACTGAAGTCGCCCCTGCGTGCGCCGGCTCATGGGGGTTCAGCGGCGCGTCAACCGCTCCTCGGCCTCGCGGTATTTGGCGGCGGTCCGGTCGATGATCTCCTGCGGCAGCATCGGCCCCGGCGGGGTCTTGTCCCAGTCGAGCGTCTCCAGATAATCGCGAACGAACTGTTTGTCGAAGCTCGGAGGGCTGGTGCCGGGCCGGTATTGATCGGCCGGCCAAAAACGCGAGGAGTCGGGTGTGAGCACCTCGTCGATCAGATGCAGCTTCCCCTCGCCGTCCAGGCCGAATTCGAGCTTGGTGTCGGCGATGATGATTCCGCGTTCCAAGGCGTAACGGGCGCAATCGCGATAAACCGCGAGGCTGACGTCGCGCACCTGCGCCGCCAGGGCCGGGCCAAGCAGCCGCTCGGTGTGAGGGAAGTCGACGTTCTCGTCGTGCCCCCCGATCTCGGCCTTGGTCGATGGCGTGTAGATGGCCTCGGGCAGCCGGTCCGCCTGACGCAAACCGGGCGGCAGCGCGATGCCGCAGACCGAACCGCCTTGCAGATAGTCCTTCCAGCCTGAGCCGATCAGATAGCCACGCACGATCGCCTCGACCGGCAGCGGCGTGAGCCGGCGCACCACCATGGCCCGATCGCCGAGCTGCGCAAGCTCCTCGGGATCCTCCACCACTGCGGAGACCGGGATATCGGCGAGATGATTCGGCACCAGCGGTGCCGTGCGTGCGAACCAAAAGCGCGAAACCCGCGTCAGGACCTCGCCCTTGCCGGGGATCGGCTGCGGAAGCACGACATCGAACGCGGACAGACGGTCGCTCGCGACCATCAAGAGATGCGCGCTGTCGATCTCGTAGAGATCACGGACCTTGCCGCGTCCGATCAGGCGCAGCTTGGCGAGGTTGGACTGATGGAGTGCGTTCATAGCAGATGATCCGGAATTTTCAAGCGGGAGAGTATAGCCCCTCGCGTAACCTCCGTAGACGCCGTTGCCTTCTGAATCGCGTGCGCAGCGGCAGGTGTGATGTTCGGATCGGCCTCGGCGGAAACCGCGAACCGCTTCGCCACAAACGACCCGGAGCCTCCAGTCGCCCCTGATGCCCTCGCCGCCCTGAAGCCAAGACCCACCCTCTCAAAGCCAGACACTGTCCCAATGAGGGTAGTCCCCCGGGCGCTCGGCTAATCCAGCGCGTAGGGGATTGGCGACGATGTAACGGGCGACGGCGAGACGGCTCTCTTCCCGCCGAAGGGCATGGTCGTGGTAGCCGGGTTGCCAGAGGGTTCCGGTACGGCCCATCACTCGGTTCAGGGCGTAAGCGCTTGCGCCTTTGAAGCGCCGCATCAGATCGCTGAGATCGCTGGTGCTGCCGAGTCTGACCAAGCCATGGAAATGATCGGGCATCAGAACCCAAGCGAGCCAACTGGCGTCGGTCTCGCGCTCCGTGCCGGCGAGCTCTCTGATACAGATGCGGGCGTAGGAAAACGTCTCGAAAACGGGTATCCGGCGATGGACCGTGGTGGTGACCAAGTATTCGCGTCCGGGTTCGGAGTAGCGGCCGATGCGGAGATCGGAGTACGGCATGTGGACTCCTTGTCCTTCGAGTGGATGGGCTGGAAGCCGTCCGGGGCTCGGCATCGCCGTCGGGCTGAAGCCCGACCCACCCAGCATGGGTCGTTGTAGGTCGGACTTGAGTCCGACACCGCGGCGGTCTGCTCGATGTCGTCGTCGGGCTGAAGCCCGACCCACCCAGTATAGGTCGTTGTAGGTCGGACTTGAGTCCGACACCGTCGCGGCGTGCTCGATGTCGTCGTCGGGCCGAAGCGCCGACCCACCCGATATCCTCGTCGGGCTGAAGCCCGACCCACAATTGGTGTCGGGAGCCGGCTGCACACGGTTGACGCCGGATCCTGATGTCCGCAGGATTCTATCGGCGCAATCGGGCGTCAAGGCGCAACCGAGCGTCACAGGGTTTGAGCTGAGCGGTAAGCCGCGTCAATCAAGTGCGGATCAATCCATCGAGCACGTTTGCTCGAGATCAATGGAACAGTCACCACAACATGGCCAAAAGCATCATCAAGACCGATCAGGCCCCGGAGGCGATCGGGACCTACTCTCAAGCGGTTCGCGTCGGCAATACCATCTATCTGTCCGGCCAAATCCCGTTGGTGCCGCAGACCATGGAGCTGGTCTCGGGCGACATCGAGGCGGAGATTCGGCGTGTCTTCGAGAACCTTCGCGCCGTTGCCCGTGCCGCCAACGGCAGTCTGGCGGATGTGGTGAAGCTCAACGTCTTCCTGACCGATCTGGCCCATTTCCCGTCCGTCAATCAGGTCATGGCCGAGTTCTTCGACGAGCCCTATCCGGCGCGCGCGGCCATCGGTGTCGCGGCCCTGCCCAAAGGGGCTCGGGTCGAGATGGATGCGATTATGGTCTTGGGTGATTGACGGTGCGGCGCCGCTCCAACCCGGCCACGCCGCCGATCGGAGCCGTCGCCGTCGGCTGGACACGCTCAGCGCAGTCCACCGGCGCCGGTGCAGGGCTCCGTGGACTGCGTTCGCCCTCGTCCACCCGACGGGCCGACAACCTAATCGCTAACCAAATTCATCGGTTGGATTGATTTACTGAATAACTGCTTTACTATACCGGGGAAACAGACCTTCAGACTTGGTTGCCCATGCGTTTCCTCTCTTCCCTCGGCATACTGCTTTCGGTGATCCTCGTCGCGGGCTGCGGCTCGCAATCGACCCGGCCCGGCGACATCTCCGAGGGCTCGGCCTATCCGATGATTCCGGCGTCCGGCTCGGTCGCCGTCACGGGCGATTTCGCCGGCTATCCGGGCGTCGATCCCTTTATTCGTCGCATGCAGCAGCAGGGCTTCGCGCCGAACCAGGTCGCCGCCATCCTCTCCGGTGCCAAACGCGAGCAGTGGATCATCGATGCGATGGATCGTCAGGCCCCACGGCGGAGTACCGGGCCCAACGGCGCCTGGACGCGCTACCGCGCCAAGTTTCTGACCCCCGACAACATCGCCAACGGGGTACGGTTCTGGCAGAAAAACGAGGCGGCGCTCAAGCAGGCGAGCGCGCGTTACGGCGTGCCGCCGGAATACATCGTCGCCATCATCGGTGTCGAGACTCGCTACGGCGGTTATGTGGGCAAGACCCGTATCGTCGATGCCCTTTCGACCCTGGCCTTTGCCTATCCGCGCCGCGCCGATTACTTCTCGGGCGAGCTCGCCTCCTTCCTGGTCATGACCCGGGAAGAGGGCATCGACCCCTTCGGTCCGCGCGGCTCCTACGCCGGCGCAATGGGCCTCGGGCAGTTCATGCCCTCGAGCTTTCGGGACTATGCCGTGGACTTCGACGGCGATCGTCATCGGAACCTCTGGCACCCCGCGGATGCTATCGGCAGCGTCGCCAACTACTTCAAATCACATGGATGGCAGGCGGGCGAGCCAGTGGCCGTGCGGGCGAAGGTGCAATCCCCCGCGGCGGCTCGGGCGATGAAGACGGGCTACGATACGCGCTACGGAGTGAAGGAGCTGGCGGGTCGAGGGATCGTGCCGGCAGGCGCCTTCCGCGGCGTCTCCAAAGTGAGTCTGCTCGAATTGGACGTCGGCACCGGCTACGAATATTGGCTGGGGTCGCAGAATTTCTACACCATCACCCGCTACAACCACAGCACCTACTACGCGATGGCCGTGCATCAACTCGCTCGCGCCATTGCGGATCGCAAGGGCGTGCCGAGCGGGGCGCGCCTGTCGTCTCTCCCGGATGTCGCCTCCGAGGCACGGCTCTGAGGCGGACGTACGCGCACCAGGCGTCTTCGCCGAGCAGCGCGGCGAAGCCTGATCTCACTCGCCCTGGATGGTTAGGGTGATCCGGCGCTGGTGGCCTCGCGTGCGGTGCTCGTATAGATACAGACCCTGCCAGGTGCCGAGCGCACAGGTGCCCCCGCTGATCGGAAGCGTCAGCTCGACTTGAGTGAGGATGGCGCGGATGTGGGCGGGCATGTCGTCCGGTCCCTCGTCGCTGTGCTCGAAGCGCCGGTCGCCGTCCGGGACCAATCGGGCCATGAAGGACTCGAGGTCGCTCCGTACCGTCGGGTCGGCGTTTTCGCAAAGGATCAGGGATGCACTGGTGTGATGGACGAAGACGTGACAGAGTCCGATCCGGACACCGGAGGCCCGAACCTGTTCCTGGAGGTTCCGCGTGATGTCGTAGGTGCCGCGACCTTTGGTGATGACCGAGAGTGATTTTTGAAGGATCATGGGGTTGGGTCAACGGTTGTTGAAGATCGACGCCTTCGCACACCGGCAGAACACGACGACGGATGCCCGAATGAATCCCGATTGGCGGTTCGATTGCATCCGTTGACGGTGTCCGACCGACGCGACGCGTCATCTGGGTACCGCTCGGGCACTGAATACCCATTGCGCCCCGGAATCACCACCGCCTAAAAACGAGGGTTTGAACCGCAACGCCGCAAGGGGCGCAGAGACAATAGTAGGTTAAACCTTGACCGACAATGCCCCGGGGTCGTGCGAGAATCCATCGCTTCCGACCCCTTCGCTCGACACCATCCCGGTGGAGCGGCTCAAACGGGTCGGTCCGCGCGTGGCCGAGCGTCTCGGCAAGCTCGGTGTACGCACCGTTCAGGACCTCCTCTTCCATCTGCCCCACCGCTATCAAGACCGCACGCGCTTGGCCGCCATCGCCGAGCTGCGAGCGGGCGACGAGGTGCTGGTCGCGGGCGAGATCCGGGAGGCGGAGCTCGCGGGCGGGCGCCGCCGCTCCTTGAAGGTCTGGCTCTCGGACGGTGGGTTCGGCGGGCTCATGCTGCGCTTCTTCCATTATTCCAGGCAGCAGGTCGACGCCCTCAAGCCCGGCGTTCGGCTGCGCTGCTACGGCGAGGTGCGGCAGGGGCCAAGCGCCTTGGAGATGGTCCACCCGGAATATCGCATCCAGTCAGAGGAGCCGGTCGCGATCGAAGAGCGCTTGACCCCGCTCTATCCCTCGACCGAGGGCCTGCAGCAATCCTCCTGGCGCGGTCTGACGGACCAGGCTCTGGCGCTCTTGGCACGACAGGCGCCGCGCGAATGCCTGCCGGACGAGGTCTTGCGCCCCTTGGGTCTGCCGAGCCTCGTCGAGGCGCTCGCCTATCTGCACCGTCCGCCGTTGGCTGCCGACCCCGTCGATCTGATCGAGCGCCGTCATCCGGCCTTTCACCGCTTGGCCTTCGAGGAGCTGGTCGCGCATCAGGTCAGTCTGCGACGGTTGCGTGCAGCGCAGCGGGCGATCGTCGCGCCTGTCCTGGCGGGCGACGGGGCCCTGCGCAAGCAGTTGCTCGATGCCTTGCCGTTCCGGATGACCGCGGCGCAGGAGCGGGTCGTCGCCGAGATCGCGGCCGATCTGCAGGACGACCGCCCCATGCAGCGTCTGCTCCAAGGCGACGTGGGGGCCGGCAAGACGCTGGTTGCGGCGCTGGCGGCCCTTCAAGCGATCGAGTCCGGCGCACAGGTCGCCTTGATGGCGCCGACCGAGCTCTTGTCCGAGCAGCATCGACGCGGCTTTGCGGGTTGGCTCGCCCCGCTCGACATCGAGCCCGTCTGGCTGGTCGGGCGCCACAAGGGCCGTGAGCGTGCCGGGCTGCTCGAGACCATCGCGAGCGGTCGTGCCCGCATGGTGATGGGCACCCACGCACTCTTTCAAGACGACGTCGTCTTCTCCGACCTGGGTCTCGTCATCATCGACGAGCAGCACCGATTCGGCGTGCACCAACGCATGCGTCTGCGCGCCAAGGGCGGCGGTGCCGGCGGTGCGCCGCATCAGTTGATCATGACCGCCACACCCATCCCGCGCTCCCTCGCCATGACCGTCTATGCGGATCTGGATCTCTCTGTGATCGACGAGCTGCCGCCCGGTCGGACACCCATCGTCACGGTCGCGGTCCCGGACACCCGTCGCGAGGAGGTGATCGCGCGCGTCGAGCAGGCCTGTGCGCAGGGGCGCCAAGCCTATTGGGTCTGCACCCTGATCGAGGAGTCGGAGGCGTTGGAGTGCCAGGCCGCCGAAGAGACCGCGCGCCAATTGGCCGAGAGCCTACCCGGAATCCGCATCGGCCTGGTGCATGGGCGTATCAAGGGGCCTGAACGCGAGACGGTGATGGCGGCCTTTGCCTCGGGCGATCTGGACCTTCTGGTCGCGACCACGGTCGTGGAGGTCGGTGTCGACGTCCCGAACGCCAGTCTCATGATCATCGAGAACCCCGAGCGTCTCGGTCTTGCGCAGCTGCATCAACTGCGTGGCCGGGTCGGGCGCGGGTCGGTCCAAAGCCACTGCGTGCTGCTCTTCCATCCGCCCCTGTCGATCGCTGCGCGCGAGCGTCTCGGTATCATCCGCGCGGCCGAAAGCGGTTTCGAGATTGCGGAGCGCGATCTGGCCATGCGCGGTGCGGGAGAGGTTCTCGGCACGCGCCAGACCGGCACCGTGCAGTTTCGTGTCGCCGACCCCCTGCGCGATCAACATCTGGTCGCCGCCGCCCAGCAGGCCGCCGACCTGATCCTGGCGCGCTATCCCGATCGGGTCGAGCCCTTGATCCAGCGCTGGCTCGGATCGCGCGAGCTGTACGGAAGCGTGTGAACCCGCACGGTGCTCAATAGCGATACGCCGATTCGATCCGCTCCCGCGTCAAGACGCCGTAGATGTGCGTGATCCCGGGCGCGATCATCCGCTGCACGTAGAGCGCCTCGGCGCCGCGCGTCTGCATCAGATCGAGCGCCTCTTGGAGGGTCGCCTGGAGATGGATCGGCGCCAGCTCGAGCCGATTGCCGGGGATCGCGAGCAGGTCGATCTCCTGCGCATCGGGTGTCAACGAAAGGGCGCTCGCCACGGCGATACCGGGCATCAGGTAGGCCGGTCCGCTGTCCTTGTCGACGATGACCCATTCGGGTCCGTCCGCGACCAGTCGTTCCGCCTGCTTCCGCGTCAAGCGTTGTTCGTGCCGGGCAAAGCGCGTGTTCATCGCGCCGCCCACGCCGATGCGTCTCAGAAGATGCACCACCGGGTTGGCGCGGTAGTCCAGTCCGTTTGCCCGCAACGTCGTGAGGAAGAGCGAATCCCGGCCGAACAGCTCCTTGCTGGTCAGCGCAGCCAAGATGATCACCAACATCCCCGGCATGATCACCCCCGGGCTGTGGGTCAGCTCCACGATGGCGGTCAATGCCGCCAGAGGCGCTTGGAGGCTGGCGCCCATCATGGCCCCCATCCCGAGCAACGCGAAGAAGGCGACCTGATCGGCCTCGACCCCGGTGAAGGCGACCGCCGCGACACCGACCAGGTTGCCGACGATGGCGCCCATGAAGAGCGCGGGGCCGATGGTCCCGCCCGGGATCCCGAGTCCCACGCTGGCCGAGGTCGCCAGGAGCTTGAAGAGCAGCAGCAGGAGCAGGAAGCTCCAGGTCAGCGGTTCGGTCAGCAGTCTGCGCAAGGTGTCGTAGCCCAGTCCCATCACCTCGGGGACCAAGGCGCCGGCGATCCCGGCGATCACCCCGGCCAAGCAGACCCGGCGGAAGAAGCTCAGGCGTTTGCCCCAGCCCGCGATCGTCTTGATCGACTGGATGTAGGCCGCCGAGAGTGCGCCGACGAGGAGCCCGAGCACGGCCACCGGGAGCAGCGCGGTCAACGAGGTCACTACCACGGGCGCGACCCGAAACACTGGGTCGCTGCCGAAGACGACGACCGACAGGGCATTCGCACTCACCGCGGCCAGGATGATCGGCACGAAGCTCGCGACGCTGTATTCCAACCCCAGCACCTCGAGCGCGAAGATCACGCCTGCGAGCGGCGTGTTGAACGACGCCGAGATCCCGGCCGCCGTTCCGCAGGCCGCCATGTTACGGATACTGTTGTTGGGCAGCGTCAGGAACTGCCCGATCAGACTCCCGCTCGCGGCGCCCAAATAGACATGGGGTCCCTCGCGTCCGACCGAGTGACCGCTGACGATCGCGATCGCGGCGCCCAAGAACTGAAGCACGAACCCGCGCAGGGTCATGTGTCCCTGGTGATATTCCATGCGCTCCATCACGCGGGCGACGCCGAGCACATAGATGCCCCGCGCGAACCGCACGAACAGCAGCCCGATCAGCACCGCGCCGAGCAACGGCAGCACCAGACGCACCAGGACCGGCAGCGCCTCGTAGTTCTCTCCGTGAACGGGCAGCGTCGTCGCCTGCAGACCCTCGACGGCGAGCCGAAAGGCGACGATGACGAGCCCGGCCGCGACGCCGGTGAGCAGGCCCAGAACAGCCGGCCAGAAGAGGGCCTCCGGGCGCGAAAGCCGGAGTCTCAGCGACTCCAAGGCGCGATGCAGCCGATTCCCCGATGATGTGCGTCGCATCGTGCGCGGTCCCCCGTTCAGGGCGCGGCGAAACACCCGTGAAAAGCCCCCGGCAGAGTCCGCGCATCATCCCAGATCCGGCCTCCTTCATCCCGCCGGCGACCCAACCTCGCGGAAAAAGCATGACACCGGCGGCCCAACCTCAAGGAAACTCGTGACACCGCTCAGCGGTGTCACGCATGCCCCTGGCGCTCTGCGCCACGTGACGCTAAACCGCGTCCAGAGCGAGATGCTCAATTTCGAGCGAGCTCGACGTTCGGTGCATCCACTGCCCTTGGCGGAGACGCGGTTTAGAATTTTCTGTTTTTTAATACCTTAAACCGCGCCGGCTCCGACAATGATCGGAGCCGGCGCGGCCAAGCCAACCCAAAAAACTACGCATACCGCACTGGGCGCGGTTTAAGTCCGGAGTTACGAATAAGGCACGCCCTCGGTATATCATTGGCGCTCCGAGCTCAGACTAAGCGGGGGAGTATTTCGATGGATCGCGCGAGTGAAAGCCAAGAGATTTGGGTCTTTTCGACATTGGTAGTGGGCTTTGCCCTATCGTTCTTGATCGCCGTGGTGCCTCATTACAACGGCGCCTACCGGCTTGAGCCCTTGATGCTGGCGGCCTGGATGATCCCCTATATCATCCTGTCGGTAATCGTGTGGTTTCTGCGAGGCCCGGTTCGGTTGCGTACCATCCTGGGCGTGGTCTGGATACAGCTGCTCACGGTCCTGATTCAGCGGGCCATCCTCGGCGACCCCGATGGCCTGTCGCTGTTTCTGATGCCGCTCGTGACGGCCGTCGGCCTGTTGCTCCTGATCCCTCAGTTGTGCGGGCGCATGGAGGAGGGGCCGCTCGGTCCGCTCTGCGCGCGGGTCCTGAAGCGCACCTAGCGCGGCACGGCAGATGTGTCGAGACCCTTCGTTGTCGTTGTCGTGATCGACCATCGATACGACAACGATCTCGGACGGTCTCGGAATCTCTAGGCTGCACCATGAGCGACACGCGCCGCCGCGAACCTCGTGGCGGATTCAGGTGCCGACTGGTTGGCGTCGGGCGGGGTGGGAAATTGAAGCCGCTCCGACGCCCACGCCACTGCGCTCTCGTCAGACCAGCCGATAGCGGTCCCTCATGTCCTGGTAGATCAGGTTCGAGACGCGGCGGATGACGTCCCCTCGACTGCGGATCCAGGCGCCGTAGTTTTCGGCGCGGCTCGGTCGCTCGATGATCCCGACCACCGTGTAGGCGCGGTTGCGGCCGCGCCGATCCGGGATCTCGATGACACCCATATCGCCGCAGAGCATCGCCGTCGAGCCGGTCTTGTTGTAGACCCGGGCCGTCTCGGGCAAGCCGGCCACGCCCTTAGACAGGCGATTGCCGCTGGGCAACCCCATCATGCGCAGCATCTCTTTGCTGTTGGGCATGCGGCCATCCCAAACGGAGATCAGAAAGCGGCTGTAATCGTGCGCCGAGGCCTGATTCCGGTAGGTCTGCCCGGTCGTCGGGATCTTCTCGACGATGCGGGTCTCTCGGAAGACGGCGGGCGCGCGCTGCTTCAGGACCAACTCGACATCCGCGGGACCGCGGCGGGACTGGTGCTCGCTGACCAGATCCATGATCTTGTTCGTGTCCGGGTTGCTGCTGCGTTGGAGCATCCGCTCCATGCTCTTGCGGACCTCGTCGGTGTAGCGGACCTGGCCGCGTTTACCGTCCATCTGGAAGAAATACGCCTGTGCGACGAGCGGCTTGATCATGCTCGCGGCTTGTCGCGGCACGCCCTCGTTGATCGAGACGATCTTCTTGCGGGCGGTGAAATCGTAGACCGACCAGGAGGTCTTCTCGTTGGGTTGGAGCAGGCCTTGGCGGCGCATGCTCGTCACCAGCTCGACAACCTGGCGCTGCAGCGATCCTCGGTTCGATGCCGCTTCGGCAAGGCCGGGCACGCCTCCGGCCAAGACTCCCGCGGAGGTCGCGGCAAGTGCCGCAAGAAAGGCACGTCGATCGGGACGAAGCGGGTGCTCGTCCTCGGCGATCGCCTGTGCATCGACGTCATTGCGCTCGTATATCATCGGCTCCCCCCTTGATCCGGATTCGGCCTGCGGCCGCCTGCCGGTCCGGGTGAGCAGTGATTCGGAGCATCCCCGGTCGGCGTCACGAGGCGTCCGCGGGACATGCTTCAGCCTCGGACGTCCCCAAGCGAAAGGCGGTAGCAGTTCGAGACCAAGGATAGGCGGGTCCTACCTGAATGGCAAGAAAACGCCGATAAAAAGGCTCGATATGTCAGAAGGATTGAGCCCGTTATTGATGAGAGTTGGAATCAGCCTTGACGTTGCCCCCGCGATGCCGAAACCTTGACGGAGGGCGCACCCGGCGCGCGGTCACGGACCGCGACGCCGCTTGTATACCGAGCGCACGTCGACTCGGTAGAGTCCTTATTGGACGCTTCCGAACGACTTGTCCACCGCGCCCGACGGGGCCTGGAGTCCGGCGAAACGGCAGCCTTGCGCGACCGGACCGCCCGGGAATATCCCGTAGAGATATTTCAGTCCGCCGCGACCGTGAAAGGCCTCGTCGAGCGCGTCGTGAAGATCACGCACATTGGGTTTCTCGTGACGTGCGAAAAAGTCCTGCAACGCCTTGATCATGTCCCAGTGATCGTCGCTCAGCGTTATATCGTCGGCCTGAGCCGCGGCGACCGCCTGCTCGCGCGCCCAGCCCTCCGGGGCGTCCGGAAACTCGGGGTCGTGCACGACGGAGCCCGGATTCATGATCTCACCCATGCTTTGTGCCACGATCGTTACCTCCTGAGAAAAAATGATTGGTCGTCGTTGCAGTGCTGCAGCCATCGGCAGCGCTGTGCCCGATGCTGCGATCCGGGCGGCCGAGAAGCCGAATCCCAGATCGCGCTCGGTAGGGCATGAGTGTCGAACCTGAGGAAGGTTCCGTCAACCGCTTCGCTGGATTCCAAGGCGCGCACGCCGGCGTTTCGTGGATTCTCGGCGTGCAAGGCTGGCGAGCCGACCCGTGGGGGCGCTACCCTATGCACTCCCGAACACATAACATCGATAACGGAGATCGGCGTGAGCGAGCAGGACGAGGTCGGGGCCAGGACCTATATCGCCGGACATCGCGGCATGGTGGGGTCCGCCATTGCACGACGGCTGGAGGCCACGGGTGTCTCGAACATCCTAACGCGCACCCACCGGGAGCTGGATCTTACGGATACCCGCGCGGTCGATGCCTTCTTTGCCGAGACGCGCCCGTCCCGGGTCTATCTGGCGGCAGCCAAGGTCGGCGGAATCCAGGCCAACAACAGCTTCCCGGCCGAGTTCATCCATCAAAACCTGATGATCGAGGCCAACATCATCCATGCCGCCTGGCGCAACGGCTCGGAGCGCCTGCTCTTTCTCGGCAGCTCCTGCATCTATCCGCGCCTCGCCCCGCAGCCCATGACCGAAGAGTCCCTCCTGACCGGACCGCTCGAGTCGACCAACGAGCCCTATGCCGTGGCCAAGATCGCCGGGATCAAGCTCTGCGAGTCCTACAACCGCCAATATGGGACCGATTTCCGCAGCCTGATGCCGACCAACCTCTACGGACCCGGCGACAAC
The DNA here is from genome assembly GCF_021228795.1 of Thiocapsa bogorovii. Taxonomy (NCBI): domain Bacteria; kingdom Pseudomonadati; phylum Pseudomonadota; class Gammaproteobacteria; order Chromatiales; family Chromatiaceae; genus Thiocapsa; species Thiocapsa bogorovii. Next base: position 4,408,985 of record NZ_CP089309.1, read on the forward strand.
TTCGACCTGGAGAACAGCCACGTCATCCCGGCGCTGATGCGCAAGTTCCATGAGGCCAAGACCCAAGGTGCGCCCGCGGTAACCGTCTGGGGAACCGGCACGCCGCGTCGCGAATTCCTCCACGTCGACGACCTGGCCGATGCCTGCGTGCATCTGATGGGGCTCGCGCCCGAGACCTATCGAGCCCACACCCGGCCGATGTGCTCCCACGTCAACGCCGGGACCGGGGAGGACGTCAGCATCCGCGAGCTCGCCGAAACCATCGGCGAGGTCGTCGGCTTCGAAGGCGAGATCCGCTTCGACACCGACAAACCCGACGGCACCCCGCGCAAGCTTCTGGACGTGAGCCGTCTCGCCGCTCTCGGTTGGACTGCGCGCACCCGGCTTCCCGAGGGATTGGCGCAGACCTACGCCTGGTTCCTCGACCACCGGGACGCGCTCAGGACTTAAACCGCGCCCAGCATGGTATGCGATGTTTTTGGATCGGATCGGACCCGGCAGACGAGACAACCGCTGGAGCCGTCGCGGTTTAAGATATTAAAAAAGGACACGAAAGCTCTACTCGTTGTCGTTGTCGTTGTCGTTGTCGTAATCGGATTCCGGACGAACACGACAACGACAACGAAAAATTCTGCGACGGTTTGCTCAAGACTTACGGCGTAAGGGGCAAAATGCCTTCCAGGCATGCGCATTCGGGATGCCTATTGTCGGAAATCGCCTTACGATCCGGCAAGCCGATCGTTTCGCCCCGCATTGTCCAGGGCCGCCTCAACGGCAACACAACAGATTGCATATCGACATCGGGGTAAGGACATGACCACCAAGAAGGCGCTGATTACCGGCATCACGGGACAGGACGGGGCCTATCTGGCTGAGCTGCTCCTGTCCAAGGGCTACGAGGTGCACGGCATCAAGCGGCGGACCTCGCTCTTCAACACGGACCGCATCGATCATCTGTACCAGGATCCCCAGCAGCCGGACCGGCGTTTCGTGCTGCATCACGGGGACATGACCGACTCCTCAAGCCTGATCCGGATCATGCAGCAGGTCCAACCCGACGAGCTCTACAACCTCGCCGCACAGAGCCATGTCGCCGTCTCCTTCGAAGAGCCCGAGTACACCGCCGACTCCGACGGCATCGGGACCCTGCGACTGCTCGAGGCGATCCGCATCCTCGGCCTCGAGCGCAAGACCCGTTTCTACCAGGCGTCCACCTCCGAGCTGTACGGCAAGGTCCAAGAGGTACCCCAGAGCGAGACCACGCCCTTCTACCCGCGCTCGCCCTACGCGGTCGCCAAGCTCTACGCCTACTGGATCACCGTCAACTACCGCGAGGCCTACGGCATCTACGCCTGCAACGGCATCCTCTTCAACCACGAGAGCCCGCGACGCGGCGAGACCTTCGTTACCCGCAAGATCACCCGCGGACTCGCCCGCATCAAGCTCGGTCTTCAGGACCGGATCTATCTCGGCAATCTCGATGCAAAGCGCGACTGGGGCCACGCCAAGGACTATGTCCGCATGCAATGGCTGATGCTCCAGCAGGACGCCCCCGAGGACTTCGTGATCGCCACCGGAAACCAATACTCCGTGCGCGACTTCGTCGCCGCCGCGGCCGCGGAGGTCGGTATCCGGATGCGCTGGGAGGGCGCAGGCCAGTTCGAACAAGGCTTCGACGAGGCCACCGGCGCCTGCATCGTCGCCGTGGATCCACGCTACTTCCGCCCGACCGAGGTCGAGACCCTGCTCGGCGACGCCACCAAGGCCCGCGAGCGCCTCGGCTGGTCCCCCGAGATCGGCTTCGAGGCCCTCGTCGCCGAGATGATGCGCGACGACCTCAAAGAGGCCGAAAAAGACGCCCTGTGCCGGCGCGAAGGCTTCAACGTGGCGCAACGACACGAGTAAACCCGCTCCCTGGCCACCGGCATCGGCGTCCAAAAGGGCTAGTTTCGACCGCGTGACACGGCTCCGAGACCGGGCAAGTATTCCGCTGCCGCCCGTCGACCCGCTCAAGCACTCGCCCAGGCGGCGGGCGGTACCGCACAGGCGCCGCGGCGGTGGCGAATCGGCGCCGCGAGGCGGACCGGCGCGCGAGGCGCCCTTGCAGGCGTCGTCATGAGCTGCAGACGATGAAAAATGACGCTTCGAGTTCGCCTTCCGCCCGAGCGGCGGCGCGCTTCACAGGCCGCCCGGAAGCCGTCGAGTCCGAGGACGCTCAAGACCCGTCGGAAGTTGTCGCAGTGGACCAAAAGGGCTAGTTCTCCCTGAACCTTCTCCAGGCCGCGGACGAGGAAGTGGTCCCAGCCCATCCAGCGCTTGAGGGTGCCGAAGGGGTGCTCGCAGAGCGCCGCTCGCGCGCGCATCGCCTCGGGGTGCTCGGCCATGCGCGCGCGATGGCCTTCGACCACATCGGCCAGCTCCGAGCGGTAGATCCGGCATTATGTAGCAAGCGCACATGACCGGACCCGGCCGCCGGGCGAGAATCCGACCCTCCATAGGCAGAGGAGTTGGCATCATGTCCGATACGCAGGTCCTGGGCGGGTTGATCGCGAAGCGGGGCGAGCTGGCCGGGCACGTGGAGCAGTGTCGTCGTGAAGTGCAGCGACTGGCGCAGGAATTGACCCACCTGGACGCCACGATTCGTCTGTTCGATCCGGACGACGCCGTCGGCGCCGTTCAGTCGAAGGGGCCACGTCACCGGCAACAGTGGTTCGCCTCGGGCGAATGCCAGCGTCTGGTCCTGGAAGCCTTGCGCGATGCGCTCGAGCCGTTGTCGGCGCGCGCGGTGATGCAACTGGTGGCCGCGCGCAAGGCGCTCCCCGAGCATCCCGAGGTGCGCGCGGGCGTACAGAAGACGGTCCAGGCGGTGCTGCGCCGTCTCGCGGCCAAGGGTGCGGCGCGGGTTGTGGCGCTGGACGGTCAGACGCAGGTCTGGACGCGCGGTTGAGCCCTCAGGCGGCCAGCAGCTCCGGGCGGGCGGTATTGCCCTGCCAGTAACCGCACCAGTCCCGATGCGGGCGGGTGCGGGCACATTTGGCGAGGATGTCGTCGAAGATCGCCCCGTTGGACCAGCGCCGGGTGTCTTCTCGGTAGGGGGCCTCGTTGGCGTAGCGCGCCAGGTGGGACAAGCCGCACTTGTGGTGTTGGCCGATCTGCATGCGCCGAAACCGCGCGAAATACGATTCGGCCTGATTGTCGGTCGTTCCGTCCGCGGCGCGGTAGGCGTGTTGATGGTTGACCCGACGCATCGCATAGCGCCCGTGCAGCAGATCGTAGGCATCGGACGCGTCGGCCGAGAGCGTGGCCCCCGGCGCTATGAAGCGAGCCGCCAGCGCGCCGACGTCGGTCTGATTCTCCCGCCCGATGATGAAGGTGAGGGTGCGCTTGCCGCCGACTCGCCCGAGCGGATCGTCCGCCGGGTGGGTCTCGCGCATCACCAGCACACAGCGCTTATCCGGGTTTTGATGTTCGGCGAGACGCCGATCCACACGATCCTCGGCCCGGTTCTCGGGGCGTACCGAGCCGTTCGTGTAGGCCCCGTCGAGCTGCACCTCGCCGCTCAGTGCGGTCTCGTCGCGCTGCGCTATGAGACTCTCGCGGATCTTGTGCATCATGACGAAGGCGCTTTTGTACTGCACGTCCAGGTCACGGCTCAGTTGCAGTGCCGACAGCCCCTTCGCGGCATTGCTGTAGATGGCGATGGCGCCGAGATAGACCTGCAACGGCAACTTATGGTGGGCAAAAATCGTCCCCGAGGTTACCGAGAAGGTGTGCCCGCAGGCGCGACAACGCCACTGCCGGCGGCTCGGCAGGAACCAGGGCTGCTCCGCGACACCGCAGGCCGGACACACCGGTTCGCTCTCCGGACCCCAGCGCATCGCGCGGAAGCGCTCGAAGGCTTGCGCGTCGGTCATCGCGAACACTTCGCGCACGGAGAGCGTCCGGGCAGCAGCCGACAAGAGGAAGTGCTGGGACATGGCATGCTCCGAGGGCTGGGTCGATCGTGCCAGTGTGCTCCCGGGGGTGGCTCAAAACGTGAGCCTGCGCGCTAAGTTGTTGATGCAAAATTCGTGTGCGCCTGCTACAGAATGCCGGTTCAGTGTCGCACGGTTGGGGCGACGCCAGTCGAGCTCGCCGGTGCGCGGACCGCTGCGCACTCGATCGGGCAATTGGATATGGTGGTCGACCAGATCACGCAGGACCCCATTGATCGTCCCGCACCGTTGGAACTGCCGAAACACCGTCTCGATCACGCCCCGAACCTGCGCGTCCGGATCCTTGAGCACCTCTCCGGAAGGCGCGCGGACATAGCCGCGCGGCAGCAGCGTGTGCAGCTCTCCGCGGCGTGCCTTCGCGCGCTTGCCCTCGAGCATGCGCTGCTTGAGGATGTGCAGCTCCGCTTCCGACATCGTCCCCTTCAGCCCCAACAGCAACCGGTCGTTGTCGATCTGCGGATCATAGACCCCGTCGGCATCCCCGATCAGGGTCGCAAACAGTCCGCAGACCGCGAGCAATTGATACCAGTCCCGCGAGCTGCGCGCCAAACGCGAGATCTCGATGCCGAGGAAGATGCCGACATGATCCAGACCGACTTCGGCCATCAGCCGCTGAAAGCCGGGCCGACCCTCGGCGCTCGCCCCGGAACGGCCCAGATCCTCACCGATCAGGAGGATCTGCGAGGGCGACCAGCCCAGCTCCACCGCCCGATCCACCAAGGCGTACTGCAGCCGGGTCGACTCCTGGTGGCGCTCCACTTGCTGCAGCGTCGATTGGCGCACGTAGACCACGGCCTGGCGCTGCAGATGCGAGGACTGGATCCTGCCGTACGTCGGGTTGATCGGCGCACGGTACACGGGCGAGAGGACGGTGCTCATCGGCGTTCTCCTCTGCCGTCCCGGTCGCGCTCAGCCGATGTTCGACCAAGCGACTCAGCAGGACAATCAGGCGCTCTCGCTGCCGCGGCGGCAGTGTGCTCAAATCGATCGGAGCCTTGCGCGTCATGCCGGTGATCCAGCCATTTCGCAAGTTTCAACAACGCCCTACAATCCAGTATTGGTGACGTTTCGGGGGTTGTCAAAAACGCATCTATGGCGGTTTTCGTGATGGGGTATCGAAACCGGATTCAGAGAAATCAAGCAGGAGATCGGCAGTGCTCAGACGCAGACCCGCAACCCCGATGCGGTCACCAACCATCTGCACTTCTGTATGGTGGCCACCACCATCACCTGGATCTACGCGGCCAGTCTGGAACAGGCCCCCACGCGGCGCTACGCCGCCGCGCGTCGGACCGAATATGCCTTCGCCGATGTGCGCCGAGCGCTCGCCCACGATCTCGCCGACGTGGGTTTCGGGGTCGACTGCGGCGATCCCGGCCACGGCAATCGAAATCCCCTCGTCGCTGCAGTCATGGGGCTGGTTGCCTGAGGAAAACGAGAAACTTCAGCGAAAATGAATATGCCATCTTTATCGGCTGCGTGAGCACCTCGTCCGTTGTAACGATTCGAACCGATCGGAGCGACTGGCTGACGCGAACAGTGCGGTCATGCAACTGATCTCGGGGATTCAGTAAGGCGATCCAATAACAGGTATCCGCAAACACTGTTCGCTTTAGCGGCTTTTGTTCGGTCCGTAGAGGCAGTGATCGAGCTCCGTCGCGCCATCTGATGGAAGGGTGCTCCACTCCTCGGCGGGAACATCGCGCGCAAGTTCGGCGGCAAACTCCCAAATCGGGAGTGATGCCGCTTCGTTTTCTTGAAGCGATTCGGCTATCTCCAATACCAACCTGATAAGCATCTAGCCGACCCCGCCCGCGGGCCTACAGTTAAGGTAGAAGAAAAGACCTGAGCTGGAGACCCGGCGGGAGGAGTCGACGATGAAACTCTACGGCGGAATCGATCTGCATTCCAACAATAGCGTCGTGGCCCTTTTGGACGACGAGGACCGCGTGGTGTATCGCAAGCGGTTGGCGAACGACGCGGCGCTGGTGCTGGAATCCCTGGCGCCGTATCGCGAAGCGATCACGGGACTGGTGGTGGAGTCGACCTACAACTGGTACTGGCTGGTCGACGCCTTGATGGACGCGGGCTATCAGGGGCACTTGGCCAACACCGCGGCGATCGTGCAGTACAGCGGGCTGAAGTAAAGCGACGACGATTCAGACGCCGCCTGGCTGGCCAAGCGGCTGCGCCTGGGGCTGTTGCCGGAGGGCTCTATCGACCCCAAGGAACAGCGCGCCGTGCGTGATCTGCTGCGACGGCGCAGTCGCCTGGTCCAGCAGCATACGGCCAACGTCCTGGCGGTGCAGAACCTGGCCGCCTACGTCGAGGCGTCCTATGTCGAGCTCTACGAGGGACAAGCCCTGCACGAGGAGATCGAGCGCTTTCTGATCGAAGCCGGGTTCACCCTGGACGGCCGTTTCAATACCCACATCCACCAGGGCGAGCCGGTGCAGGCGGATCTGCTGTTTCGGCGCCGAACCTCAAGCCTGCGCGAACCAAAAGGCTAAGCGGCAACACATCTGTTCCCTTATTCTGAAGACGGACTCTTGTGAAGACCGACCATCCGATTTACCTGTTTCTCTCCGCTGGCCCCGAGGCGTTCCGGGTGCTCACCGGTGGGCATCGCTTGGAAGGCGACTACCGTTTCTGCTCGCTGACCATCGCGGGTCTGGAGCGGCGCCTGGACGGGATCTTCGAGCCCGAAGGGCACGCCGGGCCGGTCTATGTGGTCGAATTCCAAGGACAGGCCCTCGGGAAGGCTTGGTACAATCTGCTCGTGAAGATCGGTCTTTACGGCGAAGAGCATCCCGAGCGCGAGGTGGTGGGCGTCGGGGTCTTCCTGCGCGAGCAGGATGTGCCGGGGTGTCCGAGCTGGGCGAACCGGGCCGATGCGCCGCTGCTGCGTGTCGCGCTGCGTGACGTCCTCCCGGAGTGGTTGGCGCGCGAGCCGGATAATCCCTATGTGGCGGTCTTTGCGCCGCTGCTGATCGAGGACGATGCCGAGTTGCGGGCCCGAGCCCCGGCGCTGTGGCACACGGTGCAGGCAGCCGCAGTGCCCGCGGAGGTCCGCGAGGTGCTCGGAGAGGTCTTGGAGTATTGGTTTTTCGAGCGATTTCGCGGGCTCACCGCGAAGGAGATCTGGGCGATGTTGAATCTGGTGACTCCCATCCAGGAAACGCGGGCCTATCAGTCGATCTTTGCCGAGGGCGAGGCCAAAGGCGAGGCCAAGGGCAAGGCCGAGGGCGAGGCCGAGGGCAAGGCCAGTACATTGAAGCGCCTATTGACGCGCCGTTTCGGCGCTGTCCCGGCTTGGGCCGAGCGGCGGATCGACGCGGCCGCGGTTGCACAGCTGGACAGTTGGCTCGACGGCATCTTCGGTGCCGCGAACGTGGAAGACCTGATCGGTCCCGGGTCCGGCTAACGGGTGAGCCGGTGCCGGCGGATCTGCTGTTGCGGCGCCGAAATCCGCGCACGCCGGAAACAAACCCGTGAGCGAAAAGAGTCACATTTCAAGACCTGGGTGACCTGGCAATGGTTGCCCGCTGTGAGAGAGCCGCGCAAGCGGGAAGCTCTCCCGAGTAGGGCTTAGTCAGCCGCTCGGAAATGTACTGATCGAAAGGCATGAGCCGGACGGCCAGAGACATGAGGGACACGAGGTGAAGGGTGATGCCCTGAATCCGACACATAGCCCCGAGAAGAAATGATTTTGGGTGAGAGCCGATCCTGTCAGGTCGGGCGCAGGCCATGCGGGAGGTGCGTGATCGACGAGCACCAACCGTCCCCCCGGGGTCTCAGACGGCATCGAGTGTCACAACGGCGGCAATGAACCAGGCGAGCGACGATCAAGGGCTCTTGGAGAAACGCGCAATGCAGTACCCGAGTATGAGCGCCAATGTCACAAGAGGTGCTCAAATGGCCGCGTCGCGAGTGATGAGGACCGGTATGCCGCAACGGTTAGCGATGAAGAGGGGTAATGTCCTCCGAGCGAAGGTCCTCACGGTGGGTTGAGCGTCGAGGCGGAAACATTGTCACGATACAAGGCGTGAACAAACAGTGAGCACAGAGTCGAGACGTCTAGGCGAGAAGGCGCGCAATGATCCACGGCTGGTCTTCAGCAGTCTTCATCATCATGTCTGCGATGTGGATCACCTGCGCGCCTGCTTCGAAGCACTGCCCGCGGATCGGGCAGTGGGGATTGATGGCATCACGAAGGAGCGCTACGGAGCGAACCTGGAGGAGAATCTCGAGGCGCTCTCGAGCAGGCTGAGGAACATGGGCTACCGGCCGCAACCGAAGCGGCGCACCTATATTCCCAAGCCGGGAAGCGAGAAAGGGCGACCGCTGGCCATCAGCTGCTTTGAAGACAAGCTGGTCGAGCTGGCGATCAAACGGGTTCTGGAACCCATCTACGAGGTGCAGTTCGAGGACCGCAGCTACGGCTATCGGCCGGGGCGCAGTCAACACCGATGCCTGGACGATCTCGGGCGGACCATCCAGCAGCGCCGTATCAACTATATTGTCGAGGCTGATATTCGCAGCTTCTTCAACGAAGTCGACCATGGGTGGATGCTGAAATTTCTCCGCCATCGGATCGGCGACCCGCGGATCGTCCGCCTCATCGCCCGCCTGCTCAAGGGCGGTATCCTGGAGGACGGGCTGGTACAGGCCAGCGAGGAGGGGACGCCGCAAGGCTCGATCCTCTCGCCGCTGTTGTCGAACATTTATCTGCACTACGTGCTGGACCTCTGGTTCAGCTATCGGGTACGACCGCAAAGTCGCGGCGAGGCGTACTACTTCCGTTTCGCCGATGATTTTGTCGCCGGCTTTCAGAACCGGCAGGACGCGGAACACTTCCAAACGGCCCTCGGCGAGCGGCTGAGAACATTCCGGCTGCGGCTGGCTGAAGAGAAGACCCGGTGTCTGGCGTTCGGGCGCTTTGCCCGAGACAACGCGCGGGCACGGGGCGAGAAGCCCGAGGAGTTTACCTTCCTCGGCTTCACCCACTATTGCGGCAAAAGCAAGAAGGGCCACTTCAAGGTCAAGCGCCGCACCAGCCGCAAGAAGTTCGGGGCCAGCCTGCGGGCGTTCAATGATTGGGCGCGACGCGTCAGGCACAAGCAGACCAAGGGAGAGATGCTCATCCGCGCCAAGGCGCGGATACAGGGACACCTCAACTACTATGCCATCACGGACAATGCACGCAGTTGCTCGCGCTACGTCTATCACGCCACGCGCATTCTGCGCCGGTGGCTCAACCGCAAGAGCCAGCGTAAGGCGTACAACTGGGACCAGTACAACGACGTCCTGCGTGAGGTCGCCTGGCCCCGCGTGCAGATCCGCACCGACCTGAATCCCTTTCGAAGAGCGGAGGCTTGCTGAATGACCGACCGAGGAGCCGGATGTGGGAAAGCCGCTTGTCCGGTTCCGAGAGGGGCCGGGTCGCAACTTGGACCACGGGCGAGATCATGTGGCACCGCCGGGAAACCAGGCGGCAAACAGAGAACACAAACGTCGCCCTACCGTTCGGGGAGTGCCCGGCCTACTCAAAACCCCGAGCTCCCTTATTCTCGCCAAGATGACGACTCAAGCAACGAGGGCCAAAGACATGCAAATCGTGCTGGATATCCCGGAAACACTGGCCGAGAAGCTGCGCGCATTGCCGGATCCGCAACAATTCGTAGTCGATGTATTGGTTCAATCCCTTGACTGTGGACTGAGTTCCGATCAGTGGTGGATGCTGTTAGAGGACATCGAGTCGGTTGCTGTCGATACCGGGGTCGCTGATCTCGCCGCGAATCACGATCACTATCTCGGCACGATTTGATGAGGACCATTTTCGTCGATACCGCCGCCTTGATCGCATTGGGTAACCGGCAGGACCAATGGCACGTCCAAGCCGTTGCGATGAGTCGTCAACTCACCCTGGCAGGATCCCGTTTTGTCACCACTGATGCCGTCCTGCTTGAGGTTGGCAACACCTTCAGCCGGGCAGCCTATAAACCAGTCGCACTGCGCTTGATCCAGACCGCGCGCGAGTCACCTCGATGGCGCTGTATTGCATCCGAGCGTGAGTTAGTTGATCGTGGACTTGCTCTGTTTCGACAGATGACTGATAAGGATTGGAGTCTGACTGACTGCATCAGCGTTGTTGTTGCAGGAGAGCGAGGGTTGCAGCAGGTTTTCACAACGGATCATCATTTCACGCAAGCGGGCTTCGAAATCCTATTACGCGAGCATGCCTGAAAGACTGTGCAGAAAACGTGGTCTGTGATGCGCCAGGACAAACTGGCAAGAGGTAGTCGATGAAAGTTCGATACGAAATAGAAAGGGCGATTCGTTTCGGCCCCGAGTCATGGGGGATATGCCGTGAGGCGTAGCTCCAAGCGTTGACAGGGGAAACCGGCAGGCCAGCCATTGAGCCGCGAAATCACGAACTCCGGGATGCCGACGTCGTACAGACAGGCGGAAGGCGACACGGCTGCGGGCGCTAATCGCAAGTGCGCAGACGATCCCGCGCGGTCGGAGACCCTGAGCATGCCGGGAAGCCTTTTGCACAGGACCTGGGAGGTCTCATCCGTACCCGGCGCCGACCGGGTGGGGCGGGGAAGGCAAAGCCGTCATCCCGCCATCGACGCGGATGAGAAGTCGGATACGCTCGTAGTACCGAAGAAGCTGCCGAACAAGGGGGACAACCCCGCGGAGGTGGTGGAGGGAAGGGGCGTAGCCGAGGGGAACGCTGGAGAGGCGCCCACGCACCGGACACAGAGCCGGGATCGCGTGTCGATGGGTCTCGAAGGCGTACGCGAAGCGGCCCGCCGGGATCGGCGGGCACAGTTCACGGCACTGCTGCACCACATCACACCGACGCTACTGGAGGAGAGCTTCCATGCGCTTCGCCGGGACGCGGCGGCGGGGGTGGACGGCGTGACCTGGACCAGCTACGAGGGGGCCTCGCCAGTCGGCTGGAGGACTTGCACCGGCGGATTCATACCGGTGCCTATCGCGCCACGCCGTCGCGGCGAGTCTACATCCCCAAGGCGGATGGTCGTTTGCGTCCGCTGGGGATTGCCGCCTTGGAAGATAAGATCGTGCAGCAGGCGGTGGTGACCGTCCTCAACGCGATTTATGAAACGGATTTCTTGGGGTTCTCCTATGGCTTTCGACCTGGCAGGAGCCAACACCAAGCGCTGGACGCGCTCTATGTCGCCATCGACACCAGGCCGGTCAACTGGGTCTTGGACGCAGACATCCGTTCGTTCTTCGACATGCTCGATCACGGGTGGATGATGCGATTCCTGGAACACCGGATCGCGGATCGACGGATCCTTCGACTGATCCGCAACTGGCTGAAAGCAGGCGTCATCGACGAACAAGGACGGCGGGTTCCCGGCGAACGGGGTACGCCGCAAGGTGCGGTGATTTCGCCGTTACTGGCGAATATCTACTTGCACTACGTTCACGACCTTTGGGCGCACCAATGGCGCCGGCGGCACGCGCGCGGCCAGGTCATCCTGGTCCGCTATGCCGATGATAGCGTGTATGGATTTCAGGCTGAGGTGGAGGCGCGCGGCTTCCTTGCGGACCTGCGCGAACGCCTTCAGCGCTTCGGTCTGGAACTGCATCCGGAGAAGACGCGGCTGATCGAGTTTGGCCGCTACGCTGCTTCCAACCGGAAACGCCAGGGATTGGGAAAGCCGGAGACGTTTGATTTTCTCGGCTTTACGCACATCTGCGGCAAGACCCGGAAAGGCTGATTCGCGATCGTCAGACGCACCGTCAAAAAGCGGATGCGGGCGACGCTGGCGGCGATCCGGGGGCGACTGAGGGAGCAGCGCCACGCGCCAATTCCGGAGCAAGGAAAATGGCTGGGCCGCGTCCTGCGGGGCTACTTCAACTACCACGCGGTGCCGGGCAATCTCAAACGCCTGGACGGCTTCCGAGCGGAAGTCACCCGCGCCTGGCGTCAGTCTCTCATGCGGCGTAGTCACAAGCACCGGATGCCCTGGTCGAGGTGTAACAGGCTGGCTCGAAAATATCTACCGTCGGTGAAACTGGCTCACCCCTACCCGACGGTTCGCTTCGCGTCATGACCCGAGGCAGGAGCCGTATGCGGTAATTCCGCACGTACGGATCTGTGCGGGGGGCGGGGGGTAACCTCCGTCCCTACCGCGACCCCCGGTTTTCGCATTGGGCGCCGCGACCTCGGCCGGAATGGTTCCTGTCGCGTTCTGTCGCGCGGGCACCGGCAACTGACCGGCCTTATACCAGTTCCAGGCCGTACGTTAGGAGATGCCTTGTTGCTTGGCCCAAGCGCTGAGTATCATGCGTCTTAAATCAGCATGACCTGCCACGCTCTTCGATGCTTTCTTTCAACAGTTGGAACCCCGGGAACGATAAGGGTTTTGCTGGAGGCCAAACAGAGCGGCCTGATCGACTCGATACTTCAACCGTTGGAATCGATGCGGGAAAACGGCTACCGTATCCACGAAGACAGTGTGCAGGCCGCAGTACGACAGCCTGGCGAGGCATTTTAGATGTCTTCAAGTTCCGGGTCGGGCGCTTTGGTGAAATGCCTGATCCGGGTACACTTGCGCAGACCGATCTCAAGCCTTCTGTCGAGTGCCGCCGCCTTGACACCCCCGTGACCCAAGGCGAGTGGTCCGGCGCAACGGCAGACCGTAGGTTGTGCTGACGAGTAGGTTGTGCTGACGATAGGAAGCACAACGTGCACCCAAGCACAAACGATCCGACCATGCAGTGGTTGTAAGCCCCCAACCTCGAGAGAACGGACGCAAGGGAACGGACGCATGTCGACCCCCTACAACGATCTCCTTGCCGCGCTCCCCGCGCAGCCCAAGACCTGGCTCGTCACCGGCGTGGCCGGCTTCATCGGCTCCAACCTGCTCGAAACCCTGCTCAAGCTCAACCAAACCGTCGTCGGGCTCGACAACTTTGCCACCGGTCACCGGCACAACCTCGATCAGGTCAAAACCCTGGTCACCCCGGCCCAATGGACGCGCTTTCGCTTCATCGAAGGCGACATCCGCAACCTGGACGCCTGCCGCACCGCCTGTGCCGGGGTCGATTCTGTTTTGCATCAGGCCGCACTCGGCTCGGTGCCGCGCTCGCTGGAAGACCCCGTCACCACCAACGCCGTCAACATCGACGGCTTTCTCAACATGCTGGTGGCGGCCCGCGACGCCCGGGTCGGGCGCTTCGTCTATGCCGCCTCCAGTTCGACCTATGGCGATCATCCCGAACTGCCCAAGGTCGAGGACCGCATCGGCAAGCCCCTTTCGCCCTACGCCGTGACCAAGCGGGTCAACGAGCAGTACGCCGAGGTCTTCGCCCGCGCCTACGGCTTTCAGAGTATTGGCCTGCGCTATTTCAACATCTTCGGCGCGCACCAGGACCCCAACGGCGCCTATGCCGCCGTGGTGCCCAAATGGACCGCGGCGATGATCCGAAATGAACCGGTCTGGATCAACGGCGACGGCGAGACCAGCCGCGACTTCTGCTACATCGCCAACGCCGTCCAGGCCAACCTGCTGGCGGCGACGGCCGAACACCCCGAGGCGGCCAACCAGGTCTACAACGTCGCGGTCGGCGAGCGCACCACGCTCAACGCGCTGTTCGAGGCCATTCGGGCCGCCCTGGTACCGCGCTTTGCGCATCTGGATGGATTTCAGCCCAGCTACCGCGATTTTCGCGCCGGCGATGTACGCCATTCGCTGGCCGATATCGGCAAGGCGCAGCGCCTGCTCGGGTATGCGCCCAGTCATCGCATTCGGGATGGGTTGACCGAGGCGATGGCGTGGTACGTGAGGGATCTGGAATGACTGAGATCAGTCAATGCCGACTGACTGAGTGCGTGCCCTCGCACAAGGGAGTGGCAAACAATAGTCGTTTTTCAAGACCCCCAAGCCTGCTCATCCCCGGAGCATAACGCGATGAACGAAGACCAACTGTTGCAACGCATCACGATCAACCCTGAGATCTTCGGCGGTAAACCGATCATTCGCGGTCGACGCCTGGCCGTGGAGCATGTCCTGGGAATGCTCGCGGCGGGAGATGATTTCGCTACTCTGCTCGAAGGCTATCCGTGGCTAGAGCGGGCTGATATTCTCGCGTGCCTGACCTATGCGCGTCGCCTCGTCGAACATGAGCGCGTAGAGCCCATCATCGTCAGCGCCGCCGCATGAAGCTATTGCTTTCACCAAAGACCGCGTGCGCATCCGGACCGGCGATTCTGAGGCGTCATAATCGTTGAGGTTGCAAACTCAATGCTTTTCAAGATTCCTCTGACCTTGGCGCAACAATGGCAGACTTGTGCAACCTGTGCGATGGGGAGCCCCCGGATTCCCTCCCTTGAAGGAAAACGTGTTCTAACCCCTTTTTCCTTAAGAGGGCATGTCATGGCGACATCTGTTCGGCTCGATCCAGCGATCGAGGAACGACTTAAGCACTTGGCGGCATTAACCGGCCGCACCAAGGCGTTCTATCTGCGTGAGTTGGTCGAGCGCGGCATCGATGACTTAGAGGACTACTACCTGGCGGATGCGATCATGGAGCGCGTTCGCAAGGGTGAAGAGCTGACCTACAGCCTAGAGGACGTGGAGCGCGAGCTTGGCCTGGCGGATTGAACTGACCGCCGGAGCGAAAAAGCAGCTCGCTGCTGGGCGGGCGGATCAAGGGTGGACTCTATGGCGAGATGCCAGATCTGGGTTCACTAGAGCAGGCCGATCTCAAGTATGCTGTCGACTATCGGCGACTCTATGACACGGTGGCCGCGCGATGGTGGGATAATCCGCCTGCGGATATCGAGGCGCAGGCTCCGGAAACAGCGTGGCTATGAACAACGATCACCGGCAGGCGTCGGTCACACTTCTCGACAAGGGATCGGACGTCGAATGCCCGCTGATATCGTCAGAGATGTCGATGCCAAGCGAGATGCCGCGCTCATGAGACCAACCACTCAAGGCCGAAAGAACGTGTGACACCGCGCCGCGAGAGATACTCGTGACACCGCTCAGCGGTGTCACGCATGCCCCTGGCGCTCTACGCCACGTGCCGCTACGGCAAGAGTGACAAACAAGGACAATAGAGTAATGGGAGATCTGATCTCGTGTGCGTGAGGATCCGTGAAGTGGGAGAACTGGCCCGGATTCCCGAGGCGCTGGCGCCCTACGTGCCCCGGTTCCGCTATGACCCCATCGCCCCTTCATGAGCAGACCATCGAAGCTGATGCAAACATCCTCCGACGACGTACCATCCGCTTTTGCGCATGAAGTCCGCAAAAGACTGGGCGCACACATCAAGGAGCTGCGTCTCTTCGGCTCGCGTGCCCGAGGCGATGCTCGAAACTATTCCGACTATGACATGCTGGTGATCGTTGATCGTCGATCGCCGGAAATCCGCGCCGCGATTCTGGATATCGAAGTAGACTTGATCGACCGCTACGACGCATTGGTGACATCCATCGTCAGAACCGAAAAAGAATGGAAGCAGCGCCAAGGAAGTCCCCTGGCCCTCAACATCGAACGCGAGGGACGGTTGTTGTGACACCTCAAATCGAGGCGGTGCTGCGAAAAGCCGCCGAGAAACGACGTGTCGCCGAAATGCTCGTGACGAACGGCGCCTGGGACGATGCGGTATCCCGAGCCTATTACGCGGCCTTTCATGCCGTCAGCGCTTTGCATCTGTCGCAGGGCAATTCATTTTCATCGCATGCGCAGTCGATAGGGCGATTCAATAAGGAGTTCGTGCGAACAGGTATTTTCCCCAGTGAGTTTACAGCTATACTGACGCGCCTGTTCGAGGATCGTCAAAGCGGCGATTACGATTTAGCTGGATTGATCACCGAAGAAGAAGCAAAACGGGATGTGGGCGATGCAAATCGCATGCTCAAAGCAATCGACGGTTATTTACGCCACGGATGGGTACGGATCCACATAGAGGAAGAAGGCCAAGAATGAGACCTGACCTTTGTGGCTCCGGGCTTTGTGGTTCTGAAAAATCAAAAATGTGGTCTGTTCCTGGTTTCCCATTCAACGTGAGGCTGACCCTGGGGCCTGCGAATGGCAAGAGTCGAGACTTGACCCCGATGAGCCCCCGCCCCCTTTTATCCCGAGGTCGGAGCGGGCCCTGCTCGACCATTTGCCCTGGCCGGGATAAAAATCGCGGAAAAGGGCTCTAACCCTGAGGTATCCCCACGAATTCATCCCCCACAAACCCCGTCGGCGAGCAGGGCGTCATGGTCGCTCGCAACCCATCGGTCCGGTGGCGCGATGGCCGTGAGCACCTCATCGAGCACATCGCGGGTACTGTCGAGGATGAGCAGCAGACGCGCGAGGAAGATCCGCGAGTAGACGCGACGCTTGCCGTTGCCCGGATGCAGCCGGCGGTGGATGCCGGCGCGCTCGGCCGCGGTACCGATCAGCCAGAGCAGGAACGCGGCCAGCGAGGCGATCAGCACCAACACCGTAAAGCGTTCTGTGCCGCGCGAGCGGCTACGCTCCAAGCCCTCTCCGAAGTGTAAGTTCTTCATGTCGCGAAAGCTTTGCTCGATTTGCATGCGCTGGGCGTAGAGGCGCACCAGCCGCTTGGCCGGCCACTCGGCGAAGCGGGTCGAGGCGACCAGCAGCCAGGGCTCTTTGGCGCTGCGGGCGTTTTGCGTGCTGGCCTTGGAGCGCGCTCGCCGCCCGAAGGTGGTCTTGCCGCGACGGCCCTTGGGCGGTCGACGCACCAAGGCGAAGACGGCGCGCAGCGGATTGCTGCGCACCCACTCGCCCTCGCCGAGCGCCGTCGGGGTGGCCGTCGCACGCGCGAAAAGCGTCTTGCAGCTGCTCCAGCGCGACTTCAGCCGCACGAAGTCGCGCCCGCGCACCCGTCCGACCCAGCGCCAGCCCAGGGCTTGCACCTCGCGATAGAAGGGAACTTTGAAGCCCGCGTCGGCGATGATGATCGGCGCCACCCCGGCGGCATCAGGGTGCTCAGGTGGCGCAGAAAGCGCGCGTGCACCGCCGCGTTGTTGAGTTTCTTCTGTGGGTGCACCTCCTCGTAGAGGGTCAGACTGCGTCCGCCCACCGGCAGCGATGCGCGCAACAAGTGCAGCGACTGGTCGGCCTTCAGATCCGACCAGTCGATCAGGATCAGCGGTTCGCGTACGCGCGCCAGCGTCACGCGGCACAAGGCCCGATAGATCGATTTGGCCTCCCGGCGCAGATGCCGATTGCCGAGCAGGCGATCGGCGCGCTTGATCTTGTGGCGCAGCCCGACGGCGCCTCCGAAGCGCCGCCCCACATCGGTCAGCGACAACGCCGGCCCGCTCACGCAGGCCGCCACCGCGGCGAAAAGTGTCGCCAAACGTGTGCGGTGAATCGCCTGCAGCAACGGATCGAGGCAGCGGTGTAAGATGGTTCCTGCATGCACGAGGGGTCTCCTGGCGGGTTTCGTCGCTTTCCAGGGACAACGACCTCTCGTGCATGTTCAATCCTGTGCAAAGAATGCGATTTAACGCACTGAAAAAGTCTACATTATTTTGGGGATACCTCAGGCTCTAACCCCTTTAATCTTGTAACCTTGAGGGCGCGATGATGCTGCAGACGATTGAAGTTGAGATTGACCGTGATGGCCAAATTCATCCGGTCGAGCCACTGCCTCGCCTACCGGCAGGTCGGGCATTGTTGACGTTGTTGCAGCCATCGACGGATGAGACGGCTTTGCTCGCGGAGGCGGCCCTAGCGGAAGATTGGCTCAAACCCGAGGAGGACGAGGCGTGGGCGTATTTGCAGCCGGACAAGTAACGATACTCCGCTTTCCGTTCTCTGATCTGAGCAGCAGCAAGCTCCGTCCAGCACTGCGTCTGGCCGATGTGGGGCGGGGTGATTGGGTTGCCTGCCAGATCACGAGCAACCCCTATGCTGACCCAATGGCGGTAGAAATTGGCGCTGCGGATTTCGCTAACGGTGGTCTACAGCGCACCAGTTATGTGCGGCCTGGCAAATTGTTTACGGCCCACGAGAGCTTGTTCGTGTCCACTGCGGCCACTGTGCGAATTGAGAAATTGCTAGAGGCGCGGGGTGCGGTCATTGTGCTCCTACAAGGTGGATCGTGACGTGGCGCTGGAGCGTTGCGAGGCGCTCCACGCTGCGGAGGCCGTGCGTCAACGCGTTCAAACCGCCGATCCGAACACCCGGCTGCGCTGGTCCGAATGGGTTTTCACGGCCACCGGTTTGGAGGCCGTTTTCGTGGAGAGCGTGCAATGGGAGACCTCGATCCTTGGGGCTGCACGATTCCGTGGTACGTCCCCTATTTCTCGCGCCGTTCTTAGCCCAAGGCAAAAGTCAAGACCTGATAAGCATCTAGCCGACCCCGCCCGTGGGCCTACAGTTAAGGTAGAGGAAAACACCAGAGCTGGAGACCCGGCAGGAGGAGTCGACGATGAAACTCTACGGCGGAATCGATCTGCATTCCAACAATAGCGTCGTGGCCCTTTTGGACGAAGAGGACCGCGTCGTGTATCGCAGAGCTATGCTCGATTCTGGTGTATGAGCGGGGACTGATAGAGCTTGAGCAGGCGGCGCACCGTTGCTGACAATGTGGTTGTCGAGACCCAAAGCAGCAACGAGAGAGGTGCGCCATGAGCGACGATACGAGTACGGGGGCCCGCCGTGCAAGAGGGGATCGGGGCGAGGTGCTGGCCGAGCTGGGCCTGCCGCTGGAGGAGCTGGTGCGCCGCGGGGCGCGCGACATCCTGCAGCGGGCCATCGAGGCGGAGGTGGAGCAGCTGCTCGAGGAGTTTGCCGGGGTGTCGCTGATGGACGGACGCCGGGCGGTGGTGCGCAACGGTTATCTGCCGGCGCGCGAGATCCTCACCACGGTGGGTCCGGTGGAGGTGCAGGTGCCCAAGGTACGCGACCGCTCCGGGGCCGGGGTGAAGTTCAACTCCGCGCTGGCCCCGCCGTACGTGCGCCGCAGTGCCCGGGTCGCCGCGGCGCTGCCGTGGCTCTATCTGAAGGGGATCTCCAGCGGCGACCTCGGGGAGGCGTTGGAGGTGCTGGTGGGAGAGGACGCCAAAGGGCTCTCCGCGGCGGCTCTGGGCCGGCTCAAGGCCGCGTGGGCCGAGGAGTACAAGGACTGGACCCAGCGCAGCCTCGAAGGCCGGCAGTACGCCTACTGGTGGGTCGACGGCATCTACACGACACTGCGCGAGAGCGACGATCCCAAGCTCTGCCTGCTGGTGATCATCGGGGTGCGGCCCGACGGCACCAAGGAGTGGG
The DNA here is from genome assembly GCF_021228795.1 of Thiocapsa bogorovii. Classification (NCBI taxonomy): domain Bacteria; kingdom Pseudomonadati; phylum Pseudomonadota; class Gammaproteobacteria; order Chromatiales; family Chromatiaceae; genus Thiocapsa; species Thiocapsa bogorovii. Next base: position 4,428,264 of record NZ_CP089309.1, read on the forward strand.
TCGCCATCGTCGACGGGTTGCGTGAATCCACCGAATCCTGGCTCGATGTGCTGCGCGATCTGAAGGCACGTGGTCTGCAGACGGGTCCGCGCTTGGCCGTCGGCGACGGGGCGCTGGGGTTCTGGGGTGCGCTTGAGCAGGTCTACCCCGAGACCGCGCATCAGCGCTGCTGGTTCCACAAGATGGGCAACGTGCTCAATGCCTTGCCCAAGTCGTTGCAAGGCAAGGCGAAGGCGGATCTGCAGGCGATCTGGATGGCGCCGACCCGCAAGCAGGCCGACCAAGCCTTTAAGCGCTTCATCAACCGCTATGGGGCCAAATATCCCAAGGCCACCGAGAAGCTCGAGAAGGACCGCGAGGCCCTGCTCGCCTTCTTCGCCTTCCCGGCCGAGCACTGGGTGCACCTGCGCACCACCAACCCCATCGAGTCGACCTTCGCCACCGTGCGCCATCGCACCGGCCGGACCAAGAACTGCGTCACCCGCGCGACCTTCCTCGGCCTGGCCTTCAAGATGAGCGAAGAGGCCGCCAAGACCTGGCGGCGCATCCGTGCCCCCGAGAAAGTGGCCGAACTGCTCGGCGGGACACGTTACGAAGACGGGATTCCGGTGTCCGACGACCCACCGGAGACCCAAGAGGAGCAACGGGAAGCCGCCTGATCAAACTCTGGCCCTATGGTCATACACCAGATTTGACAATAGCTCGTGTATCGCAAGCGGTTGGCGAACGACGCGGCGCTGGTGCTGGAATCCTTGGCACCGTATCGCGAAGCGATCACGGGCCTGGTTGTGGAGTCGACCTACAACTGGTACTGGCTGGTCGACGCCTTGGTGGATGCGGGCTATCGGGTGCACTTGGCCAACACCGCGGCGATCGTGCAGTACAGCGGGCTAAAGTACAGCGACGACGATTCCGACGCCGCCTGGCTGGCCAAGCTGCTGCGCCTGGGGCTGTTGTCGGAGGGCTCTATCGACCCCAAGGAACAGCGTGCCGTGCGCGATCTGCTGCGACGGCGCAGTCGCCTGGTCCAGCAGCATACGGCCAACGTCCTGGCGGTGCAGAACCTGTTCTCGCGCAACCGCGGGCGCTCGCCGAGTGCCAATGCGATCCGACGCCTGACGCCCGAGAGGGCAGGCGAGCTGCTGCCCGATGCGAATCTGGCTCCGGCGGTCCAAAGCACCCTGCTGGCCATGCGTGGCCAAGAGGCGGCGATCGATCTGTTGGAGCACGAGGCCTGCGCGCAGGTCAAAGGCCGGCCCGAGTACCGGCATCTGCTCGGCACCAGCGGCATCGGTCAGGTGCTGGGGTTGACGATCCTGTTGGAAACCGGACCGATCGAGCGCTTTGCCCGCGTCGGCAATTATGCCTCCTATAGCCGTCTCGTCGGCAGCGAGCGGCTCTCCAACGGCAAACGCAAGGGCCGGGGCAACACCAAGAGCGGCAACAAATATCTGGCCTGGGCCGATCTGGAGGCGGCCAACTTCGCGGTGCGCTACAGCCCCGCGATCAAGCGCTATTACCAGCGCAAGCGCGCCAAGACCAACGGCGTGGTCGCCATCAAGACGGTGGCGCACAAGCTGGGACGGGCCTGTTACTCCATGCTGCGCGAGGGGACCAACTTCGATGTCGATCGGGCCTTCGCCTGAAGGGCCATGGGCGATGCGCCGGTGAGCCAGGACACGGGGTTGGCGGACAGCCTCCAGACCTGATTGGCCGCCGGCACATCTCCCGCCGACATTCGTCAGGGAGCAACGCTTGTGACCGAGACGCCTCCGCCATCGAGCCAACACGGGGTTGGACGGTGCCGACATGGCACCGAGCCAGCGATCTGTGAATCCGCGGCCCGGCGGGGGCGGGTCGGGGGCGCCTGGATCTATTGGGATCCGCGCCCCCGACCCGCCCCCGCCTCCGTGGTCCACTTGGACCTTGGTGGGGCACCGACGATTTTCTGGGGCTCCTATGAGCCAGGGGCCGGGTGTCTACTCCCAACGGAGCAGCCCCACCGCCTTGATCGAGAAGGGTGACTGGCGCGGATCGGAGTGAATCCGCGACCGTTCAACGAGAACCGCGGGCGCGTTGGCGGTAGCAATGTCGCACTCCCCGACCGACATGAGCGTGCATAGGTGCGAGAAAAAAGGTCGTGCCATTGATCGGGGTCAGCTAAATGGTGACCCCGGCCTTCGTCGCTGCGCATGGCAAAAGTCAAGACCTGGGTGACCTGGCAATGGTTGCCCGCTGTGAGAGAGCCGCGCAAGCGGGAAGCTCTCCCGAGTAGGGCTTAGTCAGCCGCTCGGAAATGTACTGATCGAAAGGCATGAGCCGGACGGCCAGAGACATGAGGGACACGAGGTGAAGGGTGATGCCCTGAATCCGACACATAGCCCCGAGAAGAAATGATTTTGGGTGAGAGCCGATCCTGTCAGGTCGGGCGCAGGCCATGCGGGAGGTGCGTGATCGACGAGCACCAACCGTCCCCCCGGGGTCTCAGACGGCATCGAGTGTCACAACGGCGGCAATGAACCAGGCGAGCGACGATCAAGGGCTCTTGGAGAAACGCGCAATGCAGTACCCGAGTATGAGCGCCAATGTCACAAGAGGTGCTCAAATGGCCGCGTCGCGAGTGATGAGGACCGGTATGCCGCAACGGTTAGCGATGAAGAGGGGTAATGTCCTCCGAGCGAAGGTCCTCACGGTGGGTTGAGCGTCGAGGCGGAAACATTGTCACGATACAAGGCGTGAACAAACAGTGAGCACAGAGTCGAGACGTCTAGGCGAGAAGGCGCGCAATGATCCACGGCTGGTCTTCAGCAGTCTTCATCATCATGTCTGCGATGTGGATCACCTGCGCGCCTGCTTCGAAGCACTGCCCGCGGATCGGGCAGTGGGGATTGATGGCATCACGAAGGAGCGCTACGGAGCGAACCTGGAGGAGAATCTCGAGGCGCTCTCGAGCAGGCTGAGGAACATGGGCTACCGGCCGCAACCGAAGCGGCGCACCTATATTCCCAAGCCGGGAAGCGAGAAAGGGCGACCGCTGGCCATCAGCTGCTTTGAAGACAAGCTGGTCGAGCTGGCGATCAAACGGGTTCTGGAACCCATCTACGAGGTGCAGTTCGAGGACCGCAGCTACGGCTATCGGCCGGGGCGCAGTCAACACCGATGCCTGGACGATCTCGGGCGGACCATCCAGCAGCGCCGTATCAACTATATTGTCGAGGCTGATATTCGCAGCTTCTTCGACACGATTCCCCATGCCAAGCTCATGGCCGTGGTGGCTGAACGCATTGTCGATGGTCCCGTGTTGGGACTCATCCGGCAATGGCTGAAAGCCCCGGTCATTGAGGAAGACGAGCAAGGCAAGCGCCGTCCCACGGGCGGAAAAGGGAATCGACGGGGAACCCCACAGGGCGGCGTCGCCTCACCCCTGTTGGCAAACCTGTATCTGCATCTCCTGGACCGGATCTGGGTGCGGCACGACTTGGAGCGTCGACTCGGCGCACGGCTGGTGCGCTATGCCGACGATGCGGTGATCCTCTGTCGCCACGGCACCAAGAAGCCCATGGCCGTCTTTACGGCGGTCCTCGAGAAGTTGGACCTCACGCTCAACGTGCAGAAAACCCATGTGGTCGATGCGCGCGCCGACGGGTTCGACTTCCTGGGGTTTCGGATTGCCTGGCGAACGAGCCGTCGCAGCGGCAAGGGTTACCCGCACGTGGAGCCATCGAAACGGGCCGAGCAACGCATCAAGGACCGGGTCACGGAACTGACCGCGCGTCGCCGAACCCCGGTGGCGCTCAGGGACATGATCGGCGAGGTCAACCACGCCCTCAGGGGCTGGTCAGGCTACTTCCACTACCGCAACTGCTCAACGGTTCTTGGTCGGGTAAAAACGCATGCCGAGGAGCGGATGCGTACGCAACTGCGTCGCCGCCACAAGCTCCAGAGCCGGGCGCAAGGATATCTGCGCTTTCCCAATGCGCATGTCTACGACCACCTCGGATTGTTCAAGATCCCAACCACCGCAGGCTGGACATCGGCGCATGCCTCGGCGTGAAGCACATCGGAAAGCCGTGTACGGGAGAACCGTATGCACGGATTGATGAGGGAGGGCTGGTATCCTGTGTCTATGACTCGGCTATTGAGGCACCGCCAAACGAAAGGGGCGGCAACAGATAGGCCGGGTCTACGGGCGCAGGATGCCTGCTCTCTACTCTACCCGATGAGCCCCCGTCCCCTTTTATCCCGAGGTCGGAGCGGGCCCTGCTCGACCATTTGCACTGGCCGGGATAAAAATCGCGGAAAAGGGCTCTGACCCCTTTAATCTTGATGTCGACGGATTCGGCATGGGCCGCGGAGCGCCGGGGGCATACGTGACGACGCAGAGCGGGTGTCATGAGACTTTTAAGGCGTCACGAGACGTTGGAGGTGTTCGGTGGTCCCACGACTCGATGATGTCCAAGATCGTTTGCAATACAGGTCCGTTAATTGCTTTGGAGCGCGCCGGTGTACCGCATGATTGCGCTCGTCAAAGCTGAGCCGTCCAACCCCCTTCAACAGAGGCACAACCCCCTCTGCCATGGCGCAATACACCCCTTAAGGACGCCCGCCCGACCAATCAAAGTGAACGCGATAAGCCCCAAGCCCTCCACACAGATACCCTGGCTGCTCGCCGCCTGGATCGCGTTACCGCTCCCCGCAGCGGCCTTGAGCCCGGATGAAACCCGCCATCTCCTGGATCGGACGGCATTCGGCGCGCATCCCGAGATGCTCGCGGACTTCGCCCCGCTGGACCGCACCGGTGCCGTCGAGCGCATCCTGGCGGTCACTCCCGGCACGCCCCCGCGCCCGGCCTGGGTGGACGATCGACCGTTTCCGGACCGCACCCTCCTCGCCGATCTGCCGGAAACCGAGCGGCTTGCCGCGCGTCAGGCTCAGAACAAGCAACGTACCGAGCATCAACGCGCCCTGCAAGACGGCTGGATGCAGTGGATGCTCGTCACCGAGGCACCCCTCGTCGAGCGCATGACGCTCTTCTGGCACAACCACTTCACCTCCCAACTGCGCACCGTCAGCTCGCCCCAGCTCATGTGGCGCCAGCATGACTTGCTGCGCCGGCACGCGCTGGGAAACTACGCCGACCTCTTGCGGGCCATCGTCACCGACCCGGCCATGCTGATCTATCTCGACGGCCGACAAAACCGCAAGGACCGACCCAACGAGAACTTCGCCCGCGAGCTGCTCGAGCTGTTCACCCTGGGCGAAGGACACTACACCGAAGCCGATGTCAAAGCCGCCGCCCGCGCCCTGAGCGGATGGAAACTCCACCCGACGAGCGGCACCGCGCGCTTCGACCCGCGCCGGCACGACGACGGCGTCAAGACCTTCCTCGGCCGCACCGGACCCTGGGGCGCCGACGACATCGTCGCCATCCTGCTCGAGCAACCCCGCGCGGCCGATTGGGTGGTCGAGAAGCTCTGGATCGAGTTCATCTCCCCGCAACCGGATCCGGCTGAGGTGTCGCGCCTCGCCGCCGTGTTCCGCGACAGCGGCTACGAGATCCGGCCCCTGCTCCACGCCCTTCTGACCTCCGACGCCTTTTGGGCCGACGCGCATCGCGGCACCCTGATCAAATCGCCCATCGAGATCGTCGTCGGCACCGTCCGCCGTTTCGACCTCCCGGACCCGAATCCGCGGCGTCTGGTCACCCTCGGCACCGAAATGGGCCAAACCCTCTTCGAGCCACCCGACGTCAAAGGCTGGCCCGGCCAGACCGACTGGATCGACACCGACCGCCTGTTGGCGCGCGAGCGCTTCCTGCGCAGCATCACCCGCGATCTGGCCGACCGCAGCGCAGGCACCGGCCGCGCCTGGTCCGCGCTCGACGCAGCGACGGCGACGCACCTCCTCTGGCCGGTCTCCGATCCCGCGCCGGCAACCGCGGCAGCACCCCAACCGCCCGAGGATCCGCCGCACGCCGAGGCCGATACCCGCGTCGAGCTCATCGCCGCGATTCTCGATCCACGTTATCAGCTCAAGTGACGCACGGGAGAGCCTGATGCAACGTCGCGATGTCCTACGCCTGTCCGGTCTGAGCATAGCGCTCCCCACGGTGTCCATGGCCGCGCCGCCCATCGCATCCCCGCAACCGACCACGCCGCAGCCCAGCCGATCGCTCGTCCTGATCGAGCTCAAAGGCGGCAACGACGGACTCAATACCCTGATCCCCTACACCGATCCGGAGTACGCCCGCCTGCGCCCCAATCTCGCCATCGCCCCGACCCGCGTCCTCGACCTAAACGATCGCGTTGGCCTGCACCCCGCACTGCGCCCCTTGATGTCCGCCTGGGACGCCGGAGAGCTGGCCTGGATACAGGGCGTCGGCTATCCCCGGCCCAATCGCTCCCATTTTCGCTCCATGGACATCTGGGAGACCGGCTCGGCCAGCGACGAGGTGCTGGACCAAGGCTGGCTCGCCCGCGCACTCCCGATCCGCGCCCTCGGCGACCTGCCGGACATGGTCGTGCTCGGAGGCGACGACGGACCCGCGCGCGGCGGCGACCTGCGGATCATCACCCTGGCGTCCGCCGAACGGTTCGTCGACGACGCCCGGCGTCTTCAGCCGCTCGACGCACCGCCCGCTGACCGGACCCCGGCGCTCGACCATCTACTGAGCAAACGTTCAATAACAAGCGATCCATCTTAGCCCCTCTCCCCTCGCGGGAGAGGGGTTGGTGAGAGGGGGAGAATTAACCGGAATGGCTAAGTTATTCCTGAACCATGACCGAGCGTCAGAGCCGAAATTCAAGCTGCGGGCGCCGAGTTTCGCCGATCCATCGAGCCTCGACACCACGCCCACACCCTTCCCCAAGAACGCCATCGGCCGTCAACTCCAAGAAGCGGCACGCATGCTCCAAGCCGGCATGACCATCCCCGTCTTCAAGGTCCGGATCGGGAGCTTCGACGCCCACGCCAACCAACTCGTGCGCCACGAGCGCTTCCTGGCCCAGTTGGCCGACGCCCTGGCGGCCTTTTGCCAAACGCTCCGACACCGCGGACATTGGGATCGTGTGCTGGTGATGAACGACTCGGAATTCGGACTCCGGCCCGCCGAGAACGCCAGCGGCGGGACCGACCACGGCACGGCCGCGCCGCATCTCGTGCCGGGCGGGCGGGTCAAGGGCGGGCTCTATGGCGAGATGCCGAATCTCGGTAGACTAGTGCTGCAGTGCAGAGATTCCGAGACCGTCCGAGATCAATCACGTTGTCGTTGTCGATGGCCGATTACGACCACGACAACGACAACGAACGGTCTCGACACATCTGCCGTGCTGCACTAGACGAGGCCGATCTCAAGCCTACTGCCGACAACCGCCGCCTTGTCACCCCCGTGACAAAACGCCGGTGCACCGGCCCAACGGCAGGCCGTTGTTGCTTTTCAAGACTCCGGATTCCTCGCGGGGGACGTCGTCCAGTTTTGGCCGGATGTCGCATCAAGACCTGATTTCGTGTGTGCGAGGATCCGTGAAGTGGGAGAATGCCCCGTCCTGCCTTGAGACAAAAAGGTGAACCATGACTCAACATCTACGAGCGATTTACGAGGACGGGGTGTTCCGCCCGCTTGAACCGATCTGCCTCAAAGATCACCAAGAGGTCACGTTGGTATTGGAGATAACCGAATCGCTTCAGGGAAATGAAGCGGAATCACTCCCGATCTGGGAGTTTGCCGCCGAACTTGCGCGCGATGTTCCCGTTGAGGAGTGGAGCAACCTTCCATCAGACGGCGCGACGGAGCTCGATCACTATCTCTATGGATCGAAAAAAACCCGCTAATGCGAACCCTGTTTGCCGATACCTGTTACTGGATCGCCTTACTGAATCCCCGAGACCAGTTGCATGACCGCGCTGTTCGCGTCAGCCAGTTGCTCCGAGCGGCTCGAATCGTAACGACCGACGAGGTGCTCACAGAGTTTCTGAACTATTTTAGTGATCGCGGTATTTTGCTACGCCAAGCCGCAACCCGGATGGCTGCGCAGATGCAAGTCGACAGAAGGATTCACATCGAACCGCAATCCCGTGAGACTTTTGAGGCCGGCTTCAGATTCTTCCGCGCGAGACGCGATAAGGGCTACAGCCTGACAGACTGCATTTCCATGGATCGCATGCTGAAAATGCAAATCACCGAAGCGCTGACCAATGACGGGCATTTCAACCAAGAGGGTTTTTCCTGTCTGTTGCGCGAAGATGTGCAATGGGAAATCTGACTTTTAGCTCTGGGCTTAGTATCAAGACCCCGGCTCCACGCGAGGATCCCCCTCCCGCCGAAGCCGATGCCCCTGTCGACCCGATCGCGGCAATCCTCGATCCACGCCATCCGCGCAAGTGACCCACCGGAGAGCCTGATGCACCGTCGCGACGTCCTGCGCCTGGCCGGTCTGAGCATGGCACTCCCCACGGTGTCCATCGCCGCACCGCCCGTCGCATCTCCGCAACCAACCGCGCCGCATCCCACCCGATCGCTCGTCCTGCTCGAGCTCAAAGGCGGCAACGACGGACTCAATACCCTGATCCCCTACGCGGATCCGCAATACGCCCGCCTGCGCCCCACCCTCGCCATCGCCCCGGCCCGCGTCATCGACCTGAACGATCGCCTTGGCCTGCACCCCGCACTGCGCCCCGTGATGCCCGCCTGGGACGCCGGAGAGCTCGCCTGGATACAGGGCGTCGGCTATCCCCGGCCGAATCGCTCCCATTTTCGCTCCATCGACATCTGGGAGACCGGCTCGGACAGCGACGAGGTGCTCGAGCAAGGCTGGCTCGCTCGCGCACTGCCGATCCGCGCCCCCGGCGATCTGCCGGACGTGGTCGTGCTCGGAGGCGACGACGGACCCGCACGCGGCGGCGACCTGCGGATCATCACCCTGGCCTCCGCCGAGCGCTTCGTCGACGACGCCCGGCGCCTTCAGCCGCTCGACGCAACACCCGCGCACCTGACCCCGGCGCTCGACCATCTGCTCACCGTCAGAGCCGCGACCCAAGCCGCGGGCGCCGAGTTTCGCCGATCCATCGAGCGCCTCGACACCACGCCCACACCCTTCCCCAAAAGCCCCATCGGCCGTCAGCTCCAAGAGGCGGCGCGCATGCTCCAAGCCGGCATGGCCATCCCTGTCGTCAAGGTCCAGATCGGGAGCTTCGACACCCACGCCAACCAACTCAAGCGCCAGGAGCGCCTCTTGGCCCAGTTGGCCGACGCCCTGGCGGCCTTTCGCCAAACACTCCGACACACCGGACATTGGGATCGGGTCCTGGTGATGAGCTACTCGGAATTCGGACGCCGACCCGACGAGAACGCCAGCGGCGGGACCGATCACGGCACCGCCGCACCGCATCTCGTGCTGGGCGGGAGGGTCAAGGGCGGACTCTATGGCGAGATGCCGGATTTGAACGCACTGGAGAAGTCAGTCCTCCGGAATACTGTCGACTATCGGCAACTCTATGACACGGTTGCCGCGCGATGGTGGGATAATTTGCCAGCGAGTACCGGGATGACATCTCGAGACAAAACGTGGCTATAAGTAATGATCGCCGACGAGCGTCGATCATGCTTCTAGAACATGAATTCAAGGTTAGCGATGAGCGTACTCCCATCGTGAAAGAACAGGTGTTGTTCGGTTCGACGCACCAACACTTAAGCGCCGCCCGCTAATGCCGTAGTAATAAACTTTACCCTTATCTATTCAAAGCAATACCTGCTAGCGCTATGAACTTACAACAGCATCATATCGGAACAATCGTTGTCGGCAGTGTCATTTTGACAAGTCTAGCCGTTGTCGTCGCAAGCATACCCGTGTTCATAAAACACGATTGGTCCGCTGCGATGTTGACATGGACTGGTATCGCATTGCTATTGGTGGTGGCGATCCCGGCGTTCCGGAGTTCTCCATATGAGGCATTCCAGCCCCTTACTTTCATTTTATTGTCCGTAATGATCGGGGTGACATTAAAAATCCCCCTCGTATTTCTAAGCCAGGATGATGAGCTTCTTTACCATCTTCTGCTCGGTTATTCGCCAGATATCCTATTCCGTGGCCTTTTTGTTATGATCATCGGTTTGTCGATGCTCACAATCGGTTATCTTATTCGGATAAAACCCATAGCAACCACTCGGCTCCGTTTTTTTTCAAGCCAGATTTCTGGTAACACATGGTTTTTACTGATCGGGTTGTTAATTCTTACGGTCTCAGTGTTCGCGATCATTGAATTCGTAAAAAACTTCGATTTCTCTCTTGCCGATGCGGATGTCGCTGAGCTTTCCGCGAAAAGATTCCAAACTGTCGAGGGTGGAGAATATCGAACGGCTTATGGTTATCTCCGTTGGGCCGTTTCATTAACACCTCTGCTATTCACGATCGCGTACGCGTTTTATCTGCAATCGGTAAATATCAGTAAACAAATTTTTGCCGTCGTCGCATTCCTCGCTGCGATGGTCACCGTTGGGTTTGCGGTCTTTACGAGCAGTCGGAGCGAGGTCGCTGATCTGGCTATAATGGCGATCATATTAATCTATTACCTAAAAAAGAGCGTTCCGCTTAAACAGGTCATAACTTATCTGCTTCTCGCATTTCTGATTCTAAGTCTGATCACCGTCTTAAGATCCACACGAAGCATTGAAAGCATCGAGTCACTAAGTCTTTCTGAGTCACTAATCACGATGACGGTTGGTGGTCGACACTTCATCGATCTAGGTAAGACGAGCCTTATTATTGAAAGTGTGCCAGACAGGATACCCTATCAATATGGCACCACGATGGTTTCTTGGATTGTCGCGCCAATTCCTCGTGTGTTGTGGCCGGATAAACCCGCCCTCGGAGGTGGAAAGTTAGTTGGCAAAGAAATCTATGGGCTTGAGGAAGCGGGAGTGAGCTATGCTCGATTCTGGTGTATGAGCGGGGACTGATAGAGCTTGAGCAGGCGGCGCACCGTTGCTGACAATGTGGTTGTCGAGACCCAAAGCAGCAACGAGAGAGGTGCGCCATGAGCGACGATACGAGTACGGGGGCCCGCCGTGCAAGAGGGGATCGGGGCGAGGTGCTGGCCGAGCTGGGCCTGCCGCTGGAGGAGCTGGTGCGCCGCGGGGCGCGCGACATCCTGCAGCGGGCCATCGAGGCGGAGGTGGAGCAGCTGCTCGAGGAGTTTGCCGGGGTGTCGCTGATGGACGGACGCCGGGCGGTGGTGCGCAACGGTTATCTGCCGGCGCGCGAGATCCTCACCACGGTGGGTCCGGTGGAGGTGCAGGTGCCCAAGGTACGCGACCGCTCCGGGGCCGGGGTGAAGTTCAACTCCGCGCTGGCCCCGCCGTACGTGCGCCGCAGTGCCGGGTCGCCGCGGCGCTGCCGTGGCTCTATCTGAAGGGGATCTCCAGCGGCGACCTCGGGGAGGCGTTGGAGGTGCTGGTGGGAGAGGACGCCAAAGGGCTCTCCGCGGCGGCTCTGGGCCGGCTCAAGGCCGCGTGGGCCGAGGAGTACAAGGACTGGACCCAGCGCAGCCTCGAAGGCCGGCAGTACGCCTACTGGTGGGTCGACGGCATCTACACGACACTGCGCGAGAGCGACGATCCCAAGCTCTGCCTGCTGGTGATCATCGGGGTGCGGCCCGACGGCACCAAGGAGTGGGTCGCCATCGTCGACGGGTTGCGTGAATCCACCGAATCCTGGCTCGATGTGCTGCGCGATCTGAAGGCACGTGGTCTGCAGACGGGTCCGCGCTTGGCCGTCGGCGACGGGGCGCTGGGGTTCTGGGGTGCGCTTGAGCAGGTCTACCCCGAGACCGCGCATCAGCGCTGCTGGTTCCACAAGATGGGCAACGTGCTCAATGCCTTGCCCAAGTCGTTGCAAGGCAAGGCGAAGGCGGATCTGCAGGCGATCTGGATGGCGCCGACCCGCAAGCAGGCCGACCAAGCCTTTAAGCGCTTCATCAACCGCTATGGGGCCAAATATCCCAAGGCCACCGAGAAGCTCGAGAAGGACCGCGAGGCCCTGCTCGCCTTCTTCGCCTTCCCGGCCGAGCACTGGGTGCACCTGCGCACCACCAACCCCATCGAGTCGACCTTCGCCACCGTGCGCCATCGCACCGGCCGGACCAAGAACTGCGTCACCCGCGCGACCTTCCTCGGCCTGGCCTTCAAGATGAGCGAAGAGGCCGCCAAGACCTGGCGGCGCATCCGTGCCCCCGAGAAAGTGGCCGAACTGCTCGGCGGGACACGTTACGAAGACGGGATTCCGGTGTCCGACGACCCACCGGAGACCCAAGAGGAGCAACGGGAAGCCGCCTGATCAAACTCTGGCCCTATGGTCATACACCAGATTTGACAATAGCTCAGCGGGAGTGCCTACGGGGTTCATCGCCGATTTGTTTATGAATTTTCACCTTCCTGGTGTTTTCTTTGGTATGTTACTATACGGAATCTTACTACGTTTTTTTTATGACTCCATTCGGCCGCTCCTTCTTTCCCGAAACCCCATTGGTGTCGCCTTTTACGCGATAACGGTGATCCCGCTATCGTTTGGTTTGCTTTCGAGCGATTTGAGTAAATTTATAATAAGCTATCTAATGGTTATTCTGCCTTTTGCTTTAATGGTGTTTCTTCTGAGTAGACGCTTTCGCTTTGGGGTCCGTAAAGTATCCACCAAGATTTAACCAACCATTAGGTGCAAGGGCCTTGATCATCGTTTCGCACAAAACCTAGTAAGAGGTAGGGCATCACAACGCATGGCGTTGCGAATCACAATGTTACGGCCGGATACCAGCCGGGAATCCCGCAGGTGGGCCAAACGATGATCAAGGCCGCCACTCCTTACCGGCTCGGGACTTGCACCCGGTGGGTCGCAAAAAGGAGTTTCCGATTTGCTTATCCGTTCGCTATCTTCCTCTCCTTCCAGACTTTGCCTGGCGCAACGAAACGATGATCAAGGCCCACAAGCCCAAGCAAGAACTTTATAGGTTTGGCAATCTTTTATTTCGATATCCAACGTTAAAACCCGCCTTTTAGGTGCGCAGCTTTCATCTGGGCTGTCTGCAGGGCATCGGTAGCCGCGACGTCGGCCCCCGTTCCGGAGTGGTCTCGGTCTGGTCGGTCACTAAAACGCCCGGGCATGTTTTAATCAGAAATGGAGTGAAACCAATGAGAGTTGGTTTGAGTGCGACAGTTTTTGATAACGGAATCGTCAACGCGCCAGAGGGTGCGCCGCACTTCCTTATCGTCGGGGCCTGTAAATCTGGCACGACGTCTCTTTATGATGATTTGGCTGCTCACCCGGATGCGGCACTGCCGACCGAGAAAGAGCCCGATATACTCCATCAGGCTACCTCCCCGGAAGAAGCGCTGGGGCTTTGGCGAAAACATTTCGGTAGAATAGGTCGTGATAAGATCCGAGGCGAAGCATCAACGACCTATACGATGGCCCCGGATTGTGCTGATGTATCGGATCTCGCGCGTGCCGCGCTAGGGCCAGAGGCGCGGATTATTTACATCATGCGTGACCCGATTCATCGGATCGAAAGTCATCTCGCCCATGACTTCGCCGCTAAGCGCTTGGAACGCCCGGAGTTCGACCGTACGGCGCTGGATATCGGACGTTATGTTGCGTGTAGCGATTACGCCCGGCAGATTAAACCCTGGATCAACGCATTCGAGCGGCGGAATGTGCTTCCGGTCATCTTCGAGGACTACGTTCGCGCGAGGTATGATTGTGCTCGCTCTGTGGCCTCTTTCGTGGGTCTGGACCCAACTCGTCTTCCGGCACGGAGTGCTGTTTCCAATCCGCGCGATAGCCGACGCGCACCAAAGACGTCTCCGCTCGGCCGGTTCGTGAGTGGCAGGTTTTACCGTCAACGGCTTCGCTGGATGTTTCCCGACGTGTTACGCCAAGCCGCAAAAGTCGTTTTGATCAAAAAGCGAGAAATCCCGCCTGTGAGGCTGGCGCCAGAGACACGAATTGAACTCGCGAGACGGTTGGCTCACGTACCCGACGGTCTCAGACAGTTAGGGATAGAACCAGGCGACTGGTGCGGGTGATGAGTCTGCTGTTATCAGGTCGAGATTGGTCCCTCTACGGCGTACGCGGAGCGATCGTTGCTGTGAACTCCTTATCGCTGCTGGTAATTGCAGCGGTTATGAACCTAGCCGACTTTGGGCATTTTGTTTTTTTGTGGGTGATTGCAGTCACCCTCGGCGCAGTTGGATCGCTCGGTGGACAGCTATATATAATGCGAGAGACCTCAGCTCTACAATCTGATCCAGCCCGTGGTGTATCGGCAGTCGAAGCCATCCAGATCGTTTTCTTATGGCCAGCAGCAATGCTTGGTCTCATCGCGATTTCGACTATACTGGCCGGGCCTTTATTTCTGCCGTTCGTTGGCTACGAGGCGCCACGGCCAACCGAGGTTTTCCTGGTGGTGGCAGTTGGCTTGACCCTGAACTTGATCGGTCATGCTGCAACCCCGCTTCGCATCGACGATCGCTTGACAGTCTCGATGTTGGTACGCGACGGCGGGCCGCAATTGATCCTACTGACCGCTGCCCTGCTGGCCACCCTCCTCGCGCGACCACATCCCGTGGTGATCTTTGGGTTTTTTCTTGTGCTTTCGTTATTCGTCCTTGCGCTACTCGCGATGACTAGCATCAAGCGTGCATTTTCGCGTCGACAACTTCTCCGTGTATCGGGAAGTGCGCGTGCCCTTGGCTTACGCAGCTTCTGGGGAACATCCGTTCTGGGCAACTTAAATGCACAAGTAGACATCCTGCTCGGAGGCCTGTTCTTGAGCAATGCCGATCTAGGCGCATACCAAATCCTCAAGCGCTTGGCGAATCTTGCTAGCCTGCCGCAAATCGTCGCAAATTGGACCGTGCTGGTCGGCGTTGGACGGGCCTGCGCATCATCTGACGTGATGATGGTTCAAAGACTCTGCCGGCGTGCCGCGACGCTGACATTACTTCCGGGAATTACACTTGCCAGCGTATTGCTACTCTCTCTACCTGCTTTTCTTTGGTTTTTCGAGATCGAGAACGAACAGGGAATATGGCTGGTCTTCTCTGTAATTCTCGCGGGGTCAGTGGTCAATATCATCTGTGGCGCGAACTTTACGGTCGCAGCGCAATGTCGGTTGGAACATATTGCGCTTCGCGCACGCCTGATTGGCGTTATGTTTGCGGCGGCGATGATACTTATCCATGGTGCTGCATTGTCTGCAATTAACCTGGCGGTTGCTGCGTTCATAGCACTTTCAATCCCAAATTTGCTTCTCTGGCTGTATTTGCGACGCAAACTATCGATCGATACCTCTCTTATATGTCTTCTGCGTTCCGAACGCCATATGAGTTGATCGCCATGATCCACACTTCAGATGGATGAGGTTAATAAAGCTCCTTCTTAGGTTACGAACAGCAGTAGCCTCTAGCCGGGGATTCTTATTTTGTTTAGAGCGTCTCCGCGGCGTTCACCGAAGCATGAGCGGGGAAGCGGAGCTTAGCCTGACCTAGGACAGCATGAGATGCGTGCACTATCTCGTCGGCGTGAGCAACTCCTTTCACCTCATACGCTATCATTGCTTGACCAAACGGAGCAAGTTTTATGAAAAGTCAAATTGGAAGAATCTTGAATTCTGTTGCGAGACCTCTCGGCCTACAGGTCATACGGCACCGACCTGATGGCTGGCGCACCCTCAAGGAAATTGGGCATATTGACACGGTTATCGATATCGGCGTCGCAAGCGGCACGCCGTTGCTTTATGAGGCATTCCCAGACGCCAGACTCATTCTTATAGACCCTTGTGCCGAAACTGCTTTACTCACCAACGAGTGCTTGCGAGGTCGTAGCACGGAATTCCTGAATTTTGCCGTCGGATCGTTGTCAGGCAAGATTTCGATCAACGTGGACAAAGGAAAACTATCACGGACATCGGTCCTGCAACGTACTGCGCTAACCGAAAGAAACACGGAATTCGAGGAACGGCAGGTAGAGATGGAGACACTAGATGAATTGCTTAAGAACTACAACTTAGGCAAGGCATTGTTAAAGATTGATACAGAAGGTTATGAGTTGGAGGTTCTTAAAGGTGGAGTGGAATCTTTAAATAGAATAAAATTCGTTTTAGCTGAAGTATCTGTATCAAGCAGGTTTATAGGATCTTATCGTTTTGAAGAATTGATTAATTATATGTCTAATTCTGGATATCAAGTTAGGAGCATACTTTCTGCACCTAAAAATAACGAAGGCACAATTCGATACGTGGATGCATTATTCGTTCGAAATTAGGATCTGAGTTGTGACGTTTTTCAGCCCTACTTTTTTTTCACGGCAATTTTTGCAATGTTGACGTACATTGCTCTAATAACAGGTGGCATCCTGAGCCGGTTTAGTATGTGGTAAGGTAAAATGGTGATTAAGGTAGCACATTGCATAAGAAGTCTTTCTCCTCAATTTGGCGGGCCGCCGCGGTCGGTAACTGGACTCACTGAGCACCTGGCAGCGCAGGGGGACTGCACGGTAACATTAATCACTCAAAGTATTTGCAATGGAGAAATTTTCGCTGCGGATACTGAAACGAGGGTCGAGCGTCGAATAGCATTTTCTCGTTCACAATTGGCACTAAAATTCGGCTTGCCAATGAGGCGAATGTTATATGACGTAGTTGCTGAAAATACTCCGTCAATATTGCACTATCACGGTTTATGGTTACCACACCATCATCATGTCGCAGTTGCCGCGCGAACGTTTCAGATTCCCCTGGTTACGCATCCTCGTGGAACCCTTGAGCCTTGGGCACTCGATTATCGTGGTTGGAAAAAGCGCCTTGCACTATATACGTACGAACGCCGTAATCTTGAAACAGCAGTGCTTTTGTTCGCGACAGGTGAGCAAGAAGCCGAAAGTATGCGAAGGTTGGGGTTGAGACAGCCGATTGCGATCATACCTAACGGTGTTGTGTTACCCACTTTACAATCGAGTGTAGATGGGGCTTTGAAATTACGGCCTGGACCTCGCGTAGCACTTTTTCTTAGTCGCATTCATCCGAAAAAAGGGTTGCTGAATCTAGTTGAGTCATGGAGTCGTTTGCGGCCGTTGAATTGGCGCTTGTGCTTGGCTGGTCCCGACGAGGACGGACATCTGGCCGTCGTGATGCGACGAGTTCGTGAGTTGGGTTTGGAAACAGTTGTGGATTATTTGGGTGAAGTTGAAGGCGAAACCAAAGCCAATTTGTTTGCTAAGGCTGACGTATTTGTACTACCATCTTTTAGTGAGAATTTTGGAATTGTGGTCGCCGAGGCATTGGCCTCTGGACTGCCCGTGATCACAACCGTTGGCACACCATGGCGTGGGCTCGAAAGGCATGGATGCGGCTGGTGTATTGAACCGACCGTTGACGCGCTGACTTGCACGCTGCGCGAAGCACTCGAATTGGACGTGCTGCACCTGAAAGCGATGGGTGAGTGTGGCCGAGAATATGCGCGGGAGTTTGATTGGACGCACATCGCCCTGCAGACCAGTGACGTCTATCACTGGATATTGGGTCGTAGATCGATGCCGGCTTGCGTTTATTGCGATTAGGTCGTGAATCTCGGGAGGCATTACGCATAAGCCTTACCATGTAATCTGTATGTTGAGAACCATGGAACGGTCGCCCTTCATTAGTAGTGTATTATTTTATTGTTTTTCAATAAACCGTAGGTAACCGTATTACAATTTCCGTTTTAGCGTTTCGGCGCTGGCTTGATAACAGCCCGTGATATTTGATTATACGCTGCCTTCTAATGTATTCACCTGAGTTAGTTCAGCATCGTGTTGACCGAACGTAACCTAACGACGAATGGGGAAGGCCGGCACTGATTATGTCTATCAAACCTCGCCTCTGTTATCTCACTCCCGGCAACAAACTCGCCCGTGCCGCTTGGTTTCTCGTCTGGATCACGCTCTTTCGACCGTCGCCCCGCCCACTGCATTCCTGGCGCTGCTTCTTGCTTCGGCTCTTCGGGTCCAGGATCGGCAAGAAAGTGCATGTGTTTCCATCGGCGCGGATCTGGGCGCCATGGAACCTGGAGATGGCCGATCGGAGCCGTCTCGGCGACTTCGCCGATTGCTACTGCGTAGACCGGATAACAATTGGTCGTGGCGCAGTGGTCAGTCAGTATTCCTTCCTATGTACCGGCAGCCATGACTACACGGACGAACGCCTGCCCTTGATCACCGCACCCATCGAGATCGGCCCACAGGCGTGGGTGACGGCGGACGTCTTCGTGGCGCCGGGCGTGACCATCGGCGAAGGAACGGTAGTGACAGCGCGGTCCAGCGTGTTCGACGATCTTGAGCCCTGGGTAGTGGCCAGCGGCAACCCGGCCCGCAGCATCCGGCCGCGGAAGCTTCGAGCCGCCTCCTCCGTCGAAGCGGGTCGGTGCTGACCGCCAGGATTCCCGCATGATTGCCGTTCGCTTCTTCAATACCTATGAGCCGGTCTCGCCTTTCTACCGGGATTTGCTGCCTTTCCTCGCCGAGCAGGGAATGACCGCTGAGGTCGTGGTCTCAAGTCGGGAATACCGCGGTGGGCGGCAACCGCTGGAGGACAGCCTAAGGCATCCCGGGCTGCGGCTCCGGCGCCTACCGACCGGTCGAGGGGTGGTCCGGACCGGGCCGCAGAAGCTGTGGGCCATGGCCGGTTACCTATTCGGCGCCGCAGCCTATTCGCTGTTTGGACCGCGCGTACGACTGAACTTTTTTCTCACCCAACCGCCCCTGTTCGCGCTGTGGGGCGTCGTGCTGCGGCGGCTGCGCGGCCAGCGCTATTGTTGCCTGGTGATGGACCTTTATCCCGATGTGGCCGTGCGAGACGGGCTGCTGTCCGCCGACGGTTGGCTGACCCGCGCCCTCACACGGTTATCGCGATTTGCCTTGCGTCGGGCCGATGCCGTGGTCGTGATCGGTCGCTGCATGCGGGACCATCTGGAACGGGATGGCATCCCGGCGGACCGGTTGCATCTTGTGCCCAACTGGATCAACGAGAACGAAGTGTTTCCCGTGCCTCATGCACACAATAGGCTACGTCGGGATTGGGGGCTGGCCGATAAGTTCGTGATCTTGTATTCGGGAAACCTCGGCATTTCGCACGTTCTCGACGATATCCTGGAAGCCGCTCGGCGCTTGCGGGCCTTGCCCGACCTGGTGTTTCTGTTCATCGGCGACGGGTCGCGCCGCCGAGAGGTGGTGGAGTGGCAACAAAGGTACGCGTTGGAGAATATCCGGTTGATGCCGTTCCAGCCCCCCGAGCGCTTGGCCGAGAGTCTCAGTCTTGGCGATCTCCACTTCATCTCGCTGCGAGCCGGCTTTGCCGGCCTGGTTGTGCCCTCCAAGGCTTACGGTGCCTTGGGCGCAGGCCGGGCAATCCTGTATCAAGGGGAGCCGTCGGGGGAGATTGCCCGCATGGTCGCCGAAGAGCAGATCGGGACAGTGATCCCGCTCGGAGATCCCGATGCACTGACGGCTGCGATCCGCCGCTACCACGCCGACCGGACGTTGGCTGTCGCGCAGGGTCAGCGGTCTCTTGCGCTGAATCGAGAGAAATATGGGAGAGATCATGCCCTTTCTCGTTATTTGGCGTTGTTCCAGACGTTTGCCGATAAGGAATAGCACGTATGAATAGGATTTACTGGCGTTTTTTATGGTCGCACGATCTGTGGCTACACCGCGCTCTGGTCCGGCTGTACTATCGATTGGCGCGTTTGATCCCGTTTTCGGTCAAATATTTTATCGGGCGCACCTTTCGCAAGAATCGCTATCCCTACCGATTAGTCAAAGAAGGTGCTGTCGTGGTACAGATCGGCGCACCGAAAGACACCCTGTTGGCCGGACGCTCACGGGCGATGTATTTCAGTTTATTTGCTGGCACGAGCGGACGTGTGTTGATCGTCGAGCCGGATCCTGAGAGCGAGGCAGCCTTCAGCCAGATCATGGAAACTCATCATCAAACAAATATCCTGCTGTCACAGATGGCCGCCTGGTCGCAGGCGCAAACGCTGCGGATCTACGTGAGCGATACCCATCCGGCGACGAACTTTACCGAAGGGAGCAAGCAGTACGACGAGGAACGCCTCAAGGACTATCGGGTCGTAGAACTGCCGGCCGATACGCTGGATTCGATCGTTCGGTTGCAGGGTCTGGAGCGGGTCGACCTGGTCAGCATCACCACGAACGGAGCTGAACGAGAGATCCTAGCCGGAATGAGTGGTTTGATTGCAGCGGGGCTGCCTTTTATTTGCCTGGCTCGAACCGGCGAGAACTATGAGGATATGATGGCCGAGCTCGGATATCACCTGCTTGCCCATGATGATCGGGGATTTACATTCGAGCAGCGCCCGCAGCTAGGGACCACATAGGGAATGCCGAGGAATGACGTATCGACCTTTGATTGTAATTGGGGCAGCCCGTTCCGGAACAAAGCTGCTGCGAGATCTGATTGCCGCGCACGATGGCGCGGATAAGGTACCCTTCGATGTGAATTATCTTTGGCGCCTCGGCAACGAAAAATGGCCGGATGATGAACTCACTCCCGCTATGTTGACGCCCGCGGTCAGAAGTCGCATCCAGCAGCAAATATCGCGGCATCATGCCGGAGCGCCCTGGCTGGTTGAAAAGACCGTCAGCAACTGCCTACGCGTGCCCTTTGTCCAAGCGGTGTTTCCCGAGGCGCGGTACGTCCATCTCGTGCGAGATGGCCGGGATGTGGTTGAATCCGTGGTTCGTCAATGGAACGCGAAACCGGACTGGCGCTATATCTTACGGAAAGCCTACACCTATCCGATCCGGGAAGCCTTTGGATATGGCGTGTCCTACGGCTTCTCTTTGCTCCACCGATTGCTGACGCCGCAACAAAAAAGCCGGTTCGTGTGGGGCCCACGTTACGCTGGTATCGACGTCGATCTGGCGCGAAAGGCATTGCCTGAGGTCTGCGCGTTGCAATGGCTCCGCTGCGTCGAGAGCGCCAGCCGTGATTTAGCTCAGCAGATTCCCGCCGAGCGGTTGCTGACGCTCCGCTACGAAACGCTCGTGGAAGAGCCCAAAGGTTGTCTGGAACAGGTGGCTGACTTGCTGCAGATCGATCCCGAACCCTATCGCAGGCCCGAACTGCTGTCTACCGTCTCTCGCACCTACGTTGGCAGGGGGCGATACACGCTCTCGAATGATGATTGGCAGTGTGCAATGCCACACTTGAATCGTGGCTTGGCATTACTAGGTTATGCCTAGGTCGATCACTTGGTTTGCTCAACGTGCCCTGTGCATGTAGAAGATACAACGATTCGAATCGATATGGGAGCCGCAGTGTATGGAAGCCTCGAAAGCGAACCTAGTCGCCCTGGAGCTAATCGGATGAATAATCTGATCGCTTTCAAGCAGTGTACCGCTGCTCAGTTGGCGGATGATGCCAGCGTGACCCTATTCTGGAAGGGTCGTGTGGCACTTTACGCGATTCTGAAGTCTCTCGGCGTCGGGGAAGGCGATGAGGTCATAGTCCCTGGGTTGACCTGCGTCGTCGTTCCCAATGCCGTTATCTACGCGGGCGCTAAGCCAGTCTATGTGGATGTGGATCCGGGCACCTATACGCTTACCCCTGAATCAATATTGGCGCTAATAACCCCTAGGACCCGAGCCATCATCGCCCAGAACAGCTTCGGGCTATCCGCAGACCTCGACCCGATCCTCGATCAAGCGAGGAACAGGGGGATCGAGGTCATCGACGACTGCACCCATGGCTTCGGTGGTACCTATAAGAGTCGACGCAACGGCAGCGTTGCCCGCGTTTCCTTCTTTTCCACGCAGTGGAATAAACCTTTCAACACAGGGATCGGTGGATTCGCGGTGACTTCGGACAAAGCGCTGGCGAGGAGTTTGGAGGAGTTCGAGGCTCGTGCGCTCAAGCCCTCCTTCAAGGACGTGGCGATGCTGCGCGCGCTCTACTTCGCTCGTCACAATCTGATGAGGGAGTCGACCTATTGGCCCCTGCTGCGGCTGTATCGCTGGCTCAGTGCTAAAAACCTGGTGATTGGCTCATCCCAAGGCGAGGAACTGGAAGCGCCTCAAATGCCCGAGGATTTCTTGAAGGGCCTCTCCAACTTCCAAGCGGATCTCGGTATCAAGGCGCTAGAGAATCTCGCCGAAGTAATCCGGTTCAGACAGCGAGTCGCGGCGGAGTACGACGTCTTGTTGTCTGGACTGGGCAAGGCGGTTCCTGTTCGCCCCCAGTATGCGGAGCATTCGTTTCTGAAGTATGCGGTGCGCGTCAAGAATCGTGGGCGAATGATGCGGGATGCCGAGCGACAGCGGGTACGCTTAGGCGATTGGTTCAACTCGCCATTACACCCGATAGAAAGCGATCTTAGTCCGTGGGGTTATGAGAAAGGCAGTTGCCCCCGCGCCGAGGAAGCGGCGCGAGAGCTGGTAAATCTACCGACCGATCCGGACATGAGCGCGGGTGAACTGGAGAGGGTGAAGGAATTCGTGCGTGCGCATGCGGATAGTTTTCTGTAGTCGTTTGGGTCGTCGTTCAGAGACCCGCCGCTGGAGCCAGTAGCGCGGGAAACCGGGGACGGTGCGGCCTGGCAAGGCCGCGTGTTCTAGCGGGTGGAACTCCCGCCCGGGTAATCGTGCGCCGCGAGCCCGGTATCGAGCCTTGCGGCGCGACTGGTCACAGGCGCGTCGATGCGTAGGCACGACAGCAGGCGAGGTGCAAAGGTAACGGGTGATGCCGACCCTGAAGGTGTGAGCCCCGAAAATTTTGGTTGGTGAGTGCCGACGGCTTCGTCCCGCCGGTAGGCAACAATCCGTGTCGCGCTCTGGCGAGCGGCACGGATACTCCCCGGGGTCAGAGACCGTATCGAGCCTGACATTGAGACTCCGCGGTAACCAGGGAGATCCGCGCATCGGTCCGCAGGAAGCGGGCACCCGCGAACAAGTGTCAAAAGCGAGGACGCGGGCGGGGATGCGTGGAAGTCGGAGCCACCCATAGGAGCTGTGACGCCCGGTCATGCGGTTCGAGCAAAGGGGTGGCGGCCCAGGACAATGCGCGGGTAAAGCACGGCCCTCCACCGAGAGGATTCTGTCCGTGACAACCATGCTCGCGCGTTTCACGCCGTCGGCGTGCCCGCCCTTGTGGCGGTGCGCGGAACGCTCGGCGCGGCGGCGGGAGCCGCACGCGCGGAGTCGACAGGGCGCTGGACTCGCTCCCCTGTTCCACGGCGGAAGACTCGGGCCGGGAGCCGGATGGTGTAACACTCCAAGTCCGGTTCTGCGAGGAGTCGGGCGCCGAATCGTCGCATGGCGGAGATATCGCGGCACCGCCGGGAAACCAGGCGGCAAACAGATCAAGCAAACATCTGCCTAAACGACGGCAAGGCCCCGGCTTACTCTCCTACCACGGTTATCGCGATCGGTGACCGATGGGCCTCGCTGATGAATCCGGCCAAAACGCGTTCAGCGCGGTTCCCGAGATCGTCGCGTTGACATGGATCCCGCGGACCGTCTAGCCGGCGTAAGAAGACGACTGCAAGTCGTCGATCCGGGGATGTCGGGGCTTCGCGAGGATCGCGATCGGCGAGCGCTCGGCCTCGCTGGCTTGCGAGCCAGCTGCTTGGGGCCGGCGAATCGTCGCGTCGTGTTCGTGCCTTCGGCCATCGTGGCACTTGATTGTCGGGCTGCGGGATGTAGGTGTGGGATGATTTCAGTCGCCCCCTGGCACCGACGCAGCGTTGCGCCGGGCACGCGAACGGGGAGCAGTTGCGCGACTGGATTCCGTCGACGGATGAACCGTGTCCGATTCGGGGATAATTTACCTCGTTGTCCCAGGTCCCCGGTCGTGGGGCGCTGGACTGGTCCTGCCCAAGCCTAGCCTGCAGGAAACGCTGGAATGGCTGCGATGCGAGGTCTGCCCCGTCCTGGATCGGCGCTGCATCGACACCGTAGACTACGAGGCGTAGGCTACGGTAAAGCGACCCAACTGCCAGCTTCCGGGATGAAACATGCACGCCACGAATGTCAGAAATCTGAAAAAGAACCCCTCTCTCGCGCTGCGCCAGGCAGAAGAGTCGCCTGTGCTGGTGCTGAAAGGCGATGAACCCAACGCGCTGATCGTGCACCTCGACAAGTCGGTTGCCGAGGGGGAGCAGTCGGTGAGACCAGCCTTGGCTGCGGCACTCTTCAAAGACGGTACACTGTCTTTGGGCGGGGCCGTCCGGCTGAGTGGTATGGTCACGCAGGCGTTTCTTCAGTACCTCGGTGAATTGGGTATCGACGTTGTCCGCTTCGACGAAACCACTAGGCACGAAGCCGCGGACCTGGATCGATGGCTCGCGTCGTAATCGCCGACGCTGGGCCACTCATCGCATTTGCTGGAATCGACGGACTTTTTGTCCTGCGGGTGTTGTTTTCACGGATCCGGATCACCGCGTCGGTGCGGAACGAATGCTTGGTGACCGAGGGATTGGACGCTCAACGGATCGCTGCATCCATCCGGGACGGCTGGCTGATTGTCGAGGCCCATGCAAGGGAATCGGCTCCCTTGACCCCGAGCCTGGGGCTCGGTGAAAGCGATTCGATCCGACTGGCCCTGGAGGACCGGGCGCGTTCACTGCTGATCGTAGACGACCGGCTGGCGAGGCGCTATGCGCTGCGCAAGGGGCTCAACATCGTCGGATCGGTTCGGCTGCTCGATATGGCGGAACGGCGAGGGCTGATCCAGAGTGCGGAGAGGTGCATTCGGCAGATGTCGAATTTCGGCTACCGAGTCTCCGTTGACCTGTTGGAGCAGATCCGATCCAGTTAGGAGTGGCGTGGGATGTTCCAGGAGGAAACCGGGGACGGTGCGGCCTGGCAAGGCCGCGTGTTCTAGCGGGTGGAACTCCCGCCCGGGTAATCGTGCGCCGCGAGCCCGGTATCGAGCCTTGCGGCGCGACTGGTCACAGGCGCGTCGATGCGTAGGCACGACAGCAGGCGAGGTGCAAAGGTAACGGGTGATGCCGACCCTGAAGGTGTGAGCCCCGAAAATTTTGGTTGGTGAGTGCCGACGGCTTCGTCCCGCCGGTAGGCAACAATCCGTGTCGCGCTCTGGCGAGCGGCACGGATACTCCCCGGGGTCAGAGACCGTATCGAGCCTGACATTGAGACTCCGCGGTAACCAGGGAGATCCGCGCATCGGTCCGCAGGAAGCGGGCACCCGCGAACAAGTGTCAAAAGCGAGGACGCGGGCGGGGATGCGTGGAAGTCGGAGCCACCCATAGGAGCTGTGACGCCCGGTCATGCGGGTCGAGCAAAGGGGTGGCGGCCCAGGACAATGCGCGGGTAAAGCACGGCCCTCCACCGAGAGGATTCTGTCCGTGACAACCATGCTCGCGCGTTTCACGCCGTCGGCGTGCCCGCCCTTGTGGCGGTGCGCGGAACGCTCGGCGCGGCGGCGGGAGCCGCACGCGCGGAGTCGACAGGGCGCTGGACTCGCTCCCTGTTCCACGGCGGAAGACTCGGGCCGGGAGCCGGATGGTGTAACACTCCAAGTCCGGTTCTGCGAGGAGTCGGGCGCCGAATCGTCGCATGGCGGAGATATCGCGGCACCGCCGGGAAACCAGGCGGCAAATGAGCACGGCCACCTTCCCTGATGGTTATTTCCCCTTAAATCGTCATCTTTCATGAGGGCGAGCGGTGGGCCTCCCTCGGGGTGCTTGAACAACAGCACCCGTCGGGAGAGTCTCTTGTTTGCGAAGACAAAGAGACGCCATCAGTGTGCCACGCCGTCCTTGAAAGCCCCACGTTTTTCGCCTTGTTGCTGCACATCGACGAGGATCTCGCCGAGGCCGCCCGAGAGGCCGGTTGTCCCGCCTGCGGCGGCACGCTGCATCAGGCCGACTACCCCCGTAAACCGCGCGGCTGTCCGGAGCCATGGCGCGAGGCGTTCGCCACGCGTCGCAGCTTTTGCTGTGCGCAGTGTCGGCGACGCCTGACGCCGCGCTCGGTGCGGTTCTTGGGCCGGCGGGTCTATCTCGGCCTCATCGTCGTGGTGGCCTGCGTGCGCCATAGCGGACATCACCCCAAAGCGGACGCCTTGGCCGCGACGTTGGCGGTCCCGATCCGCACCCTGCGGCGCTGGCAGACCTGGTGGCGGGAGCAGTTGGCGCAGACCCCGCTGTGGTGCAGCGCGCAGGGGGCTTTGTCCCGCCGGTGGATCTGCAGCAGGCGCCGGGGAGTCTGCTCGAGCGCTTCCTCGGCGATGCCGCGGACGCCCTGGTGGCGTTGCTGCGCTTTTTGAGTCCCTTGACGAGTCGTTCGTGCAGGCTGCACGAGGGCGGCTGACGCCACGCAGAGGATGCAGCTCGAAGGCGCCGGGGCACCCGGCTAGGCTGGTCGCGAAGGTGTCGGAACCCCCGGCGCCGTGGCCGGGAGACCCCTATGCCGACCCCCGTGGAGGTTCCGCAACGCGAGCGTTGGGCCCGCGTGCGCTTTGCGATCATCGGACCCTTGCTCGCCGCCCCGCCGTCGGACGGCGAGTTGCAGGCGGCACTCGCCGCCTTGGCCGCCAAGACCTGGCGCCATCCCGTCACCGGCCTGGATGTTCGGTTCGGTGTGTCGACCCTCGAGCGCTGGTACTACGCCGCGCGCGCCGCGCCCGATCCGGTGGCGGTGCTGCGCAATCGCGTGCGCGCCGATCGCGGGGCCTTCCCGAGCGTGCTGCCCGCCGCCCGCGAGGCCCTGCAGGCGCAGTACCGCGATCATCCCGGCTGGACCGCCCAGCTGCATCGCGACAACCTGGCCGCGACCCTCGCCGGCACCGCCACCCCGGTGCCGTCCTATCCGAGCGTGCGGCGCTACTTGAAGGCCCACGGGATGGTGCGCCGCGCCACCCCCAAGCGCGACACCGCCGGCGCGCTGGCCGCGCGCGATCGCCTGGAGCAGCGCGAGGTGCGCAGCTTCGAGGTCGAGCACGTCTCGGCGCTCTGGCACCTGGATTTCCATCACGGCTCGCGCAAGGTGCTCACGGCGGCCGGAACCTGGCTCACGCCGTTGCTGTTCGGGGTCATCGACGATCGCTCGCGCTTGGTCTGTCACCTGCAGTGGTACACCAACGAGACCGCCGAGGTGCTGGTGCACGGGCTGTCGCAGGCGTTCATGAAGCGCGGCCTGCCGCGCGCCCTGATGACCGACAACGGCGCGGCGATGCTGGCCGAGGAGACGACCGCCGGATTGGCCCGTCTGGGCGTCCTGCATCAGACCACCTTGCCCTATTCGCCCTATCAGAACGCCAAGCAGGAGGCCTTTTGGGGCCGCGTGGAAGGCCGCCTGATGGCGATGCTCGAAGGCGAGTCCGGGCTCACGCTGCAGGCCCTCAACCACGCCACCCAGGCCTGGGTCGAGCAGGAGTATCACCGCAGCACCCATTCGGAATTGGCCACTACGCCGCTGGCGCGCTATCTGGAGGGCCCGACCGTGGCGCGCCCCTGCCCGGACGCCGCCGCCTTGCGCGCGGCCTTCCGCATCGAGGTCGCACGACGCCAACGCCGGGCCGACGGCACCGTCAGCCTGGCCGGCATCCGCCTGGAAATCCCCGCACGCTACCGCGCCCTGGAGACGGTGCATCTGCGTTACGCGCGCTGGGATCTGGCCCATGTCGATCTGGTGGATCCGCACAGCGGTGCGATCTTGAGCCCCCTGCGTCCGCTGGATAAGGCCGCCAATGCCGGGGAGGCCCGCCGTGCGCTGGTGCCCGGCGCACCGGTGCCGCAACCGAGCACACCGAGCGGGATGGCGCCGCTGCTGCGCCAGCTCCTCGAGACCCATGCCGCGACCGGCTTGCCGCCGGCCTATCTGCCCCTGAACACCGCCGAGGACACCCGATGAATGCGCGACTGCTCGCCCTCTACGGCCTGAAATGGCATCCCTTCTCCTCGGAGCTGCCGATCGAGGCGCTCTACATCCCCCCGCGCGTGGAACACTTCCTGTGGCGCATCGAACAGGCGCAGATCCGCGAAGGCGGGTTTGCGATGATCCACGGCGAACCGGGCACCGGCAAAAGCGTCGTGCTGCGTCTGCTCGCCGAGCGTCTCGCCCGGCTCCCGGATCTGAGCGTCGGCGCCATCGATCATCCGCAAAGCAGCCTCGGGGATTTCTACCGCGAGCTCGGCGAGCTGTTCGCCGTGCCGCTGCGTCCGCACAACCGCTGGGGCGGTTTCAAGGCGCTGCGTGCCACCTGGCTCGGCCATCTGCAGACCACCCGCCGGCGCGCCGTGCTGCTCGTGGACGAGGCCCAGGAGATGAGCCCCGCCGTGCTCAACGAGCTGCGCCTGCTCGCCAGCGCCCGCTTCGACTCCCAACCGCTGCTGTGCGTCGTCCTCGCCGGGGATACCCGCCTCACCGATCACCTGCGCCGCGAGGAGCTGCTGCCCCTGGGCTCGCGCATCCGCACCCGTCTGGCCACCGAGCATGCGCGCCGCGAGGAGCTGCTCGCCTGCCTGCAACACCTGTGCGCCAGCGCCGGCAACGCCGCCCTCATGAGCGAGCCCCTGCAACACACCCTCTGCGACCACGCCGCCGGCAACTACCGCATCCTCACCACCCTGGCCGCCGAGTTGCTCGCCGTCGCCGCCCAAACCGAGCGCCCCCACCTCGACGAGGCGCTCTTCCTCGAGGTCTTCACCCCGCCCACCACCGCCACCCCGCGGCGGGCCGCCCTGCCACGTTGACCGACTCGGAGCACCACCATGCCGCAGCCCGACACCACCCTGCAGCCATTCTTCTGGCCACCCCTGTCCGATGACGCGGTCCTCGCCATCCGGGAGGTCCTCTTCCGACTGACCGATCAGTTCGAGACCCGCTACGCCTCCCAAATCCGCGATGCCGAACGCGACGACAACCGGCCTCGCGACCACCAACCGGACCTGTTCGACGGACCGGATTTCGACGATCCCCTGTTGTTCTGAGTCCCGTCACCGCGCTTGATCCACCTCGCGCCGCCGGCCCACACCCCGGCCGCGCGAGACCGCGGGAGCGCTTCGCCGACCCCCATCACGCAACTTGATCACGCCACCATCAAAATCGCTGACCGCACTCAGCAAACAGATCAAGCAAACATCTGCCTAAACGACGGCAAGGCCCCGGCTTACTCTCCTACCACGGTCATCGCTATCGGCGAGCGATCGGCCTCGCCGGCTTGCTAGCTAGGATCTTGTGACAGCGCGGAATGGTATCACGAGCCCCGGCAGGTTTGGGTGACCGGTCAAATAAGCGATGGCGAAGCAGTATAAAGCAACGGAGCAAGATGATGACGCTCATTTACCTGGATATTTGCTGATTCAATCGGCCGTTCGACGATCAGAGCCAGCTGTTGATCCGGCTTCAAACCGAGGCCAAACTATTCGTTCAGGACGCGATTCGACAAGGCGTTTATTCGCTTGCATGGTCGGCAATTCTCGATCTTGAGAACATCGCGAACCCGGACATGGAACGTCGGATCGCAATCCAGATGTGGCGATCCCTGGCCTCGGTGAACGTCGACACGAGCCAAAGAATCGAGGCATTGGCTGAGCAGTTTGCAAAAAAGGGCATCAAGCCCATGGACTCATTGCATGTCGCAAGTGCCATCGAAGCCGGCGCAACTTGGTTCTTGACCACAGATCATGCTTTGTTGCGAAAGATGAGAAGCGAAAGCCGTTTGAGCGTTGCAGATCCCGTGGACTTCATCCGTATGCTTCAGGAGTCAAACAATGAGAACTGATGCCGAGATTCGCTCGCACGGAATCCAGCTATTAACCCATGCTTTAGGCGTTGTGGAAGCCGAACGCTTCATCGCTCTGCTCAATCGCGAACGGTTCGATTATACGAAATGGCGGCAGACTCAATGGCCAGACGAAACTGTTGCGTCGTTGGCGCATCGAGCCCGCGCGCTGCGCGAGCAAACCGAGACCAAGGCGGATTGACAATGGACACATTGTTTCGCAGGCGCCGCTCCGGTTCGGCCGACGGCGCTCCCGGCCGACGGGGTGGTGGATGCGCTGCGCTTATCCACTCAAGCGCCCCTGGACGGCACGTTGATTGTTCATCAAACCCTGCAGGGGACTAAACTCCGACCATCGCCCGTCACCGGAGCTCCGCATGACCGACACCGCCGAGACCACGCCCCTCAGCGACCACGACAGCCCTTGGAAGGAGGCGCTGGAGGGCTACTTCCCGGAGTTCCTCGCGCTGCTCTTTCCACGCATCCACGCCGGCATCGACTGGTCACGCGGCCACCGTTTCCTCGACAAGGAGTTCCAGCAGATCGTCCGCGACGCCGACATCGGTCGCCGCTACGCCGACAAACTCGTCGGTCTGCACCGTCTCGACGGTCAGCCGGCCTGGGTGCTGGTGCACGTGGAGGTGCAGGGCGAGCCCGAGACGGCCTTCGCCGAGCGCATGTTCGTCTACAACCACAAGATCCGCGACGCCCACGGCGTACCCGTCGCCAGCCTCGCCGTGCTCGCCGACACCGATCTGCGCTTTCGCCCCGAGCACTACTCCGATGACCTCTGGGGCTGTTCGGTCGACTTTCGCTTCCCGATGGTCAAGCTCATCGACTGGGACACCCCCGAAGCCTGGCCCGCGCTGGAGGCCAGCAACAACCCCTTCGCCCTGGTCGTCATGGCCCAGATCCGCGCCAAGGCCACCAAGGATGCGGAAACCCGCAAGGCCTGGAAGTTTCGTTTGATTCGCCTGATGTATGATCGCGGTTACGCGCGCAAGACCATCCTGGAGCTGTTCCGCGTTATCGACTGGATGATCCAATTGCCCGGGACCCTGGAAACGGCCTTCCGCCAAGAGATCTTCACCTACGAGGAGAGCAAACAGATGCCGTACGTCACCACCGTCGAGCGTGCCGGGATCGAGAAAGGCAATCGCCAAGGCGAGGCCAACCTCCTGCTCTGGCAGATCGAAAAGAAATTCGGCGAGGCCTCCGCCAATGCCTTGCGCGAGCGCGTCGCGTCCGCCGACAGCGACACCTTGCGTCTCTGGTCCGAACGCATCCTCACCGCCGACTCCCCGGATGCGCTCTTTCATTGAGCCGCTGACCAGCCTCGGATCCGGCGATTTTCGGGTCGGATTCTCGCCCTGCGGCCGGGTCCGGTCATGTGCGCTCCTGATTAGAAAAAATCTTCCGCCAGGCTCACGGAATGAGCGCCGCTCCGGTTCGGCCGACGGCGGTCCCGGCCAGCGGGGTGGTGGATGCGCTGCGCTTATCCACCCTACAAAATAGGTGATGCTCCGGACACCGGGGACGTGCCACGGTCATCGCGATCGGCGACCGATCGGGCTCGCTCATGCGTCCGCCCAAAGCGATGTAGAGTGGAGAAGGCGCGCGCTCGACGGTTGGCCATTGGTATAACGTCGGCCGCGCCGCATCCACCAGGCGCCGCTCCGGTTCGGCCGACGGCGCTCCCGGCCAGCGGGGTGGTGGATGCGCTGTGCTGATCCACTCTACACAATATGTCATGTATGGATGAAGGCGCGCGCTCGGTGGTTGCAAGAAAGGGCTCTGACCGCTTTTCTCACGTCGCTCAGGATCTCCCGGTTGTCAGTGTAACTACAATGGCTATACCGGGCTTACCAATACGCCCCCGAATGAGGTCATGACATGAGCAAAACGTCCACGGTTCGTTTTGAAGGTATCGTCCAGCCATGGGGCAATAGCCTGGGCCTGCGGATCACCCGTTCCGTCAGCGAACTGGCTAACCTGAAGCGCGGTGCGCACGTCACGATGGAGATCACCGATGAAGGACTGCTGATTCGCCGCCAGGCAACGGAGCCTCGACGCCCGCTTCCCTTCTCCGAAGCGACCCTCCTCGATGGACTCACCCCTTTTACGGCACACGCCGATGAACTGCCCATCCTCATCGTCTCCGAACAGGATCACTGATGTGGCACCCGCTTTCATCCCGGACCGCAACGACATCGTCTGGCTCGATTTCGAGCCGACCAAAGGCCGGGAGATCGGCAAGTATCGACCGGCCCTGGTCCTGACCAGCCTGGTCTATCACCAACGAACCGGTCTGTTGATCTGCTGCCCAATCAGCACGAGCATTCGCGATGCGCTAACCGAGGTTCCCGTGCGTAACCTCGATCAGCCATGCGTGGTGGTGTGCAACCTCGTTCACACCCTGGACTGGAAGGCGCGCCAGGTCAAAAAGGCTGCCGAGGGTGAACCGGGGCTGATGATGGACGTCCTCGCGCGTCTGATCCCCCTGATCGGAGCGGATCTTCTGCTCGCATCGCCAGAATCCGCACCCGCGGGCAAGGAGCCGTAACCCTAGATCCGGCAGTTGACCGCTTCGCGAGGTAACCGGGGAGATCCGCGCATCGGTCCGCAGGAAGCGGGCACCCGCGAACAAGTGTCAAAAGCGAGGACGCGGGCGGGGATGCGTGGAAGTCGGAGCCACCCATAGGAGCTGTGACGCCCGGTCATGCGGTTCGAGCAAAGGGGTGGCGGCCCAGGACAATGCGCGGGTAAAGCACGGCCCTCCACCGAGAGGATTCTGTCCGTGACAACCATGCTCGCGCGTTTCACGCCGTCGGCGTGCCCGCCCTTGTGGCGGTGCGCGGAACGCTCGGCGCGGCGGCGGGAGCCGCACGCGCGGAGTCGACAGGGCGCTGGACTCGCTCCCCTGTTCCACGGCGGAAGACTCGGGCCGGGAGCCGGATGGTGTAACACTCCAAGTCCGGTTCTGCGAGGAGTCGGGCGCCGAATCGTCGCATGGCGGAGATATCGCGGCACCGCCGGGAAACCAGGCGGCAAACAGATCAAGCAAACATCTGCCTAAACGACGGCAAGGCCCCGGCTTACTCTCCTACCACGGTTATCGCGATCGGTGACCGATGGGCCTCGCTGATGAATCCGGCCAAAACGCGTTCAGCGCGGTTCCCGAGATCGTCGCGTTGACATGGATCCCGCGGACCGTCTAGCCGGCGTAAGAAGACGACTGCAAGTCGTCGATCCGGGGATGTCGGGGCTTCGCGAGGATCGCGATCGGCGAGCGCTCGGCCTCGCTGGCTTGCGAGCCAGCTGCTTGGGGCCGGCGAATCGTCGCGTCGTGTTCGTGCCTTCGGCCATCGTGGCACTTGATTGTCGGGCTGCGGGATGTAGGTGTGGGATGATTTCAGTCGCCCCCTGGCACCGACGCAGCGTTGCGCCGGGCACGCGAACGGGGAGCAGTTGCGCGACTGGATTCCGTCGACGGATGAACCGTGTCCGATTCGGGGATAATTTACCTCGTTGTCCCAGGTCCCCGGTCGTGGGGCGCTGGACTGGTCCTGCCCAAGCCTAGCCTGCAGGAAACGCTGGAATGGCTGCGATGCGAGGTCTGCCCCGTCCTGGATCGGCGCTGCATCGACACCGTAGACTACGAGGCGTAGGCTACGGTAAAGCGACCCAACTGCCAGCTTCCGGGATGAAACATGCACGCCACGAATGTCAGAAATCTGAAAAAGAACCCCTCTCTCGCGCTGCGCCAGGCAGAAGAGTCGCCTGTGCTGGTGCTGAAAGGCGATGAACCCAACGCGCTGATCGTGCACCTCGACAAGTCGGTTGCCGAGGGGGAGCAGTCGGTGAGACCAGCCTTGGCTGCGGCACTCTTCAAAGACGGTACACTG
This sequence comes from Thiocapsa bogorovii, assembly GCF_021228795.1. Classification (NCBI taxonomy): domain Bacteria; kingdom Pseudomonadati; phylum Pseudomonadota; class Gammaproteobacteria; order Chromatiales; family Chromatiaceae; genus Thiocapsa; species Thiocapsa bogorovii. The sequence continues at coordinate 4,461,959 of NZ_CP089309.1, forward strand.
TCTTTGGGCGGGGCCGTCCGGCTGAGTGGTATGGTCACGCAGGCGTTTCTTCAGTACCTCGGTGAATTGGGTATCGACGTTGTCCGCTTCGACGAAACCACTAGGCACGAAGCCGCGGACCTGGATCGATGGCTCGCGTCGTAATCGCCGACGCTGGGCCACTCATCGCATTTGCTGGAATCGACGGACTTTTTGTCCTGCGGGTGTTGTTTTCACGGATCCGGATCACCGCGTCGGTGCGGAACGAATGCTTGGTGACCGAGGGATTGGACGCTCAACGGATCGCTGCATCCATCCGGGACGGCTGGCTGATTGTCGAGGCCCATGCAAGGGAATCGGCTCCCTTGACCCCGAGCCTGGGGCTCGGTGAAAGCGATTCGATCCGACTGGCCCTGGAGGACCGGGCGCGTTCACTGCTGATCGTAGACGACCGGCTGGCGAGGCGCTATGCGCTGCGCAAGGGGCTCAACATCGTCGGATCGGTTCGGCTGCTCGATATGGCGGAACGGCGAGGGCTGATCCAGAGTGCGGAGAGGTGCATTCGGCAGATGTCGAATTTCGGCTACCGAGTCTCCGTTGACCTGTTGGAGCAGATCCGATCCAGTTAGGAGTGGCGTGGGATGTTCCAGGAGGAAACCGGGGACGGTGCGGCCTGGCAAGGCCGCGTGTTCTAGCGGGTGGAACTCCCGCCCGGGTAATCGTGCGCCGCGAGCCCGGTATCGAGCCTTGCGGCGCGACTGGTCACAGGCGCGTCGATGCGTAGGCACGACAGCAGGCGAGGTGCAAAGGTAACGGGTGATGCCGACCCTGAAGGTGTGAGCCCCGAAAATTTTGGTTGGTGAGTGCCGACGGCTTCGTCCCGCCGGTAGGCAACAATCCGTGTCGCGCTCTGGCGAGCGGCACGGATACTCCCGGGTCAGAGACCGTATCGAGCCTGACATTGAGACTCCGCGGTAACCAGGGAGATCCGCGCATCGGTCCGCAGGAAGCGGGCACCCGCGAACAAGTGTCAAAAGCGAGGACGCGGGCGGGGATGCGTGGAAGTCGGAGCCACCCATAGGAGCTGTGACGCCCGGTCATGCGGGTCGAGCAAAGGGGTGGCGGCCCAGGACAATGCGCGGGTAAAGCACGGCCCTCCACCGAGAGGATTCTGTCCGTGACAACCATGCTCGCGCGTTTCACGCCGTCGGCGTGCCCGCCCTTGTGGCGGTGCGCGGAACGCTCGGCGCGGCGGCGGGAGCCGCACGCGCGGAGTCGACAGGGCGCTGGACTCGCTCCCCTGTTCCACGGCGGAAGACTCGGGCCGGGAGCCGGATGGTGTAACACTCCACGTCCGGTTCTGCGAGGAGTCGGGCGCCGAATCGTCGCATGGCGGAGATATCGCGGCACCGCCGGGAAACCAGGCGGCAAACAGATCAAGCGAACATCTGCCTAAACGACGGCAAGGCCCCGGCTTACTCTCCTGGAGAACCGGGGCAGTACCACGCTCATCGCGATCGGCGACTGAGGGGGAGTCCATCGGGGGGGCCTTCGAGTGTGTCGCGCGCCGCGGTCGGGTGGAGGTCGTGGTGGAGAAGACCTGCGCCAATTCCTTGCGGATGCCGTTCGTCGATGCCGTGGTGTCCGAGGCGCGTGACATCTTCAACCGTCGCGACGGTCTCGATACCTTGGGCTCGGCGATGCGTCGTTGGACGGCTCCGCTGGACATTCCCGATTCGGCCCGCAAGGCACGCTTTGTCCCGCCGTCGGATTTGCCTGACTACGCTGGCCGCTATCTTTGGAACCGGTTGTATCGGCTGGTCTCCCGGCAGAGAACGGCTGGCGTTCCGGGGGCCTCGGATGGCGGATATGAATCAGTTGTTGGCCGCACATCCGCTCGACGAGGTCTGCGCCATTCCATGGCAATGCGGCGTCGAGCACGCCTACGACGCACTTCAGGCCATGCTTCGTTCGCGCTGGCTCGAGGTGGTTTACGCGGATTTCGTCGCCGATCCCGGGCATGAGCTGGAGCGCGTCCTGGCGTTCCTTGGCCTCGAAGCGGATCGCCACGCGCAGGAGTCTGCCGTTCGGGCTGTTCACGGCGGCAGCGTCGGCAAGGGAAGCGCCGCCTTGGATGAGGAGACGGTCGCACGGTTGACGGCGCTGGTCGGGGGGGTTTGGGGCGGTTGGGTTATGGTTGATTGGCGGGCTGCGGGGCGTAGTGTAGGGGCGACGTCAGTCGCCCCATCCGATTTCGGCCGCTTCGGTCAAAACACTGGGCGACTGAAGTCGCCCCTACGTCGCCGCGACGTGGCCGCTGCGCGGGCTCTAGGCAGGCTGTACGCCGCATCGCATCGGCATGCACGGCGTGGTTCGCCCGAATCGACCGTACTTTAAGGAGCTTGCAAAATGAATGTTTTGGAACTGATCGGGCGTGATCAGCCGCTGTTTGATGCGGATATCGCCGGGTTCGAGGGCGAGTTGTCTGCCCGTGTGGCCGAGGGGCGGTTTCTGGTGATCGGCGGGGCGGGGTCGATCGGGAAGGCGGTGGTGCGCGAGATCTTCAAACGTGGCCCGCGCGCGCTGCATGTGGTGGATATCAGCGAGAACAACATGGTCGAGCTGGTGCGTGATCTGCGCAGTACGCTTGGCTACATCGACGGGGACTTTCGCACCTTCGCGATCGACTGCGGATCGGTGGAGTTCGATGCGCTGATGCGCTGGAGCGGCGGCTACGACTATGTGCTGAACCTCTCCGCGCTCAAGCATGTGCGCAGCGAGAAGGATCCCTTCACCCTGATGCGGATGGTGGATGTCAACATCCTCAACACGATCGCGACCATTACGCAAGCGCAGGCCGGCGGGGCGCGGAAATATTTTTGCGTCTCGACCGACAAGGCGGCGAACCCGGTCAACATGATGGGCGCGAGCAAGCGGATCATGGAGATGTTCCTGATGCGGGCCAGTCTGGAGCTGCCGATCTCTACGGCGCGCTTCGCCAATGTCGCCTTCTCGGACGGCTCGCTGCTGCACGGGTTCAACCAGCGCTTCGCCAAGCGCCAGCCGTTCGCGGCGCCCAGCGACGTGCGCCGCTATTTCGTGACCCCCCAGGAGTCGGGCGAGCTGTGTCTGATGTCCTGCCTGCTCGGGAAGAACCGCGACATCTTCTTCCCTAAGCTCAGCGAGCGGCTGCATCTCATCACCTTTGCCGAGATCGCCGAGCGTTACTTGGCGGCTCGGGGCTACGAGGCATTTCCTTGCGCCACCGAGGACGAGGCGCGGGCCTGCATCGACGAGCGCCTGGCGCGACAACAATGGCCCTGCTGCTTCTTCGCGAGCGACACGAGCGGTGAAAAGGACTTCGAGGAGTTTTTTACGGACCGGGAGACCTTGGATATGGCTCGGTTCGAGAGCATCGGGGTGATCCGGAACGAACCGCGCTTCGACGCCGCTAGGTTGGAATTTTTCCTGGCAAGCGTCGATGCCCTGAAGGCACGCGGCGAGTGGGGCCGCGCCGAGTTGGTCGAGTTGTTCCATGCCATGTTGCCCGATTTCAGACACAAGGACACCGGCAAGTATCTGGATGAGAAGATGTAAAATTCCCGGTGTTAGGGTTAGGATGCGGGCCCCGTGACGCAGAACGCCACCGGGCATGGATAACACCGCTGGGCGGATGTCACGAGCCCTGAGGGTTTCGTCCGCGGCACGTCGAGAAAGGACACAGGCCCGACAATCGGTCGAGACACCTGCCGATCGTTCCGGCATGATGTGCAAAGGAGAGGGTCTAGTCATGGTGACACGAGGCAGGTCGACAAGATGACCGGAGATGTGGAGCATTTCGCGCGGGGGCTCGTCGACACCGTTCGCACCCGGTACAGAACGGATGATTTCATACCGCTGCATGCGCCGCAGTTTGCGGGCAGGGACCGCGATTACCTGCTTGAGGCCATCGACAGCGGTTTTGTGTCGTCGGTGGGACGCCACGTCGATGCCTTCGAAACCGCGCTGCGCGCCTTCACCGGCGCGGGCTTTGCCGTGGCAACCGTCAACGGCACTGCGGCGCTGCATACCGCACTGTTGCTCGCTGGCGTGGGGACCGGCGACGAAGTGGTCACCCAGTCGATCACGTTCGTGGCGACCTGCAACGCAATCCGTTACTGCAGCGCGCATCCGCTGTTCGTGGATGTCGATCGCGAGACCTTGGGACTGTCGCCCGAAAGTCTCGCCGACTTTCTGGACGAGCATGCCGAAATTCGCAACGACGGTTCTTGCTGGAATCGGGACACGGGTCGGATCATCCGCGCCTGCGTACCCATGCACACCTGCGGCCACCCGGCGCGGATCGAGCGCATCGCCGAGGTCTGTGCGGACTGGAATATCCTGTTGGTCGAGGATGCAGCCGAGTCGCTCGGGAGCTTCTATCGAGGGCGGCACACCGGGCTGTTCGGGAAGATCGCCGCACTCAGCTTCAACGGCAACAAGATCATCACCACCGGCGGCGGCGGGATGATCCTGACCGACGACGAGGCCCTCGCCCGCCGCGCGAAGCACCTGACGACCACGGCCAAGCAGCCTCACCCGTATCTCTTCATCCATGACGAGGTCGGCTTCAACTATCGGCTGCCGGCCCTGAATGCCGCCCTCGGCTGCGCGCAGGTGGAGGTGTTGCCTGACTACCTCATCCGCAAACGGGCCTTGGCAGGGTACTATGCGGACTGGTTTGACGAGACGGATCGTATCTTTATGCACGAACCCGATGAAGCAACCTCCAATTTCTGGCTCAACGCCTTCTTTGCACGCGACCGCGAGGAGCGGGACCTCGTTCTGGAATATACTAACGCTCACGGCGTGATGACGCGGCCACTCTGGAACCCCATGCACACTCTGGCACCTTTTCGGGATTGCCCGCGCGCCGAGTTGCCGAACAGCGAATGGGTCGAAGCACGGCTTGTAAAGCTGCCGTCGAGCGTACCGCCGGACGGCGTTGACGCTATTTCTGGTCGGTAGGGCGGACTGCACTGTATTTGTTCACCCTACGACCATTGTCCACCTAACGGCGCTTGTAGAGCCGAATGCTCCGATGACCGACGAGTCGGAGTGACCAAGGAGACCGTAAATCGGGCGCATCGGCTCGATTGGAAAAAACATCGCATTGAATGGGATTTCGATCAGGGAGCACTTCATGAAAGCAGTGATTCAAGCGGGCGGTCGGGGCACACGACTCAAACCCTATACACTGATCCTTCCGAAACCGATGATGCCCGTCGGCGAGCTTCCGGTCATCGAGATACTGCTGCGTTGGCTGCGTCGCAATGGGGTGCATGAGGTCCATGTGACCACGGGCTATCTGGGACATTTGCTGCGGCTGCTGTGCGGCGACGGCAGCCGCTGGGACATGCACATCGACTATACCGAGGAGAAGGAACCGCTGGGCACGGTGGGTGCTCTTGATCTCTTGCGCGACCGGCTGGACGAGACCTTCCTGGTGCTCAACGGCGATATGATCACCGACCTGGACCTGCGTGCCATGCTCCGTTTTCACCGCGAGCACGGAGACGCCTTGACGATCGCGGTTACCGAGACCTTGGTACCTGTCAACATGGGCGTGTTTGAATACGAAAAGAATGGCGTCGTATCCGAGTTTCGCGAAAAGCCGACACTCAGTTATTCGGCGAATATGGGGATTTATTGCATGGAGCCCGAGATCTTGGATTTCATCCCCAAAGGCGTACCGTACGGCTTCGACGATCTGATGTATCGTATGCTGGATGAAGGGCGTTCTGCGCGGGTCTATCGACATGTGGGTCAATTTATGGACATCGGCCGACCGGAAGACTTTGCGCGCGCACAGGAATTGGCCGAGCGCGGCGAGCTCCCGATGCAGAGTCATTGATCATGAATGGATCTCTCAAGCGCGCAATGGATGTTGTACTGGCCCTGCTAGGGCTCATCGTGAGCGCACCCTTGATGTTGCTCGTTGCACTGCTGATTCGGCTGGACTCGCCCGGCAAGGTGATTTTCTCTCAGCCGCGTCTGGGACTGAACGGACGCCTGTTCTTGATGCATAAGTTCCGCAAGTTCCCTGACAACTGGGGCACTAAGGGCGCCGCCGTCACAGTGGCTTCGGACGCGCGCATGACCCGTCTAGGACGAGTACTGGAGCGGACCAAGCTCGACGAGCTCCCGCAGCTTTGGAATATCCTGATCGGGGAGATGTCGTTTGTCGGCCCGCGACCGGAAACCGAGCGGTTCAAGGATCTCTTCACCGGCGAATTCGCGCGTGTGCATGATTACCTTCCCGGGATCTTCGGCCCGAATCAGGTGGCTTTTCGCAACGAGTCGCATCTCTACCCGCCGGATCAGGATCCGGAGGTCTTTTACCGGGAGCAACTGTTTCCGCAGAAAGCACGGAACGATCTCGACTATTTCAGCCGCGCGACGGTCCTCTCGGATGCGCATTGGATCGTACGCGGCCTGTGGTGCAGCATTGTCGGCGCGATCGACTGGAACAAGCTGGGGCGGCGAGCCGGCAAGGCGTTCGTGGCCGATCTCGTGATCTTGGAGCTGGCCTGGCTGGGGGCGAACATCCTGCGCTTCGACGGTCTGCCGACGCGCCACTTATGGGATGTCTATGTCATGGGCATCTGGCTCATTCCGCTGGTGGTCTTACCCGTGCTGATCCTGGGTGGCAATTACCGCGGCATGGTGAGGCATTTTGCAGCAACCGATGCCATCCGCTTGGCCGTTTCTGTCTTTGTCGGCTGGACAATCGCCTATCTTCTCGTGCTGGTCGGAGGCGAGCGCAATGCCTCGATCGGGGTTGGAATGATCGCCGTTATGCTGACTCTGATGCAGATGGGTGCTGCGCGCGTCTTCTATCGCGAGCGATTCAGGCGCGCGAACAACCTCAAGCGCGAAGCCGAAGCGCGTCGGGCGCACGGAGGCGACCCCAGGTCGGTCGTTGCGCTTTACGGCGCCGGACACCGCGGCCTGGCGGTGGCCAGTTTGCTGAACCACGGTTTCCCCGATGCCCGGGTGGCGGGCTTTTTGGACGACAATGATCGCGATCTCGTCGGCCGCCACATCGCCGGCTACCCGATCCTGGGCTCGGAGCGGGATCTCGACACCGTACATGCGGTCCATCGTATCGATCAGCTCTGGACGACGTTTGAGCCAAATCGGTTCAAATATGAGCGCCTACGGGACTGGTGTCGGCAGAACGAGGTACGCCTCGTCGTGCTGCCCGTCACCGAACCTTTCCTGTCGCTCAACATGACCGGCGACGGCGATTCGTCCTTTGCGGCGGATCGGGAGGCCGCGGCCTACCGGCAAAGACCGCCCGAGCGCCTGCAACCGGCGACCTCCCCGCAGAGAGGCTGACGCGTCTCGGGGTGCAGAACCCGACGCGATCTCCAAGGCAGGCGGGCCGACCTTCAAGGCCCCGTGACAGCCGCTTTGCGGTGTCACGCCTGCCCCATGGCGCTCTGCGTCACGAGCAGGCTCGGCGCGGGTTGGCAGTGTTTGATGACTCACCGGCAGCTGCCATGGATCCGGACGTGCCCCCCACACGGATATCCGGCTTCTCGGTCGAACCAGGTGCTCAGCCCCGCCACAGTGGTTCGCCCGGTAAACCAGCGCCGGGTGTCGCGCTTGCGGGCATTCATCGTATGCTGCCGGTCTCGTGCCGAGAGTTCGAGGCGGCTCAATGCCCGCATCCTCGTTCACTCCGGAAGCTCCTTACATCCGCCGCAATTGAACCCGAGACCGTAGTGTTAACATAGGGGTCATCGCCGACGCCCCTGCCGGAGTAACCGTGGAAAGCCCGTTCGCGACGCCCCCTGACCCGCCGGGCCCGACCTTTGCTCTCATGTCCCCGCTCCAGAGCGTCGGCCAACCGTGATGAAGATCTGGTTCCAGCGCGCACGCTCGCGCCTCTTGGTCTTCCTGCACGACTTGCTGATGATCCCTATGGCGTGGGGGTTGGCGTATTGGATGCGGTTCAATCTCGCGTATGTTCCTCCGGAATTCATCGACGAGGCGATCGACACGCTCCCGCTGGTTGTGCTGGTGATCGGCTCGGTCTACTGGATGTTCGGGCTTTATCGAGGAGTATGGCGCTTTGCGTCGATGGACGATCTCGTGCGGATCGCGCAAGCCGTCCTCGTCGGCACCACCCTGCTCTTGTTCTTGCTCTTCGCCTTAAATCGGATGGCCTATATCCCGCGGTCATTGCCCGCACTGTTCGTGATCTTCCAGCTCATGCTTCTTGTCGGGCCGCGGCTTCTCTATCGCTGGATGAAAGACCGACGACTGGATTTCAGCGGGGGAAAGCGGGTCTTGATCGTCGGGGCCGGGCGCGCGGGCGAAATGCTCGTCCGTGACTTGTTGCGCGATCCCAAGTCGGGCTACGTCCCGGTCGCATTTGTCGACGACAAGCCGCATCGGCAGGGAGGCGTCGTGCACGGCGTGCCGATCCGAGGCACAACCAACGACATTCCGCAACTGGCCGAGAACTTCGGGATCGACGTCGTCCTCTTAGCCGCACCGAGCGCATCCACACAGGAAATGCGGCGGCTGGTCGGACTCTGCGAGTCCGCCGGGCGGCCCTTCCGCACGGTGCCCCGGATCAAAGAGTTGATGGACGGTCAGGTCAGCGTGAATCAACTGCGCTCCGTCTCGATCGAGGATCTGCTCGGGCGAGAGCCGGTGACCTTGGATTGGGACGGCATTCGGCGCGGCCTGGCGGATCGCCTCGTGATGGTCAGCGGTGCGGGCGGCTCGATCGGCTCGGAGCTCTGTCGCCAGTTGCGCAGTTGCGGGCTGCGGCGGCTGATCCTGCTCGATCATGGCGAGTACAACCTCTACCAGATCGAAACCGAGTTGCTCGACAGCCCGAGTCCGCGGATCTTTGCCCGCTATCTGGTGGATATTACCAACGCGGTCGCGGTCAACGACCTCTTCAACCAACTACGACCGGATGTCGTCTTCCACGCCGCAGCTTACAAACACGTCCCTCTCTTGGAGGATCAGATCCAGGCGGCGCTGCACAACAACGTGATCGGGACCCGGATCATCGCCTCCGCGGCGGATCGGTGCGGCTGCGAGCGCTTCGTGCTGATCTCGACCGATAAGGCGGTCAACCCCTCTAATGTCATGGGGGCCAGCAAACGTTTTGCGGAGCTACTCTGTCAAGACATTCAGAGCCGCTCCGCCTGTCGCTTTATGACGGTGCGCTTCGGCAATGTGTTGGGATCGGCCGGCAGCGTCGTACCGCGCTTCCGACAACAGATCGAGCGTGGCGGACCCGTGACGGTCACCCATCCCGACATCGAGCGCTTCTTCATGACGATCCCCGAGGCATGCCAGCTCATCATGCAGGCCGCAGTCATCGGAAAAGGCGGCGAAACCTTCGTCCTCGACATGGGCACGCCGGTAAAGATCCACTATCTGGCCGAGCAAATGATCCGGCTTTCCGGGCTGGTACCAGACCGTGATATCAAGATCGAGTTCACCGGGCTGCGCCCCGGCGAAAAATTGTTCGAGGAGCTCTTCTATCCCTCTGAAGGTTTTGCCGAGACCCCCCATCCACGCATCCACATCGCGCGCCGGACGGAAGCACCCGGCGCCGACCTGCTCCGCTCCGCCTTGAGCGATCTCGTCCAAGCCCTTTCCGATCGCGACGACGAGGCAGCCCGGTCAGTTCTCGGTCGTGTTGTACCCGACTGGAATGCCGAGCAGGGGAAAGAGGCCGGCTTCTCCCTGCGAGCCTTTCATGGAATAGGTCGTGCCGGACAGGAAAGCCGGTTTTTCCCGGTCGCACCCACATCCTGATAGGTGAGGTTCCCCCGAAATTTAGTCTTCCAAGGGTGACGTAGACTGTCTGTCACGCTGAAGACGATAATGCAGAAGATTCCGAAGCAAGAGTACACCGCCGAGTTCAAGGAACAGGCGGTGAAGCGGGTGAAGGACGGCAAGCCCTTGAGCGCGGTGGCCAAGGAGATGGGACCAGCTCTGACGACGGGTGCCTCAAACATAGTAGCGCAGGAACGATTCCAGGATATCGAGCGCCGTGGGCTGGTCGATGAGGGTATCGATCAGGTCCAGCAGCTCGCGCAGGCGCTCGCGCGGTTCGTCGCTGTAGATGTTGCACGGCCAGTTGAATCAGGCTGGTGAGGATCTCGCCGTTGATTTCTGCGACTTTGCGGGCGGAGATCTCATGCAGGTCATAGCGGAACTGGGGCACGCGGGGTGCCAACGCCTCGGGAAGCGGGCTGACCAGATCGTGGAAAAATTCACGAACCCGCCAAGGACGTTGACGGTGATAGAGCACGAGGTTGTAAACCGAGAGTAAACGGCGTGCCTTGGGGTGCTGTTTTCGGTACGCCTCGCCGCTGGCGAGGATGTAGCGCAGCAGTTGCAGCATGACCCAGCCATCCGGTGGGCTCTTGTGCTCGAAGAGCAGGTAAAGGCTGAGTGTCTTGCCGTGATGCTTGCCGCGATAACCGACATGACAAACCAGATCGGAATAGATCTGACGCAGTTCCGGGGCGAAATAGCTGTCTTTCGGCATGGTCAGGGTGCCGAGATCGATCTCGGCCAACATCTTGGCAGGGAGGTCGTGTTGCAGGAAATCCTCGGCAATCGCGGGGCGCCCGAAGTTCTCCCGAGAGAAGCAGTAGTCGTGTGGGATCGGGGTCGGCTGGCTCCATGCAGGGTGTCGTCTCAGGCCCGAATCGACGCGGTGGGTCTCATGGAAAACAAGGCGATAGATTTACTTTCGCTCACGGCGTTGGATCCCACGCACTCGAAATTCGTCGCCGAAACGGTAGATCCGCCAGCACCGGCTCACCCTGGGGGACGTGGGTATGAAGCACCCGTCCATGAGGTGGTCAAGCCAAAACGGATACCCCGTTAAGCCGCATCGGCCGATCGGCCGTTTCTTTCGGACCCATCTGGACTCTCGTCGCCCAGATACGAATGCAGGCGCCGGCTGTTTTAGAACATCGTGATGGACTCGACGATGTCGGCCCAGGCCTCCCGGCGGGCCCGGTAGGTACGCCAGTAAACCCGCTCGGACTTCAAAGATCCGAAAAAGCTCTCGACCACCGCGTGATCCCAGCAGTCCCCTTTGCGACTCATACGGCCCTCAATGCCATGCGCCTTGAGCAGTGTGCGGAAGGCCCGGCTGGCGTACTGCACGCCCCGATCCGAATGATGGGTCAGTTGCCCTTTGGGCGGCCGGCGCTGCCACAGCGCCATCTGCAGGGCGCCATAGACCAAGGTGCTGGCCAGACGCCGCTCCATCGACCAGCCAACGACCTTGCGCGAATACAGGTCGATGACCACAGCCAGGTATAACCATCCCTGTTGCGTCCACGCATCGGTAATAGCACCGGCGTAGACATGATCAGGGGCCTCCACTGCAAAGTCCCGCTGCAAACGATTTTCAAACACCGGCCGGCAATGCTTGCTCCTGGTGGTCGCTCGGTACCGGCGCCGATCACGCACCCGGACGCCCGCTTCACGCATCAGACGACGCGCCTGATGTCGCCCGACCCGATAGCCCAACACGCGCAACGCCTTGGCCACGCGCTGGGAGCCGTACGTGTTGTCCGACCCCTCGGCCAGCTCCTTGACCCATTCGAGTCTCTCCTCATGCTCCGGGTCTGGATCCCGGTCCTGGCCCCTCAGATCGTCATAGAATCCGCTGCGGCTCACGCCCATCAATCGGCACAGCCGCTTCACCGGATGCGCCTTCTTCTCTTGGGCGATTAACTGAAACCTCAGCTCGACTCTTTTGCGAAGAAGGCTGCCGCCTTTTTGAACACTTCTCGCTCCGTCTTCAGGCGCCGAGTCTCTTCGCGCAGGCGCCGCAACTCCTCGCCCTCAGGGATGAGCTTCCCATGTCCACGGAAGGCCTCGCCCTCATCCTGCTGGAGCTCCTTGATCCAGCGGCCAAGCATTCCCCGATCAATGCCGAGATTCCTCGCCGCCTCCGAGGGGTTGTAGCCCTGCTCCGTGACCAGTCTCACCGCGTCCTGCTTGAACTCCCTCGTGTACGTCTTTCGTATCGCCATTTTTCACCTCAGTTTCAGGACGGTGCCTTAACTGAGGTGTCCGTTGCCATTAGACCACCTCACGTTGCTCTCTTGCCGTTGAAGTCCTACGCAAACGTCGGCGTCGATCTTGGGGGCTGGCATGAGGTTAAAGCAGCTTGACCAAGGCGGCGATGGCCGCGACCTGGGCGAGCATGAGCGGCACGAGCCATTTGAGCAGGTCGATCTTGCTGCGGGCGACGTCGCCGCGCAGTTGTTCGATTTTCAACGTCAAGTCGGCTCGGACGTGTTCGATATCGGCTTTTAGGTCGGCTCGGACTTGCTCGATCTCTTTTTGGAGTCGCAGCTCTGTCGCGCGCAGGTCGGCGCGGACTTGCTCGATATCGGCTTTTAGCTCGGCGCGCACCTGCTCGATCTCTTTCTGCAGCCGCAGCTCGGTCTCCCGCACATGGGCTTGCGTGGCCAAATCCGGCAGGTGCGGATAGCGAGCTTCCAGACCCTCGAAGGCTTCGGCGATGACGCGAGCTCGACTGCGATCGTCGGGGGCCGTGGTCAAGGCCTCGTAGAGTGCGACAACGGATGTCATGGCAATGCTTGAGCTCTCACGCACGATGGTCTTGACCGCTCCGTGCGGAGCGGGCTGTCCGGGCCGACGGCATCGAGGATGTCGTCGAGCCAGACGTCCGGTTGCTCGGTCTTAAGGATCGGTCGATGTTGCGCCGGATTCTAACATGCAATCGGAAAACACGCGGGCGACGGCCCCTTCGGGCTGCCAAATCAGGGGACCCCCAGGAAAGGGGCCTATTCATTTTGGCTCACGGTGTTGGTTCGCATACACCCGAAATTCAGCCCCGAAACAGCCGAGCCACGCCTGCACCGGCTCGCCCTGGTGGACGTGGGTATTGAAGCGTGCGTCCAGTCTGACGCCGGCTTCGATCAGAAAGTGTGCGATCTCCTCGTGCAGGACCAGTCCCTCGTAGAAATCGAGATCGGAGGCCTCGACTTCGACCGCGTTGATCTTCGGTGGCAGATCGGTGGTGCCCTTGAGCACTTCCTGCTCGAAGCCTTGGATGTCGATCTTCAGCAGCACGGCCGCGGCAGGGGTGCCGAGAAGCAGGCATCGCGACGCTTGAACGCGACCCGCAGCGCCCCGGACTCTTCCGTCCCGTAGGCCGATCGAGGCCACTGTTTGGCTTTCGCCATAGGGGTAAGAATGGCGGGGCGTTGTTGGAAGGTGCTCGTAAGGGGCTTCGTTGGTCGCTTTGGCCATGGTGGCAGTTGGCGCGGATCGTCTCGGCATGCGTGACACCGCTCCGAGACCGGGCAAGTATTCCGCGGCCGCCCGTCGACCCGTGCAAGCACTCGCCTGGGCGGCGGGCGGTACCGCAAAGGCGCCGCGGCGGCGGTGGCGAATCGGCGCCGCGAGGCGGACCGGCGCGCGAGGCGCCCTTGCAGGCGCCCCCATGAGCTGCAGACGATGAAAAATGACGCTTCGAGTTGGCCTTGCCCGCCCGAGCGGCGGCGCGCTTCACAGGCCGCCCGGAATCCGTCGAGTCCGAGGATGCTCAAGACCCGTCGGAAGTTGTAGCAGTGGACCACAAGGGCCGGTTCTCCCTGGACCTTCTCCAGGCCGCGGACCAGGAAGTGGTCCCAGCCCATCCAGCGCTTGAGGGTGCCGAAGGTGTGCTCGCAGAGCGCCGCTCGCGCGCGCATTGCCTCGGGGTGCTCGGCCATGCGCGCGCGATGGCCTGCGACCACATCGGCCAGCTCCGAGCGGTCGATCTGCCGGTAGGGGGACCGTCGCCTCGTTCAGGTCATCGAGGATGCGTTGCGCGAGGGCCGGATCGGCGCAGGCGAGCAGCCCGTTGTCCAGCGCCTCGAAGGCAATGCCCGCCTTGGCCGACTGGCGTTTGACGTACTCATGACCGTTGAGGCAAACCCGCGCGGTGTAGGGAAAGTAGGAACAGAATTTGATGAACAGGGGACCGAAGTCCGCGTCGACCAAATAAAAGTAGTCATGGTTGCACATCACCGTCCCGCGGGTGAACCAAGGGTACGGCTGACCGGTGTGGGCGCTGATCTTCTTGATCATGCGAAAACTGGCAAACCGCTCCTGGGCCTTGCCGATGTACAGGACACCCTCCGGTTGAGCGAAGTCGCGGAGCCGCTCGCGGGTCATGTCGTCTTTGCGCTGTACCTTGGCGAAGGTCACGATCTCCACGCCCTCGCGTTGCGCAAACCGATCGATCGCCTTGACGAAGGCGCGGCTGATCGGGGCCATCAGCACCGTGGAGGCGACCTTGGCACCGCGATGGACCTTGAAGAAGTTGGCGACCCCGCCGCCGGTCTGCAGCCGCGGTTGATACAGGTTGAGATACAGCCGATCGATTCCTTCGAGCTCCAGCGTGACCCGATCGTTCAGCAACTCTGCGACGGTTTGGACTAACATGACGGCAGGCCCCGGTTGACATCTTGGCCACGCGCCACACGCCGCTACGTGCGGCTACTATCGGAAGTTTAGTCTTCCGTTGCTCAACCGGGGCCGCCCCACGCCGGAGCCTGCACCATGACTCGTCGGTCTGAGGCGAAGCCTCGCTAGGGTCTTGATGTGCGACATCTATCTTGACACCTGCGGGTGCGCGGCGTTTTCAGAGACGTCCGTCGACGGCATCGACCGGGAGGACGGATTTGACGTCGTACAGGATCGACTTAGGTTTGGCCCAGCGGCGGATTCCTGACGTGCCAAGGTCGATGAAGTCGCGGTGGGCGAGGGCGAGGATGACGGCGTCGTAGCTGCCGGGCGGCGGGGGCTCGGGAAGACAGTCGAGCCCGTATTCATGCTCGGCCTCGGCGCGGTCGATCCAGGGGTCGTAGCAGTCCACGGCGATGTTGTATTCGCGCAGCGACTGGATGATGTCGATCACGCGGGTGTTGCGCACGTCCGGGCAGTTCTCTTTGAACGCGAATCCCAGGACCAGCACGCGGCTGTTGCAGACGCCGATGCCGCCTTTGAGCATGAGTTTGACGACGGTCGAGGCGACATGGGCGCCCATGCGGTCGTTGATGCGTCGCCCGGCGAGGATGACCTCGGGGTGGTAGCCAATGGCGACGGCCTTATGGGTCAGATAGTAGGGGTCGACGCCGATGCAGTGCCCGCCGACGAGGCCGGGGCGAAAGGGGAGGAAGTTCCACTTGCTGCCGGCCGCTTCCAAGACCTCCAGGGTGTCGATGCCGAGCTTGCCGAAGATCAGGGCGAGCTCGTTCATGAGGGCGATGTTGAGATCGCGCTGGGTGTTCTCGATGACCTTGGCGGCCTCGGCGACGCGGATGCTGCTGGCGGGGTGGGTGCCGGCGACGATGATCTCGTTGTAGAGGGCATCGACGATGGCGGCGATCTCGGGGGTGGAGCCGCTGGTGACCTTTTTGATGGTGGTGAGGCGGTGCTCGTGGTCGCCGGGGTTGATGCGCTCGGGGGAGTAGCCGAGGTGGAAGGTGTTGGTTTGATGCCCCCTCTCCCCCGGCCCCTCTCCCGCGAGGGGGGAGGGGAGGTCAGCTCCCTCGCCCCTGGCGGTGGAGGTTTGGGGAGAGGAAGTGTGGGCTCCCTCCTCCCTCGCGGGCTATCTATTGCCCACACTGGACACAGCCCTCAGGGCCCAGCCGGGATCGAGGGGTAGAAGATGGCGAAGGTCTCGGTGATGTCGGTAAGCCGGTTCAGGCCACGCCACAGCACGGTGGCCCCGGGATCGCCGTCGCCGTTGCGCCCGAGAAAGCCGCCGAGCCGGGCGACCATGCGCATGGCCTCGCCGAGGCTCGGCGGGGTCTGCGGCGGGGTGGGCGAGCGCTGATGATGGCAGGCCAGGGCCTGCCACTCGGCCTCCTCGAAGAAGACCGTGCAGGGGATGTCCGGGGTCTCGCGCCCGCGTTTGGCCAGATCCATCACCCGCCAGGCGACGACCAGATCGATGGCCAGACACGCCTGCAGGCTGTCGGCATCGCCGAGGCGGCGATCCTCGATGCGGCAGCCGCTTTTGAGGGTGCGGTGAAACACCTCGATGTTCCAGCGCGCGGCGTACCAGCGCAGGCGCTCGAGCGCCTCCTCCAGGGTCGTGGTCGGCACCGTGGTGAGCAACAGCCACTCGATGGGCTCTTGGTCCTGCGGCGGGTTGATCTCTCGGGCATCAATGGCCCACAGCCTCAGGGGTGCCGCGCCCTTGAGCCGCTTGGGCGGTTGCAGTTCGATCGGGACGGCGCGCAGCTCCAACGCCGCGGTGCGCGCGGGTCGGCCGCCGCGCCCGGGGATGTGCAGCACACAGCCGCCGAGCACCGGTTGGCGGGGCAACAGCTCCCACAGCGGCTGGATCTCGTCCTCGGCGTCGACCTGGCGCTGGGTGGTGCGGCTGGCGCGCACCAGCAGATGCGTCCCGGCCGGATCGGCGCTGGCGGCCTGAAACAGCTCATGGATGTCCGCCTCGCGATCGGCGATGTTGACCAGGCGGGTCTGCGGGCACAGCGTCTGGACCTCGGCGGTGCGTTGGAAACTCTTCAACCAGCGGTGGCTTTCCTTCTCGGCGATGGGTCGCTCCTTGCGTGCCTTGGCCTGCCCGGTCTGCTGTGGGTCACGCGCCCAGACCTGGATGTCGATCAGGCCCAGCGGGATGCCCTCGGGGGTGAGCGCCAGGCTGTCGTGCAGCTTCAGCCCTTGGGCGCCGTCGCGGCGGGTGTTGATCGGCCCCAGTCCGGTGGTGGCGGCATGGGCATCGTAATTGAGGCTGGTGGTGTCCTGGGCGATCAGCACCAGCGACTGCGCGGCGATGCGCGCCGCGGTGGCTTCGTAATGGGGATGGAGGAGCGTCTGCAGGTCCACTTGAGGATTGTGCAAAAATCGATACGCCGCTTTGACCTGATGGGGGGCGCCATCCAACGCCGTGGCGAGGGTGGCGGTGGGATGGGCGCCGAACGCCTCGGCCAAGCCGATCAGGCGCGGGCGCAACCGTGCATCGGGGAAGTCCACCCGGGCGAACTCCTGCTCCGCCCAGGAGCCCGTCGGCGCCGCCGGTGGCGCCAGCCGCAGCACGGGCGCCGGGCGCCGACACAACGGCGCGCGCCACTCACGCGTGAGCGCCAGCACGTAGACGGCCTTGTGGGCGCGCCCGCCGCTGTTGGTGCGATCCTCGCGGCCGCGTCCGGTCGTCTCCCCCAGACGCTGCCAGTTGGCCGCCTTGTAGACCGTGCCGGCATGCTGCGCCTCGTCCACGAAGGTCTCGAGCACCAGCGGGGTGATGCCGTAGCGCACCGGCCAGTCGGCCTGTACCCGCGCCGCGGCCAGCCCCAGCACGTGCGAGCCCAGATTGGGCACCGCGATGCTCGGCAGGATGAGAAACCGGCTATTGGCCACCACCCGGTTGAGGTTCGCGCGCCGTGCATGCGCACACCAGCCGATCCACTCATCGCGTGCGGCCAGCTGCCAGGCCGCCGCGCTGAACGCCAAGGCCCCGAGCCAGCCGACCACCGGGGAGCGGATCAGATAGCGTTGTTGCGCGCCGCACAACGGACCGCCACCCAACGGATGGTACGACGTGAGCATGCGCCGGTACAGCAGGGCGTGTTCT
Source organism: Thiocapsa bogorovii (assembly GCF_021228795.1). NCBI lineage: Bacteria > Pseudomonadati > Pseudomonadota > Gammaproteobacteria > Chromatiales > Chromatiaceae > Thiocapsa > Thiocapsa bogorovii. The sequence goes on from NZ_CP089309.1 coordinate 4,479,603, forward strand.
CGATCCTCCACCGCGACCAGCTCGATCGGGCCGAGCGCCTCCAGCGGACCACTGAAGACCGGCGCCTCGAACGGCTCGAGCACCGCGACCGGGCGCGCCTGCGGCGCCGCGCGGCGGGCCGCGGGGAGTACCACCAGCGCGCGTCGCTCCAGCTCCACCAACGCCTTGCGGCAACTGACCTCCTGCGCCCGCCCGTCGGCACCGAACCACTCCAGCCACCCGCAGACTTGGCGCGACAGCGCGCTGCGCGTCACGCCGGGCTCGGCTGCCGCGGCTCGGATGCGCGCGATGATCGCGCCGGTGAATGTCCGCCCGAAGAGGTGCATGGGGGCGGACGATACCCGTAATCAGATACAGTGTCCAGTGTGGGTAAAAGATAGCCTCGCGGGGGAGGGCCGGGGAGAGGGGGATGACAGGTACCGAAGCCCGGAATGCCGCTCCAAGACCGGGGCGCAGTCCTCCTCCGTGCAGCCGGGGTAGACGGTGGATTCGTAGATGACCAGGTCGCCGGGTTTGAGGACCTGGCCGACGGTCTCGGAGGCTTTGAGCAGGGGCGTCAGGTCGGGCCGCTTGTAGTCGTCGACCGGGGTGGGCACGGTGACAATGAAGATGCGACAGGGGCGCAGGGCGTCGCGGTCGCCGGTGTAGGTGAGATGTCGCGCGGCGGCCAGATCCTCGGAGGAGGTTTCGCGGGTGCCGTCGTGACCGGCTTGCAGCTCGGCGATACGGGCTCGGTTGATGTCGAACCCGATCACGGGGCGATGTTTGGCGAACTCCACCGCAAGCGGCAGGCCGACATAGCCGAGGCCGATGATGGCGATGGGGGTGTCGGGGTCCGTGAGATGGGCGAGGTTCTGGTCCATTGGATCTCGGGTCCGTACGTCTTGGACTGCCTTCCGGATTGGTGTTCAGGCGTCCTTAAATGGGTTCTCGATTTGGTCCGTCGGCAGACCGGTGGCTTGGATCCGCGGTGTCGGGGTGGGCTCCAAATCGGGTGTGCGGCGTCGCTTGCTGCGGTGCTCGGATGCGCTGTCGAGTCGCTCGGGCGGAATAAAGAAGACACCGGCCAGGAAGGCGAGCACGGCCTGGTTTGCCGGGATGGCGAGGTTGTAGTCAACGAACTCGTGTAGGCCCAAGACGAGCAGGCCCACGCCGGCGCCGGCCTGGATGAAGCGCGAGCGGGGCCATCCGCCACGCAAGTAGACGCGTGTCCACTGATAGAGATAGACGGCGATGCCGGCGAGGATCAGGAGGACCGCGATAAGCCCGGCGTCGGAGATCCACTCGAGGTAGTCGTTGTGTGCGTGGTTGGGGAATCGTCCGCCGAACAGCATCGGCTGTACGGGTGGGAAGGCGCTTGAAAAGGTGCCCGGACCGCTGCCGAACGGAAAGAGCTCGGCGATGCGCAGAAGGGTCGCGGAGAAGAGCTCGACGCGACCATCCTCGACGACGTCCGAAACCGAGAACCGATCCAGAACGGGGGCCAACCCGATCGCGATGCCGAAGCTGAGCGCGACTGCGACGATGGTGCCGGTGAGGCCGAAGGTATTGGTTCCGCCGATGCGGCGTGAGAACAGCAGCGTGGTCATGATCAGACCGATGATACCCATCGCGATGCCCATGCGGGAGCGCGTGAAGACCACACCCACCAGGATGATCAAGACGACGACGCCGTAAAGGAGGGCAGCGTTGCCGTGGGTCGAGCCGAGAAAGACGGCGCGTCGTCGCCAAGTGCTCTGGCGGGTGCTGTCGGTCGATCCTTCGCGACCCACGTTGTAGTAGAGAAGCGCAAGCGCGAGCGGCAGGATCATGACCAGAAGGCCGGCGAGATGGTTGCGGTTGGCATAGGTGCCGACGGCAGAGCCCATGTTGGCCCCGCTCACTGTCAGGATGACCGCTCCGTTCTGGCCGGCGCCGTACTGGACGAGGCCTAGGATGGCCTGTACTGCGGCAACGGCGAGCAGAATCTTCACCAGGAGCAGCAGTCCGCGGCTGTCCAGCGATCGCGTGCCGACGAAGATGGCGACGGGTAGAAGCAGGCTCAGGCCGGCGGAGAACGTGAGGTCCGGGTGAATGGATAGGGACTTCCAAGCGGGGGCCGTGTCGATTGAGAGGAGGGCCTCGCCCGCGGCGTAGAGATCCCGGCCCGGAAGGCCGTTGACGAACGCGCTGGGCAGCGGGATGAGATAGAGAATCGGGACGGCGGCGACGAGCATGAGGATCCCGATTTCGACGCGGGACAGGGGAACCGCACGGGGCGTCCAGAGGGTCCCAACCAGGATGACAATCCCGAGCCATTGCAGCATCAACGACGCCAGAGGGGTGTTGCCGGCGCGAAATAACGGGGCTAGAACCAGCGTCACGATCAGTAAGGCGATGATCGCTTTGGAAAACGGGTGGCGCGAGCTGGCCGGGTTTGTGTACTGCATCGGGTTCAATCGGGTGTCCGTTCCTTATTGAGATCGCAACTCTAACACCGCAACGGGGCGTCTGGTAAAGGGGATTCGTGGTGGGTGCGGAGAGGTCTCGTGCGAGGCGCGGGTGGGGTGTGGGCCAGCGCCCGTCTTTTTTCTCGCGGCTTCGCGTGATCGGCTGTCTCGTTCGAGCCGTGGCGCGAAACGCAAGGGGCATGCGTGACGCCGTTGAGAGGTGTCCCGCGGCGAGAAGTCGAGGTGTCGCGGGAAGACGACTCGGCAGGGTTATCCTATAGATCCGGCCGTTCAACCGCCGGATCTAGGGTAATGGTTTATTTGAACTTTGGGGCGTCTTGAGACGAGCCGAGCAGGCGGGAGAGCCAGCCTTTCTTCGGTTGGTGGCGCGGGTGCGGGACATGGTCGGGATCGAGCATCGGCGGCGGCGGGATGTCCGCGGGCACGCGGTTGTCGATGATGGCTTGCGGTCGGTCGTTGACCAGGCGCTCGGCCTCCGCGTCGCCGACCCAGCGGGCGGCGGCATCGCGTCCTTCGGCGAGGAGCGGGGGGCGATGGCGGGTGTCGTGCGAGTCGGTGGCGAGGATGTGGACGAGGCCCTCGTCGAGCATTCGCTCGCCCCAGTACTTGGGTGTTCGCCCGAATCGCCCGGTGAGGGCGCCGGCGGTGACCTGTATCCAGGCACCCTGTCGGGCCGCTTGGACGAACCAGGGGTAGTGCTCGTCGTCGAGCCAGGTGAGGCGCTCGGGGTGGGTGATCACCGGGACATAGCCCGAGGAGAGGCTGTCGTGAATCATCTCCTGAAACCGCACGGGCACGGTGTGGTGAGGCGGCTCGAACAGGAAGTAGCGTGTGCGGTGCAGGGTCGGATGGGTGCCGCTTCGCAGCCCCTCGATCAACTCGGGGACGAGCTGGATGTCTGCGCCTTCGGTGAGGACGAGCGGCAGGTCGGCTTCGGCGAGTGCTCGGCGCAGGCCTTCGATGGCCTTTCGGATGCCGTCGGCGCGGTTTTCGAACAGACCGGGGTAGATGTGCGGGGTGCAGGCCGTCATCGTGATGCCGTCGGCCAGGGCGATCCGTGCCATTTCCAGCGAGATCGGCAGATCCGGCGCGCCATCGTCGATGCCGGGAAGGATGTGGCAGTGTAGGTCGATCATCGTGTGCTGCTCCTGGACTTCGTGACAGGCGCTCCGAAACCCGGCCACCGAAGCTTGGCTCGAGACGTCGGACGTCCGCGACGATCGGGCGACATCCCTGAGGGCCGACTATCGGTTTGGATCATTTGCCAAAGTTCGGCGCTAGGAGATTAGGATACGTCAGCCGACGCTTGTCGGTCTCGCTCGTTCGACCAGCCGCCCAAACTTGAGGCCCTCGTACACCTTCAGAATCACACGACCTCGTGACATCCGCACCGCGGTGCCACGCTTGCCCCCGGCGCTCCGCGCCCGGTGTTACTTCGGTCGGGGTCAACAACGAGACCCCTCGCATTGAGCACGGAGGGCCGTGTCTTGCAGCGAGTGACCCCTTCAGGAACGGCCTCGGGTAGAATCCGGTACCGGAGGATCAGGGACATTTTGTCGTCGTGACCATCTTGAGATAGCCTAATGCCGGCCGAGGTTCCCATCGACGCAACGGTTATGCCGAAGCCGTCGATCGGGCAATGCTCCGCTCGGTTTCAAGAAGGTGTAGGGTGCGGCAGAGCAGCGCGATTGACCTGAGTGCGCTGGAACAGTACCGGTGATCGTGATGTCGACTCGGCCTCGTGGGTCATTTTGACCATTGCGGCACTTGGCGCAGAGCGGTGTCACGCGTTTCTCGAAGGTTCTTATGCGTGACCCCGCGGAATGGGTGTCGGGAGCTCCCCAGGGGGCGGTTTCATGATCGGCTGAATATTTGGGTGGCCAGTCCAAGAGGCGGTGTCCATCAAGCCCGCTGCGGTGAATGTTCACACGACGATGGATGGAAGAGATTCAACAATGCTGAAGTCTGTTTGGCTTGCGCTCGCGGTCCTGGTGTTTGTCGGTGGTTGTTCGTCCGGGTCTTCTCCGTCGGGTTCCGCAATGGCCGGTTCCGGAATGGGGGCGCTCCCTGCCTCGGGGACAGCACAACCGGCACCGACTGTGCCGCCGCAGGACGGGACGCTGGTGCCTGCGGTGGTGGGTCTTCCGCCGGCGACGAGCAGCTCAGCGGCGACCTACCTGATCGGCGCGGGCGATCTGATCCAGGTGGATGTCTTCAAGGTCGCTGAATTGTCGACGAAGGAGCGCGTGAACGAGGCCGGGGTGATTGTCATGCCCCTGATCGGTCCGGTGGCGGTCGGTGGATTGACGCCGGAGCAGGCCGGGCGGGTCATCGCGGCTGAATTAGGTAAAGATCATTTGCAGAATCCGCAGGTGAACGTGCTCGTCCTCGAGTACGCGAACATGAACATCACGGTCGGCGGTGCGGTGAAGAAGCCGGGTGTGTTCCCGATTAAGGGCCAGACCACACTGCTTCAGGCGATCTCATTGGCCGAGGGGGTCAATGAGGTGGCGAAACCCGAGCAGGTCGTCGTCTTCAGATCGTTGCCCGGGCAGGCCGTGAGTGCCTACGTGGTCGATCTGAAGAAGGTTCAGCGCGGTGATCTTGTCGATCCTGTGCTCGCCGTCAACGACAAGGTGATGGTGCCGGAGTCAGGGTCGGCGGTGTTCGTGAAGAATATGACCGGAGCCTTGCGCGGGTTCGTTTCGCTCAATCCGCTTTACTATTGAGCCGACCTGTCGCGACGATGGTCGATGCGCCGCGTGCATCTAACCTCCGGTCTCGCGTGGTGGTTCAGGTGTGTTTCCGCTGGACTTGGGCGGTTGCCCGAAAGGCCGTGAATGGGCCGGTACAACGTCGTTCTCGATGGACATGGACTCGATGAATAGCCCGAATCAATCGCTCACCCCCGAAGGTCCTCGCCAACCGCTGCAGTCCGCCGAGCGTTCGCGCCTGCCGAGCGTGGCCGTCCGACTGCCCGAGCCGCCCGCCCGCGACGAAGATGTCATCGACCTTCGCGAACTCTGGGCCGTGCTCATGCGGCGCCGCTGGTTGATCATCTCGGCGGTTGGCTTGGCGGCGATCTTGGCCCTGGTCGCGACCTTTGTCATGACGCCGGTCTACCGCAGCACCTTGCTCCTGCAGATCGAGACCGAGGGCAATCGCGTGGTGGACTACGGCAGCGTGACGCCCGAGGAGGCAACGGGCTATCGGGCCAATATGGACTTCTATCGGACTCAATACGAGCTGCTCAAGAGCAACACCCTTGCGCGTCGGGTCATCGACCAGCTCGGCTTGGTGCCGATGGATGAGGATGAGCAGGGTCAGTCCTTCTTCGCGGATCTGGTTGCGATGGCCAAGGCATGGACGTCTTCCATGTCCGGGGCTTCCGGAACGGACGATGCACTTTCGGGGGTCGACCCCGAGCAAGCGAAGCGGATGAACGAGGAGATCGCGTTGCTCGGGCAGTTGACGATCGAGCCGGTGCGCGACTCGCGTCTGGTGCGGATCCACTACGACAGTCCCAGTCCGGTCGAGGCGGCGGAAGTGGCCAACGCGGTCGCAGCGAATTTCATCAACCTCAACCTCGAGCGGCGCTACGACGCGTCCTCCTTCGCGAAGCGCTTTCTCGAGGAGCAGCTCGCGCAGGCGCGGGCGACCTTGGAAGAATCGGAGAAGCGGTTCGTCGCCTACGCGCGTGAGCGCGAAATTGTCGATACCGACAAACGATTGCAGATCACGCTCGACAAGTTGCGCGAGATGAATGCCCAGCTGATCAAGGCCGAGGGGGCGCGCATCGAGGCGGAGGCGGAGTACCTCGGCATCGTGGATGCAGGCGGAGCCGGCAGCGCGGCCGGGGTGCTTGAGAGCCAGCTGATTCAGAGCCTGAAGGAGCGGCGCGGCACCATGGAAGCGGACTACCGCGACCAGTTGCAGATCTACAAGCCCAATTACCCGAGCATGCGGCAACTCAAGCAGCAGATCGGGGAGCTGGACCAGCAGATCGCCCGCGAGACTGCGGCGATCGCCGGCGGCGTGAAGGCGAAGTACGAGGCCAAGTCGCTCGAGGAGGCCAAGCTCGCCAAACGCATCAGCGAGCTGAACGAGGAGGCGCTGGCGCTGCAGGATCGCAGCACCGACTTCGAGACCTTGAAACGCGAGGTCACCACCAACCGCGAGCTTTACGACGGGTTGCTCCAGCGGGTGAAGGAGGTCGGCGTCGCCGCAGGGATCGGGGAAAACAATATCTCGATCGTGGATGCGGCGCGGGTGCCGATCCACCCGTACAAGCCGAGTCTGAAGCTGAATCTGGCCATCGCGATCGCGCTGGGAGGCTTCATCGGTGTGCTCGCGGCCTTCCTGCTTGAAGCACTCGACGATACGGTCAGGGGCGCCGAGGACGTCGAGGGGCTGGTTGGTGCACCTGTGCTGACCGTCATCCCCAAGGTCAATTCGCGTGAACTGGGTTTGCCGGACCAGGAGCTCGGCCTGCTCGCCTTCCGGGATCCGAAGAGTGCAGTCGCCGAGTCGGTGCGCTCGCTGCGCACTCAGCTATTGTTCTCGACCTCCGACGGCGCCCCCGACATCCTGCACTTTACGAGCGGGGGGCCTGGCGAAGGCAAGACGACGACTGCCATCAACACGGCGATTGCGTTTGCACAGGCGGGGAACACCGTTCTCTTGATCGACTGTGACTTGCGCAACCCCTCGTTGCAAAAAGTCTTTTCCTTGCCCAACACGATCGGCCTGACGAACTATCTGGCCGGCACAGCGCAGCCGCTCGAGATCTCGCAGGCGACCATGGTGACGCGTCTCTTTACCATCACCAGCGGGCCGCTGCCGCCGAACCCGGTCGAGCTGCTCGCGAGCGCGAAAATGCTCGATCTTCTGAGTGTCGCGGCCGAGCGTTTCGACATCGTCATCATCGACGGGCCGCCCGTGATTGGGCTCGCGGATGCGCTCATCCTCGCGAATCTGGCGAAGGCGACGATTTTCATCGTGGACGCCCAAGCGACCCACCGGCGCGAGATCGCAAATTCCGTGAAACGCCTGAGACAGGCGAATGCGCACCTGATCGGGGCCGTGCTCGCGAAGGCCGGGCGTGCAGGCAAGGGCTATGGCTACGGTTACGGCTATGACTACATGTATAGCTACGGCGGTCGGGGCGATCAGGCGAACCTGCCGCAGCAGAGTCCGGCGTAGCCCCGAGTCGATCATGGCTGCCCCGCTGGTCGAGCTCGCGCTCGACTACTATCGAGATCCGCTTACGTATCGTCATCTTGCCGAGGCCGAGCGTCGTTTGCCGCAAGGATTCGGCGCCCTGCTGGCGGAGTTCTGCACGGCACTCTCATCGGCGCGGATTGCGCAGACCTCCGCGCAGCTCGGAGCCGATGCCGCGGAAATGGAAGAAGCTGCACGGTTCTTCGTGAGACACGCCCTGCTGAATCCGGAAGGTGATTATTATCGACACCTGGGGCTGAACCGAGATGCGCCTCAAGAGTCGATCCGGCATCACTATCAACTCTTGATCCGGATGTTCCACCCGGATCGGGTCGAGGCCTCGACCGAGTTCGGGGCTTTTTACGCGACGCGCATCAATCAGGCCTATCAGACGCTGCGTGACCCCGAGACCCGCGCGGCCTACGATCGCGGTTTGCCGGACCTCCCCGCCGGCTTCACCGAGACGGATCCCGCATGGTTCTTTCGACCGAGTCTGCCGGTGCTTGCCGGGAAGCGTCCGGGTCGGGCCCCGCTCTTAGGGGGTGCGCGCGGGCGCACCCGACGTGTCGGCGCCATGGCGGTTGGTGCGGTTATGCTCGGTGCACTGGTGCTCGGAACGGGCCATGTTCTGATTCATGCCAACAAGAAGCCGGCGCTGCGTTTGGCGGCGAGCGGGAGCGGCGAGACCTCGGCGCCACTTCCGAGCTATCTCGCGCCTGCGGCGCGGATTTCGGGGTCCGACGGTCGGGCCGCGGACGCACCCTTGCCGCCGCTCGAACCTGCCCCTGTTGCCGGAGTGTTGACCGAGCAGGATCGCGCCGGCATCCGTGCGCTCGAGGACGCGCCGATGCGTTTGGCCCCGGTGCCGCCGCGCGTTGCGGTCTCTCCAATCGAACCACCGATCCCGACCCCAACCTCGAGCGCGACCTCGAGCAGGGCGACGCCGGAGGAGCAGGCGAGCGATGCGGGTCCGCTCGGAGTCGATCGGCTCGAGGTCGGACGATCGGAGTCGGTTCGGGTCGTGCGGGCGGTCCCGCGTGGGGATCTCGCCAAGGCGCGTGAACCCGAGGCGTTGATGATTCCGCCCGTTTCGGCCGCGAGTGTGCGGCCCCCTGCGGGTGGAGACGTCCCACCACCGAACGCGATCGAGACGCAGAGGCCGGCGGAGCCGATGCGCTTGTCGGCCGCGCCGACCCAAACGGTGGATCCGACACCCGCGCCGCCGGAGACGGGTCAGGCCGTAACGCTCAAGTCGGAGCCGGCAACGCAGCCGAAAGCGGAGCTGCCGGAGCTGCCGAAGCTGCAGCCGAACGCGCAGCCGAGATTCGAGCCGCCGGCGCCGCCGAAGGCCGCCCCGAAAGCGATGCCGCCGGAGGCACTCGCCAAATCCGCTTCGCGGCGATCCGAGGAGCCGCAAGCGGATACATCTACGCCGAAGGGCGCTGCACCGGCGCCGACGCCGGCCGCGCCGGTCCAGCCCGTCCCCTCGGGCGCCGGTGCAGCAGGGCGAGGGCCGAGCATTGTCGCCGGTCGCCCTGCCGCGACGCCCGAGAAGGATGCCGCAAACCTGGTCGCGCGTCTCGAGAGTGCTTACGCGGCGATGAACGCCGACGGCTTTGCGGCGCTCTTTACGTCAAGCGCGCGGGTCAACGAAGGCAGTGGGAGGAAGCTGATCCGCTCGAAGTATGCGGATTTGTTCCAACGCACCACCGGGGCGAAGCTCTCGATCAGCACGGTACGCTGGCGCTCGATGCCGGATGGTCGCATCAGCGGGTCCGGGGTGATCTCGGTCGGGAACCAATATCGCGGCGGCGGATGGCGCTACGCCAAAGGTGCTGTCGATCTCGAACTGGTTCGTGACGGAGGAGGATACCGGATTGCGAGAATGATCTACCGTTTGAACTGACGCGCTCGGTATAAGCTGCTGTATTGGGAAGGGATGTGAGCATGCGGATCTATTGGTGGCGAGGGCTGTTGGTGCTCGGAGCGCTCGGATTGGCGTGGGCCAGTCTGGTGAACGGCCTCGCCGGCTACTATGCCGATCGCGTCGCGGCGGGCGACACCGCCATGATCGATCACGCGCTCGGGTGGCGATCGGATCAGTCGGCGACCTTGTTCCTGAAGGCACTACAGGTTCTGCCCGACGATCCGGCGGCTGGCGCTCGTCTGCTGGAGGCCGCCTATCGGGCAAACCCGGCCGACCCACGTCCGCTGATCGCGCTTGCCGCTCGTTCGCTCGAGGACGGCGATGTCGAGCGCAGCGAAGCCTTGATCGAGCTCGCGGGGCGGCTTGCGCCGGTCGATCCGCGCGTGCAGCTCGCGGTGGCGGCGTACTGGGGGCAACGTGGGCGCTATGACCGGATGCTCGTGCACTGGTCGACCACACTCGAAGCCGACAGCTCGCAGCGCAAGCTCTTGTTTCCGGATCTGCTGAAGATCGCGGAGAGCCTCGAGTATCGTGCGCTCTTGGGGTCTATGGCCTTGTCTCCGCCACCGTGGTGGACAGACTACTTTCGTTATGTGGCGCGCACTGCAGTGGACACCGATACCGTGCGCTTTCTCTATACCTCGCGGCGTCAGTCGGCGAGCGCGCCTCCGACGCCGGACGAGCGTGCGGCCTATGTCGAACGACTCCAGAAGGACGGGGCGATCGCCGAGGCGTACGTCGTTTGGGTGAGCGGGCTGGACGATACCAAACGTCGACAATTGGGTTTGCTCTACGACGGTGGCTTCGAGCTGCCGATCGAGGGTCGTGGATTTGACTGGCGCCTTGTCTCGAACGCGCATTTCTCAGCCGGGCCGGTCGCCACGCGTGGCTCGAACGGTCGAGCCGCCTTGCGGTTGAGCTTTCGCGCCTTCGAAGGGCCGTTTCGGCATCTGTCTCAGCCGCTGTTTCTCGATGCGGGTCGTTATCGCTTGTCGGGGCGGGTTCGGGTCGACAGCCTGACCTCACAAGGCGGCGTGAAGTGGACCATCCGTTGCGTCTTGCCGGATTCCGCGATCCTCGGCGAGGGGGCGCGCTTTCTGGGCTCTTCGGATTGGCGGGACTTCGATCTGTATTTCGAGGTCCCCGAGACCTGCTTCTATCAACAGCTGACGTTGGTCTCGGGCGGAAGCCGAGCGTTCGAGCAAAAGCTCGACGGCACCCTTTGGTTCGACGACCTGAAGATTGTCCGGGCTGCGGCGCTTGATGCGGCGGCCCGCGTTGATGCGCTCATGCGGGATCTCGCCGAGCCCGCGTCGTCTTCGGGCAATGTCGGAGCGGACGTCAAGGAGAATTCTGAATGACGACTCGGATCAAAGGCGGCGGGATCGGGCTTGATTCGGGCCGGGTGCCACCTCGGTCGCCGGGCAGGTTGTCCGGTTCCCGAGCATCTTCTCGGCGAGCTTCGTGACCTGGATTTTCCCGGTTGAAACGGCTAACCTTCTGACAGGGTCGACACGGATGGTCTACGATGGCGAGTGTTCGGCAAAAGGGTTTCCAAGGCTTCGGTGTACATAAGGGGTAACAGGATGATGCGCAAAGAATTTTTTTTGGTCGTGGCGGGTGCAGCCTTGAGTGTTGGCTTTGTTCAGGCGATGGCGGCCGACACGATCGGTGAAATCAAGCGGGTCGACGGGGCTGCGATGATCAGCAAGGGCGAACATTTCGTCGCCGCTCAACAAGGAATGAAGCTACAGGCGCTCGATCGCTTGATCGTCCTTGAGCAGAGCGAGGCATTACTCGAGTTCGATGATGGCTGCCGGCACCTGATGAAGGAGAAGGAGCTGTTGACCGTCGGCGCGACGAGCGTCTGCGCTGATCATCCGGCAGAGGTGACCGAGGTGGAGGGTACGGTCGTCGAGACGGCGCCGACCGATGTTGCAGCCGCTCAGCGGACGGCAACCTCGCAGCTTGAGGCCGGCGCGGGCGCCGCCGGCGGAGCGTTACTGTTCGGTGGCGTGGCTGCGGCCGGCTTCATCGCAGCGTTGGCAGCCGGGTCCGGGAGTAATCCGCCCGCCCCGCCGCCTCGTCCGATCAGTCCGCAATAGTCTCTTAGACCTCCGAAGCGGCTCGGCCCAACTAGCGCCCGCGACAGGCTGATCTGCTGCTCGGCGAGCAACGACTCGCCAAGAGCGGTAGGCCTGTCCGGGCGCAAACGCTGTGCGGCGCTGTTTCGGCTCGAGGCCAGCCGCGGCGCCAGCGAAGCTCTTTACATTCTGCGCACCCTGCTCGACTCCGGCGCGTCGACCTGGCGGCAGGGGCGCAGAGCGTTCCGAGGAGGCTCCCGCGCAGCGGTCAAGGCGTCCGAAAGCAAGGAGTGGTGCGCGTCCTCATCCGAGTGGATCGGGGAGGAACATCGATTCCAGTCCGAGTATGCGGGCCGCTTTCTGCAAGTGCCGGGCGAAACCGCCGAACTGGACCTGCTCGCGACTGGCCTGATCCAGCGTGCGCGCAGCGGCGAGTGGGACGCTGTCGTAGCCCCTCCGTGCAAAGGTGTCCGCATCGTCGCCAGCGAGCTCGACCATCGCTTGGCTGATCTCAACGATTGCGCAGTCGTTCCAATCGTCGTGCAGACGACACCTGACCGTATCGATTGCACCGGCATCGGCTGGATTGTCGCGCGAGCGTCTTGCCAGCGCGGCCATCGCCTCTCCCTCCGCGATCCGACACACGGCAGTCGCCGAAGCCGTCTCCGCCGCTGCCAGCATCCTGTCGGTGAAGTCCTCCCGAACGTATACCGAGCACACGTTGGTTTTCCCCCATTGCACGCCCCGCGCACGCCGGGCGGCGCTGCGCCTATTCGCCTTAGGGGTCGCTGCGCCTCGTCGGCGCGCCTTGGCCCGACGTTTGCATAAAGCGCCATTGTTCAGGTCGGCGAGGATGTCAACAACTGATTGTCGAACGGGGCGTGACGCTTCCAGCGATCGGTGTGAAAGTCACGCTCGTCGGTGGACAGGATGCGGCCGTGTCCGAGTGCTTCGGCCAGCACGACAAGCGATGCATCGGCCAGGTCCATTGGCAGATCGGAATACTTGTGCATCAGTTCCGCGACGCGTGGCAGGTGGCTGCAGTCGATAGCGAACAGCTCCGCGGCACCGTCGCGCAAGCTGTCGATAAATGCCTGCTGGGCGTGCTCGCCAACCCGGCTCAGCAACAGATGGCAGGTTTCGGTGGCGACCGGCCAGGTGGTGATCAGTCCTTCGGTTGACTGGGTCAGCCAAGCGGTTGCCGCCTGGTGCCAGTGGTCGCGCCTGTTTGCCAGAGCGAGCCAGAAACCGGTGTCAGCGATGATCATCCGTCTTCTTGGCCAGGGACTCGGTCAGGTGTTGTTTGTAGTCCCGAGAGAGCTCGGTGTCGGCCTCTCCGCAGCCAATGAAGGCGTTTCGGCGCAGGATGTCGGCTGGACATGGGGGCTCGACGGCCTCTTGTGCGTAGTAACGATCGATGGCGGCTCGCAGCACATCGGTGCGACTGCGGCCGGTGCGCCGACAGAGCTCATCGAGTTTTCTGGCGCGTGCATCGTCGAGCCTGGCGTTGACTCGCATCTCGTCCCTCCGGCGCGATTGTATGACGCAGCGTATGACGCGTTTGGTCGGGTGTCAGTCGGAGGTCGGGGCGGCTTCAATCGCCCGTACAGGGCCGGGGATGGGGCGTGGCTTTTATGGCCGACTGAGGTCGCCTCTACCCAATGGGTTATGCCGGGCTCCGACGGTCGTCCGGCCTGCGGTTCCGAGAGGCTTGGGCTCAGGGAATGCGGACGTTGATGCCGGGGAAGCGCTGCAGCACGGCGGCTCGGAGGGCGGCCTTGGCGCCGTGCTCGCCGTGGACGAGGATCACCTCCCCGGGTGGAGTAGACATGGCGCCGACGAAGTCGAGCAGATCCTGTTGGTCGGCATGGGCGGAGTAGCCGCCGATGGTGTGGACGCGGGCGCGGATGTCGTAGCGGCGGCCGTCGAGCTGGACATAGCCGCCGCGGGGTCCGTAGCGCTGGATGTCTCGGCCCGGGGTGCCGGCGGCTTGATAGCCGACGAAGAGCACGTCGTGGCGTGGGTCGCCGAGCATGGCCTTGAGGTAATTGACGATCCGCCCGCCGGCGCACATGCCGCTCGCGGCGACCACGATGGCGGGACGATGCTCGCGCGCGAGGTACTCGACCATGCGCAGATGTGCGGCGTGGTCGTCGACGGTGAGCATCCGATCGAAGGCGAGCGGGTGGCGACCGGCTGCAACCCTGGCCTTGGCCTCGCGGTCCCAGTGCGCGCGCAGTCGGCGGTAGCCGGCGGTCAGGTCCGCCGCCAGCGGTGAGTCCAGCACCACCGCGAGATCATCCCAGCGCCATTTGCCGCCGGTGTCTTGGGTGCCTCGGTTCTCGTGCACCAAGGTCTCAAGCTCGTAGAGCAACTCCTGCGTCCGCCCGATGCTGAAGGCCGGGATCAAGAGGGTGCCGCCGTCTTCGAAGGCGTGCTCGACCATGGCCCGCAGCCGCTGTCGACGTGTGCTGCGGTCCTCGTGGATGCGGTCGCCGTAGGTGCTTTCGAGCACGACGATGTCGGCGGATTCCGGCGGGGTCGGGTCCGGCAGCAGCGGGGTGTGGGGTGCGCCGAGGTCTCCCGAGAAGAGCACGCGGGTGGTGGTCCCGGCGCGGGTGAGGTCACAGTCGACATAGGCGGAGCCGAGGATGTGTCCGGCTTGCTGCAAACGGACGCGCAGCCCGGGATCGCCCGTGATCAAGGGGTACCAGTCCCCGTACCGCAGCGGGACCAGGCGTGCCTGTAGACCGCGCAGGACGGCCTCGATGAGCGCGGCATTGCGTGTGACGCCGACCTTCAGGGCGTCTTCCAAGACCAGGGGGAGAAGCTCCGCCGAGGCCTCGCTACAGAGGATGGGCCCCCGAAAGCCGGCGGCCAGAAGATGGGGCAGGCGCCCGAAGTGGTCGATGTGCACATGGGTCAGGATCAGCGCCTGGATCCGATCGACCGAAAAGCCGATGCCGGGGCGTTCGGCACCCGAGCCGTCGGAGGCGGTCTCCGCACCTTGAAACAGCCCGCAGTCGATCAGGACGGAGCGTCCGTCGCCGAGCATCAGTTCATGGCAGGAGCCGGTGACGCCGTCGACGGCGCCGTGGTGTTGGATCAATGGTGTTGTGTTGGTCATTCCTTTTCCATCGTCCATGTCGCCGCCGCGCAGGGGCGTAGGGGCGAATTCATTCGCCCTTTCCAAAACAAGCGTTGATCCGGGACCACGGGGCGACTGAAGTCGCCCCTACATGACCCTACACGCCCCTATTGGCAGGCTTCGCACTCGGGGTCGAGGATGGAGCAGGCGGCGGGTGCGGCGGCTCCGTTGCCTTTTCCGTTGCCTTTGGTCTTGTCGAGCGAGAGATAGTTACCGCCGACCGCGCTGAGGCGGTTGGCCTTGCCGGCGTCGTCCATCGTGGACTTCTCCACATGGGTCGCGCCCATGGAGCGGAGATAGTAGGTCGTCTTCAGGCCCCGCACCCATGCCAGCTTGTAGAGGTTGTCGAGCTTCTTGCCGCTGGGCTCGCGCATGTAGAGGTTGAGGCTCTGGGCCTGGTCGAGCCATTTCTGACGGCGGCTGCCGGCCTCGATCAGCCAGCGGGCGTCGACCTCGAAGGCGGTGGCGTAGAGCGCCTTGAGATCCTCCGGGATGCGGTCGATCTGCTGGATCGAGCCGTCGTAGTATTTGAGATCGTTGACCATCACCGAGTCCCAAAGGCCGCGTTCCTTCAGATCGACCACCAGGTACGGGTTGACGACGGTGAACTCGCCCGAGAGGTTGGATTTGACGAAGAGGTTCTGGTAGGTCGGCTCGATCGACTGACTGACCCCGACGATGTTGCTGATGGTCGCGGTCGGGGCGATGGCCATGCAGTTGGAGTTGCGCATGCCGACGGTGCGCACGCGCTCCCGCAGGGCATCCCAGTCCAGCGTGGTGCCCGCGTCCATCTGCAGGTAGCTGCCGCGTGCCTCCGCGAGCAGCTTGATGCTGTCGACCGGCAGGATCCCGCGGCTCCAGAGCGAGCCCTCGAAGCTCTGATAGCGCCCGCGCTCTTGGGCGAGATCCGTGCTGGCCTGGATCGCGTAGTAGCTGAACGCCTCCATGCTGTGGTCGGCGAACTGCACGGCTTCGAGGCTCGCGTAGGGGATACGCAGCCGATAGAGGGCGTCCTGGAAGCCCATGATGCCGAGCCCGACCGGACGGTGCCGCAGGTTGGAGTTGCGCGCCTGCGGGACGTTGTAGAAGTTGTAGTCGATGACATTGTCGAGCATCCGCATGGCGGTGCTGACCGTCTTGCGCAGACGCTTGGTGTCGAGGCCCTTCTCGGTGACGTGCGCGGCCAGATTCACACTGCCGAGATTGCAGACGGCGATCTCCAAGTCATTGGTATGTAAGGTTATCTCCGTGCAGAGGTTAGAGCTGTGCACGGTCCCGACATGCTGATTGGTGTAACGCAGGTTGCACGGATCCTTGAAGGCGATCCAGGGATGCCCGGTCTCGAAGAGCATGGCGAGCATCTTGCGCCAGAGGTCGACGGCCTTAATCCGCTTGGCGACCTTGAGCTCGCCGCGCGCCGCACGTTCCTCGTACCCGACATAAGCCTGCTCGAACGCCAGCCCGGTCAGGTCATGCAGGTCCGGGGTCTCGTCGGGCGAGAAGAGGGTCCAGTGTCCGTCCTCGGCGACCCGCTTCATGAAGAGGTCCGGCACCCAGTTGGCGGTGTTCATGTCGTGGGTGCGGCGGCGGTCGTCGCCCGTGTTCTTGCGCAGGTCGAGGAATTCTTCGACGTCGATGTGCCAGGTTTCGAGATAGGCGCAGACCGCACCCTTGCGCTTCCCGCCGTTGTGGACCAGCGCCGCGGCGGTCATGTAGGTCTCGTCGCCCTCGACCTTGAGGTCGTGGACCTTGGCGACCGGCGCGATGGGCACGACCGATTTGACCCGCGTGAAGATCCAATTGCCCAAGCGGAACCAGTTCCGCTTGGTGCGCGCCGGGACGCCGACCAGCTCGGCGATCTCGGGTAGGGCCGGGATGCGCAGATCGAAAGCGCGGGTGATGCCCGTGAAGGAGACCAACGAGCCGTCACCACGCGTGCCGGTGTGGGCAGTGTCGCGCTCGCGATACTGCCCGGCGCAGGGGATGCCGAGTCGCAGGAGCTGATAACGCAAGCCTTCGGCGAGGGCGGCGGAGGTGTTGGTGAAGTAGATCTCTTTGCCGCGGCTGACCCCGCCATCGGTCTCCAGAAGACCCTGAATCAGCGCGAGCGCCTGATCGTGCGGCAGATGGCTGAAGCGCCGGGCGATGCGTTTCTTGCCGCGTGCGTCGTAGAGGTCCTCGTAGGTGAAGGGGAGATGGGCCTCGTCCAGTCCGACATAGCGGCCGGTCGTCGCGCAACGGGCTAAGCCCCGGCCGACGGCCCACTTGATCTGGATGTATTCATTGCCCCGCCCGCTCTCCCAAAAGTGGATCCCGCGCTCCGTGAGGTAGTCGCGGACGAATTGCAGATGACCGTCGTCGCAGCCCGGGTTGCCGGAGACACCGCACTCGTGACCGCGCGTGAGGTGCCCGTCGCCGAGCAGGATGCCGTAGAGCCGAGCATCCGCTTGGGTGAGTTCCGGGACCGGGACCACCTCGGCGGGGATGACCTGAGCCACGTAGTCTCCGCGCGTCAGCTGGCCGGCCTCGACCCACTCCGGACGGAAACGGGCGTGCTCGATCTGGCCGAGGGTGCGCTCGATGGATTGCTCCATCGGTACGCCCTGGATGGCCCAGAAGGGGTGGCCGGCGGTGACGTCCAAGTCATTGACCGAATGCTTGACCGCCACCCGGACCATGGGGGCGTCCTTCTGGTCGTAGACAAAGTGCTCCGTGACCTCGCGATAGCGTCCGCGCTGACCCAGCACCAGATCGCCGACCCGCACGTCGGCGATCGGCTTGGGGCCGTCGGCAGTAAAAACGGTGGTCTGCGGTGCGAAGCACTGGTTGACCGCGACCGCTGTATCGTTGGCCACCTTCAGGAAGGGCACCACGCCCTGGCTCTTGCCGTTGGTCCCCTTGATGTGGGCGCCCATGCCGCGCACCCGGGTCCAGTCGTTGCCGAGTCCGCCGGCGAATTTCGACAGGAGGGCGTTGTCCTTGATGGCGCCGTAGATGCCGTCCAGATCGTCCGGGACGGTAGTGAGGTAGCAGGAGCTGAGCTGGGGGCGCAGGGTGCCGGAGTTGAAGAGGGTCGGGGTCGAGCTCATGAAGTCGAAGCTCGAGAGCAGCTCGTAGAACTCGATGGCGCGGGTCTCGCGGTCGATCTCGTTGATGGCCAGACCCATGGCGACGCGCATGAAGAAGGCCTGGGGCAGCTCGAAGCGGATGCCGTCGGCGGTGTGAATGAAATAGCGGTCGTAGAGGGTCTGCAGGCCGAGATAGGTGAACTGCAGATCGCGCTCGGGTTTGAGCGCGGCGCCGAGTCGGGCCAGATCGTAGCGGGCGAGCTGCGGGTCGAGATGCTCCAGATCGGCGGCGCGCTTGATATAGGCCGCCAGATAGTCGCTGTAGCGCTCGGCGAGATCGGCTTGGGTCTCGACGCCGCCGGCGAGTCCCAAGAAGCCGAGCGCCTCGCGGCGCAGTACGTCGAGCAGCAGCCGGGCGGCGACCTGGCTGTATTGAGGGTCTTTTTCGATCCGCGCCCGGGCGGACATCACCAGCGCCTGTCCGACGTCGGCTTCGCGCACGCCGTCGAAGAGGTTGCGCAGGGTGTCGGTGAGGATGGCTTGTGCATCCACGGCGTCGAGGTCTCTGCAGGCCTCGTCGAGTAGACGGGTCAGGCGCGGGACATCCAGCGGGCGGGTGCTGCCGTCGGCGAGCGTGACCGAGAGCGGGTGTGCGGCCTCGGCGGGTGTGCTCGCCGCCGCACGCTCGGCACGCTCGCGGGCGCGGGCCTCGCGGTAGAGGACGTAATCGCGCGCGACCTTGTGCTCGCCGGCCCGCATCAGCGCCAGCTCCACCTGGTCCTGGATGTCCTCGATATGGACGGTGCCGCCGCCGGGCAAGCGGCGGGTGAGGGCCGAGGTGACCTGCTCGGCGAGCTCGCGCACCCGGTCGTGGACGCGGCTGGAGGCCGCCGCCGAGCCGCCTTCCACCGCGAGGAACGCCTTGGTCATGGCGACCATGATCTTGTTCGGGTCGAAGTGGGTGACCTTGCCGTTGCGCCGGATGACCTGGACCTTGCCCGGGGTGTGGGCGGTGATCTCGGGAGCCGAGTCGTTGTGCCGGGCTTGGTTCGGGCTCGGGCTCGGGCTCGGGGTCGGCTTCGCGGACTGTCCGGGGCGGGCAACGGCGTCTTCGGCGGGCGTGGATTCGACCAACGACGGGCTCTCGGTGGACATGGCTCCTCCTGGGTGCGGTGTGACGGCGGGGTAGGTCTAATGGGTGTCCGCGGCCCGGACGGCCGCGCGGGTGCTGCGCTACAGGCACAATATATGTCGTTTTCGAAATCCGTCAACCACAATATCTTGTGTAAAAGCGGTGGATCAGGCTGTGGGCGCCCTGTGGATAGAAGCGCTGGCGCCAGGCCCGGCGGGGGTTCCGAGGCGGGCTTGCGGGTGTCGGCAGGGACTCGGCGCGGTACGACGAGCGGGCGTCGGTGTCCGCGCCGCCGCCTCGCCGATCGGAGCCGGTGGACAAGCCCGCGTAGGGTGGACGAGCGCAGCGCAGTCCACCAGCGCCGGCGAGGGATTCGGTGGACTTCGCTCTCGCTCGTCCACCCTACGGGCCGGTCTTGTAAGCGAGGCGCCCGGACGGCGATGATCGGCGTGGACCTGTCTATAATGCGCGGACGGTCGTCGCGAGACGTGCGTCTCTGTCTCGCGACTGCGGCCGACAACAACACAACGGAGGATGGCCTAGATGAAAGTCAAAGATGTGATGAGTCGATCGGTCCGCTCGGTGAATCCCGATACCCGGATCGTCGAGGTGGCGTCCTTGATGTGTCTCTATCGTTTTCACGGCCTGCCCGTGGTCGACAGCGATGAAAAGTTGGTCGGTATCATCGCCGAGCGGGATCTGCTTCATAGTCTATTTCCGAAGCTCGACAAGCTGATCGCCGAGGGGATGCATTCGGTGGACCTCGACAAGGAGATGGCACGCTACTCCGAGGTCCTGGGCTTGAAGACCGAGGAGCTGATGACACCCAATCCGGTGACGGTCGATCCCGAGATGCATGTGCTGCGCGCGGCGACCATCATGGTGCGCCACAACTTCCGGCGTATCCCGGTTGCGGACGAGGGGCGTCTGGTCGGTATGCTGAGTATCGGCGACGTGCACAAGGCGATCTTCCAGGCCAATGTGACCGGTGGATTGAAGGGGCTCTGAGGCTGCTTCGTTCGGTCATCGTCTTGCCGGGCCGTCGTGATGAGGCCCGTTTTTGCACGGCTCATGCCGGACCCGTGCCGGGTTGCCGGCCCCGCGGCGTGTCGAAGGTTCATGTCGTGCGGGGGCGAGCATCCTGCGGCCGGTCCGGTCCCGGTCTCTTCAGTTTGGAGGTCAAGATGTCTCGACCCGCATTTGCGATCGGCCTGTCCATCGCCCTCTCGGGCATCATCGCGACGGCGGCCTATGCTCAAGAATCGGGTGAAAACCCGGCCCTAACGCCTGCCGAGATCGCCCAAATCGAATACGAGCAGGTGATGGCGCTGACACCCGACCCGGAGAACGGACGCCGGGTCTATCTGACCTGTGCGGTCTGTCATCGGCCGGAAGGTTGGGGTGCGCCCGACGGGACCTATCCCCAGATTGCCGGGCAGTTGCGTCCGGTCATCATCAAGCAGCTTGCGGACATCCGGGCGCGCAATCGCGACAATCCGCTCATGTATCCATTCTCGGTCCCGCGTATCTTGGGCGGTCCTCAGAGTGTCGCCGACGTGGCGGCCTATGTGGCGCAGCTTCCCATGACACCGCAGAACGGGGTCGGGCCCGGGGTGGATTTGGCGTTGGGCCAGGAGGTCTACGCGGAGCACTGCTCCAAGTGTCACGGCGAGAACGGGGAAGGCAACGAGGCGGAGCATATCCCCGCGATCGCGGGTCAGCACTATCTCTATCTGATGCGTCAGTTCGATGCGATCCGCACGGGTCGACGCAAGAACTCCGACCCCAAGATGGTCAAGCAGATCGACGGCTTTACCCCGCGTCACGAGGCGGCCGTGCTCGATTACACCTCGCGACTGCGTCCGCCCGAGAGCAAACTGGCCGAAGCGGGCTGGACCAATCCGGATTTTCCGTCCTACGTGCGCGACCCGATGGGCATGCCGCCCGTGCCGCCGATGCCCGCGGGATTGATGGACGCCCCCACGCCACCCGAGCCGCCCGCGTATCCCTCGGTCCCGCCCGCCCCGAGGTAGGGGCGAATTCATTCGCCCATGCGGCGACCGAGGCATTGCCCGTAACTGCGGTCGTCGTGGGCCATCGCGGGATCGTCGCGATGGCGGGCTAGCCACTGTGCGCGCGTCAAGCCCAGGATCGCGGAGATCGCCCCGGGCGGCTCGACCTTAAAACCCGAGTAACGGGTCTGGTGCGAGAGGGTCAGGATCGCGCCGTCGTCCAGCCTGGCGTAGTAATCGATGCCCTCGACCGGAAGGTTGCGCGCGACGACCTCACGTGGCACTGGAAGACGTCGTCGGGCAAGACATGGCCGATCCACCAGACACGGGGGGCGATCACCGCGAAGCCTTCGATGCGAGGTCCACCGAGCCTGTCGGGGTCTCCGCCGTTGTCGGAGCGGCCAGGACCTGATAGACCAGGGGCACCAGCACAAGGGAGACCAGAGTGGAGAAGGATAGACCCGAGACGATGGTCACGGCGAGCGGTTGCAGCATTTCGGAGCCCTCGCCGAGGGCGAGCGCGAGCGGGAGCATGCCCACGACGGTGGTGAGCGTGGTCATGAGGATGGGGCGCAGACGCAGGCGTGCGGCCTCCAGGATGGCCGTGCGCGCATCCAAACCGTCACGGCGCTCGAGCTCGATGAACTCCACCAGCACGATCGCGTTGTTCACCACGATCCCGGCCAGCATGATGAGTCCGAGCCAGACCGGCATGGAGACCGGCAGCTCGGTCCATTGCAGGCCGAGCACCACGCCGATCAAGGCGAAGGGCACCGAGATCAGGATGATGAAGGGATTGCGCACCGACTCGTATTGGACCGCCATCACGACCAAGACCAGAAAGAGCGCGAGCCCGAGCAGGATCCGGCTCATGTCCTGGCCCTCCTTGAGCGTCTCCAGACCGCCGGCCTCGTAGAGCCGATAGCCCGGCGGCAGCGGGATCTCTGCCGCTGCGGCCAGCGCCGACTCGATCGCCTGCTGCAGGGTCAGCTCCTCGCCGATCGAGGCGGTGACCTCGACGATCCGTTGCTGGCGGTCGCGCAGGATGGTCGAGGGCTGGGCCAGGATCTCGACGGTCGCGACATCGCCGAGTCGCAAGGCGCGTCGCGGCTCGGTCTTGCTGAACAGCACGATGGAATCCAGGTCGCCCGGCGCGGCGATGTCCACCCGATCGAGCCGCAGCAGCAGATCGACCGCGCTGTCGCCGTCGATCAGCTCGGTGACGATACGGCCTTCCAGGGCGAACCGCAGCACGGCACCGACGTCCTCGATGGTCAGACCGAAGCTCGCGGCGCGTTGCGGGTCGAGCCGGATGGAGATCTCGCGGGTGACGTCCTGACTGCTGTGCTGGATGTTGCTCAGACCCTCGACGGTGGCGAGGCGCTCCACGACCCGGTCGGCGAGATCGGCGAGTGTGTCGAGATCCTCCCCGGCGATGCGCAGACTGACGTCGTCGTCGCCCTCGTTGAAGCGGATGCCGCGAATCCCGCGCGTAAAGAGCCAGGCCCGCAGGCCCGGGATCTCGAGCGCGCGGATCAGGCCTTTGACCCGGTCGATCCATTCCTTGCTGCCCACGTCGCGTTGCGCGGCCGGCTTGAGCAGGACCTGCAGGCTTGCGCGGTTGGCGCTCTCGAAGGACGAGCGCCCGAACACGAAGCCGCCGACGGTCGTAAAGATCGCCTCGACCTCCGGTTGCTCGGAGACGAGCGCCTCGATCCGGCGGGCCAGGCGGTCCATCTCCTCGAGGTCGACACCGGCGTCTGCGGTCAGGCTGATGCGCACGTCGCCCTCGTCGAACGCGGGCAGGAACTCCTGCTTGGCGCCGATGAGCCAAGGCACCGACCAGGCCAGACCGGCCACGAAGGCCAGGATGACGAGCCAGCGGATCCGCAGGAGCCGCTCGAGCAACCGCGCATAGCCGTCCTGCAGGGCCTGCATCGCGCGATTGACCAGCCCCCGCAGGGCACCCTCGCGGCCCGCCGGCACCCGGCCCGCGAGCGCCGGGACCAGGGTCAAGGCGACCACCATGGAGGCGAGAATGGCCGCCGAAATGGTGAAGATCAGCTCTTGAAAGAGCAGCCCGACGAGCCCGCCGATAAAGAGGAAGGGCAGGACGGCGGCCAGGTTGGTCGAGGTCGAGGCGATGACGGCGCCCGTGACCTCGCGGCTCGCGGCATCCGCCGCGACGACCGTGGTTTGCCCCATGCGCTGGTGACGATAGATGTTCTCGAGCATGACGATGGTGCTGTCGACCAGCATGCCGATGCCGAGCGCGAGCCCCCCGAGGGTCATGATGTTGAAGGTCAGGCCGTTGGCGGCCATGAGGATGAAGGTGACCAGGACGGCGATCGGGATCGCGGCGCCGATGATCAGGGTCCGCCGCAGGCTCCCGAGAAAGATGTAGACCACGGCCATGGCGAGCAGGGCGCCGCTGAGTGCGGCGTTGACGGCGTTGTCGAGCGAGTGACGGATGTAGCGCGCTTGGTCGTCGACGCGCTGGATCTGGATGTCCTCGGGGAGCTGGCCTTGCTCGGCGAGCCGCGTGAGCTCGCGGTCCACGGTCTCGACGACCGCGACGGTGTTGCTGAGCGGCTGCTTCTGGATCGAGAGCTTGATCCCCGGCTGGTCGTCGAGGCGGATGCGCAGACGCTCCTCGCTCGCCCCGTCGATGACCTGCGCGATCTCTCCGATGCGCATCTGGGCCATCGGGTTGTCGCCGGCCTCGGGGTTGAGGGGCAGGTCGATGATCTCCTGCACGTTTCTGAAACGCCCTTCCGTGCGACCCCCGATCTCCCCCTCGGGCATGCGCAGCCGCCCGGCCGCGACATCTTGATTGGCGGTGCGCAGGCGTGTCTCCAGATCCAGGATGTCGATCCCCAACCCGGCCAACCGGAACTGGTTGGCGACGACCTGTACCTCGCGCTCCAGTCCGCCGCCGACCTCGACCGAGGCGACGCCCGGGAGGGTCACGAGCGAGCGGCCCAAGGTGTAGTCGGCCCAGGTGCGCAGCTCCACCGGGTCGCGCAACGCCGAGCTGACGACATACTCGGCGACCGGGTGCTGGAAGGGGTCGCGCTTGTAGATGATGGGCGGGTCGTCGGTTTCCGGCAGGAAACGCTTGGCGCGGTCCAGGCGGGAGCTCGCGTCGCGCAGGGCTTCATCGATGTCCTCGCCGTAGCGGAAGGACAGATCGATGGCGCTGCGGCCCTCGGTGGTGCGCGACTGGATGGCGACGACGCCTTCGGTGATGGCGAGCTGCTCCTCGAGGTCGCGAGTGAACTCGTTCTCCATGACCTCCGCGGGGACGCCGGGGTCCAGGATGCGGACCTGGATGTCCGGATAGATGATGCTCGGCAGCAGATCGATGTTGAGCCGGGTGAGCGAGACTCCCCCGAGGACCATGACGGCGAGCGTCAGCGCGACGACGCCGACGGGGTGGCGGACCGACCAGGTCGAGATGTTGGTCAACATAAGGTCATTCCCGGAAAGCGCTCTACCCGCCGACGCTCGGTGGTGCTCCAGCCCCGTTGTCGTGATCGATTACGACAACGACAACGACGTCGGTTCGGTGATCAACGTGTTTCCGACACGTGACCTACTCGCCCGCCAGCTCCGTGATCGCCTCTTCCACGACCTTGGGTTCGGTCAGTGGATAGGGCGAGATGCGCAAGCGTTGCAGGCGCGCCTGGTAGGCGGTGCAGAAGTCGTTGTGGAAGGTCAGGAAGAGCGGGTGTGCGGTGAGGTCGCGAATCTCGTTCATGAAGTCGAGATAGTGACGGGCCTGGCCCATGTGGTAGGGCGACGGCTCTTCGCCCAGGCGAAAGCGCTCGATGCGCTCGTCCCAGATCGGGAAGATGCCGGGCGCGGCGAGGTGGAGCACCATCGAAGCCCCGACGACCGAGCTGAGGCTGGCGGCGATGGCGTCGATACTGCGCTCGCGCAGTGCGGCGCGCGCCGGATCCGGTCCGACCTCCGATCCGACGTCCGGGTCGCTCTGCGCGTCGGCGCGCGCGGCCTCGAAGGCGGCGACCGCGGACGCCAGCTCGCTCTGCGCGATCCGCACCCGCTGGGGCATCCAGGCGTAGGCGAGACAGGCCGCACGCAGGAAGGCCTCCGTCGGGCTCGTCGCCGGCGCGGCGGCGCTTGCAAGCATGACCGGGTAGGTGCTTAGACGCGTCGACTCGCGCGGATTGTCGCGATAGCAGCCGCTGCGCACTAGCTCGACGGCCGTGTAGAGGTGTTCGAGATTCATTCCGGGACCACCTTGACTGTTTTACCCTCGCTCAGGCCGAGAAATCCACGCGTGATAATGCGGTCGCCGGGTGCAAGGCCCTCGAGGATCTCGATGCGATCGGTGCTCTGCAGACCGCTCCTGACCTTTCGTCGGGAGGCCTGGCCTTGGTCCGTGATCAGCCAGACGAACTCGCCGTCGCGATCGCGGCGCAGGGCGCGAAAGGGGATCAGCAGACGCTCCACAGAGGCGGTCTCCAGCGTGACCCGCACGAACTGTCCGGCCTTCACGCCCTCGGGCGGATCCTCCAGCGTCAGTTCCACGATCCCCTGTCGACTGGTCTCCTCCAGGCTCGGATGAATGCGCAGGATCCGGGCGGGGAACGCCACCGCGCCGAGAGCGTCGATGCGCAATTGTGCCGGGTCGCCGACTCTGATCCGCGGCAGGATGAGCTCCGAGGCATACACCTCGGCGACCAGGGATTGCGGATCGGCGACCGTGAGAAGGTGGGTATTCTTCGAGACGAAATCACCCGGCTCGACCAACCGCTCGGTCACGACGCCGTCGAACGGGGCCCGAATCCGGGTGAAGGCCAGTCGGGTCTCCAGGAGTCTGACGTCGCCTCGGGCCACCGCGACGGCGGTGCGGGCCTGCGAGAGCTCCGCGTCCGAGGCGGCGCGCTTGCTGACGAGATCCTCGAGCCGCCGCACGTCGAGCTCCGCTTGCGCCAGCGTCGCACGCGCCTTGTCGAGCTCGGCCTGCAGGAGGTCGTCATCGAGCGCCACCAGGACCTCGCCCTCCCGAACCATGTCGCCCTCGAAGACGTCCAGCGAGGTGATCCGACCTTCTTCCTGACTGAAGAGGCGCACCTGGCGACGAAAACGCAGCGAGCCCGGCCGCTCGTGGCTGCTGGTCGTTGCGGCACGCTCCACGTCCACCGCGGCAACCAGGTGCTCGAGCGCCCCGCGGTCCGGGCCCGTGCTCGCCGGCGGGTCGCCTCCGGGCGAGCAGGCGATCACGGTCGCGGCCAGGAGCGCGGCCCCGATCGCGCGCGGGATCCTTTCGGGCCAACACGGCTTGCGCAGCCGGGCGCGGCGGGGACGCGCGGGCCGGGAGCGGCCGAGCGTGCCTTCGGCGCGCGGCGGCTTGTGTACGGCCTGGCCGATCATCACCGGCCGGTCAGATCCGTGATGGCCACCGTCGGCGAGGTCTCGGGCTCTTGCGAGTAGTCGTAGTGTTTGATCTTACGACGGATGTTGCGTTGAATGATGACCCCCAGGACGTGCCACTCCAGCCCGTCGAGCTCGATGTCGGGATAGATCCGGTTGACGGCGACGAGCCGCTCCGAGCCGTCGTCGCTACGGACATATTTGCGAAACCAGCGCACGCCTTCGACCTCGGCGAACACGAAGCTGTTGTTCGTGCGGTTGTCCGTCGGCTCGACGACGACGACGCAGCGATCGGGGAACTCGGGCTCCATCTGGTCGCCGAGCACCTGCAAGGCGTAGGGCTCGTGCATGCTGCAACCCGTGCTGTCCATTGTGGGATCTGCCATGATGCGTCCTCATTTATATCGGTTTGGTCGGTAGGCTCGCCGCGGCGAGCCGTTCGGATCACGAACAGGCGACACCTAATGAATCGCCCCCAGGATGAATCGCGTCCGAGGCGACCCGTGTTGCTGCCATGTTGTACTCGGCCATGGGGATTTCACCGTCCTTGGTGGAGTGGAAGCTTAAAATTTTATATGTTTTAAGAACTTAAACCGCGCCAGCTCCAGCAGTCGTCGAGTCTGCCGGGGCCGATCCCATCCAAAACCATCACATCCCGCGCCGGGCGCGGTTTAATAAGGCTCGCATGAACCGAATTTCCGCCACCGAGCGCATCCATGCCGACCGTCGAGATTGGCACAATCTGCGCGGAATGCTGCCCTATCTGTGGGAGTTCCGCGGGCGTGCCATGCTCGCGCTCGCCTGTCTGATCGCGGCGAAGGTGGCCAATGTCGGTGTGCCCCTGGTGCTGCGCGACATCGTGGATGCCTTCGAGGCCACGCCGAATCAGGTGCTGGTGCTGCCGATCTCGCTCCTGGTCGCCTACGGGGCGCTCAAGCTCAGTGCCTCGCTCTTCAACGAGCTGCGCGACGTGGTCTTTGCCCGAGTGCGCTATCGCGCGATGCGCCGGCTGTCGACCAAGGTGCTCGATCACCTGCATCGGCTCTCGCTGCGCTACCACCTGGGGCGCCAGAGCGGTGCGATCAGCCGTGATCTGGAGCGCGGGACCCGTTCGGTGTCGACCATTCTGAACTATGTCGCCTTCAGCGTCCTGCCGGTGCTGGTCGAGTTCACCTTGGTGGCGGTGATCCTCTTCAAGCAATACACCCCGGCCTTCGCGCTGGTCGTCTTCGGGACGGTCGCGGTCTATTTCACCTTCACCTTCGCCATCACCGAATGGCGCATGGACTATCGGCACCGGATGAACCGCTTGGACTCGGAGGCCAATAATCAGGCCTTCGACAGCCTCATCAACTACGAGACGGTCAAATATTTCGGCAACGAGCGGATGGAGCTCGAGCGCTACGACGGGACCCTGGCCGAGTGGGAGGAGATGGCGGTCAAGAGTCAGACCTCCATGTCGCTGCTGAATTTCGGGCAGGGCGCGATCATTGCGATCGGCGTCACCCTGATCATGGCCTTCGCGGCCAACGGCGTGGTCAAAGGCGAGATGAGTGTCGGCGACCTGGTCTTGGTCAACGCGCTCATGCTGCAGTTGTTCATCCCGCTGGGCTTTCTCGGGATCGTCTATCGGCAGATCAAGTATGCGCTCGCGGACATGGATCTGGTCTTCAAGTTGCTCGAGCGTCGCCCCGAGATCCAGGACGCCCCGGGCACCAAGGCGTTGCGCCTGCGCGAGGGCGACATCCGCTTCGAGCACGTCGACTTTCACTACCAGCACGAACGGGCGATCCTGCAGGACGTCGATTTTCGGATCGCGCCTGGCCAGACCCTCGCCGTTGTCGGCCACAGCGGCGCCGGCAAGTCGACCCTGGCGCGCCTGCTGTTTCGCTTCTACGACGTCACCGCCGGCCGGATCCTGATCGACGGACAGGATCTGCGCGAGGTCACCCAGGAGAGCCTGCGCGCAGCCATCGGCATCGTTCCCCAGGACACCGTGCTGTTCAACGACACCATCTACTACAACTTAGCCTACGGACGGCCCGAAGCGACCCGCGCCGAGGTGGAGCGCTGCGCCGAGATGGCCCACATCCGCACCTTTATCGAGAGCCTGCCGGACGGTTGGGAGACCATGGTCGGGGAGCGCGGCCTGAAGCTCTCGGGCGGGGAGAAACAGCGTGTGGCGATCGCGCGGGCGATCTTGAAGCAGCCGCGGATCCTGGTCTTCGACGAGGCGACCTCCTCGCTGGACAGCCACACCGAGCAGGCGATCCAGCAAACGCTCTCGGAGGTCGCGGAGAACCATACCACCCTGGTGATCGCGCACCGTCTCTCCACGGTGGTGGACGCGGATCGGATCCTCGTGCTGGAGCAGGGCCGCATCCGCGAGCAGGGGACGCACCGCGCGCTCTTGGAGGCCGGCGGTCACTATGCCGCCATGTGGGATCTGCAGCAGCGCGAGGGGCCGGACGCGTCGGCGCCGGGCACGATTGCCTCGGAGATGCGCGACGTGATGCCCGCGGATCCGGAGAAGTCGCCGTGAGCGTGCGTCAAGCGCGGATCGTCGCCGAGCGGGGCGAGGAGATCGAGGCGTCGCGGATCCGCGAGGTTCTGCGTGCGGCCGGTCTTGCCGTGCCCTCGGTCGTGGTCGGGGCGACGCTCGCCGCGGCGCTTTTTTTATTGACCCTGCAGGATGCGCGCCCGCATTTGGAGTGGGCGGCGCCGCTCGCGATGGCCGCACTCGTCGCCGCCGCGCTGGCCGTACTGCTGTTTTGGAGCCGGTTGCGCAGCCAACTGCTGCTGCCTCTGGTGCGCCTGGAATATTCGCTCTCGCGGGTCTGTCAGGGCGAGCCGGGCGCGAGCGACTCCCTGGACGATGCCGGTGTGCTGGCGCAGGTGGCGAGCGATATCCGCAGCCTGAACGAGGAGCTGACCGACCTGTACGAGGAGATGGACAACCGGGTCGCGCGCCAGACCATGCGGCTTGCGCAGAAGACGGCCTCGCTGAAGATCCTCTACGACGTGGCCGCCGGGATCCATCAAGCGGAGAGTGTCGACGAGCTGTTGCTGCGCTTCCTGCGGGTGTTGAAGGAGATGATCAACGGCCGAGCCGCCACCGTGCGTCTGGTCATGCCGGACGGTTCGCGGCGTCTAGTCGGCGCGATCGGTTTGGACGACGACCTGGTGCGCGAGCAGGATATCGGACCGGTGGATCTGTGTCTGTGCGGGAGTGTCCTCACACCGGGCGAGATCGTCTGCGGAAACGACGCGCGCTATTGCTCCAGGATCTACGGGCGGCGGATGTTCGCCAGCAGCGAGATGGAGGTCGTCACCGTGCCGTTGGAGCATCGCGACGAGCTCCTGGGCGTCTACACCGTCTTCGTCGACCGGCCCGGCTTGCGGGCCCGCGAGGACATCCTGGACCTGCTGGCGACCGTCGGGCATCACCTCGGGGTCGCCATCGCCAAGCAGCGCTCGGACGCCGACGCGCGGCGTCTTTCGATCGTCGAAGAGCGCAACTCGCTCGCGCACGAGCTGCACGACTCGCTCGCTCAGACCTTGGCGAGCCTGCGTTTTCAGTGTCGCATGCTGACCGACTCGCTGCGCGGGAGTGCGATCTCGCTCGAGGCGCGCAACGATCTGAGCCGGATCCGCAACGGGCTCGACGAGGCCCACACCGAGCTGCGCGAGCTGCTCGCGAGCTTCCGTGCGCCCTTGGACCGACGCGGTCTGGTGCCGGCGCTCGAGAAGCTCACCCGCCGATTCGGTCAAGAGACAGGCGCACATGTGCTGTTCCAAAACGACTGTCGTCCATTCGAGCTCTCGGCGAGCGAAGAGCTGCAGATCTTGAGGATTGTCCAGGAAACACTGGCCAATATCCGCAAACATTCAAAAGCGCATACGGTGCGCGTCCTGCTCACCCGCGAGCCGAGCGGTCAGCACGTGCTGTTGATCGAAGACGACGGCGTGGGCTTCACGACCCCGGCGGCGGGATCCAATCCGGGCGAGCACATCGGCCTGACCATCATGGAGGAGCGTGCGCGGCGCATCGGTGCTGAGCTGCGCATCGAGAGCGAGGCCGGGGAGGGCACGCGGGTGGAGGTGATCTTCGACGGCAATCGGCGCACCCCGCGCCAGGGGCGGGAGGCAGCCTGATGCGCGTGTTGCTGATCGACGACCATGCCCTGTTCCGCTTCGGGCTACAGGAGTTGTTGGAACGCCGAGGTATCCAGGTGGTCGCGGCGGTTGGCGACACCGCGATGGGCCTGCAGCGGGTCGCCGAGACCCTGCCCGACGTGGTCCTGCTGGACATGCGCATGCCGCATCTGGACGGGCTTGAGATGCTGCGTCGGTTGCGTGCGGCCCATCCGGCCATGCCGATCGCGATGCTGACGACCAGCGCGGAGGAGCGCGACGTGATCGAGTCGCTGCAGGGCGGCGCGCAGGGCTATCTGCTCAAGGATATGGAGCCGGATGCCTTGATCGCGGCGCTGGGCGAGATCGTCCAAGGCCGCACGGTGGTGGCGCCCGAGCTGGCTATCGTCCTGGCTAAGGCGGTCCAGGGCGAGGCTGCGGGTGTGGCCGCCGAGGGTCGCATCGCCGACCTGACGCCGCGCGAGCATGAGATCCTCTGCCATCTTGCCGAGGGTCAGAGCAACAAGGCGATCGCCCGGTGTCTGAATATTTCGGACGGGACGGTGAAGCTCCACGTGAAGGCGATCCTGCGCAAGCTCGACGTGCACTCGCGGGTGGAGGCGGCGGTGATTGCGGTCGAGCGCGGCCTGTGCGAGCGCAGGTCGAGCCGGGAGAACGGATGAGTCCGCGTCTGCCTCAATCCGAATTGAACGCATACCACTCCGGACGCGGTTGAGCCGCGCCCAGCGTGGCGTGCGATAGTGTTGGATGGGGTCGGCCCCGGCCGACTTGACGACGATTGGAGCCGGCGTGGTTTAAGATGTTGTAAAAATGACCTTTTTAAACCGCGTCCCCGCTAAGGGCCGTGGATGTACCAAACGTCAAACTCACTCGAAAACGAGCAACTCGCTCTGGACGCGGTTTAAAGCGATGAAGAAGTTTTTAGAGCTCATCAAAGACTGTTTGAGCGATGTCAGAGAGATCATGCCCTGGGATCTCGAGGAGCGGCTTGAGGCAAACCCGGATCTGCTGCTGGTCGATGTCCGCGAGCCGGATGAGTTCGCGGCGATGCATATCGACGGATCGCTGAACGTCCCGCGCGGTATCCTCGAGTCCGCCTGCGAATGGGACTACGAGGAGACCGTCCCCGACCTCGTGCGCGCGCGCGACCGGGAGGTCGTGGTAGTCTGTCGATCGGGGTACCGCAGCATCATGGCGGCCCACGCGATGAACCTGCTCGGCTACCAAGACGTGTCCTCCTTGCAGACGGGACTGCGTGGCTGGAAGGACTACGAGCAGCCGCTGGTCGACGCAGCCGGAAAGGCGGTCGATTTGGACGACGCCGACCGCTATTTTACGCCCCGCTTGAGGCCGGATCAGATGCGGCCGGCAGACTCATGACCCTTTCGGAAGATTTTTCGGATGTTGAATAAAACCAAGCGCCTGTTCACATCGCTCCTGCCGGTCGAC
Source organism: Thiocapsa bogorovii (assembly GCF_021228795.1). NCBI lineage: Bacteria > Pseudomonadati > Pseudomonadota > Gammaproteobacteria > Chromatiales > Chromatiaceae > Thiocapsa > Thiocapsa bogorovii. The sequence goes on from NZ_CP089309.1 coordinate 4,511,648, forward strand.
CCCGATCGAACGGGCGCATGCAACCGCTGCGGTGCCTGCTGCAAGCTGCCCTATCCCTGCCCGTTTCTGCGCTTCGACGACCAGGGTTTGAGCAGCTGCGCGGTCTACGCGTTGCGGCCGCCGAGCTGCCGGAAATATCCGCGTGTGGCCTCCGAACAGATGACGCCGCAGGAATGCGGCTTCAGCTTCCCCGCGGTGGAAGAAGACGTGCAGGACGTGATCGGACTGGATCCGGCGACCGATTCCCGCTGACAGGGTCGAGTCGGCCCGAGGCGAGCGCAGGGTCTCTTCGCAGCCGGGCTTCGCTCATGAGATGGGCTAGCCCCAAACCCCAAGGATCTCGTGATACCCGCTCCACGGTGTCACGCATGCACCCCAAGGATCTCGTGACATCCGCCCCGCGGTGTCACGCATGCCCCTGGCGCTCTGCGCCACGTACCGAAATGGCCGGAGTCCCGGAAGAGACCTGCGGACATTGTCGGGGATTCCGAAAATTAGTATCCCGACTGCGCATGCCCGCACAACCTGAAGGAGCCTGAGATGCGCCTGAATGCGCATCGACACGTCTTTGTTCCGTGCAAAACCGATTGGCCGGAAGCAACGTCGCGAAGCGGCGTGCCCCCAGGATCGACGACTTGCAGTCGTCCTCTTCCACGGGCGTTGCTCGCACGACCATCAGGTTAGGCAACGCCTGGAAGGGGCGGACGATCGCGAACGGACCAGCACAGCGGAAAACGGTGCCAAAGCGCGTTCAGCTCGGTTCCCGAGTGCGTCGCGTTGACCGCGACCTCCCGGGCCGTCTGGCCGGCTGAAGAGGACGACTGCAAGGCGTCGATCCCGGGGGATGTCGCCGCTTCGCGATGACCGTCGGCATCACTTCCGGCGAATCCGATGTGCAGTTGGGTTGCCGATTCCCGGAAGACATCCAGCACCTGACGTCGCAAGTGTCGAGCAAACCGCCGCGGACTTTCTTTCGTTGTCGTGGTCGTAATCGGATTCCGGACGACAACGACAACGAGCAGAGCCCTCGAGCGCTTTTTGGTTCGGCTCTGCCGGTAGATCCTTTCCCCGAAATCACCTTAGGCGCCGCGCGTCGGGCAGCTCACTGTGATGCCGGTGCGGGTTGGGCACGCTGCGCTTTGCCCAACCTACCGCCGACATCTCGGCCGATTCAAGGCAGTACGGCCTCGCGCCGCCACCCCGAGGTGTCGTGGATCAGCATTTCGCCCCGGTCCGGATGCCATTCGGCCAGGACCGAGCGTACGGCCTCTCGGCCGTCGACCTGGACGCGATGATCGCCCGGACGGTGGGTATGCCCGTGGATCAGACGCGCGGCACCGTAGCGGCGAAGGTAGCGTTCGACCGTCTCCTGGTTGACGTCCATGATGTCCAGGGTCTTCTCGGCGGTCGCGGCTCCGCTCTTGCGGCGGTAGTCGGCGGCGACCTTGCGACGCGCCGCGAGTGATCGCCACAGGAAGAGGCGTTGGACCAACGGGTTGCGGATGCGGCGGCGAAACCGCTGATAAGCGACGTCGTCGGTGCAGAGCAGGTCGCCGTGCATGAGGAGCATGGGCTCGCCTGCGAACCGGGCGATGGTCGGGTCGCGCAGAAGCCGACAGCCGGTCTCGCGGCAAAAGGCGCGACCGATCAGGAAATCCCGGTTGCCGTGCATCAGATGACAGCGGACCCCGGAGGCCGTGACCGCGGCGAGTGCCGCCTTGACCTCCGCGTTGGGCGTGCCGTCGTCGTCGTCGCCGATCCAGGCGTCGAAGATGTCGCCGAGGAGATAGAGCTGGTCTGCCTCGCGTGCGCGACCCGCGAGGAAGTCGAGGAAGAGGCTCACCGTCGCCGGTCGATCCGGCGACAGATGCAGATCGGAGACGAAGATGCTGACGCCCGAGGTCTTCAAGAAACGGTCTTCAAGGGTCGCTCTTCGCTCCGGACCTGGCTCCGGGCGCTACTCGACGACGATCGCCTGCTCGAGGATGACATCCTCGACCGGGACATCCTGGTGCCCGTGGCGCGTGCCGGTCTGCACGCCGCGGATGGCATTTACGACATCCATACCCTCGACGACGTGTCCGAAGACACAGTAGCCCCAGCCGTCCTGCCCCGGATAATCCAGAAAGCCGTTGTCGGCGACATTGATGAAGAACTGCGATGTGGCTGAATGCGGATCCATGGTGCGTGCCATGGCGAGCGTGCCGTTCAGATTTTTCAGTCCGTTCTTCGCTTCGTTCTCGACCGGAGCGCGGGTCGGCTTGGGGGTAAAGTCCGGCGCCATCCCGCCGCCTTGGATCATGAAGCCGTCGATGACGCGGTGAAACAGCGTCCCGTCGTAGTGACCGTCGCGGACATATTGCTCGAAGTTCGCACAGGTCTTGGGCGCCTTCTCGGCATCCAGCTCGACGAGGATGTCGCCGTGATTGGTCGTGAGCTTGATCATCGGGGATCTCCGCAGGCAATACTGGCGCGCCGGCGGCGCACTCGGGGTTAAACCGCGCCCGGCGCGGTATGCGTCGCTTGTTGGGTTGGCTTGGCCGCGCCGGCTCCGACACATGTCGGAGTCGGCGCGGTTTAAAGTCTTCAAGAAGATCAATTGTTAAACCGCGCCATTAAGGGCCGTGGACGCGCCAAACGTTGAACTCACTGGAAAGTGCGCATCTCGCTCTGGACGCGGTTTAGGTCGAATGGTACGGGCTTTACGCGCTCGGGGAAAGGCTGGTCGGGCGCTGCTGGTCATGCACCCGGTCCCGTCGCCTAGCGAATCGGTCCGGTGGACAAACGCCGCGAAGTCCACCAGCTCAGACCACCGGCGCCGCAGGTTCGGTGGACTTCCCCTCTCGCTCGTCCATCCCGGGCGGCCTGTTGAACACGTCCGAAGGTTCACGCGCGCATCCTCGGCTTTGTTACCATGCCGCCCTTGCCGGAGCCTTGGCTCCGGGGGCCGTTGCGGCCCGGACCAACCCAATCGCGAGTGCATTCCATGTTGCAGATCCACAATAGCCTCACCCGCCGCAAAGAGCCCTTTCAGCCGATCGAGCCCGGCAAGGTGCGCATGTATGTCTGCGGGATGACCGTGTACGACTACTGCCATCTCGGCCATGCGCGCGTGATGGTCGTCTTCGATGTCGTCTATCGTTATCTGCGCGCGCTCGGGTACGAGGTGATCTATATCCGCAACATCACGGACATCGACGACAAGATCATCCGCCGTGCCGCAGAGGCCGGCGAGCCGATGCAGGCGCTGACCGATCGCTTTATTCAGGCGATGCACGAGGATTCAGATGCCCTCGGTATCCTGCCGCCGACCGACGAGCCGCGTGCCACTGCCCACATGGACGAGATCCTCGCCATGATCGAAACCCTGATCGAGAAGGGGCTCGCCTATGTCGCCGAGAACGGCGATGTCTACTACGCGGTGGCGCGTTTTGCGGGCTACGGGAAGCTCTCGGGCAAGGACCCGCAGGACCTGCGCGCGGGTGCTCGTGTGGAGGTCGACGAGGCCAAACGCGATCCGCTGGACTTCGCGCTCTGGAAGTCCGCCAAGCCCGGCGAGCCGGCCTGGGACTCGCCCTGGGGGCCGGGACGGCCCGGTTGGCATATCGAGTGCTCGGCCATGAGCACCTGCGCCCTGGGCCATCATTTCGACATCCACGGCGGCGGGGCGGATCTGCAGTTCCCGCATCACGAGAACGAGATCGCCCAGTCCGAGGGCGCCACCGGCGAGACCTTCGTGAATGTCTGGATGCACAACGGGTTCGTGCGCGTGAACGAAGAGAAGATGTCCAAGTCGCTCGGCAACTTCTTCACCGTGCGCGAGATCCTACAGCGCTTTCGTCCCGAGGAGGTGCGGTACTTTATTCTGACGAGCCAGTATCGCAGCCCGCTCAACTACGACGACGAGCACCTCGAGCAGGCCCGTGCGGCCTTGACCCGACTCTACACGGCGTTGCGCGGCGTGCCGGACGTCGCCCCCGACGCGGTGGATGCGTCCGTTGCCGCGCCCTTCGCCGAGCGTTTTCATGCCGCGATGGACGACGACTTCAACACGCCCGAGGCGCTTGCCGTCCTATTCGATCTGGTGCGCGAGGTGAATCGCATCCGAGCGGATGATCCCGGCGCCGCCGCCGGCCCGGCGTCCGTGCTGCGGCGACTCGGCGGCATCCTGGGCATCCTGCAGGAGGATCCGGATCTGTATCTGCGCGGACGCGCGGACGACGGCGGACTGTCGGATACGGAGATCGAGAACCTGGTTCAGGCGCGTATCGCCGCCCGCGCCGCCAAGGATTGGGCGGAAGCCGATCGTCTGCGCACGCTGCTCACGGAGGCGGGCATCGGTCTCGAGGATGGACCGAGCGGGACCGCTTGGCGCCGCGGCGCCTGACCGATCGGGCTAGGTGGGTCCGGCTTCAGCCCGACGCCGCCCCCGAGCCCAACGCCACCGTCGTGTCGGACTCAAGTCCGACCCACAGGTGGACTCAAATCCAGCCTGTACCATGGATTTCGGCGAGTCAGGTCGCTGGATGATTCGGTTGTTTTGACGTGCTCTGCGTCGTCGATGCGTGCGGGGGCGATGCCTGCGGGCGACAGGCTTGCTCGCACTCGGCTGCGCGATTGGCGCAATAGCCGTAGAGATTCTCCGCACAGGGCCACCAGGGGTAACCGCATTCGGAGCGCTCGAAGGCCGAGGCCAGACACCAGCGGTAGTCGACGAACGCCTCGCTGTAGCCCGCCTGACATTGGCGATAGTCGTAGCGCGCATCGGCGTTGCATCGGTCTCGCGCGCCCTGGCAAGCGCCGATACAGCTGAGCTCGGCGAGTTGCCCGGGTAAGCCCGGTGCTTGGGCGCAGCCGCCCGACAGTGCGGCGAGGAGCAGGCCCGAGATTACAACGGAGAGGAGAGGCGTGCGAGATCGGGAGCCGAGCCGAGTCGGCTCGGGCGGCACCTTGCCTGGATCGGCTTCGCGCCTGGATGGCCTGTTTTGCATCCCTGAGTCGCTCCGTGTCGGGTTGATTCGAGATCGGGGGCGGGCGCGGGCGCATCCGCATCCGAGGCTCGCCGTCTCGGCAACTGTAGTCCGAAAGCGCCCTGCTGTGCAGGGTGCGCCGCTCGCGTTTCCTGCGCGCTCGGTATTAAACCGCGTCCAGAGCGAGATGCTCACTTTCGAGTGAGCTCGACGTTTGGTGCATCCACGGTCCTTAGCGGAGACGCGTTTTAGCCCGAATATTTCATAAAAAAGGGCGACTCTCGTTCAACCCATTGATAAAATGGCTGTTCCGCCAAGAACGCTTCGGAAGAAGCTAAACGAGGTCGCCCATGCCCGAGTCTACCCCGGAACAGCTGCGTTTTCCCCCGGTCGCCGGTTTCACGGTCCGCGGCGACTTCGACGGCGGCGCCATGTCGTCTGACTTTGGCCCCATGATTCTGCGCGGGGTTGATCGGCAGATCGGCCTGACCGAGCGGTTGAGCGCAGCGATCGATGATTGGCGCCATCCGTCCTACACCACCCATCCGATGCGTGAGCTGATCGCGCAACGGGTCTACCAGATCGCCTGTGCTTACGAAGACGGCAACGACGCCAATGCGCTGCGCCGTGATGCGCTGTTCAAGCTGGGGCTGGAGCGCAAGCCGCTGGATGCGACGACGGACCTGGCCAGCGGGCCGACCTTCTCGCGTTTGGAGAATGGGGTCGGCGCGCGCGACCTCTACCGCATGGCGCAGGCCTTCGTCGAGGCCTTCATCGCCAGCTACCCGAAGGCGCCGCAGGTGATCGTGCTCGATATGGACCACTCCGAAGACGCCACCCATGGCCAGCAGGAGTTCGCGTTCTACAATCATCACTACGGCAACCATTGCTACTTGCCGCTGTTTCTCTTCGAGGGCCTCTCGGGGAAGTTCATCACCGCGGTGCTGCGTCCCGGCAAGCGCCCCACCGGCGCCGAGAACGCGATGATCCTCAAGCGCGTGCTCAAGCGGCTGCGGGCCGCGTGGCCACGCACACGCATCATCCTGCGCGGCGACGGACACTTCTCCAACCCCGAGTTGATGGCCTTGGCGATGGCCGATCCGTTGACGGATTTCATCTTCGGCCTGGCGGGTAACCGGGCTCTCACGCCACGGGCCGAGCCGTTCTTGGCCGACGCCCGCAAGCTCCATGCGCTGCGCATCGAGAACGCCCGGCGCGCCGACGCCGACGTACCCGAGCGGACCCGCACCTACCACGAGGTTGACTACCGTGCCGGTTCCTGGCCCGGCGCGTGTCGGACCATCCTCAAAGCCGAGGTGACGGCGCGCGGCGACAACCTCCGCTTCGTCGTCACCTCCTTGGACTTGCCCAGTCCCGAGTGCGTCTACCGCGATCTGTACTGCGCGCGCGGCCAGGACGAGAACTTCATCAAAATGATCAAGAACGATCTGGCCAGCGATCGCACTTCCGACAGCACCTTCTTGGCCAATCAGATGCGCTTGTTCTTCTCCTGCGCCGCTTACGTCTTGCACCAAACGCTGCGCACCGAGGTCCTCGTCGGCACGGAACTGGCCAACGCCCAGCCTGCCACCGTGATCATCAAACTGTTCAAGCTCGCCGTGCGCGTGGTGCAGTACAAAGACCGCGTGCGCCTGCACCTGCCCTCGAGCTGTCCGGTCAAGACGCTGTTGCAGCAGGTCACCGAGAGGCTCTTCAACGCGCAGCCCCGGGCGGCGCCCGCCTAGACGCACATACATCCCCGCACGGGGATTTCAGCACGCGCACGACGACTATGCCCACCTCGGGCAGGGCATCGTACGCCTGCGCGGCGACAAAACTACTCGTGCCCCGTTGATCAAGCCCGTTGCCGCTCGGTATTTCCACCATTCAACCCCCGCGGCGTCCCGGTCATCGCCCTCGGTGACGCCCAGCGCCGCGCAAATCCGCGAGGCCAGTGTCGGCTGTGTCGGTTTATGAAACATCCGGGTTAGAATTTTATCATTTTTAATCTCTTGAACCGTGCCGTCTCCAGTGGTTGTTAAATCCGCCGGGGCCGATCCCATCCAAAAACATCGCATACCGCGCTGGGCGCGGTTTAATGCTCCCCGACCGGCGCGATTGTGCCTAAACTGACGGTGTGCTCACCGGGCAAGGAATAGGAATCGACGTCGTCTTGACCGGCACCGATCATTTGGTCCGGCTCAACCGTTCGGTCCGCTCGGTTTAGCGGTCGTCTTGCGCGGAGAACGCTTATGACCCCACGCCATCTCGTCGCCCTGTTGCCGATCTTGATCGGGGCCTGCGGACTCGTGCCGCCGAATCATCTCGGCGGGATCGGCGCGACCGTTTCGCCGATGGACTATGGTCGGCGTCTCTGCGCGCACCTGGATCCGGAGTCTTATTCCTCCTGCGTGAGCCAGGTGTTGGACGAGATCGACCGCGGCCAACCGAGTCCGCTGCCGCCGGGCTACTCGACCTCCGGCCCCTTCGCCGTCATCATGGACGGCGAGGTCTACGTCGGTGACTACCGCTCCTCGCCCTTTATGGCCGATTTCCGTGTCTCCAGCAGCCGGAACGGCTGCCGCGGCAGCTACAACGCCTTTACGGGCTCGGCCGACGCCATCTTCGACGTCTATTGCACCGACGGGCGCAGCGGCTGGGCCGACATCATCCGCGCAAGCGACGGCCGCAACGGCATCGGCAAGATCGCCCTCGACGACGGAACCGAGGGCAGTATCGTCTTCGGTCATTTGCCGCTCGGCGGTGTGGATCAGGCGCGGAACGACCCGCTGTAGGGCCTCCTACCCCAGCCGGGAGGGTGGACGAGCGAGAGCGAAGTCCACCGAACCTGCGCCGGCGTTGGTGGACCGGGCTGCGCTTGTACACCCTACGGCGCTTGTGCACCCTACAGCTCTCGTAAGCTGCCGAATCTGCGGCCGAAAACCGAGATCCAGTAACCAACCTTCCCTCAGGCGAGGCTCTGCGCCTGCACCACTGGGTTCTCCAGCGCACCGATCCGCTCGATCTCGACCGTGACCCGGTCCCCTGCGCTCAGAAACAGCGGCGGGGTGCGTGCGAAGCCGACACCGGGCGGGGTGCCCGTGATGATGACCGTGCCCGGCAGGAGTGTGGTGTCGCGGCTGAGGAATGCGATCAGCTCGGCGATGGTGAAGATCATGTCGCTGGTATGGCCAGTCTGGACCCGCTCTCCGTTGAGCGTGCAAGTGACGTTCAATGCCTGGGGGTCCGGAATCTCGTCGGCGGTGACCAGGACCGGTCCCAGGGGGCAGAAGCTGTCGAAGCTCTTGCCGCGAATCCATTGGCCGGCGCCGCCTTCCTTTTGCCAGCGCCGTGCCGAGATGTCGTTGGCGCAGGTGTATCCCAGCACGTAATCGAGCGCGGACGCGAAGGAGACGTCGCGCGCCGTGCGACCGATGACCACGGCCAGCTCGGCCTCGTAGTCGACCTCGGGGCCTTGCTCGCAGGCATTCGGGAGGATGATGGGCTCGCCCGGATCCGTGATCGCCGTGGTGGGTTTCATGAAGACGACCGGGGTGGACGGAATGGCGGCCCCGGTCTCCTCGGCGTGGGCGCGATAGTTCAGGCCGATACCGTAGACGTTGACGGGTGTGACCGGCGCCAGCCAGCGCGCCACCGCGATCTCGTCGGTAGTCTCGGTCAGGCCCTCGTAGAGGTGACCGCCGAGCCGGACGGCATGCGAGGTGTCGATCGGGGTGCCGAAATGGACGGTGCCGTGGGTGTCGAGAAAGCGGGCGATCTTCATGGTCTCGGGTTCCCGTCTAGGGCGGATGGTGGATGTGGGTCTCAGCCGGCGCTGCGGGTCCGCAGCTGCTCGGTGAGTTTCTGGAATTCGCGCTGCATCTCCAGGTTCTCGAAGGGACGCAGTGTCGGGACCTGCCGATTCATCAGGCCGTCGAGAAGCTGTTGGCTGGATCGCACCAGGTTCACCAGCTCGCCGGAGACCCGGACGGTCTCGTAGGTGTTCCAGGCGGCGGCAATATCCTTCTCGAGCTCCCGTCTGGCTTGCTTCACCTGGGTGGCCTGCTCCCTGAGATAGCGGCGATAGATCTCGGCGGCCTGCACGGTCAACTGCTGTGCCTCCAGGTTGGCCGCGAGCACGTCCCGGCGCCCCGGCGACTCGCGCTGGAGTTGTCGGGTCTCGCCGGAGAGCTCCTGAGCACGCGCGATGATGGCGTCGATCTGCGGGATGTACTGCTCCCCGATCGCCTCCTCGATCTGCAGGTGCATGCGGTTGAGCGCCTGCAGCAGGACGACATAGAGGCCGTAATAGCGTCGCGCGCTCTGCAGGTCCTCGCCGCTTTGGGCGACCAGGACCTCCAGCTGAGCGGTGACCGCCTTGACGTTGTCGAAGAGGATGCCGAGGTCGATCATGTTGTCGCCGACGACGGTCGAGAGCAGCAGCTCGAGTTGATCGTCGGCCAGGACGAGCCCCATTACGCGCAGCTCGTCGGAAAACTCCCGCTTCACCGCGGCCAGCTCGCCGTTGCGACGATCGATGTCGTCCTCCAGCGATTGGATCAGTCGATCGTAATCGGCGACCGTCTTCTTGAGGGTGGACTCCGCCGGGGCAGCGATGCGTTTCTGTCGGGCGTCGGCGATCTCGGCACGGTCCTTCTCGATCTCGCTTTGGAGGATCCGGATCCGCTCGCGGTAGTTTTGGACCGGCGAGGTGGAGAGGATCTCCACCGCGGTGTCGAGCAGGGCATTGATCTCCTCGCGATTGGAGCGCTGGTCGGTCCCGAACCAGGTCTTCTCGGGCAGCTCGCCGTGTCGCTCTTCCAGGGCCAGCGCCGAATCCAGTGTCGGGACGACCGAACCCCAGACTTGGGCGAAGTCCTGATCGTCGGCGAAGAGTCCTTTGGCATCGGCGACCGCTCGGTCGGCAAAGTCGCGCGAGCGTTGCCACCAGTCGGTCGCGGTCTCGAGGGTTCTGTTCCAGACGTCCGGTTGGGTGTCGGAGGGCGCGGCTGCGGGGAGCTCGGTCTCGGCGGCGAGATTGCCGTCGGCGCCGATGACCAGCGTCCCGAGTAGAAGGATGAGTGGAGCGTTAGCACGCATGGGGATCAGGATGCCTCGGCGGGTCTGTTTGCACGGGTCCCGAGTCGGCGGGTTCCGCCGTGTCGGATGCTCGGACCCGGCCACGGGTCGGACACCACAAGTCTGCCATGCCCGGGCGGTCGGGTCGATTCGGGTGTCGGGCGTTTGTCTTCGCTCTCGGGCTTTGTTAACCTTGCGCGTCGATTCGGGGCTTGGCCTCGGTTCGGATGTCATGGTGGCTTGCGCCGGTCCCCTCGCAACGCGAAACCGTGAACCCGGTCAGGCCCGGAAGGGAGCAGCCGCAGCGGTTGAAGCGTGTGCCGGGGTGTGGCTGGCGTCGGCCGCCGCCCCGTCCCTAAGGTCCAAAGGGGCCTCGATTCCCGTTCGATCGGGGACGGACGAGCGAAGGACGCCGCGCATGTCATGAGGATCGACGGCCGTCGCCTACACGGCGCCCGAGGTCGCGCGGTCAAAGCCGGATGGACGACGCGGTGGCCACCGGGAAGATCCGGCGCCGGGAATGAGCGTTTCTATCCACCTCAGCCTCTGCCCCACACGGAATTCGTCCGACTCGAACTACGCATGTCCTACCAGGTGCTCGCCCGCAAATGGCGCCCCAAGAGCTTCGATGATCTGGTCGGACAATCGCATGTGGTCCGCGCACTCTCCAATGCGCTCGATCGCGACCAGCTCCATCACGCCTATCTCTTTACCGGCACCCGCGGTGTCGGCAAGACCACGCTCGCCCGTATCCTCGCCAAGGCGCTGAACTGCGAGGAGGGTGTGAGCGCGCGCCCCTGCGGGGTCTGCTCGGCCTGTCGAGAGATCGACGGCGGGCGTTTCGTTGATCTCATCGAGGTCGATGCCGCCTCGCGCACCAAGGTCGATCAGACCCGCGAGCTTCTGGACAACGTCCCCTATGCCCCGGCCCGTGCACGCTACAAGGTCTATTTGATCGACGAGGTGCACATGTTCTCCAACCATAGCTTCAACGCCCTGTTGAAGACCTTGGAGGAGCCGCCGCCGCATGTGAAGTTTCTGCTCGCGACGACCGACCCGCAGAAGGTCCCGATCACGGTGCTCTCGCGGTGTCTGCAGTTGAATCTGCGCCGTCTCTTGCCCGAGGAGATCCGCGCCAGACTCCAGCATGTCTTGGAGGCCGAGGGGCTCGAGTTTCAGGCCACCGCGCTGCCGTTGCTGGCGCGCGGGGCCGACGGCAGTATGCGCGACGGCTTGAGCCTGCTCGATCAGGCGATCGCCTTCGGCGGCGGGCGGGTCGAGGAATCGGGCGTGCGCACCATGCTCGGAACCCTACCCGGCGATCTGACGCTGGACCTGCTCGATGCGCTGGCGGCAGGCGACGGCGCGCGTGTCTTGTCCGAGGTCGAACGCGTGGCCTCGCTGACCCCGGATTTCGAAGAGCTGCTGCGCGAGCTGATCGCGCTGCTGCACCGCTTGGCACTGGTTCAGCAGGTGCCCGAGACGCTGGCCCCGGACGATCCGGATGCCGCGCGTTTGACGGCGCTGGCGGACCGGCTCCCGGCCGAGGATCTGCAGCTTTATTATCAGGTGGCGCTGACCGGGCAGGGCGACCTCTCGCTCGCCCCGGATCCGCGTGCCGGTTTCGAGATGGTCCTGCTGCGCGCCCTAGCGTTTCGACCGGCCTCCAACCGCGGCGAGCCGACGCGAGCGCCGGTGCGCCCCTCGACCTTGCGGGAGATCCCAGACGGCGGTCCGACCCGCCCGGCCGACTCCGCCGGCGCTGCGACCGGATCGCCTGCTTCCTCGCCAGGTTCCTCACCGGTCGCGATGCTGAGGCCCGTTGCCGAGTCGCGCGTCGCCGAGCCTGCGCCCGCACAGCATGCGAGGGCCGCCGCGCACGCGCCGACCGAGACCTCGCGCGCCGCGGTTCAGGTCACGCTCGGGTCACACGCGGATTGGCTGCATCTCGTCGATCGTCTGGAATTGGGCGGGATCGCGAGCCAGATCGCCCATCATTGCGATCTGAAAGGCTGGGCGGACGGGCGACTCTCGCTCGGCTTGGACCCGGCCGCGGAACATCTGCGCTCGCCGGGTGCGGAATCGCGCCTGCATGCTGCCTTGGAAAAGACCATGGGTACTGCGGTGAAGCTCGACATCCAGGTCGCGCGGCCGCAGCGCGAGACGCTCGCCCAGCGGCGCGAGCGCGAGACCGGCGAACGCCGCCAGGCGGCGGTCTCTGCGATGGAGGAGGATCCGGTTGCGCGCGCGATGCAGGACGAGCTCGATGCGAGCTGGATCGCCGGGAGTATCGAGCCGGCCGATCGATAGGCGTTTTTCGCGGATATTAGGTCGGTTCTCCGCTCGGAGAACCGGATGGTCCGATGTCGCATAGCGACGGATTCTTTGTGAAGAGATAGCCAACCGAGAAGAGAGGATGCGGGAGATGGACGGCGTTCGGCGCCGTGCGCTATCCCGCCTCGGCCATCCGGTCGGGGTTTCCCGCGACACAGCATGATGAAAGGCGGAATCGGCAACTTGCTCAAGCAAGCGCAGAAGATGCAGGAAGACATGAAGCTGGCCCAAGAACGGCTCGCCTTGGAAGAGGTCGTCGGCGAGTCCGGCGGCGGCATGGTCAAGGTGACCATGAACGGCCGCTATCAGGTCAGTCGGGTGGAGATCGACCCCGGTGTGATGGGCGACGACAAAGAGATGCTCGAGGATCTCATCACCGCTGCCGTGAACGGTGCAAGCCAGCGCGTGGCCGAGAAGGCCAAGGAGAACATGGCCGAGCTGACCGCCGGGTTGCCTTTGCCGCCCGGGATGAAGCTGCCCTTCTAGGCGCGGTCCGTCGCCGTGTCCGAGCGCCCGCTTCTCGGTCAATTGATCGATGCCTTGCGGTGCCTGCCGGGGGTCGGGCCGAAGTCGGCGCAGCGGATCGCCTTCCACCTGCTCGAGCGCGATCGCGAGGGCGGGGTTCGTTTGGCGCGGATCATGGCCGATGCCATGACCCGGATCCGGCGCTGTCGTCGCTGTCGCACCCTGACCGAGCAGGAGCTGTGCGGGTTGTGCACCAACCCGCATCGCGACGGCGGACTCTTGTGCGTGGTCGAGCAGCCCTCCGAGATCCTGGCCATCGAGCAGGCCACGGACTTTCGCGGACTCTATTTCGTGCTCGGCGGGAGGCTCTCGCCGCTCGAAGGGATCGGCCCGCAGGAGCTGGGCCTGGACCTGCTCGATGCCCGTCTGCAGGGCGGGGAGGTGCGCGAGGTGATCCTCGCCATCAGTCCGACCGTGGAGGGGAGTGCGACGGCGCACTTCATTGCCGAGTCCGCCGATCGGTACGGGGTGAGTGCGACCCGTATCGCCCACGGTGTGCCGCTGGGCGGAGAGCTTGAGTATCTGGACGGCGGAACGCTGGCGCTGGCCTTCAACGGCCGGCGCCGACTCTGACACCACTGGCCTCTTAAACCGCGTCTAGAGCGACATGCGTCATTTTCATCATGTATTCGGCCTTGGGGGCTTCACCACCTTTGGTGGAGACGCGGTTTAATATTTTTACTTTTCAAAACGCTAAACCGCGCCGGCGTCAACAATCCTCAAATCTGCCGGGGCCGGTCCCATCCAAAAACATCACATACCGCGCTGGGCGCGGTTTAACGGAGCGGATCGCAACGATGTCTGATACCATTTTCGGCAAGATCGCCACCGGCGAAGTCTCGGCCGACATCGTCTATCAAGACGATGACCTGGTCGCTTTCCGAGACCTCCATCCGCAAGCGCCGACACATATCCTGGTGATCCCGCGCAAGCCGATTCCGACCCTGAACGACGTGCAGCCGGAGGATGCCGAGCTGATCGGCAAGCTGTTCCTGGCCGCGGCCAAGATCGCCGAACAGGAGGGGATCGCGCAGAGCGGTTACCGGACCTTAGTCAACTGCAACGCGGGGGCCGGGCAAACGGTGTACCACCTGCATCTGCACATCCTGGGGGGACGTCCCATGCAGTGGCCGCCCGGATGATCGATGTTGCAGGCCGGCGTTGTTCGTAGTAACGGTGCCGTAGGGTGGACGAGCGCAAGCGCAGTCCACCGAACCCCGCGACGGCGCTGTTGGACTGCGCTTCGCTTGTTCACCCTACAGCGCTAGGACACGGACGTCGTCGACAAACGACGACCTTTTGATTCATTCCAGCGGAGATCGGCGGGCGTTTGCCCCGACAGCAGCAACATGGCAGGGTATCAACGCACGTCCGCGGGGGATCGCCCCGCCGTCTTCGAGCTCAAGGCAGCCGGTTTCACCCTGCCGATTATTCGCCTGCTCGAGGCCGATATCGAGGCGGTCGCAGCCGAGCTGGGTGCCCGGGTCGAGCAGGCGCCGGAGTTTTTTCGCAATACGCCCGTCGTCATCGATCTGAGCGCCTTTCCCGAAGGCGGCGGCGAGGTCGAGTTTCCGCTCTTGGTCGGCCTCCTGCGCGGCTACGGCATGATTCCTTTTGGCGTGCGCGGCGGCAACAAGACCCAGAACGAGGCCGCGGAGGCGATGGAGTTGGCCATCCTCGGCGAGCAGGAGAACCGTCCCACCCGCACCGAGCGCCGCGTCGCGTCCGAGGAACCCGCGCCGAGCGCGCCCGCCCCGGTTGCGCAGTCCGTGCAGGGCGAGCCCGCGGCAGCGCCTCGTGCGGGAGCCGGTGCGGCCTTTACCTTGGTCACGCGTCCGGTGCGCTCGGGGCAGCGTGTCTACGCCGCAGGCGGGGATCTGTCCATCATCGCCGCGGTGAGCTCGGGTGCCGAGCTGATGGCCGACGGCAACATCCACGTCTACGGTCCGCTGCGCGGCCGTGCACTGGCCGGCATGAAGGGCAACACGGATGCGCGGATCTTTTGCCAAGACCTTCAGGCGGAGCTGGTGTCCGTCGCAGGGCATTACCGGGTGAGCGAGAACATCCCGCGCGAGCTGCGCGGCGTGCCCGTCCAGATCTACCTGGACCAGAAGATTCTGAGAATCGAAAAACTTTGACCCGACGCAGGGTTGGGCGACGGACCATCCCATTTTGGAGGCGGCTACTTTGGCGAGAATTATTGTGATCACCTCGGGTAAGGGCGGGGTCGGCAAAACGACCACGTCCGCCGCGTTGGCCATGGGGCTGGCCCAGCGCGGTCATCGCACGGTCGTCATCGATTTCGATGTGGGCCTGCGCAACCTGGATCTCATCATGGGTTGCGAGCGGCGTGTCGTCTACGATTTCGTCAATGTCATCAATCAGGAGGCCAACCTCAACCAGGCCCTGATTCGCGACAAGCGTTGCGACAACCTCTATGTGCTGCCGGCCTCTCAGACACGCGACAAGGATGCACTCACCAAGGAGGGCGTCGGGCGGGTGCTCGAGGAGCTCGCCCACGGATACGATTTTATCGTCTGCGACTCGCCGGCCGGCATCGAGCACGGCGCGACCATGGCCATGTATTACGCCGACGATGCCATCGTGGTGACCAATCCCGAGGTTTCCTCGGTGCGGGACTCCGACCGCATGTTGGGTATCCTCTCGAGCAAATCGCGTCGGGCGGAGTCAAACGACGAGCCGATCCGCGAGTTTCTCTTGCTGACCCGCTACGATCCGGTGCGTGTCGAGAAGGGCGAGATGTTGAGTGTTGATGACGTGCAGGAGATCTTGTCGCTGACCTTGCTCGGCGTTATCCCGGAGTCGAAATCCGTCTTGACCGCATCAAACTCCGGCGTACCTGTGGTCCTCGATCGGGAGAGCGATGCCGGCAAGGCCTATGCCGATACGGTTGCTCGTTATCTGGGCGACGAGGTGCCGCACCGTTTTCTCCAAGTGGAGAAGAAGGGCTTCCTGAAGCGCTTTTTCAGAGGCTGACCTATGGGCTTACTCGACTACTTCCGCTCCTCGCGACCGAAGGGCTCTGCAAGTGTAGCCAAGGAGCGGCTGCAGATCCTGGTGGCCCACGATCGTACGCAGCGTGGCCGTCCTTCCTATCTCCCCAAACTGCAGCAGGAGATCCTCGAGGTCATCCGCAAGTATGTGGAGGTCGACATGAACGCCGTCTCCGTCAAATACGAGCAGGAGGACAGCCACGAGGTCCTCGAGCTGAACATCGTTCTGCCGGACACGGTTCAGGGACGGATCTAAGGGCGGGGCTGGCCATGGTTCGCGGTAGGATGGGTCCGGCGCAAGCGAAACCTCTACTGCAAACCGCAGCGTTGCCGGGTTTCGGTCCGATGCCCTTGGCGCGGGCCGGACAGGTTTCGCTGGCGCTCTACATCCTCGTCTTTCGGTTTTTTGGCTCGTTCCTGAACCAAACCGCGTCCAGAGCGACAGGCGTCGTTTTCGTGTTGTATTCGGCTTCGGGGACGTCGCCGCCAGGGGTGGAGACGCGGTTTATGCCGAGCGCACCTGGGTTTTCCGCCGCATTGCACGCCCCGCGCACGCCGGGCCGGTGTCGCGCCTACTCGCCTTGGAATCCGCTACGCCTCGTCGGCGCGCCTTGGCCCGCCGCGCGCGGGACGCACTCTGCCGAGCGAAAAACCCACGCGCGCTCGGTATAAAATTCTATATTTTTTGGAATCTTAAACCGCGCCAGCTCAAACAATCGTCGAGTCTGCCAAGATCGACCCCATCCGAAAACATCACGCACCGCGCTGTGCGCGGTTTAAGGCAGGATCTTGATCGGCGTCCCGTCGCGCACCATCGACCAGATCTCGTCGATCTCGTGGTTCTGCACGGCGATGCAGCCCTGTGTCCAGTCGCGGTTGGCATATTGTTGGCGCAGTGCTTCGGATCGGACGTAGTTCGGGAGACCGTGGATCATGATCATCCCGCCCGGGCTGGAGTAACCGAGTGAGCGGCTGACGAGCTTGTCGCGCTCGTTCGGGTAGGAGATGTGGATCGACTTGTAGAAATTGCTGTTCGGGTTGCGCCAGTTGAGGAAATAGTCGCCGATCGGGGTGCGCTCGTCGCCTTCGCGAAACTTATGCCCGTCCGGCGCGCCGCCGAGTGCGATCCGGTACTCGCGGATCACCCGTCCGTTGCTATGCAGCTCCAGCTTGCGTTGCGACTTCTTCACAACGACCTTGTCGGCGTGGTTTGAGTCGACCGTCGCCATCTTCGACGTGCTGCCACAGCCGACAAGTCCCAAAGCGCCTGCAACGGCGAGCGCCGTCAGCAGGTATCGGATCCGATGCGCGCGGTGCTCGGGTCGGCGGACGGGATGCTCGTCGATGGCGTTCATGGGGTGTTTCGCGTGGGTGTGCATGGGTTTGATCCGGTGTCTGGAGGGTAGCCACGGCGTCGGCCGTGCTCATCAGCAACACGCGAAAGTGTAGGTAACCTTATGACAAAACGCCATCTTGTTTAGCGATTTTTCGTTCTGGAAATCCCGAGCCGAGCCACCGGAATCGTCGGTCAAAACTCGGGAAGCACGCGGAAGAAGAGCGTCTTGAGATAAGCGGTCTCCGGGATTGCGGGATGCACCGGATGGTCAGGCCCCTGCTGACCGGTCTCCAGCAGCTGCAGGGTGCGCCCGGCGCGGCGTGCCGCCTGCTGGACGGTCCGCACGAAGACGTCGCGACCCATATGGAAGGAGCATGAGGAGGTCACCAGTAATCCGCCCGGCTCGAGCAGCTCCATCCCGAGTCGATTGAGGCGCAGATACGCCTGGACCCCGTCCTTTTCGTCCTTGCGTCGCTTAATGAAGGCGGGCGGATCGAGCAGTACGGTGTCGAACCGGGCCTCCTCTTCGCGCAGGGCGCGCAGCACATCGAAGGCATCGCCGTGTCGGCCCTGCACACGCTCCGCCAGCCGATTGCGTGCCGCGTTGTCGGCGACCCGTTCGAGTGCCGGCAGCGAGCTGTCGACACAGACGACCTGCTCGGCACCCAGCGCTGCCGCACGCAGACCCCAGGCACCGATATAGCTGCAGACATCCAGGACGCGCCGACCGACGCCGTAGCGTGCCAGTCGGGTGCGATTCTCGGCTTGGTCGAAGAACCAGCCGGTCTTCTGGCCCGTCAGGGGCGAGACGAGGAACTCCAGGTCGTTCTCGATCAGGGGCAGGGTGTCCTCGGGAGACCCCAGGATGACCTCGACACCCTGAGTCAGGCCTTCCATCTCGCGCACCGACGTGTCGTTGCGCAGCACGATCACCTTGGGTCGCAGCACCTGCTCGAGCGCGGCGAGGATCTCGCCTTGGACCCGTTCCATCCCCGCGGTGGTGATCTGCACGGCGAGTAGATCGCCGTAGCGGTCGACGACCAGGCCCGGCATCCCGTCGCTTTCCCCGAAGATCAGTCGGTAGAAGGGGCGCGTGTAGAGCCGCTCGCGCAGGGCGAGGGCTTCGTGGATGCGCTTTAGCCACAGGGTCGGGCTCAGCGGCTGCGTCGGATCGCGGCTGACCACTCGGGCGCAGATCAAGGAATGCGGATTGGCATAGCCGTGACCGATCCAGCGATCGTGATCGCTGCGGATCGCGACCGGCTGACCCGGCTGGAAATCCTTCAGCGGGGTGGCCTTGGTGTTGACCTCGTTGCTGTAAATCCAGCAGTGCCCGGCGATAAGGCGGCGTTCCTGGTCTTTGCTCAGGATGAGGGGTTGGGTCTTCATGATCGCATGTCCTGTGGTGTCGTGGCGCTCGTCGTCTTGCGCGGTGACAGACTATCAGAACCGGCCGAGGTCGGTCGGGGCATGGAAAGAGGATTCGTCAGGACCCACATCCCGGTATGAGTCGCCAGCCGCCAGTGCCCGTCACCTTTCGCCCTCATCTCCCACCCACTCTTGAGTTCCCGGGGTCCGCCATGTCCAACGTCCATCCGTCCCCGACCGGCCATGCCAACCGTCTTGCCGCGACCACCAGTCCCTACCTTCGGCAGCACGCACACAATCCCGCGGACTGGTGGCCTTGGTGCGACGAGGCGCTCGCCCTGGCGCGCGAGACGGATCGTCCGATCCTGCTCTCGATCGGCTACTCGGCGTGCCACTGGTGCCATGTGATGGCTCACGAGTCTTTCGAGGACCCCGGCACCGCGGAGCTGATGAATCGGCTCTTCGTCAATATCAAGGTTGACCGGGAGGAGCGACCGGATCTCGACAAGATCTATCAGACCGCACACCAGCTGCTCTCGCAACGCCCCGGCGGTTGGCCGCTCACGGTGTTCCTGATGCCGGAGGATCAAAAACCCTTCTTCGCCGGGACCTACTTCCCGCGCGAGCCGCGTCATGGCTTGCCGTCGTTCAAGCAACTGATGCAAGGGGTCGAGCGGGCCTACCGCGAGCAAAAGACGGCGATCGAGTCACAGAACGAAAGCCTGATGGCGGCGCTTGCCGAGCTGGAACCGCGTACCTCGGACGTCCTGCCCGAGCACTCGGTCATCGACGCGGCCCTGCAGCAGCTCGACGAGAGCTTCGACTCCGAGCACGGCGGATTCGGCGATGCGCCCAAGTTCCCGCACCCGACCAACCTCGAGCTCCTGTTTCGGCACGCGGCGGACGCTTCGCCGGACGGCGCCCCCGATCGGTCCGCGCTCGCGAAGGCTGTTCGGACGCTCGAGCGTATGGTCCGCGGCGGACTCACGGATCAGCTCGGCGGGGGCTTCTATCGCTACTCGGTCGACGCGCTTTGGATGATCCCGCACTTCGAGAAGATGCTCTACGACAACGGCCCGCTCCTGGCACTCTGTTGCGACGCCTTCGCCGTGACCGAGGACCCCTTGTTTCGGGATGCCGCCGTCATGACCGCGGACTGGGTGCTGCGCGAGATGCAGTCCCCGGAGGGAGGCTATTGGTCCAGCCTGGACGCCGACAGCGAGGGCGAGGAAGGCAAGTTTTATGTCTGGGATCGCGACGAGATCAGGGGGCTGCTCGCGCCGGCCGAATATGCGCCCTTGGCCGCCGTGTATGGTCTGGATCGTCCGGCCAACTTCGAAGGCCGCTGGCATCTGCACGGGTACCGCACTCCCGAAGCTGTTGCCGTCGACCTCGGCTTGGAGCCGGCGCAGGTTCAGGCGTTGCTCGCGGCCGCCCGCGCGACCCTCTATGTCGAACGCGAGCGCCGCGTTCGACCGGGTCGCGACGAGAAGGTCCTGACCGCTTGGAATGCGCTCATGATCAAAGGCATAGCGCGTGCCGCGCGCACCTTCGATCGGCCCGATTATCTGGAGTCCGCCGAGCAGGCACTCGCCTTCATCCGCGAAACACTCTGGTCTGAGGGTCGGCTGCTCGCAACCTACAAGGACGGCACCGCCCACCTCAACGCCTACCTCGACGACTATGCCAACCTGTTGGATGCCTTGCTGGAGCTCTTGCAGACTCGCTGGTCGCGGGTGGATCTAGACTTCGCCATCGCCCTGGCGGAGGTGCTGCTGGATCAGTTCGAGGATCCGATCGACGGCGGCTTCTGGTTCACCGGGCGGGATCACGAGACCCTGATCCACCGCACCAAGCCGCTTGCCGACGAGGCCGTCCCGTCCGGCAACGGCATCGCTGCCGTGGCACTTCAGCGGCTCGGCCATCTCCTCGGCGAGCCGCGCTATCTCGCCGCGGCCGAACGGACCCTGAAGCTCGCGGCCGAGTCGATCCGGCGCATGCCCTATGCCCACGCCACACTCCTGTTCGCGCTCGACGAGTGGCTCGACCCGCCCGAGACCCTGGTGATCCGCGCCGGCGACGAGCGTCTCGACGCATGGCGCCGGGAGGTCCAGCGCGGCTACCGACCGCGGCGCCTTGTCCTGGGTATCCCGAGCGAGGAAACCCATCTGCCCGGCACGCTCGCCGCCATGGTGCCGGGCGAGCGCCCGCGCATCTACCGCTGCCGAGGTACCCACTGCGAGCCGCCGACCGAATCGCTCGCCGATGTCTTGAATCCGACCCCGTAGGTTGTGCTGACGATAGGAAGCGCAACGGCCGCCGACCGTTTGTCGTGCCTCCGCGGCACGGCACAATCGCGGATGCCGTTCCGTGTCGATCACGACAACGACAACGTCGGCAGCTCCACAGAGCGCCGAATTCCATGCATTGCTCGCGCTCCGCACCGCTAACGCCGCCCGGCGAGCCCCACCCACCAGCAGGTCATCCCTCATGTCGACAGCCCGGCCGTTTCGACGGCACCTTGCCTATCTCGATTGGCTCTATAACCCCTTCAAATCATGGGACGTGACCCGCGTTTACGACCTCTTGTCGACCGACCTGGCCACCGAAAACGGGCTCTATCTCAACCTGGGCTACTGGAGCGCGGAGCAGAGTCTGGACGATGCGTGCCAGGCGCTGGCCGCCTTGGTCGCGGAGCGCGCATCGATGGGGCCCGGCGATCGGGTGCTGGACGTCGGCTTCGGTTTCGCCGACCAGGACATCTACTGGCTTCGGACCTATGGACCCGATCACATCCAGGGACTGAACATCACCGCTTCCCAGGTGGCCGTCGCACGCGGGCGGGTCAAAGACCTCGGGCTGGAAGAGCGCATCGATCTGCGCGAAGGTTCGGCCACGGACATGCCGCTGCCGTCGAATTCAGTCGACAAGGTCGTCGCCCTCGAGTGCGCCTTCCACTTCAAGACCCGCGAACGCTTTTTCGAGGAGGCCTTCCGTGTCCTGCGCCCGGGCGGCCGATTGGTCACGGCCGATATCATCCCTACGCCCCTTTCCGAGGATTGGCGTACCCGCCTGAAACAACGTTGGTCCTGGCGGCTGGTCGCGAGCAAGTTCGCCATCCCCGCCGAAAACGTCTACACCCGCGAGCGCTACGCAGAAAAGCTCGAGGCCTGCGGCTTCGGAGATGTCGAGGTCGCCTCCATCCGCGATCGCGTCTACACCCCTCTGCACGACTACCTCTCGAGACACCCGGAAACGCTCGACCGACTCCACCCCGCAACCCGACTCCCGGCACGACTTGCACTCGGCATGAGCGCCGAGAGCGTCTACGGCGGTCTGGACTATGTGCTCGCCGCCGCCTCTAAACCGCGCCTTTTGTGACCTACGCGGTTTTACCGGTGACGACCCTCACGACGACCAAGCGACTTAAACCTGGCGCGGTTTTGAGAACGAAGAAGGGCAAAATGCTTTCAATCTCCTAAACCGCGTCGACTGAAACGGTCCAGAAACCATCCAAGGCCGACCTCGGGCGACGAGCAAGCAGAGAAACTCGGACGCGGTTTAGTAGAGGAAGGGCACGAGCTTCTTCACCCCCTTCGCATACTCCGCATACTCCGGATGACGTTCGGTCAGCCAGCCTTCTTCCTTGCTGGCCTTGTAGTCGAAGAAGAAGAAGCCGAGGACCAGGATCGCGAGGTGGGAGATGCTGAGGGTGAAAAGCACCCAGCCCGCCGCCGCGAAGAGCTGGCTGCTGTAGAGCGGATGGCGAACGAGGGCGTAGACGCCGTGCTTGACCAGCTGGCTGTGATCGACCGGGTAGGGCAGGGGGGTTAGATACTCGCGGATATGGACCGAGCCGAAACCGCCGAGGACGAGGGCGACTGTCCAAAAGGCGATCAGCGCCGGCCAGCGCAAGGGCGCAAGGGTATCCATAAGCGCCGGGGTCGCGAGCGGGTTCCAGGCCGGGGTGAAGATAAAGGCAAAGAAGAGCACGAACTGCAGCACGACGAGATATTCGCCGCGGTGGCCCTTCAGGAAGGAGAAACGGGTCATGTCGGGGTCCTTGTCGGAGGTTGAGCGCCGGCGACCGTCGGTCGGGTCGCTATGACCGGCATTGTCTGACATCCGCGTACGTTGTGCCGAGCGTTGCGAGGCACAACGGCCGAGGCTCGGGTGCCGACTTGCAACGATGGCCGGCAACGCGCCATTCGGCGCCCCTTCGACGCAAGGTGCCCGCACGGGTGCTTTCCGGTACACTTCCGCAGTTTGAGTCAAGCCCCAACATGCGATCCCTGCCGTGCCGACATCGAGCGATCCCCGATTGTTGACCTTTACCTGGCCGGTGCGGGTCTACTACGAAGACACCGACGCCGGCGGTGTCGTCTTCTATGCCAATTATCTGAAGTTCCTGGAGCGAGCGCGCACGGAATGGTTGCGCGCCGTTGGGCAGGAGCAAAGTGCCTTGCGCGCGCGTCACGGCATCGTCTTCGCCGTGCGTCGCATTGCGATCGACTATCTTGCACCCGCACGTCTCGATGACTGCTTGAGCGTGACCTCCCGTCTGGTGCGGCCGGGCGGTGCGAGTCTGGAGTTCGACCAGCAGGTGATTCGCGACGAGGACGGTGCCTGTTGTTGCCGAGCTTCCGTCAGGATCGCCTGCATCGATGCCGGTACCTTGCGCGTCGCGCGCCTGCCCGGCGATCTCTTGTCCGAGTTGTTGCCCTTTGCGAGCGGTCCAGCGGAGCCCGTGTCATGACGTCCGATCTGTCGATGTTCAACCTGATTCTCCAGGCTAGTTTGGTGGTGCAGTTGGTCCTGCTGGTGCTCGTCATCGCCTCTGTGACCTCTTGGACCATGATCCTGGACCGCGGGCGCGTGCTCTCCAAGGCACGCAAAAGCGCCAATGCCTTCGAAGAGCGCTTCTGGTCCGGCGGAGATCTCAGTGCGCTCTACAAGGATCTGAGCGAGAACCGCAAGGGCGAACATGGTCTGCCGTCCATCTTTCGCGCCGGATTCAAGGAATACGTGCGGCTGCGCAAGATCGAGGGCAACGACCTGATGGCTGTCCTGCAGGGTAGCGAGCGCTCGATGCGCGTCGCCCTCAGCCGCGAGATGGATCGCCTGGAGACCAGCCTGACCTTCCTGGCGACGGTCGGTTCGACCAGCCCCTATATCGGTCTGTTCGGGACCGTCTGGGGCATCATGCATGCCTTCCATGCGCTGGGGAACGTGGAGCAGGCCACCCTCGCGCTCGTCGCGCCGGGCATCTCGGAGGCCCTGGTCGCCACCGCGATCGGTCTCTTCGCGGCCATCCCCGCCGTTATCGCCTACAACAGGTACGCCTATCAGGTCGAGCGTCTCAACAGCCGCTACGAGGAGTTCATGGAAGAGTTCTCGACCCTGCTGCAGCGCCAAGGCCGCAACTGAGCGTTCGAGGACCCCGTTAGATGCTCAAGCGCACCCGTTCCAGACAGCGCCGCCGGCCGATGGCCGAGATCAACGTTGTGCCCTACATCGACGTGATGCTGGTGCTGCTCGTCATCTTCATGGTCACGGCGCCCTTGATCACCCAGGGTGTGAAGGTGGCGTTGCCGCAGGAAAAGGCCGGCGGGATCCCAAGCCCGACGACCGAGTCGCTGATCATTACGGTCGATGAGTTCGGCGACTATTACATCGATATCGGAGATGAGAAGAACGCCCCGGCCAGCGAGCAAATCCTGTTCGACCGCATTCGTGTCGTGCTCGAATACAGGCCCGAAACGCCGATCCTGGTGCGGGCGGACCACCGGGTCGACTACGGGCGTGTGGTTCGTGCCATGGTCGTCGCTCAGGCGGCAGGCGCTCCGGAGGTCGGTTTGGTGACGGTGCCGCCGGAGCGCCGCGAGCCCTAGCGCTGCGGCCCGAGCCCCGACATGTGGCACATCCTGAGGCAAAACCCGGGGGCCTTCTATTGGTCGCTGGGTCTGCATGTCTTTTTCGCCCTGCTTTTCTTCGTGGGCGTGAAGATCGACCGGCCGATCACGGAGGCGGGGAGCAAGCCGCGCGTGGTTCAGGCGACCGTCGTGAGCGATGCCGCGCTCGAGGCGATGGTCGCGCAGTTTCAGGCCGAGCAGGCGCGCCGTCCGGCCGGGCCCGAGATCAGTCCCGAGGTCGGCACGGAGATCATTCCGCAAGCGCAGGAGCCGCCTGATGCTGTGACGCTTGAAGACCTGAGCGCGGCTGAGGCCGCCCGGCTCGAGACCGAGCGGCTCGAGGCGGAGGCGGTCGACGCGGAGCGTCAGGCCGACGCCGAACGCGAGGAGGCGCAGCGTCTTGCAGAGGCGGCTCGCGCCGCCGCCGAAGCCGAGCGCCTGGCAGCCGAGGCCGAAGCTGCTGCAGCCGAGGCCGAAGCGCGCCGCCAGCTGGAGATCGACCGCATGGCCGAGGCCCAGCGCCGAGCGCAGGCCGAACGAGAGGCGGAGGAGGCCGCTGCGAGGGCCGAGGCCGAACGGCGCGCAGAGGCCGAGCGACGTGCAGAGGCCGCACGACGCGCCGAGGCCGAGCGTCTGGCCGCCGAGGCCGCAGCCGCCAAGGCCGAGGCGGAGCGTCTCGCCGAAGAGAAACGTCTTGCCGCGGAGGCCGCGGCACGGGCCGAGGCACAACGGCGATCCGAGGCGGCACGCGCTGAAGACGAACGCCGCGCGAGGGTTGAGGCCGAGCGCCGTGCCGAGATCGAGCGTCGTGCGGAGGCGCAGCGCCGAGCCGACGCCGAGGCAGCCCTTGAGCGGCAGCGGCAGCTTGAGGAGGAGGCTCGCCTGATGGCCGAGATCGAGGAGCGTCGTCTCGTCGAGGAGCTTGCACAAGAAAGCATCGAGCAGGAGGCCAGGCGGATGGCCGCGGAGGAGGCGCAGCGCCGGCTCGCCGCGGAAGAGGCGCAGCGTGCCCGCGAGGACGATCTGCTGTCGTCTTTGGCATCCGAGCAGCTCGCGCGCGAGGCCGACCGCTACGTCCCCGTGATCCGTGATCGGGTGCGTCAGTTCTGGGTCCGGCCGCCGGCGACCGGGCGTGATCTCGCGACGGTCGTCACCGTACGGCTCATCCCCGGCGGGGATGTGGTGCCCGACAGCGTCCGCGTAATTCAAAGCAGCGGCAACACCGCCTTCGATCAATCGGTCGTAGCCGCGGTGAATCAGGCATCGCCCCTGCCCGTGCCTTCCGGCCCCCTGTTCGAGCGCTTTCGCGAGTTCAATTTCACCTTCAAGCCCTAGCCAGGACAGATCCCTATGCCCCGACATCCGCGCCGCACCTCGATCCTACTGACCTTTGCAGTCGTCTTTTTCGGATTCGGGCTCGGACTCGTTGCCGTGCCGGCGCAGGCGCGTCTGAACATCGAGGTCACCGGCGGTGTGGAGGCCGCGCAGCCGATCGCGGTGGTCCCCTTCGGCGTGAGCGACGGGCTGATCCCGCCGGTGGATATCGCCGCGGTCATCAGCGCCGATCTGGCGCGCACCGGCCGCTTTCGCCCGATGCCGACACGCGACATGCTCGACATGCCGGCCCGTCACGAGGACGTGGATCTGCGCGACTGGAGCCTGCTCGGGATGAACAACCTGGTCATCGGCCGTGTCGAGGCCGACGGCAGCGGTTACCGTGTCAGCTTCATCCTTTATGACGTCTTCCGCGGCAATCAGCTCGCCAGCAGCACCATCGTCTCCACCAAGACGGGAATGCGCAACACGGCGCACCGGATCTCCGACATCATCTATCAGAAGCTGACCGGCCAGCGCGGCGTCGCAGCCACACGCATCGCCTACGTGACCGCCACCGGTCAAGGCGAGGGCCAGACCGTGACCCTGCGCGTCGCGGACGCCGACGGCTTCAACCCGCAGACCATCGTCTCCTCCGGCGAGCCCATCATGTCGCCGGCCTGGTCTCCCGACGGACGTCGCATCGCCTACGTCTCGTTCGAGAACAAGCGCGCCGCCATCTATGTCCAGGAGCTTGCAAGCGGGCGTCGCGAGCTGGTCGCGAGCCATCCCGGTATCAACGGCTCGCCGGCCTTCTCGCCCGACGGGCGCAAGCTCGCGATGACCCTCTCCAAGGACGGCAATCCGGACATTTATGTCTTGGACCTGACGACGCGCGAGCTGGTCCGCCTCACCGACCATTTCGCCATCGACACTGAGCCCTCCTGGTCGCCGGACGGGCAACAGATCATCTTCACCTCCGATCGCGGCGGCAGCCCGCAGATCTACCGGATGGGCTCCGGCGGCGGGCCTGCCCAGCGGATCAGCTCCGAGGGCGACTACAACGCGCGCGCATCGTACGCGCCGGACGGGCGCTCCATCGTCCTGGTGACACGGGTCAACGGAATGTTTCGCATCGGGCTCATCGATCTGGATCGCGGCTTCATGCGCCTGCTGAGCAACGGCAGCCTGGACGAGTCACCGAGTTTCGCACCGAACGGCAGCATGGTAATTTACGCGACCATCCACGGTGGTCGCGGCGTGTTGGCCGCAGCCTCGATCGACGGCGGCGGCAACCAGCGTCTCTCGCAGGATTCCGGCGAGGTCCGCGAGCCCGCGTGGTCTCCGTTCATCAAATGATCCCGGCGCGCCCCCGGCAATCCAATGTCCAATCCCCGCGGCAGGGGTGAAGGAGTCTGCGATGACAACGAACCCCAAGGGCCTCCGGGCGCCGACGCTCCTTCTGTCCGCCGTCCTCCTCGCCTCTGCGTTGGCTGCCGGTTGCACCAGTACGCCGAAACAACCAACCGAGCCGGTCGTACCGCAGCCGCAGCCGCCGGTTCCGACCACCACGGTCCCGCTCGAGCCTGCGCGGCCGGTCTATGCCGGCCCCTGGGAGGACCCGAGCAACCCGCTGTATCAGCGCACCATCTATTTCGACTACGACACCGCCGAGATCAAGCCCGAGTATCTCCCGGTGCTGCGCACGCACGCGCGGTATCTGGGCACCAACGCAGGCGTGAAGGCGACACTCGAGGGAAACACCGACGAGCGCGGGACACGCGAATACAACCTCGCGCTGGGCGATCAACGTGCCGAGTCGGTGCGGCGCCTCATGATCGCCGACGGCGTGCCGCCGAACCAGTTGTCCACTCTCAGCTACGGCGAGGAGCTCCCCGCGAATCCCGGGCATGGCGAGCAGGCATGGCGGTTGAATCGGCGTGTCGTGATCCAGTATTGAATCGGCCCGTCTGGCGTGCGGGCCTTTGCTTTGGTTTTGGGTTTGCGTGTGTCTGCAGACGTCGGCATCGACGCGATTCAAGTCTGTTGAAATGTGACTAAAGTTTGCTTTTCTCGATGCTTGAGGTCGTTGCTCGATCTCGGAGCGAGAAGGTCTCAGTTGAGATCGGCACAGGATTTTGGAGTGTATTGAATGCGTATCCGACCGATTGTCCTGATTCTTGCCGCGGCTCTGATCGCCGCGGCCATCCCGGCGAAGACGCTTGCGAATCCGGCCCTCGAGGCGCGGATCGCGCGGATGGAACGCATCCTCGAGAATCAGGCAGGCTCGGAGCTCCTGCTCCAGATGCAGCAGCTGCAGATGGAGATGCAGGAGCTGCGTGGCCTGGTCGAGATGCAGCAGTTCGAGATCCAGAAGCTCCAGCGCCAGCAGCGCGATCAATTTCTCGATATCGACTCTCGGCTCGGCGCCGATCGCGGTGATCCCTTGGGGCCCGCTCCCGGGGGCGATCTGAGCGGCGGTCTAGGGACCGGCGCTGTCGACTTCAGCGGGAGCGGTTTGGATGCACCTGCCGGGACGCCCGAACCACAGCCTCCGATCGGTGCACCCGTGCCCTCGTCGAGCGGCGCCGCGGGCATTCCATCTTTGCCGTCGCCCGAGACGACTGGCGGCAGCGAGCGCGATGCCTATGCCGCCGCCTTCGAGCTGCTCAAAGAGCGCAACTACGAAGAGGCCCAGGCCGCGTTCAACGATGTGCTCAGGCGCTATCCGCAGGGACAATTCACCGACAACGCGCGCTACTGGCTCGGAGAGACCTACTACGTCCAGCGCAATTACCCGGCTGCCTTGGCCGAGCTCGATCGCCTGGTCCAGCTCAGCCCCGACAGCCCGAAGGTCCCCGGCGCCCTGCTCAAGATCGGCTACATCCAATACGAGCAGAAGGCGATCGATCAGGCGCGCACCACGCTCGAGCAGGTCGTTACTCGCTATCCCAACAGCACCGAGGCGCGCCTCGCGAAAAGCCGTCTGGATCGGATTGGCCAGGAGTTGCGCTGAGCGACCCCGGCCGGCGCGAGGCCGCCACGACACCTGTTTCGACGCGCCCGCGCCCTAACCCTTCAAAAAGACCGCGCGCCGCATTATACTGCACGGCTTTCGCGCCCTTAGCTCAGTTGGTAGAGCATCTGACTTTTAATCAGGTGGTCGCAGGTTCGAGCCCTGCAGGGCGCACCATAACAGACAAGGGGTTAGGCGAAAGCCCAACCCCTTTTTCTTTGTCCGCAGGCGCTCCGGGAATCGTTCCGGATAGGCAATCCGATGTTTGATCCGTTACGGCGATGTTGTGCCGTGTGATGGTTCGGCCGATTCGGCCCAACCCGCTACATTCCGGACCGGGCGGCGGCATGTTGTCGCTGCGGAGTCAGGTGATGCACAAGCTACAGCACGGGGTATTCGATCGATGTTTATCGCGATGAATCGGTTTCGTATCAACCGGGGCTTCGAGGCCGATTTCGAGCGCCTCTGGCGGGAGCGCCAATCCCGGCTTGCACAGGTACCGGGGTTCGTGACGTTTCGACTCCTCAAGGGGCCGGACGACGGTGAGACCACGCTGTACGCATCCCACACAACCTGGGGCTCGCGCGGTCACTTCGATGCCTGGCGCGAGTCCGACGCGTTCCACAAGGCGCACGCACAGGCGAAGGCGCCTCAGGGGACCTATGCGGGTCCCCCGGTCCTGGAGGTGTTCGATGTGGTCCTGGAGGAGTCGGCCCCCGGATCCTGATCGGGCCGAATGGGGAATCGGCATGAGCGTTGGACAGGACACGCTGGGTTGGCTGCGCACCGATCTCTTCCAGGTCGATACGGCCTGGTCGGAGGAGACCGCGTGCGGGTTCCGCTGGTGGCCGCACCGGCAGGCTCAGACGCTGGAGGTCATCGGCCGGGACGCCGGGCCGGACGGTGCGCCGGCGGATCTTGTGCTGGTGCGCACCGAGCTGCTGCGCGATCTGGATCTCGACGAGGAGGTTCTGGAGGTGCTCCAAGCGGTCGCGCTGCGCACGGCCGGGATGGCTGGCCCGGTCTATGATCCTGCGCGCCGTACCCTGGACCTTTGCACGCTGGTGCGGGTGTACGCCGACATCGACGGCTGGATGCGTCGACTGATCGGCCTGGCTGCGATGCTGCAGATCCGTGATGCCGATCGGGGCGCCTCTGCCATCGCCGAGGCGGTCGGGGCGATGCCTGCGCAGAGCGGCCATCCCGAACGAGGAGAGCGCGCACTGCCGGATCCGTTGATCGCCGAAGCCCTGCTGCGACTCGATGCCGAGGCTAGGGCGGCGTCACGCTGGCCGGGGGACGAGCTCGCGCGGTTCGCCGAGACCTATCTGGATCAGTCACCTGCCCTCAGCGGATCCGGGGACGCGACGGGCTTCACGGCGGAGTTTCCGCACGGCAAGCGCGCCGCCTCGCTCTGCGAGGTCGCCACAGATCAGACCCACCCCTGGTACGGCCACGGGTTGGCGCTGCGGCAGCGGTTCCCCGTTTTGGTGACATCGGAGGCGGAGGGGCGGCGACTGGCGCTCGAGCTGAACGCCCGTGCCTTGAGCGAGGCCCCGATGGGATACGGGTTCGGCAGCTTCGGCTATCAGGACGGGGCACTCGCGTTCCAGGCCTTCTTCCCGAATCCGGCGTATCGCTCGGGGTTGGTGACGAATCTCTATCTGTCGTGCGCCGAGCGTGCCCGGATGCTGTCGGTGCTGCTGACCGGGGTGGATTGGACGGAGGCGTCGTTCGATTCGAGTCGGTCGGGGGCGTGCGGTTGACCAAGCGGTCGCAGCAAGTCGCTTCGACTCGGATCGGGATCGATCTGGGCGGGACCAAGATCGAGCTCGTCGCATTGGATCCCGACGGGCATGAGCGGTTGCGGCGGCGGGTGGCGACGCCGCAGGGTGACTATGCCGCGACGGTTCGCGCGGTCGCAGCCCTGGTGCATGACGCTGAACAGGCGCTCGGTACGCGCGCCAGCGTGGGTGTCGGTACCCCGGGCTCGGTGTCGCGCCTCACCGGATGTTTGCGCAACGCGAACTCCACCTGCCTGAACGACAAGCCCTTGCAGGGCGACCTCGAGGCGGCACTGGCCCGGCCCGTGCGACTGGCCAACGATGCCAACTGTTTCGCCATGTCGGAGGCGGTCGACGGCGCGGGGGCCGGTGCGGAGAGCGTGTTCGGTGTCATCCTCGGCACCGGGGTCGGCGGCGGTGTCGTGGTGCGTGGCCAACTGCTGGTTGGCGCCAACGCGATCGCGGGAGAGTGGGGGCATTCGCCCTTGCCCCTGCCGGATGCGGAGGACCGACCGCTGCCGCCCTGCTACTGCGGTCGCGTCGGTTGTGTCGAGACCTATCTCTCGGGTCCGGGGCTCGCAGCCGATCATGCGCGACGCCACGGCGGGACATCGGATGCAGCGACGATCGCTGCGCGTGCCGTCGCTGGAGACCCGGCGTGCGAGGCCAGCCTCCGACGCTACGAGGCGCGTCTGGCCCGCGCACTTGCGGTCGTGGTCAACCTTCTCGACCCCGATGTGATCGTGCTCGGCGGCGGACTCTCGAAGCTGGGTCGGCTCTATCGCCACGTCCCGAATCTCTGGACGGCGCACATCTTTTCGGATCAGGTCGCCACCCGGCTGCTTCCGGCGCGGCATGGCGATGCCTCCGGCGTGCGTGGTGCGGCCTGGCTGTGGGGTGTAACCTGATGCCCAAAATGGCGACCGGATCGGCTGCCGGCTTTCAAGAGGAGCATCCAATGCACATCGCTCTTTTCGGCGCGACCGGGGGAACCGGGCGCCAGGTCCTGGATCAGGCACTCGCGCAGGGACACGCCGTCTCGGCGCTGGTGCGCGATCCCGCGAAGCTCGCGGAGCGGGCAGGGTTGACCTTGGTCGTGGGGGATGTCCTGGATCAGACTGCGACGACCCGCTGCGTTCAAGGTGTCGACGCCGTGATCTGTGTGCTGGGCTCCCATGGGAGCCGCGAGCCGATCGAGGCGCTCGGCACGCGCATCGTCCTGGATGCAATGCGCGACACCGGCGTGCGTCGGCTGATCGCAGTGACCTCGCTCGGCGTCGGAGACAGTCGCGAGCAGATCAATTGGGCGTTTCGCGTCATCATGGATCTGACCCTGAAACCGATCATGATGGCGAAGGAAGAGCAGGAACGGCTGATCAAGGCGAGCGGGCTCGACTGGACCATCGTGCGCCCGGGAGGATTGACCGATGGTCCGCGCACCGGGGCCTACCGCTTCGGCCGCGATCGTTCGATCAAGGGTGGGCGTATCAGCCGTGCCGATGTGGCGGATTTCGTCTTGCGGCAGTTGACCGACCCGGCCTTCATCCACCAGACCCCCGCTGTGAGCTGACCAAGCGAGGGGTTAGCGTCACCTAAACCGCGCCCGGTGCGGTACGCGTCGTTTGTTGGATTGGCTTGGCCGCGCTAGCTCCGACAACTGTGGGGTCTTCTGCGGTTTAAGATTCTGAAAAATATTCAATTTTAAACCGCGTCACGACAGCGATCGGAAAAAACCTCGAGCCCGACACACAATGAACGTTACGCATATCACTCTGGACGCGGTTTTGGCCCTATGAACATCGCATACAGCCCGATCGGCACCATCCATTCCCCCTTCGCCAAACCCACGGACATGCCGATTCAGCCGACCGGTGCGCTCGGTGTCCAGGGGACGATCGAGGTGCTCGAGGCATTTCGGGAGGGTCTGAAGGATCTCGACGGCTTCTCGCACCTGATCCTGCTTTATCACTTCCACCACAGCCGCGGATTCAATCTTCAGCCCGTC
This sequence comes from Thiocapsa bogorovii, assembly GCF_021228795.1. NCBI lineage: Bacteria > Pseudomonadati > Pseudomonadota > Gammaproteobacteria > Chromatiales > Chromatiaceae > Thiocapsa > Thiocapsa bogorovii. The sequence goes on from NZ_CP089309.1 coordinate 4,544,305, forward strand.
CCGTTTCTGGATCGAGAACCGCGCGGCCTGTTCGCGACCCGCGCGCCCAAACGTCCGAATTCGATCGGTCTGTCCGTCGTGCGCTTGGACAAGATCGAGGGCGGTCTGCTGCACATCACGAACGTGGATATCCTCGACGGAACACCGCTCTTGGACATCAAGCCCTATGTCCCGGCGTTCGATACACCGGAAGACGTGCGCACCGGCTGGTTCGGGAATGTCACCTCGGCGGTCGCCAACCACCGATCGGATGATCGGTTTCAGTAGGGTCGGAGGGCCTGGTTCGTCGTCGCGCGCGCACTATACTCGGGGATGTACAGGGACTCTCGCGGCCTCGGCGCCGTTTCGATGAGCCTTCGTCCGAGGGCCTTCGGAGTGGCTGCCGTCTGCCGCGGAGCGTTTGGACATCCGATACGCGGGGGCAGCGATGAGCACTCCGGGAGCGAAAGACGGCAGGCTGGCACGGCGGATCAGGTTCTACTGGGATTCGCCCGTGCGCAAGTTCATCTGGGACTCGCTCTTGCGGGTGCCCTGGCTGATTGCCTACAACGTCGGTGGGACCGCCGTTTTGGTGATCCTGTTCGCGGCGACCTCCCAAGGGCAGGATCTTCTGCGTCTCTCGGCCGAGCGCGGTTTCACGCTCGCCGATCTGGATTTTCTCTGGAACCTCTTGTTCCTGGTCGGCACGCTGGTCGGCTCCCTGTCGCTCTGGTACACCTCCCGGCTCACGCTGGGTGTCGAGTATCCCGGCTACCCGTTGGATCGCAAGTACGCGGCCTTCGGCCGCCGCTGGTGGCCGCGCGTCGTCGGTAGCCTGGTGCCGCTCGCGATCGGCTGGACCTTTCTGCAGATCGGCTCGGCGGTGCCGAGCAGCGAGACCTTGCTCGGATGGCTCTACCTCGGAATGGGTTTCGCGCTGTTAGTCTTCTACGTGGCGCGCAGGCCGATCTTCGGGGTGGACCGGGACGACATGATCCTGGACCTTGGCAATGCTGTCCCGCCAGCGCATCGACGCCGGGGGCGGGCCTTGCTGATCGCCGCTTTCGCCCTGGTTCCGCTCTTTGTGATCGCGCCGGTTCTGTTGCCGCAACTGCTCGTTGCACCCGCGATTGCCGTGCTCGGCGTCGTCGGGATCAGCCTGTTCGGCACCGCTGTCTTGACCTATCTGCCGATGTCCAACGGCGCGCCGCCGCTCACGCTCGCGATGCTGCTGTTGGCCCTGGTATCCGGCATCTGGAACGACAATCACGCGGTGCGCGTCGACGACGACCTGGAGAGCACACCCCGGCGGCCCACGCCTGTCGAGCAGCTCGCGTCCTGGCAACGGGTCCGATCCGGGAGTGCGGCCGAGCCGGAAACGGTGGTTCTGGTCGCCACCTCGGGCGGCGGCATCAGTGCGGCCTACTGGACTGCCTCTACGCTCGCCTATCTCGAGCACAAATTCGGTGCGCCGTTCGCGGAACGGCTCTTTGCCGTCAGCGGCGTCTCGGGCGGCAGCCTCGGCGCCGCGACCTATGTCGCTCTGAAGCGGGCCGGGCTGCCAACCGAACAGACCAATGTCTTGCTCGATCAGGTGCGCGAGGTGCTCGGCCACGACTTTCTGTCGCCGGTCGTCGCCGGGATGCTCTTCCCGGACCTGTTACAGCGCTTTCTGCCCCCGCCGATCGCGCTCGCGGATCGCCAGCGATTTCTTGAGCGTTCCTGGGAATCGGCCTTCGACGGCGAGGCGAGGGCGCTCTTCAAGGGCCCGTTCCAGGGTCTTTACTCCGGACCCGAGGCGGCAGCCCTGCCGAGCCTGCTGCTGAACACGACCATCGTCGAGACCGGTCAACGCGGTATCTTCTCGAACCTGCGCGTCGACGGACTTCCACAGGTGATCGATCTCCTGGAGCCGCGTTATGGTCTCGGCGACATTCGCACCAGTGCCGCCGCGGGTGCGAGCGCCCGCTTTACCTACGTCAGCCCCGCCGGCACGGTCCATGTCGAGGACGGCGAGAAGCTGCGGTTGGTCGACGGAGGCTATTTCGAGAACTCGGGTGCCGCCTCGATGGCCGATCTCATAACACTGTTGGTGAAGAAGGGCGCTGTTCTGAAACCCATCCTGATCATCATCGACAACGACACGACCGCACCGAATCTGTGTCGGCGCGACGGCAGTGTCGAACGGCTCCCGAGCGGAGGTGGCTTCAACGCCACCGTCAGTGAAGTCACGTCGCCCGTTGAGGCCTTGCTCGAGACCCGCTCGGCGCGCGGAGAGCTGGCCGAAGTCATCGCGGCGGATCTGGTCGAGGGCATCGGAGGAACCGTCATCGAGGTCCCGCTCGCCTCCGTGGTGCGAGCACGCCTTGCCGCTCTGGGAGCCGCCGACGCCGAGACCATCGCGGCAGTGGAAAGCCGATATGTGGAGCCGCCTCTCGGATGGTCGCTTTCGCAAGAGGTACGCGAAGGCATGGACAACACCCTGAGCAACGAACAGGGCGGCTTGGAGCTTCATTTCCGGTATCTGGCCATCGCGCTCGGCTTGGAGCAGGGCGAGGTGCCGCCCTGTGCCGCGCATTAGGACACGCGTTCTCGCAGGGTTTCAGAGGAGCTTCACCAGCGCGGCGATGGCGGCCACTTGGGCGAACATCAGCGGTACCAGCCATTTGAGCAGATCCAGCTTCACGTGTGCGATTTCTTTCTGCAGCCGGAGCTCGGTCGCATGCAGGTCGGCACGGATCTGCTCGATGTCTGCCTTGAGCTGGGCTCGGAGGTGTTCGATGTCGCCCTTGAGCTCGGCGCGGAGGTGTTCGATGTCGCCCTTGAGCTCGGCGCGGAGGTGTTCGATGTCGGCCTTGAGCTCGGCGCGGAGATGTTCGATGTCGATCTTCAACTCGGCACGGACTTGTTCGATATCACCTTGCAGCCGAAGCTCGGTGGCGCGCAGATCGGCTCTGACCTGCTCGATCTCTTTCTGCAGCCGCAGCTCGGCCTCGCGGACATGGCCTTGGGTGGCTAAGTCAGGCAGGTGCGGGTAGCGTTCCTCAAGACGCTCGAACGCCTCGGCGATGACGCGCGCACGGGTGCGGTCGTCGGGTGCCGTGGTGAGGGCTTCATAGAGTGCAACGCTTGAGCTCATGACGCGACGATACAACGGTATGTGGACGGCTGCAAGATCCTGCTCGGGACGGTCGTTTGGTCGGTTGCTCGCCTCGGATCAGCCCGCGCCTTCCGTCTCTCGAGGTAAACGCGAGCCGTGCCGTTCGCGGTATTTTCGACTGCTCGGGTCGCCGAACACCCAGGTCACCGAGCGCGGGCTACCAGGGGATCGGCTCTCCATGTCGGAAAAAGCCGCCGCTCGGACCGCCATCCGGGAGCGTAGCCGCCCAGACGATGCCCTCCGCGCCTTCCTCCACCGACAAGGGTGCCCGTTCGCCGCCCAGGTTCGTACGGACCCAGCCCGGACAGACAGCGTTGACCTTGATTCCGGTATCACGCAATTCGTCGGCGAAGATCCGGGTGAGCGCATTGAGCGAGACCTTGGAGAGCCGATAGCCCGGGCAGCAGCCGTTCATCTCGTCGAGCTGGCCCATGCCGGACGAGACATTGACCACGCGACCTCGGCCTTCCATCAAGGGGATCAGCACCTGGCAGAGCCGCAGCGGCGCCAGGGCGTTGGTCTCCATACCGCGGCGCACCGTCTCCAGGTTCGCGCGAAAGACGCTGGCCTCCTCTGTTCCGGGCTTCGGATCGGGGACGATCCCGGCGTTGTTGACCAGGACGTCCAGCCGGCCGATCCCGCGAACGGTCTCGACCAGGGCCTGAATCGACGCCTCGTCGGTCACGTCCAGAGGCTGGAAGCGGACATCGTGGCCGGCATCCGCCAGAGCCTGCGCGGCAGCGCGGCCTTCCGCCTCACGTCGTGCCGTAAGGATCACGGTATAGCCCATGGCCGCCAGTCGACGGCTGGTCTCGAGTCCCAGGCCGCGATTCGCACCGGTGACGACGGCGACGGGTTTTTCGGACATCGGATGCTCCTCCAGTGAAAGGCGAGACGCCGGCTGGATGCCAGGCTCGCGGGAACTTCGGCCAAAGCTTGTGCCCGGCTTCGACCCGTCAATGACCCAATTCGTTCGCATCGACGAGAAGCGGCCAAAGGCCCTTCTCTCGTGCCGCAGGCTAAACTTCAATATCGACCGGATCCGGGATGATCGACGGCGCCCGGGGTGTAAAACGCGTCATCCGAGGCCATAGATTCATGGACAAGCTCGTTCGTGGAGGCTATCCCGATGAACGCGATTCTGATCGATCTCGATGGTGTCTTGTATCAGGGCGATGAGCCGATTCAGAAGGCCGATCAGGCCATTGCCTGGGTCCGACGCCGCGCGATTCCGCACCTGTACGTGACCAATACCACCTCTCGACCCCGTGCGGCTATCGTGGACAAGCTCGCGCGGCTCGGCATCGCCGTGGAGGCGGACGAGATCCTCACGCCGCCTCTGGCGGCGAGCGCATGGCTCGCCGAGCGCGGCCTCTCGCGGGTGGCGCTGTTCGTGAATCCGGCCACTCGGGCCGACTTCACCGGCGTGACCCCTCTCCCGCCGGACGCCGAGGAGGGTGCCGAGGCGGTGATCCTCGGCGACCTGGGCGAGGATTGGGACTATGCGACGCTCAATCGCGCCTTCCGTCTCCTGATGGCCGAGCCCAGCCCGCAGCTGATCGCGCTCGGTATGACCCGCTACTGGCGCGCCCCGGACGGTCTGCGCCTGGACACCGCCCCCTTTGTCGCGGCCCTCAAGCACGCCACGGGCGTCGAGCCGATCGTGCTGGGCAAGCCTGCCCGACCCTTCTTCGAGGCGGCGCTGACCGCCCTGGGGAGCAGCGCCGCCGACACCCTGATGATCGGCGACGACATCCGCAGCGACATCGCCGGCGCGCAGGCCGCCGGACTCAAGACCCTGTTGGTGCGCACCGGCAAGTTCCGCCCCGCGGATCTCGACACGGAGATCCGCCCGGACGGTGTCATCGACTCGATCGCAGATCTACCCGCGTGGTGGCAGCGCGCCGATCCGGCGATGGCTCGGTCTTGAGAGACGCGATCCTCGCCGCCCGCCAACGCCGCGCTCCGTCGGCGTCCCGTGTGCTCGGGACGGAATCACCGCCATGCCCCATGTGGACCTGATCTCGAAGTGAGCTCGTGGCACCCGCTCCGCGGTGTCACGCATGCCCCGTGGCGCTCTGCGCCACGTGCCACGACGGCCCGGGTCACGAACACTCGCCGCGCCGCGTCAAGGGCCGCGACCTCGTCAGCCGTGCGTAACGAAAGCCTGGCGTCGAGGTTGAACGCTAAACATCCTTCTGTTTCAGCAGCGCTTTGAGACGTTCGACCTCGGCGAGGGCAGCTTCCTTGGCTTGGAGTGCGGCTTCCTTGGCCCGTCGCTCTGCTTCCTTTGCAGCCCGCGCCTTGTCGAGCTCACGTTGGATCCCCCGCTGCTGACGCAGGAATTCCTGACGCGCCTGATAGGCGTGATAGGCGCGCTCTTTCTCGGAGAAGGCGTTCAAGGTACTCATGGCTTGCCTCATCTCGGCGGTGTGCATCCAGTCGGGCAGCGTAGCCTCATTGAAGCGCTCGGCTTCCTTGAAGAATTTTAGCCAACGTTCACGCTCGATTTCGACCTGTGCGGACGCAAATTTGTCGGAAAAGGCCTCGCGCTCGTTGTACGGATTGAGGGTCTCGACCTCTGTGATCGGAGCGGGCAGATCGTCGACCAGCACGGCGTTAAGAAAGTGGATCAACAGGGGGCGGTTGTCCTCGGAGCCGAGCAGGGCCTTGAAGACGCAGTCGACTCTGGGATCAATGGGATGGCGCATGGGGCGAGTCTAAGGCGCCGAACCCGTGTTTACAAATCGTGTCCGCTCGGTTCGTCTCCCAACCCCGGGATCGTCGACTTGCAGTCGACTCGGCGGCCGTCAGGTCGGCGCCGTGTGCAGATGACCACGCTGCGACCGATTGCGCCCGGCCAAACCCAGTACGCATACCGCACCCCATGATCCTACCGCCCGTTCCGGATCGCATCAATTGACTGCACCCGAGGACGAAGTTTGGCACAATGCCCATCGACCCAAGCCGAGCCGGCGGCTGTTCAAGAGCGGATGGAACTGCGATGGCCCCGAAAACGAAAACCCTGTGGCCACCCGATCATGGCCTGTCTCCATATCGTGCATCGCACGGCGGCAGCGAAGGCGCGGGCGACGGGTTCAGCGCGTCCTGCTGCATCGGCGCCCGGATCATGACGGCTTCACCGGATGCATCCCGGATCCCCGGTGCCGAACCTGACGCACATCCCGCTCAAGCTCACCTACCGCACTGGTCGCGACGACCTGGTGCACGACTTCTTCGTCCCCTGTCTCGAAACCGCAGTGCTCTACCGCCGCGCGGCGGGCTACTTCACCAGCGCCGGGCTCGCCCTCGCTGCCCGCGGAGTCGCAAGTCTGGCGCTTCGGCGCGGACACATGCGCCTGGTCGTCTCCCCGCACCTGGGGCCCGACGACTGCGCTGCCCTGGAGCGTGCCCAAGAGAACCCCGCGGCCGTTCTACGCACCATCGCCGCCCGCAGCCTGGCGGAGATCGAAGACGCTCTAATCAAGGACCGCCTCAACGCCTTGGCCTGGCTCGCCGCTTCCGGACTGTTGGAGATCAAGCTCGCCATGCGGTTATCCACCAGCGGTTATGCCTGCGGAGTCGATGCATTGAGGGCAGTGCGAACGCCTCGTCTGACATGAGTTGATTGAGTTGAGTTACGGACGCGGGCGAAACCTCAACTCGTCTAGCCGATTCCTGAGTAAAATCACCTGACACTGCAAGATCCGAGGATGAGCATTAATGCACGCCCCAATGAACTTAAGATCGGATCGGGTTCTGGTCGACGAGCACGTCGAGGAAACCGAGGACTTACTTCATGGGCACTATTTCGCCGATGAGCGCCCGTGGGTGGTCGCATACTCCGGCGGAAAGGACTCGACGCTGGTCCTTCAGTTGGTCTACGACTTGGTCCTTAAGCTCGGCGCAGGGGCGCAGAAGCCGATATACGTCGTCGCGTCCGACACGCGTGTCGAAGCACCCAACGTCGAGGAGTATCTCGCCGATCGCCTGGCGCGGTTAGCCGGACATGCGCGAGCCAACGGTATTCCCGTGTATGTGCACCGGGTTCAGCCTGCGCCTGAGCAGAGCTTTTGGGGAAATCTGATCGGCAAGGGTTACCCGTCGCCGACGCGCTGGTTCCGGTGGTGCACGACCAAGATGAAGATCAAACCCTCACGGGCCGTGATCGACGGCATTGTGCGGGACCACGGCGGAGTCGTTCTCCTCCTGGGAACCCGTTTGGATGAAAGCGCTAGCCGCGCACATCGGATGGAAAGTCGGGCCACCAACAGCCGCGGCCTAAATCCGCACGGCGAGATCCCGGATGCCCTGGTGATGACACCGATCGCGGACTGGTCGACGGACCAGGTTTGGGAGTATCTCTTTACCCATAACCCGCCGCCCTGGGGCGGTACCCACGACTTCATGCTCGACCTCTACCGGCAGGCGAGCGGCGGCGAGTGCCCGGTGGTCTTGGACCTCAACACGCCCTCGTGCGGGGGAAGCCGATTCGGGTGCTGGACCTGCACCGTGGTCAAAGAGGACAAGTCGATGCGCGGGTTCATCGACTCGGGCGCGGCCTGGATGCAGCCCCTGAATGAATTCCGCAACTGGCTCAAAGCGATTCGTGAAGACCACAGCAAGCGCGACGGCATCCGTCGCAACGAGTCCATCGGCCCCGGCCCCTTCAGTTCGGAAACCCGCAAACTGATCCTGCGGCGACTCTTGGAACTTGAGAACACCGTCGGTCGCCGACTGATCGAAGACGCAGAGATCGCTTACATCCAGCAACAGTGGACCGAGAAGTTCGACGTCACTGACAGCGCATTGGCCATCGCCAGAGAGTACGGAAGGGAGGTTGGAGCCTTGAGCCTCACGTCAGAAGATCTATCCAGGGACCTCGCGCTCATCGAGGATTTGGCCCCCAGGTTCGAGGTCCAGAGCATCTGGGCCACGGACCTTTATAGCCTGGTCACCGAGCGTTACCTGTCCCTCGACAGCCCCAGCAGTCATCAGCAGCTCCTGGACGATGTGATCAAGGTCGTTGAGAACGCCGTCCGGCAGGCCGACAGGACCGAGCCGGCCCCATGATCTTCGAGAACATCCGACTCACCAACCTGTTTTCCTATTACGGGGATCAGGACATCGACCTGAGCGCCCCCGAGCCCGGCCGCAACGTCTGCCTGATCATGGGCCGCAACGGCTTCGGCAAGACCAGCCTGCTCAACGGACTTAAGCTCCTCTTTACCGGCGTCCATTACGAGCCGTTGCGGCGCGCGGTCCAGCGCTCGCGTATGCCCACGGTCAAGCAATACGTGGTGGGTGCCGGTGACGACTGGTGGGGCATCATGAACCGACGGGCGCGCGGCGAGGGTAAGACCCGCTGCGCTGTTCGACTGATCTGGGGCGAGGACAGCGGCCAGGTCACTGCGGAGCGGAGCTGGCGCATTGAGGGTGGGAGTTGGGACGGCGAGGAGTCTCTGACCGTCACGACCGCCGCCGAGACCTTCACGGACGAGGCGGCTCAGGAGTTTCTCGACCGTCGCTTGCCACGGGATTACGTGTATTTTTTCCTGTTCGACGGCGAGCAGATCCAGGAGTTGGCGGAGGCCAACCGGGACGTACAGCAGCGCCAGATGGAGCGTCTCCTAGGGATCGGTGCCATCGAGGCGCTGCGGGCGACGCTAACCCAAGCCATAAGCCGCTGGGAGCATAACGACCTGGACCCGCAAGCCCGGGCAGACCTGGAGCGTCTTGAGGGGGAAGCCCGCGGGATCGAGGCTGAACTTGCGGCCCTGGACGGGAAGCGGGCCAACCTGGAAGAGGAGATCGAGGGCGACACGGACGCGCTGCGCCGCATCCGCCGCCGCATCGAAGGACTGAGTAGCTTCGTCCACCGCCACGACGAGGCGCAGCTCAAAGAGACCCGTGAACGCATTCAGGCCCAGCGGGCCGAGGCGCTGGACCGGATCTCGGCCCAGATCCCGCGGGACATCGCGCTCCTGGTCAATCCGTCCCTGATCGGGGGGGCACTGGAACGGCTGGACCGAGTCCTTGGCAGCGACGCCAATTCCCGGACCCGAGTCTTGGAATCACTTCTAGAAGTTTTGCCAGGGCGACTTTTCGATCTGCCCGAGTTCCCGGACCCCGACATCCGCGACGGTCAGCGGGCCTATTATCGCTACAAGTTGGTCCGTCTCCTGGAGCAAGAGGCGGAAGCGACCGGCGATACCATGGACCCTTCTTTCGCGCCAGATCCACAAGCGGCCTCCGCCTCCCGGGACCAGCTCGCCCCCTACGCCCAAGCCGACGCACTTCGCTCGGCCCGGGCGGAGGATCTGCGCCGCCTGCAAGGATTCACCGCCGAGTTGCGTCAGTTGGAGGCCGATTTGCTGAACGTGGGGGCGCTCTCTGACGAGGAGCGGGCGCGCTATGACCGGTATGTGGCGGAGCGAGATGAGTTGGAGCGTGGCCTGGACAGCAAGAAGAAACGGAACACAGAAATCGAGTCGGAATCCGCCGGCCTGCAACGGAGGCTAGCCGAGGCCCGCAGCCGTGCGGAGCAGACCAAGACCAAGATCGGTAAGAATCAAGTCACGGAGGACAAGATCGCCACTGCCCGCCGCTTGGGAGGTCTATTCGCTGACCTCAAGAGTGCTCGCAAGCAGGCTCAACGGGAGGAATTGGAGGCGGCAATCAACCGCCACTTTCGGGTGCTGATGACCTCCCACCACCTCATCGACCAAGTAGCGGTGGACGAGGACTTCGGGCTGCGCTACCTGGATCGGGATGGACGGCCAATCGGCATGGGTAGCCTATCTGCTGGCATGAAACAGCTTATGGCAACCGCACTGTTGTGGGCGCTCAGCGAGGTCTCCGGAAAGCAGGTTCCATTGGTGGTCGACACCCCCCTGGCCCGTATCGACCTGGCCCACCAAGAGGCCATCCTACGCCACTACTACCCCAATGCCGCGGCCCAGGTCATCGTCTTGCCCACGGACGCGGAACTCGATGCCCGCAAACTCCAACTCATTGCCGGGCATGTCTACCGTGCCTACCGCCTGACCAATCCCGACGGCGAGCACACGGTTCCCGAACCGGTGACTATGGCCGAGCTGATCCAGGGGATTTGACCCATGGCTGATCTCTATACCGATGCCCGCGACGAGCAGACCATTGAGGACGTCCTCCTTCATGGGCTGGGCACACCGCGCGCCCCGAAACTGCGCGTCCTGCGCATTGCCCTGGCACGGTCGCTACAGATCCCCACCCCGCCCGCGGAGGATCTGGACGGCAGCGGCTTGGGCGGCAGCGAATATGCCCTGGCCCGGATCACGGGCGCTGGGCTCCCGGCGGACGAGGAGGGCCGTCAGGACTATGATCTGGCGATGCGCGCGCTGCTGAGCGTCTACCACGGCGAGGACATGTTCCAAGGGGATGAGTCGGAGCGGCGCTACCGTAATTACCTGCAACGCCACGTCCGCCGGGGCTTACAGGAAATTCGCACCACCTGGCGCCCGGGCCACGACTTCCACGGTTTCCTTTACCACGAGCTGTTTGTTGGTGCGGTGCCCCGTCCGCCGCGCGCGGACCTAGGGCAGGAGATCCTCGCTGGCCTTCGCGAGATCGGCGTCTCGGCCCAGATCCGCGGTGTCGAAGATGGGCCGCGTATCAGCCGCTACCGGGTTTATCTGGACGATGTCAATCACTACGACCGGGTCAAGCGAGGTCTCGATAAGCTCGGTCTTCACCTGGGTCTGTCCACGCGCCAAGGCATACTCCTGCAAGAAGACGAGGACCGGGAGCGCGAGGCCCGGGTGCTGGCCCTGGACGTGCCTCGCCCGCGGGAGACCTGGCACACGGTGCCCGGCACCCGGCTCCGGGATTGGGCAACACAGGCGACGGATGTGCCGATCCTTACGGTCTGGCCCGGCGTGGACGTACTGGGGGCGCCGGTGCACTTCGACTTGGCCGCAGCGCCTCACCTGCTGGTGGGCGGGACGACGGGCAGCGGCAAGAGCGTCTGTTTGCACGCCCTGCTTCTGTCCCTCCTCTGGCGGCTGGGGCCGCAGGATCTTCATCTCACTCTGATCGACCCAAAACGGGTCGAACTCGCCCACTACGCGGCCTTCCCACACTTGATGGGCGGGAAGCCCCTGGAGAATATAGGCGAAATCTTGGAGGCGCTGGATGACTTGGTGGATGAAATGGAGCGCAGGACTGTTCTTTTGCGCCAGCACGGGGTCGCGAACCTTGCCGAAGGTCGCGAGCAGGGACGAATCGACCTGCCCTACGTGGTCGTGGTGGTCGAGGAAATGGCGGATCTGCTGTTCCAGTCCCGCGAGGTCGAGTCGCCCCTGATACGCCTGACCCAGAAGGCGCGGGCCGCCGGCATTCATCTGGTACTCGCCACCCAGCGCCCGGACGCCGAGACCTTTAGCGGCCTTTTGCGCAGCAACGTACCGGGTCGTATCGCGCTTTCCGTCCGTACCGCTGCCGAGTCGAAGATCATCCTCGACGAAACCGGTGCAGAAAAACTGCTCGGCGCCGGCGATATGCTGCTGCGGCCCCAGGCCGGCGCCGCGGCCCGCCGCGCCCATGGAGTGAGGGTTGGAAGCGACGACATCCGGATTTGTCTGCAAAGCGTCCGCGGGAGGACCCAATGAGCGACATGACCGTTTACGAGTTTCAACCACTCTGGTTAACCCTGGACCGGGTCGGTCCCTTTCAGGGCACGCCCTACGAGATTGACTTCACCGACGAGCAGGACCGCCCCTGCAACATCTTCCTTTTGATGTCAGAGAATGGACGGGGCAAGACAACGGTGCTGGATTGTATGGCACTGCTGATGCGCCAACTGGGCGAGGCCGATCCACATCGGTTCGGGCAGGAGGACGTGGATGAGGGTCAGGGGCGGGTCCAGCTTGATGTGCTGACCCGGGTCTATTGGCAGGGTAGCGACCGTCGCATCGTTCTTTCACTGCTGGCAGGCGCCATTGGCGAGGAGACCTTCCTCAAGGTCTGGGATGACTCGGATCTCAAGCGTTACGGGGCGCAGGACTGGCATCGAACCGGATTCAGGCAACGGGCGCGTGGGCGCCTGGTGGAGGTCGATCCTCGGGACGATCTTGTTCAAGACCTTCGGCATACGTTGATCGACGCAACCCGGCTAGCACCGGAGGGCTACGCTAACTCTACTTTGAGTCTGCCTACGGCCCTGCTTTTCCCCGCCTACCGGGATATTCCGCCAGTGCTTGGGCTCGATGAACGGCCGATAATCCAGCCCGAACACTGGGGTTACCGTTCAGCTCAGGAGTTTGCCGCCCATGGGACGCACTGGACCGCTTCTTTGGATAACCTGCTCGTCTGGCTGATGTGGTTGAACAATGGCAGCTATGACAGCGCGGTGAAGACGGTGAATGAAACGGTTTTCGGGGCGTCTCCGGATAAGTTCCTGGCAGCTGAGATTCGCCGGGTTCCGCCCGAGGCGGTCGTCCATAGCGGGGGGCAAACCCACCGTCTGGACCGGCTCTCCAGTGGAGAAAAGAACCTAGTCCAGCTCTTTCTGCGTATCGGCGCCCACGGTACCCGCAATACCTGGATTCTGGTGGACGAGCTTGATGTCCACCTGCATGTACGCTGGCAACATAAGGCTCTGAATCTGATGAAGGCCCAGGTCCGTCAGCAGCCTGGCACAACGGTCATCGCAGCAACTCACTCGGTCGAGATTCTTGAGGCTTTCCCGATGGATATCCGCGAGGAAGGCTTGATAAAGGGCGGCTGGATAATCGAGGAAGACCTGCGCTAGCAGGCAAGGCGGGGGCATGAGCGGATTCAAGATGAAGCAGTCGGATCAGTTGGTCCTCAAGCAGCGCGGCGGGGCGGTGGTCTTTCTGGAGTCTGAGGAGGACTTCCAGATTGTCGCCAAGCGTTGGTTTTTTGATGAAGGTCAAGAGGTCTTCTTCCAGCCCGCCGATACTTACGAACAGGGGACTGGTGGAGGCGGCTGCAAAGCTGTCATTGATCTGGTCGAGCAGGCTAGGGTTAATGGGATTAACGCATTCGGCCTTGTGGATCGAGACGTGCTCCTAAATGATCACAAATGGCCCCTGTGGTGGCAGGACCAGGATGTGGAGTTTCTCTCGGCTCGCCCCTACGGCGACAACATTCGTGTCCTGTTGCGTTGGGAGCTTGAGAACTACCTGCTGGACCCGGACGCCATGGCTACGGTGGCCAACGACACGAGGATGATTTCGACGCACACGGTGGACTCGGCAACGGCATTCTGCCTGAATTGCGCCGACGAGTTAAAAGATAGGTCCGCCACAACCGTCGCTGCTATTGCAGCCAATGTGCCCTCCCCGGCGGTCGGATTCGGGTGCAACCCGATGCGTATTGGCGCAGCCCTCACAGGTGAATTACAGCAGTTTCTGGCGAAGCAAGGGGTTACCAACGCTGCGGCCGTTCTCCTGGATCATCGTAAACGCATCGATCGATTTGATGCTCCCACGGCTCCCGCGTTAAATCGTTGGGAGCGCCTCGTCCGCATGCTGGACGGCAAGGCCGCTCTCAAATACGTTAGCCATCGAACCGGAATCCGCTTCGATGAAAGACGTGCAGAAATAGCTCGTCGGATGCGCGAGCAAGGCGCTGTTCCGCCCGAGTTGCGTGGCTACGTCGAGGAATTCAAGAACGCGGCATAATGCATAAGCATCAACGCTCCACCGTGATGGTCTGGCTGCGCTCCACAATATTCGATGCCGTCGTCGGTCAGTTTGGTCCATCCCGCCTTTTTCGATCGCTTCGGTGGTACGCGCCCTCCGCGGCCTCAGTTGACAGAGGCACGCGCTTCGACATGGTTAATCGCCGACAGTACCTCCGGCATGAGGAAGATCACGGTGGCCGCGATCAAGAGTCTTTGGGGCGCGGCGGCAGACCAGGTAGGTCCGGCTGCAAACAACTGTCTGTAGACGTGGCATAGCTCCTAACGCTGGTCTTTGACCAGTGACCAGAACCTCCTCGCCGCCTTTCGTAATTACCCTGGACATCGTCGCTGATGTCGCCGAGATCTGGGGCGCTCCGCCGTGGCGACCGAGTCAGCCGGTGCACTGCCCCTGCGGCGCGTCAACCGGACTCGGACCATTCATGGGTCATTGGCGATCGAGGGCAACACCCTGAGTGAGCAGCAGATCACCGCGATCCTGGAAGGCAAGCCTGTGATTGCGCCGCCTCGCGAGATCCAAGAGGTCAGGAACGCGCTCCTGGCCTACGAGCATTTTCCGTCTTGGAATCCGGCGAGCGAGGAGGATCTGCTCGTGGCCCATGCCCTTCTGATGAGGGGTTTGGTGGGGCATCCAGGTGCCTATCGACATCGGGGTGTCGGCGTGATGTCGGGCGATCAGGTTGTTCACATGGCGCCACCGGCCGATCGCGTGGCGATCTTGATGGGGGAGCTTCTGGCCTGGCTGAGCAGGGCTGAGGTCCATCCGCTCATCGCCAGTTGTGTCTTTCACTACGAGTTTGAGTTTATCCACCCGTTCGAAGACGGTAACGGACGGCTGGGCCGCTTATGGCAGACCGTGATCTTGAGCCGGTGGAATCGGTTGTTCGCCGACCTGCCCGTCGAGAGCATCATTCATGCGCATCAACAGGACTACTACCGAGCGCTAGCTGACAGCAACGATGAGGGTGCGTCGACCTTGTTCGTCGAGTTCATGCTCGGGGTGATTCGGGAGGCAGTGATGTCCGCCTCGACCGAACAAGGCACCGAACAAGCTACCGAACAAGTTCTGAACCTGTTGGCGCGGATGGGTGAGGGCGACTACTCGGCCAAGACGCTGATGGCGCTCATGGGGTTGTCGCATCGGCCGACCTTTCTCTACGACTATTTGCACCCTGCGCTTGACGGTGGATGGCTTGAGCTGACACGTCCGGAGACACCGAAAAGCCCCAAGCAGCGGTATCGGTTGACGGCCTCGGGGCGGCAGCTTCTATTGGAGCTCGGGCTGCGTGACGGAGGGTGAGCTTAAGGTCCGATGTCGGTTTGGATCGGAGGTGTCGACCCTGCCGCCATGGTCGCTTCGACGCTTGGCGGTCGGGGCGCGGAGCGCCGACAGATCCGTGACACCGCGGAGCGGATTTCACGAGACGGTTTGACCGGCAACGATGGTCGACGTCCTTCTCCGTGGAGGCTTATCAGAGTTGGTCGCCTTGCCAACTACCCTGCTCGCACTATGCTTTCTTATGGGGGCGACGGGCAAGCCTCCGTCACCCATGGCGAGGTGCAATCACAGGAGACGTCATCATGCCAGTCGCGATAACGCGCTATCAGGGTGGTATGTTGTTCGAGACGGAGGTGGGAGGGCAGCGGATCGTCACCGATGTCACCCCGCCCATGGGCGGCAAGGGACGTGCCCCGGCGCCGCCCGATCTGTTCGTGGTGTCGCTCGGTGCCTGCGTTGCGGCCTTCGTTGCCCATTACTGCGAGCAACAAGGGATCGATACCAGCGAGCTGACGGTCGAGACTGCCTTCGAGAAGACGGACAAGCCGGCCTTTTTGACCGATTTCCGGGTCGACGTGAAGCTCCCTCATGGAGAGTGCGGAGACCGTCATGCGGCGGTTGAGCGCGTCGCCGATCATTGCATCATCCACGAAACACTGCATCACCTGAAGGCCCTTGAGATCAACATTCTTGACCGGAAGGATCTGGCTGGTGCCTGACCTTTAGTGTCTTTAGTGTCTAAGTTCCGTGTCCGATGCTTTCAGTCGGGATTTCAATCTCGACCGCTTCGATCGGAACGAGGGTCCGTCGCGCTGCCGAGCGACCTGGCGGAACCTGGCCCGTCAAACAGCCGGATCCGGGGCCCCACGACGGCCTGCGCCTGTGGTAGCGTCACGGGAGGTCCGATCCGGCAGTCGAAGTAGGCCACGACACAACGCAAGGAGTGCAGATTGGAGCCGGCAGTGCCGTCGAGGCGCCAGATGGATTCCTGAAACAAGGGGTCCGAGCAATTGAAGCCTGTGATGAATGTCGGGATTCGTGTGATGGGATCCCGCAGCAGACTGTACCGCTCGCCGATGACTCGGAAGTTGCCGGTGCTGCTCCATTGGGGTGACTCCGAAACCGTATCGATCTCCAGCTCGCAATAGGGCTCGAATCGGTCGACGCCCGACACCTGACGGCCGCCTTGGAACCACGCGCGCGCCGAACCCGCCGAGATCTCGATCGGCTCCGGAATCTGGATCTCGGTCCCGACCCAAACCCCGGCGCCAGGCCCATGAGCGCAGCCTCCAATCACGGCCGCCATCAGGACGCTCAGTGCGCCCGGCCGGTGCTTCATGACTCGGTCCTCCGGCGAAAGTCAGGTTTGACGGGTCAACGGCCGAGGTCGTTCGCTGGTTCAGCCGTCGTAATGAAAACGACAGGCGATGATGACCAGCTCGGTGTCGGTCGCGCGGTAGACCAGGCGATGCGTGTCGTCGATGCGGCGCGACCAGTAGCCTGAAAGATTGCCGCGCAGGGGCTCGGGCTTGCCGATCCCGGCGAACGGCTCGCGAGCGGCGTCCGTGATTAGAGTATTGATCCGTTTCAGCGTTCTTCGGTCTTGTTGCTGCCAATAGAGGTAAGCATCCCACGCGTCGGGGACGAAGCGGATCCTGCGCACGATCAACCGCCGTCCGCGTCGAACAAGGTTCGCGGCTGGGCCTCTCCCGCCTGATCCTGCCGAATCGCGCGGGCCAATGCCTCGGCATTGGCGGGTGTCGAGAGAAGATGCAGGGTCTCTACCAGGTTGTTGTAGTGGTCGAGGGACATCACCACGGCATCGCCTTCGGCATCTCGACGGCTGATAATGGTCACGTCGGCATCTCGAACGACATCATCCAGCACGGATTTCAGGGCGTTGCGCGCATGGGAGTAGGTGACGACTTTCATGGCATTAAACCTGTTCAGGAACTTGAACAAGTGTAGCATCCTAGTGGAGCGGTGCAGAGATTCCGACACCGTCCGAGATCATTTTCGTTGTCGTCATCGCATCGATGGTCGATGACGACAACGCAACGACAACGAACGGTCTTGACATATCTGCCGTGCTGCACTGGATCCGGCAGTTCAACTCCTTCGATCCGGAATCCTCCCGACAATCTCGACACGCCCGCCTTGAGCCTGTCGCCGACGGTGGATCAGTCGGCGACGGGGTGAGCGCCTATCTGCCCGCCTCAGTGGCCTTGGCCTCGGCCGGCGGCTCCGCACCGGTGTTTTCGTCCTCATCCTCCGGTTTCGACTGTAGCCAGGCCCCCCCTTTCTCGCCGAGCCACTGGAACATGACGTAGAGCGCGGGGATGAGCAGGATGCCGAAGATCACGGCGAAGAGCATGCCGCCGAGCACGGTGGAGCCCAAGTGGATGCGTGCGTTGGCGCCGGCGCCGGTGGCGAGCACCAGCGGCATGAGGCCGATGATGAAGGCGAGGGCGGTCATGAGCACGGCGCGAAAGCGCATGTGCGCGGCGATGAGGGCCGCATCCAGTAGGCTTTTGCCGGCCTCGCGCTGTTCCTTGGCGAACTCTACGATCAGGATGGCGTTCTTGGCGGCGAGTCCGATCAGCAGGACCAGACCGATCTGGGTGTAGAGGTCGTTGTCGAGCTTGGCGAGCCAGAGCGTCACACCTGCACCCAGGATGGCCACGGCCACCGAGGTCAAGACGGCGAAGGGGATGGACCAACTCTCGTATAGGGCGACCAGGAACAGATAGCCGAACAGGACCGCCAAGCCGAAGACGGCGATCTCCGAGCTTGCACTCTGTTGGGACTCCTGCAGCGACAGGGCGGTCCATTCGAAGCCGTAACCGTCCGGCAGGGCCTTCTTGGCGGCCTCCTGCATGGCGGCCATGGCATCACCGGCGGAGTGTCCCGGGGCCGGACTGCCGCTGATCATCGCGGTGAGGAATTCGTTGTAGCGGAAGATCAGGTCCGCGCCCAGATCCTCGCGGATGGTCGCCAGCGCGCCGATGGGGACCATGTTGCCGGTGGCCGAACGCACATACGCCCCCGCCAAGTCGTCCACCGTCGTGCGGGCGATCTTGTCGGCCTGGACATTGACCTGGTAGGTCTGTCCGAGATAGGTGAAGTTGTTGACGTAGGTGCTGCCGAAGGTCGCTTGCAGCGTGCTGAAGACGTCGGAGACCGGCACGTCCATATACTGTGCCTTGGTTCGGTCGAGCTCCAAGTAAAGCTGCGGGACGTCGGCGCTGAAGGACGAGTAGGCCCGGCCGATCCGCGGGTCCTGCTGGGCGGTCGCGATCAGCCCCTGAATGGTCTGGGTCAACTCCATCGGGGACTGCCCGCCGAGCGCCTCGAGCTGCATGGTGAAGCCGCTGGCTTGGCCGAGCCCCGGAATGGGCGGCGGCGGGAAGAGAAACACCGTGGCCTCGGAGATCGCGTTCATCTCCTCTTGGAGTCGGCCGAGCAGCCCCTTGATCCTCAGTTCCGGCGTGTCGCGCTGATCCCAAGGGTCGAGGACGATGACGCCCATTCCGCTGTTGGACGAGGGTGCGCTGGTCAGCAGGCTGAAACCCGAGACGGTCATCACGTTGGCGACGCCCGGGGTGCGTGCGGCGATCTCCTGGACGCGGGTGAGCACGTCGGTGGTCCTGGGCAGGGCGGAACCGCTCGGCAGGCTGACATCCACGAAGATGACGCCCTGGTCCTCGTTGGGGATGAATCCGGTGGGCAGGCGGCCGAGGATCAGCACCGCCGCGGTCCCGATGAGGACGATCAGCAGGCCCGCGATCGCCGAGCGCCGGGCGAAGATGCGCACGATCCCCACATAGCCGTTGCGGGTCTTGTCGAATCCCGCGTTGAACCAGGCGAAGGGTCCGCGCTTGGCCTCCTTGGGCTTGTGCAGGAACAGGGAGCAGAGCACCGGGGAGAGGGTCAAGGCATTGAGCGCGGAGATGGCCACCGCCGCCGAGATGGTCAGTGCGAACTGGCGGAACATCTCTCCGGTAATGCCGGGCAGGAAGGCGACCGGCGCGAAGATGGCGAAGAGCACGAGCGTGGTGGAGATGATGGGGCCGGTGACCTGCTCCATGGCCTTGAGGCTGGCCGCGCGCCGGCCCAGTCCCTCCTCGAGCATGAGGCGCTGGACGTTCTCCACGACCACGATGGCGTCGTCGACGACCAGGCCGATCGCCAAGACCACCGCGAAGAGGCTGATGGTGTTGGCCGAGAATCCCGCCGCGATCAGTACGACGAAGACACCGATCAGCGACACCGGAATGGTCAGGGCAGGGACGATGGTCGCGCGCAGATCCTGTAGGAAGATAAAGACCACCAGGAGCACGATGACCGAGGTGATCCCGAGCGTAAAGACGATCTCCTGGATCGACGCCTTCACGAAGAGGGTCGAGTCATAGATGACCTCGGCCTCGACCCCGGCGGGGAATCGGGCCTTGAGTGCGGCCAACTCGGCGCGCACCGATTCGGCGACATCCAGCGCATTGGCCTGCGGCGACTGGTAGATGCCGATGGCCGCCGCGGGCTTGCCGTTCAGATAGGAGATCTGGGTGTAGGCTTGCGCGCCCAACTCGACCCGGGCGACATCCTTGACCCGAATGATGGCGCCGTCCTCTCCGGTGCGCACCACGATCTGCTCGAACTCGCTGGGCTGCACCAACTGGCCCTGGGTGACGATGGCGTATTGCAGGACCTGATCGTCGCCGATGGGCGGCCCGCCGATCTGTCCGAGCGCGGCCTGGAGATTCTGGGCCTGAATGGCGTCGATCACGTCGCCGGGGGCGATCCCGAGTGCCGACATCTTCTCGGGTTGGAGCCAGATGCGCATCGAGTAGTTGAGCGGTCCGAAAAGGCTGGCCTGGCCCACCCCGGGAAGCCGTGCGATCTCGTTCTGGATATTGATGGTCGTGAAGTTCGACAGGAAGATCGGGTCCTTGCTGCCGTCGGGTGAATAGACGTTGATGAAGAGCAGCAGATTGGTGGACTCGGCCTGCACCGTGATGCCGAGCGACTGGACTTCCTGCGGCAACTGCGCGAGGGCTTGGGAGACCCGGTTCTGGGTGTTGACCTGGGCGATGTTGGGGTCGGTGCCGACCTCGAACGTCACCGTCAGGTTGTAGGTGCCTGCGGAGGAGGCGGTGGAGGACATGTAGATCATGCCCTCCACGCCGTTGACCTGCTGTTCGATCGGGCTGCCGACGGTGTCGGCGATGGTCTGGGCGTCCGCCCCCGGGTAGCTGGCCGTGACCTGCACGACCGGCGGTACGATGTTTGGATACTGCGAGACCGGGATGTTGAAGATCGACAGGAGCCCGGCCACCACGATGACGGTGGAGACCACGGCCGCAAGGCGCGGTCGATCGATGAAGACCTTGGAGATCATGCTCAGCGCTCCGTCTGCGGCGTGGTCCGATCCGTGCTGTCGTTTGGCGTCGCGTTCGGCTTGGCCGCGCCGGTCGCGCTCGGGGCCGGTTCCGCTGATGTCCCGCTCGGAGCCGCGTCGGAGGGTGTCGTTGCCGCGGCGTCGCGTGTTCTGTCCGATGCGGTGCCTGCGGGCGCATCGGCGCGGGTCGGCGTCACCACCATCCCCGGCTTGATTTTCTGGAGGCCCGAGACGACGACGAGCTCACCCTCGCGCAGCCCGGCGCTGACGGCAAAAGCGGTTCCGACCTGGCCGCTCGTCTTGATGGTGCGCAGGGCGACGCGGTTGTCCTTGTCCAAGACGTAGACCTGTTTCCCGTTCTTAGTCTGGATCACCGCCCCGGCGGCAATCACCGGTTCGCGCATCTGCTCGGCGGTGTGGATAAGCGCCGTGATGAACTGTCCCGGGAGCAGCATGCCGTCGGGGTTGGGGAAATCCGCGTAGATCGCGACCGAGCCGGTACTGGCGTTGACTTGGTTGTCGACGAAGGCGAGCCGGCCCTTTTCGGCATAGGTCGCGCCGGTCGGAAGCAGCAGCTCGGGCACGTAGTCTTGGAGGCTCGAGCCGGGCTTGCCGGCGTGCTCCTTGATGCGCACGAAGTCCGCGCTCGGGATCGAGAAGACGGCACGGATCGGATCAAGCTGAACGACGGTCGCGAGGATCTTGCTGCTCGGTCCGACGAGGTTGCCGATGGTGTAGTTGGTCGCCCCGATGCGTCCGTCGATCGGGCTGGTGATGGTCGTGTAGCCGAGATTGATTTGAGCGGTCTGGATCTCGGCCTGCGCCTGAAGCTCGGCGGCTTGGGCCTTCTCCACGTTCGCCTGCGCCATGTCGCGCTGTGCCCGGGAGCGGTCGAACTGAGACTGGGAGGTATCGCCTTTCTTGACCAAGGCGGCAAAGCGCTCGAACTGGGCCTGGGCGTCCAGCAGGTCTGCCTTCGCACTGGCCGAGTCCGCCACCGCCGAGGCCAGTTGGGCCTTCGCCGCGTCCAGTTTGGCCTGGAAGGGCGCTTGATCGATCTGATACAGGAGCTGCCCGGCCTTCACCATGAAGCCCTGATCAAACGCGACCTGGTCCAGAAAGCCCTCCACGCGGGCCTGGACATTGACCTGCTGGATGGCCTGGATGGTCCCGATGAATCGCCCTTCGTGGTCGACGAGTTGCGATTCCACCGCGGCGACGACGACCGCCGGCGGGGTCGGGGCCTTGTCCGCGGTCGGTGCGCTCTCGGCCAAGGCCGGAGAGCCAAGGGCGGTGGCCAACAGGACACCGGCCAGCAAGCCGGTACGCTGACAGGGGCGGGAGGAATGGGTCGTTGTCATGGGGCGAGGTCTCTCCTCGGGGCACGGGGAAAATGCGCCGGCATCCTTATCCGGGAGACGGGGCGGCGGATTTGGGAAAAGGCGATGGGAAGGGTTATCCGATACCGGGCCGCGAGCAAGACACGTCCGAAACGGTCGATCCTTCGGCACGGCGACGGCATTGCGATCGGTCATGACGCTCCCTGAGTCGCGGCCTGGATCGGCCGCGCGATGCAACTCGCGGCGCATGCGATTGTACAGTGCAGCGCCCGTTCGGTGACGCCTCATTGGCCGCGAATCGCGCCGGGAATGTGACCCTGTCGAGAATCACGCAGGGCTCGCCGGCTGCCGCCGAGCCTGATGTCTGCCTCATGAATCACAGCATGCGCCTCTGTCGGAGCGGCGTGGGCGGTGGTATAAACCCGCCTGTCGATTCCTGATCCCGGCGGCATCGACCGGGCCAATGCAGCACCGCGCCCCGCAGCAGGAGGACCGCAGCGTTTTCGCGCATCGCGGTCACTTGATCTCAACCTGTTTCGGCGAGGACATCGATGTCCCCTAGATTGCGCAACCGCCACATCTGGTTCCCCATGTTGCTCGTGCTCGGCCTGGTGCTCTTGGTCGGACTCGCCGGAGCCGCGAGCGAGGAAAAGGATCGGTCCGATTCGCCGCCGGCCGAAAAGCCACCGACTCTCGCCGAGGCACTGGATCTTCCGTCGATCCCCAACGCGCGTTGCCTGAAGTGCCACAACGACGAGGACGAGAAGACCTCCGAGCGGGACGACGGCACCGTGATCGACATCTATGTGGATCGCGAGCGCTTCGAGCACAGCGTGCACGGCAAGCAACCCTGCGTCGGCTGCCACAACACGGTCAAGAAGGCGATTCACGAGACGCCGTTGCCCAAGAGCATCGGCTGTATCGCCTGTCACCTCAAAACGGCCGAGCTTCAATATGGCAGCACGGATCCGCAATACCGACGGCTCGATGTTGTTCTGTCTCAGATCGACGGCTACATGGCCTCGGTCCACGCCCGGCCCAATCTGCTGGACCAGTCCAAGACCAACGCGACCTGCTACGACTGTCACGATGGCCACAACATCGGGACCGTCGGCAGCGCGGCACGCGCCGAGCATCGCGGCCGAATCCACGAGGTCTGCGGTCGCTGTCATGAGGAGCAGAAGGAGACCTACGCGACGTCCGTCCACGGCGCCGCCGTCATCGAGAAACAGAACGCCGGCTCCGCGATCTGCTCGGACTGCCACACCCCGCACAACATCGATTCGCCTGAACAGACCAAGGTCAAGCTTGCCATCACCGAGAACTGCGGGAGCTGCCATCAGAAGCAGGTCGAGACCTACGAGAAGTCCTATCACGGGCAGGTCGTGCGCCTCGGTTATACGCATACGGCCAAGTGTTACGACTGTCACGGCAGCCACGGGATCATGGATGTCGACGACCCGGCGTCCAAGGTGCATCCGAACAATCGGTTGGAGACCTGCCGCCAGTGCCACGAGGACGCGCCGGCGGGATTTCTCGGCTTTCATGCCCACGGCGACGCCAACGATTTCGAGCGCTATCCGGAGATGTGGATCGCCGCGCGCTTCATGGAATTCCTGATCATCGCGGTCTTCCTCTTCTTCTGGACCCACATGCTGTTGTGGATCTATCGGGAGTGGCGGGAGCGCAAGGAGGGTAAGGGCTATCGCGTGGATCCGGACAATCCGCCGCAGGTCTATTTCAGACGCTTCAGCGGCGGCTGGCGGCTCGCCCACGGCGTGCTGGCGATTGCCGTCATGACCTTGGTCCTCACCGGCACCGCGGTGCTCTTCGCGGAGCAGGCGTGGGCGCAGTACGTCATGAATCTGCTCGGCGGTCCTAAGGTCGCCGCAGTGATCCACCGTGTTGCGGCCGTGACCTTCGCAACCGTCTTCTTCGGTCATCTGATCGTCGTGGTCGTGAATATCGTGCGGGCGGGCAAGGGCTTCCGTTGGTTCGGTCCGACGTCGATGGTGCCCAACCTGCAGGACATCCGCGACATCGGCGCCATGTTCAAATGGTTCCTGGGCTTTGCCCCGCGGCCCAAGTTCGACCGATGGTCCTATTGGGAGAAGTTCGATTATTGGGCGCCCTTCTGGGGCATGTTGATCATCGGTCTGAGCGGTCTGATGCTCTGGTTCCCCACCGTGACCGCGTCCTTCCTACCCGGCTGGGTGTTCAATATCGCAACCATCGTGCATGCCGAGGAGGCGATCCTGGCCGCGGTCTTCCTCTTTACGGTGCACTATTTCAACGTGCATTTCCGCCCGGAGAAGTGGCCGATGGACATCGTCATGGCGACGGGCGCCGTGCCGGTCGATGAGTTCAAGCATGAGCATGCGCTCGAGTACGAGCGGCTCGAGGCGAGCGGCGAGCTCGACAAGTATCTGATCAAGCCGCCGACCGAGCGGGCACGCCGGGCCGGGCGCAAGGTGACGGGCTGGATGATCATCATCGGCTTGATCTTGGCCGGGTTGGTTCTGAAGGGGTACTTCGACCTTGTGACCTAAACCGCGTCCAGAGCGAGATGCTCACGTTCGCGTGAGCTCGACGTTGGGTGCATCTACGGCTCTCAGCGGAGACGCGGTTTAGCTCCGGGATACGGCAGCTGAACGGCCCGTGGAGTGTGTGCCGCGCGGTGTCCGGCAAGGCGTCGGTCGGTCAAATGAGAATCAAGGTTGCCAGTCCCAGAAAGGCGAAAAAGCCGACGATATCGGTCACCGTGGTGAGCACCACGCCTCCCGCGAGCGCCGGGTCGATTCCGAGGCGGTGCATGAGCAGCGGGATGGCGACGCCGGACAGGGCCGCGCACATCAGGTTCAGAAGAATGGCGACTCCGATGATGCCGCCGATGGCCCAGTTCCCGAACCAGAGGATCGCCAGGGCCGCCACGACCAACGCCCAGAGTAGGCCGTTCAATAAGCCGATGCCGGCTTCCTTCAACAAGAGGATGCGGGTGTTCCCGCTGCCGAGCTGCCCGGTCGCGAGTCCGCGGATGACGAGCGTCAAGGTTTGACTGCCGGCGATGCCGCCCATGCTGGCGACAATGGGCATCAGCACGGCGAGTGCGACCACCTGCTCCAAGGTGGCCTCGAACCTTCCGATGACCCAAGCGGCGAGGAAGGCCGTGACCAGATTGATGCCGAGCCAGACCGCGCGCCGCCGACTGCTGGTCCACACGGGAGCGAACATGTCGGTTTCTTCGTTCAGTCCGGCCATGCCCATCATCGAGTGCTCGGCCTGTTCGCGGATGACGTCGACCACATCGTCGATGGTGATGCGCCCGAGCAAAAGGCCGTTCTCGTCGATGACGGGGGCAGAGACCAAGTCCTGCTCTTCGAAGCGGTGGGCCACCGCGCCGCTTGGCTGGTCCACCGCCACCGGCTCGAAGTCCGTCTCCATCAGATCCGCGACCGACGCCTCGGGCAGTGCGGTCAGAACACGACGCACCCGCAGGATGCCCTGATAGTGGTTCTTGCGGTCGACCACAAAGATCTTGTCGGTGTTCGGCGGCAGGTCCTCGAACAGACGCAAATACCGCAGCAAGGCACCGATCTTGATGTTGGCACGCACCGCGATTTGGTCCATGTTCATCAGACCGCCGGCGCTGTCTTCGGGATAAGACAGCATCGACTCCAACCGCTCGCGCTCGCGTTGGCTCAGGGCTTGGAGGATCTGCCGCCCGGTCGACTCGGGTAGATCTTGGATCAGATCGACCAGATCGTCGGGCTCGAGCGTGCGTGCGGCATCGACCAGATCATCAAGATCCATCTCCGCGGCGAGTCGCCGACGGACCTCCTGTTGGAGGTGGCGCAAGACCTTTCCGGTGCGGTCGTTGTCGACCATGTCCCAGGCCGTGGCCCGCTCCGCCGCCGGCAAAGACTCCAGCAAACCGGCGATGCGCGCCGGATGCAGCTTTCGAAACAGCCGAGCGATGCGCTTGAGTTTGTGCTCGTTCAGTGCGTCGAGCACCTCGCGCAGCTGGGTTTGCGGCTCGTCCTCCAGACTCGCGTCTTCGCCGGGTACGGCATCCGCCGGCAGGTCGGTGATCGGCCGCGTCTCGGCATCGAGATCGCGGAGGAGGCGGGCGCGCAACCGCGCGGGAAGATACGCCAGCACTTTCGGCTCGGCCCGTTCGTCGATCTGATGCCAGGCGGCGACCCGCTGCTCGGGCGTAAGCGCCTCGAACAGGCTTGCGATCTTCGCGGGATGCATCGCCTTCAGGAGGCGGCGGGTACGCTTGAGCTTGTCACGCGTCACTGCTTCGCGCAGCAGATCGATCTCGGTGCGGACGACATCCGCCTTTTCGTTCTGTTGATCCGGCGGCACTGGAATGATCCGATTCAGAGGCAAAGGTTGGGTTCCGGATCCCTTTTAGGAGTTCGGCGACCGTGCCATACGGAACCCGATGCTGCGATGATTGAAGCCGGGACCGACGCGGCAACGGTAGGCCGAGCGCATGTACCCGGCATAACCGTACCAAGAGCCGCTGCGCATGACCCGTTTTGTGCAATCCCCCTCAAGCCACGCGCTGCCGTCGGAGGGGGCGCCTTCGAAGCCGCCGTTCCAGCAGTCTTGAGTCAGCTCGTTGACGTTGCCGTGCATGTCGAGCAAGCCCCACGGGTTCGGCGGATAGCTGCCGGTCGGCGCCGTGCGGCCGAGATTGACGTCGGTCGGTTTGCCGCAACCGGCATACTCGAAGGTGCCGTCGTAGTTGGCCTGATCGGTACTGATGCAGGTGCCGGTGCTGAAGGGCGTCGTGGTGCCGGCGCGTGCAGCGTACTCCCATTCCGCCTCGGTAGGTAGTCGGTAGCCCTTGTCGGTCAAGCGATTCAGCCAGCGCAGGTATTCCTGGATGTCGTCCCAGGAGACGTTGATCACGGGGCGATCGCCGCGGCCCCAGCCCTCGTCGGACGGATGCTTGGTGCAGCCCTGATCAAGGACGCAAGCGTCCCAATCGGCGAAGGTGACTTCGCGCTGACCGATCTCGAAAGCGGGGACGCAGACCTCGTGCTGCGGGCCCTCGTCCGGGTCGCGCTCGGGCTCGTCGGGCGGGCTGCCCATGATGAAGCAGCCGCCGGGGATCGAGATCATGGCGATCTCAGGGGCGAGGCTGAGCTGGAGGGTTTGTTCCGTTCCGGCGGCGACGAAGACATCTTCCTCGGCGGGATCGAAGCCGTCGCGACGGGCCTCGATGCGGTACTCGCCCGGGGGCAGATGGATCAGGAAGGTCTCTTGCGCCGTGCTCGGCGAGGTGCCTTTGCGCTCGCCGTCGACAAACAGCTGCGCGTCTCCCGGAATGGTGAAGAGACGCACCGCGCCGGTCGTCTCCGCGGCGCCTGTCGCACCGGGTACAGGCAAGAGCGCAGCCACGCCCAAGAGCAGGATCGTTGAGTAGCGCACGGGATGGATCCCTCGTGTTCGGGTTGGGGGGATTGATCACGGTGGTGGACCGCCGGCGAACCGGACTGCGCGGCATCACGACGGACGGATTCTAAACCGCGCGTCTTCTCGCGTCTGTGCCTGTGCGATAATCCGGCGCGATTATCGATCTTCCCATCAGTCCGGATGACGATTGGCGATATGAGCTTTCCCGAGGTCAAGACCGGCAGCCGGCGTTCGCCGTCCTGGCGCGAGCGTCTGCATGCCTACCTGTTGCTGGTGCGTCTGCACCGCCCGATCGGCATCTTTCTTTTGATGTGGCCGGCGCTTTGGGCCTTGTGGCTGGCCGGGGACGGTCAGCCGCCTTGGCAGGTGGTCACGGTCTTCGTACTCGGGGTCGTGTTGATGCGCTCCGCGGGATGTGCGATCAACGATTTCGCGGATCGGGATTTCGACGGGCATGTCGCGCGCACCCGCGAACGGCCGTTGGCGACCGGAGTCGTCTCTCCGCAAGAGGCGGTGGCGGTCTTCGTGATTCTGTCTCTCGTCGCGTTCGGGCTGGTGCTTTTCATGAACTGGCAGACGGTGGCGCTGTCGGTGGTCGCGGCCCTGCTGACCCTGATCTATCCTTTCATGAAGCGCTTCACGCACGTGCCTCAGTTGTTCTTGGGCGCGGCTTTCGGTTGGGCGATCCCGATGGCGTTCACGGCCGTGACCGGAGCGATCCCGGGGTACGCTTGGCTGTTGTTCGTCGCGACCCTGATTTGGGCGCTGATCTACGATACTCAGTACGCCATGGTCGATCGCGAGGACGATCTGAAGATCGGGATCAAGTCGACCGCGATCCTCTTCGGCGAAAGGGATCGCCTGGTCATCGGGCTTCTGCAGGTCCTGATGCTGGGTCTATTGGCCTGGATCGGACTGCTGGCTGAACGTGGGCTTTTCTTCTTCGGCGGCCTTGCGGTCGCGTCTGGGCTCGCGCTCTATCAACAGGTGTTGATTCGAGAGCGAGCTCCGGCGCCCTGTTTCAAGGCATTCCTGAACAACAACTACTTCGGCATGGCGATCTTTGTCGGGATCGTGCTCGATTATGCCCTTGCCGGCGTTGCCTGATTCGGTTCGACGGCTCCGGTCCGACGGCTCCGGGTCGGCCGCGAAGATCAGGGTACGGGATGGGTGAAATGCGGCTCGTCCTCGATCACCCGTGCCTCGGCGTTCGGGAAGCGCGCGACGACCCAATCCGGCAGCTTGGCCTGGTTGGCGTGATAGAGGGCATCGGACTCCACAATGATCAAGACGAGCACGGTGACCATCACCGGGAGGATACCGACGCCGATCACCAGTGCCCACACCGCCTCCTTCATCATCCCTCCGTAAGTGTATCCGACCCACCCGAGCACGACCGCGGTGAGGAGCACGCTGAGCATCACCAGAAAGATCCGGCTGCGTTTCGCGCAGACCTGCCAGTGACACATGACATACCAGGCGTCGCGGCCGATGCCGCGCTTCGCGCGCCAAAGCGTGAAGCCGAGGATGCTGAAGGAGATCGCCGGGATGATGGCCATCACCCAGGGAAAGCTCCCGGCTAAGCCGCCCATCGCGACCGCGAGCAGGATGTGGTTGGCGATCAGGTTGGTCAGAAACAGTTCGTGGGGGATGTTGGCCTTTTTGATTTGATCGGGGCTGATTTCGAAGCGCATGAGACGGGTGACCTGTTCGACGGCTCGTTTGAAAGGATCGGGTGCGCCTATCCGGTGAGATGAGCCCCCGATGCACATGGACTGGCTGCGGTTGTTCAGTCGCTAAAGCGGTGGAAACCCTGTTTCGGTGTTGCTGACGATGCTTGCTGTCGAGGCCGCATGATCGACCTCTTTTCAGGCGGGCTGGATGGAGCACATCGGGCATTGCGGATCCGAAGGCAAGCGCAGGCTACGCCATTGCATGAGCGCTGCATCGAGCAACAGAAGGCGCCCGAACAAGGGCTCGCCGAGTCCGATCAGGATCTTGATTGCCTCGGTTGCTTGGATACTGCCGATGATGCCGACCACAGGGGCCAGCACGCCGTTGGCCGAGCAGGTCTCGTCGATGCCGCCGTCGCGCGGATAGAGACACTCGTAGCAGGGTCCGCCGGGTTGACCGGAGAAGGCCGTGACTTGGCCCTCGAGCCTGATCGCGGCGCCGCTGACCAACGGGATCCCTGCAGCAACGCAGGCTGCATTGACGGCAAATCGCGTCTGGAAGTTGTCGCAGCAATCGAGTACGAGATCCACGTCGGCGACGATGTCCGGGAGCGTCTCTTCGACGAGACTGCGTTTGACGGTGACCAACTCCACGTCCGGGTTGATCGCGGTGAGTGCGGTGCGGGCAGACTCTGCCTTGGGCCGTCCGATCTGTGCGGTAGAGTGGATAATCTGTCGCTGTAGGTTGGACAGATCCACCGCATCGAAATCCGCCAGCACGAGCCGACCGACACCGGCAGCGGCCAAATACATCGCGACGGGAGAGCCCAGTCCTCCCAGTCCGACCACCAGTACCCTGGACGCCCGGAGTCGCTCCTGACCCTCGATTCCGACATCAGGCAGCAGGATCTGGCGGCTGTAGCGCAGGAGCTCGGCGTCGGTCATTCCGAGGGGCCGGCTCCGAACCCCGGGCCACTGGCCACCAGCTGCCGGCCGGGGTCGGCATGGACCTGCTGCCGGCCGAGGAGTCCCGTGCGGACCGCGCGCTGACGGGCGATCAAGCCGCTCGCCTCGGGTGCGACGCGCTCGGTGGCGGATGTCGGTGTGCTGGCCGCGGTCAACATGCTGGAGGAGGCTGGAGGCTACAAATACCGCCGCCAATGCTCCGGTCGATCGTCCCGACATCCGTGCTCGATGAGCTCGTAACGCTTGGCGAACACCTTCTTCGTGCAGTTGCTTTCTCCGCCGGGACAGCCGCAGTTGGCGCGCAAGGTATCTTCCGTGTAGTAATAGAGCGCGCGTTTGACACGGTAAATCAGACGGTTGTCGATATGCAGGCCCAGCTCGGTCAGGGCCTCTTCGATCTCTTGGAGTCGGGTGACGAGCACGTCGTAGGTGACCCTGAGAAGGATCGGTGCGACGGGGTCCGTGCCGAGGATGCCGTCCACATCCTTCAGGAACCGTGCGGCGGTCGCCGCCTGATGCGGATCCGGATGGATCTCCTGGAAGGGGATCTCGCGGGACTTGATGCGGTCGGCGTCTGAGATGTGCATGGTATCCTTATGCTAATCGCGGCATCGGAATTCTCAAAGCAGAATCCTGCCGGATCCAAGGTAACCCGTCATGGGGCAGCGCATGACCGAAAGAGACCTTCCCGAAGCAGACGTCGCGCTCCGGCAGGGGCCGAGTCCCGAGCAACCGGACTCATCCGACCGAGACGCTCGCGTCTCGACTCCGATCGGTCTCGGTATCCGGCTGCGCAGTATTTTCTTCTTCGTGTTGTACAACCTGATGGGGATCGTTCACAGCCTAGCATCCGTCGCTGTGGCCCCTTTCCAAACTTTCGAGCAGCGCTACCGGTTCGTCAACCTCTGGACGCGGGCGACCATGTGGCTGCTGCATCAGCTCAACGGTGTCGAGATCGAGGTCAGCGGGTTCGAAAATCTCCCTCGGGGCGAGCCGGTGGTGGTCTTGGCCAATCACCAAAGTCAGTGGGAGACCTTCTACCTCCAGTTGCTTCTCACGCCACAGGCGACGGTGCTCAAGCGCGAGCTGCTTTGGGTGCCTTTCTTCGGTTGGGCGCTCGTCCTGCTGCGGCCGATCGCAATCGACCGAGGCCAGCCGGGGCAGGCATTGAAGACCATCTTGCGGGTGGGGCAGGAGCGGCTCGACCAGGGGATCAGCGTCGTTATCTACCCGGAAGGCACCCGTCAACCACCCGGTCATGTGGCGCGATTCAACGCCGGAGGGGCGATGTTGGCCTGTCGTGCCGGGCGACAGGTCGTTCCGATTGCCCACAATGCCGGTGACTGCTGGCCCGCCCGATCCCTGTGGCGTTTCCCCGGCAAGATCCGCGTTGTCATCGGCGAGCCCATCGATTGCGCGGGCAAGACTCCGAAAGCGGTCAACGAGGAGGCGGAGGACTGGATTCGTGCGACGCTCCAGCGCCCTTGAGGGGCGCGCCGTCGCCGCACAGATCAAAAAGGCCGGGTTGCTGGAAAGCAACCCGGCCTGTCTTGTCGAAGACGCGACGCGGTCAGTTCGCGACCGATCCGCGCCCCTCGACGACCGCAGCGTAGTAGGCGCTGTTCTCCAAGAGCTCGATGATGCGCGGATCCGCCAAGGCGTGGGCGATCTGCTCCAACTCGGCACTTGCGAACCCACCGCACGGCGTGGCGTCGTCCCGGATGCAGGTCTCCGCCACGACCTCGTCGGATCCCTCGTGCAGCCGCGCCAGCATGTGCTCCGCCATAAGCTCGGCGGCGATCCGCCGCTGCTGCTGATACCAGTCGTGACCGGCCTGAGTCGCGAAGCTGCGTTCGTTCTCGAAACTGCCGTCGAGGTCGACTGCAAGAGGCGGGGTGTCGGCGATCACTGCGGTGGATCCCATCAATGTCGTGATCAGGAGGATCGAGGTTGCTTTCATGAGTCATTGGTCTGTCAGAAAATAATTGAATTCTAATATACTGGCGATTAAAGCCGGATTCAAGGCGTCGGGAAATGGGCAGACCGTTGGCTTCCGGCCTCCGGCGCTCAGCTCTCAGCGCTCAGCTCTCAGCTCTCAGCTCTCAGCTCTCAGCTCTCAGCTCTCAGCTCTCAGCGCTCAGCTCTCAGCTCTCAGCTCTCAGCTCTCAGCTCACAGCTCTCGGCGAGAGGCTATGGGTGGCCGTTTTCTGCAACAGGGCTCCAACGCGCCTTAAGCGTTGCAATCCACCAGCATCGGGCAGTGCAGCTACGGCTTCGGATGCATGTCGAACATCGGCTCGCGGATGAAGCGATCGATCGACTCGTCAAAACCTTTGGCCCACGCGGTAAGTCCCTGACGGAGTTCCGGGAGCTGTGAACTGGAAGCCGGCGGCCACGATCACGCGCGTGCGAGGGTCAGGCGGTCGTGGCCGGCGAGGTCGGTGCGGGTGCTCGATGCCTTTAGACCGGCGTCGGCGAGGATTCGGCGGATAGCACTGCCTTGGTCGTAGCCGTGCTCGAGGATCAGCCATCCGTGGGGGCGCAGGCAGCGGCATGCGTCGGCCGCGATCGCCCGGTAGGCATCCAAGCCGTCGCCGCCCGGGGTGAGTGCCTCGCGTGGTTCGAATCGCAGATCGCCGCGGGCGAGGTGCGGATCCCTGGCTGCGACATAGGGCGGGTTGCTCACGATGGCATCCAGGCTGCCGGGCGCGAATGCCTCCGACCAGTGTGCCCTGAGCAGGGTCACGTTTCGCAGAGCCGTCCGGAGGAGGTTCTCGCGCGCGACCTCGAGCGCGGCGGACGAGCGATCGGTCGCGAAGAGATGCCATGCCGGTCGCTCGGTGGCCAAGGCGGCAGCGATGGCGCCGCTGCCGGTGCCGAGGTCGGCGACCTGTAGCGGTGCGTCGGCGAGGAGAGACGCGAGCGCGGTCTCGACCAGGAGCTCGGTCTCCGGGCGCGGGATCAGGGTCGCGGGCGTGACGTAGAGCTCCAGGCTCCAGAACTCCTGGCGACCGCGGATGTAGGCGATGGGTTCGCCGGCCAAGCGGCGTCCGAGCAGCGCGTCGAAGCGGGCGTAGTCGTGAGGTGCGAGCGGATGGTCGGGCCAGGCGAAGAGACGCGTCCTCGGCCAGCCCGTCGCTTCGCTCAAGAGCAGCTCGGCTTCCAAGCGGGGAGCACCTTCGCAGTGGGTTGCGAGCGCCGATGTTGCCTCCCTCAGGACGGTGTCGATGCTGAGCTCGACCGCGCGCGCTGGCCCGCCGGGTCCTGTCGTCGACTCCGAGCCAAGCCTGTCGGAGTCAGCGGTTTCCGAACCGTTCCGCTGTGATGCGGCCCCGTGCGATCCGGTTTCAGCCATGCATCATCGCGGTCAGCTCTTCGGCCTGATACTCGTGAAGCAGAGGGTCGATCACCTGATCGAGCTGGCCCGTCATGATCTCGTCGAGCTTGTACAGGGTCAGGTTGATGCGATGGTCGGTCAGTCGGTTCTGCGGGAAGTTGTAGGTTCGGATCCGTTCGGAGCGGTCGCCGCTGCCGACCTGGAGTTTGCGCGATTGCGCCTGCTCGGAGGCCTGGGTCTCGCGGGCGCCCGAGAGTAGCTTGGCCTGGAGCAGCGACATCGCCTTGGCCCGGTTCTTATGCTGGGAGCGCTCCTCTTGGCACTCCACGACGATCCCGGAGGGTAAGTGAGTGATGCGGATCGCCGAGTCGGTCTTGTTGACGTGCTGTCCGCCTGCGCCCGAGGAACGATAGGTGTCGATGCGCAGCTCACTCGGATTGATCGCGATGGAGTCGATCGAATCGGCCTCCGGCATGACGGCGACAGTACAGGCGGAGGTGTGGACGCGGCCTTGAGACTCGGTCTCGGGGACACGTTGCACTCGGTGCGCGCCGGGCTCGAATTTGAGGCGCGAGAAGACGCCGTTGCCGATGATGCGCACGATCACCTCTTTGTAACCGCCGAGCTCGCCGGGGCTCTCGGCAATGGGTTCGACCTGCCAGCGCATCAGCTCGGCATAGCGCAGGTACATCCGCAGGAGGTCTCCCGCAAAGAGTGCCGCCTCTGCACCGCCGGTACCGGCGCGGACCTCGAGAAAGACGTTGCGCTGATCGTCCGGATCCGGCGGGACGAGGAGGCGATAGACCTCGGGCTCGAGCTGCTCGCGCCGGTCGTTGGCCTCGTCCATCTCCTCGCGCGCAAGCGCGGCCATCTCGGGATCGCCGAGCATCTCCTCGGCAGCCGCGACGTCGAGCTCCGCCGCGCGATATCGGTTGAAGGCGGCGATGAGGGGCTCGAGCTGGGCGTACTCCCGACTCAACTCGCGGAAGCGGTTTTGATCGGATTGGGTTTCTGATTCGGCAAGCAAGGCAACGACCTCGCCGAAGCGCTCCGAGAGACGCTCCAGCTTGCCCCGGATCGATGGATTCATTGCGTGGAGACGGCCCGGCTCGGGTCGAGCTGGAAGAGCTCGTTGGCCGCCACCAGGATCTCCGCCTCGCCCTCGCGGGCGGCTTGCCGTAGGCGGGAGCTGGGTGCGTGCAGGAGCTTGTTGGTCAGGGTGTGGGCGAGATAGTTGAGGACTTCCGCGGGCGGCTTGCCGGCGTCGAGCTGGCGCTGGGCGCGTGCGAGGACATCGTCGCGCAGCTCTTCGGCGCGTTGGCGATAGTCCTGAATGAGGCCTGCGGCATCCAGCGAGCGCAGCCACGCCATGAACTCGTCGGCGTGGAAGGCGATGATGTCTTCGGCCTGGGAAGCGGCGGCTTGGCGCGAGCGTAGGCCCTCGTCGATGACGCCCTGCAGATCGTCGATGGTGTAGAGATAGACGTCGCTGAGCTCTCTGACCTCGGGCTCGATGTCGCGCGGAACGGCGATGTCGACCATGAACATCGGGCGGTGTTTGCGTTTCTTCAGTGCACGCTCGACCGTGCCCTTGCCGAGCACCGGCAGGGGGCTCGCAGTCGAGGCGATGACGATGTCGCCCTCGGCCAAGTGGTTGCCGATCTCGGTCAGGGCGATGGCGTATCCGTCGAACTGGGCGGCGAGCTCATGGGCGCGCTCGACGGTCCGGTTCGCGACGATGATCCGGCCGATGCCGGCGCGGTGCAGATGGCGGGCGGCCAGCTCGATGGTCTCGCCGGCCCCGATCAGGAGCGCGGTCTGTTGGGAGAGGTCGCTGAAGATCTGGCGTGCGAGGTTCACGGCGGCGAAGGCGACCGAAACCGGGCTGCTGCCGATCGCAGTCTCGGTGCGGACGGTCTTGGCGACCGAGAAGGCGTGCTGGAAGAGACGCCCGAGCAGCTTCCCGGTGGCGGTGCAGTCGGTCGCGGTCTGGTAAGCGTTCTTCACCTGACCAAGGATCTGCGGCTCGCCCAGGACCATCGAGTCGAGCCCGCTGCAGACACGCAGAAGATGGGTGACCGCATCGCGTCCAAGATGGGCGTAAAGGAAGGGACCCACCCGCTCCTGCTCGACCCCGTGGAAGCGGCTCAGCCAGTGCCGAACGGCCTCTTCCGAGCAATCCTGCACCGCGGAGTAGATCTCGGTGCGGTTGCAGGTGGAGAGCACGACGCCCTCGGCGACACCGTCGCAACTGGTGAGATCGCGCAAGGCTCCGACGATGATGTCGGGACCGAAGGCGAGCCGCTCGCGGACATCGACCGGCGCCGTCTTGTGATTGAGTCCGAGAACAAGCAGCTTCATAGTTCTGAGGATGTCAGGTGGTGATCCTCGTGATTGTCCGACTTTCGGAGGTCGATGAAAACCCACCGACGCGGATCTTGTGGTTTTTCGTGTGTGGGCGGACGGAACTGCTTCGTTATACTGGGCTCTCACGATCACAATCGCCGTTCGATTGGCTCTTGCCGGATCAAATCCATGCCACGCTCGTTTTTGCTTTCAGCTGTCGGCGGTTTCTTCGCCGTTTCGACGCTCACGTTCGCCGGGGCGTTTGCGCAGACACCGGATCCCGCGCCGCGTATGGCGGCGATCTCTCCGCAATCCTCGGGCGCCGCCGAGGCGCCTGCCCATCCCCACGAGGCCGCCGCATCGGTTGCCTTGGAGGGGCTGACGGCCGATCAGGTCTACGCCGTCCTGGTTGCCGAGATCGCCGCACGTCGTGGCGACATGGACACCGCCTTTACCTCCTACATGGAGGCTGCGGATCTGACGCGGGATCCCCGCTTGGCCGAGCTGGCCGTGCGTGCAGCCATCAATTCGCGCAACGACGCGGCGACCGAGGAGGGCCTGAGGCGGTGGCTGGAACTTGACCCGGAATCGACCGGAGCGCATCAGATCGGCGCCTTCTCCCGGATCAAGGTGAACGACCATGAAGGGGCGCTCCTGCATCTGATGCGCCTCGTGCAGCTCTCCCCCGAGGACCCTGAAACGGCTTTCGGTCATGCCGCGGCGATCATTTCGCGTGCGCCGACCGCCGAGGCCCGTGTCGGATTGATGCAGGCGCTGGCGGACCAGTTTCCGGAGAGTGCATACGGGCAGCAAACGCTCGCGATGGTGGCGGCCAGCGCATCCCAGCTGGAGATCGCCGATGCCGCCGCGCGTCGGGCACTCGAGCTGCGCCCGGAATGGAACAAGCCGAGACTCTTTCTCGTGAGATTGCTGATCTCGTCGGACAAGCGCGGCGAAGCGCGCTCCTTGCTCGAGGAGTATCTCGCAGGCAGCCCGGACGATCAGGCACTTCGGATGCTGTACGGCCAGTTCCTCGTCGAGGAAGAAGAATTCTCCGGTGCGCGCGATGTCTTTCAGCGGCTCCTCGACAACCGTCCGAAGGAGCCGGACGTGCTCTTCGCCGTCGGGGTTCTGTCGTTGCAGCTCGAAGACACGGACGCGGCGCGGATCTACTTTACGCGTCTTTACGAGACCGGGGAGCGCCGCGACGAGGCCACTTTCTATCTGGGCCAAGTCGAGGAGCGTGCCGAGAACAACGAAGCCGCTCTGGAGTGGTACGCCAAGGTCGAGGGTACGAATGCGGTCGATGCGCGGATCCGCACTGCGTTGTTGAGCGCGAAGGGCGGCGACGTTCAACGCGCGCGCGAAATCCTCCAACAGTTGCGCGACCGCGGGCCGGAAAACGCCGTCTTGGTTTACCTCGTCGAGACCGAGATTCTGGAGTCGGTGGGTCGCACCGACGAGGCAATGGCCGTCTTCGACAGCGCGTTACAGGTCTTTCCGGACGACGAGAACCTGCTGTATGCGCGCGCCCTCTCGGCGGTCAAGCTCGATCGGATTGCCCTCGCCGAGCAGGATCTTCGGCGGATCATCGAGATCGACCCCGAGCATGCCGATGCCCTGAACGCGCTCGGCTATACCTTGGCGGATCGAACCGACCGCTACGCGGAGGCCAAGGGTTATATCGAGAAGGCCTATGCCCTCAAGCCGGAAGAGCCGGCGATCCTCGACAGTATGGGCTGGATCAATTACCGGCTCGGCGATTACGAGACCGCGGTCGATTATCTGCGGCGTGCGCTCGAACGCATGAGCGACGGGGAGATCGCCGCGCACCTCGGCGAGGTTCTGTGGGCCATGAATCGCCGCGAAGAAGCCCTCGAGGTTTGGGAGGCGGCGGCGAAGGAGCATCCGGATCACGACTATCTCAAGGCCGTCATGGAGCGGCATCGTGCATCCGGCGACGAGCCGACCCGATGAGCGGGTCTTTCACCGGAGCGCCGTCCGGCGAATCGGTATGGCCCGCGCCCGCGAAGCTCAACCTGATGCTGCGCATCGTCGGGCGTCGGCTGGACGGCTATCACGAGCTGCAGACGGTGTTCCAATTCATCGACCGCTGCGATCGGCTTCGACTCGAGGTTCGCGAGGACGGGTTGGTCAGCCGTCTCGCCGAGGTCCCCGGCGTCGCACCCGAGGATGACCTCACGGTTCGCGCAGCCCTTACCCTCCGGGAGGCGACCGGTTGCCGCCTCGGGGCGAATATCCGATGCGAGAAGGTGCTGCCGATGGGTGGCGGGCTCGGCGGCGGAAGCTCCGATGCTGCAACCACGCTGGTTGCGCTCAATCGACTCTGGGCAACGGGTCTCGACGAGGACGCCCTCGCGGAGCTGGCCTTGCCTTTGGGCGCCGACGTGCCTGTCTTCGTGCGGGGATTCGCGGCTTGGGGGGAGGGCGTCGGCGAGCGTCTGACGCCGGTGGAGTTGCCCGAGCCTTGGTACTTGGTGTTGTCTCCTCCGTGCTCGGTGTCGACGAGGGATGTGTTTACGCATCCTGAGTTGACACGCGATTCAGCGCCCGCCACACTAGCGGACTTCGTTGCGGGCGACGTCGTGAACGACTGTTTGAGCGTCGTGAGGCAGGAATATGCGCCGGTTGCAGCAGCACTCGATTGGCTCTCGGGCTGGGGAAACGGGCGGTTGACCGGGACCGGGGCTTGTGTGTTTGCGACCTTCGAAGACCGCTCCGAGGCCCAGCGAGCGCTTGAGGCGTGTCCGCCCGAGATGCGCGCCTTCGTCGCGCGGGGGCTGAATCGCTCGCCGCTGTTGGCGCACATGGACGCACTGACTTGATTGAACCTGGACTCTGCGTTCTGCTTCGGGGCACGCGCGCGTCTTCGACATCGAGTTCATTTTTTTGGGGCGTAGCCAAGCGGTAAGGCACCGGGTTTTGATCCCGGCATCCCCAGGTTCGAATCCTGGCGCCCCAGCCATATCTTGACGGGCTCGACTGCGCGGCACGTGCTCACTGGCTTGACGTCGTCCTCCCGTCGTTGTCGGGTGGCGGCCGAGCTTAAAGGCCTGTTTTGCGTGCGCAGTGATATTTCACGGGGTCGGCCAATGTCGGACGCGCGCTTCCGCCGATGAGTTGTCGTTCTTCATTCGGGGCTCGGTTCTAGAATCCCTCCAGCGAGACGTCAGGAAATTGCCAGTGCCTGCCAGCCATTTGATGGTTTTTTCGGGAAATGCCAATCCGGATCTCTCGGTCGAGATCGCCGGCTATTTGAGCGTCCCGCTCGGTAAGGCCGTCGTCGGTCAATTCAGCGACGGCGAGGTGATGGCCGAGATCCAGGAGAATGTGCGTGGACGCGATATCTTTGTCGTCCAGCCGACCGGCGCTCCGACGAACGACAATCTGATGGAGCTGTTGGTGATGATCGATGCCCTGCGCTGGGCGTCGGCCAAGCGCATCACCGCGGTCATCCCTTACTTCGGCTATGCTCGGCAGGATCGCCGGCCCCGATCCGCGCGCGTTCCGATCACGGCGCGCCTGGTCGCGAAGATGATCGGTCAGTCCGGGGCGGATCGCGTCCTGACGGTCGATCTGCACGCAGACCAGATCCAGGGTTTTTTCGACATCCCGGTCGACAACGTCTATGCCTCGCCGATCCTATTGGGCGACGTCTGGCGGAAACGCTACGACGATCTCATGGTCGTCTCGCCGGACGTCGGCGGTGTGGTGCGGGCACGCGCGCTCGCGAAGCGGCTCGACGATGCGGATCTCGCGATCATCGACAAGCGCCGGCCGCGGGCCAACGAGGCGAAGGTCATGAACATCATCGGCGACGTTCGGGATCGCTCCTGCGTCATCGTCGACGATTTGGTCGATACGGCCGGCACCCTGTGTCGAGCTGCGGCGGCGCTGAAGGAGGCGGGTGCCTGTCGGGTCGTCGCCTACTGCACGCACGCGGTGCTCTCGGGGCCCGCCGTGGACAACATCTCGGTCTCCCAACTCGACGAGCTGGTGGTGACCAATACCATCCCGTTGCGTCCCGCGGCGAAGGCTTGCCCCAAGATCAGGCAGCTGAGCATCGGCGAGCTACTTGCCGAGACCATGCGGCGCGTCTCGAACGAAGAGTCGGTCAGCTCGCTGTTCGTGGACTGAACCGCGTCCAGAGCGACATGCGGCGTTTTCATTCATTGCGCGTTTGGCTTCGGCGATATCCTCGATCCCAGTGACACGCGGGTTAGAGTTTAATGTCTTTTAGTATGTTGAACCGAGCCGGCACCGACGACTGCCAGAGCCGGCGCGGACAAACCGCTCCAACACACGATGCATACCGCACCGAGCGCGGTTCAGCATCCATTGATTCCAGCGTCGCGGTCCTGGTCGCGGGAGCCGACGCTTTTTTGTTGTCATCATCAACCGGAGAACGCCGATGAGCGTCAGTTTCGAGATCAACGCGCAGCCCCGCGCACTTGCAGGAACGGGTGCGAGCCGCCGCCTGCGTCGCACCGGGCAGGTGCCTGCCATTGTCTACGGTGGTCATCAGGAGCCCGAGATGGTCTCGGTCGGCCATAACGAACTGCTCAAGCACCTCGAGCACGAGGCATTCTACTCGCACGTCCTGGATCTGAAGATCGGGGAGCGCTCGGTCAAGGTCGTTTTGAAGGACCTGCAGCGTCATCCCGCGAAGCCCTTCGTGCAGCACGTGGACTTCATGCGAATCACCCAGGACGAGAAGCTTCGCATGAGTGTGCCCCTGCATTTCATCAACGAGGAGCGCTCCAAGGGCGTGAAGATGGGCGGGCAGGTGTCCCACAACATCACTGAGCTCGAGATCGTCTGCCTACCCAAGGATCTTCCCGAGTTCATCACCGTGGACATGGGCGAGTTGGAGATCGGTCAAATCGTCCACCTGTCCGATATCTCGATGCCCGAGGGTGTCAGTCTCGCCCATGCCCCCGATTCGGATGAGCCCGTCGCCATGATTTACGGTCCGCGCGGTGGCGGCGACGAGGAGGAAGGCGAGGGCGAAGGGGAAGAGGAAGGCGTCTGACATCCCGGGATGCTTTTCGCGGATGACGCCCGTGCGGATTCGCCGCCCCGACCGGGGCACTTTCCACGACCACCGCAGATGCGAGGGCTGGCTCCCCGGCCTTGGATGCTTGTGTAGAGCCTCCGGGCTGCGCCGGCCCTCGCCGAGGGACGGGCGGCTCTCGGTCGGTGGCTTGCGGTGAGCGCGTCTGTCGGTATCCGTCTGATCGTCGGGCTCGGTAATCCGGGCGAGCAGTACGAGGCGACGCGTCACAACGTCGGCTTTTGGCTCGTCGATCGGGTTGCCCGTGACTTTCGCGAAACCTTCCGCGCGGAGCCCAAATTTCAAGGGCAGCTCTGTCGAGTCAGCGTCGCAGGCTCGGACCTCCGCCTGCTCAAACCGATGACCTATATGAATCATAGCGGTCGCTCGGTTGTGGCCGTTGCGCGCTATTTCGATATCCTGCCGGAACAGATCCTAGTGGCCTATGACGAGCTCGATCTGCCCGCCGGGCGCGTCAAGCTCAAGCGGGGCGGTGGTCATGCCGGCCACAATGGGATGCGCGATACCATCACGGCCCTTGGAAGTGCCGATTTTTGGCGTCTGCGGATCGGTATCTCACATCCCGGAAACAAGGCCCAGGTCGTCGGCTATGTTTTGGGTCGCCCGTCCAAGGAGGAATCCGAGGCGATCAACAGCGTGCTGGATGACGCCGAGCGCAGTTTGCCTGAACTGATCGCCGGTCGTTTTCATCTGGCGACGAACCGCTTGCACTCCACGCCCTAGCCAGCCAACTCCGGCGGCGTGCTGGATCGCGCCCTGACCGAGATCCGCATTCGCTTGATCTCGGGCTCGGCAAACCCGGCGAACAGGACGTCGCAGCCACAACGGCGTTTGCCGGCAGGTCGACCACCCGGGGAAGGAATTCCGCGGGTTGCTCTGCGCCGAGCCAGCATTTCAAAATTATCCCCCGCTGCATCCGGGTCGGAGATTCCGATTTGTACCTTCACAAGCCCATGACCTAGATCAATCAAACCGCTTGAACCTTGGCGGTGGTTGCTCGCTGATATTCCATCGGTCCAGAGCAGACTTTGAGCGCACATCATGAGCAGGGCCGCCTGGTCAGCGTCCGATTTCAACGTTCGATGGACCCGCTCCATGCATCGGGACGGGGTCCATTCTGACCGGGAGGGGCGATCATGTCCGCGGCGAGTTGCCAATTCAGCGTTGACAAAGCGCAATCCCCGGACGAATATTCAGTTGGATCTTCGTGGTTTCCATACATGTTGTGTAGATCCAACTGGGCGACCGGGTCCGCCTTCTGCTGCGATCCCGTTGCGTGGAGTTGGATCCCGCATCCGGTATCCGCTCGAACCATGTCGGACCGCATCGAGAAGTCGGGAGATCGGGCTTTGTTGCGGAAGGCTTGGATCAGTTTCCAACGAGTTCTAAACGCAACAAATACAATTCGAAATATGCCGTTCACGTTCGGCATGCCAAAAGGGGGAGGACAGTATGCACACATTCTCGAGAGTTGGTT
Source organism: Thiocapsa bogorovii (assembly GCF_021228795.1). NCBI lineage: Bacteria > Pseudomonadati > Pseudomonadota > Gammaproteobacteria > Chromatiales > Chromatiaceae > Thiocapsa > Thiocapsa bogorovii. The sequence continues at coordinate 4,586,484 of NZ_CP089309.1, forward strand.
GGCCGCTGAAAGTCGCAGCCATCGCTTGCGCGTCGCTGCCGACATTGGCATTTGCAACCAACGGGTACTTTTCGCACGGTTGGGGCACCAAGTCCAAGGCGATGGCTGGCGTCGCGACAGCGTTGCCGCAGGATACCCTCGTCACTGCGACGAACCCGGCGGGTATGGCGTTCGTCGGCAACAGTCTCGATATTGCAGTGGCGTTCTTTAGTCCCTCGCCTCGGGGATACGATGCGAACAACGACATTACCTTCGACCAAAACACGGGATTCCCCGCCGGACCTTTCATCACCCCCGGCCGATACGACAGCGAGAATGACTGGTTTTTGATCCCGAGTTTTGGGTACAACTACGAGATTGATGCGCAAAGCACGATCGGGATCAGCGTCTTCGGCAATGGCGGCATGAACACCGATTATCAGGATCGTCCCGTTTTTCAGAATTTCGCGGCGGCGCCCAATCAACTCGCAATCGGTCCTGGGATGATGCCGCCTCCAGGCACGATCGCGAGCCCGAGCGGACTCCTGTTTACGCAGACAAATCCGCCGATGCCTGTGACGGACGCAAGCGTTCCGCCTCCGCCGAACGGCAACAATGCCAATCCGGGCGGTTATCTGACAGCGACGACCTCAACCGGGGTCAACCTTGAGCAACTGTTCATTGAGTTTCCGTACACGTTTAAGATCGGGAACGGCAAGCAATCGATCGGTATAGCCCCTGTTTTCGCGATGCAGAGCTTCAAGGCTAACGGATTGGAGCCTTTCCGGGCTGCGTCCGTGAGTCCGAGCGACGTCAGCAACAATGGCGTCGATTGGTCTTACGGCGCGGGTTTGCATTTCGGATGGTACGGGGAGGTCAACGATCAGTTGGCGCTTGGCATGTCGTACCGTACTCAAACCTGGATGACTAAGTTCGACAAATATAGCGGACTGTTTGCCGACGGCGGAGAGTTCAACATTCCGGCCATGTTGAATCTCGGACTGGCATACAAGGCCAAACCGAACCTGACTGTGGCCTTTGATTATCAACACATCTTTTACAATGAGATCGCGGCAATCTCCAATTCGAGCGACAAGGATCTGACTCCCTGTTTCACCGACGGACCCAAGCCATCGTTCTGTCTTGGTGGGGATGACGGGCTCGGCTTTGGATGGGACAGCATGGATGTTTTCAAGCTCGGCCTCCGCTACGACCCCAATGAGAAGCTGAGCCTGATGGCCGGCGTGAGCTATAACACCGAGTTTGCCCCTGGCCGGCAGGCTCTATTCAACATCCTCACTCCTGCAACCGTTCGTTGGCATCTGACGGTGGGCGCGGCGTATCGTTTTACGGAGAAAGACGAATTCGCCTTCTCGTTCTCATACATGCCGGAGGAAGAGGTGAACGGTACGAGTCCCAGCATCACGCAAGGCCAGACCGGATCTATCTACATGCAGCAGATGGACATCCAGATCGGCTGGAATCACCGCTTCTGATCGCTCGCTTGGACTGATCGCGCGCTGCGTTGCATGATCAGACATCGACGGCCCCCGCGGGGGCCGTTCCCCTTATGCATTCTTCCAAAAAGCCTTGCCCATATGCCTGCGCTGTGGCTGGGCGGCCGTCTCACCTTGCACCCGTTGGTGCCCTGCCGATGGAGATGTAGTCCAGTCCGGCGGCGGCGATCTGTAGAGGGTCGAAGATGTTGCGCCCGTCGAAGATCGCCCCGGCCTTGAGCTTTTCCTTGATCATTCGGAGGTCCGGACTGCGGAACTGTGACCACTCGGTCAACACCGCAAGGGCGTCGGCGCCCTCGAGCGCCGACATGGCGTCGTCGGCCAAGACCATATCGGCGCGTTCCCCGTAGATGCGGCTCGTCTCGGGCATGGCGACCGGGTCGAATGCGCGGACCTTCACGCCGGCGGCCCAAAGCGATTCCATCAAGACTCGGCTCGACGCCTCTCGCATGTCGTCCGTGTTGGGCTTGAAGGAAAGGCCCCAGATGGCGATCGTGCGTCCATCCAGGTCGCCGTTGAAATAGTCGGTGATCTTTTTGAACAAGAGATCCTTCTGGCGGAAATTCACGGCCTCGACGGCGGCCAGCAACTGCGGGTCGTAACCTAAGCTGCGCGCCGTTCGCTCGAGTGCGCGCACGTCCTTCGGAAAACAGGATCCCCCGTAGCCGCAACCGGGGTAGATAAACTGGTAGCCGATGCGCGGATCCGAGCCGATCCCGACGCGGACCTTTTCAATGTCGGCGCCGACCGCCTCCGCGATATTCGACAGCTCGTTCATGAAGCTGATCTTAGTCGCCAGCATGGCGTTGGCGGCGTATTTGGTCAGCTCGGCCGAGCGCACGTCCATCAACATGACGCGGTCGTGGTTACGATTGAAGGGGGCGTAGAGTGCGCGAAGCAATTCGCCGGTGCGCGGGTTGTCCGTGCCGACGATGATGCGATCCGGGCGCATGAAATCGTCGATCGCGGCGCCTTCCTTCAGGAACTCGGGATTGGACACGACATCGAATTCGACGGTGCTGCCCCGGGCCGTCTGTGCGTCTTGAACAGCGGCGGCCACCTTGTCGGCGGTGCCCACGGGCACCGTCGATTTGTTCACGATGATACGGTAGCCGTCCATGTGCTCGCCGATACTGCGTGCGACGGCGAGGACGTACTGTAGGTCGGCCGAGCCGTCTTCATCCGGCGGCGTGCCGACTGCGATGAATTGAAACAGCCCGTGCCGCACCCCTTCCTCCGGGTCGGTCGAGAAGGTGAGCCGGCCGGCCTCGCGGTTCTGCTGGATCAGGTCATCGAGTCCTGGCTCGTAGATGGGCACGCCTCCGCTGTTGAGGAGGGCGATTTTGGCAGGATCGACATCGATGCAAAGGACGCGATTGCCGACCTCCGCAAGGCAAACGCCAGTGACCAGTCCAACGTAACCGCTGCCAAAAATCGTAACGTCCATTCTTTTCGTCTCCGGGCGTTTTGAGTCGAGTCTTCTCGGGAGTATGGGGGATCGGAGGGGCGGTCCGCAGCACCGCGCTCCGCATCCCAAGGGACTATTGTATATCCGCCGACATCCGTTCGCATGAGGACGATTGTGCTTCGGCGTCGGTGCGTCTGTTGTGTCAGGCGAGAGCGATGCGTGGCCGTCTATGTTGGCTTGACGCTGATCTTTTCGCCCCATATACTGCGTCGCTCTTTACGGAGGGGTTCCCGAGCGGTCAAAGGGATCAGACTGTAAATCTGACGGCTCAGCCTTCGGAGGTTCGAATCCTCCCCCCTCCACCAGATTTTACACGGTTGAAGATGTTTTCGAGGGGCGGCGAGCTGGTGTGTCGTCGCGGCGAAAACCGGAGATCACCCGGATCTCGGTCACGTAGAGTGCAGTGTCTCGGCAGGCGGTGGGTTGCGGTGATGGGTTAGGTCCCAGTCGCGCCGGCCGTCGACCCCGTTGTTCGGCGTGAGAGCGCTGCGGGTGTAGTTCAATGGTAGAACCTCAGCCTTCCAAGCTGATGGTGTGGGTTCGATTCCCATCACCCGCTCCATTGATAGAGTGAGCTTTGCGATCGCCCATGTAGCTCAGTTGGTAGAGCACACCCTTGGTAAGGGTGAGGTCACCGGTTCGACTCCGGTCATGGGCTCCACTTTCGTTATTCGAGAACCAGTCGTCGGTCTTGGATCGTCGTATCGTTAGCGTCCAGCGCGACTTGTCGATTTGAACCATGCGGGGAGCCGTTCATGTCCAAAGCAAAATTCGAGCGCAGCAAGCCACACGTGAACGTCGGCACGATCGGCCACGTCGACCACGGCAAGACGACCTTGACGGCGGCGATCACGACGCACCAGTCCAAGCAATTCGGCGGTGAGGCGCGCGCCTACGATCAGATCGACAATGCCCCGGAAGAGCGCGAGCGCGGGATCACGATCGCCACGGCGCACGTGGAGTACGAGACCAAGAACCGTCACTACGCCCATGTGGACTGCCCCGGCCACGCCGACTACGTGAAGAACATGATCACGGGTGCGGCGCAGATGGACGGAGCGATTCTGGTGGTGAGTGCCGCGGACGGCCCGATGCCGCAGACCCGCGAGCACATCCTGCTGTCGCGTCAGGTCGGCGTGCCTTACATCGTGGTGTATCTGAACAAGGCCGACATGGTTGATGACGCCGAGCTGTTGGAGCTGGTGGAGATGGAAGTGCGCGAGCTGCTCTCGAGCTACGACTTCCCCGGCGACGACACCCCGATCGTGACCGGCTCGGCGAAGCTTGCCCTGGAGGGCGACACCTCCGAGATCGGCACCCCCTCGATCGACCGTCTGATGGAAGCGCTCGACAGCTACATCCCGCAGCCCGAGCGTGCGGTGGACGGTGCCTTCCTGATGCCGATCGAGGACGTCTTCTCGATCTCCGGTCGCGGCACCGTGGTGACCGGACGCATCGAGCGCGGCGTGGTAAAGGTGGGCGAAGAGGTCGAGATCGTCGGCATCAAAGACACCGTGAAGACCACCTGCACGGGTGTGGAGATGTTCCGCAAGCTGCTCGATCAGGGTCAGGCCGGGGACAACGTCGGCGTGCTGCTGCGCGGTACCAAGCGTGAAGACGTCGAGCGTGGTCAGGTCCTGGCCAAGCCCAAGTCGATCAACCCGCACACCCATTTCGAAGCCGAGGTGTACGTGCTGAGCAAGGAAGAGGGCGGACGACACACTCCGTTCTTCAACGGTTATCGTCCGCAGTTTTACTTCCGCACCACCGACGTGACCGGCGCCTGCGAGCTGCCCGAGGGCATCGAGATGGTGATGCCCGGGGATAACGTGAAGATGACGATCAAGCTGATTGCGCCGATCGCCATGGAAGAAGGGTTGCGCTTTGCGGTACGCGAAGGCGGCCGCACCGTCGGTGCCGGCGTCGTCGCGAAGATCATCGAGTGACACGGGTTGTCGCGGCTCGGAGGGCAGTGCTGATGGGCCTGCCCGACAGATCCCGCGACTGATCCTGATTGTTTTAGGCCAGTAGCTCAATTGGCAGAGCAGCGGTCTCCAAAACCGCAGGTTGGGGGTTCGAGTCCCTCCTGGCCTGCCATACAACCCATCGCTCCGTTAAATTTATCGCTCAGGCGACACCCGATCTCATGAATTCACGTGCAGAGGCCCGAGGGGCCGGCTTGGACACTGCCAAGCTGGCAATCGCCGCGTTGTTGCTGGTCAGCGGCATCTTCGCCTTCTATTTTTTCGAGGGCTTTTCGGTTCTGCTCCGTGTGATCGGGCTGTTGGTGATCAGCGGTGGCGCTGCCGCTGTTGCTTTGCAGACCGAGCGCGGCCGAGCCTTGTGGCAGTTCGTATCCGATGCGCGCATGGAGGTTCGAAAGGTCGTCTGGCCGTCGCGTCAGGAGACGCTGCAGACGACGCTGATCGTCATTGTGATGGTCCTGATTGTGGGCGTCATCCTCTGGCTCTTCGACATGATGCTGATGGCAATTCTCAGATTCCTCACCGGCCAGGGGGGCTGAGTATGTCCAAGCGATGGTATGTCATCCATGCATACTCGGGCTTCGAGGGGCAGGTGAAGCGTTCGCTTGAGGATCGTGTCAAGCGTGCCGGATTGGAAGAGTTGTTCGGCTTGATTCTCGTGCCGACCGAAGAAGTGGTCGAAATGCGTGGAGGCCAGCAACGCAAAAGCGAGCGCAAATTCTTCCCCGGCTATGTTCTCGTGCAGATGGAGATGACGGACGAGACCTGGCACCTCGTCAAGAGTGTTCCCAAGGTCATGGGCTTTATCGGTGGTACCGGGGATCGCCCGGCGCCGATTCCGGATTCTCAGGCCGATGCCATCCTCGTACGCCTGCAGGAGGGCGGCGAGAAGCCACGGCCGAAGGTGCTTTACGAGCCGGGCGAGGTCGTTCGCGTTGTCGATGGACCCTTCACCGACTTCAACGGGGTCGTCGAGGATGTCGATTACGACAAGAGCCGCGTCAAGGTTTCGGTTCTCATCTTCGGGCGCTCGACTCCTGTCGATCTTGAGTTCGCTCAAGTCGAGAAGGCCTGATCCGCGATTCGCGGACGATCACGGGTGTCTTGACGCCGAGCCCCGTTTACTGCCGCCGCCGTTCGCGTGGCGGCGATACCGAGTCCCGTTGAGGGACCTTTGTCGGGGGAGCCGAGACCCGATCTGCGGCGCTATCACCCCACTGGAGAGAAACCATGGCGAAAAAGATCAACGCCTATATCAAGCTGCAGGTCAAGGCCGGCGAGGCGACCCCAAGCCCGCCCGTCGGTCCTGCGCTTGGTCAGCACGGCGTCAATATCATGGAGTTCTGCAAAACGTTCAATGCGCGTACGCAGGAGCTCGAGAAGGGGATGCCGATCCCGGTTGTGATCACGGTTTATTCGGATCGCAGCTTTACCTTTATCACCAAGACCCCGCCGGCCTCCATTCTTCTGAAGAAGGTCATGGGACTCCAGAAGGGTAGTCCGAATCCGAACACCAACAAGATCGGTGTGGTGACGCGCGAGCAGCTCGAGCAGGTCGCCACCGCGAAGATGCCCGATCTGACCGCTGCGGATATGGACGCGGCCGTTCGCACCGTTGCGGGCAGTGCCCGTGCGATGGGGCTCGATGTCGAGGGGGTGAACTGATGGCTCGTCTATCCAAGCGCATGCGCGCAATTCAAGAGCGCGTGGAGCGCGGCAGACTCTATCCGGCGGAAGAGGCATTCTCGCTCCTCAAAGAGTTGTCGCAGATCAAGTTTTCGGAAAGCGTTGATGTTGCGGTAAACCTCGGCGTCGACCCGCGTAAATCCGATCAGGTCGTGCGCGGCTCGACTGTTTTGCCGCACGGGATCGGCAAGACCGTCCGCGTGGCGGTGTTCGCCCAGGGTGCGTCCGCGGATGCTGCAACCGAGGCCGGCGCGGATCGTGTGGGTTTCGATGATCTTGCAGAAGACATCAAGGCCGGCAAGCTCGATTTCGACGTCGTGATCGCCTCGCCGGACGCGATGCGACTGGTCGGGCAACTCGGCAAAATCCTCGGCCCCCGCGGCTTGATGCCGAATCCGAAGGTCGGCACCGTGACGCCTGATGTCGCCGAGGCGGTTCGCAATGCGAAGGCCGGGCAGGTGCGCTACCGCACCGACAAGGCCGGCATCATCCATTGCCCGCTCGGCAAAGCCGATTTCGAGCCCGTGAAGCTGCGGGAGAATCTCGAGGCGCTGCTGGCGAATCTGATGAGATCCAAGCCGAGCAGCTCCAAGGGCGTGTACATGCGTAAGGTCACGGTCTCGACCACCATGGGCCCGGGTCTGACCGTGGATCACGCGGGGCTGAGTTTATAGTTTGATCTCGCGGGGGCTTGTGCCCTGCGAGCTCAGGTCTTCTTTGGGGCCCCGGCCGATGCCGGGGGCCGTCAAAGACCGCAGGTGTCTTGCGCCCTATAAGGATTCGGTGCGGTGGACTTAATGGCTCGCCTGCCTGCGCAGACGGTGCTCCCGAATCAGTCGTTTTGCTGGTGAAGGTGCACATGATCGCCCGAGAGTGCGTGCTGGATGCGCGTCCTCGACGGCTCCGGCTCAGGCCGGGTTTACCGACAAGAGGTGACGAACATGGCGCTCAGTTTTGCGCAAAAGGAAATCATCGTCGCCGAGGTCGCGGAAGTCGCCAAAGGTGCCCATTCGGCCGTCGGGGCCGAGTATCGGGGCTTGACCGTGGAACAGATGACACGGCTTCGCGTGGAAGCGCGCAAGGCAGGGGTCTATGTTCGCGTCGTCAAGAACACCTTGGCACGACGTGCGTTGCAGGATACGGACTTCGCGTGCATGAGCGAGGGGCTGAAAGGCCCATTGGTACTCGCCTTCTCGCAGGAAGACCCGGGTTCCGCTGCGCGCGTCATGGAAGCCTTTGCAAAGGACCACACCAAGGTCGAGGTGCGACTGGTCGCCCTCGGAGGCAAGCTGCTTGATCCATCGGAGCTCGGCAATCTCGCCAAGATGCCGACCCGCGATCAGGCGATCAGTTTGCTGATGGCCGTGATGAAGGCGCCCGTGCAGAAGCTTGCAGCGACGATCAACGAGGTGCCGGGCAAATTGGTCCGCACCATCGCCGCGATTCGCGACGCGAAAGAGGCCGCTTAGGCGGCTGCGTTTACCAGCAATCCCATTTTAGAGATATCTCAGGAGCTCACCATGGCCGTCTCCAAAGACGAGATCCTTGAAGCAATCGGCAACATGACCGTGTTGGAGGTCGTCGACCTCATCAGCGCGATGGAAGAGAAGTTCGGCGTGACCGCAGCCGCCGCCGTGGCTGCCCCGGCTGCCGGTGCCGGCGTTGAAGCCGCCCCGGCCGAAGAGCAGACCGAGTTCGACGTCATCCTGGCGTCGTTCGGTGCCAATAAGGTTGCGGTCATCAAGGCCGTGCGGTCCCTGACCGGCCTCGGTCTGAAGGAAGCGAAGGACGCCGTCGAAGGCGCGCCCACGACCTTGAAGGAAGCCGTTTCCAAGGGCGAGGCCGAAGAGGCCAAGAAGCTCCTCGAAGAGGCTGGTGCCACGGTCGAAGTGAAGTAACGGCGCATTGCGTCGATCTTGCCTTCGGTGGGACCTTCGGGCTGGCGGCGAGTAGCCGCCGGCCTTTCGCCGTTGGGTTTTGACGACCCGTGTCGACGATGCCGGCTTGCCGGTCGCCCCTTTTGACGGGGCGTTGTCGTCGATGAGGACCTGACCGCAGAGGTCCGGCCCCGACGTTCGCGATTCGTTGCGGCGTCGATCCCCGTCCTGGACACAAGCACGTATTTCGAGGGAAAGGCATCATGGCCTATTCGTTCACCGAAAAAAAGCGCATTCGTAAAGACTTCGGCAAGCGTCCGAGCATCCTGGACGTGCCTTTCTTGTTGGCGACTCAGATCGACTCTTATCGCGAGTTCCTTCAGGCCGAGGGGCCGATCGGGGACCGGCGCGACGTCGGCCTGCATGCAGCCTTCAAGACCGTCTTTCCGATTGAGAGCTACTCGGGCAACGCCGTTCTCGAATACGTGAAATATCGACTCGGGGAACCCGTGTTCGACGAGCGCGAGTGTCATCTGCGCGGAGCGACCTTCGCCGCACCCCTGCGGGTGCTGCTGCGCCTCGTGATCTACGATCGCGATGCTCCCGCTGGCTCGAAGGTCATCAAGGATGTGCGCGAGCAAGAGGTCTACATGGGCGAGTTGCCGCTCATGACCGGCACCGGCACCTTCATCATCAACGGCACTGAGCGCGTCATCGTCTCGCAGCTCCACCGTTCCCCCGGCGTCTTCTTCGATCACGACAAGGGCAAGACCCACTCCTCGGGCAAGCTGCTCTTCTCTGCGCGGGTGATCCCTTACCGCGGATCCTGGCTCGACTTTGAGTTCGATCCAAAAGACAACGTGTTCGTGCGCATCGACCGTCGCCGCAAGCTGCCGGCGACCATCCTGCTGCGCGCGCTGGGCTACGGCGTCGAGGACATCCTCGAACGCTTCTTCGAGACCGATACCTTCCGGATTCGGGACCGCTCCGTGACGCTCGATCTCGTACCCGAACGCCTCCGCGGCGAGACCGTCGGGTTCGACGTCATGCTCGGCGACGAGTTGCTGGTGGAGTCCGGGCGTCGTGTCACCGCGCGGCACATCCGCGAGCTTCAGAAGGCCGGGGTCGAACGCCTCGATGTCCCCTCCGATTTCCTGGTCGGTCGCGTTTTGGCGCACCCTCAGATCGACACCGAGACCGGCGAGGTGATCGCGGAGGCGAACGCCGAGATCACCCCCGAGCTTCTCGAAACCATCTTCGAGAAAGGCATCGAGACCCTCGAGACGCTCTTCGTCAACGATCTGGATCACGGACCCTACATCTCCGAGACCCTGCGCATCGATCCGACCACCACAGATCTGGAGGCGCAGGTCGAGATCTACCGCATGATGCGTCCCGGCGAGCCGCCGACCAAAGAAGCGGCCCAGAACCTGTTTCACAACCTCTTCTTTACGCCGGACCGCTACGACCTCTCGGCCGTGGGGCGGATGAAGTTCAATCGACGTCTCGGCCGGACCTCGGAGGAGGGGCCCGGCGTGATCTACGACGGGCGCTATTTCAGCGGACGCAACGACGAGCTCTCCAAGCGGCTCCATCAGGAGCATGGCGAGACCTCGGATATCATCGATGCACTCAAGGTGCTGGTGGAGCTGCGCAACGGCCGCGGCAGCGTCGACGATATCGATCATCTGGGCAATCGACGTATCCGCTGTGTCGGCGAGATGGCCGAGAACCAATTCCGCGTGGGTCTGGTGCGGGTGGAGCGTGCGGTCAAGGAACGCCTCTCGCTCGCCGAGTCCGAGGGGCTCATGCCGCAGGAGCTGATCAACGCCAAGCCGGTCTCGGCCGCGATCAAGGAGTTCTTCGGCTCCAGCCAGCTCTCTCAGTTCATGGACCAGAACAACCCCTTGTCCGAGGTCACCCACAAGCGTCGTGTTTCGGCACTCGGCCCGGGCGGCCTGGCACGCGAGCGCGCCGGCTTCGAGGTGCGCGACGTGCACCCGACGCACTACGGTCGCGTCTGCCCGATCGAGACCCCTGAAGGTCCGAACATCGGTCTGATAAACTCCTTGGCCGTGTATGCGCGGACCAACTCCTACGGATTCCTGGAAACCCCCTATCGCAAGGTGGAAGGCGGCCGGGTCACCATGGACATTCAGTACCTATCGGCGATCGAGGAAGGCAACTTCGTGATCGCACAGGCCAACGCCACGCTTGACGACGAGGGTCAGCTGACCGACGCCCTGGTGTCCTGCCGGCATGCCAACGAGTTCACGATGCGTGCGCCCGAGGAGGTCCAGTTCATGGACGTCTCGCCGCGTCAGATCGTCTCGGTGGCGGCGTCCCTGATCCCCTTCCTCGAGCACGATGATGCCAACCGGGCCCTGATGGGCTCGAACATGCAGCGCCAGGCAGTCCCGACCCTGCGGGCCGAGAAGCCGCTGATCGGCACCGGCATGGAGCGTGTGGTGGCCAAGGACTCGGGTGTCTGTGTGGTGGCCCGTCGCGGCGGTGCCATCGAGTCGGTCGATGCTGCGCGTATCGTCGTGCGCGTCAACGACGAGGAGGCCGTCCCCGGCGTCCCCGGCGTGGACATCTACAACCTCACCAAGTACACGCGTTCCAACCAGAACACCTGTATTAATCAGCGTCCGCTCGTCAAGCCGGGCGATGTCGTTGCCGTGGACGACGTGCTCGCCGACGGGCCTTCCACGGACATGGGCGAGTTGGCCCTGGGGCAGAACCTGCGGGTCGCCTTCATGCCCTGGAACGGCTACAACTTCGAGGACTCGATCCTGCTCTCCGAGCGCCTGGTGCAGGAAGATCGCTTCACCAGCATCCATATCGAGGAGCTCGCTTGCCTGGCCCGCGATACCAAGTTGGGGCCGGAGGAGATCACCAGCGATATTCCCAACGTCGGCGAGTCGGCCCTGGCCAAGCTCGACGAGTCGGGCATCGTCTATGTCGGTGCGGAGGTGCGCGACGGCGACATCCTGGTCGGCAAGGTCACGCCGAAGGGCGAGACCCAGCTGACGCCGGAGGAGAAGCTGCTGCGCGCGATTTTCGGCGAGAAGGCGTCCGACGTGAAGGACACCTCGCTACGCCTGCCGTCCGGGATGAGCGGAACCGTCGTCGATGTCCAGGTCTTCACCCGCGACGGTGTAGACAAGGACAAACGTGCGCTCCAGATCGAGGAGATGGAGCTCGACCGCGTGCGCAAGGACTTTGCCGACCAGCAGCGCATCATGGAGAACGACACCTTCCAGCGTGTGGAGCGACTGCTGGTGGGCAAGGTCGCCGACGGCGGGCCGCGCAATCTGGCTCCGGGTGCGAAGATCACCAAGGCCTATCTTCAAGAGCTTGCATCCAACGGCTCGCGCGATCAGTGGCTCGAGATCCGGATGCGCGCCGAAGAGGTCGCGACCCAGCTCGAAGCCGTTGCGGCTCAAATCAAGCAGCAGCGGGAGGAATTCCGTGACCGCTACGAGGTCAAGAAGCGCAAGATCTCGAGCGGTGACGACCTGGCTCCGGGCGTGCTCAAGATGGTCAAGGTGTACGTGGCCGTCAAGCGGCGTGTCCAACCCGGCGACAAGATGGCCGGGCGCCACGGGAACAAGGGTGTCATCTCCAAGGTGGTGCCGATCGAGGACATGCCCTTCTCGGCGGACGGCGAGCCGGTGGATATCGTCCTGAACCCGCTCGGCGTCCCCTCGCGCATGAACGTCGGGCAGGTGCTCGAAACCCATCTGGGCTGGGCGGCCAACGGGCTCGGCGTAAAGATCGAGAAGATGCTCCGCGCACACACGGCAGTTGCGGAGCTGCGCGCCTTCCTCGAGAAGGTCTACAACACCAGCGGCAAGCGCGAGGATCTGGGCAGCTTCACCGACGAAGAGATCCTGGAGCTCGCGCGTCACCTGACGCGGGGTGTGCCTTTGGCGACCCCCGTGTTCGACGGCGCGACGGAGGAGGAAATCCGGGCGATGCTCAAGCTCGCCGATCGCGACAACTCGGAGCACGGCATCCCGAGCGGTCAGACGCAGCTCTACGACGGCCGCACCGGCGATGCCTTCGAGCGTCCTGTAACCGTCGGCTACATGTACATCATCAAGCTCAACCACCTGGTCGACGACAAGATGCACGCGCGCTCCACCGGGCCCTACAGTCTGGTGACCCAGCAGCCTTTGGGCGGCAAGGCGCAGTTCGGAGGGCAACGTTTCGGCGAGATGGAGGTCTGGGCGCTGGAGGCCTACGGTGCGGCCTACACCCTGCAGGAGATGCTCACGGTGAAGTCCGACGACGTGAACGGTCGTACCAAGATGTACAAGAACATCGTCGACGGCGACCATCGGATGGAGGCGGGGATGCCCGAATCCTTCAACGTCTTGGTGAAGGAAATTCGATCGTTGGCGATCAACGTCGAGCTCCAGCAGGACTGAACCGCGTCCGGAGGGGTGTGCCGGGATTGAGCCCTTGCGCCGCAGAATCGCAATCAACGCGCTTCGGCGCGGCGCGGTTCAGGGGCTTTGTTTTATTGTTCTGAACCGCGTCGACTGCGTCGTTTACGGAGGCTCTCGATGCCGAGTCACGACGACGATCGTGTAGGTCGTACCGGACGCGGTTCAGTTTTTGGCCCTTGGCCTCGAGCGCCGGACTCCGCATTCAAGCGGATCCTCGGCGGTCGGCCGATTGCTGATCATCGTCATTGTAGGCAGGAGATAAGATCTTGAAAGATCTACTTAAAATCATCAAGCAGCAGGGTCAGGCACTGGAATTCGACGCGATCAAGATCGGACTCGCCTCTCCCGAGATGATCCGTTCCTGGTCCTACGGCGAGGTCAAGAAGCCGGAGACGATCAACTACCGGACCTTCAAGCCGGAGCGCGACGGGCTGTTTTGCGCCAAGATCTTCGGCCCGATCACCGACTACGAGTGCATCTGCGGCAAGTACAAGCGCCTGAAGCACCGTGGTGTCGTCTGCGAGAAGTGCGGTGTGGAGGTCACGCTGGCGAAGGTCCGGCGCGAGCGTATGGGCCATATCGACCTGGCAAGCCCGGTCGCGCACATCTGGTTCTTGAAGTCGCTGCCGTCGCGTATCGGACTGCTGCTCGATATGACCCTGCGCGACATCGAGCGCATCCTCTATTTCGAGTCCTTCGTGGTGGTGGATCCTGGCCTCGTGGTCGATCTGGAGCGCGGCCAGCTGCTCAACGACGAGCAGTACCTGGAAGCCTTGGAGGCGAACGGCGACGAGTTCGACGCGCGCATGGGTGCGGAGGCCGTCTACGAGCTGCTGCGCACCATCAAGATGGAGGACGAGGTCCGGCGCATGCGCGAGGAGATCGAGACCACCAACTCCGAGACCAAGATCAAAAAGCTCTCCAAGCGCCTGAAGCTCATGGAATCGCTCATGGCCTCGGGCAATCGCCCGGAGTGGATGATCCTTACGGTTCTGCCCGTCCTACCGCCCGAGCTGCGTCCACTCGTGCCGTTGGACGGCGGTCGTTTCGCGACCTCGGACCTGAACGATCTGTATCGTCGCGTCATCAACCGCAACAACCGTCTCAAGCGTCTGCTCGACCTGGTTGCGCCCGACATCATCGTGCGCAACGAGAAGCGCATGCTGCAGGAGTCGGTCGATGCACTGCTCGACAACGGGCGGCGTGGGCGCGCGATCACGGGCACCAACAAGCGTCCGCTCAAATCCCTGGCCGATATGATCAAGGGCAAGCAGGGCCGATTCCGTCAGAACCTGCTCGGCAAGCGCGTCGACTACTCGGGACGCTCGGTCATCGTGGTCGGCCCGACCCTGATGCTCCATCAGTGCGGTCTGCCCAAGCGGATGGCGCTGGAGCTCTTCAAGCCCTTCATCTTCAGCAAGCTACAGTTGCGCGGCCTGGCGGCGACGATCAAGGCCGCCAAGAAAATGGTCGAGCGCGGAACCCCGGAGGTGTGGGACATCCTCGACGAGGTCATCCGCGAGCATCCGGTGATGCTCAACCGCGCACCGACGCTGCATCGACTCGGCATTCAGGCCTTCGAGCCGGTCCTGATCGAGGGTAAGGCGATCCAGCTCCACCCGCTGGTCTGTACCGCCTTCAACGCGGACTTCGACGGCGACCAGATGGCCGTGCACGTGCCGCTCTCGCTCGAGGCGCAGCTCGAAGCGCGTGCGCTCATGATGGCCTCCAACAACATCCTTTCTCCGGCCAACGGCGAGCCGATCATCGTACCCTCGCAGGACGTGGTGCTCGGGCTCTATTACATGACCCGCGAGCGCGTCAATGCCAAGGGCGAGGGCAGTGTCTTCTCCGACATCGACGAGGCTCGGCGAGCCTACGAGACGGGCCAGGCGGATCTGCATGCGCGCTGCAAGGTGCGCATCCGCGAGGTGATCAAGCACAAGGACGGCTCGATGCACGAGAACACGGCGATTCGGGAGACGACCCTGGGTCGCGCCCTGGTGTTTGCCATCGTTCCCGACGGACTGCCGTTCGATCTGGTGGACCGAGCGCTCGGCAAGAAGCAGATCTCACGTTTGATCAATATCTGTTATCGCCAGCTCGGTCTGAAGGAGACCGTGGTCTTTGCCGACCAGGTCATGTACATGGGCTTCCGGATGGCGACGCGTTCCGGGGTCTCGATCGGTCTGGAAGACATGGCCGTCCCGGAAGAGAAGGCCGGGATCCTCGCGGCAGCCGAGAAGGAGGTGAAGGAGATCCAGGACCAATACGCGTCCGGTCTCGTGACCAACGGCGAGCGCTACAACAAGGTCGTCGATATCTGGTCGCACACCAACGATCGTGTCGCCAAGTCCATGATGAGCAAGCTCGGCAAGGACAGCGTCGTCGACCGCGACGGCAACGAGGTGACGCAGGACTCCTTTAATTCGATCTACATGATGGCCGACTCCGGCGCTCGCGGCTCGGCGGCACAGATCCGGCAGCTTGCCGGTATGCGCGGCCTCATGGCCAAGCCGGACGGCTCCATCATCGAGACGCCGATTACCGCGAACTTCCGCGAGGGTCTGAACGTTATCCAGTACTTCATCTCCACTCACGGCGCGCGGAAGGGTCTGGCCGATACGGCGTTGAAGACCGCCAACTCGGGTTACCTGACTCGGCGCTTGGTCGACGTAGCGCAGGACATGGTGGTGCTCGAGGAAGACTGCGGCACCGAGGGCGGCCTGATCATGACGCCCATCATCGAAGGCGGCGACGTGGTCGAGCCCTTGCGCGAGCGCATCCTCGGGCGCGTGGCTGCCGTGGATGTCTATCGGCCCGGAACCGAGGAGTTGGTCTGCGAAGCGGGTACCCTGCTCGACGAGTCCTGGGTGGAGCGTTTCGAGGCGATCGGTATCGATCAGGTCCGCGTGCGCTCGCCGATCACCTGCGAGTCGCGGTTGGGTGTCTGCGCTCAGTGCTACGGACGCGACCTGGCGCGCGGGCATCGTGTGAACCTCGGCGAAGCGGTGGGCGTCATCGCCGCTCAGTCGATCGGCGAGCCCGGTACTCAGCTGACCATGCGCACCTTCCATATCGGCGGTGCGGCATCGCGGGCCGCCGCGGTCAACAGTATCGACATCAAGAATGCCGGCTCGGTACGACTGCACAACATCAAGGTGGTCGAGCACCACTCGGGCAAAAACCTTGTCGCGGTCTCGCGCTCCGGTGAGCTGACCGTCGTCGACGATCGCGGGCTTGAGAAAGAGCGCTACAAGGTGCCCTACGGCGCCAGCCTGCGCGCTGCCGACGGCGACCCCGTGAAGCCGGGCGACGTGGTGGCCAACTGGGATCCGCATACCCATCCGGTCGTCACCGAGGTGGCCGGTAAGCTCGCTTTCGAGGACTTCATCGAGGGCGTCACGGTACAGGGTCAGGTCGACGATGTCACGGGTCTGACCTCGCGAGTCGTCATCGACCCGAAGCAGCGGCCATCCTCGGGCAAAGACTTGCGCCCGATGGTCAAACTGATCGGCGAGGACGGCAACGAGCTCAAGATTGCGGGTACCGATCTCCCGGCACGCTACTTCCTGCCCGCGGGCGCCATCGTCGGTGTCGAGGACGGGGCGAACGTGGGCGTCGGCGACATCCTGGCGCGAATCCCGCAAGAGTCGAGTAAGACGCGCGACATCACGGGCGGTCTGCCGCGTGTTGCGGATCTGTTCGAGGCCCGCAAGCCGAAGGAAGCGGCCTTGCTCGCGGAGGCCAGCGGTACGATCGGTTTCGGCAAGGACACCAAGGGCAAGCAGCGCCTCGTCATCACCATGGACGATGGCGAGACGGTGGAGGAGCTGATCCCGAAGTGGCGCAACGTCAACGTGTTCGAAGGCGAGCGGGTGGAGCGCGGCGAGGTCATCGCCGACGGCGAGCTGGCCTCTCACGACATCCTGCGTCTGAAGGGTGTCACCGCCTTGGCCGAGTATCTGGTCAAGGAGATCCAGGACGTCTACCGGTTGCAGGGCGTGAAGATCAACGACAAGCACATCGAGGTGATCGTTCGCCAGATGCTGCGCAAGGTCGAGGTCACCTCCGCCGGCGATACTCGTTTGCTTCGCGGCGAGCAGGCCGAGCACTCGGTCCTGATGGACGAGAACAAGCGGGTCATGGCCGAGGGCAAGCAGCCTGCGCTCTACGAGCCTCTGCTGCTGGGTATTACCAAGGCGTCTCTTGCAACCGAGTCCTTCATCTCGGCAGCATCCTTCCAGGAAACGACACGCGTCCTGACGGAGGCCGCGGTGCGCGGTTCCACCGATCGTCTTGCCGGTCTGAAGGAGAACGTCATCGTAGGCCGTCTCATCCCGGCGGGGACAGGGCTCGCACATCACCAGGAGCGGCGCCGGCAGCGTCAGATGGAGCTCTCGGGCTCCGGGAAGGTCGAGATGGCGACCGAGGAGCTCGAAGAGGCATTGAAGAAGGCGCTCAACACCTCCGAAGCAGGTTGATTTCGGGTTGTGCATTGGCTCGGAGCGTCGCGGCGCCGACCCCGAGCCCGGAATGCGGCATCCTTTGTATGCTGCACCCGCTTCTTGAGCAGAGAGGCTGTTGAGTCGGTTGACACCAATAGCCCGTCTCCCTATACTGCTCGGTCTCAGCTAGACGGCTCCTCGCCGTCTAGCCTCTTTTTTTCTAGGTCTGGTTCCTTGGTCTGGGCATCCACCCGCCCGGTCCCCGAGTCGATCGATCGCATACGTGCGGCAGCGCCGTCTTAAACAGTCGGCACGCGGTCGCGCAAGAGTAATTTTACGCTTGTGTTTTCGGCGCCCTTGCGCCTCTGGAGACTGATTGCATGGCAACGATCAACCAACTCGTGCGCAAGCCCCGCAAGCGTGTCGTGGCAAAGAGCACCGTTCCTGCCCTCGAGGCATGCCCCCAGCGTCGCGGTGTCTGTACGCGGGTCTACACCACGACCCCGAAAAAGCCGAACTCCGCGCTGCGTAAGGTTGCTCGCGTTCGGTTGACCAACGGCTACGAGGTCGCCTCCTACATTGGTGGCGAGGGTCACAACCTCCAAGAGCACTCGGTCGTGCTGATTCGCGGCGGACGTGTTAAGGACCTTCCCGGTGTGCGCTATCACACGGTGCGCGGCACGCTGGACACCTCGGGTGTCGAGAAGCGGCGTCAGGGCCGTTCCAAGTACGGCGCCAAGCGCCCCAAGAAGTGACCCGGTCGCCGGACCGGTCAGCCCAATTGAGTGAAATCGGAGTCTAAACCACAATGCCGAGAAGACGCGTTGCCGCCCGTCGCCAGATCCTTCCCGATCCGAAGCACGGAAGCGAGCTCCTGACCAAGTTCATCAACATGATGATGGAAGACGGCAAGAAGTCCGTCGCCGAGCGCATTATTTATACGGCGCTCGATCAGGTGACCGAGAAGAAGGGCGGGCGCCCGGTCGAGCTGCTCGAGCAGGCGATGGACAACGTGCGCCCGGCGGTCGAGGTCAAATCCCGGCGGGTTGGCGGCGCGACCTATCAGGTCCCGGTTGAAGTGCGCTCGACGCGGCGCAACTCGCTGGCGATGCGGTGGATTATCGACGCGGCGCGCAAGCGTTCCGAGAAGTCGATGGCGTTGCGTTTGGCCGGCGAGCTGATGGACGCAGCGGATTCTCGCGGTTCCGCCGTCAAGAAGAAAGAAGATACGCATCGGATGGCCGAAGCAAACAAGGCCTTCTCGCATTACCGCTGGTAACAGCGCGGACCGAGTTTCATTCAATCAGGGCGGATACAGTCGTGGCACGTAGCACCCCAATCGAGCGGTATCGCAATCTCGGCATCATGGCGCACATCGATGCCGGGAAGACAACGACCACCGAGCGCGTTCTCTTTTATACGGGTGTCTCGCACAAGTTGGGCGAAGTGCACGACGGCGCCGCGACCATGGACTGGATGGAGCAGGAGCAAGAGCGCGGGATCACCATTACCTCCGCTGCGACGACCTGCTTCTGGAAGGGAATGAGCCGGGAGCGTCCCGAGCATCGAATCAACATTATCGATACGCCCGGGCACGTCGATTTCACCATCGAAGTCGAGCGCTCCCTGCGTGTCCTTGACGGTGCCTGTGCGGTCTTTTGTGCCGTCGGTGGCGTCGAGCCGCAGTCGGAAACCGTCTGGCGTCAAGCCGACAAGTACGGCGTGCCGCGAATCGCGTTCGTGAACAAAATGGACCGCATGGGCGCGAACTTCTTTCGCGTCGTGCAGCAGGTCAAGGACCGGCTCGGCGGCAACGCTGTGCCGATTCAGGTGCCGATCGGTGCGGAAGAAGACTTCAAGGGCGTGGTCGATCTCGTCCAAATGAAGGCTGTCTATTGGGACGAGGCGTCCCGCGGCATGGAATATGAGCTTCGCGAAATCCCCGAAGATCTGCAGGATCTGTGCGAGGAGTGGCGCGAGCACATGGTCGAGGCCGCCGCCGAGGCCAACGAAGAGTTGATGGAGAAGTATCTCGAAGGCCAGGCGTTGACCGAGGCCGAGATCATGGCCGGTCTGCGTGCCCGCACGCTGAAGAGCGAAATCGTTCCCATGATGTGCGGCTCCGCCTTCAAGAACAAGGGCGTGCAGGCGATGCTGGATGCAGTCATCGACTATATGCCGTCACCGGTCGATGTGCCTGCCATCAAGGGCATCCTGGACGACAAGGACGAGACCGAAGGCGAGCGTCCCGCATCCGACGATGCGCCGTTCGCTGCGTTGGCATTCAAGATCGCGACGGATCCCTTTGTCGGTACGCTGACCTTCTTCCGTGCCTATTCGGGTGTGCTCAAGTCCGGGGACACTATCTATAACCCGGTCAAGCACAAAAAGGAGCGCATCGGCCGTATCCTGCAGATGCATGCGAATGAGCGGCAAGAGATCAAAGAGGTCCACGCCGGGGACATCGCTGCAGCAGTCGGCCTGAAAGATGTCACCACTGGCGACACCCTGTGCGATCTTAATAAGGTGATTACGCTCGAGCGTATGGAGTTCCCGGAGCCGGTCATCTCGGTTGCGGTGGAGCCCAAGACGAAGAGCGACCAGGAGAAGATGGGCGTCGCGCTCTCGAAGCTGGCACAGGAGGACCCGTCCTTCCGCGTGCACACCGACGAGGAGTCCGGCCAGACCATTATCTCCGGGATGGGCGAGCTGCATCTGGAGATCATCGTCGATCGGATGCGTCGCGAGTTCAAGGTCGAGGCCAACGTCGGTGCGCCGCAGGTCAGTTACCGCGAGACGATCCGAAAGACCGTCGAGCAAGAGACCAAGTTCGCACGCCAATCCGGCGGTCGCGGTCAGTACGGTCACGTCTACCTCCGTATCGAGCCGCAAGAGGCGGGTGTCGGGTACGAGTTCGTCAATGCAATCGTCGGCGGCACGGTTCCGAAAGAATACATTCCGGCGGTCGACAAAGGCATTCAGGAGGCGATGAAGAACGGCATTCTGGCCGGCTTTCCGATGGTGGACATCAAGGTCACGCTCTATGACGGCTCTTACCATGAGGTCGACTCGAGCGAAATGGCCTTCAAGATTGCCGGCTCGATGGGGATCAAGGAAGGGGCGGCCAAAGCCAAGCCTGTCCTGCTCGAGCCCATTATGAAGGTCGAGGTCGTGACGCCCGAAGAGAACATGGGCGACGTCATGGGCGATCTGAATAGTCGTCGCGGCATGATCCAGGGGATGGACGATGCGCCATCCGGCAAGATCATTCGTGCAGAGGTCCCCTTGTCCGAGATGTTCGGCTATGCAACGGACCTCCGGTCGGCCACCCAAGGGCGGGCGACCTACAGCATGGAGTTCTGTAAGTACAACGAAGTGCCCGCCAGCATTGCCGAAGCGGTCTCCAAGAAACAGTAACGAGCGACAGGGGTAGAGTGGGATGTCCAAAGCAAAATTCGAGCGCAGCAAGCCACACGTGAACGTCGGCACGATCGGCCATGTCGACCACGGCAAGACGACCTTGACGGCGGCGATCACGACGCACCAGTCGAAGCAATTCGGCGGTGAGGCGCGCGCCTACGACCAGATCGACAATGCCCCGGAAGAGCGCGAGCGCGGGATCACGATCGCCACGGCGCACGTGGAGTACGAGACCAAGAACCGTCACTACGCCCATGTGGACTGCCCCGGCCACGCCGACTACGTGAAGAACATGATCACGGGTGCGGCGCAGATGGACGGAGCGATTCTGGTGGTGAGTGCCGCGGACGGCCCGATGCCGCAGACGCGCGAGCACATCCTGCTGTCGCGTCAGGTCGGCGTGCCTTACATCGTGGTGTATCTGAACAAGGCCGACATGGTCGACGACGCCGAGCTGTTGGAGCTGGTGGAGATGGAAGTGCGCGAGCTGCTCTCGAGCTACGACTTCCCCGGCGACGACACCCCGATCGTGACCGGCTCGGCGAAGCTTGCCCTGGAGGGCGACACCTCCGAGATCGGCACCCCCTCGATCGACCGTCTGATGGAAGCGCTCGACAGCTACATCCCGCAGCCCGAGCGTGCGGTGGACGGTGCCTTCCTGATGCCGATCGAGGACGTCTTCTCGATCTCCGGTCGCGGCACCGTGGTGACCGGACGTATCGAGCGCGGCGTCGTGAAGGTGGGCGAAGAGGTCGAGATCGTCGGCATCAAGGACACCGTGAAGACCACCTGCACGGGTGTGGAGATGTTCCGCAAGCTGCTTGATCAGGGTCAGGCCGGGGACAACGTCGGCGTGCTGCTGCGCGGCACCAAGCGTGAAGACGTCGAGCGTGGTCAGGTCCTGGCCAAGCCCAAGTCGATCAACCCGCACACCCACTTCGAAGCCGAGGTGTACGTGCTGAGCAAGGAAGAGGGCGGTCGACATACCCCGTTCTTCAACGGTTATCGTCCGCAGTTTTACTTCCGCACCACCGACGTGACCGGCGCCTGCGAGCTGCCCGAGGGCATCGAGATGGTGATGCCCGGGGATAACGTGAAGATGACGATCAAGCTGATTGCGCCGATCGCCATGGAAGAAGGGTTGCGCTTTGCGGTACGCGAAGGCGGCCGCACCGTCGGTGCCGGCGTCGTTGCGAAGATCATCGAGTAAAGGCATGAATAACCAGAGAATTCGTATTCGCCTGAAGGCGTTTGACCATCGCCTGATCGACCAATCGGCTCGGGAAATCGTCGATACCGCCAAGCGCACGGGCGCACAGGTTCGGGGTCCGGTGCCGCTTCCCTCGAAGAAGGAGCGATTCACCATTCTGGTCTCGCCGCACGTCAACAAGGACGCGCGCGACCAGTACGAGTTGCGTACGCACAAGCGACTGATGGATATCGTCGACCCGACCGACAAGACGGTCGACGCATTGATGAAATTGGATCTGGCCGCGGGCGTCGACGTCCAGATTAAGTTGAGCTGAGGACGAACCCATGGCGATCGGATTGATTGGGCGTAAGGCCGGCATGACCCGGCTGTTCAGCGAAGACGGAGACAGTATCCCTGTCACCGTCATCGAGGTGCAGCCGAACCGGGTCAGCCAGGTCAAGTCTGCCGAGACTGACGGTTACAGCGCGATTCAGGTCGCCTTCGGGAATCGGAGGGCCTCACGCGTGACCAAACCGATGGCCGGCCACTATGCCAAGGCGGGTGTCGAAGCCGGCGAATGCCTGCGCGAGTTCCGCCTGGATAGCGGCGAAGGTACCGATCTCGCCGTGGGCTCGGAAATTTCGGTCGACATCTTCGCGCCGGGGCAAAAGGTCGATGTGCGGGGCGTGACCAAGGGCCGCGGCTTTGCCGGTGCCATCAAGCGGCATCACTTCGCCGGGCAAGATGCGACACACGGCAACTCTCTGTCGCATCGTGCTCCAGGTTCGATCGGACAGAACCAGTCGCCGGGTCGGGTTTTCAAGGGAAAGAAGATGGCTGGCCATCTGGGTGCCGCCAATCGCTGCACGCAGAACCTCGAGGTCGTGCGTGTCGACGCCGATCGGCAGCTTCTGCTGGTGCGCGGCGGCGTTCCCGGTCCGACCGGTGGCCGTTTGGTCGTGTTGCCGTCCGTGAAGCACAAGAACAAGGGTTAAGCACTGATGGAGCTCACGATTCGAAACGATGCCGGCGGTTCCAGCCTGCAGGTTGCGGACACCGTCTTCGGCGTCGACTACAAGCCCGGTCTGATTCATCAGGTCGTCAACGCCTATATGGCCGGTGCACGCGCCGGGACTCGGGCTCAGAAGACACGCGCCGAGGTCTCGGGTGGCGGGGCCAAGCCGTGGCGCCAGAAAGGCACCGGTCGGGCACGGGCAGGTAGCTCGCGCAGTCCGATCTGGCGCTCGGGCGGCGTCACCTTTGCAGCGAAGCCACAGGACTACAGCCAGAAGGTCAACCGCAAGATGTATCGCGGTGCCGTGCGTTCGATTCTATCGGAGCTGGTTCGTCAAGGGCGGTTGGTCGTCGTCGAGGATATGCGCCTGGATGCCCCGAAGACCAAGGATCTGCTGGCGCTGCTGAAGCGCCATGAGCTGACGGACGTGCTCATCCTGACAGACGGGCTCGACGACAACCTTTATCTGGCGTCGCGCAATATTCCGAAGGTCGATGTGATGGCGGTTCAGGACGTCGACCCGGTCAGTATGGTCGCGTTCGACACCGTGCTCGCCACCGAGGCGGCCGTGAAGCATTTGGAGGAGCGGTTGGCATGAACAACGAGCGTCTCATGAACGTCCTGTTGGCGCCGCTCGTCTCCGAGAAGACGACCCGAGCCGGCGATCTTGCCGGTCAATACGGTTTCCGCGTTGCGACCGATGCAACCAAGCGCGAGATCGCGCGTGCCGTCGAGCTCTTGTTCAACGTGAAGGTCGACGGGGTACAGGTCCTCAACGTCAAAGGAAAAAACAAGCGGCACGGCCAACGCCTCGGCAGGCGCAACGACTGGCGCAAGGCCTATGTGCGTCTCGAAGCCGGCCATGATATCGACTTCGGCGGCGGCGCCTGAGCGGGCCGGCCCACAGCAGCGGATAGACCAAGATGGCAATCGTAAAGACCAAACCGACTTCGGCCGGGCGGCGTTTCGTCGTCAAGGTGCAGTCCCCCGAGCTGCATAAGGGTGCGCCCTACGCGCCGCTCTTGGAGAAAAAGGCCAAGCATGGCGGGCGCAATAACCTCGGGCGCATCACCGTGCGTCACCAGGGCGGCGGACACAAGCAGCACTATCGCCTTGTCGATTTCAAGCGCAACAAAGAAGGTGTTCCGGCGGTCGTCGAGCGGCTCGAATATGATCCGAACCGGACGGCTCATTTGGCCCTCTTGAAGTATGCCGATGGCGAACGCGCGTACATCATCGCGCCAAAGGGTCTTGCAGTCGGCGGTCGTGTCGAGGCCGGCGAGGCTGCGCCGATCAGTGCCGGAAACTGCATGCCGCTGCGCAATATTCCGGTGGGTACTCAGGTGCATTGCATCGAGATGCGTCCCGGAAAGGGCGCACAGATTGCGCGGGCCGCGGGCAGCTCGGCCCAATTGGTTGCGCGTGACGGAAAGAGCGCGACGTTGCGGTTGCGGTCCGGCGAGATGCGCAAGATTCACGTCGACTGTCGCGCCGTGATCGGCGAGGTCGGCAACAGCGAGAACAGTCTGCGCAAGCTCGGGAAAGCCGGTGCATCGCGCTGGCGGGGTGTACGGCCGACCGTCCGCGGTGTGGTCATGAACCCGGTTGATCATCCGCACGGCGGCGGCGAAGGCCGCACCTCGGGCGGGCGCCACCCGGTGACACCTTGGGGCGTGCCGACCAAGGGTCACAAGACGCGTAAGAACAAGCGGACCGACGCGATGATCGTCCGACGTCGCGGACGCAAGTAAACAAGGCGAGGTTGAGCAAGTGCCACGTTCGATTCGAAAAGGACCCTTTGTCGACCACCATCTGATCAAGAAGGTCGAAGAGGCGGTCGCGCAAAACAGTAAGCGCCCCATCAAGACTTGGTCACGCCGTTCCATGGTGCTGCCCGAGATGGTTGGGTTGACCATTGCGGTCCACAACGGGCGTCTGCACGTGCCGGTGCTCGTCAACGAAAACATGATCGGCCACAAGCTCGGTGAGTTTGCATTGACCCGGACCTACCGGGGACATGCCGCCGACCGCAAGGCGAAGAAGCGCTAGCCGGAGATGGGGATGCGAGCCGAAGCAACACTGAAATATGCACGGGTCTCGGCCCAAAAGGCCCGGCTGATCGCCGACATGATCCGCGGGCGCGACGTCGAAGAGGCCCTGAACACCTTGACCTTCAGTACTCAAAAGAGTGCGGAGATCATCAAGAAGGTTTTGGAGTCGGCGGTTGCCAATGCCGAACACAACGAAGGCGCCGACATCGACGAGCTGAAGGTCGCGTCGATCCAGGTGGACGAGGGGCCGACCATGAAGCGGATTCGCCCCCGTGCCAAGGGTCGTGCGAATCGAATCATGAAACGCACCAGCCACATTCGGCTGACCGTAGCGGAAGGCTAAGGGGACCAGTATGGGACAGAAAGTTCATCCGACCGGCATCCGCCTTGGCATCGTCAAGGACTGGACCTCGAAGTGGTACGCAACGTCCAAGGACTACGCGAATTTCCTGAATACCGACATCGAGGTGCGCTCCTTCCTGCGCAAGGAATTGGCCAAGGCATCGGTGAGTCGGATCCAGATCGACCGCCCGGCGAAGAACGCGCATATCACCATCCACACGGCGCGTCCCGGTGTGGTGATCGGCAAGAAGGGCGAAGATATCGACAAGCTGCGCGCCCGCGTCTCTAAGATGATGGGGATCCCGGTCCACATCAGCATCGAGGAGATCCGCAAGCCCGAGCTGGATGCGCAGCTGGTTGCCGAAGGCATCGCTCAGCAGCTCGAGCGCCGCATCATGTTCCGCCGCGCCATGAAGCGTGCGATTCAGAACACCATGCGCCTCGGGGCCGAGGGTGTCCGCGTCAACGTCGCCGGTCGCTTGAATGGAGCCGAGATTGCACGCACGGAGTGGGCGCGCGAAGGTCGCGTCCCGCTGCATACGCTGCGCGCCGACATCGACTACGGTTTCGCCGAGGCCCGCACCACCTACGGCGTGATCGGTGTGAAGGTTTGGATCTTCAAAGGCGAGGTATTCGGTGACCAGATCCCCGAGGAACCGGCGCCGAAGGCGTCCGCAAGAAGGGGATAGGTCATGCTGCAACCAAAACGTACGAAATTCCGCAAACAGCACAAAGGCCGCAATCGTGGTCTTGCGCAAAGCGGCAACAAGGTGAGCTTCGGCGACTTCGGCTTGAAGGCGGTGGGTCGCGGCCGATTGACGGCGCGCCAGATCGAGGCCGCGCGGCGCGCGATCACGAGAAAGGTCAAGCGCGGCGGAAAGCTCTGGATCCGAGTCTTCCCCGACAAGCCCGTTTCGAAAAAACCACTCGAAGTCCGTATGGGTAAGGGTAAGGGTAACGTCGAGTACTGGGTGGCTCTGATTCAGCCGGGTCGAGTTCTCTACGAGATCGAGGGCGTGACCGAAGAGCTGGCTCGCGAGGCGTTCGAGTTGGCCGCGGCCAAGCTCCCCGTGCAGACCACCTTTGAGAGACGGATGATCCTGTGATGAAGGCGAACGAGCTAAGAACACGTAGCCCCGAAGAGCTTGAAAAAGAGCTAATGAACCTGTTGCGCGAGCAATTCAACCTGCGGATGCAAAGGGGTACCGGACAGTTGTCGAAGCCCTCGCAAATGAAGGCCGTGCGTCGGGAGATCGCCCGCGTGAAGACGATTATGGGTGAGCAGAAGACGAGGGCGGCGTCATGAGCGAAGAGACGATCAGCAACCCGAGCAGTAATCGGACCCTCGACGGCCGCGTCACCAGCAGTGCGATGGACAAGACCATCACGGTGCTCATCGAGCGGAAGGTCAAGCATCCTCTGTACGGGAAGTTCATGCGTCGGTCGACCAAGATCCACGCCCATGATGAGGAGAACGCATGCTCCGCGGGTGATTTGGTTCGTGTGGAGCAATGTCGCCCGTTGTCCAAGACCAAGACATGGCGCTTGATCGAGATCATCGAAAAGGCCCGTTGAGACCCGTCGCAGTCGTCTCGCTTCAGACATGACAGCGGGAGACGCCGAAAGCAGGTTATCCGGGCAGCACAACAGGTTTAGGTAAACAACAATGATTCAGATGCAGACCGATCTCAGTGTCGCCGACAATAGCGGCGCGCGGCGGGTGCAGTGCATCAAGGTGCTCGGCGGATCGCATCGGCGTTACGCGGGCATCGGCGATGTGATCAAGGTCACCGTCAAGGACGCCATCCCGCGCGGCAAGGTCAAGAAAGGCGACGTCTACAACGCGGTCGTGGTGCGTACGCGCAAAGGTGTGCGCCGTCCGGACGGCTCGACCGTCCGTTTCGACGGCAACGCAGCCGTGCTCTTGAACAACCAGCTTCAGCCGATCGGGACTCGTATCTTCGGGCCCGTGACGCGCGAGCTCCGCGGCGAGCGGTTCATGAAGATCATCTCGCTCGCGCCTGAAGTTCTGTAGGGGGTCGGGAGAGATGCAGAAGATCAAAAAGGGTGACGACGTCATGGTCATCACCGGCAAAGACAAGGGCAAGCGAGGCACGGTGCTGAAGGTGCTCGACAAGGATCATGTGGTCGTCGAGAACATCAATATCGCCCGGAAGCATCAGAAGGCGAATCCGCAGGCCGGCGAGCCGGGCGGGATCGTCGACAAGGTGATGCCGATCCAGGTGTCGAACGTCGCGCTCTACAACCCGCAGAAAGGCGGTCCGGATCGAGTCGGTTTCAAGATTCTCGAAGACGGCCGAAAGGTTCGCGTATTCAAGTCGGACGGCGAAGTCGTCGACGTCTGACCGAAGGAAACGAGATGACCAGACTACAGAAAGAATATCAGGACCGCGTCGTCGGACAGCTGCGCGAGCGGTTCGGCTTCAAGAGCGTGATGCAGGTTCCGCGGATCGAGAAGATTACCCTGAACATGGGAGTCGGCGAGGCGATTGCGGACAAGAAGGTCATGGATAATGCCGTGGCCGACCTGCGTCTCATCGCCGGGCAGCAACCGATCGTGACCTTTGCGAGGAAGTCCGTCGCAGGCTTCAAGATCCGCGAGGGATGGCCGATCGGCTGTAAGGTGACCCTGCGTCGCGAGCGTATGTACGAGTTCCTGGATCGTCTGGTCAGCGTCGCCATCCCGCGTATCCGCGATTTCCGCGGACTGAGCGCGAAGGCTTTCGACGGACGCGGCAACTACTCGATGGGCGTGCGCGAGCAGATCATCTTCCCCGAGATCGATTACGACAAGATCGATACGCTGCGGGGTCTGGATATCACCATCACGACAACGGCGCGGACGGACGAAGAAGGGCGTGCGCTGCTCGAGGCGTTTAACTTCCCATTCCGCACCTGAGGCCGATACGATGGCGAAAAAAAGCATGATCGCGCGCGATCGCAAGCGCACCGAGATCGCATCCCGGTTTGCAGTCAAACGTGCCGCCTTAAAGGCAGTCATCAATGACCGCGGTTCGAGCGGCGAGCAGATCGAAGAGGCGCTGGTCAAGCTGCAACAGCTCCCGCGTGACGCCAGCCCGACGCGCCAGCAACGTCGCTGCCGGATCAGCGGGCGGCCGCACGCCGTTTATCGCAAGTTCGGGCTTTCGCGCAACAAGATCCGCGAGGCCGTGATGCGGGGCGATGCGCCCGGCGTGGTCAAGGCCAGTTGGTAGTCTATGTTCGACCCCTACCGTTAGGGTCTACCAGGCCGTAGCGGTTTTTTGAAACCTGACGGGTATCGCACCGAAGAGGTGGTCTGACCCCCGGAGAAGCTCATGAGTATGTCGGATCCGATTGCGGATATGCTGACGCGTATCCGCAACGGCCAGCAGCGCGGCAAGATCACGATCGCGATGCCTTCGTCCAAGCAGAAGGTCGCGATTGCGAACCTCCTGAAAGCCGAGGGTTATATCGCCGACGCGACCGTCGAGGCGAATGGCAACAAACCCGAATTGGTGGTCAAGCTCAAGTATTTCCGGGGTAAACCCGTGATCGAGCAACTCACCCGTGTCTCGCGTCCCGGCCTGCGGATCTACCGCGGCAAGGACGACCTGCCCCAAGTCTGGGCCGGGCTCGGGATCGCGATCGTCTCCACGTCCAAAGGCTTGATGACCGACCGTGCCGCCCGCGAGGCGGGACACGGTGGCGAGATCATCGCCTACGTCGCTTAAGAGAGGATCCGATCATGTCACGAGTCGCAAAGGCGCCGATTGTCGTACCGAAAGGTGTGACGGTCGAAGTAGCGGGCCAGGACGTCACGGTCAAGGGCTCGAAGGGAACCATGGCGTGGTCAGTCCACCCCGCGGTGAGCATTACGCAGGTCGACGGCGAACTCCGCTTCGCTCCGGCCGAAGGCCATGAGAACGCCTGGGCCATGGCGGGGACGACACGCGCTCTGCTGAACAACATGGTGGTGGGCTGCAGCACGGGTTTCGTGCGCAAGCTCTCGCTGGTGGGCGTCGGCTATCGCGCGCAGGCGAAGGGCAATGTGCTCAACCTGAGCCTTGGCTTTTCCCATCCGATCGACTATCCGGTTCCCGCGGGAATCACGATCGAGACCCCGACCCAAACCGAGGTCGTCGTCACGGGGGCCGACAAACAACGTGTCGGTCAGGTCGCCTCGGAGATCCGGGGATTCCGGCCGCCGGAGCCCTACAAAGGCAAAGGCGTGCGTTACGCGGACGAAGACGTCCTGCGTAAGGAAGCCAAGAAGAAATAGGGGTCTCAGAAATCATGGACAAGAAACAAGCTCGCCTGCGTCGTGCGACGCGGGCGCGGGCGAAGATTCGCGAGCTGGGTGTGTTTCGACTGTGCGTACATCGCACCCCGCGCCACATCTACGCCCAAGTCATCGCGCCGGAAGGCAATCGCGTCGTGGCCAGCGCATCGACGGTGGAGCCCGCGTTTCGCGAAGCGATTCCGGGTCACAAGGGCAATGTCGGTGCGGCTGCGACGATCGGCAAGGCGATTGCCGAGCGGGCGCTTTCCGCCGGCGTGGAGACCGTAGCCTTCGATCGCTCCGGGTTTCGCTATCATGGCCGTCTCAAGGCGCTGGCGGATGCCGCGCGTGAGAACGGTCTGAAATTCTAGGAGTACGAGCATGGCGAACTTCAATCCGAAGAACGATGGAGACGATCTCCTCGAAAAGCTGATCGCGGTCAACCGGGTCGCCAAGGTCGTCAAGGGCGGGCGGCAATTCGGTTTCGCGGCCTTGACGGTCGTCGGAGACGGTAAGGGGCGCGTCGGGTTCGGTCGCGGAAAGGCCCGCGAGGTGCCGGTCGCGATTCAGAAGGCGATGGAAAATGCGCGCAAGAACATGATCGAGGTGAAGCTCAACGGCAACACCCTGCAATATCCGCTGAACGGGCGGCACGGCGCGGCGAAGGTCTTCATGAAACCGGCGTCCGAAGGCACGGGGATCATCGCCGGCGGCGCGATGCGCGCGGTCTTCGAAGTGCTCGGCGTTCAGAACGTGCTGGCCAAGTGCATCGGGACCAATAACCCGATCAACGTGGTTCGTGCCACCGTGCAAGGCCTGCGGACCATGAACGATCCCGAGACCATTGCCGCGAAGCGCGGCAAAACGGTCGCCGAGATCCTGGGGTAGACAATGGCCGACAAAAAGATGATGAAGGTCAAGTTGGTGCGGAGCGTCCACGGCCGTCTCGCCAATCACAAGTCATGCGTGCGCGGTCTCGGGCTGCGTCGTATGCACCATGTGGTCGAGGTCGAGGATACGCCCTGCACACGCGGCATGGTCA
Source organism: Thiocapsa bogorovii (assembly GCF_021228795.1). Taxonomy (NCBI): domain Bacteria; kingdom Pseudomonadati; phylum Pseudomonadota; class Gammaproteobacteria; order Chromatiales; family Chromatiaceae; genus Thiocapsa; species Thiocapsa bogorovii. The sequence goes on from NZ_CP089309.1 coordinate 4,617,245, forward strand.
ATACCGTGTCGTATATGGTTTCGATCGTGGAGGAGTCTCGCGATGCGACTCAATGATCTCAAGCCCGATCCGGGCAGCCGTCCCGCCGCGAAGCGTGTCGGTCGCGGAATCGGCAGCGGCCTGGGCAAGACCTGCGGACGCGGTCACAAGGGGCAGAAATCCCGTAAAGGCGGTTTCCACAAGGTCGGTTTTGAAGGCGGGCAGATGCCGCTGCAGCGTCGTCTGCCGAAGGTCGGCTTCCGCTCGCGTACGGCCGCGTCACGTGCGGAGGTTCGCCTAAGCGAGCTCTCGCGCGTGGAAGGCGACACGATCGACTTGCTTTCGCTGGTTCAGGCCCGCGTCCTGAGTCAGTCGATCAAGAGCGCGAAGATCATTGCTTCGGGTGAGGTCGGAAGGGCCTTCACGGTTCGCGGCGTTGGGGTGACCAAGGGTGCCCGTGCCGCGATCGAAGCAGCCGGCGGCAAGATCGAAGACTAGCTTAAAGGCACGAATCGGATGGCTAAGAATGTCGGATCGATGGGGCAGTCCCTCGGCGGTATGGGGCGACTGACCGAACTGCGGGCGCGGTTGCTGTTCGTGGTCGGTGCTCTCCTGGTCTATCGCATCGGGACCTTCATCCCCGTTCCGGGTGTGAACCCCGAGGCCTTGGCCATCCTGTTCGACCAAAACCAGGGCTCCATCCTGGATATGTTCAACATGTTCTCGGGCGGAGCCTTGGAGCGTGCGAGTCTCTTCGCACTCGGGATCATGCCCTACATCTCGGCGTCGATCATCATGCAGTTGATGACCTCCGTGGTTCCGAAGCTCGAGCAGTTGAAAAAGGAAGGTGAGTCGGGGCGCCGCAAGATCACCCAATACACACGCTACGGCACGGTCGTATTGGCGACCTTTCAAGCGGTCGGGATCTCGATGGCGCTGCAGGGGCAGACCGCCGGCGGCTCGGCTCTGGTGAGCCATGCCGGCATGGGCTTCGTCTTCACGGCGACGGTTTCCCTGGTGACCGGAACCATGTTCCTGATGTGGCTTGGCGAGCAGATCACCGAGCGCGGAATCGGCAACGGCATTTCCTTGATCATCTTCGCCGGGATCGTCGCCGGTCTGCCCGCGGCGTTGGGCGGGACACTGGAGCTTGCACGCACCGGAGAGATGAATTCGCTTGCGGTCTTGGCGCTGTTTGCCATGGCACTCGCGGTGACCGCCTTCGTGGTCTTCGTCGAGCGAGGCCAGCGGCGGATCACGGTGAACTACGCGCGGCGCCAGCAGGGGCGAAAGATGATGCAGGCGCAGAGTACGCATCTTCCGCTGAAGCTAAACATGGCCGGGGTGATTCCACCGATCTTTGCCTCGAGCATCATCCTGTTTCCCGGGACCCTGGGGCAGTGGTTCGGGAGCAGCGAAGATATGCGCTGGTTGGCGGACATTACCTCCAAGCTGTCGCCGGGGGAGCCGATCTATGTCTTGCTCTACGCGGCCGCGATCATCTTCTTTTGCTTTTTCTATACCGCCTTGGTCTTCAATGCCAAGGATACAGCCGATAATTTGAAACGCTCCGGTGCCTTCATTCCTGGGATCCGGCCGGGCGAACAAACAGCGCGATACATCGACACCGTGATGACGCGGTTAACCGCGGCGGGTGCGATCTACATCACCGCGGTCTGTCTGCTGCCCGAGTTTCTCATTGTCGGTTACAACGTGCCTTTCTATTTCGGCGGCACCTCTTTGCTGATCGTCGTGGTGGTGGTGATGGATTTCATGGCCCAGGTTCAGGCTCACTTGATGTCACATCAATACGAGGGCTTGATGCGGAAGGCAAACCTAAAGTCGCCGGGCGCCGGCATGCTGCGCTGAGTGGCGCTCGAGTCTGAAGGAGAGAACAAATGAAAGTGAGAGCATCGGTCAAGAAGTTGTGCCGGAACTGCAAGATTATCCGCCGCAACGGCACTGTTCGGGTCATCTGCAAGGACCCACGACACAAACAACGCCAGGGATAGGATCTCAGGCTTGATTGACGACTTCAGTTTGATATACTACGCGGTTTACCCGCTTGGCAATTTGGATTTCAGGGGTTTCTAAGCTATGGCCCGTATCGCCGGCGTCAACATCCCGGACAAGAAGCACGCAGTGATCGCGTTGACTTCGATTTATGGCATCGGCCGCGTGCGTGCCGCTGTGATCTGCGACGCCGCCGGTGTTCCGCGCGATGCCAAGGTTCAGAACCTCACGGAAGAAGAGGTCGACAAGCTGCGCAGCGAGGTCGGCAAGTTCTCCGTTGAAGGTGACCTGCGGCGCGAAGTGTCGATGAACATCAAGCGCTTGATGGACCTCGGCTGTAACCGCGGTATTCGCCACCGTCGTGGCTTGCCGTTGCGCGGCCAGCGGACCCGCACGAACGCACGTACCCGCAAGGGTCCGCGTCGTCCCATCAAACGATAAGGGCGCTTGGGCGCAGCGAAAGGGCTGGATAACCTCGAATGGCTAAACCGACTCGTACGATCAAGAAAAAGATCAAGAAGCAGGTTGCGGATGGGATTGCTCACGTCCACGCCTCCTTCAACAACACCATCATCACGATTACCGACCGCCAAGGCAATGTGTTGTCGTGGGCGACCGCAGGCGGGTCCGGGTTCCGGGGATCGCGCAAAAGCACGCCCTTCGCCGCACAGGTTGCGGCCGACAAGGCCGGCCAAGCGGTCAAGGATTACGGGCTTCGCAATCTCGACGTCAACGTGAAGGGGCCCGGTCCGGGTCGCGAATCGGCGGTGCGTGCGCTCAACAACGCCGGATTCAAGATCACGAGCATTACCGACGTGACACCGATCCCGCACAACGGCTGCCGCCCGCCCAAGAAGCGGCGCGTCTGATACAGGAACAGGTAGAGACATGGCACGTTATACAGGCCCAACCTGCAAACTCGCACGGCGCGAGGGGACCGATCTCGCCCTGAAGAGTCGCGCGCGTTCGCTGGACACGAAGTGCAACCTCGAAAAGCAACCCGGTCAGACGACCGACCGTCGGCGTCGGCTCTCCGACTACGGGGTCCAACTTCGCGAGAAGCAGAAGGTTCGCCGGATCTACGGGCTGATGGAGCGGCAATTCCGGAATTACTACAAGAAGGCTGCGCAAGCGAAGGGCGCGACTGGCGAGAACCTGCTGCAGCTCCTCGAGCGGCGCCTCGACAACGTTGTGTACCGGATGGGTTTCGGCGCCACGCGCTCCGAGGCACGTCAGTTGGTCAGCCACAAGGCGATCTTGGTCAACGGCCGAGTCGTCAACATCGCCTCCTACCAAGTAGGCGCCGACGACCACGTCGAGGTCCGAGAGGCCGCGAAGAAGCAGGTGCGCGTGCAAAACGCATTGGCACTCGCCGAGCAGTACGGCTTTCCGGACTGGGTCGATGTCGATACCAAAGGCTTAAAGGGCGTCTTCAAGCGCATTCCGGATCGCTCGGACCTGCCGGCCGACATCAACGAATCGCTGATCGTCGAGTTGTACTCCAAGTAAGGAGCTTCGTGAGGGGCACTGAATGACTGACGCTATTGGCGAATTTCTCAAACCGCGCATCGTACGTGTCGAGGCGGTCGACGGCAGCTCGACGCATGCCAAGGTATCCCTGGAGCCGCTCGAGCGTGGTTTCGGGCACACCCTCGGCAACGCGTTGCGCCGTATTCTCTTATCCTCGATGGATGGCTGGGCGGTGACGGAGGTCGAGATCCAGGGCGTCTTGCACGAGTACACCACGATCCCCGGCGTTCAAGAGGACGTCCTCGAGATCTTGCTCAACCTCAAACAGCTCGCCATATCGCTCAAGGGCAAAGACGAGGCGACCTTCACGGTCAGTAAGACCGGTCCCGGCGTCGTCACCGCCGCGGACATCGCAATCGATCATACGGCCGAGATCGCGAATCCCGAGTTGGTCATTGCGAACATGACCGAGGGCGAGTTGAGCATGTCGATGACGATCCGGCGCGGGCGTGGTTATGAGCCGGCGACGCAGCGCGAGGTCGAAGAGGGTGAGGATCGCCCGATCGGCAAGCTTCCGCTCGATGCATCCTACAGCCCGGTCCGGCGTGTCGCGATCGAGGTGCAATCCGCCCGCGTCGAGCAGCGAACCGATTTGGATCGGTTGGTCATCGACCTGGAGACCAACGGCACGATCGATCCGCGCGAAGCGATCCAGCGCGCCGCGACAATTCTGCGGGATCAGTTGTCGAGCTTCGTGGCCCTGGAAGGGTCCGGTCCGTCCGATACGCAGGTCCTCGAGGCCCGCGACGAGTCGCCGTACGATCCGATTTTGCTACGGCCGGTGGACGACCTCGAGCTAACCGTTCGCTCGGCGAACTGTTTGAAGGCGGAGAACATCTACCTGATCGGCGATTTGATTCAACGCACCGAGGTCGAGCTTCTCAAGACGCCGAATTTGGGCAAGAAGTCCCTGACCGAGATCAAGGACGTGCTTGCGACGCGTGGACTTTCGCTCGGGATGCGGCTCGAGAACTGGCCGCCGGACAATATCGCCGAGCTCGGCATTCGCTAACGCTATTCGACTCAAGAACTATTCGGGATTAGGACCATGCGTCATCGCAACGCCGGAAGGCACCTCAATCGCACCGGCTCGCATCGCGAGGCCATGTTTCGCAACATGGCTGCCTCGTTGTTTCGCCATGAGCTCATCAAGACCACGTTGCCGAAGGCCAAAGAGCTGCGCCGCGTCGCCGAGCCCCTGATCACCCTGGCGAAGAGCGATTCCGTTCACACCCGTCGCCTTGCGTTTTCGCGGCTGCGCGACAAGGAAGCGGTGGGCAAGCTCTTCGTCGAGCTTGGTCCTCGCTATCAGGCGCGTCCCGGCGGCTATCTGCGTATCCTCAAGTGCGGGTACCGAGCCGGTGATTCGGCGCCGATGGCCTACGTCGAGCTGGTCGATCGGCCTGCGAACGCGGTCGCCGTGGAAGACGACGAGGATTGACTTGCCGCTTGTGCCCTTCGTGAACGAGAGCCGGGCCTTTGCCCGGCTTTTTGTTGAGATATGACGACGCCGATTCCCCCGATCGTCCTCGTCACGGATTTCGGTGACGGCATCTATGTCGGGCAGATCCGGGCTCGACTCGGTGATCATTTGCCCGAAGTTCCGGTTATCGATCTGGTTCATGACCTTCCGCCGTTCCGCGCCGATCTGGCGGCCTATCTCCTGCCGGCGTTGATCCGGGACATGCCCGGTGGCGCGATCTATGTGTGTGTTGTTGATCCGGGTGTCGGCGGCACGCGGTGCGGGCTTCTGGCGAGAGCGCGGGACTGTTGGGTTATCGGACCCGACAACGGACTCTTGGCCCCGCTCGTACGCTGCACCGAAGGTGCGTCTGTGCAACGGATCGGATGGTGTCCGGCGGTGCTTTCGGCGAGTTTTCACGGCCGAGACTGGTTCGCCCCCGCTGCCGCCCGGTTGTTTGCGGGAGAGGACCTTCAGCTGACGCCGATCGATCCCTCCGAGATGGTCGGATCCGACTGGCCGAGCGAACGGGCCGCTGTCGTCTATGTCGATCGTTTCGGTAATCTGATGACGGGACTGCGGGCGGTGAATCACGGCTCCACGCAGTCCTTGCACGTCGGCACTCGTACACTTCCTCATGCACGAACCTTCTGCGATGTGATGCCGGGAGAGGCGTTCTGGTATGAGAATGCCTTCGGCCTCGTGGAGATTGCCGTGAATCAAGGTCGTGCGGATCGACTGCTTGCCCTCTCCCCCGGTGATTCCGTCGGACCTTTCACGCCTCCGAATTGAGCCGATCGTCCGGCTGTCTTGTCGCGCCTGTTGAGGATTCCAGGGTTCGCTCAACCGCTTGCTCCAGATTGAAGCTTTACAGGAGCCGATGCGTTGTCGTCGACGCCTCTCGTTTTTGTTTTGTGGAGGCACTAGATTAGGCAGGCCGGGGGACGGGCTGTGGGACTGTCGGAGCACGCCCCGCGCGAGGACCATTTTTCGATCCACTTGCATCGGAGAACGACATGGCCAACTTCGGCGATCTGCTCGGCAGCTTCATTCAGAGCAATATGGCCCAGTCCGGCTCGGGCCGGATGGGGAATGCGCTTCAAGATCTGCAGGCGAATTTCGGTCGGATGACCGGCGGGCAGGGCGGGGGTGCCGGCGGCGATATGCTGGGCAACCTCCTGGAAATGGCCAAGGGCGCGCTCGGGAATGCCTCGCAGAATCCGATGCAAGCCGGCGGGATCGGTGCCGTGCTCGGCTCGGTCTTGGGCGGCGGAGGAAAGTCCGTGAAAGGCGCGATGACCGGGGGTGCGCTCGCGATGTTGGCCGGGATCGCCTACAAGGCGTTCACCGAATCGGGTCAAGCGGCTCAGGCCGGCGGACTGCCGGCTGCGAGCGGAGCGCCGGAGTTGCCGTTGGGCCTCAGAGCTCCGCAGACCGCGGCGGAGGAGCAGGCGTTGGAGAACACTGCGCAGTTGGTCATCAAGGGTATGATCAACATCGCCAAGTCGGATGGCCAGGTGAGCGTCGACGAGATCCAGCGTATCGTCGGCAAGATCGAGGCCGCCGGCATGGGCGCAGATGCACAGGAGTGGTTGATGACGGAGCTGCGCCAGCCGCTGAATCTCGACGCCTTCGTGGCCGAGATCCCGAGCCCGGAGGTGGCTGCCGAGGTCTATGCCGCGTCACTGCTGGCCGTCGAGGTCGACACCCCTCAAGAGCAGGACTATTTGCGCCGGTTTGCCGAGAAGGCCGGACTGCATCCTCTCGTTGTGAAACACATCCACCAGTCGATGGGCGTCACGGTCTGAGGGCGCGGGGTTGGGCCCTTCGTCCGCGACGGCAACGCGGGCAAGGGCGTGAAACCTCGAACCATCGGCAGTTCGGTTCAGTGTCTTGGTGGCGGCAAAGGTGCGGAGCCCGCGTGCGGGATGGATGTGGGCGCGGGGATCAGCTTTTCGCCCCGTCGCCGTGCTCGGGTTCAGGCTGGGCTTGATGCGGCCGTCTTTTTCCGAGCGGCGCATGACCGGCCTCGACCCCGACCTCACTTCCCGCAGTCGGTTTGGGGCGACGCCTTTTTCCGATATTCTTGCGGTCGCGCAGGCGATCCTTGGGCTTTGGCGCGGCGGCCTTCGCACCGAGGGCCTTGGCCGCACTCTTCTTTTTTGCCCCTTTTTTCGCACCCGAGCGTTTGGTCGGACCCTTGAAGGAGGCCTTGAGCCCTTCGATGCTGCGACGCTCGAGGCCGAGATTCAGATACCGCTCGATGCTCTCCAGTCGATTCCATTCGGCGGCACCAACCAGCGAGATGGCCACGCCCTGCTCCCCGGCACGGCCGGTACGCCCGGTGCGGTGTAGATAATCGTCCCCGCTGCGCGGTAGGTCGAAGTTGATCACTCGCTCGACACCGGGGATGTCGAGCCCGCGTGCCGCGACATCGGTGGCGATCAGGACATTGACCCGCCCGCTGTGCAGCAGCCCGACGACACGATTGCGCTCGCGTTGCTCCAACTCCCCGTGCAGTACGGCCGCGCGTTGACCCTCGCCGATCAGATAGTTGCCGAGCGCCGTCGCACCGTCGCGGGTGTTGGTGAAGACCAGTGCCTTCTCGTAGGTCTCGTTGCGGAGCAGCCAGAGGATCTGCTGCTGCTTGTGCTCGGGACCGTCGCTCAAGATGACCTGATGCGTGATGTCTGGATGCTGCTCGCGTACCGGATTGACGGTCAGTACGCGCGGATCGCGCAGCAGGCGCTCGGTGATACGACTCAGGCCTCGGTGGTGCAGGGTCGCCGAGAACAACATCGACTGGCGCGTCGGGTTGGTCCGGCCGATGATCGTGAGGACATCGTCGACGAAGCCCATATCGAGCATGCGGTCGGCCTCGTCGAGGACCAGGATCTCCAGGTCGGTCAGGTCGGCCTCGCCCTTCTCGAGAAGCTCGAGCAAGCGACCGGGCGTCGCCACCAGAATCTCCGGGTTCTTGCGCAGGGTCGCGATCTGATGCGCCCTTGAGTCGCCGCCCGTAATCACGCCGTTGTTCAGGCGCGTGTAGCTGGCGAGGCGAGTGAAGTGCACATGGATCTGGCGGGCCAGCTCACGGGTCGGCACCAACACCAGGGCGCGCGTCCCGCTGTCGGAGCGAGGCGCGCCGACCAAGCGCTCCATGACCGGCAGCAGAAAGGCGGCGGTTTTCCCCGAGCCCGTCGCGGCCGAGACCAAGAGATCGAGACCCTCCATCGCAGCCGGGATCACCTGAGCTTGGACCTCCGTCGGGGTCTCGAAGCCCTCTTTTTCCAGTCCGCGCATGAGGGCGTCCGGAAGCAAAAACTCAGCAAAGTTCCTGTTCATGTGCGCCACGATACACCAAATACGGGCCTTCGCGGCAGGCGGACTGCGTCGCCGCGCAGCTCCACCGCCGCCGACGTCTGACTCCACCGAGCATGCACGGAGTTGTCGCCATATCGCACGCCCCCGCGCACCCCGGGCCGGCGTTGCGCCTCCTCGCCACAGCGGAAGTAATCAGGTTGTCCTGGAATCGACCGCCGTGGTCTCCGGTTGCCCCTGAGGCAGGGCGAATCGGCGACAAAGTCGCCGTTATGGATGGGGAAGGGGTGCCCCGCGTGGTAAACTTCACCGGCTAATCATCCGTACAAACGCGGCCCGTTACGGTGCTCCGCGCGGCACGCCTCAACGTCGGTTTACCACGCCCATGGCAGATTTCGCGAGAGAAGTTCTTCCCATCAATCTCGAGGACGAGATGCGTCAGTCCTACCTCGATTACGCCATGAGCGTGATCGTGGGGCGCGCGCTTCCCGATGTGCGCGACGGACTCAAGCCGGTTCACCGGCGTGTCCTCTTCTCGATGAGCGAGCAGGGCAACGTCTGGAACCGTGCCTACCGGAAGTCTGCTCGCGTGGTCGGCGACGTCATGGGTAAATACCACCCTCACGGTGACTCGGCCATTTACGACACCATGGTCCGCATGGCGCAGCGCTTCTCGATGCGCTACCTGCTGGTGGACGGGCAGGGCAACTTCGGCTCGGTCGACGGGGATCCCCCCGCGGCCATGCGCTATACCGAGGTGCGGATGACGCGCATCGCCGACGCACTGCTCGATGACCTCGACAAGGACACGGTCGACTTCATACCCAACTACGACAACACCGAGCATGAGCCGGTTGTCCTCCCGGCGCGCTTCCCGAATCTGCTGGTGAACGGCTCATCCGGCATCGCCGTGGGCATGGCCACCAACATCCCGCCGCACAACCTGCGCGAGGTCATCGATGCCTGTCTGGCGACCATCGACAACCCGTCGATCACCATCGAGGAGCTGATGGTGCTGGTGCCCGGCCCGGATTTCCCGACCGCGGCGCTGATCAACGGCGTGCGCGGTATCCGCGAGGCCTACCGGACCGGTCGCGGCCGAGCGGTCATCCGTGCCCGTACCATGATCGAGGTCCAGAAGCGCAGCGGGCGCGAGGCGATCGTCGTCACCGAGCTGCCCTACCAGGTCAACAAGGCGCGTCTGCTCGAGCGCATCGCCGAGCTGGTGAAGGAAAAGAAGATCGAGGGCATCGCCCAGGACGGTCTGCGCGACGAGTCCGACAAGGACGGCATGCGCGTCGTCATCGAGCTTAAACGCGATGCCTACGCCGAGGTGCTGCTGGCAAACCTCTACCAGCACACCCAGATGCAGCAGGTCTTCGGTATCAATATGGTCGCCCTGGTCGACGGCCAGCCGCGGACTCTGAATCTCAAGCAGATCCTCGAATACTTCATCCGTCACCGCCGCGACGTGGTGACGCGCCGCACCCTCTTCGAGCTGCGCAAGGCCCGCGACCGCGCCCACGTCTTGGAAGGCTATGCGATCGCGTTGGCGAACATCGACGAGATCATCGCCCTGATCAAGGCATCGGCCAACCCGGCCGAGGCGCGCGAGGGACTGATGGCGCGGACCTGGGCGCCCGGCTCGGTGACCGGCATGCTCGAGCGTGCCGGCGCGGAGCAGACCCGCCCCGAGGAGCTCGAATCGGCCTTCGGTCTGGTCGACGGGGGATATCGGCTGAGCGAGCGCCAGGCCAAGGCGATCCTGGATCTGCAGCTTCAACGCCTGACCGGGCTGGAGCAGGACAAGATCCTCGACGAATTCAAGGAGATACTCGACAAGATCGCCGCCCTACTGATGATCCTCTCCGAATCCGATCGCCTCATGGACGTGATCCGCGAGGAGCTCACGGCGATCCGCGATCAGTTCGGCGACGACCGGCGCACCGAGATCCAGGTCGACCACACCGACCTCACCCTGGAGGACATGATCGCGCCTGAAGAGGTCGTGGTGACGATGTCGCATCAGGGCTACGTCAAGGCCCAGCCGATCAGCGACTATCAGGCGCAGCGGCGCGGCGGCAAGGGCAAGAGCGCAACCTCCTTTAAGGAAGAAGACTTCATCGACCGCATCTTCGTGGCCAACTCGCGCGACACCGTGCTCTGCTTCTCCAGTCGCGGGCGCGTGTACTGGCTCAAGGTTTACGAGCTGCCGCAGGCCGGTCGCGGCGCGCGCGGTCGGCCGATGGTCAACCTGTTGCCGCTGGAGCAAGGCGAGCGCATCAACGCCGTGCTGCCTGTGCGCGACTACGAGTCCGGCTATTTCGTCTTCATGGCGACCAGCGCCGGCACGGTCAAAAAGACCCCGCTCGACGACTTCTCGCGGCCCCTCTCGCGCGGCATCATCGCGATCGATCTGCGTGAAGACGAGTATCTCATCGGCGTTGCCATCACCGACGGCAAGCAGGACCTCATGCTCTTCACTTCCGCCGGCAAGGCGGTGCGTTTCAGCGAGGGTGCGGTCCGCGCGATGGGTCGAACCGCCCACGGCGTTCGCGGCGTGTCACTTGCGCCGGGGCAAAAGGTGATCTCCCTGCTCGTGCCCGAGCCCGGCACCGTGCTCAGCGTGACCGAAAACGGCTACGGCAAGCGCACCCGTGTCGAGGACTTCCCGACCAAGGGTCGCGGCACCAAGGGTGTGATCGGCATCAGTACCTCCGAGCGCAACGGTGCCCAGGTCGGCGCCGTGCTGGTGCGTCCCGGCGACGAGATCATGTTGATCACCGAGGGCGGCACACTGATCCGCACCCCGATCGATCAGATTCCGGTCGTGGGTCGCAGTGCGCAGGGCGTGAAGCTGATCAATCTCGGCGAGGGCGAGCGGCTTGTCTATCTCGAGCGGATCGTCGCGCTGGAGGGCGAGAAGGAAGGCAATGGGGATCTTGCCGAGCATCAAGATCCGGACGAGGCGAACGACGAGCCGAACGATGATGATCAGTCTCCCGATGCCGATCCCGACAGCGATCCGCAGGCATAGAGCAACCGCTGTTGTCGGTTTTCGGTTGGCGCGCGCTGCGGACGCGCGCCTTCTAAACCGCGTTCGGAGCGAAATGCTGAATTTCGAGTGAGCTCACCGTTCGGCGCATCCACGGCCTTTCGCGGGGGCGTGGTTTAAAATGATATATGTTTTAATAGTTTAAACCGCGCCGGCTCCAACGCTCGTCAAGGCTGTCGGGGCCGATTCCATCCAAAAACATCGCATACCGCGCCGGGCGCGGTTTAACGGAGATCACAGAATGGCTCGGGTTTACAACTTCAGCGCAGGCCCTGCAATGCTTCCTGAGCCTGTCCTAAGCAGGGCGCGCGACGAGATGCTCGAGTGGCGCGGCAGCGGCATGTGCGTCGCTGAAATGAGCCATCGCGGCAAGGAGTTCATGTCGATCGCGGCCCAAGCCGAGGCCGATCTGCGCGAGCTCCTGGCGGTCCCGGCCAACTATAAGGTCCTGTTCCTTCAGGGCGGCGCATCCACACAGTTCGCAGCCATACCCATGAATCTCCTGCGCGGCGCGGCGAGTGCGGACTATCTGAACACCGGTTCCTGGTCCAAGAAGGCGATCGCCGAGGCGCGCCGCTATGGTCAAGTCCATGTTGCCGCCAGTACCGAGACCGAACGCTTCACCCGTGCGCCGTCTCAGGACGAGCTGACCCTGAGCGACGATGCCGCCTACGTCCACTACACCCCCAACGAGACCATCGAGGGCGTCGAGTTTCCCTATGTCCCGGATGTCGGCGACAAGCCTCTGGTTGCGGACATGTCTTCGACCATCCTGTCGCGCCCCATCGAGGTCTCGCGCTTCGGACTCATCTATGCCGGTGCCCAGAAGAACATCGGCCCGGCGGGGCTCACCATCGTGATCGTCCGCGAGGATCTGCTCGGCCAGACCCTGTCCGGGACACCGACCATGCTGGACTACAAGGTCCAGGCCGACAACGAGTCCATGTACAACACCCCGCCGACCTACGCCTGGTATCTCGCCGGACTGGTCTTCGAGTGGTTGAAGGGCCTTGGTGGCCTGGATACGATGGGCAAGATCAACGCACGCAAAGCCGAGCTCCTCTATAAGACGATCGATGACTCGGGCTTCTTCAAAAACCCGGTCGCGCCGGGGTCGCGCTCCTGGATGAACGTCCCCTTTACCCTCGCCGACCCGGAGCTGGACGACACCTTCATCAAAGAGGCGAAGGCCGCGAACCTGACGACGCTCAAGGGCCATCGTTCGGTCGGCGGCATGCGCGCAAGCATCTACAATGCAATGCCGCAGGAGGGCGTCGAGGCGCTGGTCGGCTTCATGCAGGAATTCGAGCGCAAGCACGGCTGAACCGCGTCATCGGCGTGACATGCGCGGTCCGGGTTTTGGTTTTGCGCTGCATGTCACCTCGGCCCTCGGCGCGGACGCGGTTCAGGATGATCTTTTTTTATTTCTGAATCGCGTCGACTGAAAGGCCGGTTGAAGCGCGCGACGCTCGACCCTCCAATCCAACATCCGCTTATCACTCAGGACGCGATTCAGTGTTCAAAATACAGACGCTTAATAATATCGCCGTCGCCGGGCTCGACCGGTTGCCGCGAGACCGCTACGAGGTCGCTTCGGAGATCGCCCATCCGGATGCCATCCTGGTGCGATCGGCCAAGATGGAGGCGGCCGACATCCCGTCGAGCGTGCAGGCGATCGGGCGCGCCGGCGCCGGGACCAACAATGTTCCGGTTCAGGCGATGACCGAGCGCGGCGTGGCCGTCTTCAATGCGCCCGGCGCCAATGCGAATGCCGTCAAGGAGCTCGTGATCGCCGGCATGTTGATCGCGGCACGCAATATCGGTCAGGCTTGGCGCTTCGCGCGTCAGCTCGAAGGTGACGACACGGCCATTCATCAGGCGGTCGAGGCGGGCAAGAAGCAGTTCGTGGGCTTCGAGCTGCCGGGGCGCACGCTGGGCGTCATCGGTCTCGGCGCGATCGGGGTCAAGGTCGCCAACGCGGCACGTTCACTCGGGATGCGCGTCGTCGGCTATGATCCGACCATCACGGTCCAGCGCGCCTGGCAACTCGAGAGCGACGTGCAGCCGGCGCTGAGCATCGACGATCTGCTCTCGCGCTCGGATTTCGTCACCTTCCATGTGCCGCTCACGCCCGAGACGCGGCACATGATCAACGCAGAGCGGCTGCGCACACTGCGCAAGGGCGCTGTCCTGCTGAACTTTTCGCGCGACGGGATCATCGACGACGACGCGGTCGTCACCGCGCTGGATCAGGGCCACATCTATGCCTACTGCTGCGATTTCCCGAGCAACCTGTTGAAGGACCACCCACGGGTGATTACTCTGCCGCATCTCGGTGCCTCGACCAAAGAGGCGGAGGAGAACTGTGCGGTGATGGTCGCCGACGAGATCCGCGACTATCTCGAGAACGGCAACGTGACCAACTCGGTGAACTTCCCCGAGATCAATCTCCCGCGCAACGGCGGCTACCGAATCGCGATCGTCAACAGCAATGTACCCAACATGGTCGGGCAGATCTCGACCGATCTGGCTGCAGCGGGGCTGAATATTCTCGATATGCTCAATCGTTCGCGCGGCAACGTTGCGGTGACCCTGATCGATATCGATCAGCGGTGCTCGGAAGACACGGCGAAGCAATTACGCGGCATCGGCGGTGTCCTCTCGGTGCGTTGTCTCGGGGCTCGGGAACGGATCGACTGATGGAGGACAAGAGCGCAAAGGGCGACGCATTGGATGACGTGCGGAATCGGATCGACGCGATCGATCTGGAGCTGCTGGGTCTGATCAGCGAGCGCGCCCGTTGCGCCCAACAGGTCGCCCACATCAAGACGGCGGCCGACGGCGGTCGAGTGCAGTTCTATCGGCCCGAGCGCGAGGTCGCGGTCCTGCGTCGCATCAAGGCGGCCAACCCGGGTCCGCTCGACGGCGAAGAGGTGGCCCGCCTCTTTCGCGAGATCATGTCCGCCTGTCTGGCTCTCGAGCGCCCGCTCAACGTCGCCTTTCTCGGTCCGGCCGGGACCTTTACCCAGGCTGCGGCCATCAAGCACTTCGGCCACTCGGTGAAGACCTTCGCCTTGGCCACCATCGGCGAGATCTTCCGCGAGGTAGAGGCCGGCTCCTGCGATTTCGGCGTGGTCCCGGTCGAGAATTCGACCGAAGGCGTGGTCAGCCACACCCTGGACATGTTCATGGCCTCGCCCCTGATGATCACCGGCGAGGTGAGTCTGCGGATCCACCATCACCTCATGAGCGTGACCGAGGATCTTTGCGCGATCCGCACCGTCTATTCTCACCAGCAATCCTTGGCGCAGTGCCGCGGCTGGCTGGATCGACATCTCCCGAACGCCGATCGTGTCGCCGTGGGCAGCAACGCCGAGGCCGCCCGTACCGCCGCGACGGAGGAGGATGCCGCGGCTGTCGCGGGCCTCCAAGCCGCCGAGATCTACCGACTCAAGGTGCTCGCCGAGCGCATCGAGGACGAACCCGGCAATACCACCCGTTTCCTCGTCATCGGTCCGCAGGACTCTCGCCCGAGCGGCCAAGGCCAGGACAAGACCAGCCTGCTGCTGTCCTGCCGCAATCAGGCCGGCGGCCTCCACACCCTGCTGACACCGCTGGCCGCCCACGGCATCAGCATGACCCGCATCGAGTCACGTCCCTCACGCCGCGGCATCTGGGATTATGTCTTCTTCATCGACATCATGGGTCACAGAGACGACCCCAAGGTCGCGCTCGCGCTTGAGAACCTCAGGCAGGCATCGCTTCTGTTCAAGGTGCTCGGGTCTTATCCGTTGGCGGTGCTTTGAGCCTTCGGGCCGCATCCGTTATGACAGGTTCCTCGATCGGGAGTCGATCGAGGTCGCGTCCCATGTCGAGCCTTCGGTTGATCTGGCGACCGAGGACATCCAACCATCACAGCTGCAGCCGAGCCGCTACTCATGACTGTCCAAGACAATCCATTCCTGCCCCTGACCGCACCCGGAATCGCCGGACTCACGCCTTACGTCCCCGGCAAGCCGGTCTCGGAGTTGGAGCGCGAGCTCGGTATTCGCGACTCCGTGAAGCTCGCCTCGAACGAGAATCCGTTGGGCCCAGGCCCCCGTGCGCGCGAAGCGATCGCCGGTCTTATGGGCGAAATCGGTCGTTATCCCGATGGTGGCGGCTTCGAGCTGCGACGCGTGCTCGCCGAGTTCCACGGTGTCCCGCAAACGGCCGTGACCATCGGGAACGGATCGAACGACGTGCTTGACCTGATCGCCCGAACCTTCCTCTTTCCAGGCGTGGAGTCGGTCTTTTCCGAGCATGCCTTCGCGGTCTATCCCATCTCGACTCAGGCGGTCGGTGCGACCGCGCGGGTCGCCAAAGCGCGTGAATACGGCAATGATCTCGACGCGATGGCGCGTCTCGTGACGGACAAGACGCGCGTGGTCTGGATCGCCAACCCGAACAACCCGACCGGAACCTGGTTGGCGGCCGCGCCGCTGAAGTCATTCATCGAGGCCATACCGCGGACCTGCATCGTCGTGATCGACGAGGCCTACACCGAGTACGTCGGCGAGCCGGACTTCCCGGACGCCACGCACTGGCTCGAGCAGTTTCCGAATCTCATCGTGACCCGGACCTTCGCGAAAGCCCACGGGTTGGCTGCGCTGCGGGTCGGTTACGGACTCAGCGATCCGCATGTGGCGGATCTGCTCAACCGGGTGCGTCAGCCGTTCAACGTCAACGCGTTCGCCCAGGCGGCCGCGGCCGCGGCAATCGGCGATCGCGAGCATGTGCGCGCATCGGTCGAGCTCAACCGTGCGGGGATGCGCCAGTACCTCGATGCCTTCCAACGCATGGGGCTCGGGTACATCCCGTCGGTCGGTAACTTCATCACGGTCGATGTCGGTCGCCCCGCGGGTACCGTGAATCATGATCTGTTGAAACGCGGTGTCATCGTGCGACCGGTCGCCAACTACGGTCTGCCCAATCACCTGCGCATCAGCATCGGCCTGGAAGCGGAGAACGCCCGCTGCATCGCCGCGCTCGAGGACATCCTCGCGTCATGATCGAGCGATTGGCGATCATCGGGGTTGGACTCATCGGCGGATCCCTGGCGCGGGCTCTTCGGGAGGCCGGCGCCGTGAAGCAGATCGTCGGCTGCGGGCGCGGGCTCGCCAACCTCGAGCGGGCGCGCGACCTCGGTGTCGTGGACCTGCTGACACGGGATCCCGCCGAGGCGGTGGCGGGCGCGGACATGGTGTTTGTCTCGGTGCCGCTCGGCGCCATGCGCGGTGTCTTCGAGGCGATCCGCGACCGGCTCGATCCCGCGTCGGTGGTGACCGACGGGGGTAGCGTGAAAGGCAGCGTGGTGGCGGATGCGAGCGGTGTCTTCGGCGGCGTGCCGCCGCGACTGGTTCCGGGTCATCCGATCGCCGGCACCGAGTACAGTGGCGTAGAGGCGTCCTTTGCCGAGCTCTACCGTCAGCGTCGCGTCATCCTGACCCCGTTGCCCGAGACCGACGCCGATGCACTCGCACGCGTCACCGCGATGTGGGAGACCTGCGGTGCCGAGGTCACCTGTATGTCGGTCGCCCATCACGACGAGGTACTCGCCGCCACCAGCCACCTGCCCCATATGCTCGCCTTCGGGCTGGTCGATGCGCTTGCACGCATGCGTGAGAACGACGAGATCTTTCGTTATGCCGCCGGGGGTTTCCGCGACTTCACCCGCATCGCTTCCAGCAACCCGGTGATGTGGCGCGACATCTGTCTGGCCAATCGCGAGGCCCTGAGCGCCATGCTCGCGCGCTTCGGCATCGAGATGACCGATCTCGCCGAAAGTATTCGCAGCGCCGACGGCGAACGCCTGCTGGGCATCTTCGAGCGCGCGAAGGCGGCCCGTGATCGCTATGTGGATGCGACATCCCCTGATTGAGGTGGCGTCCTCGAAACCGCGGCCCGCGGCGCAGTGGCGGGTTTGAATGCGCCCGACATCTGAGCATTCGCTGGATCGAGTCAATGCGTGTGTGTGAATATTCACATCGCGCCTGTTGTCGCTTGCCCCGCGCCCGGGCTCGACCTGGCGGCGGTGGCGCGCTAACCTCCGCGCGTGGTATCCCGCCCAGGGTGCCGGGCTCGGCTCCCTTTCGGCTGATGCCTGACGCGATCGCCTCGGAATTCCCGGGCTGGCGGCGTACAGACTCGACCCAATGAGACGCCTCCGGTCGATTGAGGACCGACGGCCTTAGGCTCGGTCCCGAGCCCATACCAGCGTGACCCGGCACATGACCCAAGACAAGGCTGAGCAGGCATCGACGCGAGGTGTGCACGAGACGCCCGACGAAGACTATCGCCTGCTGATCGAGAATCAGACGGATCTCGTCGTGAAGGTCGACCCCGAGGGTCGTTTCCTGTTCGTCAGTCCAAGCTACTGTCGGACCTTCGGCAGAAGCAAGGCCGAGCTGATCGGGCGTACCTTCATGCCGTCGGTGCACGAAGACGACCGAGCGGCAACCGCAGCGGCAATGGCGAAACTTCTCGAGCCCCCGCATACCTGCACCATCGAGCAACGGGCGTTGACCGTCGATGGCTGGCGTTGGTTGGCGTGGTCCGACACCGCGGTTTTGGATCCCGACGGGACGGTCTCGGCGATCATCGGCGTCGGTCGCGACGTGACCGAGCGCAAAGAGGCCGAGATCGAATTGGCGGCTGCGAAGCGGCGGTTCGAGCTTGCCGTGGAGGGCGGCGAAATCGGCCTTTACACGGCCTCCTTCTCGCCGATACAGATGTCGGTCGATGCGCGCTATCTTGCGATGCTCGGTTACGCGGAGGGCGAGCTTGAGGTCGATCCCCGGACATGGGTCGACATGGTGCATCCGGATGACAGGGATCGGGTCCAGGATCTGTACGAGCGTGCAACGCATGGCGACAGCGATCGTTTCGAGGCGGAATACCGAATCCGTCATCGCGACGGGCACTGGGTCTGGATCCAGGACCGTGCACGCGTCTACGAGCGGGACGCGCACGGTTTGGCGTTGCGGATCGCCGGTACCCACACGGATGTGACGCGGCGCAAGGTTGCGGAGCTCAAGCTCGAATATCTCGTCGATCATGACGAGCTGACCGGTCTGCTGAATCGACGCGGCGTCTGGCAGACCGTTCAACGGGTTCATGCTCAGGGCTTGCGTTCAGGGCGCCCGTGCTGTCTTGCAATCCTGGATCTCGATCACTTCAAGCTCGTCAATGACGCCTATGGTCACGGTGTCGGTGACGAGGTGTTGAAATGGGTTTCGGAGATACTGCGTCGGGAGGTGCGGCAAGCCGACTGTCTGGGACGCTGGGGTGGCGAAGAATTCGTGATCGCGCTGCCCGAGACGAACGAGGTGCAGGCGCGAACCGCGATCGAACGCATTCGCGAGAGCGTCGCCGCGCGGCCGCTCGAGATCAAAGGACAAGAGATTCGCGTGACCCTGAGTATCGGTTTCGCGACCTGTCATCCCGACGAAGGCGACCCCAGGGACGTCCTGGCCCGAGCGGATATGGCTCTGTACCGTGCCAAGAACACGGGTCGGAATCGGATCTGTTACGACGGTCACGAGAGCGGCGTCTACGCGGTCTCGATGGCTGTTCTGGTGCAGTCCGCGCTGCAGACCGCGCGCATCCTTCCGGCGTTTCAGCCCATTGTTGACCTGCGTGATCGACGGATCGTCGCCGAAGAATCGTTGGCCCGCATCGTTGCCACGGACGGTCGGATCCTCGCCGCATCCTCGTTCATCGATATCGCCGAGCAACTGGGCCTGCTGCACCGGATCGACAGCATGCTCCTGAGTGCGACTGCGGCCCGGTTGAAGTCCTCCGACGAAAACGCTTCAAAACCCCTGTTTGACTTCGTACATCTATCGGGGGACTTGGTCCGCCATCCGGACATCCTGAAGACCCTGGCGCGGGAGCTCGCCGGTGTGTCCTCTGCGGCGCAGGGTGCACCGTCAGTGGTCCTGACGCTCAGCGAGCGACAGATCACGGCAGAGATGGAGCAGGTCGCGCGGGCGCTGGCACCCTTGCTGGATTTGGGATGCAAGATCGCCGTGAGCGACTACGGGGGAGAGACCTCGTCGTTTCGCTTTTTGATTCATCTGCCGGTCAGCTTTATCCAGCTCGATGCAGACCTCGTTCGCTTGGCCAGCGAATCCGAACGTGCTCGGTCCATCCTCGCGACGATTCAGCACTCCGCTCGGGATCTCGGCATCACGACCATTGCCAAGCAAATCGAGGACGAGGGCACCTTGCAGCGACTCGTCGAGCTGGGCATCGATTGGGGCTCCGGGTATCTCTTCGGGCCACCCTCGGATCCCAGCTGACACGGATCTCGGGTCATTGGTCTCTACGATGCAGGGCCAGCAAGGCAGCACCGTATGCGGCATCTTGATGCGCGGCGCTCGATACCGGGATCCCGAGCAGACGCGAGCGGATGGCTGTCCAAGTCGGATTGGCCGCTCCGCCTCCGATGCTCGCGATACGCCGAGGCAGCGGTGCGCCCAGCTCTGCGAGCCGTGCGTAGCCTTCCGCCTCGATACGGGCGATGCCTTCCAGGAGACCATGCAGGAAGTCCCGCGGCTCCCTCGGTCGCGGCGAGAGGCGGGGCGTCAGGTCGGGATCGTACCTCGGGAAGCGCTCGCCGGGTCCGGTGAGCGGGTAGTAGTCGAGGCCGGATGGTCGATCGGGATCGATGTCGAGGCTGAGCGAGACGATCTCGGCGTCGCTGAAATACCTGCGCAGGACCGCGCCGCCGCTGTTGGAGGCGCCTCCGACCAGCCATGCCTCGCCGAAGCGATGGCTGTAGATCCCGTAGGCCGATGCCGTCACCGGACGCGCCGATAGGATCTTTAGGACCAGCGTGCTCCCCAGACAGGTCACCGCATCGCCAGGCTTCTCCGCCCCGGCGGCGATCACCGCGGCCGTGCTGTCCGTTGTCCCGGCTAGAACCTGAACGGTCGACGGCCAGCCGAGCCGGTTCGCGAGCGTTGCCTCGAGAGGCCCGATCGGATCACCGGGGGCGACGACCTGCGGCAGTCGAACCCCCGCGGGTAGCAGTGCCGTCACCCAATCCGGCCAGCACAGCCGTTCGGCGTCGTACCCCAGCTTCAAGGCGTTGTTCCAGTCGGTCACTCCAGGGTGCCCGGTCAGGCGCCCGATGATCCAGTCCGCTTGGTGCAGTGCCAGAGCGGCGCTGTCATGCGGGTATCGCACGCCGAGATGGACAAGTTTGGCGAGGCTCGCGCTCGGGCCGCGTGCCGGGCTCTCGGTCGGGGCCGCCCGATCGATCACGGCGGCTTCCGCTACGGCGCGCCGGTCGTTGTACATGAGGGCCGGGCCCCAGGGTTTGCCGTCCGCTCTCGCCAGCAGAAGGGTCCCGGAGGTCGCATCGAGACAAATGGAAACCGGCTCCCGACCCGGCAGCATGGTTCCGATCTCCGTCAGGGTGTCGAGCACAGCTTTCCACCACAGCTCGGGATCCTGCACGTACTGGCCGGGAGCAGGGCTCAGCGGCTCGGCAAGCGGGGTACGTGCCGAAGCCAGCTCCCTGCCGGCTTCGTCGATCGCCACCGCGCGACACCCGGACGTGCCGAGATCGATGCCGATCCAAATCCGATCGGATGTCGGGCGTGTGATCGGGGTCATCGCGGCTTGCATTGCCTACCGGAGATCGACCGAGATCAGGGGAGCTGGACGGGATCCGCGGGTCGCCAACCGGCGGCGCGATGCTCGGCGACCACCGTCGTATAGATGCCTCCGCGGACGTTGAAGGCTGCGGTCAGGCGCATGAAACGCGGTTCGGTCGCCGTGACCAGGTCGCCGAGGATCTGGTTCGTGACCGCCTCGTGAAAGGCGCCTTGGTCACGATAGGTCCAGACGTAAAGCTTCAGCGCTTTGAGCTCCACGCAACGCGCCTCGGGAACATACTCCAGCGTCAGCTCCGCAAAGTCCGGCTGGCCGGTCTTGGGGCAAAGACAGGTGAACTCCGGGATCTGGATCCGGATGCTGTAGTCACGCTCGGGCTGGGGGTTGGGAAAGGTCTCGAGCGCACGGCTCGGGGCGGTGGACATGGTGCAGGTCTCCAGGGAACAGGGAACGCAATCGCCGCTGTAGGGGCGGTCGAGCAGGTTGAAAGTCAACGCGAAAGGGTACCATGCCCCGCAGGTTCTGCGCGCTGCAGGTCATGCCGCATCGGCCACTCTAGCCGCTTCCGGTTTTGGTCGAGACAGACCAAGGCACTGATCCAAACTGTGATACAGCGCCCGAAAGGGTTATTTATAGGCACTCTGCGTTCGGTGCCGACGGGCATTATCCGCGTGAACTGCAGGTGTAAGCTCGTGGCCCCAGAATTGCTTTCCGATTTCCGAGAATCGGGAAACGTGTCTGCGCCTTTCGGTATTACGGAGATTCAAGATGGCTTCAAGATGCCGGGTGATCGCGCTCGCATCCGTCCGTGTGTACCTGTGCAACCTGCGATGGAGCATGGATGTCTTATCGCGCTCGCATCAGTTTGAGCGGAGGGGTGTGCGCCGCTTGGAATATGATGGAGCGCGCGGATTCTCTCTCGTGGAGTTGATGATCGTTGTGGCCATCATCGGGATCTTGGCGTCACTTGCCGTGCCGGCTTATCAGAACTACGTGATCCGAGCGCGGGTCAGCGAGGGTCTGGGGTTGCTGTCCGGTGCTAAGCCTGCGATCGTTGCACACTATGCGTCCACAGGCTCGATGCCCGCAGTGCTGGCGGACTTCGGGTGGAGCAATGAGGGCGGGGTCGATGAATATGGGGACGGTGCGGCCTTCAAGAATGTCTTCGGGTTCGAGAGTGATCTGTGGAGCGACATTGAATGGCAGGTCAAGCCCTGTCCCCCGAATAGCTGCGGAAACCTGGTCCTGCGCACCATAGATTCTAAGCTTACCGACGGTGTCGACATCGGCCTTCACCTCCAGGCAAAGGGCACTGGCGGGGGCGTTCGTTTTCGCTGCGTCGTGAACGAAAACTCCGCGCGATATCCCTTTGTGCCTGCCGTATGCCGGAAAGGTAAATCCACCGAATTCGCGAATTGGTGATCTTCACGCTACTAAACCGCGTCCAACGCGGATCCCTCGACATGCACCGGGTTGCGTCTTTCAACGCAACCCGGATATCCGCTCGGGACGCGGTTTAGGTCAGCAACCCGGCTTGTACCTCAGATCCAACGTGTACGGATGCTCCCCGGCCGGCTCGTCCGGCGGCGGGTCGATCTGTCCCGGGGTATGGCCCATCAGCCGGAAGCGTGCGATTCGCCGACTCTCCGCCTCGTAGCTGTTGACCGGGAAGTTGCTTTCGCTGCGACCCCCCGGATGGGCGACATAGTAAGTGCAGCCGCCCAGACTCGCGCGGTTCCAGAGATCGACGATCTCGAACAGAAGCGGGCTGTGGGAAGGGATCGTCGGGTGTAAACCGGACGGCGGGCTCCATGCCTTGAACCTGATGCCGGCGACGAACTCGGCCTTGCGTCCCGTCGGGCGCAGCGGGACGCGCCGTCCGTTGCAGGCCAGCACATGCCGATCCCCGACCATGCCGTTGACCTTCACTTGCATCCGCTCCACCGAGCTGTCGACGAAGCGCGAAGTGCCTTGCGCAGTGACCTCTTCCCCCAGCACATGCCAGGGCTCGATGGCCGCGCGCAGCTCCATGTTGATCCCGGTCTCGGTGACCAAATCCCCGTAGTGCGGGAAACGGAATTCGAAGAAGGGATCGAACCAGGCGGGATCGAACGGATAGCCGGCGCGTTGCAGGTCGCAGATGACGTCGTTGAAGTCCTGCCGCACGAAATGGGGCAGCAGGAACCGATCGTGCAGTTCGGTGCCCCAGCGCACGGGCTTGCGCCGATAGGGCTCCTTCCAGAAGCGTGCGACCAGGGTGCGCAGCAGGAGCATTTGGGCCAGGCTCATGCGGGCGTGCGGCGGCATCTCGAAGGCGCGGAACTCGACCAGACCCTGACGTCCCGCGGCGCTGTCCGGCGAGTAGAGCTTGTCGATACAGAATTCGGTGCGGTGGGTATTGCCCGTGACGTCTGTCAGCAGGTTGCGCAGCACCCGATCCACGACCCAGGGCTGCGGCACTTCTCCGGCCGGCATCTGCTGAAAGGCAATGTCGAGCTCGTAGAGTCGGTCGTCGCGTGCCTCGTCGACCCTCGGGGCCTGGCTGGTCGGGCCGATGAACATCCCCGAGAAGAGATAGGACAGGCTCGGGTGATGTTGCCAGTAACCGATCAGGCTCTGCACCAAGTCGGGCTTGCGCAGGAGCGGGCTGTCCGCAGGGGTCGGGCCGCCGAGGGTGACGTGGTTGCCGCCGCCGGTGCCGGTGTGACGGCCGTCGAGCATGAATTTCTCGGTGCCGAGCCGTGCCTGGCGCGCCTCTTCGTAGAGGATGTGGGTGTCGCGCACCATGTCGTCCCAGCGTTCTGACGGATGGATGTTCACCTCGATGACGCCGGGGTCGGGCGTGACCGCGAGCTTCTGAAGCCGATGGTCGCGCGGCGGCTCATAGCCCTCGATGATGATGGGCATCTTCAGCTCGGCCGCCGTGTCCTCGAGACAGAGCACCAGATCCAGCCAATGTTCCAGATGGGTCAACGGCGGCATGAAGCAGTAGAGCCGGCCCTCGCGCGGCTCGATGCAGAGCGCGGTGCGGATCAGGTCCGGATGCAGGTCATCCGGCAGGGCGACCTGCGCATGCAGCGACGCGTGCGAGTCGTCGGCGGGTGTCGCGCGTCCGTACTGCGCGGCCAGATCCTGCGGGCGATGGCCTTGCTCGCGGATCCGCTGCGGCGCTTGCGCGGGCTCGACCACGCGGGTGTAGCGGCGGGCGATCTCGTCGAAGGGCGAGCGCAGCGCGGGCACGGGCTCGAAGGGGTTGCGCTCGGGGACCGTGTCCAGTTTGCCCTCCGGGATGTAGGGCAGGGCATCCAGGGGCAGGCGGAATCCCATCGGGGAGTCGCCCGGGATCAGGAAGAGGTTGCCGTCGCGGAAGGACCAGCGTCCGCTCTTCCAGCGCCCCTCCGCGCCGAATCCCCACCAGCGCAGCGGCAGGACGTAGCCGGCGACGCGGTTCAGACCCTGTTGGAACAGGCGCGTCAGGCGCTTGCGTTCGTTGGGGTCCTTGAGCTTGTTGTCGAGCGGATCGACGTTGGCCGGCAGGCGCGCCTCCTTCCACAGATAGTAGAAGACGTCCTCGTGGGCCTCCGAGGCGAAGCTCGGATCCACTCCGAGGTGACGGGCCAGCGTGCGCACGAAGGTTTCGGCCTCCGCGGGTCCGTGGCCGTATTGCGTGTTCTCCAAGCCGAAGAGCGCGGGATCGCGCCAGACCGGCTGGCCGTCCTTGCGCCAGAAGCAGGAGAGCGCCCAACGCGGCAGCTGCTCGCCGGGATACCATTTGCCCTGTCCGATATGCAGCAGACCGCCGGGTGCGAACTGGCGCTTGAGGCGCAGCATTAGGTCCTCGGCCAAGATCTTCTTGGTTGGACCCAGCGCGGCGATGTTCCATTCGGCGCCGTCCATGTCGTCGATCGAGACGAAGGTCGGCTCGCCCCCCATGGTCAGTCGCACGTCGTTGGCCTCGAGCTCGGCGTCGACCTGATGGCCGAGCGACTCGATGGCGGCCCACTGCTCGTCCGTATAGGGCTTGGTGACGCGCGGGTCCTCGTGAATGCGCGTGATCTCGTTGTGGAAATAGAGCTCGACCTCGCACTTATCGGTCGCGCCCGTGATGGGTGCGGCGCTGCGTGGTGCCGGGGAGCAGGCGAGCGGAATGTGTCCTTCGCCCGCGAACAGCCCCGAGGTGGGATCGAGCCCGATCCAGCCGGCTCCCGGCACATAGACCTCGGCCCAGGCGTGCAGATCGGTGAAGTCGGCCTCCGGGCCGGAGGGGCCATCAAGCGATTTCACGTCCGCCGTCAACTGCACCAGATAACCGGAGACGAAACGTGCGGCCAGGCCCAGGTGGCGCAGGATCTGCACCAACAGCCAGCCGGTATCCCGGCAAGAGCCCAGACGACGACTCAGGGTTTCCTCGCAGGTCTGTACCCCGGCCTCCATGCGGATGACATAGTTGATGTCCTGCTGGAGACGCTGGTTCAGATCGACGAGGAAGTAGACCGTCTCGCGCTTGGTCCGGTCCACGGACGACAGCCACTCGGTCAACAGGGGTCCGCTCTCGGTGACCTCGAGATAAGGCGCCAGCTCCTTGCGCAGGTCGGGCTCGTACTCGAAGGGGTAATAGAAGGCGTAGTCTTCGAGAAAGAAATCGAAGGGGTTGATCGTGATCATCTCGGCGATCACGTCGACTTCGACCGTCAGCGTCTTGGCCTTTTCGGGAAAGACCAGGCGTGCGAGGTAGTTGCCGAAGGCGTCCTGCTGCCAGTTGATGAAATGCTCGGCGGGTTCGACCTTCAGCGAATAGGACCGGATCGGCGTGCGGCAGTGCGGGGCCGGGCGCAGGCGCACGACATGCGGCGCGAGGTTCACCGAGCGGTCGAAGCGGTATTCGGTCTTGTGATTAATGGCGACGAGGATCGACATCGGGGCTGGATTCCTGGCTGAAGTGTCGGGTTTCGAGGTGGACGATCGCCCTGCGGCGCTTGGACACGCGAGGCTCGGTCGGAAGGCGAAACATGGATCGGGGCGTGGGTGTCCTGCCGTCGGACGGCGCAACCTGGTGGCCGGAAAGCAAATATTGTTCCTGAGCGTGACCGACGGATTGGATTCAGGTGTCAACGATCCCACAAATCGTCGGCGCTGTCTTGTGCTATGGGTTGACTTCGGCTGGCGACGGCAGCGCCTTGCCCGGAGACCCTATGGATCCGACGCGGCCTGAGCTTTAGGCGAAGTCGCTTGGCGGGGCGATGCGGCCTGATCCCGACGCCTGGTCGGAGCCTCCCGGTCCCTGGTCGGCCGTGCGCTGACTTGGTGCAGCCTCCCGGCTGCGCCGGGTTCCATGCCGAGTGATGGGGCGACGCCGCAGCGGGTTCGCATCCGGAGCCTTCGCCCTGCGGCTAGTACCTCGTTCCACCTTATTTTGCATGCTCAGAGCCCCCCCAAAGGCGTCAGGGCAAGGCGCAGACCGCGGGGAATAGTGGGTGCTATTTCCAAGGGCTGTAACGCTGCCCTGGCGCCTTTGGGGGGGCTCCCGAAGGGCGAGGCGAGAAGCGTTCAGCGCCGTTGTTGCGCGAGCTTGAAAGAGGGTCACTCTTCCTTCACTCGCGCGCCTAGCCGCTGAACACTTCTCGCCTCGCTGAGCACGCAAAATAAGGTGGAACGAGGTACTACATGTGCTGTGCCTCGCGAACCTTCTTACACCTGTCGCCGGCACGGCGACGCGACGCAAATATCGCGGCGTCATTCCCCCAATTCTGCGATCACCCGTGCGACCATCGCTGCGCGCGTGCGCACGCCCAACTTCACGAAGATGCGGCGCAGGTAGGATGAAACCGTCCACTCGCTCAGGTGCAGCCGATCGGCGATCTGCTTGTTCACCAGGCCCTTTCCGACCAGCATGGCGACCTGAAGCTCGCGCTGGGTCAAGCGCTCGAGGATCCTGTCCGTGTCCTTTGGCTCCGGCGGAGACGCGCGCGCGTCGATCAGGATGAGATAGCGGCGGCCATTCAGCGAGCAGTTCCCGATGATCTGCACGGCATCCGTTCCACCACAGGCGCGGGTTTGGAGCTCGCTAGCGTTCTCGTCGTCCGTGCCGACTGCGGGGACCACCCGGCATCGGGTGTCCGCGATGGTGAACTCGTCGATTGCCTTCATAACATGGGTTCCGTCCTGACGTGGATCAGGTTGAACGTCGCCATGCGTCCCGGGGACGAGATCTTCTTATCGTGCATTCGAGCGTACGCAGAAAATAGCATAGGGCGGCCGACGCATGCCCCGAAACCCGGCTTTGCTGGCCCGTGGCCCGACTAACGGCCGTTGCCGAGTGTCTGCCCAAGGGTCTCTCAGAGACGTTCCCCATAGTGTCGTGTCGGTGCGGTCGAGGCGCCGCGGTCCAATCCTCGCGGCGCAACGACCCGACGGATCATGATCTTCAGCCAAGCTGCGCGCTCCCGATGGCCTGTCTCCATCAGGAGCGGTGCCGCCGAGACGAGGCGCAGCCCGGCCCGATGTGCTGCTGCCTCGATGTCGGCGAGGCTGTGCCACCGCTGTAAATGGAACTCGCGCGCCTCCCCGTGCCGACCGAAACGAATCTCGACTCGTGTCGTTCCCGGCGGCCCACCGCACGTTGCGCGCCAACGGCTGGTACGTCCGGATGGCGCTAGCAGCACATCCTCAGATCCGTGCGCCTCCGCCGCCGGGCGGCCGCTCAGGAGATCCCCGAGCAGATATCCACCGGGTGTGAGGTTCTCGCGGCAGCCCCGCAAGGCCGCGACAAGATCGTCCATCGTCACCAAATAATTCAAGGTGTCGCCGTTGCAGGTCATCAGGTCGACCGGATACGGTAGACGCAGGCGGCGCATGTCCTGCCGCAAGAGCACCACACCCAGCCCCCGCAATCGCCTCGCGGCGACCTCGAGCATGTGCGGTGAGCGGTCGACCCCGATCATGGGCACGTCGTAGCGGCGCAGCAGGTCGCCCAAAAAGCGCCCGGTTCCGCAGCCGATGTCGGCGATGCTCCGGAAACGCAAGCCCCGTCGGCGGACACAGGCCTCGAAGCTCCTGCGTATGATCGGGAACAGCGCGTCCCCGACAAGGGCGTCGTAATCGGCCGCCAAGCCCGCGTACGGCGGGATGCGATGGTGCGCGATTGCGCGGGCTTTCGGCCCCCGTGGGGCATCGAGGTCGCGAATCATGGCGTACGATCCAGCCGGGGCACCCGAGGTCAGAGCACCCGGATCATCGGCGATCGACCCGCCAGTGTCCGCCGGGGATCGCGTAGGTTCGCGGCGACCTCGGCGGTCACGCGCACGCCGCTGTTTAGTCTGCCGGGCGGTGCCAGGATGGTGCCCTTCGCGCAGCCATAGGAGCGACCACGCTCGTCGAGGATCCCCGAGGTATGAATTCCGACGACCGCGGGCACGCCGGCGAGGGTTGCCCAAATCGGGCTGCCGCTGTGACCGGGACAGGTATCCACCGTGTAGAGCAGGCGCTGCGGGGTGAAACGACGCAGCCGCTCGCTGTGCCACCAGAGGCTGCCGATCGGGCGATCGGCCGGGTAGCCGGCCACGGTCAGGGGCGCACCCGTTTCGAGGCGCTTTAACTGCGCATCGGTCAAGACCCGCAGCGAAAGGAAGCGCGAGATCCCGGGGAAGGGCCGGGGCAACACCAAGAGGCCGTAGTCGTAGGGGCGACGGGCGGAGGTCGAGCGTGCCTGGATGAAGCCTCGCGGCACATAGCCCTCGATCGCCAGTTGAGTGCCGAACGGGAACCGGTCGCGATCGGCTCGCCCCGGAGCCACGCGCACACGCACGGGCGGGCGCTGCAATTTCAGGCTGTAGAGGCAGTGCGCCGCGGTCAGGACGTGGCGCGGCCCGATCAGCGCGCCGCTGCACCCGCGCCACAGGCCGTCGCCGAAATCGCGCCCGAGATGGCAGATGGTGTTGTACGGAAAGCGCCGCGTGCGGGTCTCGTGAACCCGGTTGTCGTCGGGCCCGACCAGCGCATAGTCGCGCTCGCCCGATTCGGCCAATGCCGTGAAGGCATCCAGCTCCGCGCGCATGCCCTTAGTCCTCGGTGGCGCCGTCGGTCGCGGCGGTGTCGACCTCGCCGCTCCCCGCCGACCTCGCCGGAGCCTCGCCGGGTCGCGGATTCGAACCCTCGTGCGGGGCTTCGTAGTAGCCTTCGGGATCCAGCTCGGTCAGTTGCTCCCAGATGCGATTCAGGATGATGTCGGCCTCCGCACGCTGGGACAGGAAGCCGACCGCCCGGGTGATGAAGGCCTCCTCCTCCGGGCTCAAGAGGCTTGGGTGAGCCTCCTCGGGTTCCTGCCCCGGGTTCGGCGGCGGCTCCGCGAACAGTGCTTCCGGGTCCTCGTCGAAAGACTCTCCGGTCCATTCGAACGTGCGTTCGGACGGGGTGCGAAGCGGGGCGACCCTCGCGCCGCGCTGTAACGATGTGTCATGAGTCCCGGGTGGGGGTGTTTGCGCCGGGTTCGTGCGCGTCCGCGGCTGCTCGTGGGCGGCCTTGCGGCGCGCGATCAGGGACTCGATCTCGGCGAGGACCAAGGCGTCGAGATCGACGCAATCCTTCTCCCGTTGGTGACGGACGGCGGGTCGTGCCTGCGTGCCTTGACTCTGTGTCATGGTTGCCTCCGATGATCGACCGAGCAAAAAGCCGACTGAAGTCGGCGTACCCGGGGGCCGACGCAAGTCGGCGCACCGGCCTTTGGGTTCGCCGGTTTCAACCGGCACCCGGAGCCAGCGGACTCGAGTCGACCGAGTGCAACACAGGTCGGCATGGACCCGCCCGCTGGCTAATTCGCAAGGGCGCCCGGCTAGGGTGCGTCCGGAGCCCCTCTCACATGAACGCCAAAGCGAGCCGGTCCAGTCGCTCCGATTGGCCGATCGTGCGCCTCTGCTCCGGTCGGCGCCCAGTCTGCCCCTCCTTGCGCAGATCGAGAATCCTCGCCAGGTTGGCGTTCGCCTCATGCACCGGCTCGAGCGAGCGCGCCGGTCCGGTGATGAGGCTGACCACACCGGGTCCGTGCCCGCTCTTGAGACTGTCGCCGTGCACGACCACGCCGATCGTCGTATAGCCGCGACGCAGGGTGCGCCCGTAGCGATGGTCGGCACCCCGGATCGCCACCAGGTCGCCGAAGCGAAGACGATCGAGTCGAAAGCGTCGGCGCACCTGCGGATCGGACAATTGAATATCCCCGTCGCCGCGACAGCTATTGTCGCGACCGATCCCGGAACCGATGATCCCGGCGGGCAGCAGATGCGTGACCGGCACCCTCAACCGGTCCGGCGCCGAGCGCAATCCCCAGCGGCGGATCAGGAGCGGGGAGCAGTTGTAGAGCGTCAACTCGGGATGCTCCGGCAGCCGCAGCCCTAGACCGTGCGAGTAGATCTGAATCCGGTCGCCGATGCGCAGACGCCGGAGGACCGAATCCGGAAAGTCGATCAGGACGTGGTCGATCCCGCCGTGCTTGCCCGTCACCGTGCCCTTCTGGTCCGTGCAGGGGCCCGTCAGCACGCGCGCCGCGTTGCCCACACAGGCGTAGGTGTTCAGCGCCAGATTGGCTGCATTCGGCTTCCCCTTGAGGGCGCGCTGGCGGCTCTCGACCGCGACGCCTGGCTCCAGATGATCGGCCGCCAGGCCGACGCACGGGTCGCCGACCCGGTGGCTGATCACGATCCCGCCCGGTCCCGGAACCACCCGCGGTACCCCGTCGCGGCCGATCCGGTAGGGGCTGCTGCCCTGGGTCGGCGGGACGATCTCTCCCGCGACCGCGACCATGACCAGCTCGCTTAGATTCATCAGCGGGGTTCCGGCCCTGCGGCGGGTCGAGGGCAACGGTGGTGCAAGTGGGGGGTGTTTCATGGCAGTCGATACCAGAAGGCGCTGGCGTCCTGCCAGACATCGTCTAGCCGATCTCCCTCACCGCAGGACGACTCCAGGTCGCTTTCCAGATCGGGATCCGGTGTGTCGAGCGCTTCGCTCAGGAAGGCCCGCGGGGCCACGAGATGCACCACCGCGAGGTCGAGTCCGGTCCAACACAATTCCAACGCGCCGCTGCGTGCGAGCAATGGGGTCAACTGCCGACGCAGCGGGCGGGACTGCTCGGAGTCGACCTTGCGGCAGTCGACCCCGCAGGCGGCCAGCAAGCGGCAGAGCGCCGGGGCCTCGTCGCTCGGCTCGGCCAGGGTTAGGATCAAGGGGCGGTAGCGGCTCATGGCCGCCGCCAGTGCGGTCGCGTCCAGCGCGCCGCCCAACAGCGGCAAGGCCGGCTCCAGATCCGGCGCGGTCCCGAGCAAACGTTGCTCCAGATCCAGTCCGAAGCGCTCGAAGCGTTGGATCACCTGCGAATCGACCTCCTTCGGCATGAAGGACTCGTCGATTCGCTCCCCGGCCCAGTAGAGCCTCAAGACGGGAAGACTGAGATCCAGCCGTGCCCGTTCCCATTGGTCCAGCGAGGCCGGATCCGGCATCGGCGTGCGTGCATCCGCGAAGGGGTCGGCCAGCAGATCCTGCGGGTGCAGCCGATAGTGCGTGGTGTTGTCGAGGATCGACCACAGCCGGGGCACCAGACACACCCGCAACTCCTCGGCGAGGCGCAACGCCAGCATCGGCCCGTGGCGGGCCAAGGCAAGCCGCACATCCAGGACGCACAGCCAGCCCTTGGTGTCGACCGTGACCTGAAACGGCGGGAGCGGACCCATGGCGCAGCTCCGAGGTCAAGCACTTAGGAGGCGAGCGCCAGGGAGGGCTTGCGCTTCTTCAGCCCCAGTGTCGAGCGCATGGCGCTGCCGACACCCGGGAAGGCGCGGCCCTCGGCGGTCATGCGGTAGGCGGCGATCCAGGCTTCGGCATGCGCGCCGAAGGGGCGTGCTTCGGCGCGGAAGACCAGCGGGTCGGCGGTCGTCTCGAAGTCCTGATCCGCGATCCATTGCAGGATGCGCCTGCCGCTCTCGGCCATCTTGGCCCGCTGCGAGAGCTCCGCCATGCCGCCGAGGTGACGGTTGGAGACCACCTCGATCACGTCCCACTTGGTGTTGGCGTCGAACGCCTTCTTGATGTCGGGCTGATCGAACAGATCGAGCAGGGTGCTCAGGTAGTGGCCCGTCTCGTGGGTCAGCGCCAGGATGTTGCCGTAGCTCGCGCGATCCAACGCGAAACGCAGATCGGTGCCGAGCCGCTGAATGCTCGCCAGATTGCCGAAGGGCCGGTCGTCGATGTCCTGCGAACCGCGGATCACCTCCCCGACGGTCATATCCCGGAAATACTGAGCCATCGCCGCCATGAAGGCGACGAGCTGGCGGTGGAAGCCCTGGTTGACCACCGCCCCGGCCGGTGCCGGTGCGCTGCCGTAGTTGAAAACGCGTCGATAGGCGATCATGCGATCGCGCAACGCATAGCGCAGCGGCTTCCATTTTTCCAGGATGTAGAGCGACCGCGCGCCCGGCCCGCGCTGCACCCGCATCCGCCCGAGTTGGAAGAGCTGACGCAGCACATCGGCCACCTGAAACGCCTTCATGCGCTCGTGCTGATAGATGAAGTACAGCTCGGCGGCGGCATGGAGCTGGCTGGGGATGACCGACTCGTCGAAATCCGGCACCAGATGCGCGTAGGGTAGTTCCCCGAACGGCAGAACGCCCTTCGCACCGAACCCGATCAGGTCGGCGAAGCCGAAAGTGGAATCGCCCGACGCCCCTTTCTGGAGTTCGCCGAAGCGTTTCTCGAACTCGCCTTCGAGGTTCTTGCGTTCCTCCGGCGGCAACTGCTCGAGCTGCTCACGCAGAAAGCGCTGCCACAGGCGGGTGATGGTTTCGTAGTTTTCGTAGGCCATGGGTAATCTCCTCAATCAGAAGGCGCCATTCCGGGCCGAAAGCGGCGGAATGCCCGGGCAGACGTCGGCCGTGCAGTGCCGGGAGGTGTCCAAGGCGTTCGATTCGGGCACCATGGCCGTCTTTCCTCAGCTCAATGTTTTCTCGATGTTGTTGATTGCGGACGCGATCCAGCGTAGCAAGCCGCCGACCGTCAAGACGCCTTCGATGCTGTTCTTGCCTTGAATGACGACGAGTCGGCGATAGCCCGTCCTCGAGAATTTCGAGAGGGCGTCGCGGACGGTGTCCTTGGCATCGATGCACTCGCACTGGCTGATCTTGGTGGCCCATTTGGTGACCGGATCGCTGCCCGCCTGCTGACCGATCGCAGTCATGCATTGGGACGGCGTAATCATTGCGATGACGTTCCTCTTCGGATCCGAGACGAAAACCGTGGCAACCCTTTGGCCGACCATCGTGTCGACCGCGTCACCGACGCTTCGGCCGTC
Organism: Thiocapsa bogorovii; assembly: GCF_021228795.1. NCBI lineage: Bacteria > Pseudomonadati > Pseudomonadota > Gammaproteobacteria > Chromatiales > Chromatiaceae > Thiocapsa > Thiocapsa bogorovii. Next base: position 4,650,596 of record NZ_CP089309.1, read on the forward strand.
GTCGACCGCGATGACGCGAGACTGTCGATTCGGCTGAAAGACCTGGCTGATGGGCACATCCAGAAGCTGTGTTTGAAATAGCTTCCGCACATCCAGCTTCGGACGGCTCGTTACCGCGTTCGTTAGATCTTCCATCCGTTTGTGATAGAGCGTCCGTGCAGCGGGTGTTTTGTTGGGCATGAGTCATCCTCCTCGAGGCGCGCCGCGCCGCGGACCGTTCGTCGATCAATCGCAGTCACCGGTATCGGGGACATCATTCGCCAAGGCGTTGAGGCTCGATTCATGGTGAGGCGGCACCGGGATGCAGGGTTCCGGGCACTCGTCCGGTAGGCTGATATCGAGACCGCGTACGCTTTCGATCGCGCGCTCGACCAGGTCGCGGACCCCTTCGAGTACCGGATCGGTCAGTGAGCAGGAGGGTGCCATGGTGCGCAAGAGGCTCTCCCAGTGCATTTCGTTGTCTCGCTGTAGGCAGAGCTCTTGGTGGATCGCCCGGAGGTCGTAGTTGGATAGCCCGGATGTGGGCTGCCCGTTGAACCAGAGTTGGTCTCGACTTGCCTTGAGGACCTTTTCCAGATTGCTGTCGGACGGGATGCAGGAAGCCACGGCGCTTCTGCTGCCCGAGGGGCCCTTCAGATATTCCTCGATCACCACGGCATAGGCCGCTGCTCGCTGCTCCGGCTCGCTCTTACCATCGGCGTCGGCTCCCATGGCGTATAGATCGATTGCCCGATCCAGGTCGTAGACGATCTTGTCCAGCATGACTTGGCAGAGGGTGCGGTCTTGGGCGCAGTCGCAGCCGAGGTAGCAATCCGCCATCTCGGCCAGGCGTCCGCGCAAGGCGATGATCTCGAGCAGGCGGAACGTGCCGTTGTCCGGTCCGCCCGTGCCGTAAAGGCCATAGAAGACGATTGGTGGTCGGGCGACGAACAGCAGCCGGTAGCCGCTCGCATTGAAGTTGAAGGCATCCAAGAACAACTGGACGGCCGTTAGGTAGGCGCTGAGTGGCGGGGACGCGGGCGCGACTAGGTTGCGACTGACTCGGATCAGCCTCCGAAAGCGGCCGAGGGTGAGATGCGCCGTCGCCCCGAGTGCACGCAGATCATCGGACGATCCGGCGGTCGCATGATGGATGAGCTGGTCCAGGCTGCGTGCGACGTCGATCTCCTGGAACAAGCTGCGAAGGTCCGTCTGACCGGCGGCGTCCAATCGACTCAGAAATTGCTGGTAGGCCAACAATCCGCGTGGCCAGTCGTTCGGCCCGTAGCTGCTCTGGGTGGTTCCGACGAAGTTGCGCAGGGCGTGAATGATCGCGTCGCGACGCGCCTGCAGCTCGCTTGCCGGTGCTTGGATCAGGAAGCGCCCCGCATAGCCGATCCTCGAAAGCGCTTCTCCCATCTGGACCAGGATCACCCCAGCAACCTCGTCCAGACTCTTCGCCAACTGTCTATAGTGAACGCTGAGATTGGGGGTCAGGGCACCGACGTAGCGGGCCACGCGGGCGTATTCCCCGAGTAGACGGCGTGCACCCATGGCTCTGTCGCGCTGCCAGGGATCGAGCGCGAAGCGAGCGGCGTTCGTGCCCTCGTTGATCACCTCGCGCAAGGTGTGAGACCAGCCGCGCAGCTCGGGGTGGATATCCTTCAGCAGGGCATTTGTCGTCAACGCTGTGAGATCCTGCTCGACATCGCCGCGGGCCTGGCGTAGCTCCGCGGACGTGGATGTGTCGACAGCAGTCTGTGTCTCGATCCGTGCGACCTTGAAGAACGGCAGGCCGGCGGCCTCCTGATCCAGCGCGGCTTGTTCGTCGGCATACCGCGCGCGCAGTGCATTGGAGATGGCCTCCGGGTCACGCGGATCGGTGACGCGCAGGTGACGGCGGATCAGGTTGTCCAAGGCGACGGCCGCCTGCGAGCGCTCGGCGGGGAGCGGACTGGTGTTGGTCTGTTGGCTCATGGTCTCACCTCGATGTTCAGGCGGCGATTGCCAGTGGGTCGTGTGCAACGGCGCTCGGGGCCTTGGACGGTTTGGATAGATGACGAATGACGAGGTCGGAGAGCGGGCCGGCCGAGGCGCCCCTGCCCAGTGCGTAGCGGCTGGCACTGACCAGGAAACGCGGCGGCAGATCGGCCGGAATTCGATTGTTCGCCAGCGCTTTGGCGCCGTCGCGGATGGCGCGCTCGTCCTCCCTGCGGAAGAGGATGACGTCCGCCAGCGCCCGCTGCGCCAGCCCGCGCCGGGTTTGGAAGGCGACCTCGTCGACCACGGCGGGGATGACGCCGTCGGCGCTCGAGAGTAGGACCGTGGGGATTCGGTGGCCGCGCGGGAGCCGGTAGAGGGTCTTCCAGACCTCTCGCACCCGACCGGCCTCGGCGTCGAATCCCATCCGCGCCAACATCTCCGCAAGGATCAACGCGCGCAGATACCCGGTCGGATGCGCGCCGCCCGGCTGGTAGGTCACCGTCCGTTGAGCAGGATGGGCGAGGAAGTCCAACATGCCCCAGGCCGCCGCCGGTCCGCCGAGGAGGAGGGCCGCCAAGTCTGCGAAGATCTCCTTGTGCCAGCGCCGGTAGATGCTCCCGACCAGGGCGGGCGCATTGGTCCGCGCCAGGCGCCGGACGACGGCATCCTGGTTCTCCTGCCAGAGCCCCAGGTCGGCCTGCAGGTTGTGCGACACCTCATGGAGAAAGACCGCCTGCCAGGGGTTGTCGCGGTCCCACGGGATGCGGATCAACGGAAAGGGGTTGGGCTCGCCGAGCAGCCGAGACAGGGCGATGCCGCGGCGCGTGGTCGCGGGGGAGTAGCCGTGCTCCATATAGGTCAGGGGCTTCAGCAGGGGGCCGCGAAAGACCAGGGGCGCGGCACGGCGCACGGCGGCGTAGCAGTCCATGGCGATGGCGTCATGAGCCGCCAGCGCCGGAGCAAAGGCCGATCCGCGTTGGCTGAAGACCTCGAAGAACATGCCGAAGGCGCGTCGTGCACGGTCGATCTCGCGCTCCACCAGGGCCAAATAGACCAGCACTTGATGAGGCGAGGATGCACGCCAGTGCTGTTTCAGGAACGCCACCCGCGCCGCGACCTGCCGGTCGATTTCGCGCAGACGCCGATTGGCCGCTGCGAAATGCGCAGCCGAGGGGGCGTAGGGTCGATCCTGTGCCCGCAACCCGACCCGCTCGGGCGTAAGGTTCGACAGACGACGCGCCCTCGCGATCAGCGTTTGGACCTTGTCCTGTAGGAAGGGTCGTACCGTTGCGGGCATGGTCATCGTCGTGTCTCCGCTCGAGCGGCCGGGTTACTGGCGTCCCTATTGGTACGCCCAACGCACGCAACGGCGACGCATCCCGCTCTTCGGCCGAGCCGCGCGCGCGGCCGCGCGCCGCACTTGCCGTGGATCGGCCATGGTGCGATAGGTGTTGCGCGCGAGTTGTCGGACCGCGGTTTGACCGGTCACGGGCCGACCTTGCGCCACTTGCCGCGCGATATCGGCCCCGGTCTTGCGCACCACCGTGCCGGCCGTGCGCAGCAACTGCCGGGCCGCCGGGTTCGCATGGACCGCCTGCGCGGTCCCCGCGAGGCCACGGATCAGCTGAGGCGCGACCCGCATGATGGCTTGACCGGCTTGGGGGAGGAGGCGGGCGGCCAAGGGCACCAGTGCGCCCAAGAAGGCCTCGGCCTCGGCCTCGTCTTCGGCCTCTGCGGCGAGGGCCGCGAACTGATCCATTTGATCAGGGAGGAGCCCCGACAATCCGCCGCCGACAGTGTTGCCGAGAATTCCACCGGCCAAGGCGCCCCCGGGGCCACCGAGACCCAGGCCGATGGCAGTTCCGGCTGCCGTTCCGGTGCCCTGGATCGCTCCGCGTGCGGCATTCAGGGCGACGCGCCGCTGCACGGAGCCTGGTCGGGTCAACCAGCCCCAAGCGCTACCGAGGAATTCGTCATCCTCGAAGAGGTCGTCCTCGTCGAAGACATCGAAATCCAAACCGGCATCCCAGTCGTCGAAAGCATCGGCTTCGAGCAGGTCGTAAGCATCGTACATGGCGGTTCTCCTGCCGGTTCGAGCGGCTCAGGCGGCGCTGATGGTGATGCGGGCCGGACCTTGGATGACGTAGGTGCGCGGGCGGACAAGTCGCCTACGCGCCACGGTCGAGATCCGCTGCCGCGCGATCGGTGAGGGCCGGGCGAGCTTTCGGGTCATGGACGGGCTGCGCGCGACCTTGGCCGCGGTGCGACGCACCGCCTTCACTGCGGTTGCCGGAGATGCCGCCTTGGCCGCGGCGGTTCGCTTGACGCTCTTGGCGATTTTGGGCATCGCCCTAACAGCGGCCGGTCCGCGGGTGTTGGTGAGGCTCTTGGCGGCGCGCGACATCTGTTTGACGACCTGCTTGCGGGCCGACGGCGAGAGTCGGGCGGCCTTGGACTTGAGCACTGTGCGTGCGGTCAGGCCGGCGACGATCGGCAGGGCTCGCGGATCCCGTGCGGCCAATTCGGCGAAGGCGTCGAGTGCCTCTTCCTCGCTGGCACCCTCGGCCCGGAGGCGCTGCACCAGGTTGGCGCCTTGGCCAACCAGACCGGCCACGCCACCGACGGCCTGGGCGTAGGGGTGCGGGATCAGGCTGGCCACTTGGGACACGCCGCGGGCGATGTTCCCGACCATGGGGGCCGCACGGCGCACGGCCTTGAACACGCGCCCGCCGACCTTTTTCAAGCCCTTGAGTAAACGTCCGAAGAACTCGTCGGCATCCTCCGCGCCCAGCGCGTAGGCCATGACGTCCTCGAGCGCATCCTCGGCGTCCTCGTAGTCGTCTTCGTAGCCTTCGAATCCATCGTCGAATTCGTCGTAGGCCTCGAAGTCGTCCATCGCCTCGAGGTCGAAGTAGGACTCGTCGTCGTAGGCCTCCGCCTCCATGCCCTCGGCAAAGTCATCTTCGAACTCGTCCTCGAACTCGTCCATGCCGAGGTCTTCGAACTCGTCGCCCATCAATGCGGCCCCTTCGGCCTCTCCGGCTGCGAAGTCGTCGTAGAGATCGTCTTCGAATGCACCCATGGCGCTGCCTCCTCATCGAGGTTTCTCGGATGTTCAGGAATCCTTCGGAAGCGGACCCCCCGTATCTCGATCGACAAGGGGATCGACAAGGGCGCCGGCTTTCCGGACGCGACCCGGTGTCGCTGATGCAAGGGTGGCTCGTGCTCAGCAATCGCGCTAGGTGCACGTTTTTGGGCGCTTTTTTGAAGGCGTCCGTTTGTGCTACGGGAAAGTGCGGAGCACGCCGCAGGTGTCTCATGGAAGGCGGCGGAGCGATTCAACGGGGATTTCGCGCGTTGCACGGAGAAAATTCGAGCGCAGTCGGTATACCATCGGCAGATCCTATTTCCCCTCGAGAAGCTCCCGTCATGGATCTGCGCGTCCTCTGCCTCGCCCTCATGCTGATGCCCTCGGTGCAGGCCGCGGATGTCCCCGTCGAAGCCGCATCCGGATCCGCGGCAGCAGATCCGCATCTGGACCCGGAGCGGGCACAGCGGGGCTACACGGGCGCCGCGGTCTGCGCGGAGTGCCACCAAGCGGAGTTTGATCTCTGGAAGGGTTCCGACCATGACCATGCAATGACGGAGGCTACGCCGGAGACCGTCCTCGGCGACTTCGACGACGCCGAGATCGAGGCGCACGGCGTCAAGTCCCGTTTCTTTCGTCGCGACGAGGCTTTCTTCGTGCAGACCGACGGACCCGACGGGGAGCTTCGGGACTATCCGATCCGCTACACCTTCGGCTGGTTTCCGCTGCAGCAATATCTGATCGAGTTTCCGGGCGGGCGACTCCAGGCGCTCGGGCTGGCTTGGGATGCGCGTCCGCCGGAGCAGGGCGGCCAGCGCTGGTTCCATCTCTATCCAGACGCCGACCCCGATGCGCCGATGGACCACGACAACCCGCTGCATTGGACAGCCGCAGACCAGACCTGGAACTATCAATGCGCGGACTGCCATTCGACGGATCTTCAGAAGCGCTACGACGCCGAGCAACAGGTCTATGACACCCGCTATGCCGAGATCAACGTCGCCTGCGAGGCCTGCCACGGACCCGGTGCCCGTCACGTCGAATGGGCCAAGGCGAAGGCCGCCGGAGACAACGCCGAGTCGGCTGCGGCGACCGATGCCGCCGGCCGCGGTCTGCTGGTCGATCTCAAAGATCGCGACGGCGGTGTCTGGCAGATCAATCCCGAGACGGGTAAGCCGGCGCGATCCGTGACCCGTTCGCCTCAAGGTGGCCCCCATGTCCAGACCGAGACGTGCGCCCGCTGTCACTCCAGGCGCGGGCGTATCCAGGACGAGCTGACCCCCGGAGAACCCCTGCATGAGGGTTTCCGACTCGCCCTGCTCGATCCCGCGCTCTACTTCCCGGATGGCCAGATCAAGGACGAGGTCTTCGTCCATGGCTCCTTTATCCAGAGCCGGATGTACCATCAAGGGGTCGTCTGCATCGACTGCCACGAGCCCCACAGCCTCAAGCTGCATGCCGACGGCAACGCCGTCTGTGCCCGCTGCCATACGGCCACCCGTTACGATTCACCCGAGCACCATCACCACCCGGCCGGCTCGACCGGTGCCGCGTGCGTGGCCTGTCACATGCCCCAGCGCTACTACATGGTCGTGGACGAGCGCGCCGATCACAGCCTGCGCGTGCCGCGGCCGGATCTGTCCCTGAAGCTTGGCACCCCCAATGCCTGCAACGCCTGTCATCAGGACAAGGATGCCGCCTGGGCGGTGAACGCGGTGGAGACCTGGTATCCGGACCCGGCGTATCGGGGGCCCCACTTCGGCGAGGCGCTGCACGCGGCCGACACCAATGCCGCGGATGCGACCGCGCGTCTGCTCGCACTCGCGGCAGACCCGCAACAGCCGGCCATCGCCCGCGCCAGCGCCCTGGCACGCCTCCGCGACCACCCGGATCCGACTGCACTCATGACCGTGCGACGACTGTTGGCCGATCCGCAGGCGCTGGTGCGCGCGAAAGCGGTGCGTGTCCTGGACCTTGCGGACCTGCAGACGCGGGTCGAGCTGGCCTGGCCGTTGCTGTCCGATCCGGCGCTCACGGTGAGGCTGGAGGCCGCTCGCGTCCTGGCGCCCGTGATGAGGCAAGGGATCGGGGGCGAGCTGGCGGAGCGTCTGAGTGCCGCCTTGGAGGCGTACGCGATCGCGGAGATGGTGAATGCCGACCGACCCGAGGCGCATCTGAATCTTGGTCTGCTGGCGTTCGAGGCCGGCGAGCCCGTCATGGCCGAGCAGGCGTACCGCAACGCCTTGAGCCTCGATCGGAGGTTCACCCCGGCACGGGTGAATCTGGCCGACCTCTATCGGGCGCTGGGCCGCGAGTCCGAGGCCGAGGCGGAGTTGATGGCCGGGCTTGCGGCCGAGCCCGTCACGCTGTCCGAGCGCGCCGACCTGCACTACGCGCTGGGTCTTGCGCAGGTCCGCTCGCAGCGGCTCGACGCGGCCGTCGAAGCGCTGGCCCGTGCCGCCGAGCTGTCCCCGCAGAACAATCGCTATGCCTATGTCTACGCCGTGGCACTCGACAGTGCCGATCGGACCCCGGAGGCCGTCTCCGTGCTGGAAGCCGCCCGAGAGCGCTTCCCGAGCGATCGCGATATCCTGATTGCCCTCATCCAATACAACGCCAAGCTCGAGCGAGCGGATGCCGCCGAGCGCTGGCTTGAGATACTCCGCGTCCAAGCCCCGGGCGACCCCGTTCTCATGCAGCTCGAAGGGCAGATCGAACCTCTGCGGGATCCCGGTCAAACGCGGACTCCGCCCGGCGGATGACCCGGCGCGGCTCGAACCTATTGCAGCACCGCGGGGACCGCCACGGCGCTGATCTCCTCGTCGCTGTCCGCCGTTCCGGTCATCACCAGTACCGAGCCGGTGGTGCCGACGCGCAGGTCCACGCCGTCGGGGATCTGCTCCAGGTGAACGCGTACAGGAATCCGCTGGGCGAGGCGAATCCACTCGAAGGTCGGGCTGACGGTGGGCAGCAGGTCGTTGCCGGTGCCGCCGTCGCTCTGGGAGATGCCCCAGCCGATGCTGTCGACCCGGCCCTGCAGCGGGCGGTCCGGATAGCTCATCAGGGTGATGACGGCGCGATCACCCGGGGCGACGCGCTCGATCATGGTCTCGCGGAAGTAGCCGTGCACCCAGAAGCTGGCGGTGTCCACCAGCGCCAGGGCCGGCTGGTTGGCCACCGCCTGGCTGCCCAGGCGCAGGTTCAGGTTGGTGACATAGCCGTCCACGGATGCCTCCACCCGGGTGAAGTCCAGGTTCAGCTTGGCGGTCTCCAGCGCCGCCTTGGCGCCGCGCAGTTGGGCGTTGTCCTCGCCGGAGGCGCCGCGATCAGCCTTGGCCCGGGCCAGGTCTGCCTTGGCCTGCAGCAGCGCGGCGGTGGCCTGGGTGCGCTGGGCCTGGGCCTTGGCCAGATCGGCCCGCGCCACGTTGAAAGCCGCCTCGGCCTCGTCGAAGGTGCGCTTGGCCACATCGCCTTTGGCAATGAGCTGCTTCGCGCGCTCGAAATCCTTACCGGCCTTCTCCAACGTCGCCTCGGCGCTGGCCACCAGCGAATCCGCCTGCGGCAGACCGGTCTTGGATTGCTCCACCGCGGCCTCAGCCGCGTCGACCTGGGCGCCCAGGTTGTCGAGCCGATCCAACGTTTCGTCCAGGCTGGCCTTGGCTTGGTCCAGGGCCGCCTGGTAGGTGCGCGGGTCGATCTCGAACAGCAGGTCGCCGGCCTTGACGAACTGGTTGTCCTTGATCGGCAGCGACACGATGGGGCCGGACACCCGCGGCGCCACGCGGATGACGTTGGCGCGCACCTGGCCGTCGCGGGTCCAGGGGTTGACGACATAGTCCCAGTACTTCCAGACGACCAGCAGCACGGCCACCAGGACCACGGCGCCGGTCAGGCCATAGCGCAGCAACGCAGGGGTTTTGTTCATGACGGGATGACGAAGGTTCCGATGAGGACGGTGTAGATCACCACCAGCGCGAGCAGCACGAGCGGCGGGTAGAAGAAGAAGCGCGAGAGCCGGAAGCGGTTCAGCAGGTGCGCCGTGAGCCAGGCCAGCACCATCCCCAGCAGGGTCGCGATGAGCATGGGCGGGAGGTAGACGTCGCCGATGGCAAATTCGCTCGGGATCAGGTTCATGCCTAGCCCTGTCATGTCAGAAACGCGCCTCGCGCAGCCGCGACCAGTCGATGGTCGGCACCTGGCCGGCGAAGGCCACCAGCGCCTCGGACACACCGCGATGGGCGCCCAGAAGGCGGTACATGTTCTCGCCGTCTTCGACGGACAGACGGCTGCCCTCGCCGTCAAGAGCGGCCTCGATGTGCGCTTCCAGCTGCGCGAGCTTCGCATCGAGGCGTGCGCGAAAATCCGCGCTATCCGCGGCCTCCGGGTCGACTGCGAGGCGGTCGAAGATCCCCTGGACACTGATGCGCCAGCCGCGCACGTCCTCGCGCAGCGCCCGCACCATGGCCTCGGATTGGCGCGCGTCGCGGGCGCGCATCAACGTCTGCAGCCGGTCGCTGATCGCCTGCACGCTGGTGACCAGGTCCTGCACCCTAGCCGGCGTCGTGGACCCGAGGGCCGCCGGCGGCAGGGCGTGCGCCCAGGCCGCGAGCTTGCCGGGCGCCGTCGCCACCTCGCTCAGGTGGTGCGCCTTGCGCCAGCGCTGCAGGCGCGAGGGCGCACGCTCGCGCGACCAGCCGGTGGTGGACATCAATAACGCGCTGCTGCGCAGGAACCGGCGCAGGATCGCCTGGAAGCGGTCCTCGGGGCGCAGCGACACGGGGAAGTACTGCGTGATTGCGAGACTGCCCAGGATCATCGAGAACACCATGGCCAGGTTGGCGACGGTGAGGAAGCTGTAGTGCTGCGGCACATCGATGGATACCAGCACCATGAAAAAGGCGAGCCCGAAGTAGCGCTTCAGCAGATGCCGCGGGGAATAGAGCAGGTAGACCAGGGAGAACACGGTGACGAACAGCATGGTGCCGAGGCCGAGAAAGCTCGACAGGTGCGGCATGACGAAGATGTGCGCAACGGCGCCGAGCACGATGCCGAAGGCCATGGGCCAGAGGAAGACGCGGACGGGGATCTGCGGATGCGCGGCCAGCAGCATCACGAACACGGCGCTGACGATGACCAGAGCGCTGGCGACGGGCAGGTCCGGCACGTAGATGAAGAGCAGCAGCGTCAGCCAGAGCACCGTGGTCTGCCGCAGCACGCCGATGAGGCGGTCCGGGTCCAGCGGTGAGGGGCGCACCGGCTCGCCGAGGGCGGGACGGACCGTGTGCTTCGTGGACAAACCGCAGATGTCGCTTGCGGCGTCGAACAGCGCGCGGGTCTCCTGCTCCAGCCGCGTCAGATAGGACGCCGCCAGCAGCACCGCGCTTTGATGAAAGTGCGGCAGCGTCGCGAGCTGGTCGCGGTCGACCTCGCAGGCCAAGTCCGGGTGCAGGGTCGGTTGCGTGGTCATCTCACCGCTCAGCATGTCCGCGATGGCCTTGAGCCTGGCATCGAGCTCGGCGCGCAGGGCCGGCAGCGCCGGGATCAGGCGCTCGGCGTCCACCGCGTCCAGCTCGTGGAAGAGCTGCCGCCATGCCTCCAGGGTGCCCTGCAGCGCGCCGAGCTGCCCGATGAGGCCGTGCCAGGTACGGCGGACCTCCCAGATCTCGTAGGTGTCCAGCTCGGCTTGGTCGAGCTTTGTCGGCAGGCTGGCGAGGGTGCGGGTCAGATCCGCGCGGAGCTTTGTGGCTTCTTGGGCGGCGTCCTGGCCGGATGCCGCCTTTTCGGAGGTGCCTGTCAAGTGATCCATGTAAAGGGAGAGCAAGCGGCGCTGATCGTCGACCACGCCGCGCACCGCGCCCTCGAAGCCGCGGCGGGAGTTGACCGGCCAGATCAGGATCGACACCAGGGTGTAGACGACGATGCCGAGCGTCGTCTGCTGTGTCCGCATCACCGCCCGGTTGAAGTCGTAGACGGCATTGGGCTCGGCGGTGACCGCGACGATGGGCACGGTGATGCCGGCCATGAACCAGAAATACCAGCGCGTCGTGCCGCCCATCATGTAGGTGCAGAAGGCGACGAACAGACTGATCGCGAGCATGAAGGTCCAGCGGTTCTCCGGAAATAGGGACAGCAGCACCAGGCCCATGGTGGCGCCGAACAGGGTGCCGAACACGCGCAGCATCCCCTTGTTCAGCGATTCGCCGACGCCGGTGAGCCCGCAGAAGGCCACGGCGAAGCCGGCCCAGAAGGGCGTGCCCCAGTCCTGGGACAAGGCGATGGCGTAGGCGATGACCATCGCCAGGGCCATCTTGAAGGCGTCTTTGAAGGGGGCGGAGAAGGTGATCATCGCGCGCCGGTCTCTTTGCGATAGGCATCGACCACGTCCTGCAAGGTCTCGAAGAACGCGTCTTTGCCGAACAGCTCGTCGAAGTGGTAGCGGCTCTCGTCGCGGACATCGTCCATCAGCTGCGCGACCACGAGCCGGATGCCCTGCCCCTTCAGCCCGGCGAAGGTGGCGCGCAGGGTCTCGGCGGCCGAGAAGTCCACATCGTCGATGGCCGAGGCGTCCAGGCACAGCCAGCGCAGGGGCGGCTCGGCGCCGCGGGCTAGCGCCGTCACCTCCGCGGCGAACTGCTCGGCGTTGGCGTAGTACATGCTGTGGGTAAAGCGATAGACGACGAGCCCCGGCAGGGCCTGGGCCCGGGTATCCATCGGCAGCGCATGCCAGGCGCCCGTCCCGTCGGGCTGCAGCAGCGCGTTCTTGGGCCGGTAGCCCCGCCGGGTGTGATCGATAAGCGAGAGCACGATGGCGAGGATGATGCCCTGCTCCACACCCACCAGCACCACCATCAGCGCCGTGATCAGCGCGACCCAGAACTCCGAGCGGCGCTCCCGGTAGATGCGCCGCATGCCGTCGAGGTCGATCAGATCCAGGCCGATCAGGAACACCACGGCGGACAGCACCGCCTCCGGCATGTAGGCCAGCGGGCCGGTCAGGAACAGCAGCACCAACAGAACGACGGCGGCCATCACCAGCAGCGCGAGCTGGGTGCGTCCGCCGGCGCTGTCGACCATCTGGGTCTTGGTGGGGCTGCCGTTGACGACGAAGGTGCCGGAGAGCCCGGCGCCGATGTTGGCGAGCCCGAGCCCGAGCAGGTCCCGGTCCTCGCTGAAGGGCTCGTTGTAGCGGGCGGCATAGGCGCGGGAGGTCGCGGCGCTCTGGGCGAGGATGACCACACACATGGCAAAGGCCGTCGGGACGAGCTGGTTGATCAGCGCCCAGCTCCAGTCCACCTGGGGCAGCGCGATCTGCGGCAGTCCGCCGGGCACCGTACCCAGCACCGGCAGATGCCGTCCCAGGTCCAACGCCCAGCTGAGCCAGATGGCGCCGACCACCGCGATCAGCGCACCCGGGATCTTCCGCGAGATGCGCTTTGCGCCCAGGATGACCGCCAGCACCGCAACCGCCGTGGCCAGGGCATAGCCGTTGACCTGACCGAGCTGCTGCAGGTCGGTCCAGATCTCGCCCAGCGTGCCGTGCCCGCCGCCTTCGATGCCCAGCATCCCGGCGACCTGCCCGAGCGCCACCTGTATGCCCACTCCGGTCAGAAAACCAACCAGCACCGTGCGCGACAGGAAATCCGCCAGGAATCCGAGCCCGATCAGGCGCGCGAGCAGCAAGAACCCCGCCGCCATGAGCGCGAGCACGACGGCCAGCGCGACGTATTGGTCGGAGCCCACCGCGGCCAGCCCGACGAGTCCGGCCGCCAGAATCGCCGCCGTCGCCGAGTCGGCACCCACCACCAGGTGTCGCGAGGAGCCGAACAGGGCGAACAGCACCGCCGGGATCAGCATGGTGTAGAGGCCGGTGACCACCGGCGTACCGGCGATCTTGGTGTATCCCATGACCTCCGGGATCGCGAGCGCGGCGAGTGTCAGCCCGGCGATGACCTCGGCGGGTACCTGCGATGCCTTGATGGGCAGCACCCCTTGCAGGATCGGCAGGCCGCGGCTCGTGGATCTGGCGGGCGCTGTCGTCATGCTTTGCTCCGCGGATGCTGCCGGTTGCCTGGACATTGATGCGAGGTTCGACGCACTAACCGCGACCGGTGTGCGCGGGATCGGACCCCTGGCGTGCCTCCGATCCCGGCTGACGCACAGCGTCCGCGCGCCGCAGATGGTGCTCGGCGTAGCCGCTCCAGGTGCGATGGACCACGGCGTAGAGCAGCGCCGTCGACCAACCAAGCAGAAGCACGCCGTTCAGCGCCTCGATGCCGGTCAATAGACGCCATTGTTCGCTGCTCAGCGTGATGTCGCCATAGCCGAGGGTCGTGAAGGTCACGGCGGAGAAGTATATGGCGGCCTCCAGGGTGTCGATGGTTTGTACGGGCGTCAGCAGCCGAAAGGCGACGGCCCAGACCAGGATCTGCACGGAGTGCAGCAGCAGCAGCCCGAGCACGGTGACGACCACCGCGGTCAGCGCCCGGTTCGGGCGCACGTGGCCGTTGGCGTCCAAAAGGTGGCGGAACAACAGGCGCATCAACGTGATGGAGCCGAAGCCCTGGATCAGCACGGTCAGCCCGACCAGGAGCGCGCCGACGAGCAGTGGCATGGTCATCGATCAAGCGCTCGGTGGCGCCCATCGGCGCCAATCGACGGTTCCGGCAAATGGGGTGAGGTGCCGTCGCCCATGGGTTTCGCCCATGCCCGCCTGTCCCGGCTCGGTCGAGTTCCGGCGTCAGGAAATCTTGGCGACGGTCTACCCGAATCGATCGGCCTCATGGCGGTCGGTCTGTCCTCATCCGCAATCCTACGAAGTATAGGGTCTCGCAACGATCTCCTCAGGATGCCTGTGCCAGAATTGATCCCAAAAAATTCCGGCTCCGAAGCGAGACCGATTGTCGCCGTTCAGCCCTGCCTGTGGTCTTCCTCATGCGGCGGCACGAAGATGCCCAGCCCGCGGGCACGGCCCGCGCCGGCGGCACTCGCGTAACTCACCGCGATGGTGCGCAGTTCCTCCGCGATGACGTCGGGCACCCGCTCCTGCTCCGGCTGGCCGGGGAAGGTCTCGAACTGCAGCGTCTGGGTGGGGAACGCGAAATGCACGCCCAGTGCTTGAACGAGGCGAATGACCTCCAGAACAATGCGCTGGCGCTCGACCATCTCCGTGGACCAATCCGGCACCTTAGAAAAGGAAGCAGAGCAGGCGATGCCCTGCACCGTGCCCTCGTCGTCGCCGCTCACCACCCGGTGGCCGATGCGGTAGGGGCGGTCCGCGAGGATCATCAGCGCGTCGAAGACGTCGGTGATCGTCTCCCGCGCGGCCGGCGCCATGGCCAGACCGCCGACACCCAGGCCCGCTAGCAGCGGTACCAGAGCGGCACCCGTCACCTGCAGGCCCCCGGATCAGCAGCGCGACGCTGAGGAGGAAGCCCGGGACGCGCGAGCCGATGCGCCACATGGTGGCATCGATGCTGTGCTCGATGATCCGGGTGCGCGGCGAGGCGATGAGCGACTCGGCGATGGCCCGGCACAGCCCGAACACGGCCCAGACCACCATGTCGACGACCACGGCCTTGCCGGCGATGGTCACGGCGGCCAAGCACGCCGTCGCGCGCCGCGCTCAACGTGCGCTCATCCGGCCCCGCATCCAGGACCTCTTCACGCGATGACGGTGAGGTGCTCCTTCCCGGCGCCGAAGACGGTCTGCAAAGCCACGCGTGCATCGTAAGGTGACGAAGCGCCCACCGTTCTTGACGGCCAGCGCCAACAGGTAGGCGTCGGTGACTTGGCGATGGCCCAGCACTTGTCCACAGGTCAGGGTCTTTTCGACAACCGGGTTCAGGTCGTCCGGCCAGAACTGATGATCCGGCCCTGTCACGGCCTCGGCCAACCGCGCCGCCACCGCGGCCGCGGGCAACGGCGCCGGGTAGGCGGGCTGAGACATGATCCGGATACAGCCGTTTTGCGTGATCGGACCGGATGCCCAACCATGGGCCTGCTCACGCTCCAACCAGCGCATTGCGGTGTCGTGATGCATGTGGCTCGCATCCAGCAACGCGATGAGCACATTGACGTCCAAGAGCGCCCGCATCAGACGCCTTCACGGTCTCTAAGGGTATCGATGTCGTCGTTCGTGACGATGACGCCGCGAGCATCGAAGGGCCGAAATCCGGCCACCCCACGTTGCCTCGTCTCGTCCTGTGCCGTGCCGCCGGAAAGCGCTTGGCGCAGCAGATCGGACACCATCTTGCCGGCGGAGACCTTCCGCAACCGAGCGCGCTCCTTCGCCGCGGCGAGCACATCGTCGTCAATATCCAAGGTCGTTCGCATCATGGCACCTCGCATGTTGATGCGTTGATGCTAGCACGACGGCCCGGGGGGCAGCTCGCCATCGTCGAGCCGCCGAGCAGACGCCGAGCGCTGACGCGCCCGATCGAGTCGATGCAGCCGCCTGGCCCGACCGCAAGAATTGATCCGCGAAACTTGCTCTCGGTAAAGCGCTGATCGTTAGGATTCTGTGACCGCAGATGGTGGCGTCGATGCTGTCCTCCTTGATCCTCATGCGCGGCGCGGCGATGACCACCTCGGCCACCGCCTTGCACAGCGCGAACACGGCCCAGACGGCCATGGCGACGATGATGGGCTTGCCGCCGATCGCAAAGGCGGTGAGGAGGCCGCCGGTGATATTGACCTCGTTCTCCAAGACCTTGAGGACGAAGGTCACGCCGAGCGCGATGGCGATGGGCTCCAGGATGCGCATGAACCGGCCGTAGGGCCGGACTACCCGTTTCGAAATCCGCTTGATGCGGGTCGTCAGCATAAGCGACACAGAATCAAATGGACCTGGTTCGGCATCAGGCAGTACGACCAAGCCTCGACGCCGTACGACTGACATGCCTTCGCCAGCCAGTCCTTGCACAGCGCTTAGTCGTCGTCCTCCACGAAGATGCGTTGGCGCCTGTTGCCGCATCGCGTCACGGGGTAGGGGACGGGTACGATGATGCGCGGGAGTGAGGCCATTGGCCAAGCGTAGGGCGGCGAAAATTGGCGCAAAGAGTAAAGTGTCACCGTAGTCGGGCGCAAAACCTGTGGGAGAGAGCTTCTGCAGCGTTGTCTCGTGCCGTTGCTCGACGATCGAGTAGCTTTGGTGAGTCATCTGTTCACGGCTGGATTGCACTCTCAGGTTGGACAGGGCCGATCTGTCAGCAACCCGCGTGTTCGCCCGGCCACGTCAATGAGGATTCCCGATTCCGGGACCGAACTGCTATGCAGCAGCGGGGCGTGTGAGCAGGAAACGAGAACTGGCATCCGTCGGCGCTGGATAGTGGGGTAATCAGTTGAGCGACAACAAGCAGCCTGGAGCTTGGCTCCTCGAGACTTTCGTCCGGGGCGGGGTGGATGCTCAGAAGCTGAGGCAGCGGCTACCCGAAGAAATACATCAGATGATGTCATCTCCCGAGACGCTCACGCCTGAAATGGTCAATACCATTCTTCTCGAATGCGCGGTGCTGAGTGGAGACAGCAATTTCGGTTTGCGCATGATCGAGCTTGCTCACACCTCGGACTTGGGGATCTATGGGTACCTTCTGCTGAATGCGCCCACAGTGGGCAAGGCGCTGGAAATCGCCTGTCGGTATTTTCCGACGTTCTATCTCGGCGCCGCGTTGAATCTGTCCATCGCCAAAGGCGTGGCTTCACTAACCTATCGCGTCGACGCCCCCGCGACTGTACCTGCGCGCCACGACAACGAGTGGAGCCTTGGATTCTTTGTGCACATCATCCGACGAGGTGCGTCCGCTGATTGGGTTCCGGCAAGATCGACCTTCACACATGCAGCGCCTGATGAATTGCAGGAGCAGCGCGGGGTCTTCGGCACAAACCTCCGTTTCGAGCATGCCGTCAATAGCATCGAATTTTCAACTGACGTTCTGCGTTATCGCATCAACGCAGCCGATCCCAGCTTGCTTCGTGTATTGACGCAACATGCGGACAATCTGCTTGCGAGAATAACAAGAGAAGAGAACCTGGCCGATCATGTCAGGCTGCTCATTCTCAAGAGCCTGGACAGTGGATCGGCGAATGCGGCCGATATCGCCGGAAGACTGAACATCTCGGTCAGCACGTTGAAACGACGCCTGAAGCAGGAGGATCTCAGCTATCGCAGGTTGCGCGACGGCGTCGTCGAAGAGATCGCCAAAGCCGCACTGAAAGAGACTCGAGTACCCGTCACCGAGATCGCGTTGCGAGCCGGCTATGCCGAAGTCAGCGCCTTCGACCGGGCGTTCGTGCGCATCACCGGCATGACTCCATTGCAGTATCGGGCAACAGAAGCTCGGAAGGCGAAATCCAAATAGGTTCGATGACCTGGCGGGTTCTCGCCTGTTGGCGGACATCGGTCCCTTCCGCGACTGAGCCAAAATATCAATTTTTTGGGCCTGTTTGTCTGACGCCCGAGAACACGATGCTGCTAATGTAAGCGGCTATTTCCAGAGCGGAAGGCGCGCCGAGAAAGCGCGTTTCGCATGCAGTTTCTGCCGTCTACGAACCGTCCAGCAATCCCCCACAGGCCGACAATCATGCGTGCAAGAACCTTCATCATGGTCCTGGCGACCACGGTCGTCCTCGCCGGCGTCGCCATCGCATCGGGCGCCGAGCAGGTCACCGTGGATAATTTCGAACGCGCCGAAACCGATCGGACGATGAAAGACTACGTCGACCTCGGCGGTTTCGGTAAATTCCACCATATCCGCGACCCCGTCCCCATCGACGAACAGGCGGTGGTGCGGATGCAGGTCGACACGCTGTATTCGTTCGGCGTGTTCGATCTGACCACACCGGTCACCATCACGCTGCCGGATACGGGCGAGCGCTTCATGTCGGCGCTGATCATCAACCAGGATCACTCGATGCTTCCGATCCAATACGCGCCGGCCACATTCACGCTGACGCAGGAAATGGTCGGCACGCGCTACGTGATCATCCCCCTGCGCGTCTTCATGGACGCCACCGACAAGGACGACATCGCCAAGGCGAACGCGCTGCAGGATCAGGTGAAGGTCAGTCAGGCCGATGCGGGCAGCTTCAACGTGCCCGAATGGGACATGGAGTCGCTTCTCAGGGTTCGCGACGCCCTCGCGGTTCTGGCCTCCACGGTAACGGACACCAGGGAATTTTTCGGCGACAGATCCCAGCTCGACCCGCTGAAATTCAAGATGGGCACCGCGGCCGGCTGGGGCGGCAACCCGAAAGAGGGCACGATCTACTTCTCCAATTCGCCGGCGATGAACGACGGCAAGACGCCCTACTCGGTGACCGTCAAGGACGTGCCGATGAAGGAAAAAGGCTTCTGGTCGATCACGGTCTATGGTGAGGACAACTACCTCAAGCCGAACGATCTGAACCGGGTCGCGCTGAACAACGTCACCGCCGAGAGAAATGCGGATGGCAGCATCACGATCAATGCCGGCGGCTGTGACGACGGGCGCATCAACTGCATCCCGATCACCGAAGGTTGGAACTACGTGGCACGGGTATACCGCCCGATGCCCGAGGTCATCTCGGGCGAATGGGTCTTCCCCGAAATGCAGCCCACCAAGTGATCGAATGAGGCAAGCAACCGAAGCGGAAGGACCCGAACGGCTGGATCCGCGCTTGCGGCCACCCCAAGCACAGCAGAACCCGAAAGGTAGACAGATGAGACTGATCAAGACAATGGTGAGCGGGATTGCGCTGGCGCTTGTCGCTGGCACCCCGGCACTTGCCGAACCAAAGTACAAGG
This sequence comes from Thiocapsa bogorovii, assembly GCF_021228795.1. Lineage (NCBI taxonomy): Bacteria > Pseudomonadati > Pseudomonadota > Gammaproteobacteria > Chromatiales > Chromatiaceae > Thiocapsa > Thiocapsa bogorovii. Next base: position 4,669,426 of record NZ_CP089309.1, read on the forward strand.
CGGACGTCCCTGAAAGCATCCTGACTCCCGACACGGTCGAGACGCGGCTGGGCACGCTGCGCTTCAAGGATGGCGCGCCGGACGATGCAACCGTCACCCTTGTCTACGACAATCTGGATTTCATGCGGGGCGTCCAAGCCTTTCTTGACGGCGTACCAGCGGCATCGATCTATGCGATGTGCAACGGCCTGCTGGAAGGAGCCGGGGTCGACGATCAGACGTTTGGCATTTTCGAAACGCTCATGGACGCCAGGTCGATTTTTCTGACGGCCCAGACCACAACCGCCTATGTCACGCACTGCTTTGACCTGGAGAACGGTCCGGTCGTTCTGGAAGCTTCGCCCGGCCTGCTCGGACCGCTGGACGACGCCTATTTTCGGCATGTCGTCGACGTGGGCGTGACCGGGCCTGACCAGGGCAAGGGGGGCAAATACCTGCTGGTTCCCCCGGGATACGAGGGCGAGTTGCCCGGCGAGGGTTACTTCATCATCAAGTCACCCACCTACACCGTCTGGCAGTTGAGCCGGATCATGAACGGCGACCTGGCGGCGGGCGCGAAAGGAGTAAAGGATACGATGCGGGTCTACCCGTGGGCGCAGCGTGACAACCCGCCGGAAACGAGGTTCGTCAACCTGTCGGGGCTGAAGTTCAACACGGTCCACGCCAACGATTTCGAGTTCTACGAAGAGATCAACGCTATCATCCAGAAGGAACGCGCCGATGCCTTGCCGGCTGAACTGGTCGGCACGCTGGCTTCCATCGGCATCAAGAAGGGCCAGCCCTTCGCTCCGGATGACAGGATGCGCGCGATCCTGACCGACGCGGTCGCGGTCGGCAACGCCACCGCGCGGGCGATCATTTTCGCCCAGCGCGACCAGCGCGGCTTCTACTACCCGGACCGTCAGTGGAAGACTAACTTCATCGGCGGCAGTTCCGAGTTCTACGACGACGGCGAACGGATGCTCGATTCCCGTGTCCTGTTCCACTACTACGCCACCGGGATCACACCTGCGATGGCGCAGCCGGTGGTCGGGAAGGGTTCGGTCTATGCCTATGCCGAACGGGATGCGAACGGCGACTACCTCGATGGCGGCAAGACCTACAGCATCACACTGCCCGCACCGATCCCGATGAAGGACTTCTGGTCGTTCATGGTGTACGACAACCAGACCCGGTCGATGCTGGAGACCGACCAGAAGGCCGCCGGCATCGACAGCAACAGCCCCGACCTGGTGGCCAACGCAGACGGTTCCTACACCGTCTGGTTCGGCCCGGAAGCGCCCGCAGGCAAGGAAGGCAACTGGGTTCAGACCATGCCGGGCAAGGGTTGGAATACGCTGCTGCGGCTCTATGGCCCGCTGGCACCCTGGTTTGACAAGACCTGGAAGCCGGGCGATTTCGAACGGGTCGAGTGATCGCGGGCTTTGCGTTGATGCTGTTGAGCATCACATCGCAGCCTCATGCTGACCAATCAAACCATCGGCGAGTCGCCGGCCGGACAACGACACTGGCAAACGCACGCGTTACCGGACGACAAACCTGATCCACCCACTGCACATTGACCAGGAATCGATTCATGTACCAAGCCTTCAGCACAACGCTGACTGCCATCGCCTTGTTTTTCGCGATGCTCGTCCTACTCGAGGTCGGCCGCCGTGTCGGTAACAAGCGGCTCGCCAGCGATCCGGAAGGTGCGCGAGCCGGTACAGGCGCCGTCGAAGGGGCCGTCTTTGCATTACTCGGTCTGTTGATCGCGTTCACGTTCTCCGGAGCCGCGTCGCGTTTCGATGCGCGCCGCGATCTCGTCGTCCAAGAGAGCAACGCAATCGGTACCGCCTATCTGCGGCTCGATCTGCTGCCGGCCAACACCCAGCCGGCGATGCGGGAGATGTTTCGGCAGTACCTGGATGCCCGCTTGAACGTGTATCGCTTACTACCCGATTTGGAGGCCGCGTATGCCGCGCTCGGGACGGCGAATGACATGCAAAAGGACATCTGGAACGCGGCCCTCGCCGACGGCCAACAGACCGGCGCGATGCCGGACGCGATCAAACTGCTGCTACCGGCCCTGAACGAGATGTTCGACATCGCCAGTTCGCGGACCATGGCGGCGCAGATGCATCCGCCGACGGTCATCTATGGACTGCTCTATCTCATGGCCTTGGCGAGCGCCTTGCTCGCCGGTTATGGCATGTCCGGCGGTCGCTCACGCAGTTGGCTACACGTCATCGCCTTCCCCGCCGTCATGGCGATTGCGGTGTTCATCATCATCGACATCGAGTACCCGCGCCTTGGCTTGATCAAGGTCGACAGCTTCGACAAAGCATTGGTGGACCTCAGGGCGGGCATGGACTGAGTAAGAGCCAGCGACATCGGGACGCGCAACGAGTTCAGCGACATCTAACCTGACACAGGGGGCGGGCCTCGACATGATCCTCTGGCCGGGGCGAGAGAGTCGCTCCGGCTTCCTTGACCCATAGAAGAACGTCTCGTTCGGCACCTACGTCTTCGACAGAAACGCCGGGGCGTGAAAGGTCAGGGTTGGAGAACAGCTCAACAATGTGCGAATGCGTGCGTCGCACGGCATCAAGAACCTCGGGTGATATATCCTGTCCGCTATTCATCTTCTAAGTCCCAGGTCACAGGCTGGAGTCCGGGCTTAAGGTCATCTCTCTCATTTTGTGCACGCTCTCCTTGACGCAACGTACAATAATTTGCACTTAGGTTCCTTCCCTGGCAGCCGACCGATCAAATAGGTCCATTCCGTACTGTCACCGTAACCCGCAGGCGCCGAGATCGTGTAGGTCTCAGCGACCCGGCAGGCTCCACCAGCGCGAGAGACGCCGCTGCAGGACCCGCGGCGGCACGCCCTCGTAGTGCGAGACGTCGTTGAAGACGCGCAGCCGGGCGCGGGTGACGCTGGCGAAATCGAGGATGGTCAGCGCCGCCGGACTCTGGTCGAGCCGGTCGCGGTAGCCGCGTGCATCGAAGCCCAGCAGGCTGCTCACCAGCAGCCGATTGGTGCCCTTGTGCGAAACCACCAGCACGGAGCGGTGTGCATGCTGCTGCACGATCCGGCGCATCACCGGCAGCGCCCGGGCGAGCACGGCGATGCCGGACTCCCCGCCGGCCGGGGCGATGGTCAGCGGGTCCTCCTGCCAGGCGTCGTATTCGTCGGCGAACTCGGTCTCCACCTCATCACGGGTCCGGCCCTCCCAGCGGCCGTAGTCGATCTCACGGAGGTCCGGGTCCGTCTGCGGCTCCCGACCGTGGGGGTCGGCGATGATGCGCGCCGTCTCCAGGGTTCGGCCCATCGGGCTCGCGTACACTGCGTCCAGGGTGTCGCAACGCAGTCGCTCGGCCAAGGCCCGGACCTGACCGCGTCCCTCTTCGGACAAGGGGACATCGGTTGCTCCGGCGAAGCGGTCTTCGGCCGTCAGTTCGGTGGCGCCGTGGCGAACGAGAATCCGGCGCCAGTTGGTACGTTTCATTCCGGCAATCGGCTAAGTTGTTTGGGGTGTAATCTCTCAGCGGTGCGGCAGTGGCAAGACCTATGCGGCTGGAGTTTGCCCGAGCGCCATGTCACGTGACGGGCACGCGGCAACGAACGGCCCGACATCTTTCTCGGCGATGCCGACGGTGATCGGGCTGCGCTCTTGAAGGCCCTGACCATTGTCCCGGCCAAGCTCCGGCAAGCCCTGCGTCGTCAGGGCTTCCAGTGCTGAGGGTATCAGGCCAAGATGGCCTGGCTACGCGATCTGCGGGCCGAAGTGGCCGGAGCGATGATCAAGGCCCGCGGCACTGCGCACGGCCCGCTGCGCGAGCACCTCACGCGCCAGCGCCTGTTCGTCGGTGACTCGAAACCAGCCGCGCGGGATGCCGGTGCCGGAATTGCTCCCAAACTGAAGCGACCGCGCGGTCGCCGCGCCCGCAGCCGAGCGCTCAGCCGCGCGTTTTGCCTTCCTCATGCGGCGGCACGAAGATGCCGAGCCCGCGGGGACGGCTGGCGCCGGCGGTGCTCGCGTAGCTCTCGGCGATGGCGCGCAGCTCCTGCGCGCCGGCGTCGGGCACCGGCTCCCGCTCCGGCTGGCCGGGGAAGGTCTCGATCTCCAGCGTCTGGGTCGGGAATGCGAACTGTACGCCGAGGGCATGGGCGAGGCGGATGATCTCCAGGAAGATGCGTTGGCGCTCCACCAGCTCCGCGGACCAATCCGGCACCTTGAAGAAGAAGTAGAGCAGGATCGCTAAGTGGTCCGGGCCGAAGTCGTTCAGGACCACATGGAACAGGTCCTTGCGCGTGGTCGGGTTGGTCTGAATGATGCGCTTGATGCCCTCCAGGAAGGCCTCGATGCGCTCCGGCGGGGTGTCGTAGCGAATACCGACCATCGTCTTGACGCGCCGCCAGCTGCGCATGCCCATGTTGTCGACGATGCTGGAGACGGCCGTCGAGTTGGGGATGGTCAGCACCGAGTCGTAGAAGGTGCGGATGCGGGTGCTGCGCAGGCCGATGCTCTGCACCGTGCCCTCCTTGTCGCCGATGACCACCCAGTGGCCGATGCGGTAGGGACGATCGGCCAGGATCATCAGCGAGCCGAAGACGTCGGTGAGTGTCTCGCGGGCGGCCAGCGCAACGGCGAGGCCGCCGACCCCCAGGCCGGCCAGCAGCGGCACCAGGTCGGCGCCGAGGAGCTGCATGCCCCGGATGAGGAGCAGGACGCTGAGCAGAAAGCCCAGGATGCGGGCGCCGATGCGCCACATGGTGGCGTCGATGCTGTCCTCCTTGATCTTCATGCCGGGCGCGGCGATGACCGCCTCGGCCACCGCCTTGCACAGCGCGAACACGGCCCAGACGACCATGGCGACGATGATGGCCTTGCCGCCGAGCGCAACCGCGGTGAACAGGTCGCCGGTGATATTGACCTGGTTCTCCAGGACCTCGAGGACGACGGTGACGAGGATGGCGATGGCGATGGGTGCCAGGATGCGCAGAAACCGGCCATAGGACCCGACCATCTGTTTCGACAACCGCTTGATGCGGGTCGTCAGCAGGACCGAGGCCAACACCGTCAGCGCCAGGGAGGACAGCAATGCGAGCCACTGCCAGACGGTCTGGCCGCCGTGCAGGGCCTTGAGCCCGGGCGGCAGGCGGTCGATCAGCTCGCCCGACAGGCGCGAGCGCGGTACCAGGTGCCCTGGGGTGGCGACGAAGTAGTCGTAGAAGCCCGCGGACGTCTCCGGCGAGCGATAGTCGAACTCGGTCCCTGAAAAGGCGGCCTTGCGGTAGGGCAGATCGCGCACCGCGGCGAAGGCGTCGCGAATCGTCGTGACCGTCTCGGCGCTGAACAGGAACTCGCCCTGACGGTCGCCCTCGGTGATCTCGACGATCTCGATCTCGGTGCTCGGCAGGCGCCAGCGCAAGGACCCGGCGGCCTGCGTGAAGGGGCCGAGCGACCCCTCACGCGCCGCTGCCACCATGATCTCGTCGGGTACCGCATCCAGCGGCGGCAGGATCAGCCGATCGATGACCTCCTTCAACATCAGCGCCGCCTCCTCACCGAGTTCGAGTCGCAGCGCCTCGGGCATCCGGCTGAGGTCGAGCACGCCCGTTGCACGCTCCAGCAGGCGTGTGGCCCGCGCTTCGACCTCCCTGGCCTGCGCCCGGCTCATGCGCGGGGGCCGCGCGCTGAGCGCCCGATTCGCCTCCATCACCAGCGCGTAGGCCTTATTGATGCTGTCCAGGAAGCCGTTCAGGGTCGCGCGCGGGCTGTCGGTGTCCACGGGCTGCAGGCGTTGTTGCAGCTTGGTCTGGCTCTCGTAGACCCCGTCGCCCCCGGTCAGCGCGACGACCTGCTCATAGACGCCGGGCGTCGCATCGTCACGGTAGGGCAGTTCCTTTACCCGCCGATAGATGCGGTCGGCGGCGGCCACCGTCTCAGCGGAGAATAGGAACTCGCCGGCGCGCGGACCCGCCTCCACGCGCGCGATGCGGATCGATGTGCCGGGGATCTGCCACGCGCCGAGCACGCCGTCCGCCACCGCGTCCCCGTCCGGGACCTCGCTCTCCGACGGCAGCGGGATACGGCTCAGGACATCGTGCAGCAGCGCGACCCGCAGGATGCGCTCCGCCCAATTGTCGCCATGGGGCGTGGCGCTGAAATCCAGCAGAGCGGCGGCGCGGCGCAGCAGGCGATAGCTGGACTCGTCGAATCCGCCGCGCTCGCGCTTCTTCGCGGCGAGCCGATCGGCGGCGTCCAGGAAGCCCCGCAGGGTGTCGCGCGGGCTCGAGGTCGCTGGCGGATTCAGCGGTTGCGGGTCGCCCGCGGGCGCGTCGCCTGGCGCAGCGGAGACAAGCAACGCCAGCAAGAAAAGCAGCACCGGCAGAATGCATTGGACAGGCGCCCGGCGGCCGGGAGCGGAGGGGAAGCGCATGATGATCGATGGGAGGCTCTGACGGGGAATGAGTAGCACACCGGTAGCAAGCCGAGATGCGATGCCCAACTGAACGCCCGGGCGGATGCCGCTTTGATCGAAGACAGCTTAGGCGACTGCCGGATACCGACGAGGTCCCGGGAGATCAGCCCGTCACCAGAGACCCGCGACGTCCTTGTCCAAGCGCTGCATGGCATGTCTCCCAGGGCTTGACGGGCCGTCAAAAATCGTAGGTGGCGATGAGGCGGAAATCGTTCAGGGCTTCATCGCCACTGCCGCGCTGATCGACGCGGGCGTAACGCAGCCGAAAGGATGCGCCTTTCAACAACCCCCGATCAGGCGTCCACTGCAGATTGAGGTCGTATTCGTTCTGGTTGCGATACGGCGCGCTCACGTTGTTGCCGAGCACTGCCAACGCATAGGCCGTCAAGCCTTTTGCGCCTTGGCGCGAAAAGTCATAGGCGACCTTGAACATCCATGCGTCCTCGCCCGCGCGATCGAAGTCCTCCACCTGCACGCTGGTGTACCCCGGATACCCACCCCAAGGGCTACGCATATCGGCCCCATTGGCGGTGCCGGTATACGCCAGCGTCAGCACCGCGGAGGCAATGCCCATGTCGGCTTTAAGGCCCCACTGCCGCGTCGAAAAGGAGGCGCCCGTCAGCAGGTTCGATCCGGTGCTGCGTTGATCGGAATACTGCCCGCCCAACGTCAGCTTGTAGCCGTTGATCGCCGGTAGCTGATACGTCGCATCGGCGTAGAAGATATTGATGATGTCCGCGGAGTAGTAATTGATTGCGCCGACGGACAAGCCGCCGTTTTGGTAATTGACGCCGGCCAGGTAGACGCCTCGTTCGACGTCGTCCGGTGCGCCGGCTCGCTCTGACATCCAGACGAATTCATCGGAGTCGAGGTTTTTGATTTTGGAAATGAACCCTCCGCCGAAGCGCCAGGCTGGCAGAGACCCCTCGACACCTCCGGCGGTACCGTAGACGGTGACGCCTTCGAAGGTGTTCGGCGTCATTCGCACATCGTGCTTGTTGATGTAGGGAGTCTCGTATGCCTTGCGACCGAGCGCCGCGAAGATGCTATCGGTGAGCTTCGCCTCGGCGTAGGCCTGTCCGAGGACTGTGTAACCCTCCTGCCCCAGTTTCAGCAGCTGCGTGCCGTCGTACTCCTCGGGTGCCCAAAGGGGCTGAGAGGTGTAGCCGACGGCGCCGATCCTGACGAGATCCCGCAGGTAGCCCGAGCGGTAACTGAGCGAGCCGCCGAGCGCCCATGCCGCAACGCGGCTGGGATCGAATTTGTCGCGGGTCAAATAGAAGGTTTTCAACTGCGCGTCGAACTTGGTATCGGCGAAGAACGGCATCTGTTCGATCGCTTCATGCCGCGGCACAGGCAACGTCGGTTCGGGGTTCGCGAAGCTGAGCTCGTGGAGTTGAACATGGTAGCCATGTCGTGATCCTGTCCCGATCTCTTGCTGCGCCAAGCTCGGCGGGACGCTTATTAGAAAAATCACAGCCGCCAGCACGCAGCGCGCCGCCACGGCGGCAAGCAGGGGCTGCCGAGCTTGACCGCCGTGGCCGTGAAAGATGTATCGTTTGCACATATGAAACAGTCGCGGTCGGATAGGGCGTTGCTTGTTGCTGGATCTGCTTTCCATCCAAGCGGCTTCTAAACCGCGTCAGCGCAGATGCTCGTTGGATTGCACGAGACCGACCGAGTCCAAGCAACGACGCATACCGCTCCGGACGCGGTTTAATCGTCTCACCTAAACCGCGCCCAGAGCGAGAAACGTCATTTTGTGGCGTTCTCTAGCTTTGCGCCATGACGGACTTCTCGGTGAGGCGCGGTTTAAAAGATTAAAAAATATCAATTTCTAAACCGCGTCCCCACCGAGGTCGCTGAAATCTACATCATTGAACACAGAACGAAAATTACGCATTTCACTCTGGACGCGGTTTAGCCTGGATGCGCCTGCTGGAATCTTTGATAGTAGGCGTCGAGCAGTTTACGGACCGCTGTTCCCATGGCCGCATAGTCGTACTCGTTGAGATTGGCGAGCGAGACGCGCGCCGAGGGATGGGTGTCGCCGAAACCACCGCCCGGCATCAGCACGACACCGGCCTCGTCCGCAATTCTGAACAATAGCTCCCCGTGGATAATCTGCTTCAGGAGCCAATCGACGAAATCGCGACCGTAGAGCGCTTCGCCTATTGTTTCCAGGTCGATCTCGGTGTAGTAGTCCGAGCTGTCGTCATCACGCTTGACCTCGAGTCCCATGGATCGATACAGCGTATCGTGGCGCGCGCGGACCAGCCGTTTCATCGCGTCTTTGTAACGGTCAGCCGTGTCCATCAAAGAGAACAATGAGAACAAAGCCATCTGCACTTGCTGTGGTGTCGACAGGCCCGCGGTGTGATTGAGCGCGACACTGCGGCTGTCGGCGACAAAGCGGTCGATCATCTTGATCTTTCGGGGCTCCAGCGTTAAAGAGCCGTAGCGCTCATCGAGCGCCTTCTTGTCGGCTTCCGCGAGCTCCGCGAGCTTGCGGTCAAGGACGTTGTCCTGGTGCAGGGCGATGACGCCAAGCCGCCAGCCCGTCGCCCCGTAGAACTTTGACCAGGAGTAGACGAGGATCGTGTTCTGTGGGCACACCGCGAACAGGGACACGAACCCATCAACGAAGGTGCCATAGACGTCGTCCGTCAACAGGATGAGGTCTTGGCGCTGGTTGGTGATGATATCGACGAGCTTCTGGCGCCCTTTCTCCCCGATCTGAACGGATGGTGGGTTGCTGGGGTTGACGAGGAAGAAGGCCTTGACCGCCGGGTCCAGCAGCTTGTCGAGCTCGGCCTCGGGGATCTGCCAACCTTGTCCGACGTCGGCATCGACGTAGACCATCTCCAGCTGATAATCGTTGAGGGCGGGGATCTCCAAATAGGGCGTGAAGATGGGGCGGGCGACGGCAATCTTGTCGCCTGGATTCAGGATCTTGTTCTCGCGCAGGGTGTTGAAGATATACGTCATCGCCGCCGTGCCACCCTCGGTGGCAAAAAGATCGATGCCGCCAAGCAGGGGTTTGCCGTCGCACATTTCGCGAATGAGGAAATGCTTGGCGATGTCCTCCGTGAGGCCCAGCATCCGGTCGGGCACCGGATAGTTGCAAGCGAGGATGCCGCAGACCATCTCGTGGAGGAAGTCCGCCGCCGACAGCCCCAGTTGGTCGCGCACATAGGCCACGGCGGCGTGGAGAAACTGGACGCCGGGAACCGCGTGGTTCGCGTTGACGAAGATCTCGAAGCGTGCCTCGATGCCGGCCTTCTCGGGCAGACCGCCGACGCCCTCGGGGATGTGGCCGAGGAAGCGCTGCGACTCGTTCATGGCAAAGAGGCCAAGCTGCCAGAAGCCATGCCGCGGGATGGTCGCCACCCAGTTCGGGTTGCCGCGGCCGGCGTTGAGCATCAACCGCTCTGGATGGCTCGATGCTTGAGCGATCAGCGTGTCCTTGACCTCGAACGGACTGAGCTGCATCAACTTCGAGAATGCTTGAATGTCCATGATCGTAATCCTCTTCTACCGGATGGTGTCTTGACTCGATGCGGCGCCAGGCCGCATCGCTAGACCAGCAGCAGCACGATGACCATGCCCCAGAGGGTGAGCAGCGTATTGCTGACAGCGTAGGGCACGGTATAGCCGAGCAACGGCACATTGCTTTGGGCCTTGTCGCCGACCATGGCGACGGAGGCGGTGCTGGTGCGCGCACCCCCGCAGCAGCCGAGATTGATGGCCGGGTCGAACTTGAACAGATACTTGCCGATGTAGGGGGCGAGGAGCATCGGTATCGACGTCACGGCAACTCCCCAGAAGAACAGGCCAAGGCCGGCCTCCTGCAAACCGGCGATGAATCCTGGACCCGCGGAGATGCCCACCACGGCGATGAAGACGTTGAGGCCGACGGAGTTCATGATCCAAAGGGCAGGTGCAGGAACGCGGCCGAACGTCGGATGAACGCACCGCAGCCATCCGAAGATGAGGCCGGCGATCAGCGCGCCGCCGGATGTGGAGAGTGTAATGGGTACCCCGCCGACTGGCAGTACCAGGGCGCCAATAAGGCCACCCAGGACAATACCGGCGCCGACATAGACCACGTCGGTCGCGGTCGCCGGCCGATCGGCGTAGCCGAGCGCGGCGATGAGCCGATCCGTGTGAACCTTGGAGCCTGAAATCTTCAGGATGTCGCCACGATAGATCTTGGTCTGGGCCAAGATAGGAATTTCGACCGAAGTCGCGCCTCGCGTGATCTTCGTCAGGTAGACGCCTCTGGCGAATCCTTCTTTGCTCAGTTCCACGAGCGTCTTGCCATTGACCTTTTTCTGCTGCACGAAGACGTCAACCGACTCGACCGGCACGTTCTCGAGCTCCTGGTCTGCGACTTCTTCGGCATGCGGCTCGATGACGGTCACCAGGGCCGTGGTGGATCCCGATACGGCGACGATGTCGCCCGCCTCGAGCACCGTATCCGCGTCGAATTCGATCATCTCGCCGTTACGTCGGATCCGTTCGATGAATACACGCGCTTCCGGGTGCAAGAACTCGGCCTGAGCAACCGTCTTTCCCGCTACCTGTCCATCCGGCTTCAGCTTGAAGGCGCGCAGACTGAGTTGATGCCAAGCCAGCGCCATGCCGCCCTCCGGCTCGCCGGCGGAATGTTCGCGCTCGTAGCGCTTGCATTCCTCGGCCAGATTGACGCGCAGCAGCGTCGGGCCGAGATACGCGAGAATCATGCCGGTCCCGATCGTCCCGAACAGGTAGGTGACGGCGTAGGCGATGGGGATGTGATTGAGTGCCTGTTGCGCGTTCTCGATCCCGGCCCGGTTGATTGCGTCGGTCGCGAGCCCGATCGATGCGGAAATCGTCGTGGCCCCGGCATAGAGTCCGGCGGAAAAGCCGATGTCGTAACCCGCAACTTTGGCTGCCCCATACGCCGTCGCCAGGCAGAGGACGCAAATCAGTGCCGCAAACAGCGCCTGCGGCGCGCCGTCGTGGGCGATACCGCGCACGAATTGAGGGCCAACGCCGTATCCGACGGCAAACAGGAACATCAGGAAGAAGATCGATTTCACCTGGCTCGAGACGGAAATGTCCAGCTGGCCGATGAGCACGCCGGCCAGCAGCGTGCCCGTCACCGCACCGAGGCTGAAGCTGCCGAACTTGATGGCCCCGATCCAATAGCCGAGGGCGAGTGCCAGGAAGATCGCAAGTTCAGGATGCTCCTGAAACGTGGCGACGATCCAAATCGCGCTGTCTTGGGTCGTCCCGGTGTCGGCAGCTTGAACCCCCTGGAAAACGCCTATCTATTGCCCACACTGGACACAGCCCTCAGGGCCCAGCCGGGATCGAGGGGTAGAAGATGGCGAAGGTCTCGGTGATGTCGGTAAGCCGGTTCAGGCCACGCCACAGCACGGTGGCCCCGGGATCGCCGTCGCCGTTGCGCCCGAGAAAGCCGCCGAGCCGGGCGACCATGCGCATGGCCTCGCCGAGGCTCGGCGGGGTCTGCGGCGGGGTGGGCGAGCGCTGATGATGGCAGGCCAGGGCCTGCCACTCGGCCTCCTCGAAGAAGACCGTGCAGGGGATGTCCGGGGTCTCGCGCCCGCGTTTGGCCAGATCCATCACCCGCCAGGCGACGACCAGATCGATGGCCAGACACGCCTGCAGGCTGTCGGCATCGCCGAGGCGGCGATCCTCGATGCGGCAGCCGCTTTTGAGGGTGCGGTGAAACACCTCGATGTTCCAGCGCGCGGCGTACCAGCGCAGGCGCTCGAGCGCCTCCTCCAGGGTCGTGGTCGGCACCGTGGTGAGCAACAGCCACTCGATGGGCTCTTGGTCCTGCGGCGGGTTGATCTCTCGGGCATCAATGGCCCACAGCCTCAGGGGTGCCGCGCCCTTGAGCCGCTTGGGCGGTTGCAGTTCGATCGGGACGGCGCGCAGCTCCAACGCCGCGGTGCGCGCGGGTCGGCCGCCGCGCCCGGGGATGTGCAGCACACAGCCGCCGAGCACCGGTTGGCGGGGCAACAGCTCCCACAGCGGCTGGATCTCGTCCTCGGCGTCGACCTGGCGCTGGGTGGTGCGGCTGGCGCGCACCAGCAGATGCGTCCCGGCCGGATCGGCGCTGGCGGCCTGAAACAGCTCATGGATGTCCGCCTCGCGATCGGCGATGTTGACCAGGCGGGTCTGCGGGCACAGCGTCTGGACCTCGGCGGTGCGTTGGAAACTCTTCAACCAGCGGTGGCTTTCCTTCTCGGCGATGGGTCGCTCCTTGCGTGCCTTGGCCTGCCCGGTCTGCTGTGGGTCACGCGCCCAGACCTGGATGTCGATCAGGCCCAGCGGGATGCCCTCGGGGGTGAGCGCCAGGCTGTCGTGCAGCTTCAGCCCTTGGGCGCCGTCGCGGCGGGTGTTGATCGGCCCCAGTCCGGTGGTGGCGGCATGGGCATCGTAATTGAGGCTGGTGGTGTCCTGGGCGATCAGCACCAGCGACTGCGCGGCGATGCGCGCCGCGGTGGCTTCGTAATGGGGATGGAGGAGCGTCTGCAGGTCCACTTGAGGATTGTGCAAAAATCGATACGCCGCTTTGACCTGATGGGGGGCGCCATCCAACGCCGTGGCGAGGGTGGCGGTGGGATGGGCGCCGAACGCCTCGGCCAAGCCGATCAGGCGCGGGCGCAACCGTGCATCGGGGAAGTCCACCCGGGCGAACTCCTGCTCCGCCCAGGAGCCCGTCGGCGCCGCCGGTGGCGCCAGCCGCAGCACGGGCGCCGGGCGCCGACACAACGGCGCGCGCCACTCACGCGTGAGCGCCAGCACGTAGACGGCCTTGTGGGCGCGCCCGCCGCTGTTGGTGCGATCCTCGCGGCCGCGTCCGGTCGTCTCCCCCAGACGCTGCCAGTTGGCCGCCTTGTAGACCGTGCCGGCATGCTGCGCCTCGTCCACGAAGGTCTCGAGCACCAGCGGGGTGATGCCGTAGCGCACCGGCCAGTCGGCCTGTACCCGCGCCGCGGCCAGCCCCAGCACGTGCGAGCCCAGATTGGGCACCGCGATGCTCGGCAGGATGAGAAACCGGCTATTGGCCACCACCCGGTTGAGGTTCGCGCGCCGTGCATGCGCACACCAGCCGATCCACTCATCGCGTGCGGCCAGCTGCCAGGCCGCCGCGCTGAACGCCAAGGCCCCGAGCCAGCCGACCACCGGGGAGCGGATCAGATAGCGTTGTTGCGCGCCGCACAACGGACCGCCACCCAACGGATGGTACGACGTGAGCATGCGCCGGTACAGCAGGGCGTGTTCTCGATCCTCCACCGCGACCAGCTCGATCGGGCCGAGCGCCTCCAGCGGACCACTGAAGACCGGCGCCTCGAACGGCTCGAGCACCGCGACCGGGCGCGCCTGCGGCGCCGCGCGGCGGGCCGCGGGGAGTACCACCAGCGCGCGTCGCTCCAGCTCCACCAACGCCTTGCGGCAACTGACCTCCTGCGCCCGCCCGTCGGCACCGAACCACTCCAGCCACCCGCAGACTTGGCGCGACAGCGCGCTGCGCGTCACGCCGGGCTCGGCTGCCGCGGCTCGGATGCGCGCGATGATCGCGCCGGTGAATGTCCGCCCGAAGAGGTGCATGGGGGCGGACGATACCCGTAATCAGATACAGTGTCCAGTGTGGGTAAAAGATAGGGAAAACGCAGAGGGTCAGGATGGCGATCAACGCCAACTGTAAGGCGATGCGAAAAGTCCCCGCATGGGGTGTTCGATGCAGCAGCGCACGCATGTCCGATCTTCTCCCAAAATGCACAATGTTCGGCCACCCGGTACGTCGACCGGACGGCGGTCGACTCAAGACAGCGGCTCAGTTGTGATGGAAGCCACTGGCCTCTGCCGCCGTCACAGAGCGGCTGATCGGATGCCGTTCGAAGTGGTCAAGGCAACGGCGCATGTCCTCGAGCAACAGCGAGGCCAGGTCGCGGCTGACGCCATGTCGCACCAGGATGCGTTGGATCGCGACGTCCTGTGCGTTGGCGGGCAGGGTATAGGCGGGCACCTGCCAGCCACGGCTGCGCAGTCGGTCGGCCAAGTCGAAGAGGTTGTATCCCTTGGTGTCGTAGCCGTCCTTGATCTTCCAGCACAGGGCGGGGATGCCTGAGCGCATCTCGCCGTCGTACATGATCTCGAACGGCCCCATCTTCCCGATCTCGTCGGCCAGGTACCGGGCCGTCTCGTAGCAGGCAGTCTGGATCTTCCGATAACCCTCTTTGCCGAGACGCAAGAAGTTGTAGTACTGGCAGACGATCTGGCCGCCCGGGCGCGAGAAGTTCAGCGCGAAGGTTGCCATGTTCCCGCCCAGGTAGTTGACGTTGAAGATCAGGTCCTCAGGCAGGTCCGCTGCCTCGCGCCAGATCACCCAGCCGCAACCCAGCGGAGCCAGCCCAAACTTGTGCCCCGAGGTGTTGATCGACTTGACACGCGGCAGCCGGAAGTCCCACTCGACGTCCGGCGCGCAGAACGGCGCCAGGAAGCCGCCGCTGGCGCCGTCGACGTGGATGGGGATGTCGAGTCCGGTCTCCTTCTGGAGCGTGTCGAGCGCATCGGAGACGGCCTTGACCGGCTCGTACTCGCAGGTGAAGGTGACGCCGAGCGTCGGGACGACGCCGATGGTGTTCTCGTCGCAGCGCTTGATGACCTCGTCCGGCGTCATCAGCAGGCGGCCGTGCTCCATCGGGATCTCGCGCAGCTCGACATCCCAGTAGCGGGCGAACTTGTGCCAGCAGATCTGCACTGGGCCGGTGATCATGTTCGGCTTGTCGGTGGGCTTGCCTTGGGCGCGCATCTTTTCCCGCCAGCGCCACTTCATCGCCATGCCCCCGAGCATCGCCGCCTCGCTCGAGCCGGTCGTCGAGCAGCCCAGGGTGTTGGCGGCGTCGGGCGAGCCCCATAGATCGGCCAACATGTGCACGCAGCGCGCCTCGATCTCGGCGCTCTGCGGGTACTCGTCCTTGTCGATCATGTTCTTGTCGGCGCAGATGTCCATGAGTTTATGGACTTCCGGCTCCAGCCAGGTTTGACAGAAGGTCGCCAGGTTCTGCCTGGAGTTGCCGTCGAGCATCAGCTCATCGGCGACCACGCTGAAGGCGTGCCGGGGATCATGCTCATGCTCGGGCATCCTGTACTTCGGCATGACGACCGAGAGGTCGGCCGATGCGAACACGTCGTCGAGAAGCTCTGAGCGGACTTCGTCTTTGGAATGAAGGGACACGGTTTCGCTCCTAATGACTTGCGTTTTGTTTCCGCGGGGTTTTAGCGATTCGTTGATGCGTGCTGCGACGTTTCGCGAGCCGACCGAAAACCCACTCTCAACCCGAATGGGTCGCCCTCAGGATTTGCCAGGTTCGCCGGCACAGATGAGAGATTAGGGAATTTGCGCTCGGCATGGGTGTTGAATCGAGGGTCAAATCTGGCACTGGAGGGGCTTCATGCTTCGACGAATCCATCGGAAACAGAGGTCAGCGCGCGCAGCAGAACATCTTTTTTATCTTTAAGCCGCGCAAACTCCGGCGGTCGTCAAGTCTGCCGGGGCCGATCCCATCCAAAAGCATCGTATAACGCGCTGGGCGCGGTTGAGATGCTTAGTCGGACAGGCTCCGAGGAGCTTGATACCGGTGAGGTCTTTACACCGTCAGGATGTTTTGAAGAGGTCCACAGCGCAAGAATTGATCCTCGATACTGTGCCGCCGACCCGCGCGTCTCGTTACCATCTGATGACAGCGTTGGCGGCCGCACCGAAACTTTGCTCGGTAACCGGGGAGAACGCTGCGTTGAGCGATCTTCACGCCCGCGGCAGCATGAGCCAAATGATGGGTTGACCTCAGCCTGCACGCGGCGCCTGCCTCAATCGCCGACCCGACTCCGACCAACAACCTAATCCGCACGCGAGCGGGTGAGACAGAGGAGTGAGCATGAACGCAGCCGATCAGAATCCCGCCGCCCAGGGGAGCGCGGATTCATCCAACGACCTGGAGAAGGCGAGTCTGGACCAGGTCTACGCGGGCCTGAGCACCTCGCCGAAGGGCCTAAGCTCGGCCGACGCCAAGCAGCGGATCGAACAATACGGTCGCAACGAGCTGGTCGAGGAGGAGATCAGCGACCTGCAGCGGTTCCTGCGCTTCTTCACCGGCCCCATCGCCTACATGATCGAGGCCGCGGCGCTGCTCTCGCTGCTGATGGGGCACTGGGCAGATCTGACCATCATCCTCGTGCTGCTGTTCTACAACGCCATCTCGGGCTTCTGGCAGGAGCGTAAGGCCTCCGACGCCTTGGCGGCGCTGAAGGCGGGCATGGCGCCGAAGGCGACCGCGCTGCGCGACGGGGACTTCGGCACTATCGACGCCGCCGAGGTGGTGCCGGGCGACGTGCTGCGGATCAAGCTCGGCGAGGTCGTGCCCGCCGACGTGCGCTTCATCGACGGCGACTACATCAGCATCGACCAGGCCGCGCTGACCGGCGAGTCGCTGCCGGTGAGCAAAAAGATCGGCGACGAGGGCTATTCCGGGAGCATCGCCAAGAAGGGCGAGATGAGCGCGGTGGTCATCGCCACCGGCAACAACACCTTCTTCGGCCGGACCGCCAGCCTGGTGGCGAGCGCCGGCAAGGGGGCGTCGCACTCGCAGCAGGCAACGACCCAGATCGGCGATTTCCTGATCCTGACCTCGGTGGCCCTGTGCGTGCTGCTGGTGGGCTTTCAGCTCTACCAAGACCTCGTGGTGCAGGCCGAGTGGCAGTGGGCGGACATCGCGGACATCGCCCGCACCGTGCTGGTGCTGCTGATCGCCTCCATCCCGGTGGCCATGCCGACGGTGATCACGGTCACCAATTCCCTCGGCGCCCAGGCGCTGGCGCGGAAGAAGGCCATCGTTTCGCGGCTCGAGGCCATCGAAGAGCTGGCCGGCGTCGACATCCTCTGCTCGGACAAGACCGGCACGCTGACCAAGAACACCCTGACCTTAGGCGACCCCATCTTGTTCGCCGCCAAGTCCGGCGACGAGATCATCCTAGCCGGCGCCCTCGCCTCGGAGAAGGGCAGCGAGGACGCGATCGACAAGGCGGTGAGCGGGGGGCTGAAGGATAGCAAGGTGCTGGACGGCTACGCCATTGGCAAATTCGTGCCCTTCGACCCGGTCACCAAGCGCACCGAGGGCCAGGTGACAGACCCCGACGGCAAGGCCCTGCGCTGCACCAAGGGCGCGCCCCAGGTCATCATCGATCTGTGCAAGCTCGACGCCGAGACCGCCGCGAAGGCGACCGGCACGGTCTCGGATCTGGCCGCCAAGGGGCTGCGGGCGCTGGGCGTGGCGCAATCCACCGACGACGGCGCGAGCTGGAGCTTCCTCGGCATCCTGTCCATGCTGGACCCGCCCCGGGACGATTCCAAGGAGACCATCGAGCATGCCAAGGAGCATGGGCTGCAGGTCAAGATGGTCACCGGCGACGACGTGGCGATCGGCAGCCAGATCTCCGGCCAGCTCGGCATGGGCACCCACCTGATCGCCGCGGCGGACATGTTCACCAAGGACATGGACATGAGCCACCTGCCGGAGCCCATCACCGCCAATGTGGAGCGCGCCGACGGCTTCGGGCGCGTCTTCCCCGAGCACAAGTACGCCATCGTGCACGCGTTGCAGGACCGTGGCCACGTGGTCGCGATGACCGGCGACGGCGTCAACGACGCCCCTGCGCTGAAGCAGGCCGACTGCGGCATCGCGGTCAGCGGCGCCACCGACGCGGCCCGCGCCGCCGCGGCACTGATCCTCACCGCCCCCGGGCTCTCGACGGTCATCGACGCCATCGACGAGTCGCGCCGGATCTTCGAGCGCATCATCAACTACGTCCTGTTCCGGGTGGCGATGACCCTGGACATCATGTTCGTGGTGGTGCTGGCGACGGTCTTCTTCGGCTTCTCGCCGCTGACGCCGGTGATGATCGTGCTGGTGGCGCTGCTGGACGACATTCCGATCATGACCATCGCCTATGACAAGACGCGACTCCCGAAGGACCCGGTGCGCTGGCATATGCGGCGCCTGCTGTTCGTGTCGGGATTCATGGGCCTGATGGCCGTGGCGCAGACATTTGGCTTGTTGCTCCTCGGCATGGCGTGGCTCAATAACGCGCAATGGCAGGCGTGGATCCCGCTGACGCAGGATCAGGTGCAGACCGCCGTGTTCCTGCAGATCGTCGCCGGTGGCCACCTGCTGTACTTCGTTATGCGCTCGCGCAGCACCATCTTTGCGCCTCCTCTGCCGTCGGCGCCCATCTTCTGGGCCATCGTCGGCACCCAGGTCTTCGCGGTCCTGATGGTCGGCTTCGGGTGGTTCGTGCCGGCCCTGCCATGGCCGGTCATCGGCCTGGTGTGGGTCTACATGCTGGTCTGGATGGTCGGGCTCGATCTGATCAAGCTCGCCTTGTACAGCCGGTTGCTGCGCGCGACCGACCGGCCGCGCTGGTATCGGAGCTTCCTGAAGGGTCGGCATGCGGCGCGGGGCGCCGCCGAGGCCGGGAGGGCTTACGCCTAGCCGACAGCACCCTCCCCGACGCCGCTGTCGGGGAGGGCGCGGCAATACAGCCCCGGCCCATGAACCAAATCCCAGCCCTCGGAGGCATCGCCATGAGCTACAGCAAGCAATTCCGCGTCAAGCCCGGCAGCGAAGTCGACCTCGGCAAGGTCGACGCCGGCTTCCACGACCAACATGAGTCCCACGAGCACGCGTTGCCGGAAATCGAGACCTATACGCAGAAGATGCATGACCTGCAGTACCTGATGTATGCGGAGGGAAAACGCTCGCTGCTCATCTGCCTGCAAGGGCGCGATGCGGCCGGCAAGGACGGCACCATCAACCACGTGCTCGGCGCCATGAACCCGCAGGGCTGCACGGTCACCGGCTTCAAGGTGCCGTCCAAGGAAGAGGCGGCCCACGATTTCCTTTGGCGGTATCACCGGCACGCGCCGGAAAAGGGTCAGGTGGCCATCTTCAATCGCTCCCATTACGAGGATGTGCTGGTGGTGCGCGTGCATGACCTGGTGCCGAAGGGGGTGTGGTCTAAACGCTACGAGCAGATCAATGACTTCGAGAAGATGCTCGCCGACAACGGCACGCATATTCTCAAGTTCTATCTGCACATCGACCCGGAAGAGCAGCTGGAGCGCTTCCGGCAGCGCATCGAAGACCCGGCCCGCCATTGGAAGATCAGCGACGGCGACTATGCCGAGCGCCCGTTCTGGGACGCCTACACCGAGGCCTTCCAGGATGCGCTGAACAAGACCAGCACCGAGCATGCGCCCTGGTTCGTCATCCCCTCCAATCACAAATGGTTCCGCAACCTGGCCGTCTCGCGCATCGTCGCGGAGACATTGGAGTCGCTCGGCATGCAGTTCCCGGAGCCGACGGTCGACATCGACCAGATCAAGCAGAAGTACCACGCGATCGTACAGGAGGAGCGGATCGGCGAGGCGCAGGCCCTTGATAAGCAGGACAAACAGAAAAAGAAGGGCTCCGGCAAGAAAAAGAAAAAGGGCTAACCTCTCGGCAAAGGGGCATCCGGACGCATCATGCCGACGCAATCGGATACGCTACGCCTGACGCTCGCGACCCTGTTGGCGGGCGTACTGATCGGCGTCATCGGCGGTTTGTTCAGCCTGACGTTGGGATGGATCGACGGCGCGCGGCTGGACGTTATCGATCTGGCCCATGCCCGCGCCCTGCCGGACTTGCTCGCCGCGCTTGGTTTCGGTCTAACCGGCGCCGCGCTGGCGGCGCTGGCCGCCTGGCTGGCACGGCGTTTCGCACCGGACGCCCCGCAGGTCCCGGCGGCCGGGGCCGACGCCGCGCTACCGAGATCCGGTTCAAACCTTGGCACCATGTCGGTCAATTTCGCCGGCGGCAGTCTCGCCGTCGGTGCCGGGCTAGCCGTCGGCCCGGAGCGTCCGGCCATTCAGATGGGGGGAGCGATCGGGCGCACCGTCAGCCGGCTGCTGCGGCTGAATCGCCAGGATGCCGATCTGATGCTCGCGTGCACCGGAGGTGCCGGTGTCGCGACCATGTTCAACTCGCCCTTGGGCTGCGCTGCCTACGTGGTCGAAACGGTCGTCAAGCGCGTCGATCTGCGCCTATCCCTGACCGCACTGGGCGCCGGAGCACTGGCCGTCGGCGTATCGCGCTTGGTGACCGGCCGCGCCGTCAACTTTTCGGTGGATGCTCTACCGGCCTATCACTTCGGGCAGCTGGCCCTGTACCTGCTGCTCGGCGTGCTGGTCGGCCTCGTCGCCTACGCACAGTCACGCACAATCAAGGCCGTCGCTGCCCTCGTTCAACGCCCTCTCATGCCTCCCGCCGTGCGCGCCGGACTGATCGGCGCCGCCGCCGGCCTCTTGGCATGGCAAGCACCCGGCGTCGTCGGGACCGGTGAGGCCATGGTGCAGTCGGTTCTCGATGGCAAGCTCGTCTTGTCGATGCTGGCGCTGGTGCTGCTGATCCGGTTCCTGCTCGGTCCCTTGTCCCTCGCCGCGACAACGCCGGGCGGCTATTTCACCCCGGCACTGCTGCTCGGGGCGCTCTCGGGGGCCTTGTTCGGCGAGATCGCGGGCATGCTGCTGCCGGCCGGCGCGGTGCCGCCAACGCCCGCCTTGGCGCTGGTCGGCATGGCGGTGGCATTGGCGGCCATCGCCCATGCACCCTTCACCGGCATCCTGCTCACGCTGGAGACCACCGGCGCCTTCACGATGGCGTTGCCGATGATCGTCGCGGTGTTCGGCGCCATTGCTGTCATACGGATGTTGAAATCGCCCATCCTGAGCCACGGACTCGAGTCCATGGATCAGGGCGGCCGCGGAGGACAACAGACATGAGCATCGACGTTTTCGCCGCCTGGGCCGGCATCTTCTTTGTCGCTTGCTCAAAGAACTGCTCGCCGGGCAGTCCGAGCCGGATGCATTCGGCTATGCATGCGAAATGGTCGCCGGGCGCACGAGGGAGGGGTGCAGGCTTCTGGCGAGCTTCGAAAAGCGTTGGCACGTCTTCGTGAAGCAGCGACCATCGAGAAAAGTGGCAACGGCAAAAATCGGATGCGTAGCTGTTTCCTGCTCGGTCCCTCTCTGAAGCCCATAGGAAAAGGTTCCGCGGCGCGTGACCAAAGACGATTGATGGAACTCGCTGACGTAATAAAGCGCTTGATGCCGCTACAAGTTCAGATGCCGGACCCGCAAAGTCCACTGCAACCACATGCGGTTCCGGTGGCTGAGGTCTTTCTTGTGGAGACTGTACGTGGTGCTGCGGTGGTATGGCTCGATCTATTCTGGTGTGCCTCGGCATGCGGTAACCCAGAGCCCCCTGTCAACGCAGCCATTCCAAGCAGAAAGGCTCGCCGATGCCACATTGCCTATGCTGTGCCGCGTCCGCAGTCAGGGGCCGAGCGATGGGTCGATGATAATCCTTCGTTCGGTCCCCGCTGCATAGCCTGGCAGAAACCTTTCGTCATCGAGCGGCTGCATCCCGGGTCAGAAGGTTGGCTTCGTTACATGGACTGGCAAAGTCAACGCTCGTCCTACGGTAGCGCGAGTGGACGAGAGGCGGCATGGTGCCACGCCGAAAAGGTGTTCGGCGGGTTAATCCGTTCACGCGTCGTCTAGGGCGATTTCTATCAACCGCCTCAGTTTTCCCGACACGATTGACCTCTATCGTGTGGGTTGATCGGCAGTCGAGGGCCCGTAGGACCGACGCACCGCTGTACCCATATCCGAATCGTTCATTGGCCATTCGAGTCATTGATGGTTCACGACGGGTGTGCAAGTGGAGAGCGACGCAAATAGGCACTCGGCGCATCGCAGCTCATCGGCGAATTTCGATCACCTTGCCCTGCGTGACGAACGATAGGCCTTGCGTCCCCGTCCCACCGCTCATGATTGCCTGCACGATAGGGCTTACCAGTGTCTCCTCGGCCTGCCACTCGACGAGGAAGTTTGCACCGACACCGCCGCGGTCCTCCCCGATACCGACGACAAAGTTCGCGGATGCAAAGGGCCCAAGCGTCAGCGGTTGGTCGGTGTATTCTTTTATCTGAGCCCCGGAATGGTCGTAGTAACGAACACTGGTTACTTGGATGGGCTTCGATGGGTCGACGTTGTGGATGACCAGCGTCGAAGACAGCGGTTGTTTCGACGCCTTGTCTCCCTGAAAGATATGGGAATACACGGGGACATAAATGACCTCGCCAATCCGAAGCTCAGGAGACTCCATCGTCGTTGAATCGACGCCCTGCGCCGCAAGCGTAGGCGCCGAGATGCCGAACAGCAGCGCGATCGCGACGGCGCTGGCCGGGCCGCTCAAGCGCTTACCTATTGCGGTTCTTGATTGGCATTCGTTCATCAGCATGACCGGTCGGCCATTCATGTGCGGCCTCTGCTTAGTCGTGCACATGGCGATGTTATCGTTAGTCAGACGCTCATCCGCTTGTCGCTGTCCCTGGCCGATTGTCGCGGCTCTTGAACGCCTTCACGGCCGAGGTCAAGGTTGGATAATTCTGCTGCTCCGTCAATTCCCATTGCGTATCCAGCCATGTCTTATCGAACAGTCGGGCCGCGGCATGCTTTCGGTGCGCGACTGCCAGCACGATACCGCGTTCCTTCAGCGCGTCGCGCAGCTCCGCAACCCTTTGCATCGCTGTACTATCGACCACATTCACCGGGCTGGCGTCAACGACAACCCAATCGACGGGCGCGTTGGCGTTGGCAACCGCGGCGAGAACCCGAGACTTGAAATAGTCCGCATTGTAGAAAACGATGTCGGCGTTGAAGCGGTACAGCAGCAGTCCCGGGAGGGTCTCGGCCTCGGGATAATCCTTGCGGTCGTGATAGCCCCTCATGCCTGGCACGCGACCCAGGACCGCGTCCGTCGGCCGGGAGGTAAGCATCAGGAGCAGCAACAACGACAAGACGATGGCCAACAGGACGCCCGGCAGCACGCCGAGCACCAGCACACCGATCGTGGTGCCGACCGAAAAGCCGAGCTCGACCCGGCTCATCGCAAATAGTTTGCGCAGGGTTGTTAAATCGAAGAGACCGACGGCGGAGACGATGATGACCGCGGCCAAGGCGGTGGTCGGAACGTACGCCAAGGGGTCCGTTAGGAAGAAAAGGACCAACAACATGACACCGCCTGCCACGATCCCGACGACCTGACTCTTGCCGCCCATGGCGCTATTGACCGCGGTTCGGGAATCCGCACCGGTCACCGGGTAACCCTGGGCGAGGCCCGAGGCAAGATTCGCTGCACCGAAACCGATCAGCTCCCGGTTGGCGTCCACTTCGTAGTGGTTGCGCTGCGCGAAGCTCTTGGCCGTGAGTATGCCGCTGGTAAAGCTCACGAGCGCGAGACCGGCGGCATCGCGCACAATGGTTGGGTAGTCGGCGAGCGGTAGTAACGGGATGTGGAAGAGCTCCGGCAGACCGGCCGGCACGGTTCCGAGCAGCGCCACGCCTTGTTCGCCCAGGCCCAAGACCTTTGCCAGGAGCAGACCGACGACGACCACCACGAGCGCGCCGGGTAGCCGCGGCAGAAAGCGGCGCAGCGCAACCAGTCCGACGAGCAGGGTCAAGCCGAGTGCCAACGTGGGTGCGTGCGCATGGCCGATGTGGCTCACGGTCTCCAACAGCTTGGGGAAGAAGTCTCCGGCCTCGACAGAAATGCCGAGCAACTTGCTCAGCTGTCCCACGATGATGATCAAGGCGATGCCGTTCAGAAAACCGACCAGGATGGGCAGCGATAGGAAATTGGCAATGAACCCGAGCCGCAGATTCCCCATCAGCAAATAGGCCAGGCCGACGGTGAGGGTCATCACGATCACGAGCGCCAGATAGCGCTCTGGATCGCCAGCTGCGAGCGGTCCAAGGGCGGCTGCCATCATCATGCAGGTGGCTGCATCCGGACCCACCATCAGTTGCCGCGATGAGCCGAACAAGGCGTAGGCAAAGAGCGGAAAGATGGCAGCGTACATACCGATGACCGCGGGCACACCCGCCAAGTCCGCATAGGCAATACCGACGGGCAGCGCCACGGCCGCGACCGATAGGCCCGCAGCGATGTCGCTGGGCAACCATGCGATCTGGTAATGCGAAAGATTGTCGACGCCTGGGGCTACACGACGGACGAAGCGACTGATTCGTCGCCGATGTTCAACCTTGGCCAAATGCAAGCTCCGCTGTGTTCCAGAGGGTTTTTCGCAGGCCGTTCAACCGACCTGAAAGCCGCCCGGACGCGCTTCTTCGGCCATCGTTGGACCGGTTGCGGCTAGCGTCGTGATGGTGACCATCAACAGAATCTGTTTCTTCATGGAAATGCTCCTGGTCGACAAGCGCGAGGAAGGAGAGACGATAACCGCCTTGACTCAGTTCGCTGCCCGATTTGCACGGGACGCGGGGCAACATTGGGCGTTTACCAACGAATCGTAGTCGCGAAAAGCGCCTTTGTTGCCGAGTCACAGGCGAATGGGGCAGCCGCCGATATCTTATCGGGCTGCGAGCCTGGGGCGATCTCTGTCGATCGCCTAAGCGAATTCAAGGTATACGATATTCGCACGACGGTGGCGCGCTAATTGAGTTCAATTCTTGCACTTTGTTCCGGAGTGCCGACGGGACTCGGCGGTCGCAGGACGGGCTCGAGCGGACCGATGCTTCGCGCGTTGCCAGTTCCGGCAGCCGCATCGGGTTTCTTCTCTGTTCAGATCGCCCGAAGGGCTTTTTTGGAGGGTGCGGCGGGTTGGAGTGCAAGATTTGTACATCGATTCCGCTTGGTGCCGCTCTTGACCCGGTTACACTCGCAACGTTGATAACACGCAATTCAATCCTGAGAGACGACGCATGCGAATCAAGAGACTCGTCGCTGCGGCGTTGCTGGCGGTATCCGCCAACACGATGGCGGCAACCTTCGGGGACTATCAATCCGTCGGGTTTCTCAGCGACTACAGCAAGCTTAAGCAAAAGCCGGGCTCCGATGCCTACAGCTGGTCGGAGCCCGCCCGATAGATTGCCGCCTAAGACAAGGTCATGCTCGATCGCATCAAGATCGACCTCAAACAGGATGAGCAGCGCGGTCAAATCGACCCGATCACAGTGAAGTCGCTCGCGGACTACTTCCACGACGCGATCATCGAGCAGCTGCGCGGGCAATACCAAGTGGTGCGCGAGCCGGGACCAGACGTTCTGCGGCTACGGGTCGCGGTCACCGAGATGGCCAATACCTATCGGGCGACGCGGGTCAGAGATTGGCTCGACTCGGCGCGGTCGGCCGGCAATCACTGACAGCAGCGCCGTGGGAGCATCGCTTTGGACATGGACATGATGCGCTTTGCAACAGGGGCAAGGGCAAGCACCGTCCCATGACCGCGACAACGGCCCAAACTGCTGCCCCAACCGCTGCGCATGACGCGGTCACCTTTGCGCTGGGCGGGAGCATCACGGCCTACACGGCCGGCCCGATCTGGGAGCAGGCACTGGCAACCCTGACCCGCAACGCCGAGCGTCCCGTCGTCATCGATGCCTCGGACCTCAAGACTATCGACAATACGGGCATTGCACTGCTGTTCGACCTCAAGCGGCGTGCGCGCCCGGCGGGCGCGGAGGTCGAGATCCGGGGGCTGGCGCCGAATCTGGCAGCGCTGATTCCCGACTATGATCCCAAGGATTTCGCGGAGGCCGTCCGCAAGCCTCCGCGCTTGGGCATCATCGCGCAGATCGGCCGCGAGACCTTCCGGCAAATCGAGTACCTGAAACACTTCCTGGGTTTTCTCGGCGACTGCGCCATGGCGCTGCTGCAGGGTTTGCGCCACCGCGGCCTGATCCGCTGGCAGGAAGTGCTCAACGTCGCCACCGAGGCGGGCGCCAATGCCGTGCCGATCGTGCTGCTGATCGGCTTCCTGATGGGCGTGATCATCGCGTTCGAGATCGGTCTGGTCGCCCAGCAGTTCGGTGCCGTCATTTTCGTCGTCGACGGTGTCGGCGTCGCCATGCTCCGGGAACTCGGCGCCTTGATGACCGCCATCGTCTTCGCCGGGCGAACGGGCGCGGCGTTCGCGGCGCAGATCGGCACACAGAAGGTCAACGAGGAGGTCAATGCGATCCAAACCTTCGGCCTTGATCCGGTGCATTTTCTCGTCCTGCCCCGCTTGCTGGCCGCCATGCTGGTCGTGCCCCTGTTGACGGTTCTGGCCGATATCGTCGGCATCTTCGGCGGCGCCTTGGTGCTGGCGAGCTTCGGTATCGGCTTCGTCGAGTTCTACAACCACCTGCTGGGCGCGGTCGGCGTCGATGACTTCCTGGTCGGGCTGGTCAAGGCAACGGTCTTCGGCCTGGCCATCGCGGCCATTGGCTGCGAGCGGGGGCTGTCGACCGGGGCCGGGGCGACCTCGGTCGGGCTGTCGGCCACGAGCGCGGTGGTCACCAGCATCGTCTCGATCGTCGTGCTCGATGGCCTGTTCACGATTGCGCTCAGCGGTTAGCGTGGGGGTGGTGCCGGATCAAGCCGCCGTTCCACCGCCGCGCGCTGATTCATCGGCGCCGGCCATCAGCGTGCGGAACTTGAAGATGGGGTATGGCACCCGCGTGCTGCTCGAGGATGCGACGTTCGAGGTCCAGCGTGGCGAGATCTTGGTCATCCTCGGCGGCTCGGGCTGCGGTAAGTCGAGTCTGATGAAGAACATCATCGGGCTGTACAAGCCGATGGGCGGCGACATCCTGATCGACGGACGCAGCGTGGTCACTGCGGAGGCCGCGGAGAAGGCCCTGCTGCAGCGCAAGCTCGGCATCATGTACCAGAGCGGCGCGCTGTTCGGATCGTTAACGGTGCTCGAGAACGTCCGCTTCCCGCTCGACGAGTTCACCGACATGGGTCTCGACCAGAAGAACCTGACGGCACGCTTGCTCCTCCACCAGGTGGAAATGGCCTATGCCGAGGGGCTGATGCCGGGGGAGCTCTCCGGCGGCATGCTCAAGCGCGCCGGCATTGCCCGCGCCATGGCGCTGGGCGCCGATATCCTTATGCTCGATGAGCCGTCGGCGGGACTCGATCCGATCACGGCGGCGAACCTGGACCGGACCATTCTGAGCCTGCGCGCCAACCTGGGTTTCACCTTCGTCGTCGTGACCCACGAGCTGCAAAGCATCTTCACCGTTGCCGATCGCGCGGTCATGCTCGACCCGGTGTCGCGCAGCATCATCGCCGAGGGCGATCCGCGGGAGCTACGCGACACGAGTGCCGATCCGCGGGTTCGGCAATTCTTCAATCGCCGGCCCGACGAGGCGCCGGCGACCACAGCGGGGACCTGACCATGGAGCAGAACAAAAGCTATTTTCGGCTCGGACTGTTCGTGGTGGTGTCACTGGCGATCCTGCTCGGCGTGCTGTTCGTCCTCGGCGGGCGCTCCCTCTTCGAGCCGACATTCACCTTCGAGACCTACTTC
Source organism: Thiocapsa bogorovii (assembly GCF_021228795.1). Lineage (NCBI taxonomy): Bacteria > Pseudomonadati > Pseudomonadota > Gammaproteobacteria > Chromatiales > Chromatiaceae > Thiocapsa > Thiocapsa bogorovii. The sequence goes on from NZ_CP089309.1 coordinate 4,697,398, forward strand.
GACGGCTCCGTCTCCGGGCTCGGCATCGGTGCCCAGGTACAGTTTCGCGGCGTGCCGCTCGGCCAGGTGAGCGAGATTACGACCACGGCGAGCGAATATGAAGACGGCAGCCCGATCAAGATGCGCAAGAGCTACATCGTCGTGCGGGCAAAGCTTTCCGGCGATGCGGACCGGGTGCAGCAGTGGCGCAAGGAAGTAGCCGCCTATATCGAGCGGGGGCTGCGCGCACAGACGCAATTGGCCGGCATCACCGGTCAGCAATTCCTGGCCCTGGATTTCCTGGCGCCGGACAAGAACCCACCGCTGCCCATCGACTGGACCCCCGAGTATCCGTACATCCCATCGGCCCCAAGCCTGACCGGCCAGATCATTGACAGCGCACAGCAGTTCCTCGGTAGTCTCAACAAGGCCGACGTCGGAGAGCTGGGCCGCAACCTCAACAGCCTGGTCCAGACCCTGAACCAGAAGGCCGAGCGGCTGCCGATCGAGAAGCTCTCGGACGAGGCCAGCCAGGTCCTGGTGGAGGCGCGTACGACCATCGACCACCTGGATCAAGTCATCGAAAAGGCGCCGGTCGTCCGCGCCTTGGACAATATCGCCGATGCCTCTGGGCGTCTCGATACCTTGCTGGAGGACCCTGGACTGAAGCAGACGGTCGATAACGCCGCGGCCTTCACCGGCGGCCTGCGCGCGCTGATCGAGAAAGGCGGTGTCGACGCGGTGATTGCCGATCTGGATCGCACCATCCAACGCGTCGATGCGCTGATCGGCGACAACCAGTACGACGTGCGGGTGGTCATTCAGGACCTGCGCGCCACCGCCGACAACCTGCGCAGCCTGTCCGAGACCGCCAAACGCTACCCCGCCGGCGTCCTCATCGGCGGCCCGCCGGAAGAGGTGGACATGCCCTGGAAGGAGAGGAGGCGATGAAACGCCGAACATCACTGGGCGCCGTTGCGGTGATCCTGCTGCTCGCCGGATGTGCCATCGGCAAGCCCATCCCGCAGGCCACCACTTACGTCATCGAGCCACCGCCACCGATTCCCGCCGCCAGCCGCCGCGCCGAGACTTTGCGCATGGGTAAGGTGCGTGTCGCGCCGAGCTTTGCAGACAGGGCGCTGGTCGTGCGGGTCGACGAGGTGCGCTACGCCGCGGACTTCTACAACAGCCTCATCGCACCGCCCGGCGACATGCTGGGTGCGGTGATGGCTGACTGGCTGAACGACGCGGGACCGTTCGCCACCGTGACCCAGCCCGGCACGCGAACCCCTGCAGCCTTTGTGCTCGAGGCCACCGTGACCAAGCTGTACGGCGATTTCCGGCCCGGGCGCACGCCGAGCGCGATCATGGAAATCCAGTTCAGTTTGGTCGATCTGTCCGGCATCAGTCCGACCGTGCGACTGGAGCAGACCATCGGCCGTTCCGTGCCCTTGTCCGAGTCGACGCCTGAGGCGTTGGTGCAAGGCTACGGCCGGGCGCTTGCCGAGATGCTGTCGGAACTGTCCCTGGCGTTGACTCGTTGAACAACAGCTGAGGCATGCGCTCACCATGGAACTCTCGTCCATCCTGCTCGCCATCGTCATCATCCTGGCCGCGACCGCGCTCTGCGTCGCGCTGTTCGATCGCCTGGGGTTCGGGTCGATCCTCGGCTTCATCGTCGCCGGCGTCCTGATCGGGCCGCACACGCCCGGACCGGTCCCGGTGCACGCGGTCGAGGAGTTGCAAAGCATCGCCGAGCTTGGTGTCGTGCTGTTCATGTTCACCGTCGGTCTGGAGCTGCGCCCGGGGAAGGTCTGGGCGATGCGGCGGCTGATCTTCGGGTTGGGCTCCGCGCAGATGCTGGTCAGTGCCGCGGCCCTCGCGCTGTACCTGGTGCTGCTGGTGGGGATTTCCTGGGAGGCGGCAACGCTGGTCGGCCTGGCCTTTGCGATGTCGTCCACCGCGATCGTCATGGGCACGCTGTCCGAGCGGGGCGAGCTGGCCAGCGAGCACGGACGCACGACCTTCGCCATCCTGATGGCGCAGGACATGTGGGTGGTGCCGGTCATGGCCCTGGTGCCGGTACTGGCCCATACCACAGGCGCGGCCGGCTCGACGCCGTTGTGGCAGACGCTGCTGATGGTGGTTGGGGTCATCGGCGGCATCCTGATCGTCGGGCGCTGGCTGTTGCCTGCGGCACTCGGCTATTTCGCGGGCCAGCGGCAGATGGACGCCTTCGGGCTGGTGCTGTTCCTCGGCGTGATCCTGGCCGCCTGGGCCGTGGACAAGGTCGGCATCTCTATGACCCTCGGGGCCTTCCTGCTCGGCATGCTGCTGTCGGCCTCCGATCTGCGCTATCAGATCGAGGCGAGCGTGACGCCGTTCAAACAATCCCTGATGGGGCTGTTCTTCATCGCCGTCGGCATGTCCATCGATGTCGGCGCGATACTGCGCGACTGGGACGCGCTGCTGGTCCAAGTGCCGGCGGTGCTGGCGCTCAAGGCGCTCGTACTGATCGGCCTCGCCCTGGCCTTCGGGATCGGCCGCGCGGCCGCGATCCGCATCGGTTTCTACCTATCGCAGGTGGGCGAGTTCGCCTTCGTGCTGCTGGGCGCGGCGGCCGTGGCCGGACTCATCAGCAGCAATGGCCACACCCTGGCGATGCTGGTGGTGGCGGTGAGCATGATTGCGACGCCGCTGATGGTGAAGGCCGGCGCCGCTCTGTCCGGTCGCCTCGCCGGCGCGGCGCGAGACACGGCGGCGGATCTGTCCGCCGACCTTGAGCGCCATGTCGTCATCATCGGCTACGACGAGGTCGGCCAGCTCATCGCCCTGATGCTGGAGCGCGCGAACATTCCCTACGTGGCCGTGGAGCGGGACCTGGTCATCGTGGAGCGCGCGAAACGCGCCGGACGCCAGGTCTACCTGGGCAACATGTACAGCCCGGCCACGCAAGCGGCGGCCGGCGTGGGCAAGGCCACGGCTGTGTACGTGACGTCCCACGACAACCAGGCGGCCAAGGCATTGGCCGTGACGCTGCATCAGCTCTATCCCCAGTTGGACGTCTATGTCCGCATGCGCACGCTCCGGGACCAGGACGAGCTCGTCAGCAAAGGCATCAAGCATGCCGCGACGAGCTATATCGAAAGCACATTGTCCCGCGGCGGGGAGCTGCTCAAGAACCTCGGGGTACCCGAAACTGAAGTGGATGAAGTCGTCGGCACGCTGCGGAAGGAGAACTACAGCTCGGTCCGTGCCGCGTACGTCGACGTCGCGAGCGGCTGAGCCTGATCGGTTCGCCGGCTCGCCTGCCGTTTCAGACGGCTCTCCACCGTCAGCATCATCATGCAGAGCAAGCAGGCGATTCGAGCGCGCAGCGAAAGGCACCGAACCGCAGGGCAACTCGAATAAGCCTTGGGTTTGGCGATTGTCTGCCCGAACGAATCGGCCTCATCGCGTTCGGTCGAGCCATCCGGCAAAGGTGCGCAGTCTCTGGAGGGGAAACCATCCATTAGGGATACCGGTGCCAGAGCAGCCAGGAACCCTTGAACCTAGAAAGAACGGTTGAACGAAACCGGAAGGGGCCTCTTCAGCCGGGCCCGGGACCTGTTAACGCGATGACGGTGAGGTGCTCCTTCCTGGCGCCGAAGACGGTCTGCAAAGCCCGCGAGCATCGAAGGGCCGAAATCCGGCCACCCCGCGTTGCCTCGTCTCGTCCTGTGCCGTGCTGCCGGAAAGTGCTTGGCGCAGCAGGTCGGACACCATCTTGCCGGCGGAGACCTTCCGCAACCGAGCGCGCTCCTTCGCTGCGGCGAGCACATCGTCGTCAATATCCAAGGTTGTTCGCATTATCACACCTCGCATTCTGATGCGTTGACGTTCGCACGACCGGCCAGCGGGGAGCTGGCGATCGTCGAGCCTCGGGTCCTTGATGCCGCCCTGCACCAGCTCGATGTCCTCGAAGCCCAGACGGCCTTGCGTGTCGCGGGCGATTCGACCGATTCAGATCGGCCCGATCCCGGGCCTCGACATCCACCGCACCGTCACGCTCGCGCGACGTGACGGTGTCCAACACCAGGGTCTCGTTCCAGCCGCCGGTATCATTGATGCGAAGGATCCGGATAGTCTCTAGATCGGCGCACCGAGGTAGGTCTCGAGCAGTCGCGCCGCCACTGTGCCGCGCGCACCCTCGGGGGCGGGCAAGTACAGGAACGCCACACCGCCCCCAGGCACAGGATCGGCAGCGCGGCGGCTGCGACCAACGCGCGTCGAATGATTCGCCAGCTCACATCAGGTTGTCGCCGATTGCGCCGTAGGGTGTTCCGCTGGCCTTGTCGTAGTAGTACATCAGCGGTCCTTGCGCTGCTCCTTCCTTGCCGCCGCGCTGGAGCAGGCCGGCGTCGTCCAAGATGCGGTAGGCCTCGGTCGGCAGTACCTGCCGGTTGCGAGCGACAAAGAGCAGGGCGCCCGGGATGTGCGCAAGCAGCGTGTCATGGTCGGCGGTGACCAGATCCTGAATCCAGGATGGCAAACCATTCGGCACGAGCTCCAACTGGGGCGGCGGCCCGAGGTCGTGCTCCTTGTGAATGCGGATCAACGCCAGCTGGATCATGGCCAGCGACTCGGTGATGCAGGAGCGCTCCAAGAGCTGGTAGGACAGGTCGGCCGTCTTCAGGAGGTTGCTCAGCGGGTCCTTGGGCAGCCCCGATGTCGCGAACACGGACTCGGCGCGCTGAACCTCTTCTTGCGTCGGCTGTACCAGCCCCTCGGCCCGCACTACGCCCTCGGCGACCAGCTTGCCGATGGTACGCCGGGCGAAGGCATCGCCGGCAAGCGCGGCGGTGAGCAGGGTTAGTTGCAGGGCATCGTCGACGTCCGGGAGCCGTACCGGGTAGCAGCGCCAGGGGTTGCCACGCACGATGTCGGTCAGGAAGCGCTGGGCACCGGTATAGGCGCGGGCGCTCAGGGTATAGGTGTCCGGGTCCAGGCCCTGTAGCCCGTCGTAGCTTGTCATCGGCGCTCGCCAGGCCTCCCAGCTCAGCATCAGGTCGTCCGGTTGCAGGGCGCCGCGCAGCGGCTCGCCGTCCCGGGACAGGATCACCGGGCGCCGGTCCTGGGCGAACAGGAAACGGAGCATGGCGTGGCCCATGAAGGTGTCTTCGCCATGTTCGTTGCGGGTGGGCGTCAAGCACCACTCCAGGGCGCTCAGGCCGTCCAGCGGCACCCTAAGGGTCGCCAGCAGGTTCTCGCCGATCACCGGGTTGCCGCCGGCATTGACATTGCGCATCAGCAGGAACGGCGCGTCGCCAAACACACGGGAGTTGTCCCAGTCCACCATGAAGGGAAGCATGGACATGGCCAGACCGTTGGGCAGCCGGTCGGTGGCGGTGTTGATGCGTGCCAGCGGCGTCGCCTGCTCGGCCCAGCCGAGCAGCTCCTCGGCGTCGGCGATGCGCGGTTCGCCCGGGTAGTCCCGGGCCAGCCGCGGCACCAGCGGGGCATCGCGCTCGGCCAGGTCAGGCGTGTCGGTGTGCAGCAGCCAATAGGCGCTTCCAACCAGCAGCAACAGCAGGCCGACGAGGGCGGCGACAAGCCATTTCAGTGCCTTGCGAAGGGCCATGGGCGGCCTCCAGAGAGTCTCGGAAAGAAGCGTCGGCGGCGAGCCGGCAACGACGTTGATCCGCACTCACTGCAAGGATCTTACACGCTACCGCAGCAACCGCGACAGCCGGTCCGCGGAGTGATTTAGGCGGCGGCGGTGTCGAGAGCAGGTCTATACCCTGGTCGAAAAAGACTCTTTCTCCCGGGGTCTGCGATTGCGAAGTCGAAGATGCGGTTTGCCATCTTGATCGCTTCCTGCGAGCGGCCCTGTTCGGCGAGGCGGGGCAGATAGGCAAGGCACATTTGAATCGCCGCGCGAAGCTGTTCAAAGCCACGTGGCGACCGCTTTGCGGGTAGCAGGGCGACATTCGCCAAACGACTGGCTAGACAGTCGAACGGATGCAGGATGTACACCCGCTCGCCGGTTTCGAGCTCGATCGGGAGCCTGCGGCGCAGAATATCCGTCTCGCTGAGGCCGGCTACCATACCGAGGAAGTCGGCCACGACCGTGTCGGCATCGTCCAGGATGACAGCCGTGTTGGGCGTCGGATTGTCCGGCGTGGGAATGATGCAGCGGTAGCCTAAGGCGTCGGCCAGTTCCTGAGCCCGGGAAGGATCCCCCAAAAAGTCGATATCGATGGTCTTTGTTCGTACCGGCAGGCCGAGAAGGTGTTCCCATCAGGCCACCGATTGTCCGCCAACCAGCGTGAGCTCGTCGTCCGTGTGCCCGTCGAAGACGTGGACGTTGGTGAAGAAGGTCTGAGACGCATCCTGCGCCAGGATCGTGCCCGACGCGGCGAGCATGGCCGCAGACGCGAGCGTTCAGAGACCCGCGGTACTTGGCTTCTCCATCGGCATGGCTGTTGTTCGCGAGGGTGTTCAGGAAATGTCTTGAACGCGCGAGCAGAACGTGTCGTCGGCTTGCAGAGCGGACAAGCGAAGCGCAGTCCACCGGCAGCAGCGCAGGACTCGGTGGACTTGGCTATCGCTCGTCCACCCTGCCGGCCTGGCCGGCCAGGTACTTGGCCGCTCTTCTCAAGTAACCCGGCATCTTGTCCTCTCCATAGGGAGGGATGTAGCCGTTGGTCGAGAAATACACGCCCACGAAATCACGGGCTGGATCGATGTAGATGCCCTGGCCGAGATTGCCGTGTTTCCACAAGGCGCCGTCTTCGAACACCCCATCGAACTGATAGGAGTTCATCAGCGGTGATTCGCCGAAGTCTGCCTTCTGACCTTCATACTTCGCGCCCCTGCGATATGCCTCCGGGCTGCCGGCGGTCTGCAGACGCTTCAGGACCTCCGCCGAGACCACCGGCTTCACCGCGGCGTTGTCCCAGCTCGGCGTGAACAGCATGCCAAAGCGGGCAAAATCCTCCGTCGTGGTCGATAGCAGCCCGTGTGCCACGGACGTGCCGTCAGGGGTCAGATGGTGTTGCATCGACAGGCGGGCGGTCATGTTGCCCCAAACACGCTCCTCGAAGATCGTCGCCCAGGTCTTGTTCTCGATGCGTTCGGCGATCACGACGAAGACCTGGGTCACGGCGGAGGAATAGCGGAACCGATCGCCGGGCGCCTCGCCTTCGATCTTCTCGGCGCCCTTGAGGATGCTCAACCAGTCTTCGACTTGTCCTGTCGCGGGGTTGGGTGCACCGAACTCCGCACCGAAGAAGCGCACGATGATGGACTCGGGATCGACGATGGCCTCCAGCGTTTCCTCCAGTTGAAGCGCGGTGGCCATATTCGCCGCATCGATCATCTTGATGCCATCCCAGTTCGTGCCTTTGAATTCCGGGAGGTATTCCACGACCTCCTTGTTCATGTCGATCTTGCCCTCGGCCTCCAATTGGGCGATCACCAACCCAACCGTCGTCTTCCCCGGAGACATCCAGACGTGCTGGTCCATCGGGTTCATCCCGGGATAGGTCTCGTAGACAATCTTCCCCTGGTGGACCATGACCACCGCCTGCACCCGATGGTTGGGGTGCACTACGTACTCGTTCAGCGTCAGGTCGCCTTCCGTGACCGTGAAGGAGACACTGTCGCCCAATGCGGGATCGAGCGCCTTTTCGAGCGGCCTGTAGTGTTCATTCGGCTTGGAGGTGGCCGTCGGCAACACCTCGCTCAGGTGCAGGTTGTAGTAGAGCGCATGATCGCCGCCCAACTGATAGTGGAAGTTCTCGAACCTCTCCTGTGCATCCCGAGCGAATTCCAGAGAGAAAGGCGTCTTGGCGCTAGCGACGGGTAAGGTCGTCTTTGCGCCGGGCGCGACCAGGTATTTGGCCAGCGGATTTTCGTCGGCCTGGGTGATCAGGGGACTTGTCATACAAAAGGCCAAGCAGGCGGCGCGATGGAGTCCTGGTTTCACGAATGGTGACCTCCGACAGGAAAGGCTGCGATGTCTCGCTGACGGGATCGGCCGGCGATTCGGCTGACAGTGCGCGGTGTTTTGGATCTGATCGCCGTCGCGCACTCGGTACCCGCCGCTGACCAGCACCGCCGACACACCGCCCCCGGCGGGTTGGCATTGCAGTCGCTCGTCTTGTCGGCGCTCGTCTCCGGGCCGAAGACGCCGATCGGAGGCCGCCCTCAGTGCCCATGGGTGTCAGGCTGCGACTCAGGTACACCTATGTTTCTAGGCTGCTGACCGGGCACGCCGCCGCCGAAATCCATCGGCGCGGCATAGAAGGTCTGCGCCCAATTCTCGATGGTGATCGGCTCGAAGCGGCTTTTCTCGGGTTCAAATCGAACGGGCTGGCCGGGATTGACGCCCTTCAGCACTTGCGAGTCCTTGACGACGATCGTCCCGTTGACCACGACATAGGGAATGCCTTCCGAAGGGAGCGTGCCCTTTGCATAGGTGGCTTTGTCGGTTACCGTTTCGGGATCGAAGACGGTGATGTCCGCAATCATCCCCTCCTGCAGGCGTCCCCGCTTCTGCATGGACTTCAAGCCCGTTCTGCCGAGGGGTCCCGCGGCGTTGTAGCTGGTCATCGCCACGACCTGCATCAGGGGTATGCCATTCTCCCGCGCCAGCCGCAGGGCCTTGGCAAAACTGCCGGCGGCCCGCGGATGGGTGTTGGGAAGATTCTCGTAAGGCGTGTCCCAGGTCAGCTGGTCATCGGGGATCATGGGCATGCCGTCTGTGACCACGGATACGCCTGGCAGCTTCAGCCAATCGATGATCGCCGACTCGGGCATCTTGAAGACGAGAACGGGACGGGTGGGTTCGGTCTTGAGCACTTCTTCGCGCTTCTCCGGGGTGTACCACTCGCCGGTCGCCACATCCTGGATCGTCTCTTCATACTTGTGGCCCAAGGCGCCCTCCCAAACCTCCGGTGCCAGAAAGACGGCGTTCAGGGCCGTGGATCCGGCGGCATAGGGATAGATCTCGCCCCACACGTTCATGCCGCGCTCGCGCATGCGCACCAGCAGCTCGTGCACCAGGTTGTAGCCGGGGTTGTTGAAATGGCAGGCCAGGGCCGGCGCGCCCAAGGCCGCGGCATTGGCCAACAGTTCCTGGATGCCGTTGGTCTCGGTGGTATCGGTGCCGGGCGTGTAGCGGAAATGGGCACCGGTCTGCCGGCCATAGTGGGCGGCGAGGCGCTGGACTTCGAAGAACTCACGGGTGGAGACGCCGTCGCGCATGTAGCCCAGCGTGGAGCCAATGCCCAGGCCGCCGGCCTGAAGTCCTTCATCCAGGAGCTGAAGGATTCCGTTTCCCTGTTCCAGGTTAGGTCGTTTGCAGCACCAGCCGTCGCCTTTTCGACTCTCGATCGCCGTGCGAACGTCCTGCGCTCCCTCGAAACCGTCGAGCACGGCCGCGCGGGCAAACTCGTGGCCCACGGCCTGGCCGTAGTTCACCTGGTTCTTTCCCTCCCGCTCCTTGTACCACTGGGCGACGTACGGGCCATGGGTGCCGATCTCGAGGTCCAGTACCGTGGTGCGGCCGTCGCGCAGGGCGAGCTTGTTGGACCAGGGCCGGTCGTAGTGCCAGTGGGTGTCGATAAACCCCGGCGCGACCACGTGGCCGGTGGCATCGATGGTTTCCTCAGCGGTGATCTTTTCCTTGGTGATGACGGCGATCCGGCCATCCTTGACGCCGACGTTGGCGACCGCGTCATACCGGGTTTCCGGATCCATCACCCGGCCATTTAGGATAACGAGGTCGTAATCCTCGGCGAAGGCGGGCAGGGCGGCGGCGAGGAGCCCGCAGGCCACCGCTGCGGCACTGGCGTTTCTTAAGCGACTCTTCAGGAATTCCATGTGCATCTCCTCTTGGCGTCGATGGTCGCCAATTTCTCGATCGCTCTCACTCGACTTCCGTGCGGCGGATCGGTCGCCCATGGGGGGCGTCGAGGATCAGCTCGCCGTTCTGCACGACGAGACCGCCATTGACGAGCAAGGTCTGTACGCCCACCGCGGGCTGATTGGGTTTTTCGTAGGTACCCACGTCACGGATGGTCTCGGGATCGAAGACCACGATATCGGCATCCATCCCCTCCTGGAGCCGACCCTTCTTCTTCATCTGCGGCACGAAGCCTTCCAAGGTCTGGGCGGGCATTAGGGTCATCTTGCGCAGGGCCTCCTGCATGCTCATCAGCTTGCGCTCCCTGACATAGGAGCGCAGGATTTTGGCGAAGGTGCCGTTCGACCGTGGATGCGAGAACGTGTTCTCGGGCAGCGGCCACGCATCACCCTCGTAGTTGATGACGTGGTTGTGATCGTCCATGAACATCCAGAACATCTCGTCGGACTCGATCAGGATCTCCGGGTGCAGGATCGACTTGTCCAACAGCTTCAGGTCGTCGGGGTCGGTCTCGTCCAGGAAGTGCCAGACGATGAAGGTGCCAGGTTTGTTCTGCTGGTAGTCGGCAAGCTGCGCCTCGGTCATGCGCTCGGTGCCGAGCTGAAAATTGTTGGCGGTGGAGCCCATCCGCTCGCGCCAACCCTCGCCGCTGAACATGGCCGCGCCGACCACCGTGCTCGCCGCACCCCAGGGATAGGCGCCGACGCTGATGTTGATGCCCCGTTCCAATGCGCCATCCACCAGCCGGATCGTCCCGTCGATGTCCTTCAGCGAGGTGCTGTTGATGTGGCACAGGTGCATGTGCGCACCGGTGATCGCGGCATTGGCGATCAGCTCCTGCACCGCCTCGAAGGAGCTTTGCGGCTCGCGGTTGCTGGCGTACCGCACATGGGTGAAGGTCGCCACGCCCCGCTCGGCGGCCAACTGGGCCAGCGCGAAGTACTCCTTGCGGCCATGGCCGGGGGCGTAGCCGGCGTTGATGCCGATGCCGAGCGCGCCCTCGTCCAGACCCTGCTCGACGAGCTTCAGGATCTGTTCCTGCTGCTCGGGCGTGGAGAGGTCCATCTTCCAGTCCATCCGTGACTGGGCGTCTTGGAAGTATCCGGGGTCCCCCACGGGTCCCTCGCCGGTGAAGGTCGCGATCCGCGCGAAGGTCCAACCCGCAGCCGCCCCATAGTTGAGGGGAAGATTCTTCTCGGCCTGCTTGTCGTACCACTCGCCGATCGGCAGCACGCCCGACTCCAGCTCCAGCATGGTGGTGACGGCCTGCATGGCCTGCATGCGGTAGTCGCCGATGTTTTGGCCATGGGCGTGGATGTCGATGAAGCCGGGCGCGACCACGTGGCCGGTGGCGTCGATGGTTTCCTGACCGGTGATTCCGTCCTCGGTGATGACGACGATCGTGCCGTCCTTGATGCCGACATTGGCGATGGCGTCATACCGGGTTTCCGGGTCCATTACCCGACCGTTGAGAATGACGAGATCGTAGTCTTGGGCGACGGCGGGAATCGCCGCGGCGAGGAGTCCGCAGGCCACTGCTGCCGTGCCGATGATCCTCGCGAGATCCATTGCTGATTTCATCATTGATTGCAGGTGACGACTACGCAAAGTCCTCGGGCTTCAGATCCTTCCAGTACTCCTCGGGCACCGCTGCGATGCTGAAGATGGCGTACATGGTGCTGATGTTGCCAGAGCCGGGATCGACCACGATCTTGTCCCAGAACGGGGTTTCGATGACCGAGTCGTCCGGCAACCAGACTCGCAGCGTGCCGTCGAAATAGGTGATGTGCTCGCCGACGTAGATGTCGTTCATGACGTGCTCGTACTTCGGGAGCCGCCGATCGAAGGCGCCGACGAAGCCGATGCCTTGCTGGATGCCGCGCAGGCTGTAGTGCGCGAAGTAGAGCCGGAAGTCCTCGGCGAAGAAGGCGTCCAGGGCACCGAAGTCCTTTTTGTCGATGCACTGGAAGACGGGTTGGAGGAAGTCGGGCAGGGTAGGGGACTTTTGCAGCGTGGTTTCAGCGTTCACTGCGTGCTCCTGACGGGTTGGTGACTCTGGTGGGCACTCACGGTGATGGCTCAAAACCCCGCCGACTTGGCCGCTTCCGGCGGAAAGTCGACCACGTAGCGGATCACCTTGCCCTCGTCGTTGAACCACAGCAGGTTAAAGAGCGGGGCGGCTTGGAACGACTTCTCCGGTGGATCGCCCTTCTTGCACAGCGACGCGCTGCCCTGCATGAAGTAGGCGTTGCCGTAACGGTACACCACGTCGACGAAGTGCTGGGTGATGAGGGGCGCGTCCAATTCCGTGAAGAACTGCTTGACGGCCTCGATGCCGTGGGCCGTCTTCGGGCCGAACTGCAGCGTAATGTCGTCCGCGAAGATGCGGAAGCCGCCGTCTTCAGACAGGTCCAAGTCGTCGATGGACTCGAACAGTTCCAGCATCCAGGCCGGTGTTTCGATCTGCTGCAGCTGGTCTGCCATGTCTCGTCGTCCAATGGTGTTGAGGCTGCTCGCAAAGCCGACTCTGAGCAGGGATAGCGCGGTCTGGGGCAAGAAGCGCCCGACGGGCGCCTTCCACTGAGTGCGGCCGAATTCGTCTCGGACTGCGGCTAGGATCAGCCAGGTCACGTCATCAAGGTGCCATTATCGAGGATCGACTCCCGCGCGTGAGCCCCCGTCGCGTCGCTATTTAGGATCAATTCTTGCACCCGCGGCCGTCGACCCGGCACGGTCACCCGTTCGGCTCTCGCCGGGTGCCCGCCTCGACTACGACTCCTCCGGCCCCCACATCGCCGCGCTCTCGACGATTTGCAGCCGCGTGATTCTGGCGAAGACGAGATCGATCATCAGGCCGACCAGGCCCATCGCGAGGATGTAGGCGTAGGCCTCTTCCAGCCGGTAGCGCTCGGAGAGATCCAACACCGCCGCACCGACCCCCGTGCGCCCGCCAATGAGCATCTCCCCGGCGATGCAGACCGCGAAGGCCACGGTGGCGGAGACACGGCTCGAGGCGAGGGCTTGGACCGCGGCACCCGGGGCAACGAAGTGGCGCAAGAAGGCCGGCTTGCTCGCGGACAGGATCAGCGCGAGCTCCCGATAGCGCGCCGCGCTCTCGCGCGCGGCTTCGGCGGTGCCGGGAAACACGTACAGCGCCGAGGCGAGGCCGGCGACGACGCCGATGGACAGACCGCCCGGGCCGATCGCCACCAGGGCGACCGGGAACAGGGCGATCGGGGGGATCGCGCGCAGATAGCCCAGCAGCGGCAGCAGGATGCGCCAGGCCCGCGCACTGACGCCGGCGGCGAAGCCGAGCGCGAGGCCGGCCCCGGTGCCGGTGGCGAAGGCCGCGATCCAGACGCCGAGCGTTCGGCCCCAGTTGCGCCAGAATTCCGCGGTCAGCGCCAGCTCGGCGATGCTTAGGATGACGCCGGTCGGCCGCGGCAGCGCCAACGGCGAAATCCAGCCGATTCGGACTACCACCTCCCAGATGGCCAGAACGAGCCCGATCAGCAGCAGGCCGATTAGGCTATCGCGAAGACGCGTCTTGCAGATTCCCATAGGGCTTCTACCCGGTGTGCACGGGTCGCGTGCTGGGTCAGGTCGATCTCATCGGCGATAGTCGCCGGCGGCCCGCTGATGAGACAGGCGCGGTCCACGACACCGGCGAGCTCCCCGACATTGTGACTGACCAGGCAGATGCAGCGGTGTCCCTGTGCACAAAAATCGCGCAGATAGCCATAAACGCGCTCCCGCTGGACGAAATCGAGCATCGACCAGCCTTCGTCGATCAAGAGCACAGTCGGCGGGTTTGCGAGCCAACGCGCCAGCGCGAGCAGCTGCTGCTGACCGCCGCTGAGCTGGTGCGGATAGCGATCGGCCAGATGGCCCAGTCCCAGGGCGTCCAGCGTCTGCGCGGCCTCGCGGCGACTACGGCGGGGGTTGCGCCCCTCGACGCGACTCGGCAGCGCCACGTTGTCCGCGCCGGTGAGCCACGGCAACAAATTGGCCGCGACGTGCTGACTGATCATGCCGACGGAAACATCGGCGCCCGCGCGACGCACGGCGCCGCCCGTTGGCCGTAGGATGCCCGCGAGCGTTCGCAGCAGCGACGTCTTCCCGCACCCATTCGGCCCCAGCAGCCCGATGATCTCTCCCGCGTGCAAGGTCAGGTCGACGCCCGCCACGATCGGGCGGGCATCCGCGTCGGCGCCGATCCGCAAAGACAGATTATCGGCGCTGAGCAGGCAGCGCGCGCCCTCCCCCGAGGTCTTTCTGCCGCAAGGGCTTCGCATCCGCGTCAGTCCTGATCGATGCCGGCGAACAGCGTTCGCACGGCGACCGGCGCCTCGATCATCTGCTCCTGGTACAGCAGGTCGACCGCGGCTTGGATTTGCTCCAGCTCGCTCGCGTTCGGGTAGGCGACCCAATGGTACAGGGCCGATCGTCCGGCGACAGCCGCATCCGCCCCGGTGCGGCGGGCTAGCACCGCGCGCGACTCGGTATCATGCGTTTCGATGTAGCGAACCGCTTCGTCCAACGCGCGCAGCAGCTTCGGCACGAGCGTCGGGCGCGCCTTCGCGACCTCCGTGGGGATGGCCGCGGAGCCGAGCCAGAATGGATCGCTGATGATGGCCGTGCGGACACCGGTCGCAACGGCCCTCGCGCCGTTTTCGAGCGCAATCGAGCTGTAGGGCTCCACCGTGAATAGGGCGTCGTACGCGCCGCCGAACAGGCCCTGCACCTGCGCGGAGGTCGAGACCTGGATGAGTCGCACGTCTTGCGGGACCCGGTAACCGAGCCGCTCGAGCACGATCAGCGCGTAGGCCTTTTGGCTCGGGCCGCTGTAGGTGCCGAGGGTGCGCCCGCGCAGATCGCCGAGGGTTCTGACGGGCGAATCCGGTCTGACGAGCACATAGCTGCCCGGGTCCGCGCTGGTTTCGCTGGTCGGGAACAGGAAACGCAAGGTACCTGGTCGTCGCGCCTCGATCGGTATCAGGTTGGCAAAGGTGGACAGAATGAGATCCGCTTTACCCGCCGCCACCAGCTTGGCGCCCTGTCCCGGATCGCGGACATCGATCCAGCGTACCGCGAGGCCGTTCGCCTCGAGCATGCCCTGCTCTTCTGCAACGTAGACGGGCAGTAAGCCCGTGAACGGTGTGTGCGGAATCCTGATTGATATCAGTCTCTTGCCGGTGTGCTCCTGATGCTGCGTTCCATCGGCGTCGTCGGTGTCCCGGCTGCAGCTGGACACTAGGCAGGTGAGTGCAGCGATGGCAATGATCGAAAGACGCATGGCGATGCCTGTGATCGGGTAGCGGACACAATGGCCTGGACAACAGCCGGTCCGCGGCGCCTCACTCAGACGTCGGACGCGGTTTGTTCAAGAGTCGAGGATCAATTCCTGCACTGGGGTTTGGCGCCGGTGGTTTCGGACCGGTTCTTGCCATAGCATAGAACGATGTCGAGCTTCCGGGCTATCCCATGAGCCAGACCCAAGCGAGCCAACTCTCGTACCTGCTCGCCCCCGCGGGCATCGCGCGCGGTTCGCGCGAGGCGTCGGCTCAGGGCAGCGCGATGCGGGTCGACGAGCGACGGCCGGAGTTCATCTCCGGTTTGCCGCTGAAGGAGTCCGAGAGCGTCCAACTGGAACCGGGAGACGCCGAGTACGTCTCACGCCGGATGTTCGGACGCGATGTCGTGCTGATGGCCTACAACGTGGCGCCGGAGCTACGGGTGCATTCAGTGCCGCACGAGGACTGGTTGATCCTCTTCATGGCCATGAACCCGCGATCCGCATTCGTGATCAACGGACGCGAGACCCGTCCCTGGGAGTTGACGCTCGCGGCGGGGCGCGACGGCTATATCACGTCGGGGAAGGACCGCAGGAATCTGGCCGTCGCAGTCCGCAAGCGCCCTATGGCCCGGGCCTGCGCGGCGCTGGCGGGGATCGGGCCGGAAGACGTTCATCTACAGGACTGCGTTCTGCTGCCTGAACAGGACCCGGACTGGCGTCTGCGTCGTGCGCTCGTCAACGCCGCCAGACCGACCGACAGTGCATCGTCGCCGGGCGAATTCCCGATGCCGACAGCGGTGGAGAGCGATCTGGTGTCGCTGCTCGCGGCACAACTGCTGCCCGCGCTGCGCAGCGCCCCCGATGCGAGCCCGTTTCGGCTGGATGCGCTGCGCGTGGTGCGCGCCGCCGCGGCGCTGACCAAGACAGACCCGGCGCCCAGCCTCGCCGAGATGTGCGCGGCGGCGGGCGTCAGTCAGCGCTGGCTGCACAAGTGTTTCGTCGATGTGCTCGGCATACCGCCGTACCGATATGTGCGCTTGGCCCGGCTCTCTAAGGCGCGCGAGCAGCTGTTGGCGTCCGACGGCGACTTGAGGCTGGTGAAGACGCTCTCCCTGTCCCTCGGCTATCGCCTGAGCGGCCGTTTTGCCGCTGAGTACCGCTCCGTGTTCGGGGAAAACCCGTCCGCAACGCTGCGGTCTCGACTGTGCGCCTGAATGCGTTGGCCCCGAGCGCCGGCTTGACGGCTCGGCGCACGGGGCTCCTGCTGATCTGCCTGCTGGCAGCGTCCGTGCAGCTCGGCTGCGCCACAAAGGTCCGGGAGCTGATGCCGACGCCCGCGACCTTCCATCTGCCGGCGGCACGGACCATCTTCGAGCAGGTGCCGGCGGAGCGGCGCACCGACGAGGTTGACCTGCTCTACATCACCGACCGGGCACCCGACACCGGTGACGATGCCGAGCTGCCCTACGGTGAGGAGCGCGCGCGCACCACGCGTTTCGGCTCGGCAGACGTTATGCTGCGGCCATCGATGACCTGGGATGAGCTGCGTCGTCACAGCCTGACCGATCCACGCGACATGCAGATCGGCATGGAGTTGGGCGCCGTCGATGAGCTGGACCGCTATCCCGAGGGGCCCTATCGGATCGAGCGCACCGGCACCGGTACGCGGCGCGATCCGTCGGTGATGGACGCTCATCGGCGCGCCGATGCCGCGCTCCAGGCGGAGGTCCAGCGCCGCCTCGCGCTGGCGCCGACCAAGGAGGTCGTGCTCTATGTGCACGGCTTCAACGAGACCTTCGCCACCGCCGCCTTCACCGCCGCCGAGCTGTGCCACTTCTTCGGCCGCGCCCATGTCTGCGCCTTTTTCACCTGGCCCGCGTCCAGCACCGGTAACCCGCTGATCTCCTTTACCAGCACCACGGAATCGGCGACCTACTCGATCGGCCACCTGAAGCGCACCATCCGCACCCTGGCGCGCACGCCGGGCGTCGAGGGCGTGCACTTGTTGGCCCACAGCCGCGGCAGCGCGCTGCTGCTCAACGCCGTGCGCGAGCTCAGCATCGAGGCCATCGCCGCCGGCGAGAACCCCAGCGAGACCATGAAGCTCAAGCACCTGGTCTTGATGTCGCCGGACATCGACGCGCAGGTGGCCCGCGCGCAGTTGGAGATCTTCGCCTCCGACCCGGACCTGACGACGCGCTGGCGATCCGCCGACCTGCCGAAGTTCCTCAGCGGCCGGTTCACGATCTACGCCTCGCCCAAGGATCGCGCGCTGCTGCTGTCCAAGCTGCTGTTTCGCAGCAGGGAGCGCGTCGGCGAGCTGACGCCCGACCAGATCTCGGAAAGCACACAGGACTACTTCGCGACCGTGGGCAATGTCGACATCATCGTCTTCGAGGGCAAACGCACCGACTTCTTCGGCCATTCTTACTTTACGTCCAACCCCCAGGTGAGCGCGGACCTGATCGAGCTGATTCGCAACGGTACGCTGCCTGGGACCCCGCAGCGCCCGCTGGTGCGAAGCGGCAAGATCACTTGGGAGTTTCCGGTGCACGGTCCAGGTCCGGAAGGACACCAGCCCGTCGAGGGCTTCCCACACTAAACCGCGTCTTCGCTAAGAGCCGTAGATGCGCGCAACGTCGAGCTCACGCGAAAGTGAGCAACTCGCTCCGGACGCGGTTTAGCTCTCTATATTTCAAAGTTTTTTGTGCTACGTGCCTAGCCATGTACATCGACATCGTCCCGAACCGCACATCACGCCCCGCGATTCTGCTGCGCGAGTCGATCCGCGAGGGCACGCGGATCATCAAGCGCACGACCGTGTGCGAAAATAGTCTGGCCCCTATTCCCACACTGCCGGATGACGGATGTGCCGGCATCCGCGTACCCTAACGTCGGTACTGCAAGCATCAGGCACCGCTCATGACCCAAACCACAGGCTATGACACCGATTACCTGCGCTGGCTCGAAGACCAGGCGCGTCATCTCCGTGCAGGCGACCTCGAACGACTCGATCGGGAACACCTTTCCGAGGAGCTTGACGGCATGAGCCGAAGCGAGCGGCGACAACTGCGCAATCGTCTGATCGTTTTGGTTTTGCATCTTCTCAAGATGCAGTGCCAACCCGAACGCCATTCCCGCAGTTGGGGAGTGACCGTCATCACCCAGCGGATCGATATCAAGCTTCTACTCAAAGAGAGTCCGAGCTTACGGCCAACGCTGGCTGCGACCCTCGGTGAGATCTACGACACGGCTCGGCGCGAGGCAGCGCAGGAGAACGGACTGGCGCTGAACCGCTTTCCGTCGACCTGTCCCTTTACCATCGATCAGGTTTTGCACGATGAGTATTGGCCCGGTGCCGGCGAGGGCGACTTCGGATGAATTGTCGCCGCCGCCAAATCCCGCTAACCCTGCTGTTCGTCCTAGTAAGCCTCGGTGCGAAGTGAGCCATGCCGTGCAACGGCACGACCTCGAAGACCGATATCGCCAGCGCGTTCCAGGTAGAGTCGATGATTGGCGCGGTAACCGTAGGTCTCGGTGGGTAACCGATTACGGCCGTGACCGAACCCGGTTACCGGTGTGGCGGTTGATTCGATGGGACCGCCGGACCGTCCGGATTCGGTCGATTGGCGTCCACCGGGCCCGATACGCCTCGACAGATCCGACGGGGTCTTCGGTCACGTCCTTTCTTGCGGCGATGAAGCCGCACACCCAGCGCGCTTCGATCCGGCCGTCGGACGCTTGCATCCGCGTTCGACGGCGACGCGATTTCGAGAGACATCCGATTTCACGAGTGAAATCCGGGCGATCTCGCCGAATCGAACATAAGGCGCATCTCCGCGCGAGGGCGAGGCGAATTGAATGCAATGATGAATCGCAATGCTTTTTATGCGATTGTGTGCAGTCGCGGCGATTGATCATCGGATCCCGCGGATTCATCGGCATGACAACACGTCACACACCCACCACGCCGGAGGAGCATCCCCTATGACTTCGAGACCGACCCGAAGCGCCGCGACCGCGGTCCCGGCTCTACTCGCGTTGGCGCTGGCGGCGCCCCTGCATGCGCAGTCTCCCGGTGCGCCCCAGTCGGCATCACCCGCGGGCGACAAGCCCAATATCCTGGTCGTCTGGGGCGACGACATCGGCCAATCCAATATCAGTGCCTACACCCACGGTCTGGTCGGATATCGGACCCCGAATATCGACCGCATCGCCAACGAGGGTGTGACCTTCACCGACTACTACGGCGAGCAATCCTGCACCGCGGGTCGGTCCTCCTTCATCACGGGTCAAAGCGTCTTCCGCACAGGTCTGTCGAAGGTCGGGCTGCCCGGCGCCAAGGAAGGGATGAGCGAGAAGGATCCGACCATCGCGGGTCTACTCAAGGCGCAAGGCTACGCGACCGGACAGTTCGGCAAGAACCATCTCGGCGACCGCGACGAGCACCTGCCGACCAACCATGGCTTCGACGAGTTCCTCGGCAACCTCTACCACCTCAATGCGGAGGAGGAACCGGAAAACGCGGATTATCCGAAGGATCCGGAATTCAGGAAGAAATTCGGTCCGCGCGGGGTCATTCATTCGTGGGCCATGCCGGACGGCACGCAGAAGATCGAGGACACCGGCCCGCTCACCAAGAAGCGCATGGAGACGATCGATGACGAGACCTCCGACCGAGCCATCGCCTTCATCGAGGAACAGACCGAGGCCGGCAAGCCTTGGTTCGTCTGGTGGAACGGCACCCGGATGCACTTTCGCACCCACGTGAAGGACGAGTTGCGCGGCATCTCCGGTCAGGACGAATATGCCGACGGCATGGTCGAGCATGACCGTCACATCGGAAAATTCCTCAAAACGCTCGACGATCTGGGCCTTGCCGACAACACCATCGTCTTCTACTCGACGGACAACGGTCCCCACTACAACACCTGGCCGGACGCCGCCGCGACGCCTTTCCGCGGCGAGAAGAACACCAACTGGGAAGGTGGCTGGCGCGTCCCCGCCATGGTGCGCTGGCCGGGTCACATCAAACCTGGACAGTGGAACAATCAGATCGTCCATCACATGGATTGGCTGCCGACCTTCCTCGCGATTGCCGGCGCGCCGGACATCAAGGATCAGCTGTTGACCGGTTATCAAGCGAACGGGCGTGATTACAAGGTCCATCTCGACGGTTACGACATCCTGCCGATGCTCGAGGGCGAGACGGATAAGAGCCCCCGCCACGAGATCTTCTACTTCTCCGACGACGGCGATCTGACGGCACTCAGGTACGACGACTGGAAGATCCTCTTCATGGAACAGAAGACGCCGGGCACCCTCAGGGTGTGGATGGATCCCTTCGTCCCGCTGCGCGTGCCGCTGATCGAGAATCTGCGACGCGATCCTTACGAGCGTGCCGAGATCACCTCGAACACTTACTACGACTGGGTGCTCGAGCGCGCCTACCTGCTGGTCCCGGCCCAGGCCTACGTGGGCCGCTTCCTGGAGACCTTCCAGGCGTTTCCGCCGCGCCAAGAGGCCGCCAGCTTCAGTCTGGATAAGGTCCTCAAGACGTTGACACCCGACGGCGGTTGAGCCTCCACAGAGCGCTCTCGACGATCGGCGAGGCTCCACACGCGTCTCGCCGATCGTCGTCACGATCCATTCGAACGTATCCATGTCTCGACGACTTCGATCGAGTACGCGTCAACCCGCGCGCCACCAAGCGATAATCCGCCCGACCCTCCAGCCGGCCCGCCAAGCGGCCCATACGGCGGCGCCTTCTTGACCGCGGGGCTGATCCGAAACCATGAGGAGGCTTTCCATGCGCTTGCATACACTGATCGCGTCAATGCTCGTGGTCGCATCGGCCTGCGCCGATCCGCTGCCCTCCTGGAACGAGGGCCCGGCCAAGCAGGCGATTACCGCATTCGTGTCGGACGTGACCGATGCATCGGGGCAGGAGTTTGTACCGCCCGCCCGCCGTATCGCGGTATTCGACAACGACGGCACCCTCTGGGTCGAGCAGCCCATGTACACCCAGCTTGCGTTCGTCCTGGACCGGCTCCGGACGCTGGCCCCGGCGCACCCGGAGTGGAAGACCGAGCAACCCTTCAAGGCCGCGCTCGAAGGGGACATGAAAACCCTGGGCGAGGCCGGCATGGATGGCCTGATGCAGTTGCTCATGGCGACCCACGCCGGGATGACCACCGATGAGTTCGCGATGCTCGCGGCGGACTGGATCGGCGCCGCGCGCCACCCGCGGTTCGATCGGCCCTACACCGAGCTGGTCTACCAGCCCATGCTGGAGCTGCTGACCTATCTGCGCGCGAGCGGTTTCAAGACCTTCATCGTTTCCGGCGGCGGTGCGGACTTCATGCGTCCCTGGGCCGAGGGTGTCTACGGGATACCGCCGGAGCAGGTGATCGGCTCCGAGATCGCCCGGCGGTTCGAGCTGCGCGAGGGTGCGCCGGTGATCGTGCGCGAGCCCGAGGTGGCCTTCGTCGACGACAAGGCCGGCAAGCCGGTGGGCATCCAACGCCACATCGGGCGCCGTCCGATCCTCGCCTTCGGCAACTCCGACGGAGACATCCAGATGCTGCAATGGACAACCGGCGCGCCGGGCCCGCGGCTTGGCCTGATCCTCCATCACACCGACGCCGAGCGCGAATATGCCTACGACCGAGAAAGCCATTTCGGAAAGCTCGACAAGGCACTCGAGTTGGCGCCCGAGAACGGTTGGGTGCTGGTCTCGATGAAGGACGCCTGGTCGAAGGTGTTCCCGCCGTCGCACGAGTCGTCGTCACCGGAGAAGTGAGTTTTCGTTGCCTTGATCTCAAACCAAGCGCCGGGAGAGCGCACACCATCGCGAGGACATCCATGCGGAACCTAGGGTACCGCCTCGGCCGATCGCTGGCCCCAATCATTGTCGCCGTCTGCGTCGCCGTCACAGTGCCGTTCGCGCTCGGAGCGGAGTCGACCGCGCCCCCGGACGAGACCTTCCCCGCCGAGCAGATCGAGCAACTCGTCGCGCCCATTGCACTCTATCCCGATGCGCTGATTGCCCAGATCCTCATGGCCAGCACCTACCCGCTGGACGTGGTGCAGGCGACGCGTTGGCTCGATGACCAGGACGATCTCAAAGACGAGGCCCTCGATCAGGCGGTCAAGGAGCAGCCATGGGACGACAGCGTCAAAGCGCTGGTCTTCTTCCCGAGCGTGCTCGAGTTCATGAGCGACAACCTCGACTGGACTCAAGACTTGGGCGATGCGGTGCTGGCCCAGCAGGGCGAGGTGACCGACACCATTCAGCGCTTGCGGGGCGAAGCCGAGGAGGCGGGTGCGCTCGCCGACAACGACCAGCAGCGTGTCGAGAAGTCCGGCGACACCATCATCATCCAGCCCGCGGAACCGGAGGTGGTCTATGTGCCCACCTACGACCCCGTCAGGGTCTACGGGGAGAGCAGTCCGCCGGCGCAGTCGTATTACCCGGAGGCCTACGCCGATGCGACCGCCAGTTACGAGGCCGGTTTCGCGGCGGGTCAGGCCGCTGAGGCGTCATCGTCGAGCACGGCCGACACCGGTTCAGGCAGCCTGATCAATTTTGGACTAGGCGCCGTCGCCGGGGGACTCCTCACCGCCGCCATCATGTGGGACAACGATGACGACTGGAACGACCGGCTCTACTACGGTGGTCCTGGCTATTACGGTGCCCCGAGCTACTGGGGCCGGTCCGCCTACTGGAACAACAACGGCTGGCGCGAGCCGGTCAACATCAATATCGACCGAACCCGCAACATCGACATCGACCGCAACGTCGAGCGTGGCGACATCAACGTCAACCGCGGCATTGTCGGCAACGAGGTCAAAAAGTGGGAGCACAACCCCGAGCGGCGCGGCGGGGTGCGTTACCGGGATTCGTCCACCGAGAAGCGGTTTGCCGCCAAGCGCACCGAGGGCCCCGTGAGTCGGGACCAGGCACGCGGACGCGTGAAGGGCGCAGAGCGCCCGCTCAAGGCCCCCGGACTGGATCAAGTCAAGCGCGAGGGTGCCGCGAGCGGCAAGATGGCAGAGCTCAAGGACAAGCGCCCGGCCGCGGGCGAGGCCCGTGCCAAGGTGCAGGCCAAGGCCCCGGCGGTGAAGGCCAAGGCTCCGGCGGCCAAGGTCAAGACCAAACCCAAGGTTCAGGCGGCGGCCGCCAAGAAACGCCCGGTCAACCGCGATGTCAAGCGTCCGGCGGTCGCGCAGGCGAAGCGCCCGGTCAAGGCCGTATCCAAACCCTTGGAAAAGCGTCCCGCGGCAGGGGGTTCCAAACCCAAGGCGAGCGCCTTCAAGGCCGGCAAACCGGCGGCGGCGCGTGCGGCCAGCAACCGCGGTGGGGCCAGTCGGGCCAAGGCGGCCAACCGAGGCGGAGGCGGTGCCCGGGCCGGCGGGATCAAACGGCGCTGACGGCGGTGCGCCTGGTTGCGCCGGGACCTTTGTTGTCATGCATGCCGGCGAGATACGAGCGAACCCCCCGATCAGCCTATCTTGCCTCTCGATGCGGAACGGAGATTATGAAGAAGATCACTTTGCTGCTGGCCGTCTTGATCGCCTCCTGGCTGTGTATCGCCGTCTCGGCCGCGGAGGATGCCCCGCCCCCGGCGGAGGTGTCCGATGTCGAGGTGCCTGTCCAACCTCCGATGCATTTCGAGACTCCGGACGCCGCCGTGATGGCCTTGATCGACGCGTCCGAAGCAGAGGGTCGGGATGCCCTCTACGCGGTGCTCGGGTCCGACCTCGACGAGCTGGTGTCCGGCGACCCGGTCGCGGACGCCGCCGATCGCCGGAGCTTCGTGGAATTGGCGCGCGAGGAGGCTGATCTCGAAGACGAGACCGAGGACAGCGCTATCCTCTCGATCGGACCGGACGACTGGCCGTTCCCGATCCCCTTGGCCAAGGACGACCAGGGCTGGTATTTCGACACCCGGGCGGGTCTGGAGGAGTTGCTTGACCGCCGCGTCGGCCTCAACGAGCTGCACGCCGTCGCGACCGCCCGTGCCTTCGTCGATGCCGAGCGCGAGTACGCCGCCGCCGACCCGAACGGCGACGGCATCGGCGTCTATGCATCGCGCTTGTGGAGCACCGAGGGCAAACGCGACGGACTCTATTGGCCGACGAAAAAGGGCGAGCCTGATAGCCCGATGGGTCCGCTGGTCGGCGAGGCGGTCGACGAGGGCTACCGGACCGGCGAGGCAGGGCAGCAGCCGCGTCCCTATCACGGCTATTACTTTAGGATCCTGACGGCTCAAGGGCCCGCTGCGCCCGGTGGTGCCCGGAGCTATCTCGAGGACGGCCGCCTCGTCGGAGGGTTCGGTCTGGTCGCTTGGCCGGCGAGTTACGGCAACTCCGGCATCATGAGCTTCCAGGTCAACCAACGTGGCGTCGTCTACGAGGCGGACTTGGGGGACGACACCGCTAGCGTCGCCGCGTCGATCGATGCCTATGATCCCGGCAACGGGTGGGAGCCTGTCGTGGACTGATCAATACGGTCGTTCGGTCCGCGGCACGCCGCGGGCAAGCGACGGCAAGTGTTTTGCTTGTAGTGTTGCCATCAACCGCCACTCTGCCCCATGGTAGGCCCTTCGGCGGCGTTCCGGGAGCCGCGGTCTCAGGGGAGCCTTGATGGATGATTGACACGATCAGTTGGTTGGCCATCGCCTTCGGGGCCGGTCTGGTGGCGCGGCAGATGGGTTTGCCGCCGCTCGTGGGTTATCTGGTGGCCGGCTTCGGACTGCACGCTTTCGGTGCGGAGTCGACCCCGATGGTCAACACCCTGTCCGATCTGGGTGTGACCCTTCTGCTCTTCACCATCGGTCTGAAGTTGAAGTTGAAGAGTTTGGCCGAGCCTCAGGTCTGGGGCGTGGCCTCGATTCACATGATTGCCTTCGTCGGCCTGGTCGTTCCCGTTTTGCTGTCCTTGGGTTCGCTCGGCTTGCCCCATCTGGATGCGGTCGGACACCGCGAGGCCATCGTCCTGGCCTTTGCGCTGAGTTTTTCGAGCACCGTGTTCGCGGTCAAGGTGCTCGAGGAGAAGGGCGAGATGGGCTCGCTCTACGGCACCATCGCGATCGGGATTCTGATCGTTCAGGATTTGGCCGCGGTGCTGTTCTTGGCCTTCTCGATGGGTAAGGTGCCGACGCTCTGGTCATTGCTGCTCCTGGCCCTGATCCCCTTGCGCGGCGTCATCGGCCGGGTGCTGGATCGCTCCGGACACGGCGAGCTCCTGCTCCTGTTCGGGATCACCTTCGGCCTTGGTGGTGCCCAGCTCTTCGAGTTTCTGCATATCAAGGGCGACCTCGGGGCCCTGCTGCTCGGGGTGCTGATCGCTCCCCATGCCAAGTCGGGCGAGTTGGCGAAGACGCTCCTCGGGCTCAAGGATCTCTTTCTGGTCGGTTTCTTTCTGAGCATCGGATTGACCGCGGCGCCGAGTATGGACATGGCGCCTGTGGTCCTGGTGCTGCTGTTGGTGCTGATCGCGAAGGGATTCTTGTTCGAGCAACTCCTGTTGGTCTTTCGGCTGCGTGCCCGCACTGCACTGCTCGGGACCCTATCGCTCGCGAGCTACAGTGAGTTCGGTTTGATCGTTGCCGCCATCGCCCAGGAGTCGGGCTGGCTGTCCGCGGACTGGCTCGCCATCGTCGCCATCACCGTCGGCTTGTCCTTGGTCATCGCCTCCTGGCTCAACGCGCGCTCTCATAATCTCTACGAGTTGTTCAGCGATCGGCTGCGACGCCAAGAGCGCAGGGTACGCTTGCCGGTCGAGCGCGAGATCGATCCCGCGGACGCCAACGCGATGATCATCGGAATGGGGCGCGTCGGCACCGGCGCCTACGACACGCTGACGATGGACAAGGGACTCAAGCCCGTCGGTATCGATGCGGACCCGGATGCCGTCGCGCGGCACTCGGCAAGCGGTCGCAATGTCGTCCAGGGCAGCGCCACGGACGCCGATTTCTGGCATCGTCTGCATCTGGACGACGGTCATATCAAGCTGGTGCTGTTGGCAATGCCGCAGGTGTCGGAAAACGTCTTTGCCGCCGAGCACCTGATCAAGGAAGGCTTCGCGGGCACCATCGGTGCCATCGCGAAGTTTCCCGATGACGAGGCGATCCTGCGCGCCGCCGGCGTCAGCCAGGTCTTCAACCTTTATGCCGAGGCCGGTGCCGGTTTCGCCCAACACGTCTGTACCGGACGCGGACGCGAGGTCGAGGATCGAATCTCCCGAATGCCGGGCACGGCGGCCGGCGTCGATGGCGCGAGATGAAATAACCTTACTCAAACCGCGCCCAGAGCGAGAAACGTCGTTTTGTGGCTTTCTCCAGCTTTGCGCCATGACCGACGTCTCGGTGAGGCGCGGTTTAAGATATTAAAAAATATCAATTTCTAAACCGCGTCTCACTGGGATCGAGGATATCTCCGAAGCCAAACTGACAATGAAAACGACGCATGTCGTTCTCGACGCGGTTTAGGCACTCATGGCCAGGGGAGGGCCGTCCAAGGCATCTACGAGATGTGGGATTTGCGACAAGGCCGGTGCGCCGTCCATGAGTAGGGCGATCGGCATGACCTCGAAGATCTCCTCGGGCGGCGCACCGAAATCGAGCGCAGCACGTGCGTGCAGGTGGATATGGTCGCGGCGTTGCTCCACGAGCGCGATGCCCAGCGCGATCAGCTCGCGGACATGATGCTGGATCGGTCCGCGCCCGAGGACGTATTCACGCCAGGAATCCTCCCAGGAGTCCCACATCTCGCCGCCTTCACGCGGGCTCGCCTTGAGAAAGAGTGCGATCTTGCGGACCTGCGTGAGCTCGCCGGGCATGACATGCAGCCGGATAGCCTCCTTCGTGTGGATGTCGATGCAGCGTCGGCACTGCTTCGTTAGGGCCATGCCCAATGTGATCAGCTCTTTGTTTTTCCGATCGATGATGCCCTTGCGGGTACTGACCTGAGACATCTCGCTGATGATCTCGAGGAACTCCTCGAGGCCGTACTCGCGGGCGCGGGTCAGGGACTGCTTGAAGGTGTCGATACTGCTCATATGCGTTGCTGCCGATGTGTGCGTGAAAAGGTGTTGGGACCGTAAGGTCCATTAGAGAATTAGCAACTATTGTACCGTAAATGGTGCGGTGCAGCAGGGGCCGGCGCATCCGAGGCGAGGTTTTTTCGAGCCGAGCGACGCGAGCGATTCTTTCTTGCTCCCGCGGGGGGGCGGGTGGACGAGCGAGAGCGAAGTCCACCGTCTGCGTCGGTGCTGATGGACTGCGCTGCGCATCGGCGACGTGCCCGTCGATCGCTATCTCGCTTGCGCGATCCTGGTGCCGGGCCCATATTCACGGCATGCGCCGCGCTCATCCCGCCACCGCCGTTCTGATCCTCTTCTGCCTCCTGGCATTCCAGGCGCAGACCTGGGCGCGTGTTGCGCTGCCCTGCGAGCATGCGGCCGAGCTCGTGGATGGTTGTCCCATGCACGGCTCATCCCTCGCCCAAGGCGATCCGCGGTCCATGCCGGGAGAGGCGGACGCTTCTCTCTTCGACTGTGCGAAGTGCGCCTTGGCCTATGCGCTCGGTGCGCTGCAGGTCGCCCCGGCCGCTGATCCGGCACGCCTGGCTCCGTCCGTTTCTGTTCCCGAACTCGGGTCGGATGATCACTTCTACCGATTCTTCCCCGAGGGGCTCGTCCGTCCGCCCCGTCCTCACCTCGTCTGATCTTCGGCCGACCCGGAGTCGAGCCCGCAGTCGACCGCAAACTCCCTGCGGCCGTCTTCCGTTCGATACCCCTTCCGGGCGGCATCCGTCATTCAGACGTCGGAGGCGACGAGCATGTCTGTTGTCGATCGAACACAAACCCAGGGCCGTATGCGACGGCTCCGGGTCGGGTTTCTTTTCGCACTGATCGCCGCCGGTCTTTTGGCCGGCTGCGAAGTGGCCCAGCCGCCGACCCCGTCCGCCGGCGGCACCGAGGGCGAGAACGGGGTCGAGACGCAGGCCGAGAGCGAACGCCTCGCCGATGCCACGGTTGAGTCCGCCATGGAGCATGCCCTCAAGCACCTGGACCCCAAGTACGTGTGCCCGATGCATCCCCGGATCGTGCGGGACAAGCCGGGCAGCTGCCCGATCTGCGGCATGGATCTGGTCGAGAAGCTGATGGATCCGACGGTCGGTAAGTACCCGGAGGTCGAGCTCCGTCCTGCGGTGATGCAGAACCTGGGGGTGCGCACCGGAACGGTGGAGCGCGGGACACTCTGGAAATACATCCGCACGGTCGGACGGGTGGAGTTCGACGAGACCCGCCTGGCACACATCCACCCGCGCGCCGAGGGTTGGATCGAGGATCTGCAGTTGCGCGCCGAGGGCGAGCGGGTCACCAAGGGTCAGGATCTGGCCGAGATCTATGCGCCGGCGATGCTCTCGGCACAGGTGGATTTTCTCCAAGCGCTGGAGCCGCAGCCGCGCGGCGTGTCTCAGGTCAAAGCCGACAAGGCACGCAATCTGCTGCGTCTGCTGGACATCCCGGAGGATGTGATCCGGGAGATCGAGAAGCAACGCGAGCCACGCAACAGGCTGCCGATCCGCGCCCCGATCGACGGCATCGTCATCGGGTTGAAGGCCCGCCAGGGTATGTATGTCACGCCCGAGACCGAGATGTTCACCATCGCCGATCTCAGTCGGGTCTGGGTCATGGTCGATGTCTTCGAGGCCCAGATCGACTGGCTTGCGCCAGGACTGACCGCCGAGATCCGGGTTCCGGCGCGCCCGGGCAAGGTGTGGGAGGGGAAGGTCGACTATCTCTATCCGGAGCTCGATCCGAAAACCCGAACGCTGCGCGTACGGTTGGTTTTCGACAACGCCGATCTCGCGCTCAAGCCCAACATGTTCGCCGACGTGGTCATCTACGGCGGACCCAAGCGCGACGTGCTCAAGATCCCGGCCGAGGCCATGATCGTCACCGGCGAGCGCGCGACCGTGGTCAAGGTCGTCGAGGAGGGGCGTTTTCAGCCGGTCGACGTCGTCGCGGGGATGGAGCGTGCCGGCGAGGTGGAGATCCTCTCGGGGCTCGAGGAGGGCGATCGAATCGTCCTCTCGGGTCAGTTCCTGATCGACTCTGAATCCAGCCTGCAGGCGAGCTTCATGCGCTTCCCCGTCGCAGAGGCCTCGGGGACGGAGCCCTCCGAGACGTCCGGAGGTGGACATGCGCACCACTAGTCGTCGTCTGCGTCGCGATCGCCGCCGGGCCGCCGTCGGGAGTCCGCCGCGATGAAGCAGGTCATCCTCTGGTCGCTGCGCAACCGTCTCCTGGTGCTGCTCTCGGCGGTGCTCCTCACGGCATGGGGCATTGCGGCACTGAAACAGACCCCGTTGGACGCCATCCCGGATCTGTCGGATGTGCAGGTGATCGTGCGCACGACCTTTCCGGGGCAATCGCCTCAGGTGGTCGAGGAACAGGTCACCTATCCCATCACAACGACGATGCTCGCCGTGCCGGGGGCTCGGACGGTACGCGGTTACAGCTTCTTCGGGGACAGCTTCGTCTACATCCTCTTCGAGGACGGCACCGACCTCTATTGGGCGCGCTCGCGCGTCCTGGAGTATCTCAATCAGGCGGCGTCCTCGCTGCCGGACGGCGTGCAGCCGCGGCTTGGACCGGACGCGACCGGCGTGGGCTGGGTCTTCAGCTACGCGTTGGTCGACCGCAGCGGCCGGCATGATCTCTCTCAACTGCGCAGCCTGCAGGATTGGTTCCTCAAGTTCGAGTTGCAGAGCGTGCCCGGCGTGGCCGAGGTCGCGACCGTGGGCGGCATGGTGCGCGAGTATCAGATCGTGGTGGATCCGGAGAAGCTGCGGGCCTTCGGGATTCCGCTCTCGCGCGTCTCCGATGCCGTGCGCGATGCCAATCAGGAGGCCGGCGGCTCGGTGATCGAGCGCGGCGAGGCGGAGTACATGATCCGCACCCGCGGTTATCTCACCGGTGTTGAGGATATCGAGACCATCCCGGTGGAGGTGACCGAGGCCGGAACCCCGGTCCTGCTGCGCGACCTGGCGCGGGTGCAGATCGGGCCCGAGATGCGCCGAGCGGTCGCGGATCTGGACGGGGAGGGCGAGATTACCGGCGGCATCATCGTGATGCGCTACGGCGAGAATGCCCTCTCCACCATCGCTGCAGTCAAGTCAAAGCTCGACGATCTGCGTGCCGGGCTGCCCGAGGGGGTGGAGATCGTCGTGACCTACGATCGTTCCGAGCTGATCCTCTCCGCGGTGGACAACCTCAAGACCAAGCTGATCGAGGAGTTCATCGTGGTGGCCCTGGTCTGTTTGGTCTTCCTGTTCCACCTGCGCTCGGCCTTCGTGGCCATCGTCTCGCTGCCGCTGGGCATTCTCATCGCTTTTATCATCATGAATGCGCAGGGTATCAACGCCAACATCATGTCGCTCGGCGGTATCGCCATCGCGATCGGCACCATGGTGGATGCGGCCATCGTCATGATCGAGAACGCCCACAAACACCTGGAGCGGGCAGGGCCGAATCTGAGCTCCGAGCGGCATTGGCAGGTGATCGGCGAGGCCGCGACCGAGGTGGGGCCGGCGCTCTTCTTCTCGCTGCTGATCGTGACCGTGAGCTTCCTGCCGGTCTTCGCGCTCGAGTCTCAGGAGGGACGTCTGTTCTCGCCGCTGGCCTTCACCAAGACCTACGCCATGGCCGCCGCCGCGGGGCTCGCCGTGACCTTGGTTCCGGTGCTCATGGGGTATCTGATCCGCGGACGGATTCCGCGCGAGGATGCCAATCCGCTGAACCGGCTTCTGATCCGGGTCTATCGTCCCCTGTTGAGCGGCGTCCTGCGCCGTCCCTATCTCGTCATCGGTCTGTCTGTCATGATCCTTTTCAGCACCTTGATCCCGCTGGCCGGTGTGGGCGGTCTTCTGGCGCCGCTGAAATGGCCGTTTCAGGCGGTCGGGCTCGTTGTCGAGGAAGGGCCGCATCGCGACGCCGAGGCGCGCATCGAGGGCTGGCAAGCCGACCTGGCGAGCGCTTGGCAAGCGACCTTCCGCGGGGTGCCGGTCCTGGGCGACTGGCATCTGGGGCTCGGCTCCGAGTTCATGCCCGAGCTCGACGAGGGCGATCTGATGTACATGCCGACGACCTTGCCCGGGATTTCGATCGGCAAGGCCGGTGAGCTGTTGCGGCAGACCGATCGGCTGATCGCGAGTCTTCCGGAGGTCGAGCGGGTCTTCGGCAAGGTCGGCCGGGCCGAGACTGCGACCGATCCGGCTCCGCTAACCATGATCGAGACCCTGATCCAGTTCAAGCCACGCGAGGAGTGGCGCGAGGGGATGACCCTGGACGGACTGATCGCCGAGCTCGATGCGCTGGTCGACGTCCCCGGTTTGGCCAATGCCTGGGTGATGCCGATCAAGACACGCATCGACATGTTGGCCACCGGCATCAAGACCCCGCTCGGCGTGAAGATCTCGGGTCCGGATCTGGCCGAGATCGAGCGCATCGGCGGCGAGGTCGAGCAGGCCTTGATGCAGATCGAGGGGACCGCTTCGGCCTATTCGGAGCGGGCCGCGCAGGGGCGCTACATCGAGATCCGACCGGATCGGGTGGCGGCCGCGCGCGTCGGTCTGAACATCGGCGATATCAACCGGATCGTCGCGGCCGGCTTGGGCGGCGTCACCGTGACCCGGACGGTGGAGGGTTTGGAGCGCTATCCGGTGAGCGTGCGGTTCCCGCGCGAGCAGCGCGACGATCTGCAGAAGCTGCGCGAGCTGCCCATCGTCACCCCGACCGGTGCTCAAATCCCGCTCGGGCAGATCGCCGAGGTGGTGGTCGTGGACGGGGCGGACATGCTGCGCAGCGAGAACGCCCGTCTCAACGGCTGGGTCTTCGTGGACATCCGCGGGCGCGATCTCGGGCGCTATATCGCCGATGCACAAGCCGTGGTGCGCGATCGGGTCGCGCTGCCGCCCGGCTACTCGATCGCCTGGTCCGGCCAGTACGAGTATATGCTGCGCGCACAAGCCAAGCTCATGCAGTTGGTGCCGGTCGCGCTGGCACTCATCTTCCTGCTGCTGTATCTCACCTTCCGCTCGACCGTCGAGGCCCTGCTGGTGATGCTCTCGCTGCCCTTTGCGCTGGTCGGCGGGTTCTGGCTCATCGATCTGCTGGGCTACAACCTCTCGGTGGCGGTGGCCGTCGGGTTCATCGCACTGGCCGGGGTCGCCGCCGAGTTCGGCGTCATCATGCTGGTGTATCTCGACAATGCGGTGAAACAGCGTCGCGAGGAGGGTCGGCTCCGCAACGAGGCCGACCTGGTCGACGCGGTTATCGAAGGCGCGGTCATGCGGATTCGGCCCAAGGCGATGACCGTCGCCACCATCTTCGCCGGTCTGCTGCCGATCATCCTGGGCGCCGGTGTGGGCTCCGAGGTGATGCGACGCATCGCAGCGCCCATGGTCGGCGGCATGATCACCGCACCCTTGCTGAGTCTCTTTGTCATCCCGGCCCTCTTTCTCATCCGACACCGACGGGCGTTTCGCTCCGCATAAACCGCGTCCAGAGCGAGATGCTCACTCTCGGTGGAGCTCGACGTTTGATGCATCCATGGCCCTTTGCGGGGACGCGGTTTAAATATTTATATTTTTTAATAGTTTAAACTGCGCCGACTCCAGCGGTCGTCAAGTCTGCCGGGGCCGATCCCATCCAAAAACATCACATACCGCACCAGGCGCTGTTTAACAGACAAATGTATGCTATAAATCGTTCATGGGATTCCCCGGATGATCGAGGGTCGAGGTGATGGGTCGAACACCGACCGGACGGACGCGCGAGCAGGTGTTCCAGCTCGTGCGCGAGCGGCTCCTGGCCGGCCAACCACCGACCGTGCGGGAGGTCCAGGAGGCGTTTGGCTTTCGGTCCGTGCAGACCGCTCGCGCGCATCTCGAGGCGCTGGTGTCCGAGGGGCGTCTCGACAAGCAGTCGGGTCGAGCACGGGGCTATCGGCTTGCCGATTCGGCGGTGCTCGTGCCGGGCGAAGACCGGATCGCGCCGCCGCGATTGGTCCCCTTGCTCGGACGCGTCACGGCAGGCGCCTTCGGATTGGCGGTCGAGGATCTCGAAGGTTATCTCCCGGTGCAGTCGGACCGCGTCGGCGCGAACGAGGAGCTGTTCGGCCTGCGTGTGCGCGGGGAGAGCATGCGCGACGCCGGCATCCTGCCCGGCGATATCGTCATCGTGTGGCGTCTCCCCAGTGTCGATGACGGCGCGATCGTCGTCGCCCTGGTGGGCGAGGAGGCGACGATCAAGCGTCTGCGGCGACGCGGTGACCGGATCGAGCTGCATCCTGCAAACCCCGATTACGCGGTGATGACGCCGGACCCGGATGCGCTTCAGGTCCTGGGGCGGGTGATCGAGGTGCGGCGTTATCTCGATTGATGGGGCTTCCAACCGCCGGCCTCCAGCCATCAGCCATCAGCCATCAGCCGTCAGCTAACAGCTAACAGCTAACAGCTAACGTCATACGATCGGAGCATCTCGATGAAGGCGGCCTTCTCGGATCTTCAACGCGGGCTCGAGCCGAGCCGGACGCCTGTCTCTTGGGGGCTGGCGACCTTTCGCGGTCGCTTTGCCGAGATCTCGGGCGGGGAGGCGACGGCGGCGCTGACGCTGACCATGAGTCTGGTGGCCGAGGCTCAGCAGTGCGAGGAGCCGGTGGCCTGGGTGACGGGACGCGACAGCGGTTTTTTCCCGCCGGATGTCGCGGCGGTCGGGATCGATCTGAGTGCCTTGGCGGTCGTGTGGGCGCAGGGTGCACTCGAGGCCGCGCGGGCGGCGGACCTGCTGTTGCGCTCGGGTGCCTTCGGTCTCGTCGTGCTCGATCTGGGCACCGACGATGACCTGCCGCTTGCCGCTCAGACACGTCTCGCCGCGCTCGCGAAGAAGCACGAGACGGCGCTCCTGTGCCTGACGCGCAAGGAGCGGGAGCGCCCGTCGCTGGGGTCGCTGATCTCGTTGCGTGCCGATGCGTCGCGCACTGGACGTGCGCCGCCGCTGTTCCGCTGCGAGACGCGCATCCTCAAGGACAAGCGCCAGGGACCGGGTCGGACCTTCGCGGAGCTCTGTCATGGACCGGATGGCCTGTCTTGATCTGCCGGCCTTCCCGCTTCAGCTCCTGCTGCGGCAGCACCCCGAGTGGCGTGGGTATCCGGTCGCCGTCGTCGACAGCGATCAGCCGCGGGGTATCGTCTTGTGGGTCAATGCGCCCGCGCGTGACGCACGCATCCTCTCGGGCATGTCCTTTGCCGCGGCTTTGTCGCTGAGCGGGGATCTGCGCGCCGCCCAGGTTCCCGAGGCGCAGATCGATCGGGCCGTCGCGGCCGTCTCCCGCCGGCTGCGCGAGCACAGCCCGCATGTCGAGCCGTCCGAGGAGGAACCCGGTGTCTTCTGGCTCGATGCGTCCGGGCTCGAGCCGCTTTACGGGTCGCTCGACGCCTGGGCCGCGGGGATCGAGACGGATCTCTCGGCGATCGGCTTGAGCGCCGTCGTGGTCGTCGGCTTTCGCCGCTTCGCGACCTATGCGCTCGCCAAATCCGGACAAGGCGTGCGCGTCCTGCACGAGGCAGAGCAGGAGCAGGGCGCCTTGCAGGATGTGCCCTTGGAGCGGTTGGCGATCGCGCCCGGGATACGGGACGCGCTCGCCAAGCTCGGCGTGCACAGCCTCGGTGAATTTCTCCGGCTGCCGTCCGAGGGTATCCGTCGGCGCTATGGGAAGGCCGCCTTCGACCTGCACCGGATGGCTTCGGGCGAGCTGAATCTCCCGCTGCAGCCCGAGCGTCCCGTCGCGCCGGTGACGGCGCGTCTGATCCTCGATCGGCCCGAGACCGATGTCGAGCGTCTCATGTACCTGATCGAGACGCGGCTGCCGCCCCTTCTGGATGCGCTGGGCGAGCGCGGTCAGGCCCTCGAAGAGTTGCGGCTGCTGTTTCGCTTCGAACGCCTGGGCGAGCACAAGGAGCGCATCCGTCCGGCCGCACCGACCCTGGATGCCCGACAGATCCTGGAGCTGATCCGTCTGCGCTTGTCGGCGGCGCGCCTGCCGGACGGTGTGGAGGAGCTGCATCTGCTGACCCGTGCCGTCAGCCCCGAGCAGCGCCAGCTCGAGCTGCTCGCCGCCCGGCCGCGCCGCGACCTCGAAGCGGCTAACCGTGCACTGGCGCGCGTGCGGGCCGCACTCGGTGATCAGTCGGTGGTGCAGGCACGGCTGAGCTCGGGTCATCTGCCCGAGAACAGCTTCGCGTGGGAGCCCTTGTCCCGACTGGAGCCCGCACGTCCGCGCATGCGTTTGCAGCGGCGTCTGGTACGCCGTCTCTACAGGCGTCCGATCCCCTTGCCGCCGCGCCCGCGTCACGAGCCGGACGGCTGGATGCTCCACGGTTTGGAGCAGGGACCCGTGACGCGCGTATGGGGTCCCTATGTGGTCGCCGGCGGCTGGTGGGTGCGTGCTCTGCACCGTGAATATCACTTCGCCGAGACCCGCAAAGGCGAGCTCTTGTGGGTCTTCTACGATCGGGTGCGTCGCGGTTGGTTCGTGCACGGGCGGGTGGAGTGAACCTGGCGGGACGCACTCCAGTGGCCGATCAACTGCCGGATCTAAACCGCGCCCGCTGCGGTATGCGTCATTTATTGGAATGGATTGGCCGCGCTAGCTCTGACGGCTGCGGAGCTGGCGCGGTTTAAAGTATTAAAAAATATTAAATTTTAAACCGCGTCTCACCAAGATCGAGGACATCTCCAAGGCCAAACGCAAAATGAAAATTACGCATGTCGCTCCGGACGCGGTTTAGGATGGTTCCGCTCTGGTGCAAGAGTCATTTTTCGTTTCTTGAAGGGGCGAGCCATCCCGAGGAGCTTGTCGAGACCTGCGCCGCGCTCGGGCTCGCCGGTCTGGCCCTGACGGATCGCGACGGGGTCTACGGTCTGGTCGAGGCCCATATCAAGGCGCGCGAGCTGGGCGTGCCGCTGATCGCCGGGGCCGAGGTCTCCATCGAGGACGGCTCGACCCTGATCTTGCTGGCGCAGACCCGCGACGGATACGCCAATCTCTGTCGGCTGCTGACCCTGGGCCGGCGCCGTTGCGCCAAGGGCGAGAGTCGGGTCGGCTGGCGCGAGGTCTACGCCCATGCCGGCGACCTGATCGCACTCTGGGGCGGGGAATCCGCCCTGCTGTGCGGAGAGGCCGACCCCTTCTTTATCGCGCACCAGTTGCGCGAGGCCTTCGACGATCGGCTCTATGCCTTGGCGGCGCGCCATCGTCGCGCGGACGAGCCGGGGCGCGAGACGCTTTTGAGACAACGGGCCGCGCGTTATCGGCTGCCGATCGTCGCCGGCAGCGAGGTGCTCTATCACGCGCCGAGCCGACGCGAGCTGCAGGACGTGCTGACCTGCATCCGCCAAGGCATCCGGCTTGCCGAGGCCGGGCGCCGGATCAAGCCCAACGCAGAGCATGCACTCAAGTCCGTTCATGCCTTCGTCAAGCTGTTCGAGGACGACCCGGGCGCCGTCGCTCGCACCCTGGAAATCGCCGAGCGCTGCCGCTTCAACCTGGATGCGCTGCGGTATCGCTATCCCTCGGAACATCTCCCGGATGGCTCGACCTCCTCGCAATGGCTGAGGCGGCTCACGCTCAAGGGCGCGCACGAGCGTTACGGCGCTGTGTTGCCCGAGGCGGTCTCGGCACAGGTGTCGAAGGAGCTGGCGCTGATCGAGGAGCTGGATTACTGCGGATACTTCCTGACCATGTGGGAGATCGTCCGGTTCTGCCGCCGCGAGCAGATCCTCTGCCAGGGCCGCGGCTCGGCGGCCAACTCCGCCGTCTGCTATTGCCTGGGGATCACCGCCGTGGATCCGGTGCGCATGGGACTGCTGTTCGAGCGCTTCCTCTCGCGCGAGCGGGCCGAGCCACCGGACATCGATCTGGATATCGAGCACGCGCGCCGCGAGGAGGTTATTCAGCACGTCTATGCCAAATACGGCCGGGATCACGCGGCGATGGTCGCCAACATCATCCGGTATCGGGTGCGCTCGGCGGTGCGCGACGTGGGCAAGGTGCTGGGTCTCTCCGAGACGTCGCTCGATCGTCTGTCGAAGCTGCTGGCACACTCGGGCGATGCGCTGTCGGGCGAGGTGCTGCGCGAGGCCGGTCTGGATCCCGAGCAGCCGGTGCATCGGCACCTGATCCGGCTCGCGACCGAGATCCTGGATGTGCCGCGTCATCTCTCGATCCATCCGGGCGGTTTTCTGCTGGGACACGAGCCGGTTTCGACCCTGGTCCCGATCGAGAACGCCGCCATGCCTGAGCGGACGGTGATCCAATGGGACAAGGACAGTCTCGAAGCACTGGGGCTGTTCAAGGTCGATCTCTTGGCGCTCGGTGCGCTGCATCAGCTGCATCTCGGCTTCGATCTGATGCGCAGCCATTACGGTCGCGACGAGACCATGGCGAGCATCCCTGCCGAGGACGCGCCGACTTTCGAGATGATCCGCCGGGCCGACACACTCGGCGTCTTCCAGATCGAGAGCCGTGCCCAGATGGCGATGCTCCCGCGTCTGCGGCCGCGGACCTATTACGACCTGGTGATCGAGATCAGTCTCGTGCGTCCCGGTCCCATCACGGGCGGCATGGTGCATCCTTATCTGCGCCGCCGCGCCGGCCAAGAGCCCGTGATCTACCCCCATCCCTGCCTGGCGCCCGTGCTCGAGAAGACACTCGGCGTGCCGCTCTTCCAAGAGCAGGTGATCCGCTTGGCGATGGTGGCCGCCGACTACACGCCCGGCGAGGCCGATCAGCTGCGCCGCGACATGGCCGCCTGGCGCTGCAGCGGTCGGATCGAGCGCCACCACACTCGATTGGTGCAGCGCATGATCGCCAAGGGCATCGACGCCGCCTTTGCCGAGCAGGTGTTCGAGCAGATCCGCGGCTTCGGCGAGTACGGATTCCCCGAGAGCCATGCGGCCAGCTTCGCCCTGATCGCCTACGCCACGGCTTGGATGAAGTGCCGGTTCCCCGATGTCTTTGTCTGCGCCTTGCTCAATGCCCAGCCGATGGGCTTCTACTCGCCCGCGACCATCATCGCGGACGCCAAGCGCCACGGCATCGAGGTGCGTCCGATCGACGTGGTCCGGAGCGCGTGGGACTGTACGCTGGAGTCGGGGCAAGGCGGGACGGGAGCGGAGGCCGATCGGGTCAACGGAGTGGCCGGGCCGGATACGGGGCGCTTCGCCGTGCGAATGGGCGCGCGTTATGTGAAGGGTCTGGCCCGGGCGCAGTGGGAGCGGCTGACGGAGGCGCGGGCGGAGCGTCCCTTCGTGTCCGTCGAGGATCTGGTGCAGCGCTCCGGGCTGAATGCCGGCCTGTCGGCACGCCTGGCCGAGTCGGGGGCCTTGAGTGCCTTGGAGCCGCAGCGCCGCTCGGCCCTATGGCAGGTCGCGGGGGCCGTTCACGAGGAGGATGCACCGCTCGATCCGGGATCCCCGGAACGTGCCGCGGTCTTTGCCGATCTCGATGCCTTCGAGGCTATCGCATGGGATCACCGCACCAGCCTCCACAGCACGCTCGGGCATCCCTTGGCACCCTTGCGCGAGCGGTTGCGTGCGCAGCGTCTACCCGATGCCGCCGCCGTGCGGGCGATGCCGCATGGTCGTCGCACGCGCTACGCCGGTCTGGTGATCTGCCGTCAGCGGCCCGCGACCGCATCGGGCGTCCTCTTCATGACCCTCGAAGACGAGACCGGCTTCGTCAACCTCGTGGTCTGGAACCAGGTGCTCGAACGCTACTCCCGTCTGATCAAGACCACGAACCTGCTCGGCGTCACCGGACGGATCCAGCAACAGGATGGCGTGCCGCACTTGATCGCGGACGCCTTCTGGGACCCGCAGTCGCTGCTGAAGGTCCGACTCGAAGCGACCTACAGCCGTGATTTTCATTGAGGCCGTTAGCCGAGCCGCTTGAGATTCGGGCGATCTCCGTAAGGCCGCATACCCCCTGTGGGTCGGGCTTTAGCCCGATAAGGACGCAGCAGGCTGCGATACCGCGAAGTCGGACTCAAGTCCGACCCACTGTGGGTCGGGCTTTAGCCCGATAAGGACGCTGCAGGATGGCGATACCGATGTGTCGGACTCAAGTCCGACCCACAAGGGATCCTGTTCGTCGTTCGAGGCGATGCGGTGACTCCGGTCTGGGACAAGATCATCAGGAAAGCGCCTTAGGTCTTTACCGGCGTCGCCGTGGGGGCGGCTACCACCGTTTGCCTCGACAGATCCCGAGCCGTGCGCCGATCCAACCGCGACCGAATCGCCACGAAGAAGAGCGGCACAAACAGAACGTTGAGCAGGGTGCCGGCGACGACGCCGCCGAGCACACCCGTGCCGATCGCGTTCTGCGCGCCCGAGCCCGCCCCCGAGCTGATGGCGAGCGGCACCACGCCGAAGCCGAAGGCGAGCGAGGTCATGAGGATCGGCCGCAACCGCATCCGCGCCGCCTCCAGGGCCGCGGCGACCGCGTTCTTGCCGTGCTCCTGAAGCGTTTTGGCGAACTCCACGATGAGGATGGCGTTCTTCGCCGAGAGTCCGATGGTCGCGAGCAATCCGACCTGGAAGTAGATGTCGGCCGGCAGTCCGCGCCAG
Source organism: Thiocapsa bogorovii (assembly GCF_021228795.1). Classification (NCBI taxonomy): domain Bacteria; kingdom Pseudomonadati; phylum Pseudomonadota; class Gammaproteobacteria; order Chromatiales; family Chromatiaceae; genus Thiocapsa; species Thiocapsa bogorovii. The sequence continues at coordinate 4,737,286 of NZ_CP089309.1, forward strand.
GTGACGGCGAGCACGGCGCCCAAGACCCCGAGCGGCACCGCCAGGATCACCGCGAAGGGCACCGACCAGCTCTCGTAGAGCGCGGCCAGTGCCAGGAAGACCACCAGCGCCGAGAGCGCATAGAGCAAGGGCGCCTGCGCACCGGCGGCACGCTCCTCGAACGACAGCCCGGTCCATTCCAGACCGATTCCCGGCGGGAGCTTGGTCACCAACGCCTCCACCGCGTCCATGGCCTCGCCCGAGCTCACCCCGGGCGCGGCCTGACCCATCACCTGCGCGGAGGGCAGGCCGTTGTAGCGCTCCAAGCGGGGCGAGCCGTAGACCCAGCTGCCGCTGGCGAAGGCGGAGAAGGGCACCATCTCGCCGTCGGCATTACGCGCATGCCAGTCGTCCAGGTCCTCGGGCAGCATGCGATAGGGCGCGTCCGCCTGGAGATAGACCTTCTTCACGCGCCCCTCGTGGACGAAGTCATCGACATAGGCGCTGCCCCAGGCCGCGGAGAGCGCGGTATTGATGTCCGCGAGCGAGAGCCCGAGTGCGCCGGCCTTGGTGCGGTCGATCTCGACCTTGAACTGCGCCTCGTCCTCCCGTCCGTTGGGTCGGACCGCAGCGAGCGCGGGATCGGCGTTTGCCATCCCGAGGAACTGGCCGCGCGCGGCCATCAGGGCCTCGTGACCCACCCCGGCGCGGTCCTGAAGCTGGGCGTCCCAGCCCGTGCCGGTGCCGAGCTCGATGACGGCCGGCGGCACGAAGGCAAAGACCTGCGCATCGCGGATCTGCGAGAACGCCTGCATCGCCTGCCCGGCGACCGCCTTGACCTTGAGGTCCGGTCGGTCGCGCTCGTCCCAGTCCTTCATGCGCACGAATCCGAACGCCATGTTCTGACCCTGTCCGGCGAAGCTGAAGCCGGCCACGGTGATGAGCTCCTGGACCGCCTCGGACTCGTCTTCGAGAAAATGGCGCTCGACCTCGCGCATCACCTCCAGCGTGCGCTCGCGTGTTGCACCCGCGGGCAGCATCACCTGCATGATGAGGATGCCTTGGTCCTCGTCCGGCAGAAAGGCGGTCGGCAGGCGCGCATAGGACAGGCCCAAGCCGGCGACGAGCATGAGATAGACCACAAGGAACAGCTTGCGCCGTCCCAGGATGCCCTTCACGCCCTTGATGTAGCCGCCGGTACCGCGGTTGAAATTGCGGTTGAACCAGCCGAAGAAGCCGCGTCGCTCGCCCTGATGTCCAGGCTTGAGCAGCGTCGCCGCCAAGGCCGGGCTCAGGGTCAGGGCGACCACCACCGACAGCAGCATGGCCGAGACGATGGTGACGGAGAACTGCCGGTAGATGACCCCGGTCGAGCCGCCGAAGAAGGCCATGGGTACGAACACGGCGGACAGTACCAGGGCGATGCCGATCAGGGCCCCGGTGATCTGATCCATGGAGCGGCGTGTGGCCTCCTTGGGCGGCAGACCCTCCTCGTGCATGACACGCTCGACGTTCTCGACGACCACGATGGCGTCGTCCACCAGCAGACCGATCGCCAGCACCATCGCGAACAGGGTCAGGGTGTTGATCGAATAGCCGAAGGCCGCCAGCACGCCGAAGGTTCCGAGCAGAACGACCGGCACGGCGAGCGTCGGGATCAGGGTCGCGCGCAGGTTCTGCAGGAACAGATACATGACCAGGAAGACCAGGATCACCGCCTCGATCAGGGTCTTGATCACCTCGCCGATGGAGATCTGCACGAAGGGTGTGGTGTCGTACGGGAACACCGCCTCGACCCCGGCCGGGAAGAAGGGCGCGAGCTCATCGAGCCGCGCACGGACGGCGGCGGCGGTCTCCAGTGCATTGGCCCCGGTCGCGAGGCGGATCGCCATGCCGGCGGCCGGGCTGCCGTTGTGGAAGGCGGCGGTGGTGTAGCTCTCGCTGCCCAGCTCGATGCGCGCGACGTCGCGCAGATAGACCGTCGAGCCGTCGGCCGCGGTGCGCAGCCGGATGGCGCCGAACGCCTCGGGTGTGTTGAGACGGCTCTGTACGTTCACGGTCGCATTCAGCCGTTGGCCGGGTTCGGCCGGGACGGCGCCGAGCTGGCCGGCAGAGATCTGGGCGTTCTCGGCCTTGATGGCGGTTGCGACGTCGGTCGGTGTCAGACCGAACTGATTGAGCCGGTTCGGGTCGAGCCAGATCCGCATCGCATACTGGGCACCGAAGAGCGTGATCTCGCCGACGCCGGGGACACGGCTGAGCGGATCCTTGACCAAGCTGGCCATGTAGTCGCTCATGTCCGCGCTCTCGAGCCGCCCGTCACGCGAGACGAAAGCGACGACCATCATGAAGTTACGCACCGATTTGGCGACCTGCAGCCCTTGCTGGGTCACCTCGGCGGGCAAGAGTGCCGTGGCCGTCTGCAACTTGTTCTGGACCTGCATCTGGGCGACGTCGGCATTCGTGCCGTTCTCGAAGGTCAGGGTCACGGTCGCGATCCCGGTCGACTCGCTCGTCGAGGACATGTAGCGCAGCCCGTCGAGCCCGTTCATCTGCTGCTCGATGACCTGGGTCACGGAGTCCTGCAGTGTCTGTGCCGAGGCACCCGGATAGTTGGCGGTGATGGAAATCGCCGGCGGCGCGATGCTCGGATACTGGGAGACCGGAAGGGTCAGAATCGACAGCACCCCGGCAAGCATGATGACGATCGCGATGACCCAGGCGAAGACGGGGCGATCGATGAAAAAACGGGCCATGGGGTTGGAGTCCTTGGTTCGGGAGTGGGGGGTTGCGGGGGGAATGGTGCGAGCAGCCCTCGGCTCTTGGGTCTGGGCTATCAGCTATCAGCTATCAGCTATCAGCTATCAGCCGTTGGCCCGGGGCCATCCGCCGGCACATTTCGTCTGAAAGCTCATAGCTGATGGCTGATGGCTGATAGCTGACAGCTAACCGCTGACAGCTCACCTCACCGCTGCGAAGCCCGGCTGATCGCCGAGGTCCGTCACCCGGACCTGCGTGCCCGGCCGGGCCTTCTGGCTGCCCTCGACGATGACGCGATCGCCCGGTTCGAGCCCGGCGTCCACCAGCCAGTGATCGCCGATGGTGCGCGTCGTCTCGATCTTGCGCTCCTCCACCGTGCCCTCGTCGTTCACGACCAAGGCGATCGGGTTGCCGCGACGGTCGTGTTGGACACCCTGTTGCGGAACCAGGATGGCGTCCGGGCGGATGCCTTCCTCCACCCGAGCGCGGACGAACATCCCCGGCAGAAGCTCTTGCTCGGGGTTCGGGATGGTGGCGCGCAGCGTGACCGTACCGGTTCCCTGATCGACCGTGACCTCGGAGGATTCGAGGCGTCCGGCATGCGGATGGATCCTGCCGTCCTCCAGGATGAGCGTCACCTTCGCCTGCTCGCCCTCCGGTCTCTCCAGGCCGCCGTCGGCCAAGGCGCGGCGCAGCTTGAGCAACTGGGTGCTGGATTGGGTGAGGTCGACGTAAATGGGATCGATCTGCTGCACCGTCGCCAGCTCCTCGGCCTGGTTGGCCGTCACCAGGGCACCTTGCGTGACCCGCGAACGTCCGATTCGTCCGGCAATCGGCGACGCGACCCGACTGTAGGCGAGATCGATCCGCGCGCGCTCCAAAGCGGCCTGATCGACAGCGACACTGGCCGCGGCCTCTTTGAGCGCCGCCTGGGTATCGTCGTTGTCCTCCTGGCTGACCGCCTTGGACTTGGCGAGAAGCGCATAGCGATCGGCCTTCAGCCGCGCCCGATCCAAGGTCGCCTGCGAGCGCGCCAGCGCGGCCTCGGCGCTGTCGTAAGCCGCCTGGTAGACGGCCGGGTCGATTTGATAAAGCACTTGGCCCGCGCTGATCTCGCCGCCTTCGGTGAAGAGCCGTTCCTGGATGAGGCCGCTGACGCGTGGTCGCACCTCCGCGATCCGATAAGGTACGGTGCGGCCGGGAAGCTCCGTCGTCAGCGTGGTCGGGCGGGCGACAATCGTGACCGTGCCGACCTCGGGCGGCGGAGGTGCCGCGGGCGCGGCATTGCCGGCAGGCGTCTGATTGCATCCGGCGAGGAGCAGTGCGATGCCGATCGGCAAGGCGAGGGCGATGCCGATCTGACGGCGGGCGGATCCCATGAGATACCTCGAAGTGCGGTGTCGACCGTTGACTGTTGTAGAGTGAACGTTCATTCTAGTTCGTGACCGAACTTTAGACCGGCGAGTCGACGAGGTCAAGGTGTCAGGTGGCGTGCGCGGTTCGAGCCGTTGCGGCGCCGTCATCAAAGAGCGCCCGCGCGACGGCGCGAACAGGCAGCGGAGGAGGCAGAATGCAGGGGTCGGATCGAGAGCAGGAACCCAACCGCGGTCAGGCGAGGCGCCAACAGATCCTCGATGCGGCGGCCGCCTGTTTCGTGCGCGAGGGGTTTCACGGGACCAGCATCGCGAAGATCTCGAAGGTGGCCGGGATGAGTCCGGGCCACATCTATCACTTCTTCGAGAGCAAGGAGGCCATCATCGGCGCCTTGGTGCAGCGTAAGTTGGAACGCTCGCTCGAGATGGTCCTGCAATTCGAGAGCGAAGACGACCTCTTTCAGGCGATGATCGACCGGGTCGAGTTGGGCCTGAACGAGAAGACCGACCTGGACACCGCTGCACTGGAGATGGAGATCCTCGCCGAGGCCGCCCGCAATCCGGCCGTCGCCGAGATCGTCCGCACGGCCGACGCCGCCAAGCGCGAGCGACTCTGCGCACTGCATCGCGCCGCCCGGAAAGCCCGTGGAATGGAGGTCGAGGATGCCGCCGCGTCGATCGAGGTCATCATGGCCCTCTTCGACGGGCTGTCGGGTCGCGCCATCAGCCACCCCGATCTCGACAAGGCGGCCTTGCTGCCGCTGCTGCGGACCGCCTTGCGCACGCTCCTTTAACCTAGATCCGGCAGTTGACCGCTTCGTGCTTCATGCAAGGTCTAGACGGCCTTAACGATCGCACTTGTCGAATGGCTCACCGGTTGGGTGAAGGCCGCTACGACCCCTGGAGCACGCCCCGAGCGGCGCCCGACTGCGTTGCAACGCGTTGTCGTAGAACCACTACGCCGCCTCGTTGCGCCTTGCCGGACACCGCGCGGGACGCACTCCAGGGGCCGTTCAACTGCCGGATCTAGGTTTAAGGCTTGGTCCGTCCGGCCGATGTATCGAGCTGAGGCGCCATTCGTCGGAACCGCTTCGGGCGAACCTCCGGATCTCCGAAGAGGACTTCGGGAGGTTGACGGCATCGCGCCCGAAACGTATGATCTCACGTCTTGTTTGGCTACGTAGCTCAGTTGGTTAGAGCATCGCACTCATAATGCGAGGGTCCCCTGTTCGAGTCAGGGCGTAGCCACCACAAAAACAAAGTAAAACAGCCGCTTACTAGAGCGGCTTTTTTGTTTTCAGCGTTCGCGAAAAGTTCGTAGTCATCTGGGCTACATCTGGGCTACACCGCACACACTAGACGGAAGGACAAAAAAACCCGCCAAGCGGCGGGCCGAATTCGCGTTACCGAAACGCCTATCTGCGTCAGACCAGGACGGCGACCCCGAAGGCGTCGGGGCCGTCCGGGTTGGCGAGGTGTCCGCAGTCGAACCCCTCGCCCTCGGGTGCGATCCGATAGCCCATCTCGGACACCAGCAGGACCGCAGACCTCCAATCGAGCGCGGATCCGATCCGCTGCAGATCGCCCATGTTGCCCTCCGCGTCGAACGGGACCACAACCACGTCGCGCCGGGTGCCGTCCAGATAGGATTGATCGTTGCTCATGCTCCTTGCTCCTTGAGGTTGTGCCCGGACGAGCCGGGCGGGCGTGGTTAGTTTAGAGACTCCACACTGATGACCAACGTGCGCGGGTTGTTGTCGTCGCCGAATCCTAGGACAACCTCGTTGCTGGATGACTCGGGAACACTGGGCCAGCGCAACCCATCCGAGCCAAAGGTGTCAGGATCGAAGTATATCGGCTCGGCTCCAATAAACATGACAGGAATCAATCGGCGCAGAACAGCATCGACAGCGGCTTGATGCGCGTCCGCCGATTCGAGTTCGGCCGTTTCGGTGTGCGGATCGACGTAGTCATCCCACGGGTCGACCCCGCCATATCCGGGATAGCTGGCGGTTACGCGAAATGACTTCATTTCGATCTGTTGTGGTTTCATGCTCCTTGCTCCTTGCTCCTTGCGTTGCGCCCGGACGAGCCGGGCGGTTGGGTCAGTGTCTCGTGCCATCCATGTCGAACTCATCCACGAAGACGTGAGCATCCCACATGTCGAGTCCGGCCTCTGTCACGGTCACGGTCCAATCCTCGGCATTGCAAGGGATCCCGGTCGGATGGGTCGGCCTTATGATCTCGATCCAGCCCAATCTCTCAAGTTGGTCGAGAACATCGGGCTCAGTCGTTTCGGTGAAGTGGGGGCCGGCTTCGTCGCGGGTGCACAGGTCCACCAGTGCGCGGACAAGTGCGTCCAAGCGGTCGTTTAGGTCGCCTTCGATGTATCGCTCGGTCATGCTGTCGCCTCCATCGGTTTGGGATAACCAAGTTCCTTGAGTGCCGCGGAGAGTTCATCACCATTGATGGGCTCGATCTTGGCGCAGCCCTTGAGCTTGGCGCTGGCACCGCGTTGAAAATCAGCTCTAGGTTTCGCGCGCAGTGTGGGGTCGGCGCTGAGTCAAGTGTTGGCCATACCTTATGCTTCTTCTGGTATCTCGCCTGTCTTAAGCATCTCTCTAAATTGTAGTTCGCTCATTACGACCACACCTTGATGCCGAGACTTCTCGATCTTTTTGGGGCCGGCGTTGTAACCGCAGCAAAGAAACGCTAGGTTTGATGTAACGGCTGAGCGCACCACCATATCAAAGGAATTTGCCAGAGCGATCAAATCTTCTTTATCGTCTTTCTTGAACCCCGTAAAACAGACTTCCGGAGCGCCATCTAGGTTAGGCGCGCGACGGCGAATATAGGCGCTGCTAGTCAATGGCTGCGGGTTTATCGAGAGATAGTGCTCTAGTTTGGTGTTGATGTTTTCATCGTCTACAGCATCGTCAAGAATTCTGTCTTTTCGGAATGTTCTTAACGCATTAGACGAAGTACATACACCCTGAATGTACTGCTCTGATTCAGAAACATTGATAACTTTTCGTGCAGTTATCGATCCTTTTGCGTCTTGGTAGATGAAAAGTCTGACTCCTCTAGACATGCCTTCCTCCATTTTTGAACGTTTATGGCTAACGTGGCCTTCAGTCGCGAGCCAAGCGGTCTCGACTCCGCGTGCACCCAGTCAGTCACCGACACAAACCCTTCAGCTCGCATGCGTTCACGGCATTCAGCCATGCGAACATGGGTAGGTTTGCCCTTCTCGGTATCGGTAGCGTGTGACATAGGTAGAGCATCGACGCCAGAACACGGTTTGCACAATCGCCTGATCCGATTCCTTGGCGATCGGCGATAGGCGCCGATCCGATGCCGATCCGATTGCGCCAATGGTCGCGCCACGTCAGCAGCAGTGCGCCTTCGATGCCGTACACGCTCCAACAGCCCGGCCGATGGATCGACAACGCCTATCAGGCGCGGATTTTGCGCCTACTGCGGATCAGCATGTTGGGCGATTAAAGCAAAGGTTGCGCCCGATAGGCTGCGACGATAAAGAGGCTCGGGCATGGGGTTTGCTTAGGGGCTCGCCCCAAGTTTGGGGCCGGCTCCCTGTTGGGGTTTGAGTGCCGGTGGTGGTCGACCTGCAGGATCATCTCGACGCGCTTCGATTATGACGCTCCACGCGGGCCTGTCGGCACGCCGATGCACTCGCCAGCCGAGCCGGTGCCGCGGGCTCTGCGGGGCGCTGATGCGACGTGGTAGGGCTTACGGGTTGGAGTCGGGAGACTGGATCAGATCCAGTTGCGCACGAAGATCGTCCATGTCGATTTCGGGTGCTGCGGCGATCTCCGCGGCGAGCGATTCGACCATGCCGGCAGGGATTTTGAGCAGATCGGCTAGGGCTTCCAGGTCTTCACTCATGAGCGGCGCCGGTGCCCTCAACGATCTGGCGATAAAGACTTTCGCGCATTCGATCGACCACGGCGATAACGCGCTCGACTGCGGCGCCATCGATACCGGCGTCTCGCTCAAGCAAGTCAGGCAAACTTTCGAGCCCGGTCGCGATCGGCTTGATCGTCTCGGACAGGACGCGCTCGAAATCGGCTGCGGTAATCAGCTCTCCGCGGACCTTCCCGAGCTGCGTTTCCGCCAGATCCGCCCGAGCTGCGTCGAGTCTGGCTCGTTCACGCTGCGGGTCGAGCGTGCCGGGCTCGGTGGCTGCGTCGGGCTTGGGAGTGAACCGCCACTCGGCGACGGCGAGTAGGTCAAACTGCCACGGGCGCCCCGAGTCGCCTCGCTCGATCACCGGGCATCCGCCGTTTCGGGTCCAGGTGTCGACGGTCGGCAAACTGACGCCGAAAAACGCGGCGACGCCAGAACGGTTGGCGATTCGCGACGGATGCGGGGTTGTTTTCACTTATGCGGTTATAAAATCAAGTTATGAGGTGAGAAAACGATAGCGCCCCGAGCTGCGCGAAACCTGCGGTATACAGGTTCCGGCACAGGACCCGGAACGTGTACGACACACGCAACACCCTGAACCGTAAGCACTTATAGCCATCTGCTCTGGCGTCTGCGTATCGTAGAAGTCGAGCATCCGACGCGACGCGCCACGTCTTCCAGGCTCTCCCCTTTCGCCAGCAGCTCTCGGGCCTCACGGTCTCGATGCTCTCGGTCAATCGCCTGGATGTAATACTCGGCGCCTCCCCATCGGTGCCGGACCTCCGCGACCGCAGCGGTCACGGCGGCTTCGGCCAACCCGAGACGGATACAGGTTTGCTTCGTGTCGGTCAAAATGTCTTCGGCCAATGCACAGACCTCGACAGGTGGTGTGAGGTTGCCGGTCGGCGCCTCGCGTTATTCCCAAGCCCCGCCATTCGGTGGCGCGACACTGAGACTATCGAAGCCCCGCAACATCGAACAAAGCAGCGTTGCGGCGCTGCTGCGGTTTAGGGTGTGTTCCAGCTCGTCCAGCTCGTCACGCTCGCTCGCGCAAAGCTCGGGCTCGTGACGCAGAAGCCGTACATACCTCTCGGCGTCTGCGATCAAGCGGCCTGGATCCCTCACGAATCGCGGCGCGTGCTCGGTCATCGTTTCACGCGGCCATGTCTTCGTTGCGGATCCAACCATGACTGGTCCACTGGTAAGCATCCTCTCCACTCGGCGCCTTCTCTGCGGGTGTGGTGTCAACGGTGACGCCAGCGGCCTCGAGTGCGCTGGTGAGATCCGCAATCTCGCCTCGCAACAGATCCGCTTGCGCGTCCAGCTCTTGGACCTTGGCCCGACGCGCGGCGACCGGGAGACCCGCATCCGCGGAAGGTTTGACGCTGCTGAGCTTGAGCATCGCATCGGCGATCGTTTCGGCTGGCAAGATCGCGCACAGCAGATCAATCGAGACCTTGCCGCCGGGCACGCCATACAGCGCTGCATCTGAGCCGTGCGCAGTCTCGGCGCTGGCGGCTTGCTTGTGCAGCTCTTTCAGCAATTGGTCGACCTCCGCTTGAGCCTCGATCGCGCGGCGCCGGATGTTGGCAACCAGGATGCCCCGGACATCTTCAGGTGCGGTCGGCGCACTCAAGATCCGCTCGCGCTCGGCGAGCACGCTATCCAAGCGTGCACGGGTTTCGGCGAGTCGATCGCGGGCGCTGCTGATTTGCGCTTGAACCTCTTTCGCCATTTGGGCGAGGCTCGACGGGGATGCTGCGGGCACTTGCTTAGCTGGCATGGCGATAGACTCCGGTGAATTGATCCATGATGCGCTGCTGCGCTTCGGCGACCTGTTGCTTGCGCTTATCGTCTTCGCGGGCCTGGATAAAGCCGACTCTCACGGCTTCATTGATTCGGCGCTGCGACTCGGAGATAACCGGCGCCGGGGTTTGTTCGGGCTCATCTTTCGCGCGTGCGAGGTTCAACGGCGCTAGGTCGCCACGGCGAAGCGGTCCAGGCCAATTGCAAGCCTGCTCCGACTGCTCACCGAAAAAGACGGCGCGATTCATAAAACGTGGAACTTTCATTATTCGGTCCTCGGGTGGTGGTCAATACGGGTTTCGCGGCGGATCTGGTCAATCTCTTTGCGGTAATCAAACCATCCGCTTGCACGTCGCGTCGGCGGATTGGGTTTCTGCAATACGCAGCGGTGACACTCCGGGTCGGTCAATCGATCCTCATACCGGCATATCTCGCGGGTGTCGTTCGTCGTGCGGTGGCAGCTCTTTAGAGGCATGACGCCCCCGTCGCTCGCGGCGCGTTCAGCTCCGCGCACAGACTGCGCCACGTCGCGGCGAAGTCGAGAAAGAGCGGCGGCGCTCGGGATAGGTCGGATTCAGCGGCCATGAAAGCGAGCGCCACTAATACAGCGTGCTCCGTCTCCGTGAGCCCATATTGCGCTCCCCGCGGGGCCTCGCATGGTGCGCGCGGTGCGGGTGTTGGATCTGGCAAGGTTTCGTCGCTCATCTGGTCATCAGCGGCGCTACGGGGCCGGTTGGCGCGGAGCGATTGAGTAGACGCGCACGTCGTTGCAAGTCGCGCTGTAATGCTTCGATCACGATTGAGCGAATAGACGCACCTGAAGATGCGGCAATGCTTTTCAATGCCCGGTGATCGGCTTCTGGTAGGTCGACAACCAATCTTTTTGGTGTGGTGATTCTCATGTGTACAAATCTACAGGAACGAATGAGGATGTCAATTCGAATCGGATGATCTCCGCACGATTGCGGAGATCTCCACAGCTTCCACTTATGCCGCTCGACGCTTCGCCGATCTGATCTGATAGTGACGAATCCATCTGGCCTGTTCGTCGCTCGGCTGGATCCCTGGAAAGAGCTTCCAGGCGAACGGCGGCTTCATTCCTCCGAACTTCGCAAGGAACGCATGGAACGCCCATCCATCCTTCCATCCTCGACGCTCGGCATACCATCGAAACGCCTGATACCATCCTCGTCGATCCTCGACGCTGAATACCGCGGTTCCGTCGTCGCCTGATCCGTATTCGACGAGACGCCCGTCTCGATAGACGACTTTCGACTTGCGACCCGGCCGATCGATGCCGCACGACGAGCAGGTGAATTGATCCGACTCCATGACGGCTCCGCAGTGCGAACAGGCGACCATGCGCTTTTCGGCCTTCTTCTTCGATGCGGCTTGATGTTCGCCCTTCCCGAGATCGGGAACCTCGAAGTGAATCGGCAGACCGAATCGAAGGGTATTCCCCGCATGGTCCAGAATCAGGGCGTCGGCTTTTCCATCGGCACGCCGTATGACCCGCCCGAGCTGTTGCATATGCAGAGCTTCCGATAGCGTAGGTCGAGCTAGAATTGCGCACGATGCGCCTGGATAGTCGAAGCCGATGCCCAACACGTTGACGCTCGATAAGACGCGGATCTCGCCGGCCTTGAACGATGCAATGATGTCCTTGCGCTCGTCGGGCCGGGTGTAGGCGTCGATGTGCGCTGCGGACACGCCAGCGTCGACGAAGTCGGCTATCACCGATTTGCTGTGCGCAATGTCGACGGCGAATACTAGAGTCGGGCGGTCGATCGCCTTTTCCGTCCAGGTTGCGATGATGTCGCCGATCAAGGCTTTCGTATTCATCGCGTCCGCCAGCTCCGACGAGACGAAATCGCCGCGCTTGAGCTTCACTCCCGAGATTGCCCGCTCGATCGACTCACTCCCCGGGCAGAACGCACGAGCCGGTGTCAGGAACCCTTGCTCGGTCAACCATGCGACCGTAGGGCCTCGCACCAGGTTGGTGAAGTGTCCCCCGAGATCCGGTCTTAGAGGAGTTGCCGATAGGCCGATGAAGGGAACCCTGTTCCATGCTTCCATCAGCTTGATGTGGTCCTTCGCCAGAACATGGGCCTCGTCGATGATGGCGAATCCAGCGGGCGGAACTCCGCGGGCGGCGAACGTCTGGCGAGTGCCGACGATGACCTCGTCGTCGCAGTGCAACCAGGTGTTGCCGGCCTGCATGACTCCGACGCGAAGGCCTACGGCTTGCAGCGTGTCGGCAGCCTGATTCACCAGTTCGATGCGGTCGACGATGAAAATCGACCTGTTGCCCTTCGCCGATGCCGATCGGATCAGGTGTGAGGCAACCACGGTTTTTCCGCCGCCTGTCGCAAGAGCACACATCTGACGTCGATGTCCGGCCGCATAGCCTTGACGCAGCTCTCGGATGATGTCGCCTTGAAAGGGATGCAGCTCAAACATGACTGCGCCCTCCCTGGAATGCCGCAGTGCAGTAGGCGTCGGCGTCACCGAGACTCGCAACGACATCTGCGATCGTCCGACCTGCACAAGATCCATGATGACAATGGAATCCGGGCCACCGTCCGGGATTAACGAAGACGACGGCGCCGGTGCGTCCGTGCGGCGTCGAGTGCCCATCGCGCCACGGACACCAGACCGAGTGAGTCGTCGAGTCGACGGCGTGCCTGTAGAGCCCGTGAGCGGTCAACCAGGCGACCACGTCGAGTGTGGTGTAGTCGCCTTTGCCGCCGATGCGCGGGCCGGCCTGACGCGGCTCCGACGACGTCACGGCGGGTGTCGAGCGACGGGCGTAGAAGTTCGCTAAATCCTCGACGAGACGACGCTCGACCTGACGCCACGGCGCCGGGATCCAACACGCCGAGTCACGATGCGGTCGTTCGGGCGTATCCGGTCCCTTTCGATTTCGCGTGCCGTACAGGCGGAAAATCCTTCCGGGATTCTTCACGCTGCGGTCAAAGTCGACCTCGTCGTCGGCGAACTCCGCGGCGAGTCCCGAGTAGATCGACCTGAACATCTCGGTCGTCTCGTCGTTGCTCGGCAGTCTGACGCGGTAGACGGCGTGATAGCCGTTGCCGCTGAGTCCATGCAGCGGTATGGGCCAGTCGAGTTTGCGCAGCATCGCGACCAGGGCGTCACGGCGCCCGAGTGCGGCTTTCAGCTCGTCGGCGGTCGACGAGACACCTGTCGGTCGACAAGGATCGAAGTCGAACGGAATCCGAGTTACCCATGCAACATCGCCGTTGCAGATCGGCGAGCCGGTCATGCCGTTGCCGACGTGCCGCGGCTTCGGGCCGTTGAGCGACGTGAACAGGTTGCCGCGGTCCCGAAGGCGGTCGACCTGACGAACAAGTCGATCCAGGTCGTCGAACCATCCTGTCGTCCAGCGTTCGCCGATCTGATGCCGCAGCTCGATTGAGCCGTTATCGCTGATCTGTGCCGCCAGATAGTCGCGCGTCGATGTCAGCGTCGGAGTCATGCCGCACCTCCGAGCCGGATCTCGACGAGCTTGCCGCCGTCCGGGCCGTCCGGGGGGTTGCCTACCCTTCGGGCAACTGTAGATGTAGTTGTCCCTTGGGGGGTCCCTTGAGTAGGGGCTTGGCAAGGGGCTACCGAAGGGGCTTCGGTAGGGGCTTGGCAAGGGGCTTGGGTAGGGGCTTCATCCGATCGGAAGATGGGCCAGCGGTCGAGAAACATCCGCACCAGCGGCGATTCGGGTAGGCTGGCAATGTGGCGCTTTGCCTCGACGAGCCGATAGTCTTCGGCTTTGGGCTCGCCTTTCTTCCAGGCGAATTGAGCCGCACACTGATTCGGCAGATAGACCAGTCCCGCCGCCGAGTCGCGCAGCAACAGGCCGACGGCTTCCAGGTCATCAAAAGCGTCGTCGACGGTCTCGCGATCCTCGAAGATGATCTCGGCGATCGTCCCTGACGCGACGAAGTGAATCCCGGTGCGGTGCGACTCGGGGCCGCACTCGCAATAGAGCAGGACCTTAAAGGCAACATCCGACAGGCGAAGGGCCGCGCGATACTCGCGAATCCAGCGCGCCGGCTCGATATGGGCGTCCTTACGCATGGGGCGCCTCCGTGCTATCATTCTTCGCGAACATGCCTTGCTCGTCGCCTTCACCGATCGAGCCGTTCGCCGCGGCTCGATCGGTATCCATCATCAGTTCATCTAACCTGATTGCCTGCTCGAATTGCGCTCGACATTCCGGGCCGATTCCCCATTCGATTGATCTCGGGTCAGTCAACGCACGGCCGCAGAATCCGCAGTTCAACGCACCGAAGGCAATCGCGCGCTTCGGATCGTCGACGAATCGCCGCAGTGTCTCAGTCACCAGGTCGACAGCCGCACCAGTGCGGGCGTCGTCGCGTTGCCATCTCATCAGGTGCAGTGCGCAATCGGGCAAGATGCGGACCTTGATCTCGGTCTTGGCGTTGACCGAAGTCACCAGCTTTGCCTCGATGTTGTAGATCGTCCATCCGGTTGGTGAGCTGTGCAGTATCGGCCTGATCTCGATGTTGAACCGCTCGCGATCTGCGACCAGATGCAGTTTCGTCGGCGGGCGTCGACGGTCCAGTTCATGACCCGCCAGTCGTGCCGATGCAATTCGATGCAGTAGGGAATGGGCGTCGAAGTCGAGCGGGATCGGCTTCAGCCATGTTTCGCGGGTGTATTCGGCGCTCATGACTGCACCGCCTGGGTCCAACGCACGACGCGCGCAAGGTTGCCGTTCGGGGTCACGTCAAATTCGCCGGTGACGACGGGTTGCATGCCGGCGGCTTTAGCCTGTTCTTCGCAAAAGCGATCGAACGCTTCCCAATTGGAAACGCCTGTCGGGTGCATGGCCAGCGGGTCAATGCCGTGCTCCACCAGAAATGCATGGGCGGTTGATTCGTTCATGCCGCCGCCCTCCCGGTGATCGATTCGGCCTGTTTCCGCTCGATCCACTCCGATTCATCCCGGTCGACGATGCGAAGCTGTCCGCCGATCTTGATCGTTCTGGGCATATCCGAGCGGCGCCTGTAGAACGTTGGCTCACTGATCCCGTGACGCTCGCAGAAGTCGGCGACTGAGGATGATGTCGGTCTTGATGGGGTTTTCATGTATTCACCTTTTCGTATCGGTGCAATCGGTTGACTGCGTTTAATTGCCGATGCGATGGGCTTAGTGAACAGCGAAGTGAAAACCGATAAAACGCGATGAATCCGACGAACGTTAATCGGGATTAATCGGATCGACAGGCATAAAAAAACCGCCGTGATGGCGGTTCGATGTGGGTTACTGCGTTGGCTTCTTTCGTTCTCGCCCGATGTATGTCTCAAGCGTTTTTCCCTGGACGAGCGGATCGAGCCCGAACCTTTCAGCGGCCATCATGCCGGCTTCCTTCTTTGTTCTCGCTTCGCGGCTCGTATAGAGCTGTCGAACAAGATCGATCGCCTCGTCCGGGATTTTGATCGGCGCTCCCGGCTTCGCCTTGATCGGCTCCGACTCCGACACTCGTGCCGCGGCCGTCTCGGGAAACAGCTCGACTCCACGCTCGGCGGCGAAGCGGATCAGGTCGGCTTGGTAGATCCATCTGTTGAGCTTTGGCCCATTGTCGACGGTCGCGACGGGCACCTGATTCGGCTCGGTATAGCCGTTGCGCAAGAGGGTGGTGCCGTCCAGCCACGTCGATC
Organism: Thiocapsa bogorovii; assembly: GCF_021228795.1. NCBI lineage: Bacteria > Pseudomonadati > Pseudomonadota > Gammaproteobacteria > Chromatiales > Chromatiaceae > Thiocapsa > Thiocapsa bogorovii. Next base: position 4,752,830 of record NZ_CP089309.1, read on the forward strand.
GTCGACGACGGATAACAGGACCTCTCGGTGGTCCTTCCTCGGACTTCACCAGATGATTCAGGTCGGCGGCGGCGTCTCGCCGTGCGATCTTGTAGTCCCGACTCCCGTTCGGCACGCCGTAAGGAAAACCATAGGCGACGTGCAACCAGATAGAGACGGCCGTCTCGACGCTGTACTTGCCGCCTTCCGGGTTGGTGAGTGCGATCGGTAGGCCGTTCATGCCGCCGCTCCCGAACGCAGTTCGACCACATTGTTTGCTGGCGGATCGGCGAGCCGCAGAATGTAGTCCTCGACCTGCTGCATCAGCGGACGAAGATCATCGGTGTCGAGCTGGACGTAGTTCGTCCCGGTGACGTCGCCGGTCGTCGCATGGTTCAACGCGGCCTTGATCGCGTATCCGCCGATGCCGGCTCGCTCGGCGAAGCTGGCCCATGACCGACGCAGATCATGCGGCGTGACGGTTAAGCCGGTTGTCTTCTCGATCCTGACGAGTTGCTTGCGGACTTCGGATGTCCCGATGACATAGTCGGCTGGCTTGCGTTCTTCATCCGTCTCGACGACTTTCTCGTTCTCCGCGTCTCTGGCACGCTTGCGAGCTTCCAGGATCTCCCGGACGCGAGCCGTCATCGGTAAGGTGTGATCCTTGCCGTTCTTCGTCTCACGGACCTTGATCGTCCCTCGCTTGAAATCGACATCCGACCAAAGCATGAATCCGGCTTCACGTCGGCGTAGGCCAGTGAGCAGCAGAAGCTCAAGATATGCCGCCATGCGCTCGGGGTCGCCCTGGGGTTGGTCGATCGGCAGTCGCCGGACAGCTTCCAGCCACGGCCGAACGTCATCGGTCCCGAGCTTGCGCGTCCGAGCGTCCGACCGGCTCCACTTGCGCTGTACCCGATTCACCTTGTCGACCGGGCATCGGCCGAACGGCAGTTCATCCTCGTCGTCGCCGTAGAACTCCGACGCAAATCGATGGACAGCTCTTAGGACCTGCATCGCGCGCATAGCGACGCTGCGGCTCGTCTGACTGATCTCGGCGTGACGAGTGACGGCCATCGCGCCGGTGATCTCGCGCAGCGGCTTATCCTTCCAGTCGACGAGATCCCGGTCGATGATGAGTTGATAGCCCTCGATCGTGCGCGGGCGTAGGGCTTTGGTCTTCAGGTAGGCTTGATATGCTTTCTTCAGCGTGACGCCTGCCAGCTCGTCGGCTTGCGCCTGAACCGCCTTGTCGGCTCGCAGTTGGCGTGCCGTTTCGTTCGGATTCTCCCCGGCTCGCAGTTGCGCAAGGATCTCGTCGACGCGACCACGCACGGACGCCTGACCCTTGAGCGCCGTCAAGGGCAGTTCTCCGACCTCGCAGATCGTGACGCGGATCGGCGCCGTGATGCCTTTCGCGCGACCGTAGACCTGAAGGACGCGGCGCCCATCGGGATACTTGCGTCCCGGTGGGCTCACTCGACAGATCAAGCCGGGTTGTTGGGTGTCCCGAACTTCATACCGGGTCGACTCGAAGGGCAGGGCGTCGAGCTTCGCCTGCGTGAATTTGAAAGGAGGATGGGCTACAGTTGCTTCAGTCATGGCACGCTACCTGTCAGCGGGTTGTGACGAGAAGCCGGGCGGGTGGACTAGACCCTTCCGGCTTCGCTTTTATCTGGGCTACATCTGGGCTACAGAATTGTGCAATTCGGTGCGACTCGATGCATGTTCATGATAGTCGATAATTGAGCGGAAATCAAAGCGGGAACAGGCATTTAGGTGAGGTTTGCGAGTAGGGTCAAGGAGTTGCAATACAGGGCTTAACCGTTCTCATAATGCGAGGGTCCCCTGTTCGAGTCAGGGCGTAGCCACCAAATCCGATAAGAGAAAGTCGAACCGGCCTTGAGCTGGTTTTTTCTTGTCTGCGGTCCGGGCTCCACCTGGGCTACCGATTGCAAATCGGCTCGACTCGTCGGCCCGGTGTGATGTCGCGGTAAATCTCAGGCCCGTCCATCGGCCGCGGGCCTCGGCCCGCAAGGGTTCAAAGCACGACATGCCGCCCGCCGTGCTCCGCCAGCCAAGTCTTGCGTTGCTCGTACTCCGGCAGCGCCCGCCCCAGTCGTCGCCAGAATGCGGGCGTGTGGTTCGGCTCGACGAGGTGAGTCAGTTCATGGACGATGACGTAGTCTACGATGCTGCAGGGCAACAGGATCGTGGCCCAGTGGAAGTTCAGGTTCCCGCCCCGACCGCAGGAACCCCAGCGGAACCCGAGGTCGCGGACCTCGACGCCTTTGGGCTCGACACCCATACGGGCGGCCCAGTCCTTCACCCGCCGTTGCAGCCAGCGCCTCGCGTGCTCGGTGTACCAGCGCACGAACTGCTCCCGACCTTCGGCCGCCAGGGGCCGCAGCAGCCTGAACCGTCCCGCCTCCAATTTGAGCGGGGTGGCCTGCGCATCGACGAGCAGCAGCCGATAGCTTCGCCCCAGGTAGAGGAAGCCCTCGCCGGTGACGAACTCCTTGGCGTCCGGAGTCCGATTGCGGGTCTCCTGCTCGGCCATCTTGGTGTAGAGCCAGAACCGCTTCTCGCGGACGAACTCGGCCAGCTGCGTCCCGGCGGTCTCGGGCGGGGCCGAAATGATCAGCTCGCCGCCACGATCCAGGGTGATCCCCAACGTCTTGCGACGCGGGCTGCGGCGGACCTCGAAAGTCAGTTCGTCGACGGCCAAATACTCGGCCGGATGCTCGGTCGGATGTACGGTCTGCGGGTCCATCACTCCGTCAGCCGATGATGGTTCGCCTTCGCCAGATCCATCAGCGTGTCCGCCACCGCGTCCAGCCGCCCGAAGGGCAAGACCTCGGCGTCGTCCAGGGTCTGGAAGATCCAACCCCGCAGCCCCTCGCGCGCGTGAGCCCGTTGCCAGAAACCGACCAGCGCGATCTCCTGACGGATGTGATCGACCAACTCGACGACCACCTCGCGGAGCCGGGCGGTGGTCTCGGCCTCCACAGTCACGTCTCTGGCCAACTGCACGAGCAGGACGTCGAGGAAGGCCTGGGTCGCGGGATCGAGGCCGGTGCTGTCGTCGCGCTGCCGGCCCTGCGCCGCCTCCTCGACGAGCGTCTTGAGCGCCTCGGCTAGCGCGTCCCAGCGGCCCTCGAATTCCTTGAGAATGTCCCGCAGACGCTCCGAGAGCTTCTCGTAGTGCGTGGGGTCCTCGTCGAGGTGCTTGCGGATGTGGTAGCGCAGGGCATGTTCCATCTCGCTGGCCTTTGCGCGCGACGAGCGCTCCTGCTCGACGTGCGTTTCGAACTGGATCGAGGTGATTTCGATGGGCGGGATCCGTGGATCGATGCCGAGTGAGAGGACGTGGTCGTCGATCAGCTTGCGGACCTTCTCGCCCACCTCTTTGCCGATCAGCCGCTCGCTGCCGCGGTAGCGGTTGCGGGCCCTCGCCTGAATATGTGCGAGGGTCTTGGCGTCGTTGACGAAGGGCAGGCCCTCGGGTCTCGGGAGCACCAGATCCAGCGTGACCAAGAACTGCTTGAGCTTGACGTGAAACTCGGCCCGCAGTTTCTCGTCCTTCAAGAGCTGCACACAGGCCTCGGTCTCGGCGATATCCTCGATGCCGCGCGAGAGAAACACCTCCAGCGCCCGGCGGTGCCGGTCCCGCAGCTTGGGGATCTCGTCCTTCAGGCTCTCGAGCGCACCCTCCACGTCCTCGGCGCTGTAGGCCGCCAGCGCATCCTTCAGGTGCCTGGCCACCCCGTAGTAGTCCACCACGATGCCGCAACTCTTCTCGCCCCCGCCGCCGGCACCGCCACGCGAATAGGTACGATTCACCCGGGCGATGGCCTGGAGCAGCTCGGCCTCCTTGATGTGACGGTCGAGATACATCACCTGCTCGACCGGGGCGTCAAAGCCGGTGAGCAGCATCGATTTGACGATCAGAAAGGCGAGCGGATCGGCCTTGTCGCCGACGAAGGTATTCGGACCATCCGCGAACAGCGGCTTTTTGAAGCGGGCGATGCGGGCATCGATCTTGGCGCGGCTCGACCATTCGCGCTGGGGGTCCACGCTGTCGTTGTGCCCACCGGAGATCACCGGGGCAAAGTCCAGGGCCGCGATGGTCGGCAGGAATCGGTGGGCCCGGATCAGGAAGGCCTTCTCCGGGGCGAGCCGGTTCACCGCGTCGTCGTCCAGACCGAGCAGGTTCGGGTGCAAGGCCGCCAATTCGTCGACCAGCGCGTCCCGCGCCTCAAGGAAGGCCCTATAGTAGCGAATGGTCGCCCGCCGGCTGACCGCTACCACTTGCGCCTTGAAACCGTTGGGCAGGATGTTCTCGACATAGTGGCGCAGCATGTTGCGGGCCTTGGCGGCGATGAGCCGCTCGGCCTCCATGACATGGCCCTTGGTCGCGTACTTCTGCTTGATCGCCTCCAATTCCTCGGGCGTCCGACCCACCAGCATGTCCTCGAAGACCTCGTCGAGCGCACGCCCGTCCTTCACCGCGGCGCCGGTGGTGCGGCCCTCGTAGCGGATCGGCACCGTCGCCCCGTCGGCCTCGGACTCGCGCAGCGTGTAGCGGTCGATGAAGGCGCCGAAGATCCGCGCCGTTTGCCCCTTGGCCCGCATGATGATCGGCGTGCCGGTGAAGCCGATCCGCACGCAATTGGGCAGTGCCTGCATCAGGTTGGCGTGGGCGCTGTTGGTGTGGCTGCGGTGGGCCTCGTCGACCAGCACCAGGATGTCCTCGTCGGTGTTCAGCTCCGGGAATGGCCGGGTCTTGGTCGGCGCCCGGCCCGCCGTGTCCTCTGCGTCCTCGTCGGCCCCGTTCGTATCGTCCGATGCATCGGCGTCGAGCAGCTCGCCCCGATACTTCTGGATCATCGCGAAGACCAGATCCTTGCCCTTGCGCGCAAGCGTCTCCTGCAGGACCTCGGCGGACGACACCGTTTTCGCGCCTCGCCGCTCGGGCTTGACGATGGTCAGCACCTCGTCGGTCAGCGCCGCGGTGTCGGCGAGCTGTTTCTGCAGATCCCGCCGGTCGGTGACGACGATGACCTTGAAGCGGCGCAGCGTCGGGTCCGAGCGCATCTTGCGGATCAGGAAGACCATGGTCAGGCTCTTCCCGCTGCCCTGGGTGTGCCAGACGATGCCGCCGCGGCGGTCCTGCTCGCCGTCCTCGCGCCGGGTCTTGCCGGTGAGCATGCGCCGGATGGCCAGCTGCACGGCACGGAACTGCTGGTAGCGGCAGACCAGTTTCACCCGGCGCCCACCCAGCTCCATGAACAAGGTGAAGTGGCGCACGATGTCGAGCAGATGCGCGGGCCGCAGCATCCCCGCGACCAGCCTTTCCTGGCTGGTGAGCGCGGTGGCGACCTGACCCAGTTCTTCCGCCACCTCCGCGATGGGCCTGGGGCTGGTGTCCTTCCATTCGAGAAAGTGGACCGCCAGCGACGAGAAGGTGCCCGCCCGTGCCTGCTCGCCGCAGGTGGCGACGACGAACTGGGAGTAGTGGAAGAGCTGCTCGTTGCCCTCGCTCAGGTCCACCAGGCCCAGCTCCCGGCGGCGGTTCGCGTAACGTTGGAGCTGGTCGACCGCGTCCTCCAGCGGCGTGGCTGCATAGGGGCTCTTGCACTCGACGATCACCAGCGGGATGCCGTTGACGAAGAGCACGATGTCGGGCCGGATATGCTTGTCGGCCTGGCCCGCCGGGCAGGCGACCTGGAACTGATTGACGACCCGGAAACAGTTGTTCTGCGGGTTGTCCCAGTCGATGAAGTGGACGGTCCGCCCGCGGCCCTGTTCCCAGCCCGCGACGCCGTCGACCACGGTCCCTTTGAGCAGCAGCTCGGTGGCCGCCTGGTTGACCTCCAGCTGCTTGCCGGCGCCGAGCCGCGCGCGTTCACGGCCTGCATGATGCGCCCCTCATCCAGCCAGGGCCCGCCCTCCGGGTCCAGGTTGATCCGGTGCAGGGCCTCCTTCAGGTCATCGAGCAGCAGGACCTCGCGGAAACTCCCTCGACCCGTGACCTGACGCGCCACTGGAGTATGGGCGCCAGATGTGGCAAGAGCGGCGCTACCCCGGGCACTCAGTACCTGGGCCGTCAGGCTGCATCCGCCACGACCCGCTCGATCTGCAGCGGGTACATGCCGCTCTTCTTGGCATCCAGAATGGTGATCTCGCCGATGCCGGTCGCCGTGTAGCCGATGTTGACGTTCCAATCCACCGACTCGTCGCGCACGATCTCACCCTTGGTGAATTCGATGAACAGGATGTCATCGTCCTCGTAGTACTGGATCTTCATTGGGAGCCTCGCTCTCTCCAGTTGACCATAACGGTCTTGATGATCACCGCCTGGGCCTCGACGATTGCCGCGCAGACCAAGTTGTCGTTGCGCGTCGGGAAACGGTGCGAGATCCAGCTGTGCCCCGCTGATTTCTGCGCCAAGGTACCCTGCTCGATCAACACCTGCACCTCGTTCAGGGTTACCTGCCGCTTCGCCATCGACTCGATGGCGTGATTGGTCAGCCAGACGGTCTTGCCAAACCGCTGGCTTTCGAAGGAGTCACTCATTGCCGGCCCGCGGAGCCGGCGCTTGCGCTGCCATCAGATCCCGGTCTTTGACCGACTTCAGGTGGTATTTGGTCTCGATGTAGCCGATGAAGTCCAGGACCTCTTGGGCAAGCTCGTCCGGGAGTGCCCTGTGCCTCTCGATAGATCTGCTCGGCGATGGTCATGGGTGAGATCTCCAATGCCATGTGGAGGTTCGCGGCTCGTTGGCGTCGCTGGTCATGCCTCGGCATCCTCGGGGACGGGAACGCGGACACGGCCGGTGAGGAGGTCGTCCATGAGGCCTTGTTTGAGCGTTCGCAGCTTTTCTACGTTCACCCTCTCCTGTCGAATGCGTACGTCATGGTCGTCCAGAATGCCTGCGATACTCACCTGCTCGGACGTTGCAGGCAGTGCAACTCGCAGCCTCCCCACAGCTGGTAAGTTCAGGCCAGATTTTGCGCCCTGATCGTTCAGGCGCTCGAACTGTTGTTGCCCTGCTCGGCCCGCAAGGAAATGTCCGATCCAGCGCGGATGGGCACACGCTTGGTCCAATCGGATCAAGGCGACATGCTGGTTTACGTAGGCTTCGTCCAGGTCACTGGGAACTATACCGATGATTCCAAGGTCGGCCGTGATGGAGATGAGAAGGTCGCCTTCCTCCACGCTGGTGCGCTGGCCCTCGCTCCCACTGGGGGGCCGCACATGCGCAACCGACTCAAGACGCAGATTGATGTGGTCCCGCGTGAGGTTGCCGATTCGCAGGAACAGCGGTCCGGTGTCCGAGTAAAAGGTAGCCCATCCGCGAGAACCTGATGTGATGAAAACCGCGATTTCTCCCAAATGGCGCAACGCCCATCCCCTCGGCATCCGCCCCAGCGGCGAGTCCTTGAACTGCTCCGGGTTGCGCTCGGGGTCGCGCAGCTCGCCGTTGTCGTCGATGCCGCGGGTCAGCAGGTCGTGGAGCAGCCCCTGCTTCATCTGCTGGAGCTTGGCGATGACCTGCTCGGTCTTGCGGATGGCCTCGTCGAGGGTGTCGAGGATTTCGGCGATGCGGCGTTGTTCGGGGAGGGGTGGCAGGTCGAGGGTCAGGGAGAGAATTTGAGCCTGCCCGAGGCTTGCCTGATTGATGGCGGATTTGGCCTCTCGTCGCGCGTGAGCGCGGCCTTTGTTGGACTGGAGGACACGAAAACAGAACCTCGGGTCGACCTTCAGCCTATCGAAGCGCAGCAGCATAAGGTTCATGCCATGGAAGAGCATTCGCTGTTCATCGAATAGCGCGACTTTCCCGATATGTTACAGGGAGTTGATGTGACTATAAAGAACGTCACCGGGTTGTAGGTCGTAGGATGAGGCGGGCGCATTCAGGTAACCTACGCGGTTCCAGTCGATACTGCCTTCCGCAATGGTTTCGATCCTCGATACTGGGTACGCAGTCGGTCTGGTCGTTTGGGAAGCCGTGGTTCCATTTCGGACGGCAGAAACAACATCCTTAAGCTCTATCCCGACCCAGCCGTCAACTGACATAACCCAGCTCCTGAAGAAACCCATCCAACCGCCCCTTCGCCGTATTCCGCTCACGCTCGATATCCCGCAGCGTCACCCGGTACTTCGCCCACCAGCCTTCGACCGCCGACACCACAGCCTGTCGGTGGGCGGCGACCCGTCGGTCCAGCTCCCGGCGCAGGTCGGCCTTGAGGATGCCGAGCACCAGCGCGCGGGCCTGCTCGGCGGTCAGCCCGGCCTGGGCGTCCTCCAGATGGTCGGTGAAGCCCTTTTGCAGGGTCTTGAGCCTGGTCTTGGCCGCGGACAGCTTGCGCTTCAGCTCCTTGAGATCGCTCGCGGACAGGGCCTCCTCGTCGCCGCCTTCGTTCTCTTCCTCGCCGTCTCCTTTGGTCGTGGCGGCCTTGATTGTGGCGTCCAGCTCGGCGACCTGGCCCTCGGCTTCGGCGATCCGGTCGAGGAACTGGGGCAGCAGGGCCTTGACCAGTTTGTGGTCCAGCGGGTCGGCGCCTTTGGCACCGGGCCCGCCTTCCTCCAGCGCGGTGACGATGGTGGTGGCCCAGCCCTCGACCACGCCCTCGAAGCCGCGGGCCAGCAGGGTCTTGAGGTCGTAGACCACCTCGTTCCACCAGGTCGCGACCGCACCGGCGATCTGGAAACGGTCGAGCAGGCCGACGGGCAACAGGGCCTGCTCGAAGGAGGTCGCCAGCTCGGCGCGCAGGGTCATCAGGGCCTGGGTGCCGGCCTCGGGATCGGCAAGCCGGGCGATGCGCTGCTCCTGGCCGATCCACCAGGCGTTGAGCAGGTCGTCCTGGATGAGGCCCTTGCGGATCTCGCGCTCGGCCCCGCCGCGGAACAGCACGCCGTGGGGCATCACGGTGCAGACCATGCCGCCCCCTTGTCCACCGGTCCGCAGCACCGAGACCATGTGCTGCACGAACATCAGGTCGGCCTTTTTGCCGGACTCGGGGCAGAATCCATAGGGGAAGCGCTCGGGATAGGGGATGCCGTCGGCGGCGTAGTTCTGCGAGAAGGGCGGATTGGTGATGACCCGGTCGAAGCGCATCAGCTCGCCGCCTTCGACGTGCAGGGGTTCGGCCAAGGTGTCGCCGTTGCGCAGATCCGCGTCGGCGATCCCGTGCAGGATCATGTTCATCTTGCTGATGGACCAGACCCCGCCGTTGTCCTCCTGCCCGTAGAGGCCGAGGTTGCGCGGGTTGCCGCCGTGCTCGCGCACATGCTCGGCGGAGAGGATCAACATGCCGCCCGAGCCGGAACAGGGGTCGTAGACGCGCATGCCCTCCTCGGGGTCTGCCAGGCGGACCATCATGCGCACCACGGCGCGCGGGGTGTAGAACTCACCGCCCTTCTTGCCGGCGGAGTCGGCGAACTCGCCGACCAGGTATTCGTAGGCGGCGCCGAGCAGGTCGGGGAACTCGAAGTCCTCGTTGCGCAGCCGGTAGCGGTTGAAGTGGGCGATCAACTCGCGCAGCTTCTTGTCCGGCAGCTTGGACTTGCCGACGTTACGGGTGAAGTCGATGTGGTGGAGCACGCCTTCCAGGCCGGTGTTCTCCTCCTCCCGCGCGCCCAGGGCCTTGTTCAACCCGTCGCCGACGTTGTGGTGCAGCGTGTCGCGCAGGTGCTCCCAGCGGGCGCGCTCGGGGACGAAGAAGGTGTCCTGGTAGTAGCCCTTGGCGTTGGCCCGCTGCTCGGCCTCCGCCTGTGTGCGGCCCCTGGCGCGCTGCTCGGCGACGATCTCCTGACGGCGGGCTTCGAACACATCCGAGCAGCGCTTGAGGAACAGCATCCCGAAGATGTATTCCTTGAACTCGGAGGCATCCATCTTGCCCCGCAGCACGTCGGCCGCACCGAACAGGTGGCGCTCGAGTTGGGCCAGGGTGAGTTTGCGCATCGTGTCTCGATTCCTAATCCTTGCGCGTTTCCGTTTTCATCGGCGGCGCGGCGAACGGGCTCGACGCGTTGGCGACGCGTCCGGCCAGGGCGCCCGAGCCCGCAGTCGAAAGACGACCGTGTCCGCGTCCGGCAGACACCGGGTCGCGCATGCGGGGTTCGGACGGGTATGAGCGAGTCGCCGTCGCTCGGTGGCGACTTATTCCAGAACGACCCGTGCATTGAGCGGTTGAAGCGGCCGATCATTCGAGTGGCCCATTGCCCGTGCAAACTTCACGAGCTGCCCGTGAGAGGCGCTCACCGGATGTTTCATGACCAGCCAGGTCACGCCCTCGCTGCAGGGCGGCGTGGTGAGGGAGCCGTCGAAGCGGTAGTAAGCACGATCGGCGGGCAGCAGCGCCTCGGCGGAGGCCTCCCGCGCGAGGTGCGCCGTATGGCCCTGCGCCTGCGGCATGGCTGCCCAAGGCGTGGCGAGTGCCAGGTTCTCGGGGCCTTCTTCGAACATGACCGCGATGACCGCCAGATGGCCCTCGGCGTCCGCGTGCACCAGATGTGCCTCCATCGGGAACTCGTGGCCGTCGATGTGGTTTTCGCTGGGGGTGTGAAAGTGGAACTGCTTCAGGGTGAACTCGCGCCCGTCCAGCGTGATGGTGCTGCCGTCGTCATAGTCCACCAGGATGGTGTGTCCGTTGTGGATCTCGTCATGCCCGCCCGGCTTGTAGTGGAAGCCGATGCGCGGCAGATCGATGTCGACGCGGTTGGTGATGTCGATCGGCGTTTGGGCATGGCCTGACTGGCAGGCGACGAAATGCGGGTCGATCTCGCCCCAATGCTCCGGACCGTGGGGGCCTGAGTAGTCCCAGTGTGCGCTCTCGCCCGCGGAGGCGGACCCGGCTCCGATGACTCCGGAGCCGAGGAGGAAGGTCAAGGTCGCGATCGTTGTCCGCTTCATCGTGTATCTCGTTATGAAAGGGTGAATCGGGCGCCGGCCCGGTCGCTGATGGCCGGCGTGGATGGCGTCGGTGTCGGTCGACTCGACAGCGCCCTAAAGCATAACGGCGTTGCTGCCCGGAAAGCGATGCTCGGGTGCGGCTTGTAGCCGCGCTTGGCCGACCTCGTGGCGACGCGCCTTGATCCAAGTCAAGGAGACGCCGGTAAGCCCTCGCCAGACTACCGGTCCCCTTGATCGGCACCGCGGATCGACAGCGGTTCGAGAAGCGCGACAAGGGCTCATTGATCCCGATCCGATTCAGAGGCACCCATGCACTGCAACCAATGCGAACAGACCTTCCGTAAGACCGGCTGCGTCACCTCCCCGGGGATGTGCGGCAAGGACGCCGATGTCCAGTCCCTGCAAGAGATGTTGCTCTACGGTCTGAAGGGGATGGCCGCGTATGCCCACCACGCGCGGCGCTTGGGCAAGTCCGACGAGACCGTGTCCGCCTTCATCGAGGAGGCGCTGTTTGCGACCATGACGAACGTCAATTTCGACGTGAAGAGCCTGCTCGAATACTGTCTCGAATGCGGGCGGATGAATCTGCGGGTCATGCAGATGCTCGACGAGGGCCATGTCGAGGCCTTCGGCAAGCCGACTCCGACCAAGGTGCAGGAGGGGACGCAAGCGGGCCGCGGGATCCTCGTCACGGGCCACGATCTGGCTGACCTGCGGGACCTGCTCGAGCAGCTCGAAGGCACCGACATCAAGGTCTACACGCACGGCGAGATGCTGCCCGCCCACATGTACCCCTTCTTTCAAAACCACCCGAATCTGGCCGGCCATTACGGCAGCGCCTGGCAGAACCAAAAGCGCGAGTTCGCGGCCTTCCCCGGCCCTGTGGTGGCGACGACCAACTGCGTCTTGATTCCGCCGCAGAGCTACAAGGGCCGACTGTTCACGACCCGCGGCACGGCTGTGCCCGGCGGTCAGTGCATCCGCGACGGTGATTACAGCGCAGTTCTCGCCGAGGCGCTGCGGTGCGCGCCCTGCGAGGAGCAGATCACGGGCGAGTCGACCGTCGGATTTCACCGCAGCGTACTGCTCGATCACGCACAGACGATCGTCGATGCCGTGAAGGCAGGCCAGATCAGCCGCTTTTTCGTGATCGGTGGATGCGACGGGGCGGATCCGGGCCGCAACTATTTCAGCGACTTTGCGCAGGGCACGCCGGATGACTCATTCATCCTGACCCTGGGCTGCGGCAAGTACCGAATCCGAGATCACGCGTACGGCGAGCATCTGGGCTTCCCGCGCTTGATGGACATGGGGCAATGCAACGATGCCTACGGCGCCATCGCAGTGGCGTCCGCCCTGGCCGAGGCCTTCGAGTGCAGCGTGAACGAGCTGCCGCTGACACTGGTGATCAGTTGGTTCGAGCAGAAGGCGGTCGCCGTCCTGCTGACCCTACTCAGCCTCGGGGTCAAGGGCATCACCCTGGGTCCGAACGCGCCGGCCTTCGTCTCGCCGAACGTCTTTGCGATCCTGCAGGAGCGGTTTGACCTGCGCTTGAGCGGGAATGATGCCGAAGGGGATCTCCGCCTCGCGATGAGTGCTTGACCCCTGTTCGGCGCCGCTGCTCGCTCGGCCGGGTGGCGGAGGTCGCGCGTTCCCCACATCGGGTCGGTCAACGTCCGCCGATGGTTTATCCTGTCTTGACTGAGGTGCTCGCATTGGTCAAGGGAGGCCAGGAACATGGATCTCGGGCGGCGATCTCGACGCTTCTTCAAGGTCCCTTCATTGAATACGCTGCGGTTGCGTCCTTACGGCGACAGCCTCATCACGCCTGCCGTTGCCGTTTGGCTCGGCTTCGCCTGGGTCGTCATCCTGTTGATGGCCAGCATCGAAGGTATCGTCTGGGGTTTCGTCGGGGCCTCGATCGTACCGCAGGCCGCGGCCTGGCTTCGACCGGTCGCCGGTCTCTTCATGTTCGTGCTCATGTTCGCGATCATCTGGATCGTCGATGCCTCCCTGATCATGTCCGAGCGTCCGAGCCGCGCCCGCGGTGCACTCGGGGGCGCTCTTCGGGACGCCCGGCTCGACGAGCGAGGCGCGGGCGTCCGCTGGTTTTTCGGTCTGCTGGTCCGGGTGCTGATCGTGGCGGTCTCGCTCTATGTGACCGCGCCCTTTCTGGCCAAGCTGATCCGGGCCGACGATATCGAGAGCTACCACCAGCGCCTGGTCGAGCAGTATTACTCCAGGCGTGATGCGGCCTTCCAGTCGCAGGTCGCCGCGCGCGCCCAAGAGGTCGAGACCCGATACGGGGGGCTGACCGCGCCTTTGGAGGAAGAGGTCGAGCGTCTGAACCGGTCGCTCGACGCCGAGCGGCAACGTCGTGATCGAATCGCGGCCGAGTACACCCCCGAGATCACGGTGCTGCGCACCGAGCTGGCCGCCGCACAGGAGCGCCTCGGCGACGAGATCCACGGACGTGGCGACCGTCCGGAGGGCTATGGACCGGAAGCGCGCAAATGGGATGCTCGGGTGCAGACCCTGGTCGCCGAGTTGGCCGACAAACAGGCCGAGATCGATCGGCGCATCGCCGAGGTCGCGCAGACGATCGCGGACCAGGAAGAGCGCCTGCGTGCGCGAACGGATGAGCTCCAACGTCTGCGCCTGGAACAGCAGGAGCGCATGGACCGCATCCGGGCCGAAGTGGCCGCCGCCCAGCCCGAGGAACTGCCGCCGCGGTTGACCTTCGCGGCGCGCTCCAAGGCCTTGCAGGCACTGCGCGAGAGCCCGGACGAGGCGGGCGTGCCCCATTTCGAGACGGTCGACGGCTTTGCGCAGGCGGCGCTGGCGATCCTCTTCTTCTCGTTGATCGCGCTGAAGTTGTTCGAGCCGGCCGCGGTGCGGGCCTATTTCAGCGAATCCCTGCAGTTCCAATACCGTAAATACCTCGACGGTGCGCTGTCCGGGATCCCCGGCTTTGCCTGTCCGGAGGATCCCGCGCAACGTCTGAGTCCGGTCGAGTTCGCGCGCCAGTGGTGGCGCTACGAGCGCGATCCGGAGGGTCATTTCGCCGAACAGGAGGCGCGGTTGGCGGCCGCCGAGCCGATGCGCATGCGCTTGGCCGAGGAGTCGTTCGCCGAGACACTCGTCGAGCGTCGTCGCGAGAATCTCGATCAGGAGCTGGATCTGGCGCGCCGCCGCCGCGAGATCGAGGTGGCGGCCTACGAGAACGAGCAGCGTTTGCGTGCCGGCGAGCTGCGTGCCCAGTTGGCCGACGAGACACGCGCCAAGCATCATCATCGGCGTGCCGAGCTCGAGCATGAGCTGCAGCAGGCGCGCGAGTCCTGGGCGCTGCAGAAGGCCCACGACGAGGAGGACATGCGCGAGCGCATGGCCGCCTTCGAGCGCTCCATCGAGCTGGCCCGCGAGGACCGACGTTTGCGCGAGAAGGAGATGGAGATCCGCCGCGCTCAACGCGAGGAGGAGCTGCGTCAGGCCGATGTGCAGCGCCTGCACCGTCATCGGGTCGAGACCGCGGAGCTCGAAGCCCGGCGCCGCCGCGAGGACCGTCTCGAGCGGATTGCCGGGATGCGCGACGAGCTGAGCCGTCTGCGCGAGCTGGAGACGCGCGACACGAACGAGGCCGCGACCCTGCGCGAGGCCGGCTATCGGCTGAAGGACGCCATCGAGTCATTGAACGGGAAGATCGGATCGGCCGAGAGCGGGTCGGCATCGGCCCGCGCGCGGATGGCCGAGCTGCAGCGGATCGCGGATCGCCCGAACGGGGGCAGCGGAGAGAGCGCCGGATCCTCCGGCGGCGGCTTCTGGTCGCGCAGGGGACGGCCCGATGACGGAATGAGTGCTCGCGAAGCGAGGCGGGAGATGAAATCGCTCGAGAAGTGGCTGCGCGATGAGGGCGAGCGCCTTGCCGGCTTGCGCGACGAGCGACGGGCCTTGGAGTTGCGTCGGATTACCCACGAGGATCAACTTCGCGCCATCGAGGATCGACTCTCCGGGATCCGATCGCGCATCCTCTTCCACGAAGATGCGATCGGCACCCTGTTGACTCGCGAGGTGTCGGGTCCGGACGATGCCTTACCGAGCGACCGGCCGTACGACCAGCCGAGCCAACTGCCCGCCTGAGAATGAACCCTGCGGTCCTGCGGGTCGAGGCTGGCCTGCCCGGTGCTGCGTGGGCGATGCATCGGTCGCTTCACGCGTGCCTAAACCCGATGCCTGCGCTCTGTCGGAACGCGGAATCTCGGGTTACGCTGCGCTGACCCGACCGACGAGGCCTCCCGGTTCGACATCCATGACGACGCTCGACAGCTACGATCAAATCCCCTACGAGAGCTTTGCGATCCCGGAGACCCATCCGGACTATCTGGCGACGCTCGGTCGGTTGCTCGGTCTGACCACGGCGGATCCGGAGCACTGCCGGGCGTTGGAGCTGGGTGCGGCGAGCGGCGGGAATCTGATCCCGATGGCCTTTCATCTGCCTTGGAGCGAATTCGTCGGGGTCGAGCTCTCCGCCGAGCAGGCCCGGCGCGGCCAGGCCATGATCGCCGAGCTAGGACTGACCAATCTGCGTCTGCTCCATCAGGACATCCTCGATGTCGACGCCACGCAAGCCCCGTTCGACTTTATCCTGGTCCACGGCGTCTATTCCTGGGTCCCGGAGGCGGTGAAGGAGCACATCCTGCACCTTTGCGGTCGGCTCCTGAGCGCGCGCGGGATCGCCTATGTCAGCTACAACGTGCTGCCCGGTTGGCGTCAGCGGGGCATGTTGCGCGATATGCTGCTGTTCCACTGTCGCGGCGCAAGCTCCCCCGGCGAGCGTTTGAGCCGCGCGCGCGATCTGCTCGATCGGCTTGCACGAGGGGTCTCGACCACGCACCCGGACGGGCAGGCGCGACCCGAGGCCGAGACGCTGCGGCGCGAGGTCGAATATCTGCGCACCGCCCGCGCGAGCTATCTCTATCATGAGTACCTGGAGGAGACGAACAGTCCGGAGCTGTTCAGCGACGTCATGGCGCGGGCGCACCGACACGGGCTCGCCTTCCTCGCCGAGTCCAAGCTGCACACCATGTTTGCCTCCACGCTCGGGGCGGCGGCCGAGGCCGCGCTCGACGGGCTCGGCGATCAGCTCGTGCAGGAGCAGTACATGGATTTCCTGCGCCTGCGGGCCTTTCGGCAGACCCTGTTCGTGCGCGCGGACGCGCGGCCCTGTCTGGAGATCGATCTGGAGCGTCTGCACGACTTCTCTCTCCATGCCGACCTGACGCCCTTGCAGCGGGTCCATCTGAACCGCGTGAAGCGCCAGGAATACGCCACGGCCGACGGAAGTCGCCTGCAGGTGGAGCATCCCTTGACCAAGGCCGTTTTGGAAGGTCTTGCGGTGGTGTATCCGAATGCGCTGCCCTTGGGGCCACTCCTGGACGCGGCCGCGAAGGAGGTCGCCGGGGCCGGCGGGCGGCGCTATGCGGATGAGCGGGATGCCTGTTTGGTCGAGCTTTTCAACCTCTACATCTCGCAGGGGATCGGCCTGACCGGGCGCGCCGCCCGCTGGCCGCACCAGGTCGGCGCTCGTCCCAGGGCCACGCCCTTGGCCCGTGCTCAGGCCGCGTCCGGAGAGGGGCATGTCGCGAGCGTGCGGCACCGCAGCCTCGGGCTTGACGCCTTATCCACCCGGCTGCTCATGCTGCTCGACGGCACCCGCGATCTGAACCTCTTGTTGACGGACCTCGCCGCCGAGATTCGGACCGACCCGAAATTGGCCGCGGCGCTGGGTTCCCCGGACGAGGGCGAGGTCCGGTCGGAGCAGGTCGCACCGGCCAGTCTCGAGCGACTGCTCGGCATCTTCGCGCGCGCGGGTCTGCTTGTCGCAGAGGTGCAGCCTCGCGATTCCGATCTCGGGGACCTGGGGCGCGACGGGCGGCTGACGGAGGAGGTTCCGCCGTGACACGGACCGGATGGTCTCGGGGAAAGGCGTGCTGATTAAGCCGCTTGCGGCCCTCGGCGCCCTCTTGCTCCTGTTGGTGGGCGGCCGAGCGGGGTTGGATGCGCTGATCGAGACCACGCCGCCGCCGGAGATGCGGACCTCCACCTCGACCCTGATGCTGGATCGCGACGGGCGTCTGCTGCGCGCCTTCACGGTCGCCGACGGACGCTGGAGACTGCCGGTCGATCTGAATACGGTCGATCCGACCTATGTGGCGATGCTTCTGGCCTACGAGGATCGCCGCTTCGCGTCGCATCCGGGTGTCGATGTACTCGCCCTGGTGCGTGCCGGCTGGCAGCTCCTGAGTCAGGGAAGGATTCGTTCAGGCGGCTCGACCCTGACCATGCAACTGGTGCGGCTGCTGGAGACGCGCTCGACGCGCAATGCAGGCGGCAAGCTTCGGCAGATCCGCGCCGCGATCTGGCTGGAGCGACGGCTCGATAAAGACGCCATCCTGGAAACCTATCTGACCCTCGCCCCTTACGGCGGCAATCTCGAAGGTGTGCGCTCGGCCTCGCTCGCATGGCTCGGCAAGGAGCCGCGCCGCTTGACACCGGCCGAGGCGGCGTTGCTCGTCGCCTTGCCCCAATCACCCGAGACACGCCGGCCGGATCGGCACCCCGAGGCCGCCCGTCGGGCGCGTGACCGCGTGCTCGAGCATGTGCGTTTGGCCGGGATCATCGACGCGGACGAGGCGGCGAGGGCCCGTGCCGAGCCCATCCCGACCACACGCCTGGATGCCCCGATGTTGGCGGCGCATCTCACCGATCGACTCAGGCGCGCGCAGCCCGAGCGCCCGGTCCATCGCTTGACCCTGGATGCGGGTCTGCAGGAGCGCCTCGAGCAGCTCGCGAACGCGCGTGCCGCCACGCTCGGTCCGCGGGTGTCGATGGGGATCCTGGTCGCCGATCACGGGCGCGGCGAGGTCCTCGCCAGCGTGGGTTCCGCCGGTCTTTTCGAGACGGCTCGACAGGGTCATGTCGACATGACGCGCGCCGTGCGTTCCCCGGGCTCGACGCTGAAGCCGCTCATCTACGGGCTGGCCTTCGAGGACGGCCGGGCCCATCCGGAGAGCCTGATCGAGGACCGCCCGAGCGCCTTCGGCGGCTATGTCCCGGCCAACTTCGACCTGGGCTTTCAGGGTACGGTCACGGTGCGTCGGGCTCTGCAGCTCTCGCTCAACATCCCGGCGGTGAAGCTGCTGGATGCGGTCGGGCCTGCGCGGCTGGTCGCGCGCATGCGCCGCGCGGGTGCGCATCCGGTGCTTCCCGATCTTTCGCCGCCCGGGCTCGCGGTCGGCCTGGGCGGCGTCGGCGTGTCCTTGACGGACCTCGTCGGCATCTATGCCGCCATCGCCCGGGGCGGTCGACCGGTGATCTTGCGGGAGACGCTCGACGAGGAGGGCGCGGGCTCCGGATCGCTCGGCGTCGTCGGCGTCCCTGCCGATACCGGAGCGGACGCCGGGGCACCCGTGCTCGATGCGCGTGCAGCCTGGTATGTCGCCTCGATCCTCGCCGGCGCCCCGGCACCGACCAACAGCGCGCCGGGCGTTCTCGCATTCAAGACCGGGACCTCCTACGGTTACCGCGATGCTTGGGCGATCGGGTTCGACGGGCGTCATGTGGCCGGGGTCTGGGTCGGTCGTCCCGACGGTGCTCCCGTGCCCGGCCTCGCCGGCATCGATGCCGCCGCGCCCGTGCTGGTCGAGGTCTTTGCACGTCTCGGCCCGACGACGCCGCTGCCTCCCGCGCCACCCGGCATCCTGAGCAGCACCTCCGCGGAGCTGCCGCCGCCGCTGCGCCGCGTTCAGGATCCGCGTGCGGCCTCGCGCGGTGGTGCCGACGCGCCGCAGATCGCCTATCCACCCGAGGGTGCGCGTGTCGAGTTGGGACTCGGTGGAGGTCGGGCCGCCGATCTGGTCTTGCGGGTTCGCGACGGTGTTCCGCCCTTCACCTGGTTCATCGACGGCGCGCCGGTCGCGCGCGAGCCTTACGCCCGCACCGCCCGTTGGACGCCCCGGGGCCCCGGATACGTCGCCATCTCGGTCGTCGATGCCCGCGGCGGTGCATCGAGGGTGAATGTCTTTCTACAATGATCGGATGTCCCTTTTTCGCGGATGAGCATTGCCCTTGCGCGGCGCACTGGCATTCAGCAAGATTCACCATCACACTTCAGACTAGCGCTGTAGGGTGGACAAGCGAAGCGCAGTCCACCAGCGCCGTCGCGGGATTCGGTGGACTTTGCTTGCGCTCGTCCACACTACGGCCGGTACTATGAACAACGCCGTTGTCGTCATCGACGATCGATGCGACCACGATGACGACAACGACGACCTCATTGATATCCGACGGTTTCGGAATCTCTGCACCGCAACACTCGCCGAGGTTGGCGCCAATCCCGGAGCCCGTCATCATGTCTCAAACGCTTTACGATCAGGATTTGTACGACTGGTCCATGCAAACAGCCCGCCTGTTGCGAGAAGGGCGCTATGCCGAGATCGACGCGCTGCATCTCGCGGAGGAAGTGGAGTCGATGGGCAAGAGTGAGCGCCGAGCCTTGGAGCATCGTCTCGTGGTGTTGCTCGTTCATCTCCTGAAATGGGAGCACCAGCCGGAACAACGCTCGAAGAGCTGGCAGCGGACCTTGATCGAACAGCGCAAGCAGGTCGCCAAACTCCTGGACGACAGCCCGAGCCTGAAGCCTCGTCTGCTTGACCTGCTCGTCGATGCCTACGACAGCGCAGTTCGCTGGGCGGCCGATGAAACCGGGATGGACGAGAGCGATTTCCCGCAGGATTGTCCCTATGGCGGGGAGCAGGTCCTCGATCCTTCATTTTTTCCTGGCCCCGAAGCAAACGATGTGCCCCGACGTGTCTGACACCTCCTCGCCGCGACGGACCACGGCCCTGCTCTGGGTCATCGCCGTCCTGCTGCTCGTTGCCGTTGTCGCGGTGGCCGTCTACAAAGCCTGGCCTCTGCTGAACCCAACGCTGGCCGAGGTCGCACAGCTTGATCCGAGCTGCGATCTGCGCGCCGGACCCTGTGATGCGCGGTTTGCCGGCGGGGAGAGCGTGCGCTTTGCGATCGAGCCGCAGACTATCCCGGTCGTGACGCCGTTGCGGCTTCTCGTGCAGACGACCGGCTTCGAGGTTCGTGCGGTGGAGGTCGATTTCGCCGGTGTGGACATGAACATGGGGTACAACCGCACTGGCCTGGAGTCGGTCGGGCCGGGCCTTTACGAAGGGCAGGGGACCTTGCCGGTGTGCGTGCGGGCGCGCATGGAGTGGGAGGCGCGGGTGTTGGTTCACACGGCCGAGGGGATCTCGGCGGCGCCGTTTCGATTCGAGACGCGGAGGGATTGAGTCGCGTTCGGGGTTTCCTGAGTCGTTCGCGTGCGGGATTGGACTGGTCGCCTTGACAGGTGGTTGGAGACGCGATCCAAGCGTTTTTTCGTTTTTCGGATCGGCACGGTCAAAATAAGACGGTGTCTAGACGACTCGATACCCGTAGGTTGTGCTGACGATAGGAAGCACCACTTGCGACGACGGTTGGTTGTGCCTTGCACGGCTCGGCAAGACCTGCATCGCCGGGGTGAGATTGCGAAACCTGGCAGGGCGCCGACGCCGGGGATGCCGGGGTTCGCTCTGCTCACCCCAGCCTACCCGTAGATCAAGGTGTTCACCTTGTTTCTTGATCGTTACGACCGGTCCCGATAGCGGCGGGTCAGGTCGCCGTAGGCGTCGATGCGGCGGTCGCGCAGGAAGGGCCAGAGACGGCGAACTTGCTCGGTGCGGGCCGGGTCGATCTGCGCAAGCAGGATCTGCGGATTCTGATCGCCGGCCTGTGCGAGCATCTCGCCTTGGGGACCGCAGACGAAGGAATGACCCCAAAACCGTGCGCCGGCCGTCGCGCCACTCGGGTCGGGCTCGAATCCGACCCGATTGCAGGCCGCGACAGGCAGGGCATTCGCGATCGCGTGACTGCGCTGGATCCCGACCCATGCCTCGCGCTGGCGCACTTGCTCGTCCGGCCCGTCGTTGGGGTCCCAGCCGATCGCGGTCGGGTAAAGCAGGATCTCCGCCCCTGCCAACGCCATCAGACGGGCGGCCTCCGGATACCATTGATCCCAACACACCAAGACGCCCAGGCGTCCGACCGAGGTGTCGATCGGCTCGAAGCCGAGGTCGCCGGGCGTGAAATAGAACTTCTCGTAGTAGCCCGGATCCTCGGGGATGTGCATCTTGCGATAGACGCCGGCGAGCCGTCCGTCGCTGTCCAAAACCACGGCCGTGTTGTGATAGAGCCCCGGGGCGCGGCGCTCGAACAGCGAGGCGACAATGACCACGCCGAGCTCGCCCGCCAAAGCGCCGAGGCGTGCGGTGCTCGGGCCCGGGATCGGCTCGGCGAGATCGAAGTTGGCCGGGTCTTCGGTCTGGCAGAAGTAAGCGCTGTTGTGGAGCTCCTGGAGCAGAACGAGACGCGCACCACTCGCGACGGCCTCGAGGATTCCCCGCTCGCAGGCATCGAGATTCGCCGCGACGCTTCCGTAATCGGTTTCCTGCACGAGTGCGATGGTGAACGGGGACCCCGACATGACGCCGACCTCCGAAAACGATGGATCCAGATGTGTGACTGACCGAACGCGACGCGCAGGGGACGGTCAAGCCAGCGGATGCACGGATGCAAAGGTCGCCGCCTGTCCTTGAAGCCGTCCCTCTTGATCGATCAGATTCCAAACGACGGCTCCATCGATGCGAAACCGCCGGCCGCTCGAGGATACGCGCACCCCGCTGTAATCGTCGATGAAGCCGTGGGCGTTCACCTGCGCGAGCAGGCGTGCACGCTCCTCCCGATCCGGTGCCTCGGCGGTGAAGCGCGAGGGCATCCGCGTGAGCTGCTCCCAGTCGAGCTCGAACAGATCCAGAACCCGTCGGTTGCCGTAGGTCAGGATCGGATCCGGATCGGCCGTGTGCGACAGGAGCGCAAAAGGCGCCTCGAACAGGCACCGTGCGGCCTCGCGGTCGTCCAAACCGGGGTCGATCAGATCGCGGCCTGTGAGGCGTCGATAGCTCGTGCGCAGGAGTCGGGCATGGTCGCAGAGGAAGTCATTGGACGGGTCGGGGTGGGGGAAGGGCATGACCTGATCATCCTGTCGAAATTCGAAGGGGCAGGCTCACCGTTTGAGCCTCCGCCCTGTTAGTCTCTGCGGGATTCGGGGTCGGCAATCAGACCCCTCTGTTCCCGGATCCACGAGCGCGCATGGCCAATTTCCAGACCCATCTCAACGGCGGCATCTTCGTCAGCGTTGCCGCCGTGCTCGGCTTACATGGCGCCGGACTGGTCGAGCAGGGCGCAACGCTCGGCTATTTTGCACTGGGTGTCGCCGGGAGTCTCCTTCCGGACATCGATGCCGATGCCTCCAAGCCCGTGCGTGCCTTCTTCAATGTGCTCGGGGTTGCGGTCGCCTTCGCGATGACGCTCCCGCTGATCGGTCGGTTTCTTCCGCTGGAGGTCGCGCTCATCTGGGTCGGCGTCTTTCTCTGCGTGCGCTATCTGATCTTCGAGCTCTTCGCGCGGGTGACGGTTCACCGCGGCATTTGGCATTCCTGGCTCGGGATCGCGGCGGCGGCTCTGGCCACCGTCAACATCGCCTACTGGATGATGGAGCGGTCTGCGGAAGCAGCCTGGGTTGCCGGTCTCATGGTCGGGATCGGCTACCTGACGCACCTCGTCCTGGACGAGCTTTACAGCGTCGATCTGCTGAACAGTCGGGTGAAGCGGTCGTTCGGAACCGCGCTCAAGCCCTTCAGTCTTGCCGATCCTCGGAGCAGCCTCGGGATGCTGGCCGTCGTCGTTGCGTTGGCGTGGTTCGCGCCTGCGCTCGACTGGGGTTTGCTTCCGGCGGAAGGCCTGCCGCGGGTGGCCGTCGTTCTCGCCAACCGTATGGTCGAGGCGCTCGGGGGCGTGGTCGACGGAACCGGTCTGCTTCTGCAGTCACTGATCGATTGGATCCGCACGGGGGCTGCTCACCTGTGACGGCTCGGCGCAATTCGGGTGGACCGCCGGGCGGAGCGCCGGGTGGATGTTGTTGGCTTGTTGGCTCCCCTGGTCGCGAGTAGCATCTCCTGCGGCTCGGCGCGGTGCCGAGACCTTTGTCTTGGATAGAAGATCGAGGTGACCACGCGATGAAATATTATCTCGGAGCTGTCTGTCTTCTCATGGGTGCCTGGTTGGTCTATCAGGCGTTGACACATCGACGTGCCGTGATCGGCGCCCGCGAGCGCGCCGCAGCGGAGAACCGCGAGCAGAAGATCCACCGGAACCTGGAAGGCATGCGGCTCGGCCTTGCACCGCTTTACGTCATGGGGATCCTTTTCACGGGGCTGGTTTTGGCTGCGATCTGGTTCGTCGTCGACCGCGAGCGGGTCTTATCCGTGCTCGATATCCTCGGGTTCCTGATGGTCCTTGGAGCTTACGCCTTCTGGATGGCCGTACGGATCCAATACAGCCCGATCGGGTTGGAGTCGAAGCAGACCGAATGAGCGCCTTCTGATGTGCGTTGCGGTTCGGGTCTCGGACGCGCCGCGGTCCGCCCGAGACCGACTCGCCGACGGCTTCTGCCGGGATGTCCTTGATGAAGAAGATCCTGATACCGATTGTCGTTCTTGCACTCGCCGTCGGCGGTTATCTCCTGTACCGGGTCGAACATGCCCCCGCGGATGACTCGGACCGTCTGACGCTTTACGGAAACATCGACGTGCGCCTGGTCAACCTGGCCTTCGAGGTCAGCGGACGGATCCAAACCATGCCGGTTTCCGAGGGCGCGCGGGTGGAGGCAGGGCAGGTCCTCGCGGGCCTGGACGCTCGGCGCCTCGCGTTGGCCCGCGAGGTCGCGAGTGCCGAGGTCGAGGCCCAGCGCGCCGAGCTCGATAAGCTCATCTCGGGTCCGCGTCGCGAGGAGATCGAGAAGCTGCGCGCCGACGTGGAGGCCGCGCGCACCGAGGCCGCCAACGCCAAACGCCATGCCGAGCGCACCAAAGGAATGGCCGATCGTAAGATGGCCTCGCCGCAGGAGTACGACAACGCGCGCACCGAGTCCGAGGCCGCCGAGGCCCGGGCCGAGGCCGCGCGCGCCGCCTTGGATCTCGCCTTGGCGGGCAGTCGCGCGGAGGACATCGCCCGCGCCCGCGCCACCCTTGCGGCCTTGGAGGCTGCCCTCGACGAGGCGGATCTGAACCTGGCATACGCCACCCTCCTCGCGTCGGGTCCAGGAGTGGTGCAGAATCGGATCCTCGAGCCCGGTGACATGGCCTCGCCCGATCGCCCGGTCTACACCATCGCCCTGAACGAGCCCTTGTGGGCCCGGGTTTATCTCGCCGAGCCGGACCTGGGGCGCGTGCGACAGGGTCAACCCGCGCAGGTGTTCAGCGACAGCTTCCCCGGACGGTCCTATTCGGGATGGGTCGGCTATATCTCGCCGAGCGCCGAGTTCACACCCAAGACGGTCCAGACCACCGAGCTGCGCGCCGATCTGGTCTACCAGGCCCGCATCTATGTCTGCAATCCGGCCGGCGAGCTGCGCCAGGGGATGCCGGTGACGGTCGAGATCGACCTGACGCGCGAGCCGATGGCCTCGCCGGGGTGCGTGCCCGGGTCGGATGCCGACTCGACCGGTCCCGCGTCCGGGTCCACGTCCGGGTCGAGCCCAGTCGAGTCACCGGACGCGTCGGGGGCAGCCGACGCGCCCATCCCGTCGGGGCGGCCCTGAGGGCCGGACGACCCGGATCCGACCCATGTCCGATTGCCCATTGCGCGCCCTGGATGTCCGCAAGAGCTTCTTCGTCGGCGCTCGCCGTATCCGTGCGCTGGACGGCGTCAGCCTTGAAGTGAAGCCCGGTGTGGTGACCGGGCTGATCGGTCCCGACGGTGCGGGCAAGACCACCTTCATGCGCCTGGCGTCGGGATTGCTCGCTCCGGATGGCGGCCGCATCGAGGTCTTGGGTCTGGATGCGACCGGCGATGCACTCGCGGTTCAGTCCAGGATCGGGTACATGCCCCAGCGCTTCGGGCTCTACGAAGACTTGAGTGTCCGCGAGAACCTCGACCTCTACGCCGACCTCCAGGGTGTGCCTGCCGCGGATCGTCCCGCCCGGCACGCGCGCCTGATGGAGATGACGGGCCTCGGTCCGTTCGGGGCTCGTCTGGCCGGACAGCTCTCGGGCGGCATGAAACAGAAGCTGGGTTTGGCCTGCACGCTCGTGAATCCGCCACGTCTGCTCTTGCTCGACGAGCCGACGGTCGGCGTCGATCCGGTCTCGCGCCGAGAGCTGTGGGCGATCGTCGATCGGCTGGTGGCGGAGGAGGGGATGAGCCTGCTGCTCTCCACGGCCTATCTCGACGAGGCGCAACGTTGCGCTCAGGTCGTCCTCATCCATCAGGGACGCGTCATCGATCAGGGACCGCCCGGCCGGTTCAGCGCACCGTTGCGCGGCCGCACCTTCCGTGTCAAGGGTGCGCCCGCCGGACGGCGGCGCCTTCAGGCGCGTCTGGCCGCCCTGCCCGGGGTGCTGGATGCCGTCCTCCAGGGCGATGCGGTGCGCGTGGTCATGGCCGAGGGCGCGCGGCCCGCCGTGGCCGATACCGCCGATGATCCGGTCCGGTGGGAACCCGTGGAGCCGCGCTTCGAGGATGGCTTCGTCGCCTTGCTGAGCCAGGGTCGCGACAAGATCGAGCTGCCCGAGATCAAAACGGCGGTGTCGCGTTTCTCGGGCGATGCGATCGTCACCGAGGGACTCACCCGACGGTTCGGCGACTTCGTTGCCGTCGATGGCTTGAGCGTCGCGGTGCATGCCGGAGAGGTCTTCGGCCTGCTCGGCGCCAACGGCGCCGGGAAGACGACCACCTTCCGGATGCTCTGCGGTCTGCTTCCGCCCAGCGAAGGGCGGGCACGGGTGGCCGGGGTCGATCTACGGCATGCACCGGCCGAGGCACGGGCGCGCGTCGGTTACATGTCGCAGCGGTTCTCGCTCTACACCAACCTGTCGGCCATGCAGAATCTGAATTTCTTCGCGCGGGCCTATGGCCTGCGCGGCGCGAGCGCCCGCGACCGGGTCGCCTGGGCGCTGGATGCCTTCGGGCTCGCGGAACTCGCCGGGGCGGAGAGCGGGTCCCTGCCGCTGGGCTACAAACAGCGTCTGGCGATGGCCGCCGCGCTGATGCACGAGCCGGATATCCTCTTTCTCGACGAGCCGACGTCCGGTGTGGACCCGCTTGCGCGTCGCGAGTTCTGGTCGCGGATCAACGCCTTGGCCGAGGGCGGGGTCACCGTCCTGGTGACCACGCACTTCATGGAAGAGGCCGAGTATTGCGATCGTCTGGCCGTCATGGCGGCGGGAGAGGTGTTGGCCTTGGGCACACCGAGCGAGATCAAGGCCCGGGCGGCGACGCCCGAGGTACCGCAACCGGACCTCGAGCAGGCCTTCATCACCTTGATCGAGGCGCACGCCTGACATGGGCGCCCGACCACGAGCCCTGCGTCTGCGCGGCTTGTTGCGCAAGGAGTCGCTGCAGATCCTGCGCGATCCATCCAGTCTCGCGATTGCTTTTGTCTTGCCCGTGTTCTTGCTGCTGCTCTTCGGCTACGGGGTCTCGTTGGACTCCAAGCATGTCCCGATCGGTCTAGTGATCGAGCAACCGAGCGCGGAGACGCAATCCTTTCTCGGCGCCTTTCAGCAATCGGTCTACTTCGTGCCCCGCCTCTATCCGACGCTCCAGGAGGGGCGTGCCGCCTTGCGGACCCATGCGGTGAGCGGGATCGTCGTGCTCGACGGAGATTTCGCCCAACGTCTGAAAGGCGATCGCGACGCGCCGATCCAGGTCATCGTCAGCGGCACGGACGCCAACTCTGCCCGACTGCTCGAGGGCTATGTGCAAGGGGTCTGGTCAAGCTGGCTGGAACGCGAGGCGCAGGCGCGCCGGATCCCGCTGCCGGTGGCCGTCGAGCCGGTGATCCGCATCTGGTTTAATCCGGAGTTGGCCAGTCGCAACTATCTCGTCCCGGGGTTGCTGGTGGTCAATATGACCCTGGTGGGTGCCCTGTTGACCGCGCTGGTCTTCGCGCGCGAATGGGAGCGCGGCACCTTGGAGGCGCTGATGGTCACGCCCGTAACCATCGAGGAGATCCTGATCGGGAAGTTGCTGCCCTATTTTGTCCTGGGGATGGGCGGGATGGTGCTGTCCGTGATCATGGCCCTGTTTCTGTTCGAGGTGCCGATGCGTGGGTCCTTTTGGATCTTGGCGATCTGCTCGACCCTCTTCCTGCTCGCTGCGCTGGGCATGGGGCTGCTGATCTCGATCGTGACGCGCAATCAATTCGTCGCCGGGATGATCGCGATCATCACGACCTTTTTGCCGGCCTTCCTGCTCTCGGGCTTCCTGTTCGATATCGGCAGTATGCCGCCCGTGGTCCAGGCGATTACCCACATCGTCGCCGCGCGCTACTTCGTGGCCATCCTACAGAGCCTCTTTCTCGCCGGGGACATCTGGACGCTGATCCTGCCCAACGCCGCGGCGCTCGCCTTGATGGCGGCCTTCTTCCTCGGACTGAGCCGTCGCCTGCTGCGCAAGCGCATCGAGTAGTCGCCATGCTCGCTCGCATCCTCGCGCTGGCCATCAAGGAGTTTCTTGTCCTCTTCAAGGATAAGCGCAGTCGGCTGGTGGTCGTGGTGCCGCCGCTGATCCAGTTGCTGGTATTCGGCTATGCGGCGTCGTTCGATCTCAACGACGCCACCTACGCCATCTACGATCGCGACGGGGGCTTCGCGGCGCGCGATCTGGCGGCGCGCTTCGAGGGTGCGCCAAGCTTTCGCGCGGTCGGTCGGATCACGCGGCAAGGGCAGATCGCCGAGTGGATCGATGCGCGCAAGGTCCTGTTGGTCATCCAGATCGGGCCGCGCTTCACGGCCGATCTGCTGGCGGGCACGCCTGCCCCGGTGCAGATCTTGATCGACGGGCGCAACTCCAACACGGCTCAGATCCTTCAGAACGACGTCAGCCGAATCATCGCGGATTTCAATCGGGACTGGATTCTCGCCCGGGGCTTGCAGGGCCTGCCGGTGACTCTGATCACGCGGGCCTGGTACAACCCCAATCTCGAGAGTCGCTGGTTCTTCGTCTCCGGATTGGTGGGGATCCTGACCCTGGTGGTGACCATGATGGTCACGGCGCTTTCGGTTGCGCGCGAGCGCGAGCAGGGGACCTTCGATCAACTCCTCGTGACGCCATTGCGGCCGATCGAGATCCTGATCGGCAAGGCGACGCCGGGCCTGGTGATCGGCGTCCTGGAGGCGTCCTTGGTCGTGACCATCGCGGTGTTCTGGTTCCGGGTGCCCTTGGTCGGCGGTCTCGACGTGCTCTATGCCGGGATTCTGCTGTTCGTGCTGGCCGCCGTCGGGGTGGGGCTCATGATCTCCTCCTTGGCTGCGACCCTTCAACAGGCGCTCCTCGGGGCCTTCCTCTTCTTGGTTCCGGCGGTCATCCTCTCGGGTTTCGCCACACCCATCGCGAACATGCCCGAGGCGGTGCAGATCCTCACTCTTGGCGACCCGCTGCGGTATTACCTGGTGATCCTGCGCAGCGTCTTTCTCGAAGGTGCCGGATTCGAGCTTCTGATCGGTCAGATGTGGCCGCTGGCGGTCATCGCCGTCCTAACGCTCGCCGCGGCCGGGTGGTTATTCAGGCATCGCATGGCCTGAGGGCCGATCAGAATCCCGGCGCCTCGGGTCATGCGGCTCGAGCGGGCCGATCGCGCCGTTGTGCAGGCGGTATTGATGGCTGGTGACCTGACGCCTGAAGCGGGCGTCGTGCGAGATCAGGACCAGTGCCTGCGGGAGGACGCCGAGGATCCTCACCAGGCGCCCCCGGGTCTCCTCGTCGAGTCCGTTGCTGGGCTCGTCGAGCAGATGAAAATGTCGGCAGCGTGTGCGCTTGCACAAAAACGACCCCGCTGGCAGATTGACGCGATGAATGCGCGTCGCTCACATACCTCCGGATTGCTCGCTCCGACGTCACCGGCGCTGGAGCACGGTGGACGTCTGCGCGAGGCCGCGGCACGCTACGGCATCCCCGTTCAGGATTGGTTGGATCTCTCGACCGGGATCAATCCCGATGGCTGGCCCGTGCCCGAGGTGCCCGGTACCGCCTGGTCACGGCTGCCCGAAGAGGATGATGGATTGGAGGAGGCGGCCGCGCGGTGTTACGGCGCTCCCCGTCTCCTCGCGGTCGCCGGCTCGCAGGCCGCCATCCAGGCCTTGCCCAAACTGCGGGTCCCCGGACGCGTCGGGGTGCCGATGGTCGGCTATCAGGAGCATGCACAGGCTTGGCAACGCGCCGGCCATCGCCTCGTCCGCCTCGATGACGGAGACCTGGGGAAAGAGTCCGGCGCGGGTCTGGACAGCCTCGACGTTCTGATCGTCATCAACCCGAACAACCCGACGGGTCGCGCGTGGCCGGTGAGTCGGTTGCTCGACTGGCATGCGCGGCTTGCCGCACGGGGCGGCTGGCTTGTCGTCGACGAGGCCTTCATGGACACGACCCCGCAGGACAGCCTGGCCCCTTTCACCGATCGACCCGGTTTGATCGTGCTGCGTTCGTTGGGCAAGTTCTATGGGCTCGCCGGGGTGCGGGTCGGGTTCGTGCTCGGCGCGGTCCATCTGCGCGAGGCGCTGCGCTCACAGCTCGGACCCTGGACGCTGAGCGGTCCGGCCCGCCATGTCGCGCGGCTCGCCTTGGCCGATTCGCCGTGGCAGGAGGCGACCCGTGCATCGCTGCGCCGCGCGTCCGTCCGGCTTGCCACCCTGCTGTCCGATTATGGTCTTGCGCCGACGGGCGGGAGCGACCTGTTTCAATGGGTCCGCACGGCAGAGGCTCGATACATTCAGGACCGACTGGCGGGGATGGGAGTCTGGGTACGGCGATTCGAGACACCGCCGAGTCTTCGCTTCGGTCTTCCGGGCGCCGAGACGGGTTGGGCTCGGCTCGAGTCGGGGTTGCGGTGTCTGTCGTCGGACGTGGCCGGGGACGCGTTCCGGCAGACAGTCGGCGAGACTCCGGCGGACATTCGGCCTTTTCCATCGGTCGCCCCTCCGCCCGCCCTCGTCCCCGGAGGGACAAGATGACCGCTGCGACCCTCATGGTCCAGGGTACGACCTCGGACGCGGGCAAGAGTGTTTTGGTGGCCGGTCTCTGCCGCTGCTTCAGCCGACGCGGCGTCAAGGTCGCACCCTTCAAGCCGCAGAACATGGCCCTGAACAGCGCGGTGACCGCCGACGGCGGCGAGATTGGCCGGGCCCAAGCGGTGCAGGCGCAGGCCTGCGGGCTCGCGCCGACCATCGACATGAACCCGGTCCTGCTCAAGCCCAATTCGGACCGCGGTGCCCAGGTCATCATCCAGGGCCGGGCTGTCGGCACGATGGATGCCGTCGCCTATCACCACTACAAGCGCATCGCCCGCGTTGCCGTGCTGGAGTCCCACGGCCGGCTCGGAGCGTCCTACGATCGAATCGTCGTGGAGGGCGCGGGCAGTCCGGCCGAGATCAATCTCCGCGAGCACGACATCGCCAACATGGGGTTCGCCGAGGCGGTGGACTGTCCGGTGATCCTGATCGCCGACATCGACCGCGGCGGGGTCTTTGCTCACCTGGTCGGCACGCTGGCGTTGCTCGCGCCGAGCGAGCGGTCGAGGGTGGTCGGATTCGTCGTCAATCGTTTCCGAGGCGATCTTGCGCTCCTGCAGCCGGGTCTGGAATGGCTCGAGCGCGAGACCGGCAAGCCGGTGCTCGGTGTCCTGCCCTACCTGCACGGGTTGCATCTGGAGGCCGAGGATGCCGTTGCGTTGCGCCAGACCGACAAGCCGAGCGACGCCCTGCGGGTGATCGTCCCGCGCCTGCCGCGCATCAGCAACCACACCGACCTCGACCCGCTGCGGCTCCATCCTCAGGTCGACCTGCGCTATGTCTCGGCCGGAGAGGTTCCGCCCCCCGCGGATCTCATCATACTGCCCGGATCGAAATCAGTGCGCTCGGATCTTGAGTGGTTGCGTCGCGAGGGCTGGGAGCCCGTGATCGCACGGCATCTGCGCTACGGCGGCCGGGTGATCGGGATCTGCGGCGGCTTTCAGATGCTCGGCACCCGGATCCTGGATCCCTCGGGTCTCGAAGGCGATCCGGGTGAGGAACCCGGTCTCGGCTTGTTGGATCTGGAAACCCGGCTCATGCCCGAGAAGATCTTGGCCAACGTCTCCGGCAGGCTCCGGCTGGAGGACGCCGCGGTAACGGGATACGAGATCCACGCCGGCCGGACGAGCGGTCCGGCGCTCGAGCGTCCGGCCGTGCTTCTGAACGATCCGCAGGGCGAGCGCCCGGACGGTGCCGTTTCGGAGGACGGACGGATCTTGGGGACCTATCTGCACGGACTTTTCGAGTCGCCCGTTGCCGCATCGGCCCTGCTGAGTTGGGCCGGTCTCGCGGTTCGCGAGACCCTGGACTATCGTGCCCTCCGCGAGGCGGCCCTGGAGCGGTTGGCCGACAACCTCGAGCAGCATCTCGACCTCGGACACCTCGAGCGGATTCTTTGCGGTTGGGTGCCGGGCAGAGGGACTGGAGCCCCTTGAAACCGGGCTGGCTGAGCGTTCCCGCGGCGCGTCGCAATCTCCCATGGGGGCAGCACCCATCCGATGATGCTTGCGGCCATCGCGAGCGGTCAGGCCCGATCGGTGATATCGGTTCAAGTCGGCTCGGTGCAGCCCGAGCGGATATGCCGCTGCTTGTCGATCCGGTGATCTCGATCGCGCGAAGTACCCGTTTCGTGCTCGTCGAGATCGATTCGGAAGGCAGCGCGCTCTCCTTCTCGGGCGAGGGCCAGGCGCAGGTCGTGGAGCACAACCTGCCCACCGTCGCGCGGCGCCTGAAGGACCTCGAAGACGACACCGACCTTCAATTGGAGATCCTGCGAATGCGGGGTTCCCGTTCCGAGACAGGTTCGAGCGGCCTTGCACCGGAGAGCCGATGGATCTGCGGCGAGGATCCGCCGTGTCGGGTGCCCCATCAACTCGACAAGCACGGCCTGGATGTCGCCTTGAGCGCCGGTCGCCACGCGGCCGAGCGCGCCAAGCTTGCGGGTGTCGGGCGTCTCATTGCCATGGCCCCGTCGTTGTGCCCGGCGGCCGCATGGCAGCTCCCGATAACGGCTGCGGATGGAGAGCATACCGTGCGCCAGTTGCCCTGTCCCGATTGGTCCCTCCACGATGCCATCGCGTGCTTTGATTTCTATGACGCCTTGCGTTGCCGCGGACGATCCGAGATCGCTGCATTGGTCGGCATTGCGATTGCTGCGGCCCAGATGGGCATCCCATTCTGTCTACCCGATTCCGCAGGCGGCGTCGCGGTGGAGGCGGCGGTCGGATTGAACCCCGGCGTGCGCGCGTGGCTCGAACCGATGTTCGCCGAACGTCCCGGTTCGGTACCTTCCCCGGTGTCTCCGCGCGCCCCGTGCGCCGTTTAACGGCCGGATCTCGCTTCAGACCCTTCATCCGTGCGATGCGGCCCAATTCATGCGTCCGGTGAAGGCGGCGACAGCCGTTTCGCACGCGACCTCGCCGCGACGAGATCCCCGATCAGAAACGGCAGGTAATAGAAGAAGCTCGACACCAGGGCCAGTCCGGCAAGGCTCAGGATGTACCAAGGCCAAGGGCCGAGAAAATCCATCAGGGACGCCTGCTCGGGCTTACTGCAAAGAAAGAGATAGTTGGTCCCCAGCCAGAGGTTGATGGGGGCCACTACGGCGACCACGACCAGCAAAACACCAAGGGATTTGAAGATGGACGCGAGTCTCGGTCTGAACCGATAGACCAAGGTGGCATAGAGGACGCCGACGATGACGAGTCCATGCCCGACAAAAAAAGCGATAAAAGCCGGGTCCGGAAATCCCCTGTCCAGATCCGGCGTGAAGAGCGCCTGCAGGGTCCCGCCCCACGCCCAAAAATAGACGATCTCGTAGGCGGAATACGACCGTGCCGCGAGGGTCCATGCCGTGAGCAGGACCGACAGTCCGCAGAGATGCAGAGGGAGCAGGCTGCTCAAGAGCCGATCGTAGTGGTTCACCTGCAGCCAGATATGAACGCCTTCCTGGGCGATCAAAAGGGCCGCAATCAAGAGCCCGATTCGATACTGCCCTGTCAAGCTCAGTCCTCGGCGCGCCAGCAGCGGTAGCGTGATCCCGATCGCGGCGATCAGGAGCACACTGCTCACATGTGCAGTCCCGAAAAGGATGAGTGGACCGGCCATGCTCATCGCTCGTCCTCTCTAAAATACAGACGTGTTCGCGTCCGCGCCCGCCCAATGGCTCACTCTCGATGCGACTGTCTTCGTTCGCCCTCCCGCGGCCATTGCGCATGATAGCGCAGTCGCCGGTCGAATCTGACGCTTTCGATTGACCGATCGCCTCGGGGAAGGCGTTGAATCGCCCGAGCGACAGCGTATTCGTCTCGATCGCCGCTGGCGAGCCTCCGAATTCCGGTGGTTCTTGAATGACCTTAACTCGGTCGATGAATTCCCGACCTCAGGCTTGAACATCACTCGGATATCAACGGATCCACCGTATTCGATTTTACTAATATGATGGAATAATAGAACGTAGGCTACTGATAAAAATATTTTTGTAGGACTCTTGACAGCTTTCCTGTCGACACTACATCCTAATCACGTCAATAATAACGATAGGTGATAACGACTAAAGCGATAGATATTCCCTACGGATCGTCGCGGGCCGGACTCCTGCGTCATCGCCTCGCTGGGACAGAATCCGTTCATTACCCTGTCGATGCGTTGAATAGATCTTGGAAACGTTAAAACATCACTATCGGCGCTGTTCAGAAGACGCCAACAACGAGGTGGAGACAACAATGTCTGACATTGTAGATCACAGCAGAAGGCAGTTTCTGTCGTTCGCGGGCAAGGCCGGCTTAACGACCTTGGTCGCGCAGGCAGTCGGGATCAATCTCGGCGTCGTGGATATCGTTCGCGCACAAACCGGAAAACGCGGCGTCGAGCCTTTCCGATTCGCAATCATCAGTGACGCGCATCTCTACAGCATGCCCGATCATAAATTCGACCAACAACTCGCGGATGCGGTTGCACAGGTCAATGCGATGACGCCGCTGCCCGACTTTGTTTTGTTCGGCGGTGACGTTGCGCAAAACGGGACGGAAGACCAGTTGGTCAAGGGTAAGAAGATCCTTTCTGCGCTGAAGATGCCGCTCAAGATCATACCCGGCGAGCACGATTGGTATCTCGATATGGGGGATGCTTGGCGCGGACTTTACGGTGACGAGACCTGGTCCTTTAATCATAAGGGTGTGCACTTCATCGGTCTCAACTCCATACTTGTGCGCGACTTCTGGACCGAGGCGGGATTGACGCCTCTGGAACGGATGACCGTGATGGAGATGCTCGAAAGCCCGATCCCCGGTCCATGGGGCGTGCACGAAAAGCAGCTCGAATGGTTGGCCAATGACGTCAAGGACTTGGCTCCCGATACGCCGGTCGTCGTCTTTACTCACTCCCCGCTTTGGGACTACTACCCGCGCTGGAATTTCCAGACCTCCGACGCGCCCGAGATTCGCGAGATCTTGTCGAAGTTCGACAACGTGATGTCTTATCACGGCCACGTCCACCAAACCCTCTACAATCGGATCGGGAATATGAGCTCGGTCGCCGCATTGAGCACCTCCTGGCCTTGGCCTTACCCCCCGGTCGAGCTCGCATTCCCCGAGACCCGAATGAATCGGGCCGATCCCTCGATCGCGACCGACGGTATGGGTACGCAGACCATTGATCTGACCGGATCGTTCGAGGGTCTGGTTCAGTACCAGCCGTTCGAAGATTCGCTGACACCATTCATGAGAGATGGCTTCAAGGTCTAGGGGGGTATCGTCAATGAAAAATAGTACGCTGAAGATTGAGCGGGTGATGGCCGTATCGGCCCTCGCCGCGGTTCTCGGTATGAGCACCAGTTGGGCGCGCGCACCGTTCACTGATGAAGAGCTGGCGGAGCAGAAGGCCGCCTTGGTCGAGTCGATCGCCCTCGGATATGACCTCTGGCACGGCAGTCGTGCGGATATGACGACCAACGGTCTGGCGTGCGGCAATTGTCATCCCGATACGGCTGCGTCCAACCCGCAAACCTTCCCGAAATACATGACGATGTACGGTAAGGTCATCCCCTTCCGGGAGATGGTGAATTGGTGTATCGAGAATCCGCAAGCCGGCACTCGGCTCGACGTCGACGGTGACGACATGACCGCCATGGAGGCCTACGCCTTCTATCTGCATCGCGGAAAAGAGATCACCCCCGGTTTGGCCAGTGAGCAAACCGTGCCGATCGTCGTGGAATACGGAACCGGCTTCGCAAGAACCCCGACCGGCATCGGCGTCGATACTAAACCCTGAGGCCCTCGACTGGAGCGGTCATTTCTCTGCGGCCCCCGACGAGGGGTGCCGCAGACGGATTTCGGTGGGTGTCGACACTCCGGCGTCGAGCGCCGTGTGGTTTCGACGTCTAACCTTCGCTGGGGTTGTTGGTCGTGGTGATGAGAGCGGTTTTCCTTCTGATCATGATTCAAGGCGGGATTCTTGCCCCGGCCTTCGCCGAACAGACCTGTGATACCAGCCGGTATCCTCTGTCGGCGCCGACGGAGCGTTTCAGCGACAACGGCGACGGTACAGTGACGGATGACGCGGCGCAGCTGATGTGGATGCGGTGTTCCGCAGGGCAAACCTGGTCGGACGAGACCTGTGTCGGGGAGGCTGTCGACTACGACTGGCAGGGGGCACAGGATCTGGCGGCCGCGACAAACGCGAGTGGTTCGCAGTTCTTCAACGACTGGCGAGTGCCGAGTCTGCGCGACTTGGCGATGATCGCGGAGAGGCAGTGCGAGAACCCTCGCATCAATCTGGGGATCTTTCCGAATACCCCGGCGCGTCTCTACTGGACCAATTCGTTGCGACCCGGCGAGGAAGACGATGGTTACGCATACGCCCTGAGCTTCGGACCCGCGGGCGTGCAGCACGTGGCAAAAGGCGAGCGTCACGCGGTGCGCCTTGTTCGCACGGCGCCATGAGTTCGGAACACGGGATCACGTGCATGGCCGGCGAACGTGGTTTGCCCGCCGTCGGTGTTCCGGTCCGCGAGGACGAGGCGAATGTCGATCGCTATCGCCGTGGGTTGGTTGCTGCAGGCGGTATCTTTTGCGCATTGTTGCAGGTTGGCCTGCTCGGAGCCGCTCATGCGCGAAGTCGCGGGCTTCCCGAACTCTTCTCCGCCACGACGATCGACGACGCGCTTGACGTCCTGGGCAGCGTCCCGGTCGGCAGTGTCGATGTCGAGCTGACACTGCCCGGTGTCGTCGAGGATGGGGCGGTGGTGCCCGTGAGGGTGTCGAGCACGCTCGATGGCGTCGAAGAGATCTATGTGCTGGTCGCGACGAACCCTTATCCGGTCGCGGTTCGCTTCGAGATCCTGGAGGGGACGGAGCCCTTCGTGGCGATCCGTCTGAAGTTAGCGCAAACCGGCGCAGTGTACGCCGTGGTGAGGGCCAAGGGCCGTCTCTACTCCAGGGTTGCGGAGACTCGGGTGACGGTCGGCGGATGCGGTTGATCAATCGATTTCGCGCGGGAGTTCGGCTTTCCGGGATGTGAACCGTGAGCGAAGCAGAGAATGGCTGATCCGATACGAATCCGCGCAAAAAGAATCAACGACGGCGTCACCGAGGTTGTTGTCTTGATGCCGCATCCGATGGAGACGGGGTTGGGTTTGGACCCTTCGGGGCGGGGGCGTGATGCCCACTACATCAGCGACGTCGAGGTGAGTCTCGGCGATCGGGCGGTGCTGCGGGCACGTTTGAGCATTGCGGTTTCGAAAGATCCATTGATCTCGTTTCGTTTCAGGGGGGGCGCGGCGGGTGATCGTGTCAATGTGACTTGGACCGACAACCTTGGCGACCAGGGAGCCGGCTCGGCCTTGATTGTTTAACCGTCGATTTCGGATTGCAGCGACGGCCGAAAATCCGATCGCAACTCCGACCCTATCTGCGATCGGGCGAAAACCGGGCGCAACGGGCTCCGGGTCGGTAGCGAGACCCCTTTGCAACCATTAACAGACCATCAAACGAGGGTATGCACGATGAGCGAATGCAATCGCCGGACGTTCATGTTTCAACTTGTTGCGGGTGGCTCGGCGCTCGCCTTCAGCCGTTTGGGCGTTGCCGACGAGGCGAAGAAGATCCTGACCGAGGACGACGCCTATGCCAAGTCGATGGGTTTCCGCTTGGATACGACGCAGGTCGACCAGGCCAAATACCCGAAGCACACGGCCGAGCAGAAATGCAGCGAGTGTCAGCTGTTCTCCGGAGAGCCCGGGGAGCCGCTCGGACCCTGTTCATTTTTCGGAAAGCGTTTGGTTCCGGTTGACGGCTGGTGCCGAAACTTCAAACCGAAAGGCGCAGCCTAGCCCGGTCACTTTGCCGATAGGAACAACGGCGGGTCGGCGTCACGACACCGATACCGCCGGTTTGTTCGCGGTCGGCGCGACAGGACCGCGAACTGGATCTAGGCGACAGGATCGTTTGGGTCGGATGCAGGAGTCGGAGGTCGGGGCATTGACCTCGCAACCACGCCACTAAAACAAAGCCGGTCGTCCGCTTCGTCGGACGCAGGGCATCGAGCATTGGAGGTCACAGCGATGAGGTGTCCCGCAGGCACTTCGGAGCAGGCGCGGGTGCATTTCCTGCACCGGCACATGCAGCGAATCGACCGGCAAAAGCCCGTCGGCACTTTGCCGTCGTCAACCCACGACGGCAACACTCGGTCACATCGAGAA
Source organism: Thiocapsa bogorovii (assembly GCF_021228795.1). Classification (NCBI taxonomy): domain Bacteria; kingdom Pseudomonadati; phylum Pseudomonadota; class Gammaproteobacteria; order Chromatiales; family Chromatiaceae; genus Thiocapsa; species Thiocapsa bogorovii. The sequence continues at coordinate 4,790,652 of NZ_CP089309.1, forward strand.
TCGAGCCGGAAAGGCACGACATGGGCGGTGACGGGGCTGATGTTGCTCAGTTTTCTGAGTCTCGTCGGTTGCGAACGACCCCAGAGCGTGCAGTGGGGCGAGCGTGGCACGTCGATGATTCATATCGATAAACCCGGTCGACTGAAGGCGGCGGCAGACAACCACGGCGTTCCCGAGCCCGAGCCGCGCGATCCACCGGACCCGGCAATACCCCTCGCGACAGAAGTCAACGAAAACGTCCAGGTGCTCACTGACCTGGATGCCCTTGAGTTCGCCCGTCTGATGCAGGCCATGTCGACCTGGATCGCTCCGGAACAGGGCTGCGAATATTGCCACAACACCGAGAATCTGGCCTCGGACGAAAAATACACGAAGGTGGTGTCGCGGCAGATGCTGCAGATGACCAGGGACATCAACTCCAACTGGAAGTCCCATGTGGCGGCGACGGGGGTCACCTGTTGGACCTGCCATCGCGGCCAGGCGGTCCCGTCCGAGATCTGGTTTACCAACCCCGGGCCGACCACTCCTTCAGCCGGCATCTCCGGCAACAAGGCAGGTCAGAATACGGCAGGCATGCAGGCGATCGGCAACGCATCGCTGCCGTTTGATCCCTTGACCCCCTTTCTGGAAGGCGACGCGCAGGTCGCGGTTCAAGGAACGACGGCACTGCCGTCGGATAATCGAAACTCGATCAAGAAGGCGGAGTGGACGTACGCCTTGATGATGTACATGTCCAATTCGTTGGGGGTGAACTGCACCTACTGTCACCAAACCCGAGCGATGGGCGTCTGGGAGCAGAGCACGCCTCAGCGGGTGACTGCATGGCACGGCATTCGGATGGTGCGCGACCTCAACGGCGACTACCTCAATCCGCTGAAGACTCTTTACCCACCCGAGCGGCTTGGTCCAACCGGCGATGCGCCCAAGGTCGCCTGCGATACGTGCCACAAGGGTGCATTCAAGCCGCTTCTCGGCGTCAGCATGCTCGGCGATTATCCGGAGCTGGCCGGATATCGGACAGTGCGGCCGGGCGCGGTGCCGGAGCAAGAGCAGCCGCAAGAGCTGGCGGCACAGGATTCGGAAGGCGGGCTGATCGTCGTGCTCGAGGACACCTCGGTTGCGGCGCAGGAGCCTGCGGCAGAGGTTGCGCCGGCGTCCGTCCCCGAGTCGGTTGCGCAGCCTGCCGATGTCGAAGGGACCGCTGAGACGGTCGCGGAATCGGTCGTCGAGGCGGATGCCCCATCCGAGCCGATCGCTGACGTCGCGGCTCTGCAGGCGGTCGAGTCCTCGGTCGGCGATACGGCAACCGCGCCGGCGGACGTCGAACCTGGCGAGACGGCACCGGCGGCTTTGGTCCGAGAGCTCGAGTCCGTTGTAGCGCAGCGCGACGCTGCGATCGCGGACGCCGAGGCATCGATCGCCGACGCCGAGGACGAGATCGCCCAGCTCGATCGACGGCATGCAGCGACGCTGAGCCAAGTCGAACGGCGTCTCAAGGCGGCCGAGGCCCGCTTGCATCAAGAGCGTACGGCCTTGGAGCAGCAGCTCGCGGTCGTTCGTGGGCAGCGCGACGCCGTCACGACCGATGCGGAGGCGCGGATTGCGCGGCTCGCGAGTGAGTCCGACGAAGAGCGCTCGGCGGCGCTTAAGGCCGCAGAGGCGCGATTGAGCCAAGAGCGCAGGGCGTTGCAGCAACAGCTTGAGGTGGTTCGTGCCCAGCGTGACGCCGTTTCAGCCGAGGCCGATTTACAGGTTGCCGAGCTCACCGGCGAGCAGGCGGCCGCCCTTAGGGCCGCCGGGGCAAGGCTCGATCAGGAGCGCACAGCTCTGCAACAACAGCTCGCCGTGGTTCGCGCTCAGCGCGATGCCGTCGCGGCCGAGGCCGAGGTACAGATCGCCAAGCTGGCCGAAGACCAAGCCGCGGCGCTGCGGGCCGCCGGGGCGAGGCTCGATCAGGAGAGTACCGCTCTGCAGCAGCAGCTTGCCGTGGTCCGCGGCCAGCGCGATGCCGTCGCGGCCGAGGCCGAGATGCGGATCGCCGAGCTCACGGAAGATCAGGCCGCGGCGTTGCGCGCCGCCGGGGCGAGGCTCGATCAGGAGACGACCGCGCTGGAGCAACAGCTTGCGGTGGTTCGCGCCCAGCGCGATGCCGTTGCCGCCGAGGCCGAGACGCAGATTGCCGCGTTGGTGGACGCGCACGCAAAGGCGCTGCGGGCGGCGGGGGCGAGGCTCGATCAGGAGAGCACGGCGCTACGGCAACAGTTGGCCGTGGTCCGCGCCCAGCGCGATGCCGTCGCGGCCGAGGCCGAGTTGCAGATCGCGGCGTTGGTCGACGCGCACGCAAAGGCATTGCGGGCGGCTGGGGCGAGGCTCGACCAGGAGCGCCTCGCCCTGCAGCAACAGCTCGACGTGGTCCGCGGGCAGCGCGATGCCGCCCTGGACGACACCGAATCCGAGTCTCGAATCGCTGCGTTGACCGAGGAGATGGATGCCTTGCGGTTAAAGCTTGCCGAGGCCGACGCCGTCGCCGCGGACCTGCGTGCGCAGATGCAGGCGGCAACGGCCGAGCATGCGCGAGAGCTGGCCGAAGCCGAGGGGTCGGTCGCGCGGATACGGACGCTGTACGAGGGCGCGGCACAGGTCGGCGGACGGATCACCCCGGAGGGTATCTTGGTCAATCTCGGCGGGGAGGAGCTGCGGTTCCCGAGCGGCAGTGCCGTCCTGCCGGCTGGGGCGCTCCCGACGCTCGACCGGATCGCCGAGATGCTTGCGTCGAGGCCCGAGCTGCAGGCGAAGATTGCCGGGCATACCGATAGCGTCGGCAATCCGGAGATCAATCAGGCCCTGTCTCGGCAGCGAGCGGAATCGGTCATGCAGGCATTGGTCGATCGCGGGGTCGATCCCGGCCGGCTCAGCACCGAGGGTTACGGTGCCGAGCGGCCGATCGCCGACAATGCGACGGATCGCGGGCGGCGCGAGAATCGCCGTGTCGAGGTCGTGATGGTCGACTAGGCCGAGCACCGCGCGACGGTCGGCCTCGCGGGCGGCTGTTGGGGCCTGTCGGCAGCGGTGCTCGGATCGACCGAGCACCGCTGCCGTTACACAGGTTTAGTGATGCGCCAACACTGGTGGATCCGCGGGTTGCGGGCAAAGTCGCGCGGGATGGTCTCGCGGCTGACGTCCCGGATGTCGAGATCGGCCAAATCCTCCGAGTAGAGCCGAAACCGACGCAAATTGTTAGAGAACACCAGCAGTCCCCCCGGCTCGAGCAGCCGGGTGGTGGCTCGAATCAGCCCGACATGGTCGCGCTGGATGTCGAGTGTGTCGGTCATCCGCTTGGAGGTCGAGAAGCTGGGCGGGTCCAGAAAGATCAGATCGAATCGGCGCTTGCCGGCGGCCTCTTCCAGCCATTGCAGACAGTCCGCCTGGACCAACTCCTGGCGCTGCATCGGGGTGTCGTTCAGCGCGAGATTATCGCGCGCCCAGTCCAGATAGGTGCGAGACATGTCCACTGTCGTGGTGCGGGTCGCGCCGCCTTTGGCCGCATAAACGGTCGCCGTTCCGGTGTAGGCGAAGAGATTCAGAAAGGTCCGGCCCTCGGCCAGCTCGCCGATCATACGGCGAATGTCGCGATGATCCAGGAAGAGCCCGGTGTCCAGGTAGTCCTCGAAATTGACCAGGAATTTGAACCCACCCTCCTTGACCGCGTGAAAGCGGCGCGTCTCGGCGAGTCGTTCGTATTGAGCGTTGCCCTTCTGAGGCCGTCGGATCTTGAAGAACATCCGTGACTCGGGGATCTCAATCACCTCCGGGATCACGCTCAAGGCCTCGCGCAGTCGGTGTCGGGCCCGCTTTGGGTCGACACTCGTCGGCGCGGCATACTCCTGCACATGCACCCAGCGCTGCGGTACGTCGCCTTCGGGCTCGCCCTCGTAGACATCGACGGCCACGGCGTATTCCGGCAGATCCGCGTCATAGGCCCGAAAGCAGTCGATCTGCTCCTTGCGGCGCCATTTCCCCAACGTCTTGAGATTCTTCGCGAGTCGATTGGCGAGCATGGTTGCGCCGTCGCTGCGCTCGGCCGGCTCGAGTGTCCGCGGCCGATTGGCCACAAAGTCGGTCGACTCGATCCGAAAATGCAGGAGTCGGCATTCGATGGGGCCGTTGTAGAGATGGTGGATTCGGTGCGCGCGCAGACCCATGTGCTTGCCGAGGTCCGGACTGCCCGTGAAGAGCGCCGCGCGCCAGCCTGCGAAGCGTTCCTTGAGTACCGAGCCCAAGCGCGCATGCAGTGCAGGCAGCTCGGCCTCGGAGCCCAACCGCTCGCCGTAGGGCGGGTTGACCACCACAAGACCACGGTCGTCGTCGCGACCCGGTCGGCAGTCGGCCAGCTCGCGTCGCTCGAAGTGCGCCAATCCCGCAAGACCGGCCCGTGCTAGGTCTTCGATCGCGATGCGGATGGCGCGCGGATCCTGATCGTATCCACGCAGAGAGCCGAGACGCTGCAGACCCGCGCTGCGCCGAATCTCCGCCTCGTCGAGAAGCCGCCGCCAGGCGGCCGCGTCATGCTGCAACCAGCCCATGAACCCGAAACGATCGCGCAACAGACCCGGCGCGATATCCGCCGCGATCAGGGCGCCTTCGACGACGAGTGTCCCGGAGCCGCACATGGGATCGAGCAGGGCGCCGCCCTCGGCCGCGATATCCGGCCAACCGGCGCGCAGTAGGATGGCCGCCGCCAGATTCTCCTTCAGCGGGGCCGAGGTCCCCTCGCTACGGTAGCCGCGGCGATGCAGGGAGGTGCCGGATAGGTCGATGCTGACCGATGCCTGATCCTGATGGACATAGACATGGATCTGAAGGTCCGGGGATTGGGCATCGACGCTCGGCCGATAACCGAGAAGACGCGTGAAGCGATCGGCAATCGCATCCTTCACGCGCAGGGCGGCGAACTGACCGTGCGTGACGCCGTTCAAGACACCGTCGAGCTGTATGGCGAAGGTGTTCTCCGGCGAGAGATGCTCCTCCCAGTGGATCTTCTCCGCCCCGGCGTAGAGCTCGTCCGGTCCCGTCGCCGGAAACTGTGCGAGCGGCAGCAGGATGCGGTTGGCGACCCGCGACCAAAGACAGGCTCGATAGGCATCTTGAATCTCGCCGACGAAACGCGCACCCCCGCGTGCCTCCACTGCCCCTTGCAGGCCGAGTCTGGCCAGCTCCTCCGCGAGTAGACTCCCCAGGTGCTTGGGGGCGGAGGCGAAGAAGGTGTGCTGGGGCATCTTGGGCCGTGGCTCGTCAGGGGATTGGACCACGCAGTATATACCGGTCGCGCGGCGGTCTTTTGCTGCCCACGGCGTTTGGAGTTTTTCGTTGCCGCTTGCGGGCCGATCTCGATCGTTCCAATCAGCCCCCGGCTCGGCGTGGCCGACGCACACCGGCGACGGGCGTGGCTTGTGTCGGATCTTCCGGCCAGGCGTGTTTGGGGTAGCGTCCACGCAGCTCCTTGCGGACCTCGGCGTACCCCCTGGCCCAGAAGCCTGCGAGGTCTTGGGTGACCTGGATCGGGCGACGCGCGGGCGAGAGCAGGTGCAGCAGCAGCGGGACGCGCCCGCGAGCGATGCGCGGGGTCTCGGAGAGACCGAAGAGCTCTTGCAGTTGGACGGCGAGGATCGGGTTCTCTCCGGCACCATAGTCGATCGGTCGGTCCCGGCCCGCCGGAGTCTCGATCCGGGTCGGTGCTTCGGCATCGAGACGTTGCCGCTGACCCCAGTCGAGCCGCGAGACCAGGATCGGAATGAGGTCGAGCTTTTGGATCTGCGCGAGCCGGGACATCCCGCTCAGATAGGGCGCCAACCAGGTGTGGAGATTCGCACGCAGCGCCTCGGGCGAGAGATCCGGCCAACCGCCGTCGGGCTCGAGTCGACGCATCAGGGCGACACGGGCGCTGAATTGGAGCGCCGCATCGCTCCAGGCGAGGGCGTGGTCGAATCGTGCGGCGATCTGCTCGAGCAGGATGCCGGCGACACCGTCCGTCGGCTCCAAGGGCACCGGTTGCGCGCGCAGGGTGATGGACTCCAGGCGCTCCACGGCGCGGGCGGCCACGGCCTCGCGTTGGGCGTCCCAAAACAGTCGGCGGCTCAACGTGATCCGCCCGGCGAAGCGCTCGCGGATCTCCGACTCGGCGATGGGGAGCGCCGACTGGATCCGGCCGTCCGCGCCTCCGGCATCGAGACTGGCGATGACCAGATAGGGGTGAATCGCCAAGGCGTCGTCCTGAGGCAAGAGCGCACCGGATCCGCCGGCCAGACGATAGCGCCCGTCGGTGCCCTCGCGCCGCTGCGCGATACGCTCCGGGTAGGCGAGGGCGAGCAGCTCGGCAGTCGACCGGGCGGATCCGTGCCTTTCAGGTCCGTGCCGGGCGTTGTGCGTCAGCCGTTGCAGCTGTTGAGCGACCCGATCGGCTGCGGCGAGCCGCCGCGCGTCCGCACCCGGCACGGGGTGGCGCTCGCGCCAGGCGTGCAGCGCTTGTAGACGCAGACCCAGGTCGGCGGGGCGGCGTTGCCCGGGGGTGTCGATCAGCGGGTCGCGTTCGGTGATCAGCGCACATAGATCGGCGGCATCGCCCCGGGCGGTGTCGGCGGCGTCCAGCAGCATTGCGGCCAGTCGCGGATGGACCGGCAGCTCCGCCATCCGCCGGCCGAGCGGGGTCATGGCGCCGCGCGCATCCAGGGCGCCGAGGCGCGTCAGGAGTGCTGCGGCTGACTCCCACGCCGGGCCGGGCGGCGGATCGACCCAGCGCAGCTCGTTCGGATCCGCCACGCCCCAGAGGCGCAGTTCCAAGACAAGCGAAGCCAGATCGGTCTGGAGGATCTCGGGCGTTCGGCTTTCGGGCCGGCCTTGCTCCTGTGCGCGGGTCCAGAGCCGGTAGCACACGCCTGGGCCCATCCGTCCGGCGCGTCCGGCGCGCTGCTCGGCGGAGGCGCGCGCGATGGGCTCGGTCACCAGACGCGTGAGACCGGAGCCCGGATCGAAGCGCGGTTTGCGGGTCAGACCGCTGTCGATCACCACCCGGATACCCGGGATGGTCAGGCTGGTCTCGGCGATATCGGTGGAGACCAGCACGCGGCGATCGGATCCTGTGTTCGGCGTCAGGGCCTTCTCCTGCTCCTCGGTCGGGAGGCTGCCGTGCAGCGGCAGGACCCAGGTCTGTGCATCCACCCGCTCGCGCAGCCGGGCGACGCAGCGATTGATCTCGCCCGTGCCGGGAAGGAACGCCAGAATGTCGCCCGAGTGCTCGGCCAGGGCGGAACGCGCGGCGGAGATCACCGCCGCGACGGCATCCGGACCGGGTGCGCGATCAGCGTAATGGACCTCGACGGGGAAGCTCCGTCCCTCGCCGCGGATGACGGCCGCATCGCCCAGGAGCTCGGCCAGCGGTTCGGTGTCGAGGGTCGCGGACATCAGCAACAGCCGCAGATCCGGGCGAAGACCGGCGACCAGATCCAGCGCGAGTGCAAGACCCAGATCCGATTGCAGACTGCGCTCGTGGAATTCGTCGAACACCAGGAGTCCGACCCCCTCGAGCGTCGGATCGGACTGGATGCGTCGGGTCAGGATGCCCTCGGTGATCACCTCGATGCGGCTGCGCGGGCCGATCCGGCGCTCGAAGCGGATCTGATAGCCGACCCGCTCGCCGAGCGGTTCGCCCAGGAGCGCGGCCATGCGCGCGGCGATCATGCGTGCTGCCGGCCGGCGTGGTTGAAGCATGAGGATGCGGCCGGTGCCGAGCCAGTCTTCGTCGAGCAACGCAAGCGGAACGCGCGTCGATTTGCCCGAGCCGGTCGGCGCTTGGAGCACCGCATGTCCGCGACGCAGTGCGGTGCGGAGGTCCTCGAGCACGGGCTCGATCGGCAGGTTTTCCATGGTCGGGTTCGGGTCCCGAGGCGGGTTCGGAATCATCGGCTTCGTCCGGTCGATCCATCAGGAGCGAGCAGGCGCGACCTTTGCTTATACCTGTTCACGCTCAGACCGATCATGTGGTCAACAGGCGCACGGGTCGCCGTGGGTCGGTCGCGCACGGTCCCGAGCGAGCGCCGACGTCGCTGCGGCGGGGGTGCAACCGAATGACATTCTCGACCTTATCGGACCTTGACCGAGACACCGGAGTGGATCGACGTGCCGATCACATGCCTGCTTGAATCGGCCTTCAAATGGCTCTTCCTCGGCAGTCTCGTGCTGCTCGGGGTGAGCTATTGGCAGAAGGATGATCTTCCCGCGCCCGAGACCTTCGATCGCAGCAGACTCGAGGCCCCGGTTCAAACGCCGACGGATCGCGAGCCCTTCACGGTGCGGGTCCACGATCAGGAGTACCGGATCACGCCGAGGTCCGAGTACGAGCTCAACGGGGTCGTGGTCAGCTACAGCAATGCGGACGCGATCAAGAACATCTGGCATCACAAGAGCTGGAAGGATTTTCTCAACCTGCGGGATCTCTGTGTCGTCTGGGGCGAGAATGCGGCGTCCGGCGTCTATCGCGACATGCGCTTTCGCAACGATAGCTGGACCTGCTGGGCCTCTTGGTCGGATCCCGCGGTCACCGCCCGGTTCAAGTCGAACGCGCTCTCCAACAACCATCTCCTGACCGACGCTCGGGACATCAAGGATGCCCTGATGTCGGCGGAGCCGGGAGATCAGATCCGGTTCAAGGGTGTCCTGGCCGAGTATGTCAATGTCGGAAACGGCTACGCCCGCGGGACCAGCCTGACCCGCGAGGATACGGGCAACGGCGCCTGCGAGACCGTCTATCTCGACGAGTTCGAGGTGCTCCACAAGGCCAATCTGAGCGTCCGCCGGCTCTTCGGGTTTGCGACCTGGACGGCCGTCATCACGGGCATCGGCTTCTTGATCATGTTGCCGATCGCCCCCGTGCGGGTGCGGCGACGCCTCTAGACCGACGGAGCGAGGGGGGAAACGCCACACCGGCTCGTCGCGAACCCCGGCGTTTCGGCAACGGCCGGGCCTACCTACGATCGCCCCCGGTGAACGTTTCCGTGTGGCTTGGACTACTCGGCGGCCGCAGTCTCTTCGGTCGCTTCGGGCGCCGGCGGCGCCTTGGGTCGCGGACGGGTGATCAGCTGCTCGTCGAGCAGAATCTTCTCCTTGTCTTCGCCGTGAAGCCATTGCTTGTCCTTGGCCTGCACGGCATAGCGACCGGATTTCTTCTGATAGATCCGATACTCGGCGGTTTTCTTGACTTCGTTCATCGTGGTTCTCTTCCGTTGTCTGTCGGGTGTTTTCGGAACAAATGGTTCGGGGTCAATTCGGGTGTTTTGGGCAGGGCCGTCACGCGAAGGCGCTGTGGGCCGTTCCTGTCGGACGTGCTGAGCCGCGCCCAGTGCGGTCTGCATCATGTGCTGGCGCGGCTTAAAGCAAGAAAATCTTAAACTCTAAACCGCGTCTCACCGAGATCGAGGACATCTCCGAAGCCACACACACAATGCAAATGACGCATGTCGCTCTGGACGCGGTTTAATCGTCCTGGTCGATGTCGCGCGGGTTGCGGAATCGCTCCGGGACGTCGCGCTGGATCTCGACGCGGAACTGGGCGATCAGCGCGGCCATGGCGGCAAGGGCGGCGAGTACGGGCGCGAGGAAGGTCAAGAGTGCGGCGGCGCCGACCCCCGCCGTCAGCGGGATTTCCACCAATGCCTCGCCGGTCGGGCGGCGGATGATCAAACGCCGGACGTTGCCCTCCTGGATCAGTTCCTTGACCTTCTCGACAAGTGCACTGCCCATCACGGTGATCTCCTCGGTCTTGCCGCGTTCGTTTCGGTTGCCGGTCTTGTCGTTTCGCATGGTCGCGGTCCGCGGTCTTGTTTGGCCCGGCATCCTAGCGGTTTCGGACCGATACGTCACTCGTTTCGGGCGCTTGGGGCGTCGCGAGCGAGCCGAGGAAGGCCGCCAGGCCGCGTTCATAGTCGGGTTGGCTCGCAAGAAAGCCGTTGTTGTGGTCGCCGCGCAGGTCGACGAATCGCTTCGGCTCGCGGGCGGCCTCGAACAACTTTCGGCCCAAGGTATAAGGCACGATCTCGTCGTCCGGGCTATGAAGGACCAAGACCGGACTGCGCACGCGCGACAGACGCTCGGCGGCATCGAAATCGTAGCGCAGGTACAGAATGCGATGGAGGCCGGGGTAGAGATGGCGCGCCATGTCCCGTGCCGAGCTGAAGCCGGACTCCAGGATGACCCCGCCCGAGGGGACGCGCGCGGCCAGATCGGCGGCCACACTTGCGCCGAGCGATCGTCCGAAGACGAGGATCCGCTCCGGGTTGATCCCGCGCACCTCGACCAGATGATTCCGGGCGGCAAGTGCGTCGAGATAGACCCCGACCTCGCTCGGGCGTCCGGCGCTGCGCCCGTAGCCGCGATAATCGATGATCAGGAGCGACAGCCCCAAGCGATTGAAGATGGCGATCGAGTCGCCCCGATGACTGATGTTGCCGGCGTTGCCGTGGAAGAAGAGCAGGGTATGGGTCGCGTCCGGGTTCGGGATGTACCAGCCGTGGAGCCCGGTGCCGTCGTCGGCGGTCAGCTCGACGTCCTCGAACGCGAGACCCCAATCGGTCGGCGTCGCCGCGAGCGCGCGGGTCGGGTAGAAGACCATGCCGGGTTGGAGTAGCCACATCGCGGCGTTGAGCAACAGGACAGTCAATGCGATCCAGCCCAGACCGGATAGGAGACCCGAGACGATGCCGGAAACCGATGGCGGGAGTCCGAGCATGCTCAGGACGCCTCGGCGGCCGATCGGGATCCCGTGCGCATCACGGCGGACTGGCCCACAAGGGCCCTTCCTCCATCGCCGCGATCTGCTCACGCAGCTGAAGGATGTGATCCTCCCAGAAACGCGGTGCACCGAACCACGGGAAGGCGGGGGGGAAGGCCGGATCCTCCCAGCGCCGGGCGAGCCAGGCGGCGTAGTGGATGATGCGCAGGGTGCGCAGTGCCTCGATGAGATGCAGCTCGCGGTAGTCCAGCTCGAAGAAATCTTCGTAGCCGGCCAGGACATCTGCGAGCTGTCCGCTCATCTCCTCGCGATCACCCGAGAGCAACATCCAGAGATCCTGGATGGCCGGGCCCATGCGTGCGTCGTCGAAGTCGACGAAGTGCGGGCCGGCGTCCGTCCAGAGCATGTTGCCGCGATGACAGTCGCCGTGCAGCCGGATCAATGCCGGCGAGCCGGCGCGATCGTAGCAGGCGCGCACGCCGTCGAGTGCTTGCGCGACGACGCTCGTGTAGGCAGGAAGCAGGTCCTTCGGGATCCAGTCCTGCTCCAACAAAAAGGCGCGAGGCTCCTCGCCGAACGCGTCGATATCGAGCGTCGGACGGTGCGCGAAGGGCTCGAGCGCACCGATGGCGTGGATACGCCCGAGGAGACGACCGAGCCACTCGAGGACGCTCGGGTCGTCCAGCTCGGGCGTGCGACCGCCGCGCCGAGGCGTGATGGAAAACCGGTGGCTGGCATAGTCGTGCAGGGTGCGGCCGTCGATGATCGACGGCGGGACCGCCGGAATCTCATGCTCGGCCAGCGTCAGGGTGAAGCGGTGCTCCTCGCGGATCGCCTCGTCGCTCCAGCGTCCCGGTCGGTAGAACTTGGCGATGACCGGCTGTGCATCCTCGATCCCGATCTGATAGACACGATTCTCGTAACTATTGAGTGCGAGCATGCGCCCGTCGGTGGGCAGCCCGAGACTCTCGATCGCGGTGAGCACGAGGTCCGGGCTGAGATCGGCATAGGGCGTGGGATTGGGCGTTATCATGCGCGGAGTCTAACGGATCCCGCTCGGCGGGATCGGAAAAGCGGACGCCTTCAGCGGGAATCGCGGGCGTACGAGGGGAGTCCCGAAGTCATGCATCGATATCCGAAACGGCTCGTCGTGTGGCCGGCCGCCCTGCTCATTCTGCTGAGCGCATCCTTCGCTCGGGCCGATGCGCTGCGGTTCTTCGCGGCCGGCGATCTGCCGTACTTTGCCGCCGAGACCGAACAGCTTCGGGATCTCTTCGACTCCGCGGAGGCCGAAGGGACGCCCTTCTTGATCCATGTGGGCGATATCAAGTCCGGCAGCGCCCCCTGCACGGACGACAATCTCCAGGCGGTTGCCGATCTCTTCAGGTCCGAGGCCGTGCCCGTCGTTTACACCCCGGGAGACAACGAATGGACCGATTGTCACCGCGAGAACGCCGGCGCAGCGGATCCGCGGGAGCGCCTGGCGAGGGTGCGCGAGGTCTTCTACGGGGATCCGGGCGTGCTGCGGCTCGAGCGACTGGGTGTCGTCCGCGGCGAGGGTGCCGACGCGGCCGATTTTCCTGAGAACTACGCCTTCATCCGCGACGGGGTTCTGTTTGTCACTGTCCATGTCGTCGGCAGCAACAACGGCGATGCACCCGATGACCCGGCCGCGGTCGCCGAATTCGAGGCGCGCGATGCGGCGAACCTGCGTTTTCTGCGCCGGGCGACCGCGCTGGCACGCGAGCGCGACGCGTCCGCGATGGTCATCGTCTTTCACGCCAATCCGCAATTCGAGAAGGCCCGGCCGGCGCGCGGTTTTCGCCGGCTGCGACAAGCGCTCGTCGAGCTGATGGGTGCCTATTCCGGACCCGTGCTTGCGATCCACGGCGACACGCATCGCTTCAGGCACGATCGACCCCTGATCGACCCCGCGACGGGCGCGCCCTTCGAGCGATTCGTGCGTGCCGAGGTGCCGGGCTCTCCGGTGGTCGGCGGGCTCTGGATCAGCGTCGATCCGCAGGCCGAGGAGCCGTTCGGGGTCAGCGAGATGTATCCGATCTCGAGGGAGCGGCTGGTGGAGTGAGGCTCGGGCGTTGGGAATGCACGAGGTCGTTGACTACTTCTCGTCCGAGATATCAAGGATCGCGCGGGACAACTCCATCGCATCATGTAGGAGGCGGATCACCTGGATGATCCCATCCGGTGCGACACGATAGACAATGAGGTGTCTGGCGGGGTGACCGCGCCGGGCGATGTGGAAGGTGCGAATCCCTGGCCGAATCTCGTCGCGCGCACGGCTTGCCGGGGGTTCCGGAATATCGAGTAAATCGCCGAGCGCGTTCTCGATCAGGAGCCGATAGTGGCGGCGCTGCTTCTCTCCCCAACGTTTGCCGCTGTGCTGCAACGCCCCCGCGATATCCCGGCGCGCAGATGCGGAGATGACGAGCTTTGTCATCTCGACCGAGGAATCTCGGCCGGCTCGATGCCGTCGAGGTAGTCGGCGATCTCCGCCCGCGTACCGACAGGCTGAAAGCGACCTTCGTCGATATCGCGCAGACCGATATCGACGGCCTCGCGGAGTGCTTCCAAGCGTGCGGCATCCTCGGCTACGCGTTGTTCGAGCAATCGCAGGCCCTCCCGCAGCACTTCGCTGGCGTTCTGGTAACGACCGCTGTCGACAAGGCTGCAGATCAGTGATTCTTGATGATCTGTCAGGACGACGTTTCGCGTCGGCATGGTTCTTTCCCTCCGTTTGCAACACGAGGCTAGCAGGTGTTGGCATCATCTGCCAATGCCGTGCCGGACCCGGTCCGCAACCACGTGTCCGCGGGCCGCCCGATCCCCCGGCCGATCGACATGCTGCGCCGCCGCAATTGAGTTTGATCAGCCCGGCGTTTATCCTTCGCGATTCGTTTTTGTTTCGAGGCCGGAGCCATGGGTGCCAAGACCCTCTACGACAAACTGTGGGACGAACACGTCGTCCATCTCGACGAGAACGGCACGGCCCTGCTGTACATCGACCGTCAGCTCGTGCATGAGGTGACCTCGCCGCAGGCCTTCGAGGGTCTGCGTCTGGCCGGTCGGCGCCCGTGGCGGGTTGCGGCGAATCTGGCCGTGCCGGATCACAACGTCCCGACGCGCGATCTCGCCGCCGGCATTACCGATCCGGTCTCCAAGATCCAGGTCGAGACGCTCGACAGCAACTGCGCCGAGTTCGGGATCACCGAGTTTCGGATGTCCGATCCGCGCCAAGGCGTGGTGCATGTGATCGGTCCTGAGCAGGGATTTACCCTCCCGGGCACGACCGTCGTCTGCGGCGACTCCCACACGGCGACCCACGGCGCCTTCGGTGCGCTTGCGTTCGGGATCGGCACCTCCGAGGTCGAGCATGTGCTCGCGACCCAGTGCCTCATCCAGCGCAAGTCCAAGACCCTTCTGATCAGCATCGACGGGCAGGTCGGTCCGGGCGTGACCGCCAAGGACATCGTGCTCGCCATCATCGGCGAGATCGGTACGGCCGGCGGGACCGGCTCGGTGATCGAGTTCGCCGGCGACGCCATCCGTGCACTCTCGATGGAAGGGCGCATGACCGTCTGCAACATGGCCATCGAGGCCGGTGCACGGGCGGGTCTGATCGGCGTCGACGAGAAGACGATCGACTACCTGCGCGGCCGTCCCTACGCCCCGACCGGCGAGCTCTTCGAGCAGGGAGCAGACCATTGGCGCACCCTGGTCAGCGACCCGGATGCGCGGTTCGATCGCGTCGTGCGGATGGATGCGGCGAAGATCCAGCCGCAGGTCACCTGGGGGACATCCCCCGAGATGGTGGTCCCGATCGACGGTCGGGTTCCGGATCCGCAAGCCGAGACCGACCCGGTGCGCGCCGCCGGGATCCGCCGGGCGCTGGATTACATGGGGCTCGAGCCCGGCATCGCGATTCGGGATATCCGCCCGGACAAGGTCTTCATCGGCTCCTGCACCAATTCGCGGATCGAGGATCTGCGCGCCGCCGCCGATGTCGTGAAGGGGCGCAAGGTCGCCGACAGCATTCAGCTGGCGCTGGTCGTGCCCGGCTCGGGCCTGGTCAAGGCACAGGCCGAGGCCGAGGGGCTGGACCGCATCTTCACCGATGCCGGTTTCGAGTGGCGCGAGCCCGGATGCTCAATGTGTCTGGCGATGAACGCCGATCGGCTCGAGCCGGGCGAGCGCTGCGCCTCCACATCCAACCGCAACTTCGAGGGCCGACAGGGTCAAGGGGGTCGGACACATCTGGTCAGCCCCGCGATGGCCGCCGCCGCGGCGGTGACCGGTCACTTCGTCGACGTGAGGGAGCTCTGATGGAACCCTTCCAAAACTTTACCGGTATCGTCGCGCCGCTCGATCGCTCGAACGTCGATACCGACGCCATCATCCCGAAGCAGTTCCTGAAGAGCATCGCGCGCACCGGTTTCGGGCCTTACCTGTTCGACGAGCTGCGCTATCTGGATCACGGCGAGCCGGGGATGGACTGCACGCACCGGCCGCTGAATCCGACCTTCGTGCTGAACGATCCGAGATACGCGGGTGCGCAGATCCTGCTCGCCCGCGAGAACTTCGGCTGCGGCTCCTCGCGCGAGCATGCCCCCTGGGCGATCGCGGACTTCGGGCTGCGCGTCATCATCGCCCCGAGCTTTGCCGACATCTTCCACAACAACTGCTTCAAGAACGGTCTTCTGCCGATCGTTCTGGCGCCGCAGGTTGTCGACGACCTCTTCGCCCGAGCGGTCGGGCCGCAGGCGCTGCAGATCGGTGTCGACCTTCCCGACCAGGTGCTCGTGCTGGACGACGGCACTCGCATTGCGTTCGAGGTTGAAGCAGGTAACAAGGAACGCCTGCTCAAGGGTCTGGACGACATCGGCGTGACCCTGGAGCAGGCCGATGCCATCCGTGCATACGAGGAGCGCCGTCGGCGCGAGGCGCCCTGGCTCTTTGCGATTGCCGGTTGAGTGTGCGAACACCGGCAGGGCGCCTACGTCGGGGATGCCGGGATTCGCTCTGCTCACCCCGGCCTACGGTTCAATCTGATGAGGTGTTCACCTTGTTTCTGAATCGTGACCGGGCGAAAAATCATCCAAGAGATCTGATCGAGCGAGAAACCATTGAGCAACAAGCCATTGAGCAAGACGATATTGGTGCTGGCGGGTGACGGGATCGGCACGGAGATCGTGGCCGAGGCCGTCAAGGTCCTGAATGTCCTGCAAGCCGAAGGGGCCATCGATGTGGCCCTGCACGACGGTCTGGTCGGCGGTGCGGCCTACGACGCCGCGGGGGATCCTCTGCCCGAGGAGACGCTCGAGGCCGCGCGCGCATCCGATGCCGTCCTGCTCGGGGCGGTCGGCGGACCCAAGTGGGAGCCGCTGCATATCTCCAAGCGGCCCGAGAAGGGGCTGCTCGGCTTGCGCGCGGGTCTTGGCCTTTTCGCGAACCTGCGTCCGGCGATCCTCTACCCGCAACTGGCCGATGCATCCACTCTCAAGCCCGAGGTGGTCTCCGGGCTCGACATCATGATCGTGCGCGAGCTCACCGGCGACATCTACTTTGGCCAACCGCGCGGGGTCGAGACCCTGCCGTCGGGCGAGCGTCGCGGCTTCAACACCATGGTCTACACCGAGTCCGAGGTGGAGCGCATCTGTCGCGTCGCCTTCGACATCGCCATGAAGCGCGGCAAGAAGGTCTGCTCGGTGGACAAGGCGAACGTGCTCGAATGTACCGAGATGTGGCGCGAGGTCGCGACCAAAACGGCCGCCGACTATCCGGAGATTCAGCTCTCGCACATGTACGTCGACAATGCCGCCATGCAGCTGGTGCGTGCGCCCAAGCAGTTCGACGTCATGGTCACCGGCAACATCTTCGGCGACATCCTCTCGGACTGTGCCGCCATGCTGACCGGCTCCATCGGCATGCTGCCCTCGGCCTCGCTGAACGAGAAAGGGCAGGGCATGTACGAGCCCATCCACGGCTCCGCGCCGGACATCGCCGGCAAAGGTGTCGCCAATCCGCTCGCCACCATCCTCTCGGTTGCCATGATGCTGCGCTATTCGCTCGACGCCGCACCGGCTGCGGAGCGCATCGAGGCCGCGGTCTCCAGTGTCCTCGACCAAGGCCTGCGCACCGCGGACATCATGTCGAGCGGCATGCGCCAGGTGGGCACGGCCGAAATGGGCGATGCGGTGGTGGCGGCGCTCTAGGAGCCGCCGGCCCGCAACTTGCGCCGACGTTCAGTTGTGCGTCGCACGGCTTCGCAAAACCGACTTAGGTGTCGGGTCGCAGGAAGCACCAGGCAACAGAAATCCCAACAACAGACACAACGATCCACGATTGCGGAGTAACTCAATGAAGCGTGTCGGATTCATCGGCTGGCGTGGCATGGTCGGGTCGGTCTTGATGGACCGCATGCGGGCGGAAGGCGATTTTGATCTGATCCCGGAGGCGGTCTTCTTCACCACCTCGCAGGTCGGTCAGCCGGGTCCGGACGTCGGGCGGGGCGCAAGCCCTCTGCAGGATGCTGAGTCCATCGATGCACTGCGCGAGATGGACCTCATCCTGACCTGTCAGGGCGGGGACTATACCAAGGCGATCTATCCCAAGCTGCGCGCGACGGGCTGGGACGGGTATTGGATCGACGCGGCCTCGGCGCTGCGCATAGATCCGAACGCGACCATCATTCTGGACCCCGTCAATCAGCCCGTGATCGATGCCGCACTGGAGGAGGGCAAGCGCGACTTCATCGGCGGCAACTGCACCGTGAGCCTGATGCTGATGGCGATCGGCGGTCTGTTCCGCGAGGGTCTGGTCGAATGGGTCAGTGCCATGACCTATCAGGCGGCCTCCGGTGCGGGTGCCAAGAACATGCGCGAGCTGCTGTCGCAGATGGGCGCATTGCACGGTGCGGTGTCGCCGCTGCTCGCCGATCCGGCCTCGGCCATCCTGGAGATCGATCGCCGCGTCACCGAGACGATGCGCGGCACCGCGTTCCCGACCGAAAACTTCGGGGTTCCTCTGGCCGGTAGTCTGATCCCCTGGATCGATACTGCCCTGCCGAACGGCCAGAGCCGCGAGGAATGGAAAGGCATGGCCGAGACCAACAAGATCCTCGGTCGCGAGGCGGATCCGGTGCCGATCGACGGGCTCTGCGTGCGCGTCGGTGCGATGCGTTGCCATAGCCAGGGGCTGACCATCAAGCTCGCGCGCGACTGCTCGATTTCGCAGATCGAAGAGATGATTGCGGCTTCCAACGACTGGGTTCGGCTCGTCCCCAACGATCGGCAGGAGACGATGCAGGCCCTGTCTCCGGCCGCGGTGACCGGTACCCTGACGGTCCCGGTGGGTCGACTGCGCAAGATGAACTTAGGCGAGCGCTATCTCACGGCCTTCACGGTCGGCGATCAGTTGCTGTGGGGGGCGGCCGAGCCCCTGCGACGCATGCTGCGCATCCTGCTCGCGCACTGATCCGGTCGCGCTCGACCCCCGGAGACCGAAGCGGTTCTTGGTGTGCACCGACGCGTTCGGATATAGTCCGAGAGCTTCAGGGAAATTCGGGCCGGACGAGCCATCGGCCGCCGGCTTTCCCAATTCCGGCGGTGCGATGCCGCCAGCGCACGAGGGAGATGGATGTCTCGTCAGGTCATTCAGGCGTCGATCGTCATCTTTGCCTTGATCGGCGCGGACGCATTTGCCCTCGGCCTCGGAGGATTACGCACCGAGTCCGCCCTCAACCAGCCTTTCGTCGGCGAGATCGATCTCTTCGATGTCAAATCCGACGAGCTCGATACCATCAAGGCGACCCTCGCCGGCGCCGACGCCTTTGCGAAATCAGGGATCGAGCGTTACCACTTTCTGACCGGTCTCGTCTTCAAGCCGCAGGCGTCTGCGAGCGGCGGTGCGGTCATCCATGTGACGAGTCGCGAGCCGATCCGCGAGCCCTTCATGGATTTTCTCGTCGAGGTCGTCTGGCCGGCCGGCCAAATGGTCAAGGAGTTCACGGTCCTCCTGGATCCGCCGTCGATGTCCGAGCGACGTGCACCTGCGGTGCAACCGCCCGCCATCGCGGATCGGCGAGCGGCGGCGCCTGTGTCGAGACCGCGATCGAGCGCGCGCTCCGAACCGGCGCCGCAGCGCAGCGACGCTGCCGATCGCACCGCATCGCCGCCCGCCCGCCGGATCCCGACCGGGCCGGATGGTTTCCCCGCCTATTTCGGTCCCGTGCCTTCGGGAGCAGGTCTGTTGCGGCTGGCGCGCGGCGGCCAGTCGGAAGGAGCGACAACGGCTCAGACTGCTCTGGCGCTTTATCGCAACAATCAAGACGCCTTTATCGGAGGCGACATCGACCGTCTGATCGCCGGGAAGACGCTGGTCGTTCCGTCCCGCGCTGAATTATTTGCGCTGGACGCGGATGCTGCGGCGGCGGAGCTTCAGGCCGCGCTGCAGGGCGATGCGGTGCGTCGATCCCCGATCACCGAGGTTGCGCTGATCGACGACGCCGAAGCGGCGCAAAGCGCGCGTCTGCGTATCGCGGGCGCGGCCGCCGGTGCGGTGACCGGCGCCGGCGAGGCAACGCCGAGCCCGTCCGCCGATAACGCCGCAACGGACTCGGGTGCTTCGCCGTCGGAGAAGACGGATCTGGAGCAGGAGCTTCTGCTGGTGATCGAGGCGAGCGAGTCCGCCCGGCAGGAGACCGAAGAACTTCGCGGCCGCGTTCGGGAGCTGGAGGCGCAGCTCGCCGACATCCAGACCCTGTTGCAACTGAGAAACGCCGAGCTGGCACGTCTTCAAGGGGATTCCACGGGCGAATCGCTCGGGATCCAGATCGATGTCGGAGGTCCGGAGCAGGCGCTCGATCCGGCGTCCGTCGAGGCGGCCATCGCCGCCAGCGGCAGCGATGAGCCGATCACGGAGCCGACTGCGGAATCGATCACGGAGGCGATCGAGGCTACTCCCGACGGGGCTTTGGCGGTCGTTGTCGATGCGGACGCCGAGACAAGCGTCGCCGAGCCGGAGCTCGCCAGCGTCGCGGGCGGCGACAAGAGCGCCGCGCCGGCGGCGGTCGACGTGGAGGAGATCGAGGCTTCGGTAACAACCGACCCCGGGGCGACCTCGGCTTGGCACGACTATCTGCTCCCGCTGGCGGGCTTTGCCGGGGTGACCGCCGTCGGGGTCGTCGTGTTCTCCTTGGTCTCGGCGCGTCGTCGGCGCCGCGAGGAGGAGGGGGACGAAGACGAATGGAGCATCGACTCCGCCGTGCTCGACTTCCCGGAGTCCGAGCCGTCGCCCGAGGCCGCTGTTTCCCGGCCTGACGCGCCGGAGCCGGCTGCCTCCGAACGGCGGCCCGCCGATGTCGTGGCCAGGTCGTCGGCCGATGCCGAACGTGCCCCACCGAGCGAGCCGGGGCTCGCTGCGCCCGAGCCGAAGGTTGAGTCCGAGTTGCTCACGCCGTCCTCACAGCTGACCTCGTTCGGGCATTTCGAAACGGAAACCGACGAGGCCGATGCGGTCTCCGAGGCCGACATCTACATCGCCTACGGTCGTTACAAGGAGGCCGAGGAGCTGCTCAAGCGCGAGCTCAAACGCTCGCCCGAACGTCTCGACGTGCGCTTCAAATTGGCGGAGGTCTACGCCGGATCCGAAAACCCCGAAGCCCTGCGCAAGCTCATGCAGGACCTCAGGGCCGCCGGCGCGGACACCCTGGATCCGGCACGCTGGCAGCGTCTGAGCGCGATCGCCGCGGTGGTCGAGCAAGGTGGGACCTGGGACCCCGGGGCCACCATGCCGATTACCGAGGCGACCGGCATATCGGCACCGGAGACGGGTCCGAGCCTTGCTGCTCTGGAGGGTGCCGCCGATGCGTCGGCCGGCGATCCTCGCGGGGACGAAAACGACTTCTTCAGGCTCGATCTCGGTGAGATCGAGCCACCAATCGGTCCGGTTCCGACCCCGGGGGCGGCTAAACCGTCCCGTGTGGCCGAGACGCCGTCTCCGCCGACGGAGGACGAGGATTTTCCACTGCTGTTCGACGATTCGGCCTTGGACGGTTTGCCCGATCTGCCCGAGTTGTCCGATTTGCAGGATCTGTCCGCACCACCCGCACCACCAAACACCGATGCTCGGGATCGACGGGGCGCGCTCTCGGAAGAATCCGACTTGGTCCTGACGCTGGACGATCTTCGCGATTCCCACGATGTGGATCTCGACGCCTTCCTGGAGGCCGGTTCGGCGCCCGTGGCCACGTCGCAAGCTCAGCCCGATGAGTCGCTGCCGAGTCCGACGCTGCCCAAGGACCCGGTCGGGACTGCCTTAGGCGAGGCGCCCGGCAGCGAGCCCCTGCCGGATGTGGCCGAGCAACCGATCGACGGGGTGTCCGACCAATGGGCGATGGACTCCGGGATCTGGGACGAGAACGCCACCAAGCTCGATCTGGCGCGGGCCTACATCGACATGGACGACGTTGCCTCCGCGCGGGAGATCCTCGAAGAGGTCATCGCGGACGGCCGCGAGGAGCAGCGCATCGAGGCGCAGGATATGCTGAGGACACTCGCCTGAAAGCCGAGGTGAACCCTGTGCCGAGAAGGGTGCCGACCAGCGTGCCGACAACGACGACGATATCCGAGCAGAGGCCGGGGGCTACGCCCGAGCCCGACGGAGCGAGGCCGGTTGCCGCGGCGAGCTCGCAACGGATCGCGATGGGCATCGAGTACGATGGATCGGCCTTTCGCGGTTGGCAGATCCAAGTCGGAGTTCGCAGTGTGCAGGCGACGCTGGAAGAGGCGATCAGCCGCGTCGCTGATCACCCGATCCGTGTCCAGTGTGCCGGACGCACCGATGCCGGCGTGCATGCCGAAGCGCAGGTGGTGCATTTCGACACCGCGGCGCGTCGAACCGAGCGCGCCTGGGTGCTCGGCACCAACGTGAATCTTCCGCCCGATGTCGCCGTGCGCTGGGCGTGTCCCGTCGATCCGCGGTTCCACGCCCGTTTCGACGCGCAGGCTCGTCATTACCGCTACCTGATCATGGTGCGCGCGACGCGCTCGCCCCTGCAGCGCGACCGCGCCGTTTGGAGCCACCGGCCCTTGGACATCGAACGCATGCGCGAGGCCGGACAGGCTCTCGTCGGCGTGCACGACTTCTCCAGCTTTCGCGCGGTGGCCTGCCAGGCGAAGAGTCCCATCCGCCATCTTCATTATCTGGAACTCGCCGAGAGCGATGGCCTTATTCAGTTGCGGGTTGGTGCGAACGGGTTTTTGCACCATATGGTTCGCAACATCGCCGGTGTGCTGATGACGATCGGCCGCGGCGAGGCGCCGATCGCGTGGGCGCGCGAGCTCCTGGAGCTGCGCGACCGCCGCCTCGGCGGTGTGACCGCCCCACCCCAAGGGCTCTATTTCGTACGCGCCGACTACCCGGAAGCGTTTCGACTGCCCTCCGGCCGGGAACCTGCACCATAGACGGACCAGCACAATGTCCCACGCTTTTTCTTGTCATCACCTGAACCGTGTCGACTCGACCCTCGCCTGTCCCCGGGCGGGCGATGCTGCGACCTGCGTGCGTCAGTCGCTCAAGGAGGCGGTTCAGCCGGCATTCGCCAATCATGAGAACCCGCGTTAAGATCTGCGGCCTGACGCGTCGGGCCGACGTGGATGCGGCGGTTATCGCGGGTGTCGACGCGGTCGGCTTCGTCTTCCATCCGCCGAGTCCGCGGGCGGTGTCGCCGCAGGATGCCCGCGACCTCTGTGCCGGATTGCCGCCCTTCGTGACGGCGGTCGGGCTCTTCGTCGATGCCTCTCCCGAGCAGATCCGCGCGACGCTGGACCGGATTCCGCTTGAATTGCTGCAATTCCACGGCGATGAAGCCCCGGAACTGTGTGCATCCTTCGGAAGGCGCTGGATCAAAGCGATCCGGATGCGTCCGGGCGTGGATCTCGCCGAGGAGCAGAGGCGTTACGAAGGGTCCGCCGGGCTTTTACTCGACGCGTTCGATCCCGCTCGCCCGGGCGGGACCGGACAACGCTTCGATTGGGATCGGATCCCGACGGCACTTGCGCGGTCGATCGTCCTCGCGGGCGGTCTGGATGCGGACAATGTCGGTGAGGCGATCCGTCGGGTCCGTCCGTTCGGCGTCGACGTGAGCGGCGGCGTCGAGGCGTCGAAGGGCGTCAAGGACCGAGACAAGATTCGTGATTTTATGCAGAGGGTGAACCATGTCGACATCTCCTGATCAATTCGGCCGGAACGGCTTCGGTTCGGCCGGCGCACCTAACGCATCGTCGGGTGCCTACCATTGGCCGGACGCCGGCGGTCACTTCGGACCCTACGGCGGGATGTTCGTCCCGGAGACCCTCATGCATCCGCTCGAAGAGCTCCGCAGGGCTTACGAGCGCTATATGGCCGATCCCGAGTTTCAGGCCGAGCTGGATGCCGACCTACAGGACTATGTGGGGCGGCCGTCGCCGCTCTATCACGCCGAGCGTTGGAGCCGCGAGCTGGGCGGCGCGCAGATCTTTTTGAAGCGCGAGGATCTCAATCACACCGGCGCGCACAAGGTCAACAACACCATCGGCCAGGCCCTCCTGGCGCGCCGCATGGGCAAGACCCGCATCATCGCCGAGACCGGGGCCGGTCAGCACGGGGTGGCAAGCGCGACCGTCGCCGCCCGTCTGGGGCTCGAGTGCGTCGTCTATATGGGCGAGGTCGACATCGCGCGTCAGGAGGCGAACGTCTATCGGATGCGACTGCTCGGCGCGCGCGTGGTTTCGGTCACCTCCGGCTCGCGTACCCTCAAGGATGCGCTCAACGAGGCGATGCGCGACTGGGTCACCAACATCGACGACACCTTCTACATCATCGGCACGGTCGCCGGCCCGCATCCCTATCCGGCGATGGTCCGGGACTTCCAGGCGGTCATCGGTCGCGAGGCTCGCGCGCAGATGCTCGAGCGCAGCGGGCGCCTGCCGGATGCCTTGGTCGCCTGCGTGGGCGGCGGCTCCAACGCCATCGGCCTCTTCTATCCCTTCATCGGGGATGAAGGCGTGGCCATCTACGGTGTCGAGGCCGCCGGCGACGGCCTGGCGACCGGACGCCATGCCGCGCCGCTCTGCGCCGGTCGGCCCGGCGTGCTGCACGGCAACCGCACCTATCTGATGGAAGACAACCACGGTCAGATCGTCGAGACCCACTCCATCTCGGCCGGACTCGACTATCCGGGTGTCGGCCCCGAGCACGCCTGGCTGAAGGACAGCGGGCGGGCGCGCTATGACTCGGTCACGGACGACGAGGCATTGAGCGCCTTCCATCACTTGACCAGAACCGAGGGCATCATCCCCGCGCTCGAGTCCAGTCACGCCTTGGCCTACGTGCACAAGCTTGCCCCGACCATGCGCAAGGATCAGACGATCATCGTCAATCTCTCGGGCCGCGGGGACAAGGACATGCACACGGTCGCCAGTCACGACGGGTTGGTCCTATGAGTCGAATCGCCGAACGTTTCGAGCAGCTGCGCGACCGGGGTCGCACCGCGCTCATCCCCTTCGTCACCGCCGGCGACCCGTCGCCCGACGTGACCGTTCCGCTGATGCACGCGATGGTCGCCGCCGGTGTGGATCTGATCGAGCTGGGCGTGCCTTTCTCCGATCCGATCGCCGACGGTCCGGTCATCCAGCGGGCGACCGAGCGCGCCCTGGCCCAAGGGGTCTCGCTGGACGACGTGCTCGACATGGTCCGGCGCTTTCGCCAGGAGGACACCGAGACGCCGGTGATCCTGATGGGCTATCTCAATCCGATCGAGGTGATGGGGTACGCGTCCTTCGCGGTCGCGGCGAAGTCCGCCGGCCTTGACGGCGCCTTGATCGTGGACGTGCCGCCCGAGGAGGGCCACGCGCTGGTCGAGATGCTGAAGGCGCAGGGGCTGGACCTCGTCTATCTCCTGGCGCCGACGTCCACCGAGTCACGCATCTCGCGGATCGGCGAGGTCGCCTCCGGCTTCGTCTACTACGTCTCGGTCAAGGGCGTGACGGGGGCCGGCAATCTGGACACCGGCGCAGTGGCCGAGAAGGTCGGTCTCATCAAGTCGCTGATCCGGCTCCCGGTGGGGGTCGGCTTCGGCATCAACAACCCCGAAACCGCCGCCTCGGTCGCCCGGGTCGCCGACGCGGTGATCGTCGGCAGCGCCATCGTGAGCCGCATCGAGGCGCTTGCTGCGACCCCGGAGCGGATACCGGAGGCTGTCGCCGAGTTTCTCACCGGTCTGCGCCAGGCCATCGACGAGGTGGATGCCCATGTCGCCTAAGCCCCCAAGTCGAGTCCGCCATGCGCTGACGCGTTTGGATAAACCCACCGCATCCACCTTGAATGGACCCGGGAAAACCGCTTCCGGCCAAAATGGGCAGAGCCAGACGCCGTCGGGCCGACCCACGGATGACCTCAAGGGCGATCGCGCAGCGAGCCTCAAACAGGCGATGGACAAAAGTATGAGTTGGTTCGAGAAGCTGATCCCGAGCCGCATTCGTACCGATGCGAGCACCAAGCGGGCGGTGCCCGAAGGTGTTTGGGCCAAATGTCCGGGCTGTCAGGCCATCCTCTACCGGGCCGAGCTTGAGCGGAATCTCGAGGTGTGTCCCAAGTGCAATCACCACAACCGCTTGAGCGGGCGGCGCCGGCTCGAGACCTTTCTCGATCCGGAAGGACGCGAGGAGATCGGAGTCGATCTCGAGTCTCTGGACCCGCTTAAATTCAAGGATCTGAAGAAGTACAAAGACCGTCTCGTTCAGGCCCAGAAGCAGTCCTCCGAGAAGGAGGCCATGATCGTGATGCGTGGTCGACTCAAAGGTCAGCCGATCGTTGCCTCGGCCTTCGAGTTCGGTTTCATGGGCGGTTCCATGGGCTCGGTTGTCGGCGAGCGGTTCGTGCGTGGTGTCGACGCGGCGCTCGAGCAAAATTCGCCCTACGTCTGCTTCTCGGCGAGCGGCGGTGCGCGCATGCAGGAGAGCCTTTTCTCGCTGATGCAGATGGCCAAGACCAGCGCGGCCCTGGGGCGCATGCGCGAGCACGCGCTCCCCTTCGTCTCCGTGATGACGGATCCGACCATGGGGGGCGTATCGGCCAGTCTTGCGATGCTCGGCGATCTCAACATCGCCGAGCCCAACGCACTGATCGGCTTTGCCGGTCCGCGCGTGATCGAGCAGACGGTTCACGAAAAGCTGCCTGATGGCTTTCAGCGCAGCGAGTTCCTGATCGAAAAAGGCGCACTCGATATGATCATCGACCGCCGCGACCTGCGCGAGCGCATCGCCGATCTGCTGGCGATCTTGACGCATCGGCCGCGGTATGTCCGCACCGTTGTGCCCGTCTGAATCGCGTCTTTTTGCGGTTTGGACGGATCGCGGGTTGGGGCGGGTTTGCACGGGTTTGCGGGCCTTGGGGCGGACGCGATTCAGGGTGTCGAATGCGTGTGAGAGGGTGGGTGTGTCGGGGCTTGCCCGGTGCAGGATGTCGGTCCGCGTGGCTGCCTGATCCGGAGGCGTTGTGGCCGACATGAGTCGCTTCGACAACCTCGATGCCTGGTTGAGCTGGCAGATGCAGTTGCATCCGAAGGCCATTGCGCTCGGGCTGGAACGGGTGGGCGCCGTTTGGGCGCGTTTGGGGCCGGCCTCCTTACCGTTTCCGCTCATCACGGTCGGCGGGACCAACGGCAAGGGCTCCTGTGTCGCGATGGCGGAGGCGATGTGTCGTGCTGCCGGATATCGCACCGGCGTCTATAGCTCGCCGCATCTGCTGCGGTATAACGAGCGGGTGCGGGTCGACGGGGAGGATGTCTCCGATGCGCTCCTTTGCGCATCGTTCGAGCGGATCGACCGGGCGCGCGGCGAGGCGGCGCTGACTTATTTCGAGTTCGGCACCCTGGCGGCGCTCGATATCTTCGTGCAGAGCCCGCCCGATGTCGTCATCCTCGAGGTCGGTCTCGGTGGGCGTCTCGATGCGGTGAACCTGTGGGACGCCGATGTCTCGGTGGTCACCTCGATCGGGCTGGACCATACGGCTTGGTTGGGCGAATCCTTGGATGAGATCGCCTCCGAGAAGGCTGGAATCTTTCGTCCCGGCCGCCCGGCCGTGATCGGGCAACGCGATGCCCCGGCGCGGCTGCGGGACGAGGCGGAGCGCCGCGGGACTCTGCCCATGCAGCTTGGTCGGGAGATCGACTGGACCATGGGCGGCGGGGGCGGTTGGATCTGGAGCGCGCCCTCGGGCGAGCGTTTGGCCTTGCCCGAGCCGGCGATGCGCGGACCCTTCCAGTACGACAACGCCTCGGCGGCGATCGCAGCACTCCGCGCGTTGCACGATCGTTTGCCGTTGTCGGTCAACGCGATTCGGGCCGGGTTGCAGCGCGCGCGGCTGCCGGGTCGGTTCCAGGTCTTTCCGGGGGCGCTGACCTACATCCTGGACGTCGCGCATAACGGCGAAGCGGCGCAGGCACTGGCCGCGAATCTGCGTGCCTTCGGCAGCCGCGGTCGGCTCCGCGCCGTCCTCGCGGTGCTGGGAGACAAGTCGCCCGCGTCGATTGTGGAGCCGCTCCTGCCCTTCGTGACCGATTGGTATTTGACCCAGAGCAGGGATCCGCGAGCCATGCCCGTCGAGGTGTTGAACGAGCGTCTCGCGGCGGTCTTGCCTGGTCCTGCGGCGGCGACTTCGTCGGATCTCGACGTGGCGCTCGATGCCGCGGAGTCCGCATCCGGGCCCGGGGATGCCGTCCTGGTCGTCGGCTCTTTTACGAGCGTCAGTGCGGCGCTGCGACGTCTCGACACGGGGCGGGCGGAACGGGGGGGCGTATAGGGCTTCGTTGGCGGGAGCCGGCCGCACGACGCCGCGTCCGGGCGTCGCGCGGGCTTGTCGATTCGGAATTATCCGATTGAAATCAATAGCGATCTTTCCGCTCTGGCGGTAGTGCCACGGCAACGGCGTGCTATACTTCCGGCCTTTCGGGGGCCGGATCCAGGACGATACCGAGCGCACGCGGGGTTTTCGGAAAGCCGCGTGCGTCCCGAAGCCTCGGGGCAAGGTGCGCCGCCGCTGCGTATCGGACCCGGCGGCGAGGAGGTCAAACGCAGTCCCGGCGTGCGCCGGTCGCCCGATGCGGCGACACATCAGCGTGTGATCGGTATGTTCATCAGGGCCTGACGGCGTCGGCGATGCGCGCGACGCCCTGTGTGCGGGTGGAGACTTATGCAAGAAGGCGCAAAGAAGCGGTTGGTCGGGGCGGTCGTGATCGTCTCGCTGGCGGTCATCTTCGTTCCGATGTTGTTCGAGGAGGAGCCGGTAACGGCGTTGCCGCCGTTGCCTGAGGTCGCGCCGGAGGAACCGGTCGTCGACGACCGATTCAGATCCGAATCTTTCCTGACGCCCGCGGATTCGGGCATCGGTGGGTTTACGCAAGAGGCATGGGTCGAGCCCGATGCCTTGGCGCTTCCTGTCCAGGACGTGTCGGAGCCAGTCGACGAAGCACCCGGCGGTGAGCCGGTGGCCGATTCGGATGAAGCGCCGTCGACCGAGCCGCCGCCGGCGGCGGAGCAGATTCCTGTCGCGCCGCCCCCGATGGCGCGGGACGACGGCATGCCCTCGTACGTGACCCAGGTCGCGAGCTTGGGGACTGCGGCAAGCGCGCAGGAATTGGCGGCGAAGCTCCAAGGCGAAGGATACTCGGCGTTCGTCGAGCCCGCCGAGGTCGGAGGGCGCACCTACTACCGCGTGCGTGTCGGCCCGGAGGTCGAGCGTGCAAGTGCCGAGAAAACGGCTGCCGAGCTTGGCCGCAAGTACAAGGGGCCTTTTGTACAGCGCTACCCCTGAGACGGAGCCGGTCCGAGCTGCGTTTCCCTTACTGACGGTGCGTCGGAGTGACGATGAATTGGGTCGACTATGCCATCCTCGGAGTGATCCTCTTGTCCGCCTTGGTCGGGATCGGGCGAGGACTGATACGCGAGGTGGTGTCGCTGGGGGTCTGGATTGCGGCGATTCTGATCGCCTGGCTCTTTCACCGCGAGGTGGCGGAGCTTCTGGTGCCTTATCTCTCGCAGCCGTCGGTACGCTTGGCTGCGGCCTTCGTGGGTTTGATCCTGGTGACCCTCGTGCTCGGCGCCATCGTCGGTGCCGTCCTGTCGGCCTTGGTCGAGACGACAGGGCTCGGTACGGTCGATCGCGTGCTCGGTTTGTTTTTCGGAGCCGCCCGCGGTGTGGTGATCGTCGCCATGGCCGTTTTCCTGGCGTCCTTCACGCCCATGCCCGAGGATTCCTGGTGGCAGGAGTCACGGCTTGTCGGACAGTTCCAGAGCGTCGCCGGTTGGTTGGTCAGCCTGGTGCCGGAAGAGGTGCAAACGCGGGTCAAGGGTCTCTAGTACCTCGTTCCGCCTTATTTTGCGTGCTCAGCGAGGCGAGAAGCGTTCAGCGGCTAGGCGCGCGAGTGCAGGAAGAGTGACCCTCTTTCAAGCTCGCGCAACAACGGCGCTGAACGCTTCTCGCCTCGCCCTTCGGGAGCCCCCCAAAGGCGCCAGGGCAGCGTTACAGCCCTTGGAAATAGCACCCACTATTCCCCGCGGTCTGTGCCTTGCCCTGACGCCTTTGGGGGGCTCTGAGCATGCAAAATAAGGTGGAACGAGGTGCTAGGATCTTGCCGTGCTTGGGTTTTCCCGGCATCCAGCCTCCAGCTGCCGTCCTCCGGCCAGCAATCGCTAGCCGCCGCTCCGCGCGCGCCCGGCGGTCATCAGTTTGTTTGCCCGGGGACATCGTGTGACGCATTCGGCTTAGGCCGGCTGGCCGAGCGCTGGATCGCAGTCGATGTTGTCCCGGGCCAACCTCGCGGGGTATAGTCTGCTGTTCCCATTCAGCAGCATCCGTCTCGGTCCTCGGGGCTGATCGCGGGCGAGGAAGTCATGTGCGGCATCGTCGGCATCGTCGGTAAATACCCGGTCAACCAAGCGCTGTACGATACGCTGCTGGTGCTCCAACACCGGGGACAGGATGCTGCGGGTATCGTCACCTGCCAGGGCGACAAGCTCCATTTGCGCAAGGACAACGGTCTTGCGCGGGATGTCTTCCGTACGCGCCATATGATTCAATTGGGCGGAAACATGGGAGTCGGACATGTCCGCTATCCCACCGCCGGCGCGGCCAGCTCGGCCGAGGCCCAACCCTTCTACGTCAATTCACCCTACGGCATCGTGCTTGCCCACAACGGCAATCTCACCAACGCCGAGGACCTCAAGCGCGACCTCTTCGTCGAGGATCTTCGCCACCTCAATACCGAGTCGGATTCCGAGATTCTGCTCAACGTGTTTGCCCATGAGCTCCAGCTCCAAGGCAAGCTGCGGATCGACGAGCAGGATGTCTTTCGCGCGGTCGCGGGCGTGCACCGACGCTGCCGAGGTGGTTATGCCGCGGTCGCGATGATCCCGGGTTTCGGCGTCTTCGGTTTTCGCGATCCGCACGGCATCCGGCCATTGGTCTACGGCCGGCGCGAGACCGATCTGGGTACCGAGTACATGATCGCCTCCGAGAGCGTGGCGCTCGATACGATCGGCTTTAGCTTGATTGCGGATGTCGCACCGGGCGAGGCTGTCTTCATCAGTGTCGACGGCCAGATCCACACACGCCAATGCGCCGCTCAGCCGATCCTCTCGCCCTGCATCTTCGAGTTCGTCTACTTCGCCCGTCCGGATTCCATCATCGACAACATCTCGGTGCACAAGGCGCGCTCCCGGATGGGCAAGAAGCTCGCCGCGAAGATCAAGCGGGAATGGTCCAATCACGACATCGATGTCGTGATCCCCATCCCGGATACGAGCCGCACGGCTGCACTCCAGCTGGCGAATCAGCTCGGCGTGCCTTACTCGGAGGGTTTCATCAAGAACCGCTACATCGGGCGTACCTTCATCATGCCCGGTCAGCAGGTCCGCAAGAAATCGGTCCGTCAGAAGCTCAATGCCATCGACCTCGAGTTCCGCAGAAAGAATGTCTTGCTGGTCGACGACTCCATCGTGCGCGGCACCACCTCGCAACAGATCATCCAGATGGCCCGTGATGCCGGTGCGCATCGCGTCTATTTCGCCTCCGCGGCTCCGCCGGTGCGGTTTCCCAACGTCTACGGAATCGATATGCCCGCGGCCAGCGAGCTCATCGCTCACGGTCGAACGGAGGACGAGGTCGCGCGCGAGCTGGGTGCGGATCGACTCGTTTTTCAAGAGCTCGGTGACCTGATCGACGCGGTTCAGAAGAAGGGTAAGAGTCACGTGGACCGCTTCGATACCTCGGTCTTCGATGGCGTCTACGTGACCGGGGATGTGACCCCCGAATATCTTCAGGCGCTCGAGGCGAACCGCAATGACGTTGCCAAAACCGCCTACGGCTCTTTCAGCGAGAACGTCATTGACCTCTACAACTCCGCCTGACGGATCCTCGTTCTCCGACGGGTCGGCACCGGCGTCTCCGGTTTCGGCCGAATCCGGTTTCGCAACCCGCGCAGTCCGGATCGGCCACCACCGCACCCCGGAAGGCGAGCACGGCGAGCCGATCTTTACGACCTCGAGCTTCGTTTTCGACAGTGCCGCGGAGGCTGCCGCCCGGTTCTCGGGTGATCAGGCGGGCAATATCTATTCGCGTTTTACGAACCCGACCGTGTCGGCCTTCGAGGAACGTTTGGCCAGCCTCGAAGGCGGCGAGCGTTGCGTGGCGACCGCCTCCGGGATGTCCGCGATCCTGGCCGTCTGCATGGGATTGCTCGAGGCCGGCGACCACATTGTCGCCTCCCGAAGCCTGTTCGGCAGCACCACGCTCCTCTTCAATAAATATCTCTCCCGGTTCGGCATCCAAACCAGCTATGTGCCGCTCGGTGATCTGGAGGCATGGGACGCCGCGATTCGACCCAAGACCCGGATGCTCTTCTGCGAGACCCCGTCCAATCCCTTGACCGAGATGGTCGACATCCGGGGTTTAGCTGAGGTTGCACACCGCCGCGGCTGTCTGCTGGCGGTCGACAACTGCTTCTGCACCCCGGCCCTGCAACGCCCGCTCGAGCTCGGCGCGGATCTGGTGATCCACTCCGCGACCAAGTATCTGGACGGGCAGGGACGTTGTATCGGCGGCGCCGTCGTCGGCGATCGCAAGTGGGTCGGCGAGGGGGTCTTCGGGGTACTGAGAACCGCCGGCCCGACCATGAGCCCCTTCAACGCCTGGGTCTTCCTCAAAGGCCTAGAGACGCTGGAGCTGCGGATGCTCGCGCATTCGCGATCCGCGGCCGCACTCGCCGAATGGCTGCTGGCGCAGCGCGGAATCGAGCGGGTCTATTACCCCGGTTTGCCGGATCACCCCCAACATCAATTGGTCGGCACCCAACAGCGCACAGGCGGCGGCATCGTCGCCTTCGACGTGCGCGGCGGTCGCGCCGGCGCCTGGCATCTGATCGACTCCACACGTCTCTTGTCCATCACGGCCAACCTCGGCGACGTCAAGACCACGATCACGCATCCCGGAACCACCACCCACGGTCGCCTGACCCCGGAAGAGCGCACCGCCGTCGGGATCGGCGAAGGGCTGGTGCGGGTCGCCGTCGGATTGGAAGACATCACCGACATCCAGGCCGATTTGGCGCTAGGTCTGGAGAGACCACCCAACGCCGACCAAGCCGCTGCCCCGTAGGGTGCGGTGAGCGTAGCGAACCGCACCGAACCCCGCAGACAACGCCGCACCGCGCAAAACCGCACCATCCGGTGCGGTTCCTCCGTCACCACACCCTACAGACCACCCACCACCGCCGAAGACGGTGCGCCGTAGGGTGCGGTGAGCGCAGCGAACCGCAGCGAACCGCACCGAATCGTCGGTACCCGCACATCATTCCCCGGTATCCAAATCAAAGGCGCTCTCCCAGGCCCAATCCTGCGGAAGGAATCCTTGTTCCACGTACCGGTGGAAGCTGGAATAGGCCGACTTTACCCCTGCAGATCTGGCCATTTTTCGCCGCTAGGCCGCGTGGCTACTGACTTCCTCGCCGATAAGTTTTTTCAAAATGTCGCCATGCATGTGAAATATTGGCGCTTGCGATATCAGCGTTCATAGGCTAGAAATTAGCCATGCAGACCGCGCATGGCAATTTGCACCTGGAAATCCAAACCACCCGCAAAAGCCCGGTGGGCATCTTGCGCACCTCCTTTCGCGACAACGGCAAGATGTGCCACACCCAGCATGGGCGCATCACCGGCTGCTCACTGGAGCAACTCCAACTCCTGCAGTTGGCCTTTCGTGAGCGCGTGGTTCCCGTCGATGACCCACAGGCCTTCCGGATTCTCAACAGCCGCGAATACGGCGCCAGTCAGGCCATCCTGGCCATTGCCAAGCAACTGGGTCTGCATCGCATCCTCTACTCGCGCGCCGAACCCTGGGTCAGCGGCGCACTGGCGATGATTGTCGGTCGCTTGGTCTATGCCGGAAGTAAGCTCGCGTTATGCAACCATCATCCCAATACCTGTCTGTGGGAGCTTTGCGGAATCGCTGAGACCCCCGAGGTCGAGGCGCATTGCTACGAGCCAATGGATCGGCTGTTACAGCGCCAGAAGGCGATCCAAAAGCCCTGGCCGGGCGTCATCTGCGCAATGGGCATGTGATTCTCTACGATATCACCAGTGTCTATTTTGAAGGCGAGTACAAAGACAGCGAACTGGTGGCCTTCGGCTATAACCGCGATGGCAAAAAAAGTCGTGAGCAAGTGGTTGTCGGGCTGATCTGCAATGACCAAGGTTGCCCGGTCGGGGTGGAAGTCTATGCGGGCAACACCAAGGACGAAACCACCGTGGTTGATAAGGTGCATGAGATCAAGCAAGGCTACGGCATCGAGACGATCATCTTCGTCGGTGATCGCGGGATGGTCACCCGCAGCAACATTAACGCGCTGCAAGACGAGGCGGACTTGCAGACCATTGGCGCCCTGACCCATGGCGAGATGATGACCCTGCTGAAGAACAAGGTGATCACCCTCGATCTGTTCGA
This sequence comes from Thiocapsa bogorovii, assembly GCF_021228795.1. Taxonomy (NCBI): domain Bacteria; kingdom Pseudomonadati; phylum Pseudomonadota; class Gammaproteobacteria; order Chromatiales; family Chromatiaceae; genus Thiocapsa; species Thiocapsa bogorovii. The sequence goes on from NZ_CP089309.1 coordinate 4,824,484, forward strand.
TGAGCGCAATATCCATGAGGTCAGCGATCCTGACGACCCGTCCCGCCGGTATTGCCTGTGCCGCAATCCACAGACCGCTCAGCGCGAGTCGCAGACGCGCCAACGGTTGCTGGATCTCACCACCAAGGCCCTGGGTGAGATCGCCGCCTACAAGCGCGCCGCGACCGTCGAAAAGCTCGGTGCGCGCGTTGGCAAGGTGTTGGCCAAATACAAGATGGGCAAGTTCATCCAATGGGCGATTGAGGCCGATCCGCAACAGGAAACATCGTGCGCGCATCGCCTCACCTGGTCGATTAACGCCGAGAAGGTGGAGCACGAAAAGCGTTTCGATGGGTGCTATGTAATCACCAGCGATGTCGATCAAGCGCAGATGAAAACCTTGGACGTGGTGCGCGCCTATAAGAGCCTGACCTTTGTCGAGCGCGCCTTTCGCAATCTCAAGACCGTGCAGCTGGAAATTCGCCCGGTTTATCACAAGAGCGATGAGCGCATTCGCAGTCACGTCTTTCTCTGTATGCTGGCCTATTACCTGCAATGGCACATGGAGCAGCGCTTAGCGCCGCTCTTTGCCAACGATGGCAAGGGCGAAGACAGACGCTGGACATTCCGCGGGGTGATTGATTGCTTGTCTCAGATCACGCGCAATCGCGTGGCCGTCAACGGTGCTGAGTTCGATCGGAATAGTACCCCAACACCCGAGCAAGCGCAGATAGTGGAGTTCCTGCAAGTCACGATGTAGCCACCCACGTGAAATCCGAAATCGCCCGCCAGCCCAGTAGTGGCGAGGGTTTTCGGCCGGTCTGCAGGGGGAAAATCGGAATAGGGCCAATCCCGGACCCAGGTCACCCAGCCGTGCTTCACCGGATTCCAGTGAACGTAATCCACATGGCGCTGGAAATCCAAGTCGTCGCGGATTCCATGCTCCCAGAAGCGCCGCTGCCAGATGCCACGCTCGCCGCGCTTGAGCCGGCTCGCCGAGCGTGTCTCCTCAGCCGGCAATGCGCGTGAGAACCCTGCCTTGATCAGGCCCCAGCGCATCGCGTAATCCGTGTCTCCCGGTGGCAGCGTCAGCACACAATGCAGGTGCTCCGGAAGAACGACGATGGCATCGACCCGAAACGGATGGGCCGTCTTCACCGCCCGCATGCTCGCGCCCAGCAGTGCGACATGCTCGACGAGCAGCCGGTGTCCCCGGCGTCGAGCGCAGTTGACGGTAAAGAAGAAGGTGCCGCCCGCAACCTGGAATCTGCGATAGCAGGACATGGGCTAGGGCGCGGTTGTAAGCGGCATTCGTTTGGGACCGGGTGCTTCGGCTGCGGTTGTTGGCGCTCCGGGGTTGGTGCGGTTCGCTGGCGCTTACCGCACCCTACGGGGCGACGGTGCTTCGGATGCGATTGTCGGCGCTTCGGGTTTGGTGCGGTTCGCTCTCGCTCACCGCACCCTACGTTGTTAGGTTGTTAGGTCTTGAAATACAAGGTGATGGTTGTCGTGTTGGCGCCGTCGTTGGCGCTCATTGTGACGGCGAAGGTTTTGCCCTTATCGGCCGGCGTGAGAATGTCTTGACTGGCTTTGGCTGAAGAGGTGTTGTAGGTGATCGAGCCGGAGGTTTTCGCGCCGTCTCCCGACGCGGTGATGCTGAGGTTGTCGGTCGATAACACCGCATCGTCGGTGACGGTGAATATTGGCGTGATCGTCTTTTTCTTGGCGACCTCGCAAGGGTTCGTGCTGCTCGTACACTCGGTGTAGGGGTTTTCGACGCTGATGACCGGCGAGGTACCGCCGCCATTGGATGGGGGCGGTACCTCGGGAGCCTCGCCGACCGGCTCCAGCGCGGCAAAGGTCGACTCGGCGATGAAGCTGCTGAGGGTCACGGATTCGGGATTCTGTTGTGCGTCGATCCAGGATGCCGTGACTGAAACCGCTTTGTAGGGTGGCGAGGTCTCCTCGGTGACCGACCAACTCCGAGTAAACGCGGTCGTGCCGCCTTCTCCCGCGAAGATGTCTTCGGGGTCATCGTTGTCACCGTTGATATCGGCATAGGGCGTGACCCGAAGCTCCTCGAGTTTTTGTTGCGCCAGGTTGGCTGCGATCGTTTGGGTCTTGCTCGCGCTCGCGCCGGCCATGACGCGGGTCTGGAGCTGCATCAGTCCGAAGAGCCCGAACGAGAGGATGACGAGTGCGATCAGTGCCTCGACGAGTGTGAAGCCGCGCTGGCGTTGCTGTCGAGCGGGTCGCATCTCGCGTCCTCCTAATCCCAGTCCCGCCAGCTTCCGGGTACGCGCGCCGCCCGGATTTGCTGAAGATCAGCGCCTTCGGTGCCGCTTTTCGCTTTCACCCAGCTCCAATTGAACAAGCCTCCATTGGCCGTCATTTGATCCAAACCGCCTTCGAAGACCACGGAGCCGTTGATTTCCGCACCACCCCATCCTTGGCTCCTGCATGCGGTCGGGCTTTCGAAATAGACGATTCCGTAGATGGTCCCGCCGAGCTTCGGGCATCCCACCGCCTGATCGAAGGCGACATAGACAGGTTGGTTCGGCTCGCCAAGGTCATCTTTGAGTTTCTTGCTCGAGTCGGAAATCCAAAAGAATCGCGGATCACCCGCTGCCGCGAGGGCCTTGAAGGTGTCTTTGCTGATTCCGAAGACGTAGTCCCATGCGCTGCCCTCGAAGGCATTTGTCGCGATCTGGTCGCCGCTCGGGATCGGAATGCCGTCTTTGTTGTTCTTGTTGAAATGACCCATGTCGAGATCGATACCGTCTGCGGACGAGGCGACCGCGATCGACTGCCAATCCTCCGCTTCCCCGGTTTCATCGCAGGTACGTGGATAGATATCCGGTGTGCCTTTGATATTCTGAATTCCGCCATTGACGACAAGCGGTGGAAGCCCGTTGCCGGAACCGGTCATGGTGGCGAGCAATTGCTGTCGCTGAAAACACTCGGTCGCGACCGCTGCGATGCCTGCGTCGCTCTCGGCTTCTGCCCTCGAGGTGAAATGAATGCAGCCGTCGATAGCCGAACGCCTCGTGACCGTGACCGCATAGGTGTAGTCGGCCGATGCAGCGACGTCAGGCGCTGTGCCGCCTGAGTACTCCGTCTCGCCAAGCATGGCCAGCGCATAGTCCAATCCAGCCTGCGCGGCCTGTTGGGCCTCGAGTGCCCTCCGCTCGTTGTTGGCGATCCGTTGTTCCATGATCCCGACGCGAACGGAGCTAAGCGTGAGAATGGTCGAGCCCATGAGCAAAAGCAGGCCAAGCAGAAGGGTCAAGGCGCCGCGCTGGGAAGAGGGCGATCGGACGGGTGTTCTCATGGGGCGCACTCGGTCAGTCCTCACGGAAATAGCGGTCGTTGCGCACGGCTGCCGTCGCATCCAGACGTAGGCGCACGTCCGGGCTGTGTTTCAGTTCGCCGATCAGGAGGATGTTGACGGAGCGTGCCGTACGGCAGAGGTCCCCGGTTGCGCATGGGGTCGACAGGGGCCTGATGTCGAAGCGCAGGGTCGTGATCCGCACGTTGTTGTCGTCGGTGAGCCGTTCCCAGCGGCCGCTGCCGCTCGCACACTCGAAGGTGTCGTCGTCTTCGTCCTTGCGGATGCGCAGCTCGATGCTGTCGTTTCTGAGTCGAAAGCCGAACATCTCGACATTGGCGCCGTCGAGCAACGCGTTCTCTGCCGGCGAGCAGCTGCCGCAGCCGACCTTGCCGTTGTCGTTCAGGTCGTAGCTGTAGAGCAGACAACTCGCGGCTGCCTCCCCGCCGACCGCGCCGATGCGCAGATCGGTATTGAAGCCGTCGATCGTCTGTTGGAACGGATTCTCCGCCGGGTCGCTGGATGCGCCCGATGGAAAGGCCCAATAGCCCGCGCGATGGATGTCCTGCTGCATCAGGTCGAGGGCAGCGCGCAGTTCCTGGTGTAGGCGTGCCTGTTGGATGTTCTGAGCCGCCGCCCGAGCACCCAGGAGATAGGTCGCCGAGATCCCGATCAGCACCAAAGCGCCGACCGTGGTGCCGACCAAGAGCTCGGTCAGGGTGACGCCGGTTTGCCGACGGGGCGTGCGCGCGGGCGGGCCGAGCGGTCGATCGGTGCGTTTCAGCATGGCTCGAATCCGGGCAGCACGCCATCCGGCGAGCAGGTCCGAACACGGCCGAGCTTGCTCAGGACCACGCGCAATTGCGTGCCTGCGGGCGAGTCGATCGTCAGACTGCCGAAGCTGGGTGCGGTGGCGCGACGCGGCTCGAGCACGAGCCGGGGCGGACTCTTGAGTGAACTGGTGATCGAGATGACTTGCACGCCCTGGAAATCGCCGCCGCCGATCCGCTTGAGGACGGACGTGCCGGCGGTTTCCAGCACGCAGGCATCGGTGGCGGTCGCATCGGTCAGGCGGCAATCGCAGGTGTCTTCCGCCGTGATGCCGTAACACCAGGCATCGGCATCGATCACGAGCGACAGGGTGCGATTCCGCCGGATGGCCTCGCTGCGCATCCATTGGAGGTCTTCCATCAGGGTCTGCGCCGCGCTCTTGAGCCGGTTGCGCTCGAGCATGTCCTGCATCGCCGGGACACCGAGGGTCGCCAGGATGGCGAGCACCGCGAGCGTGATCATCAGCTCCAGCAGGGTGAAGCCGGACCGCCTCCGCCGCGCGACCGGGGGTTGCGACCGGTCGCTGGGCTTCCGCGCGGGGCGACCCGCTCCGACGGCCCGCCGCATGAGGGTCGGGGCGGGAGGCCTCATCGCCAGCATGCCTCGGGCGTCTTTGCACCATTCTCGTCGATCGCCAGCTCACGGCAAGCAACCCCGCCGGACCGATCCGCCGCTTGAGCGTCCCGCGCAGTCGCGGTCGCGGTGAAGCCGGCCGCGTTCGCGTCGCTCAGGGCGAGGTCGTACCAGCCTTCGGGGCTTTTCGTTGCAAGGGGAAGCGTGTCGTCGCCGGTCGCGTCGCAGACCATGCCGGACTGCGTAGGATCGAGTCTATTCGCGTAGCGGCTGCAGTTGGCGCGAAAGCGTTCTTGCGCCATGGCGATGGCGAGCAGGGCGCTTTGTCCATCCGTGCGTCGCGCCTTGCGGATCTGATCCTGATACGTCGGGAGGGCGACCGTGGCGAGGACGGCGACCACCGCGACGACCATCAGAAGCTCGATCAATGTGAATCCGTTCCCCGGGCGCCTGTCCTTGCTGTCCATCCCAATCTCCATTCCACGCCGGTCGAGGGCCGTCCATGCCGATGCTCTCGACTCTCGCGTCCTTGAGCCGAGCAATCGGGGTATCGTCAATTCGTGTACACTTTTAGCCTATACCTGTCCGACAGGTCAACCCCCGGATCGTCCGTTTCGTCATGTTCCGCGACGATTCCGGATTCGGCCGGCAAGGCTCAATGAGGTGCCCGCCGCCGATCGACAGCGCGCTGAAGCGAAAGCGGGGTTGGTCGGGCGCTTGCCGCCCTGATCGGTCGGAGACCGCAAGCTACCCGATACCGGGCTCCGCTTGATTGCAGTGCAATCATTGCCTAATCTTCTTGGAAGCCGATGGAGGGCACGATGGCCAGCATCACGATCCGCAATCTCGACGACACCTTGAAGCGCCGTCTGCGCATACGCGCGGCCGAGCACGGACGTTCGATGGAAGATGAAGCACGGGAAATCCTACGCCTCGCCCTAGGCGAACCTGCGCCGCCCGTCAACATCGCGGCGGCAATCCGCGCGCGCGTCGCCGCCTTCGGGGGGGTGGACCTCGACCCTCCGCCCCGCGAGCCGATGCGCGAACCGCCGGTTCTGGATTGATGCCGCGATGATCATCCGCGACACCAATGTCGTCTCCGAAATCCTGCGTGCTAAACCGGCACCAACTGTCGAGGCCTGGCTCGCCGGCCAGGACGGTGCAAACATCTTTCTAACCGCGATCAGCGAGGCGGAGCTGCGTGACGGCGTGGCCGTCCTGACGAAGGGCAAGCGGCGGGAGGCGCTGGCCGAGGCTGTGGACGGAATGCTGCGGGAGGATTTCCGCCACCGCATCCTGCACTTCGACAGCGCCGCTGCAATCGAATACGCCCGCATCGGGGCAGAACGGCGGGCCGCAGGACGACCCATCAGCCAGTTCGATTGCCAAATTGCCGCCATCGCCCGTGCGCACGGCGCTGCCATGGCCACCCGCAACGTCAGCGACTTCGATGGATGCGGCGTCGCAGTCATCGACCCGTGGCAACATGCCGGGGGCGACTGACCGGCATGGACAAACGAGGGTTTAAGGGGGCAGGTTCAATTGATCCGCAGAGCAGCCTCGGTCGGCCGATGGGTTGAAGCCCGGTTGGACTTCCGTTCGAGCGCCGATCTGGATCACGAGCTGGCGGCACACTGAAACCCGCCCAAATCAAGCGGTCCGCCCGATAGACCACTCGCTGGGATCGCCGGCGCGCTCATGCCAACCCCCTGGGCGCGGCGGGTATCACCCTGCTGCTACCATAAGCGTCCGGCGCGTTATCGACTCGCGGCCCCAGGTTTTTGGATCCGGCACTTGGGGGGCGGATCCGTTTCGGTTGAACGCCTAACCCGTCTAAACCGCGTCCAGAGTGACATGCGTCATTTTGGCGTTGCGTCGGGCTCGAGGATTTTTCCGACCTCTCTGGAGACGCGGTTTAGAATCGAGTGTCTTTTAATGCTCTAAACCGCGCCGGCTCCGACAGTTGTCGGAGCCGGCGCGGTCGAGCTACTCCAACAATCGACGCATACCGCACCGAGCGCGGTTTAGACGCTGCGAGGAATGCACCCATGTCCGATCACAACTTAAGGCTTATCTCACCGAAGCTTCAGCTTGGCCTGGTGATGGCTCTCATGGCTGCGCTGTGCGGCGTCGCGGCGGCGGGGACACTGGAGGAGGTCAAATCCCGGGGCGTGTTGCGCTGCGCCGTGAACGGCGCCGTCCCCGGTCTGTCGTTCAAGGACTCCGAGGGTCATTGGAGTGGTCTCGATGTCGATTTCTGTCGGGCAGTCGCGGCTGCCGTGCTCGGGGACAAGGATAAGGTCGAACTGGTGCCGACCCCTAGCGAGACCCGTTTTGATGCGCTGCGCGAGGGGCGCGTGGATCTGCTCTCACGCAACACGAGCTGGACCATGACGCGTGATCTCACACCGGATCTGACCTTCGTCGGCATCCTCTATCACGACGGGCAAGGGTTCATGGCCCGTCGGGACACCGGCATCCAGAGTGCCCGTGAGCTCTCCGGTAAGCCGATCTGCGCCGCCGGGCAAAGCGGGCCTGAGAACGCGCGAACCTATTTCGCACGCAATCACATGGAGCTCAACCTCAAGTCGTTTCCGGATACCCCGGCGGCGGCTAAGGCCTATCTCGATGGCGCCTGCGTCGCCCTGACAGGTGATCTGTCACAACTGGCCGCAGCACGCGCCGAGATGCCGGACGAGAGCGCCTATCGTATCCTCCCGGAGATGATCTCAAAGGAGCCTCTGTCTCCCGCCGTCCGCCGAGGCGACGCACGCTGGCTGGACATCGTTCGCTGGACCCTGTTTACCCTGATCAACGCCGAAGAGGCCGGAGTCGACTCCACCAACGCCGGCGAGGTTCGCGCGGGCGCCCAAGGCGACGATCTGCGACTGTTGCTGGACGCAGACGGCGAAACCGGCAAGCTGCTCGGTCTCGAGCAGGGCTGGAGCGGCCGGATCATCGAACAGGTGGGCAACTATGACGAGATCTTCGAGCGCAATCTGGGCGCGGGCTCACCGATCCAGATGGAGCGTGGCTTTAATGCACTCTGGCGCGATGGCGGTCTCCTCTACGTGCCGCCAACCCGTTAACGGCTGCGGCGCGCTGATGGTCGAAGCGGGATCGGTGGTGCCAAGCAGCGCACTAAAACGCGCCTCACCGAGACGTCCGCCATGGCGCAAAGCTGGAGAAAGCCAGCGCAAGGGCTTCTCATAGGCCCGAACACACGCATCGAATCACCCTTGACCCCATGATAGCGGGAAACCGTGGTCCGTGATGCGCCAGGACAAACTGGCAAGAGGTAGTCGATGAAAGTTCGATACGAAATAGAAAGGGCGATTCGTTTCGGCCCCGAGTCATGGGGGATATGCCGTGAGGCGTAGCTCCAAGCGTTGACAGGGGAAACCGGCAGGCCAGCCATTGAGCCGCGAAATCACGAACTCCGGGATGCCGACGTCGTACAGACAGGCGGAAGGCGACACGGCTGCGGGCGCTAATCGCAAGTGCGCAGACGATCCCGCGCGGTCGGAGACCCTGAGCATGCCGGGAAGCCTTTTGCACAGGACCTGGGAGGTCTCATCCGTACCCGGCGCCGACCGGGTGGGGCGGGGAAGGCAAAGCCGTCATCCCGCCATCGACGCGGATGAGAAGTCGGATACGCTCGTAGTACCGAAGAAGCTGCCGAACAAGGGGGACAACCCCGCGGAGGTGGTGGAGGGAAGGGGCGTAGCCGAGGGGAACGCTGGAGAGGCGCCCACGCACCGGACACAGAGCCGGGATCGCGTGTCGATGGGTCTCGAAGGCGTACGCGAAGCGGCCCGCCGGGATCGGCGGGCACAGTTCACGGCACTGCTGCACCACATCACACCGACGCTACTGGAGGAGAGCTTCCATGCGCTTCGCCGGGACGCGGCGGCGGGGGTGGACGGCGTGACCTGGACCAGCTACGAGGGGGCCTCGCCAGTCGGCTGGAGGACTTGCACCGGCGGATTCATACCGGTGCCTATCGCGCCACGCCGTCGCGGCGAGTCTACATCCCCAAGGCGGATGGTCGTTTGCGTCCGCTGGGGATTGCCGCCTTGGAAGATAAGATCGTGCAGCAGGCGGTGGTGACCGTCCTCAACGCGATTTATGAAACGGATTTCTTGGGGTTCTCCTATGGCTTTCGACCTGGCAGGAGCCAACACCAAGCGCTGGACGCGCTCTATGTCGCCATCGACACCAGGCCGGTCAACTGGGTCTTGGACGCAGACATCCGTTCGTTCTTCGACATGCTCGATCACGGGTGGATGATGCGATTCCTGGAACACCGGATCGCGGATCGACGGATCCTTCGACTGATCCGCAACTGGCTGAAAGCAGGCGTCATCGACGAACAAGGACGGCGGGTTCCCGGCGAACGGGGTACGCCGCAAGGTGCGGTGATTTCGCCGTTACTGGCGAATATCTACTTGCACTACGTTCACGACCTTTGGGCGCACCAATGGCGCCGGCGGCACGCGCGCGGCCAGGTCATCCTGGTCCGCTATGCCGATGATAGCGTGTATGGATTTCAGGCTGAGGTGGAGGCGCGCGGCTTCCTTGCGGACCTGCGCGAACGCCTTCAGCGCTTCGGTCTGGAACTGCATCCGGAGAAGACGCGGCTGATCGAGTTTGGCCGCTACGCTGCTTCCAACCGGAAACGCCAGGGATTGGGAAAGCCGGAGACGTTTGATTTTCTCGGCTTTACGCACATCTGCGGCAAGACCCGGAAAGGCCGATTCGCGATCGTCAGACGCACCGTCAAAAAGCGGATGCGGGCGACGCTGGCGGCGATCCGGGGGCGACTGAGGGAGCAGCGCCACGCGCCAATTCCGGAGCAAGGAAAATGGCTGGGCCGCGTCCTGCGGGGCTACTTCAACTACCACGCGGTGCCGGGCAATCTCAAACGCCTGGACGGCTTCCGAGCGGAAGTCACCCGCGCCTGGCGTCAGTCTCTCATGCGGCGTAGTCACAAGCACCGGATGCCCTGGTCGAGGTGTAACAGGCTGGCTCGAAAATATCTACCGTCGGTGAAACTGGCTCACCCCTACCCGACGGTTCGCTTCGCGTCATGACCCGAGGCAGGAGCCGTATGCGGTAATTCCGCACGTACGGATCTGTGCGGGGGGCGGGGGGTAACCTCCGTCCCTACCGCGACCCCTGGTTTCCGCATGCGGCCCGGAGCTGCAGTGCGCAGCTGATCGGTCAGAGACCGGAAGCCACCCGATACCGGGCTCCACTTGATTGCAGTGCAATCATTGCCTAATCTCGCCGGGAGCCGATGGAGGGCACAATGGCCAGCATCACGATCCGCAATCTCGACGACATCTTGAAGCGCCGTCTGCGCATACGCGCGGCCGAGCACGGACGCTCGATGGAAGAGGAAGCACGGGAAATCCTGCGCCGTGTCGTAGGCGAGCCTGAGCCGCCCGTCAACCTCGTGGCGGCAATCCGCGCCCGCGTCTCCGCCTTCGGGGGGGCGGACCTCGACCTTCCGCCCCGCGAGCCGATGCGCGAACCGCCGGTTATGGATTGATGCCGCGATGATCATCCTTGACACCAAGGTCTTCTCCGAAATCCTGCGCGCTAAACCGGCACCAACGGTCGAGGCCTGGCTCGCCGGCCAGGACGGTGCGGACATGTTTCTTACCGCGATCAGCGAGGCGGAGCTGCGTGACGGCGTGGCCGTCCTGACGAAGGACAAACGGCGCGAGGCGCTGGCCGAGGCTGTGAACGGAATGCTGCGGGAGGACTTCCGCGGCCGCGTCCTGCCCTTCGACAGCGCTGCTGCCCTCGAATACGCCAGCATCGGGACAGAACGGCGTGCCGCAGGACGACCCATCAGCGAGTTCGATTGCCAGATTGCCGCCATCGCCCGTGCGCACGGCGTTGTCGTGGCCACCCGCAACGTCAGCGACTTCGAGGAATGCGGCGTCGCAGTCATCGACTCGTGGCAACATGCCGGGGGCGACTGACCGGTATGGATTCCGCGGCCCACGCCTTGGGTGATTTGGTGTGCGGCGGTGATCTGACCCTATGGCCAGGTCCTATGGCTTTTGCGGGTTCGGTGCGTACGGTGGGTTCGGTGGGTTCGGTGCGGTTCGCTATCGCTCACCACATCCTACGGCGCTAATCACGAGCTGCGCGAGGCCCAATGTGCCGCCGGCGGCTTTGTGGTCCTGATCGATCCCAAGATCAACGTATTGGGCGATTTGGTGCGCGAAGGGAGATCCCTGTGGGCTCTTGACCCTACGCCTTCTCGCGAGAACAGACGGCACGAGGATTGTATGAAACCGCGGTCCGTACCCGGTTTTACGCTCCCTTATTCGGATACGGGCAAGACCACGTTCCAGCTCGTCACCCGGACCGCCGTCGCATCGTCATTTCCGCCGGTACTTTCGCTCGTTGGAACAGAGAAGGTGCCGAGCCGGACGTCGTAATGGATTCCGCCCGCCCCTGTTGCCTCGACGCTTTTTCCGCGGACTTGGCCGAAAAGAGCGCCGCTTCCGGTGGCTGAAACATGCGATTTCGGTGCGTAGACGACGGCGGTCAGGTCGGTGTTTCCACGCATCTGCACACCGTCGTTGTTTCCTTTTTTCGATGCCTGCTCGTACGTCGAGTACAACGAAAACGGTATTTTACCGGATGCGTCGATCGGATTTTTGTCGTTGACGGTTACACTTCCCTGAAGATCGAACTTGCCGGTCAGGAGTACGGTCAGGCTGCTGCCCGGCGCAATCGTAATCGCGGTGTTGCCGCCGATCGACATGTCGCCGTCGACCATGAGAACAACGTCACCGCCCGTCACTTCAAGACTCCCGTTCTGACCCAACGAGAAATCCGAGACCTTGAGGAATCGGGTTTCATTTCCGAACAAATCGACATCCTGCATCGTGCGCGTATTGTCTGTCTTCCAGCTCTTTACGTTCCAGGTCGGATCGTAATAGTCAACGCCGTCTGGCGAAAGCTTAAGATCGCGGTAAGTCCAGGGTCCGATGTTCATCCCACCCGTTGAGAATTGGCCGTCGAATTCCGAAACAATTTCGTCGATATCGAGCGGATCGCAAGGGGTTTCCGGCACACCCGTGTTTCCGGGATTCGACCCGGCTTGAACGGATCCGCCGACATGATCCTCGGGAGGCTTATTCTTGTTCTTGCTTGTAATCGTGCCGCCGGCGTTTGCATCGCCGGTAACACGGGCGCCCCAATTTTCGAAAGCAATATCACCATTCGCAGAGACATTGCCATGAACCTCGGCGCTACTCTCGAAAACTACGTCTCCTGCAGTATTCACGTTGCCGTAGACCTTGACTCCGCCACCTTTCAGCGAGACCTCGCCGGTGGCGTTGATGTCACCGTAAACCGGCGATGAGCCTGTTGCGGATACGCCGCCCGTCGAGTTCACGCTGCCGTAAATCGGGGCATTGCCGGTAAGCTCTATCATCGCCGACGGGGATGTCGTTAGCACATGTGCCTCTCGCCCCGGGTTGGCGGCATTGTAGGGTCCCACGCTCGAATCATAGCTGTCGATCTGGCCGCTCCCGCGCGTTGCGACGCCTTCGCAGCCAACGACGCCGGCATCGGCGAATGGCTGAAACATCGGAGTGGATACGCCTGCTTCGATGGAAACGCTGAAGCGAAGCTGGGTCTCCGCCAAGACCTCGTTATTCAGCGTTGATTCTCCGATGACAGTTACATCGAACGGATTATCCGCCCAAGTAGGCTCTTCGCCGATCCAGAAGTATCCGAATGGCGGGAAGTCCGCGGTTGCGTTTCGGGTGTCGGGGAGCCACGTCGCATCCCTTTCTTCCCAGTCGGTTCCGAGATTGTTTGTTCGCTCCTGATCTGTTATCCAATCAAGGAAACGACCTGCTCCAGCTTCTGCCGCCATCTCGGAGACGGACTTGTTGTGCTGGTTGGACGCCATGCGGTCTTGGAGAAGGCTGCTTCGAATTGCGACAACGGCTCCAAGGCTCGCAACGGCAACCAATATGAGCCCCACGACCAAAGCGACACCCTTTTGGTGAGATTTTTTGCGAGAGTTCGTCATCGCCTCAGCCTCCTTCTTAAACATCGCCGTAATTATCCTCCCTCGTTACAACCAAGTACTACACATCTCATGGTCACAATAAAAGCCTTATCGTCAATCTCGGGGGTTCCATCTGGGCTAGGTACTCTGATGACAATCTGCACCGAGGTTGCGTTGTTGACGTTCGCGGGTTGCAATTCACCTAAACACTCCTCATTCTCCGGACAGTCATCGATCAGACTTGGACGAAGTAACTGCACTTCCATATTCGGTTTTTTATCCGAAGAAGGGGCCAGCCCATCGATCAAGGCTTGAGGTTTCTCAGAGTCTCGTTGGCAGAGAAGCTCGTACTTCCCAGTATCCTTGTTTAATGCTGTTGTAAAGCTATTCGACACACCGGCAGCAGTCTTCCCGAGGCAGTCCAGGACATCATCGGGAAGATCATCCGGAAATTTGACAACGAGCTTGCTCTCGTTTGTACCGGAAAAGCTCTCGCCGGCACGGACAACCCGTGAAATCGTCTGGGCAACGTAGCGACGAGCTTCTTGATTGGTTTGCACGCGCTCCCCGATACGGGCGGTCTCCCGACTCGCGGTGAAGACGCTTGCCGCTCCTGCGATGATAAACAATCCGAGAACCGATGCGACAAGAAGCTCTACTAACGTGAATCCGATCTGGCGTCGCCATCCCAGGTGGGTCGCTATCGTTCGGGATCTCATTGGGAGGACTCCGAGATCAACGCTGTGGTTGGAAGAACGACCGAAAAGATGTTGCTAGAATCGATCTGAAAAATGTACGACGGGTGCTGCGCACCGGGTTGAACGTATTTCCGCTCGCCCAATGCAAAACTGTCTTCGTCAATAAAGCAGATTGGATCGGGACAGCACTCGGGTAGAGTGCAGTCTTCTTGATCGTCAACAGCGACCTTGCGATCATGGTCACGGATCCATTGATTCCGGGTACGTGTCACGATTTCGATACGATCGCTTTCGTCGGCGTCTGCGAGTACGCGGGCGACTGCCCAAAGGCGTTCGCCGAAATCGTTTGCCAAGATTGTCTCATTGGAAATTCCGGCGCTCTCATTAGCGGATTGAAGAGCCCGCATTTGAAGCCCTGCCACGCCAAGTAGGCCGACGCTGACGACGATCATTGCGATTAAAGCCTCAAGCAGTGAGGCGCCCGATTGAGATTGGTGGTTTACAATGCCGAGCGTTATTCGGCTTGGCATGGATTCCATTACTCGGTTTTTGGGCATGCCATCTTCTCCGATGAGATGAATCCACTCGGAAGCACTCGGATACAGCGCGGTTCCCCGGCGTCAGAGTCGATCTCGAATTGTCCGAAATCCGTTGCTTGGCCGGCCGCGTCAAAAACGATGCGCAATGCATTCGTGGAGATCCTGACACCGTCGAGAGGTGCTGTTCCGATCCGGATTGGCGTGGCCGGGGTGCTTCGATATAGAATCCATCCGTTTGACCACAGAGTAGATTCGTTGACGCACTCTGTTTGATCTTTGTTTGCCTCGCAGATAGTGGCCTTGGTGCGGTGCCGAATCGCTTCGCTCCGCCCGAGTTGAAAAGCTGTGATCAAATCATTCGTCGTGTCCGTAATACGATCCTTGTCTGAGAAGCTCTTGAAGCTGGGAATGCCGATTGCAAGTAGAATGCTCAGCACGACTAAGCTCGTCATCAGCTCGATGAGCGTGAATCCATTGCTCACGTTGATGTACGATGTTCGAGTTCTCATCTCCAACATTCCGGGGGGGTTCGTCTGCCGTGATGATCTATCGTAAGAGATTTACAGTCTTTCCACTGTTGTCCGCTTTGCGGAGTGGCTGTCAGCTCGTATTCAGAGCTGTTGCCAGAGGTTTTCGAGATTCTGTAATACGCTTCAGAATCGCTTGTTGCTTCTTTTGGAGTACGTGTGATGCCGGAGTTGTTCGGGTATTCGTTGTTTAGCGTATATTGGCGCTCCATCCACTGTGCCGCTTCCATCAACCCCATCTGCGCATCCGTCATCCGAGCGCGCCTGACGTGATCGACATAGGACGGATAAGCGATCCCCGCAAGGATCGCGACGATCGCCACAACGACCATTAGCTCGATGAGGGTAAATCCTCGGCGGCGGTTCGAGAGGTGGGTCACGTTTTCTGTTCCCTGGTCGATAACAACGTGCGCTGTTTCAAACCCCGCAAGATGGGCGCCATGTTAAGGGGTTGTATTTTTGGAAAGTCCAAAGCAGTGCTCGCGCCTTCATGTGTCCGCCTCATGGCTCGCAATCCCGGGGTCGCCGCGTGGCGCTCGGGCTCGCGTTCGATGGAAACGATGACAAACTTGTCACAAATGGACGCAATCGACGTCGCAGAGGGTCGTCCTAGCGCGGAGTGGGTCGAGCGCCTCGGTTGGTCGCGGAAGTCGATCTTGTCCGTGGTGGCGCCATGAGCCGCCGGTGTTGGAGCCGAGGTTTCAGAGCAGGGTGCCGCTCGCCACGGGCATACGGTGACGGCCGAGGCCGAGGCCGCGGGGACATGGGCGCTCGCCTTTCCCATGAGCGGCCTGTCTGGGCGGAGATCCAACGGTGGTCGACGGGTATCCGAGTCCATTCCCGAATCCTTCGTGTTCGAGCATAGCTCCGCGGGATTGCGGAGAGGGTTCGTTCCGAACCTTCGCAATTCGATACGTTTTTAGGTCACGCTAAGTATCGATGAGCCTCGTCGGCTTTGCCAGTGCGGGCGGATCATTCGGATAGGTGATTTGCGGGGGCCCCGACACCACGTTTTTACACATCAACGGCTTTCCCGGATATCGATATGACCCTGCGAACCCTCGTTAGATCAACTGCCTTCGGGCTTTTGGCCCTGTTGCTCGGTGGCTGCCAGACCCTTGTTCGCCAGTCCGCGGACAGCGGTTGGGTGGAGATCCCGGCGGGGAGTACGCTCACGCTGCACCGGCCGGTGCAGATTCAGCCCGGGCGGGCACGGGTGTTCCTGATGGATCGCGGATCGGCGGCATCGCGTGAGAGCGGGACGAGTTGTGTGCTTGAGGTGCGGCGGATCGATGGAGATGGGATCCAAACCATCCCGGCGGGGACGGTCGAGATTACGCGCGTGCAGGACTATATCGCGCTGGTGTCCAGCCGGGCGCCGACGCCGACCCTGGATCGGGGCGTGCGCTTTCAGCTCGCCGGCCATGGCGATAGCGGCGGGTCGCAGATGATCCGCCCGGGCTATCACTTCTGGCTCGACGACAGTCAGGACCCGAATCTGATGCGCATGACTTGTTTGGGGCGGCTTGATGACCCGGCCTATACGCGGGCTCCGACGCTTGCCGAGATCCAAGCCGTGTTGGGGGATGTCGCGACCTTGGAGGTTGCGTTGCCCGCGGTGCCTTGAGCGGGTTCGCGAAGGATGTCCGCGTTCGGCGTCCTTCGAACGCGGGGCGGGGTGATCCGATGGGCTTGCTCCCGGCCGTGCGCTACCGGGTCGCCGGGGCGGGAGATTTGCGTAGGGTGCGGTGAGGTACGAACCGCACCGATCTGCGGTACGGTCGAGGCGCGGTGCGGTTCGTGCCTCACCACACCCTACATTGCTGCTCGGACGGGTATTTCGTTTGTGCTGACGCGCAACACGCTCGCCGGGCTGTTGTGCCTCGCGCGGTTGGGCACAACGGACTTGACCTCAGCGCGACGCCAGCCAGGTCTCGAGGTCGTCGACAGAGCGGAAGTCCAGCAGGGCTTCGCCTAACGACCCGAGTTCACTGCCGGAGAGGGCTTGGATCCGCTTTCGGTGTTGCGGCGTCGGTGTGCCGCAGCGCCGCGTGAGTTGTCTCAAAACCAGTGCGCGTGCGGCTTCCTCGCGGCCTTCCTCGCGACCTTCCTCGCGGCCTTCGCTGAATACCTCTTGGTAAAAGCGGGTCTTCTTCAAGTCGGTTTCGGGTAGGTGCAACATGGCTCGAATCTCCTCGCGGGTTCTCTCGGGGAATTTATACACCAAAATTGTCTCGATCAGATCGAGGGTCTCCAGCGGATCGGCGGTGGTGTCGCGCTCGGCGGCCAGGGCGCGCGCCTCGGCCGGAGCTTGTTCTGGGCTCAGGATAACCAGACGCGCCAAGCGGGCGTTGAAGCCGAGGTCTTGGGCATTGATCAGATCGCAAAGGTAGACGCGTCGAAGCATCCCGCAATGGATGAGACTTTCGTAGGGGGTGATGATTCCGGTGTCGGCGCTGCGATCCGGGAACACCACGACGGCTTGCCAGGGGCGGGAGACGCGATGGCGGTACAGATACAGGAAGATCGCCGCCAGCCATCGGGCGTAGAAGGTCGGGCGGCCTTGGAACTGGGCCTCGGTGAAGATCAGCCGAGCATTGGCGTGCTCCGGCGGCGGGATCAGGACCCCGTCGAGTCGGAAGGCGGTCTGCTTGACCTCGATCGCCCGCATGCGGTAAGCCGAGGGGTCGGGTACCGTCAGCCCGGCGAGGTCGAAGGCCAGCGCGGGACGTTCCTGAAACAGACGGTAAAACAGGGGGTCGGTGTGCATGCGGCGGATCGACGTCAACAATGTGGTCTGTCGCGCAGTGTATACGATCCGTGCTTTTCTCGCCCGCCCCGGCGGCTCGGCCCGATGTCGGTTGGGCTGACTAGAGGAAGCGCGACGCGCCCGCCTGGCTGTTGTGCCTTGTGCGGTTCGGCGCAATCGACCCGGCCTCGGTGCGACACCAGCCAGGTCTCGAGATCGTCGACCGAGGGTTCGTCGGTAGGGTGCGGTGAGGTACGAACCGCACCGTGCCTCGACCGGACGGCAGATCGGTGCGGTTCGTTCCTCACCACACCCTACACGGGGATGTCGGTTGTGCTGACGAGAGGAACCGCAACACGCCCGCCGGGCCGTTTTGCCTCGCGCGGTCGAGCGCAACGGATTGGAACCCGGTGAGACGCCGGCCAGGCATCGAGATCGTCGACCGGAGCGGACGTCGTAGGGTGTGGTGAGGTACGAACCGCACCTTGCCGCGACCGGACGGCGGGTCGGTGCGGTTCGTACCTCACCACACCCTACTGGCAGGTCGGGCACCAGTAGGTGGATCGGGCGTGTTGTCCGAGGCGTTCCCGTAATAGGCTCGTTCCGCAGCGAAAGCAGGGCTTTCCGGCGCGTCCGTAGACCCAGAGGATGCCGCGACCGTCGTCGGCGGTCCGCGTGACCCGGGGGCCGCCGCCGAGGTTGTTCAGGAGAAGGCGTTCCGCGGTTCGGTAGAGTGCGCCGAAGGTCTCGTCGGAAATGGCGCCGAAGCGGGTCCGCGGCTCGCACCTCTCCAGGAAGAGGATCTCGGATTTGTAGACGTTTCCGATGCCGCTGGCGATGCGCTGATCAAGCAGGAGATCGACGAGCTCGGTCTCGGGAGTCAATAGTGTGCGGGCGCGATGGAGCAGGGACTCGGGGGTCGGCGCATCGCGGCTGAGGTCCGGTCCGAGTCGGTCTGTCTGATCGCGTTTCTTGAAGCCGCGGGTTTCGAGGATCTCGACCTCTTTTGCGTTGAAACAGACGTAGTCTTGCCCCGAGGCGCTCAGGACGAGTGTCGCCCGGCGCTTAGGTTTCTGCCAGGCCTGTCCGACCGGGTAACGGTGCCAGGAGCCGTACATCCCGAGGTGGACCCGGAGCGACGCCCCGCCTTCCAAATCGATGAAGAGGTGTTTGCCCTTGCTCGAGATCCCCAGGATGCGATCCTGCGCAAGCGCGGCGATGGCGCGCCCCTGCAGGCGGGCGCTGTCGAGACGCTGTCCGACCAGGGCGCCGGACAGAAAAGTCGCGAGCTTGTGGATGGTGTCGCCTTCAGGCATGAATCGAAACCCAAGTCCGGCAGGCAAGAGGTCCAGCAGACAAAAAGACGCCCCGCGATGCGGGGCGAGCGAACAAGGAGAACTCATCGTTGCGATTCCTTCGAGTCTGACGGCGTCGAAGGGTTCCCGATGCGGTCGACTTGTCCCGGACTGGTAGGATCGGCCGGATGAGCCTTTGCTTTGCACCGTTCGGGGATCTTGGCGGGCGCGCAAAAAAAACCCCGCCGGAGGCGGGGAACACGACAAGGAGTCAGAGAGCCTCCGAAGAGACTCGCGAGCTTCGAGGCGTCGGCCGCTAAAAAGTTCGACAGAATCTGGTCGGAAATTCCGCGGAGATGGTGTTGATGGTTGGATGAGCCGTGCGCCCCGCGTTTCGGGCCCTTCGGCAACGCGTGGGTGCGGCGGCTCCGGGCTGATGACGCCCGAAGAGACCGGCCCGAACCACGCTCGAGAATGCTCGTCGCCTCTTCGCTGTGTCGTTGCCTTGCTTTTCAGCGCGCCGAACGCCATGATCCATCGCGAGCGAAAGCTTCGCGTTGTGTCCCCTCCGGTTCGGAGTCTCATCCGACACACGTTCTTCCGCACCGCTCGCCCTCACAGACTGACCCCGATCGAACGAGGCAACCATGGTTGTTCGCTTGAGTAGGGTCTTCGGAGATTCGAAGAGTATGCTGATCAAAATCGGCGGGGATACCCTCGCCTTGGACGGTGATATCCGCCGTCATATCGAGACGGAAGTGGCCAAGCTTGCGGCACGCTTCCCCGGTGAAGACTTGGAGGCTCATGCCACGATCCAAGAGGAATTCGACCCGCTCCACGGACACCGCGTCCGCTGCGAGCTCTCCGCCAAGATCGCCCACGGGCGCCAAATCGTCGTTCGAGACGCGCGCAAGACAGCAAAAGAGGCCATTGACGAGGTCTTTGGACTCGCGCGGCGCAACCTGCGTCGGGTGCGGCGTCAAATCAGTATCCCCCGCACGCTTCCGCACGGCGCCTTGAGCACGGGAACACGTGCAATCGGCGGCTGAGCTCAGCCCGGACGCCTGATCCGATCGCGAAGGTTTCGAGAGACGGCCACGTTTCGAAGCGGTTCGAGCCTTCGCCGAGCCGCTTCGAGCCGTCTCAGTTCGTTCTCAAGGTGGCCAATCCGGCATCGACGCGAACCACTTGCCCTGTCGTCATGCGTGCATCTTCCAGCAGCCACAGCGCGGCGCTCGCAACATCTTCGGGCTCTCCGATCGTTCGTAGGGGGTGCCGTTCAGCCGCCGCGGTGCGCTTGGACTCGTTTCCGAGCAGACGTTCGGCAAGCGGTGTCGCCGTCAGGGTCGGCGCCACGGCGTTGACCCGGATCCGCGGGGCGAGCTCGGCGGCGAGGGATCGCGTCAGGCCTTCCACCGCGCCTTTGGCGCTCGCGATCGAGGCGTGAAACGGAAGCCCGGTCCCCACGGCAACCGTGCTGAAGAGCACGATGCTGGCGGAATCGGCTGCCTTCAGGGCCTTCATCGCACCCTGCAGGGCGCGCACCGCACCGAGCAGATTGATCTCCAAGTCTTCCGACCACTCTTTCTCGGCAAGCCGTTCGAAGGGGCGCAGCCTGATGGTGCCGGGGCAATAGACGAGTCCGTCGAGCGTCGTCGGCAGTCCATCCGCGGGGAAGTCGTTCGTTCGGACGTCCCAGTGCAGACTGGTGACCTTCGGGTGATCCGGTGCCGCTTCCGGGTGACGAGACAGTTGAATCACGCGATGGCCGCGCTCGAGAAGCTTCCCGAGCAGCGCGGCGCCGATGCCGGATGTTCCGCCGACGATCAAATAGGTTTTCGACATTTCGAGCCTCTTATGGAATCGGGTTGAGGTGTATCAGGGCAGGTTCAGGCGGGGCGAAAGTTTTGCAAGACCTGGACAGGCTGCCTTGCGATCCTGGACAAAACACTCACCTTCGGAAAGGACTCGTCTCGGTTCGGATCGCCCCGATATACCGAGCGCACGTGGGTTTTTAGGAAAGCAGGGTGCGCTGGGCGCGCAATGCCGCGGAAAACACACGTGCGCTCGTTCTGTTGTCGATCTCGGCTGAATGACGGCGCGTCGTTCGCCACACCCCATCAACGCGAAAGGAGGCTCATATGAAGGTTGCCATCATCGGCGGTACCGGTTTCGTCGGCACGAACATCTCTCGGCATTTGATCGATGCCGGTCATCGGCCGCGGCTTCTGGTCCGACCGGGGAGCGAGCGGAAGGTCGCTCAGCCGGAACATTGCGATATCGTTCTCGGTGACGTGGCCGATCCGGTTGCGCTCGACCGTTGCCTGGAGGGCTCGGATGCAGTGATCTATCTCATCGGCATCCTGCGCGAGTTTCCGAACCGGGGGATTACCTTCGATGCGTTGCAGCGCGTCGGGGTGGAGGACACCATCGCGGCAGCGAAGCGGCAAGGCGTGGACCGCTTCATCCTGATGAGTGCCAATGGGGTCCATGTCGAGGGCACGCCCTATCAGCGCAGCAAAGCGCTCGCCGAAGCGGCACTCAAGGCATCGGGTCTGCGCTGGACCATCTTCCGCCCCTCGGTCATCTTCGGCGATCCGGATGGTCGCATGGAGTTTTGCTCGCAGCTGAAGAAGGACATCATCGACAGCCCGATGCCGGCGCCGCTCTTCTACAGCGGGCTCTTTCCCAAGAACGCCGGCGGTTTCGAGCTGGCTCCGGTCCATATCGACGACGTCGCCGCGGCCTTCGTGCTGGCCTTGAGCGAGTCGCGCACCGAGTCGCAGACCTACAGCCTCTGCGGGCCGCAGCGCTTGAGCTGGAAAGCGATCCTGACCACCATCGCCGCGGCGTCCGGCAAGACCAAGCTGATGCTCCCCGCCCCGGCCATGGCCATCAAGGCGACCGCGAGTCTGCTGGATCGGTACCCCTGGTTCCCGATCTCGCGCGATCAAATCAAAATGTTGATGGAGGGGAACGTCTGCTTCGAGAACGACAGTTTCGCCCGGCTTGGCCTGACCCCGACGCCCTTCGGCGTCGATCAGCTCGGGTACCTGAACCGATAGGTCGGCGCGATCAGAGCTTGTCGAGATAGGACACGCCGCCGAGCTGCGCCATCTGACGGCGGATCCGGGTGGCGCGTCGCTGGACGGTCGCCGAGGGTGTTTCGAGTCGGTAGATGTTGGGATTCGGCAGCACGGCCGCGATCAGGGCTGCATCCGACGTGCTCAGCGCCATCACCGGGCGATCGAAATAGCGCCAGCTCGCGGCCCCGACGCCAAAGGTGTCCGGGCTGAGCTGGGCGATGTTGAGATAGACCTCGAGGATCCGCTCCTTGGGCCAAAGGGTCTCGATCAGGAGGGTAAACCAGACCTCAAGCCCTTTGCGAATCGGGTCCCGGCCGGACCAGAGGAAGAGATTCTTGGCCGTCTGCTGGCTGATGGTGCTCGCCCCGCGCAGTCGCTCGCCTTCGCGAAACCGTTGCCAAGCGCGTTCGATCTCGATGGTGTCGAAGCCGCGGTGGCCGGGGAAGCGTTGGTCCTCGGAAGCGATGACGGCGAGCTTGACTGCGCCGGGGATGACATCCCAGTCGACCCACTCGTGATAGACATAGGGGGGCTCGCCGGGTTCGGATTGCGCGGCGATCCAGCGTTGAAGCATGAAGGCGGTCGTTGGCGGGTCAACCCAGCGCAGGATCAGGACCAGCAAGACCGACAGCGCCATCATCCCTGCGAGCGAGAGCGCTATCCGGCGCAACAGCGTTTTACGAGAACGTTTTTTTCGAGCGGCCATGGTCGCGGGTGATGCGAGAAGGTGATCGGACCACCGTGCAGCGATCCGCTGAAGAGGCGTCTGCGAAGTATCCGGACCCCGATTCGGCGGGTCAAACCCGGCCGATCAACGCGGACGGATGATCCGCAACAGTCACCCCGAAAACGACGCGTCTCGCTCCGGATGCGGTTCAGATCCGGGCGGACGATTTCCCGGCGCACAGCCCAGCGTCGCTTCGAGCATGTCGATGAAGGTACGCGTCTTCGCCGGCATCAGCCGGCGACCGGGAAACACCGCCCAGGCCGTTTGAGCCGGGAGTGACCACGACGCAAGCACGCGACGTAGGCGTCCTTGCACGACATCGCGTGCGGCGTAGCAGTCCGGGACGGCGGCAATGCCGACCCCGGTGCCGGCCAAGCGGATCAGGATGTCGGGCGAGTTCGCGGCGGTGCGGCCCTCGGGCAGGCCCTCCCAGTGTGCCGTCCCCGCGGTCAGGGCCCAAGGCGTGGTTTCCCCGTCGCGTCCGACGAGGCACAAGGTCCGGTGTCGGAGCAGATCGTCCGGGTGCGTTGGGTCGCCGTGCTCGGCCAGGTAAGGCCGGGACGCATAGAGACCGATCGGGAAGACCGCGAGACGGCGCGCGGCCAGCAGCGCATCGTCCGGCAGTGCGCCGGTGCGCACCGCGATGTCGAATCCCTCCCCGAGTATGTCCACGCGCCGTGGCGACAAATCCAGCTCCAGTGTCACCGCCGGGTGGCGTGCGATGAAGTTCGCCAACATCTCGCTCAGTAGCAGGGTGGCGAAATCGCCCGGCATCGAGACGCGCAGCCGTCCGGTAGGGCGGGCTTGGCGATGCTCCGCGAGCGTTCGCACCGCGTCGACCTCGTCGGCGATCTGGCGGGCGTGCGTGAGCAGATGCTCGCCGAGCTCGGTTAGGGTGAGACGCCGCGTCGTGCGCAGCATCAAGCGTTCACCGAGCCGGTCTTCGAGCGCGGAGATGCGCCGCGAGACCGTCGATTTCGGCAGGCCGATGCGCTCGGCGGCACGGCTGAAGCTGCCGGACTCGGCGACCCGGGCGAAGATCAAGAGGTCGTTGGGCTCAAATTGTTCCATGGGCGGGACAATGTTATCCGATTCGGCCTCTACTCTCACCGACTCGGCATCAATATCTTGGGTACCAGAAGAAACCCGATGCCGAGAGCCACACCATGAACATCCTTCAGATCAACGCCAGTGCCCGCCGCGAAGGCGCCAACTCCACCCGAATCGCCGATGCGGTCGTCGAGCGTCTGCGTGCCGAGAACCCGACGGCGCGCGTGCGGGTCCGCGATCTGGCCAGCCAAGCCCATCCGATTCTGGACGAGACCGCGCTCGTCGCACTCTCGACACGGCCCGAGCAGCGCACGCCCGAGCAGGCCGCCCGCGTGGCGCTCGACGACGCCCTCATCGCCGAGGTAAAGGCCGCCGACGTGATCGTGCTCGGCGTGCCCATGTACAACTTCGGCGTGCCGGCGCAATTGAAGAACTGGATCGACGCCATCGCTCGCGTCGGCGTGACCTTCCGCTATACGGAACAGGGGCCGGTCGGTCTCCTCGCGGGTCGGCGCGTCTATGTGGCGCTGGCGCGCGGAGGTCGGTATCGCGATACCCCGGCAGACAGTCAGGTGCCCTATCTGAAGACGATGCTGGGGTTCCTCGGGATGACCGACGTGCGCTTCATCTACGCCGAAGGACTCAACATGGGTCCCGAGTCGGCCGAGCGGGGTTTTGCCGAGGCCGAGGCCGATCTCGAGGCGGCCTTTGCGTGAGACAAAGGCATGTCGGGTGCGGTTCGTACCTCACCACACCCTACGGGCTAGGGTGGGCGAGTAGGGTGCGGTGAGGTACGAACCGCACCGATGTGCGGTGAGGTCGTCGCACGGTGTTACGGGCTTGCACCCTCAATCCAGGAGCGATTCAGATGACAGAGATGCTCTTTCAAACCGAGCCGGTCCGGCAGTCTCGTCCGATCGAGCGACTGGTCGCCGGCCAGGCGACCACCGACGGTGCCGGCGTGAACCTGATTCGAGTGCTGACCCAGCCCTTGCAGCAGCGGCTGGATCCTTTCCTGATGCTCGATGCCTTCGGCAGCGATGATCCGGACGACTATATCGCGGGTTTTCCGGATCACCCGCACCGCGGATTCGAGACGGTCACCTATATGATCGCCGGGCGCATGCTGCATCGCGACAGTGTCGGGCACGAGGGTCTGATCGAGACCGGCGGCGTTCAGTGGATGACCGCGGGCAGCGGTCTGGTCCATTCCGAGATCCCGCAGCAGGCGCAAGGGCGGATGGAAGGCTTCCAGCTGTGGCTCAATCTGCCGGCCCGCGAGAAGATGATTCCGCCCTGGTATCGTAACTTCACCGCGAGCGAGCTGCCGCGCTTCCAGACCGATGCGGGCGTGGCGGTCACAGTCATCGCCGGGGCGACCCACGGCGTGACAGGCGCCGTGACGCGCGAGACGACGGCGCCGCTCTTCCTGGATCTGCATCTGCCGGCGGGAACCCGCTTCGAGCAGGCGCTTCCGATCGAGCAGAATGCCTTCATCTACGTGTATCGGGGAGCGGTCGACGTCGCCGGTCAGGCGGTCCCGTCGCGGCGGATGGCCATCCTTGCCAACGATGCGGACGCCGACGGCGTGGTTCTGGAGACGGCGGACGAGGCACGGGCTCTCCTAATTGCGGGGCATCCGCTGCGCGAGCCGATCGCCCAGCATGGGCCCTTCGTCATGAACACCATGCAAGAGATTCAACAAGCGGTGCGTGACTACAGTGCCGGCCGGCTGGCCTGAGCAACGGGCACGCGCCACAACGGAGCCTAAGAATGCAAAACTTTGTTTTCCACAATCCCACCCGAATCCTCTTCGGCGAGGGTCAGATCGCGGCGATCGGCCCTGAGATTCCGAGCGGCTCCAAGGTGTTGATCACCTACGGCGGGGGCAGCGTCGTGAAGACAGGCACCTTGGCCGAGGTCAAGGCGGCGCTCGGAGACATCGCCTTTCTAGAGTTCGGCGGCATCGAGCCGAATCCGACCTACGAGACGCTGATGCAGGCGGTCGAGCTCGCGCGCCGCGAGAAGGTCGACTTTCTGCTCGCCGTCGGCGGCGGTTCGGTGATCGACGGGACCAAGTTCATCGCCGCGGCCATCCCGTTCGAGGGCGAGCCTTGGGACATCCTGGCCAAGCAGGCACCGTTCAAGAGCGCGGTTCCCTTCGGCAGCGTGCTGACGCTGCCGGCGACCGGGTCCGAGATGAACGCGGGCTCCGTCATCACGCGGCGAGCGACGCACGACAAGCTGGCCTTTATCAATCCGCTGGTCTTTCCGCGCTTCTCGGTGCTGGATCCGACCAAGACCTATACGCTTCCGCCGCGTCAGGTCGCCAACGGCGTGGTCGATGCCTTCGTGCACATCGCCGAGCAGTATCTAACCTATCCGGCCGATGCCAAGGTGCAGGACCGTTTCGCCGAAGGACTGCTGCTGACCCTCATCGAGGAAGGCCCGAAGGCGCTGGCCGAGCCCGAGAACTACGCGGTGCGCGCCAACCTCATGTGGACGGCGACCCTGGCGCTGAACGGTCTCATCGGCGCCGGCGTGCCGCAGGACTGGGCGACCCACATGGTCGGACACGAGATCACGGCGCTGCACGGGCTGGATCATGCCCAGACCCTGGCCGTCGTCTTGCCGGCAATGTTGCAGGTCAGACGGTTCGACAAGCGCGGGAAGCTCCTGCAATACGCCGAACGGGTCTGGGGTCTGCGCGAGGGCGATGAAGACGCGCGCATCGATGCGGCGATCGAGCGCACCCGCGACTTCTTCGAATCGCTCCAGGTCCCGACACGGCTCTCGGGTTACGGGATCGGCGCCGACGCGATCGCGCCGCTGGTCGATCAGCTCAAGCGTCACGGCATGACGGCGCTGGGCGAGCGGCAGGATGTCGATCTCGCCCGCTCGCGACAGGTGCTCGAGCTGGCGCTCTAAACCGCGTCCAGAGCGGTAGGCTCACGTTCGCGTGAGCTCGACGTCGGGTGCACCTACGGCTCTTAGCGGAGACGCGGTTTAGAATTGGAAATTTTTAATCTCTTAAACCGCGCCAGCTCCGACAATGATCGGAGCCGGCGCGGCCAAGCCGATTCAACAGACTACGCATACCGCGCCGGGCGCGGTTTAAGCCCGACTCCCCCGGGATCGTCGACTTGCAGTCGACCTCTTTCGCCGGCCTAGCGGCCGGCGGGTCGATTGCTGGTCGACGATCCCGGGACGGGTGTTTCGCAGCACATGCCCATCGCGCCCGTGTCTGCTATGATTCGCCCTCATTTCAGACACCCGCTCGCGCGCCCGGCCGACCTAAACGGCTTGCGTGTACGCCTGCCGCGCGCTCTTCACCCTATCCCCGGGCGACCTCCAGCTTCATGACAGACCTCAGTCATATCCGAAATTTTTCGATCATCGCCCATATCGATCACGGCAAGTCGACCATCGCCGACCGCTTTATCCAACACAGCGGCGCCTTGACCGATCGCGAGATGTCGAGCCAGGTGCTCGATTCGATGGATCTGGAGCGCGAGCGGGGGATTACGATCAAGGCCCAGAGCGTCACGCTCGACTTCAAGGCGCGCAACGGCGAGATCTATCAGCTGAACTTCATCGATACGCCGGGGCATGTCGACTTCTCCTACGAAGTGTCGCGCTCGCTGGCCGCCTGCGAAGGCGCACTGCTGGTCGTGGATGCGGCCCAAGGCGTGGAGGCGCAGAGCGTCGCCAATTGCTACACGGCCATCGAGCAGGGTCTCGAGGTCCTGCCCGTGCTCAACAAGATCGATCTGCCGTCGGCCGAGCCCGAGCGTGTCATCAAGGAGATCGAGGAGATCATCGGTCTCGATGCCGAGGATGCGCTACGGGTCAGCGCCAAGACCGGCGCGGGGATTCCGGAGCTGCTCGAGGCCCTGGTCCAGCGCATCCCGCCGCCGCGCGGAGACGTCAACGCTCCGCTACAGGCGCTGATCATCGATTCCTGGTTCGACCCCTATGTGGGCGTGGTCTCTCTGGTGCGCGTGATGAACGGCGAGATGCGCCGCCGCGACAAGATCCTGATCATGTCCACCGGGCGTACGCAACAGGTGGATGCGGTCGGCGTCTTCACCCCGAAGAAGACCGAGCGCGATCGTCTGGGCGCCGGCGAGGTCGGGTACATGATCGCGGGCATCAAGGAGATCGATGGCGCACCCGTCGGCGACACCATCACCCGTCCCGACGCCCCGGCCCCCAAGCTGCCGGGCTTCAAAGAGGTGCGCCCGCGCGTTTTCGCCGGGCTCTACACCGTGATTTCCGATGACTACGAGGACCTGCGCGAGGCCCTGGGCAAGCTGCGGCTCAACGACGCGGCGCTGAACTACGAGCCCGAGGTGTCGCAGGCGCTGGGTTTCGGCTTTCGCTGCGGCTTCCTCGGGATGCTCCACATGGAGATCATCCAGGAGCGGCTCGAGCGCGAATACAATCTGGATTTGATCACGACCGCGCCGACCGTGGTCTACGAGGTCCTGCGATCGGACGGCGAAGTCATCAAGATCGACAATCCCGCTAACCTGCCGGACACCGGTCAGATCCGCGAGGTCCGCGAGCCCATCATCGAGGCGCACATCCTGGTGCCGCAGGATTATCTGGGCTCGGTAATCAATCTCTGTATCGAAAAGCGCGGTGTCCAAAAGCAGCTCCAATATCTCGGCGGTCAGGTCCAGGTCAGCTACGAGCTGCCGTTGAGCGAGGTGGTGCTGGATTTCTTCGACCGTTTGAAATCGGTCAGTCGCGGCTACGCGTCATTCGAGTACGAGTTCAAGCGCTTTCAGGCCGCCGACCTGGTCAAGCTGGATGTGTTGATCAACGGCGACAAGGTGGACTCGCTCTCATCGATCGTGCACCGCGCACTTTCGCAAAACCGCGGTCACGACATCACCGTGCGCATGAAGGATTTGATCCCGCGGCAGATGTTCGAGGTGGCGATTCAGGCCGCCATCGGCACCAAGGTGATTGCCCGAACCACGGTCAAGCCGCTGCGCAAGAACGTCACGGCCAAATGTTACGGCGGAGATGTGAGCCGCAAGCGCAAGCTGTTGGAAAAGCAAAAGGCCGGCAAGAAGCGCATGAAGCAGGTGGGACGTGTCGAAATCCCGCAGGAGGCGTTTCTTGCGGTGCTTCAAGTCGGCAAAGATAATTGAAGATTGAACCGCGTCCGGAGCGATCGGCGTTGTTTTGCGTTTGATTGGCCTTGCCAGGCCAATGAACGTTTAAGTCAACGCGGTTCAAGAAATTAGAGGTTTTTAAGGCGTAGGATCGTCGGTCGTTGTTGTTGGCGAATGCGATATGCTTACGGCTCTGAGAGCTGAGAACGAAGAACCGATACCCAATCACCGATCACAGCCTCATCCATGAATCACCGAGAGACTTCATAAACCTACCCATGAATTTCGATTTTCCTGCCTTTTTGGTGTTGGCGTCCGTCGTGACCGGCGGGATTTGGCTGGTCGATGCGGTGATGTTCGCCCCGCGTCGGCGTCGATTGGCCCAGGCTGCGGTCGGCGGCGGGGCGCTCTCAGACGGAACGAAGCCTGCTTACAAAGAGCCGGTTCTGGTCGAGTATGCGCGCTCCTTCTTTCCGGTCATCTTCGCCGTTTTGGTGCTGCGCTCCTTTTTGGTGGAGCCGTTTCGGATCCCCTCGAACTCCATGATGCCGACGCTGCTGACCGGCGATTTCATCCTGGTCAACAAATTCGCGTACGGGTTGCGGTGGCCGGTGCTCAACTCCCGATTCCTCGAGATCGGCGACCCTCAGGTCGGCGACGTGGTGGTGTTCAAATTCCCGCAGGACCCCTCGGTCGACTACATCAAGCGTGTGATCGGTGTTCCGGGCGACGAGATTGCGTATCAAGACAAAACGATTTATCGCAACGGCGAGCCGGTCCCTCAGCTGCCGATCGGTCGCTATACGGGTGTCGGGTCGGGGGCGGAAATGACCGGCGCGCGCGAAGCGCTCGAGCAGCTCGGCGATGTCGAGCATCGAATCTTGACGCGACAGAACGCGCCGGACCTACCGCCGGGGTGTCGGGTGTTGGCCTACGGCCCGATCAAGGTTCCGGAAGGTCAATATTTCGTCATGGGCGACAACCGCGACAACAGCAACGACAGCCGGTGCTGGGGCTTCGTGCCCCAGGATAACCTCGTCGGCAAGGCATTCGGTATCTGGATGCATTGGGACGGGCGTCGCGACGGTTCCCCGATTGCGTGGGGTCGTCTCGGCAACGGGATCGATTGATCGGATCACAAGGGACCGGAGCGCCGGCTTCGGTTCCTGCGGAGGTGCTTGTGAGATCGCGTCTGCACGGCCGTCAACGCGGAGCGGGGATCTTGTCGATCCTCGTCATTCTCTCGCTGATCATTTTTTTCGTGACCCTTGCGTTCAAGCTGGGCCCTGCATACATGGGTTTTTGGACGATCAAATCGGTGATGGACAACGTCGCCGAGCAATCGGCGCCGATCAACGGCGGCGCGCGCGAGATCGCCAATCAGATCGGCAAGCGGCTGGACATCAACAGCGTGAGCCAGGTGAACACCAAGGATTTCAAGATTCGGCGTATCGGCGAGAACCTCTACCAGGTGAACCTGGACTACGAGCAGCGTCAGCATCTCTTCTTCAACGTCGACTCGGTTTTGACCTTCGCCTATCAGGTCGAGGTCAAGGGCCAATGAGGGACGATCGTGTGAAGGTCGATCCGTGAACGCCGATCCACTCAGGCTTGCTCGGCTCATCGGACACAAGTTCGTGCGCGAGGAGCTTCTCCTTCAGGCGTTGACCCACCGCAGCGCAGGATCCGCCAACAACGAGCGCTTGGAGTTTCTCGGCGATGCCTTGATCGGTTTCGTGATCGCCGAAGCGCTCTGGACGCGCTTTCCCGAGGCGGACGAGGGGACCCTGAGCCGCATGCGTGCGTCGTTGGTCAAGCGTGAGACCCTGGCTGACCTGGCCCGCGGACTCGATCTGGGCGGCTACCTCAATCTCGGGGCCGGTGAGCTGCGCACCGGCGGTCATGCCCGCGACTCGATCTTGGCCGATGCCTTCGAGGCCCTCTGGGGGGCCGTGTACCTGGACGCGGGATTTACGTCCACGCGCGATCTGGTCTTGCGTCTTTTTGCCACGCGCTTGTCGCAGACCAGCGCGTCTCAAGCCGGAAAGGACCCCAAAACCCAACTCCAGGAATGGCTCCAGGCGCAGCGCCGGCCGCTTCCCGAATATACGGTCGTGGCCACCGGCGGTGATCAACATGCCCAAACCTTCGTCGTCAGTTGCGTGCTCCCCGACGCGGATCTCGGTACTCGCGCCGAGGGCGGCACCCGACGCGGCGCCGAGCAAGCGGCGGCACACGCCATGCTGGAGCAGCTGAAGAATGTCTGAAATCATCGTCGGTCGTTGCGGAACCGTGGCCATCATCGGGCGACCCAACGTCGGCAAGTCGACCTTGCTCAACCGCCTGATGGGTCAAAAGCTCGCCATCACCTCGCACAAGGCCCAGACCACCCGTCACTCCATCCTCGGCATCAAGACACGCCCCGAGGGTCAGATCCTCTTCGTCGATACCCCGGGCATCCATCAGCGTGGGGCCAATGCACTCAACCGGTATCTGAACCGCGCGGCCCGCACGGCGATCAGCGATACCGATTTGGCGCTCTTCGTGGTGGAGGCGCTGCGCTGGACAGACGAGGACGCTGCGGCACTCGAAGCCATCGCGACCGCCGGCGTGCCCGTGATCGCCGCCGTCAACAAGGTCGATCGGGTCGCGAGCAAAGAGGATCTGCTGCCCTACCTGCAGGACCTCGGTCAGCGGCACCCCTTCCTGGACCTGATCCCGGTCTCCGCGGCGAACGGGGATCAGGTCGACGTGCTCGAGCTTGCCCTGCTGCGCGGCTTGCCCGAGGGTGAACCGGCCTTCCCGGAGGATCAGATCACAGACCGCTCCGAGCGCTTCTTTGCCGCCGAGCTGGTGCGCGAGCAACTGGTACAGCGTTACGGCGAGGAGCTGCCGTATCGCACGACCGTGGAGATCGAGCGCTTCGAGGCGGTCGGCGGGCGCTACCGCATCAATGCCCTGATCTGGGTCGAGCGCCAGAGCCAGAAGGCCATCATCATCGGTCGGCAGGGCGAGGCGCTGAAGGCCGCCGCCACGCAGGCGCGCCTGGAGATGCAGAAGCTGTTCGGCTGCCCGGTGCATCTGGAGGTGTGGGTGAAGGTGAAGAAGAGCTGGTCGAGCGACGAGGCGGCCTTGGGGCGTCTCGGCTACGGAGATGGGCCATCGGACGGGCGCGGAGGCGGTTGAGCCGGTGCCGTGAACGCTCGCGGGTCTTTGTTTCAGGCCTTCGTGCTGCATCGGCGCGATTACGGCAACACCAGTCTATTGCTTGAGATCTTCGCCGCCGGGCGAGGACGCTTTCCGGCGATCGCCAAGGGTGCCCGCCGCGCGCGCCGCCCGGCCAGTGCCTTGCTTCAACCGTTTCAACCCCTATGGTTGGATGCTGTCGGGCGCGGCGAGGTCTTGACCCTGACCCGGGTCGAGGCTGCCGGACCGGCGATCGGTCTGCTCGGGCGCCCCCTGTTGTGCGGCTTTTATCTCAACGAGTTGTTGGTCCGCCTGCTCGGTCGCGATGATCCGCACGATCCCCTGTTCGCCTTTTATTCTGCAGCGCTGACCGGCTTGGCGCGTGGCGACGACCTCGAGAGCCTGCTCCGTCAGTTCGAGATCCGTCTGCTTGACGAGCTGGGTTATGCGCTGGCTCTGGATGTCGAGACCGGTTGCGATCGGCCTGTCGTGCCCGACGGGTCTTATGTGCTCGTCCCGGGACAGGGTATGCAGCGGGTCGGAGCGGAGAGTCGCGACGGCCGCATTTCCGGCGCGACCTTGCTTGCATTGGCGCAGGGCAACCGGTTGGCTCAGGATCAACTGCGCGAGGCGCGGGCACTTCTGCGACGCCTTCTGGAGCCCCACCTCGGGGGGCGCGAGTTGAAGAGCCGCGAGCTGTTTCGGCGCTTTCTCGTCACGTCGGTCCCGAATGCCGGGGCCGACGTTGTGCACGCCCCGCGAATCGACGCGTCCCCGAATCACGAATCGGAGTCTTGAATCTTGACCAGTCAACACGCTGCCGGGGTCCTGCTCGGCGTCAATATCGACCATGTCGCGACCATCCGCCGGGCACGCGGGACCCGCTATCCGGAGCCGATTCAGGCCGCTCTGGTTGCCGAGCAAGCGGGAGCCGACTCGATTACGCTGCATCTGCGCGAGGATCGTCGCCACATCCAGGAGCGTGATGTGGAGCTGCTGTGCGGCATCCTGCAGACCCGGATGAATCTGGAGATGGCGGCGACACGGGAGATGGGTGATATCGCCTGTCGGCTGAAACCGGCCGATTGTTGTCTGGTGCCGGAACGTCGCGAGGAGCTCACCACGGAAGGCGGCTTGGACGTGCACGCGAATCGGCCGCACCTTCGGGATTTCTGCACAGGCTTGGCCGAGGCCGGGATTCGGGTCTCGCTGTTCATCGATGCCGATCCGGACCAGATCGAGGCGGCGCATGCCGTGGGCGCACCCGTGATCGAGATCCACACCGGGCATTATGCCGACGCCGAGACGGCTGCTGCGCGAGCCGAGGAGCTGGCTCGCATTCGGCGGGCAGTGAATCTCGGGCTTTCGCTTGGTTTGCAGGTGAACGCGGGGCACGGTCTTGACTATCACAACGTCAAGGCGATCGCGGCCATTCCCGGCGTGCGCGAGCTCAATATCGGACATGCCATCGTCGCCCGCGCCATCTTCTCCGGCCTCGATCAAGCCGTTCGGGACATGAAGGGCGTGATCGATGCAGCCGTAGCGGCTGGGTGATGGACGCCCGTCAACCGCATCCATCAACCCCGGAGTGCTTGACCGACAGGCCTGCCCGCGTGCAGGTCGGCGGTCCGCGCATCGACCTCGGCTCGCCCGATTTTGGTTCCCCCGGCTGGCCTTTCCGACAGCAACCCCGCTAGACTGTGCCGCGGGGCGAGGGGTCCCGTCGGTGATTTCCGCTGCGCTATGCCTACCGAGACGCTTATTCTTGTCCTTGCCATCGATCGCGGTGCGGGTCCCGCTCCGCTGACGGAGCACCGTACGAAAGCGGCGGTGCCGTTCGGGGGCAAGTTCCGTGTCATCGACTTCACCTTGGCCAACTGTCTGCATTCCGGATTACGACAGGTCCTGGTGCTGACCCAATACAAGAGCCACTCGCTGCACAAACACCTGCGCGATGGCTGGTCGATCTTCAATCCGGAGCTGCGCGAGTTCATCACCCCGGTCCCGCCGCAGATGCGCGAGAGTCAGGAGTGGTACGCCGGTCCGTTCGATGCCATTCGTCAGAATCGCTATCTGATCGAGCGCAGCCGTGCACGGCAGATCCTGGTCTTGGACGGAGGCGCCGTCTATCGCATGGATTATGCCGAGCTGGTGCGCGCCCATGCAGAGTCCAAGGCCGAGATCACGGTCGCCGTTCGCGCGGTCAACGGGCGCGGGTCCGGGACACAGGCGAGTGTCGAGCTGGCCGAGGGCGAGCGTATCGCCGCTTTTCGTCCACCGGCGCCGCCGCCGCTGGACAATCCGCTCGCTGCGCCGATTCCGGACGATTCCGAGCGTTTGGAGACCATGGGTGTCTATGTCTTCGACCGTGGTTTTCTGCTCGACGAGATGGCGCGTTTGGATCAGGCTCGGCGAACTGACGTTGCGGTCGTCGATAGGGATTTGGCCCTGGATATCGTCGACCCCGTCGTCGGCGATCATCACGTCGTCGCCTATCGTTTCGGCCAAGACCGCGGGCGCGTGACGCCTGATCGCTACTGGTGCGACCTCGCATCGGTCGATGCCTACTACCAAGCAAATATGGCTCTTTTGCGCGCCGAGCCGCCTCTGGATCTCTATCAGGCCGACTGGAACATCCACACCTACCAGGGTCAGTATCCGCCGGCCCGCACGGTCCCGGGGGCGACGAGCGGGAACGAGGGCATCTTCGTCAACTCGATGTTGGCCGCGGGCACCGTGATCAGCGGCGGCGGGGTCAATCACTCGGTGCTTTTTCCAAAGGTGCGGGTCCAGGACGGGGCTATCGTGGAGGCCTCCATCCTCTTCAACGGCGTGACGGTCGGCGAGGGCGCGCACCTGCGCAACTGCATCGTCGAGAAGGACGTGGAGATCCCGCCGCGGATGCAGATCGGTCACGACCTGAAGACCGACCGAGAGCGCTTCGCCGTCTCCGAGAAGGGTGTGGTGGTGGTCACCAAGAGCCCCTGAGTGAAGGCCGAGCCGTTGCGGCGCGTCTATCGGATGCTGCTCGATGCCTTCGGCGAGCAGGACTGGTGGCCCGCGCAGAGCGCCTTCGAGGTGATGATCGGGGCGATTTTGACGCAGAATACCGCCTGGACGAACGTCGAACGCGCGTTGGAACGTCTGCAGACTCGCATTCCGCTCGACGCGGAGTCCATCCTTGCTCTGGACCCGTCGGAGCTCGCCGATGCGCTTCGACCCTCCGGCTATTTCAACGTCAAGTCGCAGCGTGTGCGGGGTTTTTGCGAGGAATATCTACGGGCCGGCGGCCATCGCGGGCTGGATGCGCTGACCACGCCCGAGCTGCGCGCTCGGCTCCTGGCGATCAAAGGAATCGGCCCCGAGACTGCAGACGATATCCTCCTCTACGCCTTCGACCGTCCCGTCTTCGTCGTCGATGCTTACACGCGCCGGATCTTCGAACGACTGGGTCTGCTCGCGGGCGGAGAGACCTACGAGGTCATTCGTCGTGCCTTCGAGCAGGCACTCGGCCCTGACGTGCCGATGCTCAAGGAGTACCATGCGCTCATCGTTTCGCAGGGCAAAGAGGTCTGTCGGACGCGTCCCGCATGTGATCGTTGCGCATTGCGCCGGACCTGCGCCGCGGCAGCGCCGAGCCCCTCGGATTCATCCACTTCATCGCGCAGGTCGCATCGGCGTCGGCGCGGGTCAACAGCATCAGAAGAGACCCAATGATCGAGCTTCGGACCTACGTCTTCATCGATTCGCTTCAGCCGCAGCTCGCCGAGTATCTCGGCACCGTCTCGCAAGGCTTCCTGCCGGTGCCGGGCGATGCCTGTCTCTGGATCGAGGTCGCGCCGGGGATGGCCGTGCACCGTCTAACGGATATCGCGCTGAAGGCGACGCGGGTGCATCTCGGGCAGCAGGTGGTCGAGCGCGCCTTCGGGTCCATGGTCATCCACCATCGCGACCAAAGCGACGTCATGGACGCCGGTCGAGCGGTACTGAATGCGCTCGACACGACCGAGGGTGCCCGCAAGGCCTGCCGGATCGCCTGGAAGGAGACGATCCGCTCGATCACGCCGGACCACGCCGTCCTGATCAATCGGCAGGATCGACGCGGATCCATGATCCTGCCCGGCCAGAGCATGTTCTTCCTGGAGACCGAGCCCGCGGGTTATGTCGTGTATGCCGCGAACGAGGCGGAGAAGGCATCGAACGTGACGCTCATCGACGTGCGTGCGGTCGGCGCTTTCGGGCGTCTGACCTTGGCCGGACGCGAGGCCGATATCGACGCGGCAGGGAAAGCGGCCGTGGCCGCCATCCACAATCTCTCGAGGGTTTGACGTCGCATCGATTCCGGGACGTACCCGTCGTGTGTTGAGCCCGCGAACCATTTCGGTCAAGACGGCGCGTCGTGTTCCTCGCAGAACCCGACGCGACTTAACGTACCACGCGGTCTTTTCGCCTTTGCTTTCCATCTCCTCGATCGACACCCCAATCGCCTCCACCGATGCCGAGACTCGACAACACCAGCTTCTATCTCGACTCGCTCACCTCGCATGGCGAGACCGCCAAGGGCGTGCAGTGGCAATCGACTCAGAGCCAAGAGCTGCGTTTCAAGGTGCTGCGCAAGCTCCTGCCTGAAGACCTTTCGGGGTTGACCTTGGTCGATGCCGGCTGCGGATTCGGCGACTTCTATCGCTACCTCGATCGATGCAACAACCTACCCGGGCGCTATATCGGATTGGACGTGATGGAGCCGATGGTTCAGGCCGCGCGCCGTCGCACGGGATGCGAGATCCGAGTCTGCGACGTGCTGGAGGATCGACTCCCGAATGCGGACTACTATCTGTGCAGCGGCGCTATGAACAACCTTACCCGGGAGGAGACTTGGGCCTTTATCCGGTCTTGCTTCGCGGCGTCTCGCCGCGGTTTTATCTTCAATCTGCTGAAGGGAACGGACGGTCCGGGCAGCTACAACTATCAGCAGCCGCGTGATCTTGTCGTCTTGGCCCGAGAGTTGGGTGCTGAGCCGCGCTTGGAGGAAGGCTATCTGAGCGGTGATTTCACCATGGGCCTTATGAAGTAGATCGCGAATGCTTCAGCTCATTGCGATTGCCGCCGGCGGCGCACTGGGCGCGTTGGCGCGCTACGGGATGTCGAGTGCCGTTTACGCGTGGTTCGGCCGGGGCTTTCCCTGGGGGACCTTGGCGGTCAATCTGCTCGGCTCCTTCCTGATGGGGCTCTTGTTCGTCCTCTTGATCGAGCGCTTGAGTTGGGCGCCGGAATGGCGCGGAGCGATCCTGATCGGCTTTCTCGGCGCCTTTACGACGTTTTCGACCTTTTCGATCGAGACGCTGAATCTATTGGAAGACGGGGCCATGCTGACGGCCTTTCTCAATATGGTCGTCAGCGTTTGGCTCTGTATTTTGGTCTGTTGGGTCGGGGTTATCCTCGGGAGGTCGCTATGAGTCGGGTCGAAGCGCTCATGGTTCGGATCTATCTGTCCGAGTCCGATCACGTGCTCAAGGCGTTGCTTGCCTGTCTGCACGACGATCTCGGCGTTCGAGGGGTCACCGTCATGCGCGGGATCGAGGGCTATGGGGCGTCCGGGAAACGGCACGGTGCTGCATCCCTGATCGATCTCTCGCTCGATCTGCCCTTGGTGGTGGAGTTTTTCGATCGACCCGAGAAGGCCGCGTCC
Source organism: Thiocapsa bogorovii (assembly GCF_021228795.1). Taxonomy (NCBI): domain Bacteria; kingdom Pseudomonadati; phylum Pseudomonadota; class Gammaproteobacteria; order Chromatiales; family Chromatiaceae; genus Thiocapsa; species Thiocapsa bogorovii. The sequence goes on from NZ_CP089309.1 coordinate 4,861,914, forward strand.
GCCATCACGCGCGTCGAGCGCTTCGTTCGGCCGGGTCATATCGTATCCTGGCCGATTACTGTCGAATTCGAGGAATCCGAATGTTAGATCCACGCCTGCTGCGGAACCAACCGGACGAGGTTGCCGCGCACCTTTTACGTCGCGGTCTGGTCCTGGATACCGCGCGCATCGAGTCGTTGGAGGCCGAGCGCAAGGGCTTGCAAGTCGAGGTTCAGTCGCTGCAAAACGAGCGCAACACCCGCTCGAAGGCGATCGGGAAGGCCAAGGCGACCGGCGCCGACATCGGGCCCTTGCTGGCCGAGGTCTCCGACTTGGGCGAGCGTCTGAAGGTCTCGGAGGCGCGGCTCGACGAGATCCAAGCCGCGGTCGAGGAGATCGCACTGGGACTGCCCAACCTGCCGGATGCCAGCGTGCCGGACGGGCGCGACGAGCGCGAGAATCGCGAGGAGCGTCGCTGGGGCGAGCCGCCGAGCTTCGGCTTCCAACCGCGTGATCATGTCGACCTCGGTGCCTTCAACGGATGGATGGACTTCGACCTCGCTGCGAAGCTGACGGGCTCGCGCTTCGTGGTCTTGTCCGGTCCGCTCGCGCGTCTGCATCGCGCGCTGATCCAGTTCATGCTCGACACCCACACCGCAGAGCACGGCTATACCGAGGTCTATGTTCCCTACCTGGTGAACGCCGAGAGCCTCTACGGGACCGGCCAGCTTCCCAAATTCGAGCAGGATCTCTTCAAGGTCCCGGGCGAGCGCGATCTCTATCTGATCCCGACCGCCGAGGTGCCGGTCACCAATCTGGTTCGCAATCTCATCCTCGAGGCGGGCGAGCTGCCGCGTAAATGGGTCGCGCACACCCCCTGTTTCCGTAGCGAGGCCGGCTCGTACGGCAAGGACACCCGCGGGATGATCCGCCAACATCAGTTCGAGAAGGTCGAGCTGGTCCAAGCCGTGCGGCCCGAAGGGTCGCTCCAGGCCCTGGAAGACCTGACCCGGCATGCCGAGTCCATTCTGCAACGTCTCGGGCTCGCCTATCGCGTGGTCTCGCTCTGCTGCGGCGATCTCGGCTTTTCCTCGCGCAAGACCTACGATCTCGAGGTCTGGCTGCCCGGTCAGCAGACCTATCGCGAGATTTCCTCCTGCAGCAACTTCGGCGACTTTCAGGCCCGTCGACTCCAAGCCCGCTGGCGCAATCCCGAGACCGGCAAACCCGAGCTGCTCCACACGCTCAACGGCTCCGGCTTGGCGGTCGGCCGCACGCTGGTCGCCGTGTTGGAGAACTTTCAGAAGGCGGACGGGCGCATTGTCATTCCCGAGGTACTTCGGCCCTACATGGGGGGCCAGGACGTACTGGGGTAACGTCCGCGCGGCGACGCGAGACTCGGCGGAACACGCGAAGCAGCCGCTGAGGGAATAATCCCAGATCCGGCAGCTGATCGCTGACGACGCAGCGCTCGTCGAGGTATTCACCCGCAGTGGTGTCGAAGGGACGACGGTGATGTCATCACTTAGCGGCGAGCAGACGTTTATCTTCAACGAAACCCGGGCACATCGAAGGTTCTCGCACGCGAGGCCTTGCGGGCGGTCGGGGTCTTCGAATAAGGCTGCGGCGCAAAGACTGTGGAGCACCCAAGAGGGCCGCGGCTTGCAATGGGCTTGGGCGTGTTGTTGGACATCGGGCCGTTCGGAGCGGGTAGCCAGTTGCTGCCGTCGAGGGAAAGAAAATGGGTCTGCCGATGACGGCGCTTGAGACCGGTTCTATTCGCTGCTGGGACCCGTGTGCTCGATCTGAACCCGCAGCGGCTTGATGGTGTCAAGATGCAGGTCGCGCTGCGGGAAGGCGATGCTGATGCCGGCGGCATTGAACTTGTCGTTGATGGCCTCGTTGAGCGCGCTGATGGTGCTGATGCGCAGATCGATGGAATCCACAAAACAGCGCAGCAACAGGCCGAGTGCGTTGTCGCCGAAGGTCTCGAAGATCACCGTCGGGGAAGGCTCATCGAGCACGTTGGGGTTCTCGTCCGCCGCCTCCTTCAACAGATCCATGGCTTGGCGTACCGGCGATCCGTAGGCGATACCGATGGCGAGAACAATCCGCGTGGTCTGGTCTGATAGCGACCAGTTGAGCAGACGCCCGGTGATGAATTCCTTGTTCGGGACCAGCAATTCCTTGCCGTCCCAGTTGCGGATGGTAGTGGCGCGGATCTTGATCTTCGTGACCACGCCATCGGTGTCGCCGACGGTGACGGCGTCGCCGACGCGGATGGGCCGCTCGAACAGGATGATCAGCCCGCTGATAAAGTTTGCGACGATCTCCTGCAGGCCGAAGCCGATACCGACGCTGAGTGCCGCCGCCAACCATTGCACCTGTGACCAACGCGCACCAAGGGTGCTGAGCACCAGCAACAACCCCACGGCGACGACGACATAGGTCGTTAGCGTGGTCAGGGTATAGCGGCCGGCCGCCGTCATCTTGAAGCGCTGCAGCAGCAGGATCTCCAACAGTGCCGGGAGGCGATCCGCCAGCACCCAGGTGCCGATCGCGTACAGCAACGCCTGACCGACGTTTCCCAGCGTGATGGGCAACGGCTGCTCCACGCCGTCGACGATCACGGTCCCATGCCACAAGATGATGTCGTCGAAGATGTGCAGTGCCGGCAGGGCGCTGAACCAGATCAGGTAAAAGCCGACGATCGCCGAGGTGACCATAAGGATACGGATCAGCCCGCGCGCCTCGTCGCTCAGGGCCGTAATGTCCACCTCCTGCTCCTCGAAATGCAGCTCACCCATCTCCCCGAGTGCCTCCTGCTCTTCGGCTTCCGCTTGCTCCGCGCGTCGGCGTTCCATGGCGGCATCGTAGGCGAGGCGCCGGCGGGTGACCTGGAGCCAACGCAAGGCGAGCGCATTGCTCAGCACCAGCGCAAGCAGGAACCAGAGCGTCAGCAGAAACAGATAGGAAAAGGCCGTGGCGGTGTAGACGTAACCGGTCCACGCGAGGGCGATCAAGGCCAGGGGAGCGCCGACGATCAGCGGGTACCAGACGATGTACGTACGGAAAACCATCGGATAGGCGCCGACTGATCGCAAGTGCGTAAGCACGCCATGCCGGGGATGGAACACCCGGTAGAGGAACCAGGACAGCGGCAGGTAGCCAAGCAGCACACCAAGCTCGGCCAAGGTCCCGCCGCTCTGTGCCTGGTCGATACCCAGCGCGACATCGATGATGAAGACGGCGGTCACGAACGGCCAAATGAACACATTGAGCTGGGTTCGCAACAGCGTCAGGTTGCGCTCCGGCCAGCGAAAATGTGCCGCCGCCAACCCCCGCGGTCGGCAAATGGCGCCGAAGCTGAGCAGAATGGCTAGATGCAGGGCGACCCGCATCAGCGCATAGCCGAGGGCGTGGGACAGCTCCGTTGCGCCGCTGTCGGTCTGAAGCTGCCAGCCCGCGGCCGCCAACAGCAAGGGCAGCGGTGCCGCGAGCAGCAGGGTCAGGCCGAGGACCCGGCCGGTATAGTTCATGCGGTCGGTGGTGGGTTTGCCGATGCGCGGCGCGACCCCTTCGATGACGGCGATGATCGCTCGGCGGCGCAATAGTAGGACGCCAGCGCCGATCACGGCGAGCCAGAAGGCGGGACTGCGCAAGAGCTGCTCGCCAACCAGGCGCGGCAAGCTCGGCAGGTCCGCTGCCGTGAGCCGAGCGCTGAGTTCGCCCGGCATCGCGAGGATGTCCTCGACTTGCATGGGTTTCGCGTTGCGCAACCAGGGGAGTTGCTCGTCCAAGTAGGCGTCATACTCGGCGGCGGTTGTGAGCAACGCCTGCTCGGACCGATCGAGCTCGCGCAGCTTGCCGAGGTAGGTTTGATCCGTCTTCAAGGCCTTGTCGAGGAGTGCCTGGCGCTGCTGCACCAGCTCCAGCAACTTGACCTGCTGTGCCTCGGTCCAGGGGCCAGACTCGGTCTCGGCCGAAACCGGCGCGTCGGCCTGCAGGGCCAGCGCGAGCCGCTCCACAGTCGCTTCCGTATCCGCGATGCGCCGCGCCTCGGCGCGATGTTTCAGCCGACGCACGTTGAGGTCGGCGATTTCCGTCTTGCGCTGTTCGTCGTTTTGAACAAAGGCCCGCAGGTCCGGCAGGGCCTCGAACTGCTGCAGCAGGATCCTGCCGAGATCGTCGTTGATCTCACCGGACTCCAGCGTCTCACGGGCATCTTGGTAATCGGCGGCAATCTGCTCGACGAGCTGCTCGAGGTCCTGCCGCACCAGATCCTGCGCCTGAAGCTGCTGGGTGATGTCGTTGACTTCACGGGACAATGCCGCGTTCTCCGCGGACAACTCGACCAACACCGGGTGCATTCCCGCGAGCTCGCGCTGGGTCTGCTCGGCTTCTGTCGTTGCTTGTTCCGCCGCCTGACGTCGTTTGCGGTCGATCAGCTCATCGAGAACCCGCATGCGCTCGCCGATCCAGTCGATGTTGGCGCCTTCCTTATCGAATTTCGCCTCCAGCAACTGCATCCGCAGCGGCAGGGTCGAAAGTTCCTGCTCGAGCATGGTGGTCTCGGTGCTCAGCGCCATGTAGCGTGTCTCCAGCACCCACTTTTGGGCTTGCGCAAACGTGGGGCTTGAATCGTCCGCGGCCGGTGTCTGAAGCTGCGCCGAAGCCTCTTCGCGTTGTTGCGTCGCCTCTGCGAGGCGCTGGTCGATGGCCTCGGGGCGCTGCTCGAGGGTTGCCAGACGGGACTCCAAGTCAGCGCGTCGCGCGTCGGCCGCAGTCAGATTCGCCTGCTCCTTCTGAAACAGCTGCTCGAGCACCGGCAGCGGGCTGTCTTCAGACGTATCGAGGCCATCCATCGGCTCGGCTCGGGCATCCGGGGCCAGCGCCGCGCGGATGGCCTGGATCTCGGCCGGCGCGCGCTCCGCCCGACGCCGAAACGTCGCCGCAGATGCCGCGTTGTCCTTCGCCGCTTGTAGGTTGCTCAGGGCCTTGCGGTACAGCTCGATCAGCTCGGTCTTGGCCTCCTCGGTTCTGTCGGTCGCCGCCTCCTCTTCGGCGATCTTCGACTCCAGCGCCTGGGGGGTGACCAACCATCCGGGTAGCGCGCTGTCGGCCTCTTGCGCACAGGCGCTCGACAGCCAGGCAGCCCAGAGTGTGCAGGCGATGACGATAGGGAAAATGGTTCGCATGTTTTTCGTTCTGTTACTTCCAGCGTGCTTGAGATTCGGGTTAATGATTCGCCGCGATGGTATTGGACGCGCTAGGATTGGACGCGACAACCTCCTCCGCTTACCCGCCCTTCTGACGCAGAGACAGCGTCTGACTCGGGAAGGCGATGCTCAGGCCGTTGGCCTCGACGACGGCGCAACGGCGAAAGATCACCGCGTCGTCGAAGGTGCGGATCTTCGTGCTGCATAGGCCGACATCGATCACCGCACCCTCGCCGTTCGGCGTTACGATCCACTCAGGGCGCCGCTGAAGTCACCCGGCTCGATATCGACATGTCCATCGGCGCCGATCGCGAACGGCTCATGGCGTGGCTGCAGATCAACGAGCAGACCAGACCGGCGCTGTTGGAGCCGGTAGGTTCCGAGCTGACCCAAGACCTCCATAACGTCGAGGATGCGCTGTTCGACGTCGTCCTCGTTCGCGGTCTTGCTGAACGTCTGGGCACGGCACCTTTAAAGGGGGACGCCGGTGATTGGCCATCCATGGCCGAAATCGGCACGGGAAGCGAAAACGCGGTCTCCGGAGGCTACCGTCACTGGACCTTGGCGATAGAACTTGAAAAACAGGCGGAAAACCTTCGATGTCGTTGTCGCGCGGATACTCGACAACGACAAGGATAGCGACAACGAGGTCAGTCTTCGAATCCTTCTTCTTGGTTCTGGCTTTACCGGGTGATGTCTCAGTAAATCACCGCACGCCGCCAGGCACGTCGACGCACGCCCGCGTAGGAGATCGGTGTCAGCGGCATGCCGATGATGTCGATGAACAAGGAGGCGGCACCGGCGCTGGCCGGGATAGTGCCCTCCAGGATCTTGACCTGATAGCTCAGGTCGTTGCCCGCCAAGACAGGATCGCGCAGCTCGACGACCGCGTCGTCGAGCGTCTTGTCGTCGAGAAACGACAGGGTCGCGTTCGGCGGGTCCTTCAGGAAGCTGTCGCTGCCCTCACCCCAAAACGGCACGAAGCGGGCTGTGGTCATGTGCCCGGCGATGCGCTCCGGACGGTCGGAGAACATCACGGTCGCCGGGTTCACGCCCGCGAGCGTCAGCTTGCCATCGGCGTAGGTCACACCGGTGGCGTTCTGCACGAACAGGAAATCGGCCTTGTCGTGCTTTGCCTTGGGCGCGTGAGGCTCCTTCTCGGAGGCCTGGGCCGATCGAGTCACCCACGCGAGCGGCCCGAGTAGGGCCGCGGTTGCGATCAGGTTGCGTCTGTTGGTCATCATCTTCTCCTTCTTATCATTGGGTTTAGGGGGCGTTTTAAGGATTGCGGATGGCGCGATCGGCGCCTTCTTGGCGTCCGTCTCCAAATCGCTATCGAAATCGGGACCGGGATCGTGCGCTTACCAGCGGAAGGTCGCCCCCAGCGTCGGGCCGGTCATACGCAGATCCGCGTCATTCTTGCCATTGAAATCGTAGGAGAGGTTGCGGATGGAGAGGTTGATATCACCCCAGTCGAAGGCATAACCCACGCCCAGCAGTGCCTGCCAGGTCCAGTTCGATGATCCGGTGCCGACGTCCAGGTAGTAGGGCATGTACCAGCGGCCCTCACCGAGCCGGACCTGTCCCTTGACCCCGATGATGCCGTCCCACTCGGTCAGGTCGCGGGAACTGCGTGTGCTGGTGTCGATAAAACCACGGCTCCCGCTGACGTCGAGCTTGAGCTCGGTGTCGACCCCTACGTAGCGGAACCCGGCCAAAAGATCGAGGTGACCTTCGGGCTTGCGCACCAGGGTACGGGCGCCCGCCAGTGTCCAGACGGTTGCCGAGAGGCTGGTCGTGGCGTTGCGATCGATGCTGCTCAATGCCTGCCCCTCGAGACCGGTAATGTTGCGCACCTTCGAGCGCTGATCGCCGAAGTCGATATAGATGATGTCGGTGAACGCCGCCCAGTCTCCCTTGCGTACGTCGCCGGTGACCATGGCCCCGAACTTGAGGTTTTGCAGATAGTCGTTCGGGCCGATCTCGGTGCTGACGCTCAAATCTCCGAGGTCGGATCCCAGCACACGTCCGTCGATGCTGCCGTTGACATTCGGCACCCACAGATAAGGCGTTAGAGTGAAATGCCAGCCACCGTCGTCGGGATCGACCTTGCCCGCCGCGAGGGCGACGGCCGGCGACGCCGACAGGCAGAGGACCGCTATGGCGGTTAACGTCCGATGGAAGGGTACAGTTACGCGCATGAGAGAGTTCCGTTACCGCGTGGATCAATAAAGCCGCCCTGAGCTCCGGGTGTTGCGCTGTGCAGGCGTTGTCGCTCTGGGCTGGGATGGAAATTTGGAATCATCGCTGTGATAGCCATATTTCTCCGGGGATGCTGCCAGGCTTCATTGCCTCCGTCTGACCATTTCACGCCAACTTACGGGGTGTGACCCCGTCCGCGCCCATCATGGAGCCAGCGACCTGAATATCCCCGTCGTACGGGCCCAGCATTTGATCCACTCTATCGGAGTTCTCCGAGACGCTGGTGTCGTCGGTATGAGCGAGCCCACCTTGCAGCGCCGGCTGGCGGAAAGTGGCTCGACCTATTCCCGAATCGCTCGAGAGGCGCATTTCTCGATCGCAACGACGTCCGCGACCAAGCGCCGGTTGGTGTCAGCGCATTGCTGCACCGCATCAGACAACTACTTGTCTAAATTTTCTTAGGCGCATTCGACTTGATCCAGCTCAAGTTGTTACCGGCACGAGCAAAAACGAAGAAATCCACATGATCTGTGGATAACCTGGTGAATAACGCGCTTTCGCGCATGTTAGAGCCATGTGTCATCGGCCATGCGTTAGATCGGTCAGCGATTGACCAGACGACTTTTTTCAACAGTTTCGGGTACTACGGAATCTTATCGAATGCTGATTGATTACCGTCTGGGCCCGGGGTTGTGGTGCACTGTCAAGCGCCAGCTGTGGACAAATTCACTGAGTTGCTGGCCAAAAATAACCGGCTTCGGTAGCATCACGAATTGGTACGGAGGCCCTATGGGCGTCTATCGAAGGTGACCAAGATGAAGGCCGTGCTGCGTGCGGTCGTGTATTGCTGCCGCCTGCGCTGCTTGCGTGACGCTGAGGTTGCATCTTCTGCAGTAGCCTTCAGCAGCGCTATCAGAGTAGCCGCATCACGCCCCGTCGAAGGGGTTGTCGAGCGAACGCCGGGGTCTTAAGAGGGGCTGTGGGTGCTGGGCTGACGATACTGGCATCAAAACAAGGGCAGCATGCGTGCGCTCGGCAGATGCGCCTTGTCTAGGCGGGGTTTTGAACCGATCGCCACCCGTCCCAACCGTCGTCGCAGCAGACCAAGAGAGGTCCAGAGGGCAGATCATGACATTCTCAACCCAAGGCCAACGCCAGGCTTTGAACACCGATCGACGAGAGCACCGACGAGTGCCCTACGACGCGCCCGTTGCCGCCGAGGCGATTCCTCAAGGCCTGATGAGCCGTAGTTGCCCAATGTTCGCTGAAGACATCAGTGAAGCGGGTTTGCGCGTCTCCAGCCCTGAATTTGTACAGCTCGGCTCCCAACTGCTTGTGAGCTTGTCCAGAAGAGCGCCCGAGGAGGCGGTTCGAACCGTGGGGACCGTCGTTTGGGTGGAGAAGCTCGACGGCAAAGACCGCTGGAGGCTAGGGCTGTCGTTCGATGCACCGTCTCCCACGACGACAGATCAGGTTCGTGGGCTTGTGACCGGACAAACTCCATAAGGGCGCTCCGCGGCCGCACGCAGGTTTCTCAAGGGGAATTCATCACCAACCTTCCCGAGAAGATCCCGCTGGCGGACAGCCTGCTCGGCGCCGCGGCTCTACCGTTCCAGATTAAACCCCAGACATCATCGGTCCGGCTCCTGGAGCGCGAGTCTGCCGGTGGCCGTCACCTTGTCCTCCCCGGACGATGTGCAGCCCGGCACCAGGATCACCATCGGAAGCGGTTACAGCATCGATTCGGATCGAGCCTCGCTCTCGGGTGATCCGCCGGGACTATACCCGGCGGCTCGCGCCGTGGCGGGCCATTACAAGACCGCGCTGCCCGTATCGGAGAGCTAACTCGGGACCAGCAGGTCGCTGGATCTCGGCCCCGTGAGCTTCGACATGAGCGACGAGATCGGTTCGCGGGCCGTTCCCTGGTCGGCGCCAGCACGAGCGATGGAGCCCAAATGCCAGCGCCCATCATGGTCGAGAGCAAGGACTTTGCAACGGACTTTGCTCCCTTGCCCGCCCGAGCGGTCGCGGCGGTCAACCAACGGCCCACGTCGGCGTCGAGCGCCTTGATTTCGACGATTGCGCCGGTTATGCGGGACTGTGCTACACCCTGTTCCGCAGTCACTTCGTCTATCCCTCCGACCCCAGGTCAACTGCGTTGATCCATGGTACGGATAAACTCCACCGCAGCTTCCACCGCCTCCTCAATATTCAGGTCACGAAAGAAATGATCTGCGTCTTCAATCACGGTCAGGTACACCCGTTCATCATCGACGTAGGGTGCGACATGCTCCGGAATATTTGGCTGGCGGTCATCGACCGAGCCCGCGATGACCAGCACCGGCACATCTGTTTTGGGTAAGAAGACATGAGCGTTCCAGAATTCATTGTTCTGCTCGTAGAAGTCGTAAAAGGCTTCTGCCGAAACCGTGGCTTTCGGGCAGAAGCCGAAATCGGTCTCTGTCATCAGCTCATCGCCCTTACCGGCTTCGACTAACTCTTTGGCGCGAGCCAGTACTTGCTCAAGATCGCTGTCGTAGTCCACCCTGTAGCGTTCCGGAGAGCTTGGATGGCCGACCGTGTTGGGCGCTAACAACACCAGCGCCTTGACGGTCGGTTCGTGACGTGTGGCAGCGTAAGTCAGCATTTGGTTAGCGGAAATGGAGTGTCCCATCAGTACGACGCTCGTCGCGCCCTGTCCTTTCAGCCAGGCGATCCAGGCGTCGAGCTCATCCAGTGCATCCGCCAACTTGAATCGGATGGGGATCATGCAGTCATAAAAGCCGTGACGATTGTCGACGTCGAGGCTCACGTTGATCGCCAGCGAACTCTGGCCGTTTTCCAGCAGAGCGGTCTGGCTGGCTTCGATGATCTCCATGCGGTTATGCGCGAGAAAGCTGTGCATGATCAGAACAACGCCATCACTGAGCTGCTTGCCCTCGGCAATCTCCAGATTGGCATTCAGGGTTAAACCGTTGAAATCCAGATTGACTTCTTCGGCTTTGGCGCAGCTCAACGACGTTATCGCCAAAAGGCCGATCAGTATCTGCCACAACGAGGTAGGGATGATCATGTTGGTTCGTTCCTCTCGGTGGTCGTGCATGTTGGGCATCATTGACTCAGAAAGTCTTCGACTGCACTGTAGAATTTGGTGTTGTTCTTTTCAAAGTGCATCATGTGACCAGCGTTTTCGATCTCGACGTACGCCTTGAAACGGCTGCCAAGATCGTCAAGCAGTTGTTTATTGTCTTCGCGGCTTCCGAGCGTATCCGTTTCACCACGGATGACCAGCGTCGGCACAGTGAGCGAGCCGGCGTCAAAGTGTGGCTCGGGCCAGCCGATGAAGCGGCCCCAAGGCGCGCGTACGCGTCCGCCCAGTTCGGCTGATCTCGGGTCTGAAGCCAGATGTGCCTCGGTGTAAGCGTCGAAAGCGCCCGGTATCAGGTTTTCTTCTTTGGTACCCAGTTTGACCCAGCGCTGCAAATCCGCCGGGTCGCCGTAACGGTTTTTCTCGGCATGCCGTTTGACGTCCTGCTGCCTGCGTTCCTCTGCGCTTTTACCTTTGCCGAGATAATTGACACCATAGAGAACCAGTTTGGCGACGTTTTCCGGATGCTGACTGGCGTAACGAGGCGCTTCAGCCATGGCTCCGGTCGACCAGGCCAAAAGGTGTATCTGGTCGGTGTTGCGCAGGTCGCGAATGAAGTCGACAGCGCGGCTGAGATCACCTAGGGTCACGTCGAGACCAATGGGTGCTGGATTGTCGGGGTACTTGTCCGGCTGATCCATGATGGGTGGACGGGTCGACATGCCATAGCCCTCGAGATCCAGCGCGAAGGTGTCCCAGCCTAGTCGAGCGAAGTGACGCATCATCGACACGTTCTCGTAATCCAGATCGAAAGCGACGTACCCCGGAAAGGTTCCGCCGTGGAGGAACAGCAACACCCTGTTATCCCGGCCTGCGGTGCGCTCGGTACCAGCCAGGACCACTTCTCGAAGATGCAAGAGAGCATCGGGTTGAAGCCCTTGCTCGGCGTAGAAGGGCTCGGCGCTGGCATGGCTGAGGAAATAGTCGTGAGTTCGCAGGTCGCCGTTATCGGCACAGATTGCCGTTTGCCAACCCAATAGCAGCGTGGGTAGCAAACAGGCGAACAGGCTCGGAAAGCGTATTGTGTACATGGGTATCCTCCAGCAGGATTTGTGGTTTCGAGCTTTGTTTGTAGGGCACAACGAGGAGGACCGGGTGACGGAAAGCAAACGGTTTTACGTTCAATTTGAGTCGGATCATTAAAAACAGTGGGTTAGCGATCAGGTCCGGGATGCTAAGAACGAGGGTGCGGCCGACATAGGGCGGGTAAATGGGTTGGCGGCGGTCACGCGGGCGGAAGCCGACTGGGAGAAACGAGTCGCCGCGCCGAAGGAGAAGCAGCCGGCCGCGCAGTTGCGGGACAGGCTAGAGCGGCCGGGGTCGGAATCGCAACGCGCACCGCACGGTTGCAGGGAAGGCAAGCCTTACACTTGCGGAGGTACCGGGGGCTCAGCACCACAGCCAGTGAACGGCGCGCTAGCCATAGGTCGTTCAAGCGCGGCGGGGCAGGATGGCGGATATACGGGCGTCACTCGGGCCGTTGTGGCTGCTCGACACCGGCCTCGCGCGTTTGCGTTGCTGGGTTTCAGCGGCTGTGAAGAGCAACCTCACTGAGTAAACTGGACGTATCGATGACCACCTGCCGAACAGGCAGAGGGATGCCCATGACCCTTAACTCGCGTTCGTTCTTCATTAATGAATGGCAGGTCGACCCGGGCGCCCTGCGTATTGCATCCGGTGGTAAGGAACTACGGCTAGAGCCAAGAGTCATGAGGGTTCTTGTCTATCTCGCTGAAAGACCCCGCGAGGTTGTCTCCCGGCAGGAGCTGGAAGATCATGTTTGGACAGGGATGGTGGTCGGCTATGACGCCGTAACCAACACGATTACCAAACTGCGCAAAGCGTTCGGCGATAGTTCAAGCGAGCCTCGGTTCATCGAAACGATTCCCAAAACCGGTTATCGCATGATCGCGACCGTGACCCCGGCGGAGGATGATCTGCGCGAACCTCCGCGTGAAACGCCATCGATGCCCGCTCAGCATAGCCGTTCTCGCTGGTGGATGGCGGTTCCTATTGTTGTTGTAGGACTGGCATTGACAGCCTTCTGGTGGCAGTTTCAACCAGCGACTCGGCTGCCGTTGCCCGATGAGCCGTCCATTGCTGTGATGCCCTTTATCAATACTGGAAATGACCCACGACAAAACTACTTTATCGATGGTATCACCGAAGACCTGATCACTGATTTGTCGAACGTGTCCGGGCTATTTGTGATCGCGCGTAACTCATCCTTTGCCTATAAGGGAAAGGCGGTCGATGTGACGCAGGTGGCGGGTGAACTGGGGGTGCGTTTCATTCTGCAAGGCAGCTTACGTCGCGACAACGAGCAAGTTCGCATCAATGTCCGGCTAATGGATGGCATCACTGGCCGAAATCTCTGGGCGGAACGTTACGACACCGAGTTGGATGACCTGTTCGCCGTGCAGGACGAGGTCACGCGACAGATCACCTCTGCATTATCGGTGCGATTGACACAGGCCGAGCGGCAACATCTAACGCAGAGAGAAACGCTTGATCCGGACTCATACGACGAGTTTCTGAAGGGCTGGGAACGTTACTGGCGGTTTTCTCGCGACGATTTTGCCGTGGCCGAGCAACATTTCAAAAAAGCGCTGAGCATTGATCCCTCAAACTCTCGCGCTCATGCCGGACTAGCACTGATCTACTGGCAGGCATGGCGCCAAAAATGGCATGAAAACTTCGGCAATCCCCATGCAGGTTGGACTCGTGCCCGTCGCGAATTGAAACTGGCGATGAGCAATCCGACGCCGCTGGCGCATAGTACCCGGTCATCCATGCTATTGATCAACCGCCGGTATGATGAGGCCATTGCCGAGGCGGAAAAGGCGATTCAGCTCAACCAAAACCACGCCGGTGGGTATCTGGCACTGGCGGATGCGTTGAGTTATTCCGGTCGACCGGAAGGTGCCATCGAGATGGCCCGAAAAGGAATGAGGCTCGATCCTAATTTTGTCGCGCCGTACTTGCTGGTGATCGGTCGCGCCCAATTCGATATGGGTTTATACGAGGATGCTGTCGAGTCCCTGGAGCGCGCCGTTGTCGTCAATCCCCACGAACGGGATGCCCATATCGTGCTGCTTGCCGCTTACGGGTATCTGGGAGAGTCGGATCAAGCGGGGCGAGTGTTGGCGGCGTTGAATGAGGAGCATGAAGCGCAAGCGTTACGTCCGTTCACGATGGATTGGCTGACGAATCGTTGGCCCTACCGGCGTCACGTGGATCGGGATCATTTACTGGCCGGTCTGGATAAGGCCGGGGTTCCGCCGTGGTGACGCGCGGGGGCCGCGACGGTGCAGCATGAGAAACGTTGCCTATCGCGAGGCGGGTCAATCGTAGGAATGCCTGAAGGGGTGACCTTGGAAACGACAGGATGTGACGGCGTCGATTCAGCAGGTTTCGGACGGGTGCGCCGGACTCGATGGGCTGGCTATCGCGACTTCGGATTCGGCGTTGTAAATGGCATGAGATGCCCTTCGGTATCCAGCGTCCACCGTGTTCCGTCGGTTGCCGGGATCCCCGTCTCCAGCCGCCAGCGCTCGGGCAGAGGGCGGGGCAGGGCGAGCATGCCGCCACCCGGAGTGTCCATCAGGGTGAACTCCAATCGTCCGTTGATCGGGTCCTTGATCTCGACACGAACACGCCAGCAGCCGTTCCACTCGCGATAGAAGTCAAACGCGAGCTCGACGGGGCCGACCAGCTCCGCCAAGACGGTTCGAATGAGATTGCGTGCGACATTGACGCGCCGCCGCAGGTCGGTCAAGGGGATCGGAAGCGGTTCCTGTAGCATGCGATGTCTCGGCCTTTGGATGTCGACTCATCCTACAGGCGGCTGTCGGAACGGCAAAGGAGTGACGATGCCGTCGAACTTGATATGCCGAGCGCAGTTGGATTTTTCGGAAAGCAGGCTGGGTCCCGCGCGCGGCGGGCCAAGACGCGCCGACGAGGCGGAGCGGCTCCTGCGGTGAGGTGGCGCAAAGCCGGCTCGGCGCGCGCGGGGCGTGCATTGCGGCGGAAGATCGACTTGCGCCTGGTAAATCGCGTCCGACGGTGTTTCCGATCGGGCGTGGCTCGGGCGCGAATCGCCGTGGACCGGTCGATGGACATCCATCGACCGGTCCCTCTGTCGGTTGCGTGTGTCATGGCCGTCGTCACAGACACCGCGCCCCGTAACGATTCTCCCCTTTAAGACGTATGCTTGTGCTCGAACAGGCGATATACCACGCCGGCGATCGCCGCGCCGATGAACGGACCGACCCAGAACAACCAGAGCTGGCTCGCCGCTTGACCTTGACCGCCGGTGAGCAGGGCCAGAGCAGGCCCGGTGCTGCGCGCCGGGTTGACCGAGGTGTTGGTGATCGGGATCGAGATCAGATGGATCAGGGTGAGCGCCAGGCCGATGGCGAGGCCCGCATGGCTGACGATGCCGCGCTTGTCGGTTGCGCCCAAGATGATGAAGAGGAACATGGCGGTCATGACGATCTCGGTCACGAGGCCCGCGATCATGCCGTAACCTTGAGGCGAGAGACTGTCGTAGCCGTTGACGGCGAGGCTGTTGGCGGCGAGCGTGAAGGTTGCTTGTCCCTCTTTGTGCAACCCCATGTCCGAGGCGATGAACCAAATCAGGAAAGCGGCGGCGATGGCCCCGAGGACCTGGGCGATGACATAGACCGGAAGATCGGAGAATGAGAAGCGCCCGCCGACAGCCAGGCCCAACGAGACAGCGGGGTTCAGATGGCATCCGGAGATGTGCCCGATCGCATAGGCCATCGTCAATACCGTTAGACCAAAGGCGAATGCAACGCCGAGATACCCGATACCGACATCGGGGACGCCGGCTGCAAAGACGGCTGCTCCGCAGCCACCGAGTACCAGCCAAAAGGTGCCGATCAACTCTGCAAGGGCGCGTGTCATAAGTGGCATCAAAAGATCCTCTGCATGTGATTAGATTTAGGGAGCGCTATGATAATGTCTATCGGGGTGCGGAACTATCGAATTTCTCACTTGATATCGGTCCTTTCGTCGGGTCGATTAGGCGCGTGAATACCCGTATCTCTTCTATGCCCAGATCGTGATTCGACGCTCGATTGCGAGCGGGCGGCGGTGGAGATCAACATCTTCTTTATAGGTATAACCCGAATGAATCGGAGCTTCGCGTGGATGCCGGTGTTTGTGTTGACGGGTGCGGTCTTGACGGGCTGCGCGACCAAACCGCGGCAGCTGATGCCGACCCCGGTTCTTTATCAGGAGCCGAACGGACCGGCACTCTTCGAGGATATTGCTGTCCAGAGACAGCGCCCCGAAGTGGATCTGCTCTTCATCACCAATCGCGCTGCGGATGTGAATTCGGAGAACGGTTTTCCCTATGGCCAGGCGCGTCGTAAGGGCATCGTGTTCGGCTCGGCCCAGGTGCGGCTGGTCCCCGGGATCGATTGGGAGACACTTCAGACCCAGAGTCGGCTTGCGGAGCGGACGCGCGAGGTCGACCTCGAGCTCGGGGCGGTCCAAGAGCTCGGCGCGTTTCCGCATGAGCCTTATACGATTGTTCGGGCGAATGAGAGCACGCTGAGTCGGGACCCGATCGAGCTGCGAGCGTTCGTCGAGACCAAGACGGCCTTTCAAAAGGATATCCAGCGTCGTTTAGCGATGTCGCCGAAGAAGGAAGTCATGCTCTACGTCCATGGGTTTAACGAGACCTTTGCGACTTCGGCCTTTACGGCCGCGGAGCTGTGTCACTTCTTCGGTCGCGATCAGGTCTGTAGCTTCTTCACATGGCCGGCGTCTTCGACGGGGAACTTCCTGACCTCCTACACCACCACGACCGAATCGGCCGAGTACGCGGTCGAGCATCTGAAGAAGACACTGCGCATGATCGCGACCACGCCCGGTGTCGAACGCCTGCAACTCCTCGCGCACAGTCGCGGAACGGCCGTTTTGCTCAGCGCCTTGAGGGAGTTGATGATCGAAGCGATCGCTAAGGGAGTGGACCCCGCCGATGCCTATCGAATCTACAACGTCGTCCTTCTCTCGCCCGATATCGACGTGGACATCGCCGGACAGAAGATTACCGGTTTCGTATCGGATCCCGATCTGACCATCGCTTGGCCGGACGATAAGTTGCCGCGTCTTTTGAATGGTCGTCTGAGCATCTATGCCTCGCCGGACGATCGCGCACTCCTGGTCTCGCGGATCCTCTTCCGCAGTCGTAACCGTGTCGGGCAGCTTCGTCCGGAGGATGTCTCGCCCGGGATGCAGGCCTATTTCGGCAACCTGGGCCGGGTCGATCTGATCACCTTCACCGGTGAGCGTACCGATCTCTTCGGTCACTCGTACTTTACGACCAACCCCAAGGTCAGCTCGGATCTCGTGCAGTTGATTCGGTACGGTAAAAAGCCCGGCGATCCCGGTCGTGATCTTCTACGCACGGGACCGGCGACCTGGGAGTTCAGAGCGGAGGCCGATTCACGATGACTTGGCGAACGAAAAGCGAGTGCAATCCAGTATGAAAATTCCGGCAATCGCCCTATGCGATTGCCGTCAGCTCTTCCATCGGCCAACGCGCCCGGGGCTTGAAGGCGAGCGGTTCGACATGGCCCGCGCGCAGCCGTTGCCAGCCGGCGTAGGCGATCATGGCACCGTTGTCGGTGCAGAGGGAGGGACGCGGATAGTAGGTCTCGCCGCCCGCGGCGGTGACGGTGGTGTTCATACGCTCGCGCAGTCGACGGTTCGCGCTGACACCGCCGGCGAGGATCAGGCGTCGATGACCTGTCTCCTGAAGGGCCCGGCGACACTTGATCACCAAGGTGTCGACCACCGCCTCCTCGAAGGCGCGGGCGATGTCGGCTCGGGTCTGGTCCGGGTCGGCTGCCTCGGGCATGGTCTCGCGAACGGTGTTGAGCGCGAAGGTCTTGAGCCCGCTGAAACTGAAGTCGAGGCCGGGCCGGTCGGTCATGGGGCGCGGGAAGCGGAAACGCTTGGGGTCGCCGCGCTCGGCGAGTTTGGCGAGCTCCGGGCCGCCGGGGTAGGGGAGATCGAGAATCTTCGCCGTCTTATCGAACGCCTCGCCGGCGGCATCGTCCAGCGACTCGCCCAAGATACGGTAGCGGCCTACACCGGTCACATCGACGAGTTGGGTATGTCCGCCGGAAACCAGGAGCGCCACGAAGGGGAAGGCGGGCGCCGCGTCTTCGAGCAGGGGCGCCAGTAAGTGCCCCTCCATATGATGGACACCGACTGCCGGGACGCCCCAGGCCCAGGCGAGGCTGCGACCCAAGGCCGCGCCGACCAAGAGCGCGCCGACCAAGCCGGGTCCCGCGGTGTAGGCGACGCCGTCGATCGAGGCGGGATCGAGCCCCGATTCTTCCAGCACCTGTCGGATCAACGGCAGGGTCTTGCGGACATGATCGCGCGAGGCCAGCTCCGGGACGACGCCGCCGTATTCGGCATGGATCTCGATTTGACTGTAGACGGCTTGCGCGACCAGACCGCGCTCGCCGTCGTAGACGGCGACGCCGGTCTCGTCGCAGGAGGTCTCGATCCCGAGGACGCGTCTTACGATCCTGTTGGTCAAGCTGCTCACCCTTGTGTTGGCGCGGGTCTGCCGGGCCGGACCTGGCCGCGACGATCCGGCGGGGCAATCTGTGGATTGGCCTCGCTCGTGAACCTGGCCGCGTCGCTGCAAACGGGTAGGGTGGACAAGCATGGCGCAGTCCACCGGCGCCGTCGCGGGATTCGGTGGACTTCGCCCTTGCTCGTCCACCCTACCGACCGGTCTTGTGAGCAAGACTCCGTGGTTCCTATCGTCAGCACGAGGCATTCATTGCGATCAACGTGCGGCATCGACCGCGTAGGCGGCCGGGTCCAGGATCGGGTTGCGACCCAGCACCAGATCGGTCGCAAGGCGAGCAGAGGCGGGACCGGTCACCAAGCCGTTGCGAAAGTGTCCTGCATTGACGAAGAGTCCATCCACGCCCGGATAGGCGCCGATAAAGGGGATGCCGCTCGGCGAGCTGGGCCGGAGCCCAGCCCAGTGGTCTTCGATAGGCGTGCGCTTGAGGATGGGGAACATCTCGAAGGCGGCACGGTAGAGGGCTTCCTTGACCTCGGCGGTTGTCGTCTTGACGAACCCGGTGTGCTCGAGGGTGCTTCCGAACAACATCCGGCCGTCGCGCCGCGGAATGAGATACTGCTCGCGGTGCAACGTAATGTGGTTGATCTGACCGGGCTTGCCGTAGAAGAGGATCATCTGGCCGCGCACCGGTGCGATGTCCGGTGTCCGACCGAGCTGCTCGAGCAGCTTGGCGGTCCAAGCACCGGTGCAGATCACGACCCGGCGCGCCTCGATGGCCCCCCCCGGCGTTCGTACCCCGGTGACCTGGCCGCCGTCGACGAGAAGCTCAAGTACCTCCTCGTTTTCGCGCAGCCGGATTCGCTTTTCGATCGAGCGGCGAACCGCTTTCGTCAAACGTGGCGTGCGCACCTGCGCGATACGGGGCAACAGGAGTCCGCGCGTGAGTCCGGGTCCGAGCTGGGGCTCGAGCTCGTGCAGATGCGCACCTTCGACCATCTCGATGGGTTGGCCGTGGCGTTTCGCCCACGAGACGGCGACCGCATGCTCCTCCATGTCCAGAACCAGCATGCCGCTCAGGGTCAGCTCGGGATCGATACCGGTCTCTTGAACGAGCGCATCGGCCAGGTCCGGATAGGCGTGCTGGCTCCAGGTCGCGAGTGCCGTCACCGCTTCCGGATAACGCCAGGGGTAGATGGGTGAGATGATTCCACCGCCGGCCCAGGATGACTCGCGGCCGGTCTCGCCCATCTCGATCAAGGTGACATCGGCCCCGGACTCGGCCAGCTCCCGCGCGGTCAGGAGTCCGATGATGCCGCCGCCGACGACGAGGACATCGCTCATGATGTCGCCCTTGCGCCGAGCTCACGCGGCAGGGGGAAGACGACCTGCTCGCGGATGCCCTCCTGCTCTTCGACCCCGGCGACGCCCCAGGCTTGGAGCTGTGCGATGACTTGCTCGACCAGCACCTCGGGCGCCGAGGCGCCGGCGGTGAGTCCGACCCGCGGCAAGGCGGTGAGCCAGTCCTGGCGGATGTCCTCGGGACCGTCGATCAGATAGGCGGTGCAGCCTTGTTTCTCGGCCAACTCGCGCAGCCGATTCGAGTTGGAGCTGTTGGCCGAACCGACCACCAGCAGCAGATCGCAGCGCGCCGCGAGATCACGGACCGCGTCCTGTCGGTTCTGGGTCGCGTAGCAGATGTCGCTCTTTTTCGGTCCCTGTATCTCCGGGAAGTGTTCTCGCAGCGCGTCGATGATCCCGCGCGTGTCATCCACCGATAGGGTGGTCTGGGTGACATAGGCGACGCGCGACGGGTCTTTGATCCGGAGCGCGGCGACGTCGGCAACCGACTCCACGAGATGCATCGTCCCGCCGTCGCTCAGACATTGGCCCATGGTGCCCTCGACCTCGGGATGGCCGGCATGGCCGATCAGGATGACCTCGACACCATTCTTGCAGTGCCTCGCGACCTCCAGATGGACCTTGGTGACCAAGGGGCAGGTCGCGTCGAAGACGCGCAGGTTTCGCCCTTCCGCCGCGCGCCGTACCTCTTGGGCGACGCCGTGGGCGCTGAAGATCAGCGTCGCCCCGTCCGGGACCTCGTCGACCTCCTCGACGAAGACGGCGCCGCGCCGTTTCAGGCCGTCGACCACGAAGCGGTTGTGCACCACCTCATGTCGGACATAGACCGGTGCGCCGTAGAGCTCAAGCACGCGATCGACGATCTCGATGGCGCGGTCAACGCCGGCACAGAACCCACGAGGATTGGCGAGGAGGATATTCATGGTGTCCAGAGAATAGGGGATGGGTCGGGAAAATTCACGTCTCGGGGGCACGCTCGAGCGGGGGCTCGGATTCGGCCACGGACAAGAGACGAACGCGGATGGTCAAAGAGCGTCCGGCGAAAGGATGGTTGAAGTCGACCCGCACGCGATCGGACTCCACCTCCAGCACGACCCCGCTGGTCTCGTGCCCGCCGGGTGTTTCGAAGGCGACCACCAGGCCGGGTGCGGGCTCGATGTCGGGCGGGAAGTCGCCGCGCTCCATCCAGTGGATGTTGGCGTCCTCATAGGGCGAGAAGAGCTCCGAGCCATGCGCGACGACATAGGTCTCGCTGCCCGGAGCCAGTCCGAGGAGGGTGGACTCGAACGCCGGTGTCAGGGTGCCGTCGCCGATGGTGCAGCCGATCGGCTCGGCGTCGAAGGTCGAGAGTGCGACGAAGCCGTCCTGGAAGCGGACCTCCAGATGCAACTCGACGGCGCGGCCGGGGGCGAGGAGCGTCCCCGTCTCGGTCTCGCTCAGGGCCTCGTTCGCAGATTCGGTCTCGGGCGGTTTGGCGTGGGTCACGGTGTGGCTCGGGCTTGCTCGGCGGCGATCGCGTGCAGGAGCGGTAGGTCCAGACCATGCGCCTCGCCGTTGCGGAGGGCTCGGGCGAGGCGGGCCGGTGCGCTGCGACCCATGCAGGCGTGCTCGGGATCGCCCGCGAAGGCGACACCGAGCGCGGCGAAGAGTGCATCGCGATCGAACCGACGCCCGGTCATGGCCTCCTGAAGATCGATCACCTCGTGTCCGACCTCCTCGGCAAGGGCGCGATGCCGCGACCAGAGGGTCTCGACCGTTCCGCCCGTGCGCAGCCCGGCGATATTGGTCGTCAGGATGAAGAGGTTCTTGAGCACCAGCTCGAAGACCAGCTCCTCGGCGCTGTTCAGGCGACGTGTCGGGATCGCCAGAGTCGCCAGCGCGTCGGCCAGCAGATCCGCCTGAGGCCCATACAGCGGGGAGGGGATGATGACCTTGTGATCGCGCCCCGGCTTCTTCTCGAACCAGACCGAGATCACCGTCGGGTCGACGCAGTCGGCCCAGTCGCTCGGCAGTAGCTCGTTCTGGAGCAGGCCGAGACGCCCTCGCCATTGAGGCGGAACGGCGGCGAGGGTTGCTGCCAGGTCGGCCTCTCCGACCGCAATCAATACGAGCTGCGGCTCGGGCAGCTGAGAGGCCGCCGCGACCAGAGATGCACCGCGCAGCACGGGAAAGACGGGATGGCCGAGCTTGAGAAGGCCGCGCGCGAAGACGCCGCCCATCTCGCCGACACCGACGAGTACGACTGGATGTTTCATCGTTCTGGAATGCCTCCAGCCACCAGCTTCCGGCCGCCGGCCGGGGTCGACCCTCGGCGATGCTGTACCCCGCACAACCTCGTCATCGCAGCAACTCCTGCGTCACGAAGAGATACCCGAGAGCGGCCACGACCACAAAGATGGTGATATAGATCAGCAGGAGGCAAACCCCCGGGAGATCATTGCAGACCTTGCTGTATCGACAGAGCTTACATCCTCTCATCCTGCTCCTGTTGCCTTGTCTCGGCGGGGCGGCCTCGCGGGTGCGCGGCGGGGCTGGTGAATGATCAGGTTTCTCAATCCGGAGTATCCTCACCCAGATCGGAGGCATGATCAAGGCGTGTCGAGAGGCGATGTGGGGCGGCTCCGATCTCGGTCGAGTCGCCGGACCAATGTCCGGGTCCATGTCGGGAGCGGACGTCCCGGCTCGTTGATCGAGCAGCGTCGTTCGGATAGCATTGCAGCGCCTACGGCGGCCGCAATGGAGCGTCTCGTCCGCTGAATTCGACGACGATCTGCTTCACGGCCAACGAGAGTTTTCACGGTGTAGACCCAAATCCCTCCAGCGAGTCGACGTCTCCGACGACTCGTGCACCCGCCGCTCGCGGCACCCCGAGCCGTTCCGCCGGTTGATTCAATGCCTCGTTCCTGCGGTCGGTTCGTGCCTCGCGAGCAGCCACCCAGTCGCTTGTTTTTCCATCCTCGTCGGCCGCCCCGGCAGGCATCAGAAACGGAATTGAACCCATGAAATCCTTACGCCAGGACTGGCTCTCCAACGTCCGCAACGATCTCCTCGCCGGTCTTGTGGTTGCGTTGGCCTTGATCCCGGAAGCCATCGCCTTCTCGATCATCGCCGGTGTCGATCCCAAAGTGGGTCTTTACGCCTCCTTTGCGATCGCTACCGTCACCGCGTTCGTCGGCGGCCGTCCGGGCATGATCTCGGCGGCCACCGGGGCGATGGCGTTGCTGATGGTGGTCTTGGTGAAGGAGCACGGACTGCAGTATCTGCTGGCTGCGACCATCTTGACCGGCATCCTGCAGATCCTCGCCGGTGCGCTGCGTCTCGGAAACCTGATGCGTTTCGTGTCGCGCTCGGTCATCACCGGCTTCGTCAATGCGCTGGCCATCCTGATCTTCATGGCCCAACTGCCCGAGCTGATCGGGATGAGCTGGGAGGTGTATGCGATGGTGGCCGCGGGTCTCGGCATCATCTACCTCTTCCCGTATCTGACGAAGGTCGTTCCGTCCCCGTTGGTGACCATCGTGATCTTGACGGGGGTCTCGATCGCGTTGGATCTGGACATCCGCACCGTCGGCGACATGGGCCAAATGCCCGACAGTCTGCCGATCTTCCTGCTTCCCGACATCCCGCTGACCTGGGAGACGCTGCAGATCATCTTCCCGGTTTCGGCGACGCTCGCCGCGGTCGGTCTTCTCGAGTCCATGATGACGGCATCGATCGTCGATGACCTGACCGACTCCAACAGCAACAAGAACCGTGAGTGTGTCGGTCAGGGCGTTGCCAACATCGGGTCCGGATTCATCGGCGGCATGGCCGGCTGCGGCATGATCGGGCAATCGGTCATCAACGTGAAATCGGGCGGCCGCGGACGTCTCTCCACCCTCGTGGCCGGTGTCTTTCTGTTGCTGATGGTGGTGTTCGCGGGCGACGTTGTGGCCATGATTCCGATGGCCGCCTTGGTGGCCGTGATGATCATGGTGTCTATCGGTACCTTCAACTGGGCCTCGATCCGCAACCTGCGCGAGCATCCGCTCAATGCCAGCGTGGTCATGATCGCGACCGTGATCGTGGTGGTGGCGACCCATGACCTGGCGAAGGGCGTCCTGGTCGGCGTGCTGCTGTCCGGGTTCTTTTTCGCCCATCGGGTCGGACAGATCCTGCATATCGGCTCGATGGCGCTGCACGAAGGTCGCTTGCGTGTCTATGTCGTCACGGGGCAGGTGTTTTTCGCCTCGGCCGATCGCTTCGTCGCCTCCTTCGATTTCAAAGAGGTGATCGAGAAGGTGCGCATCGACGTCAGTCGGGCGCATTTCTGGGACATCACTGCGGTGAGTGCCTTGGACAAGGTGGTTCTCAAATTCCGCCGCGAGGGTACCGAGGTCGAGGTCGTGGGGCTCAACGAGGCAAGCGCGACGTTGGTGGATCGTTTTGCGGTGCACGACAAACCGGATGCGGTCGAGCAGTTGATGGGGCACTGAACCGCGCTCGGAGCCACATGACGGGTTGCCCCGTATGGGATCGGCCTCGTTGCGCGTTGATGGCGTCGGCGGGGCGCGGTTCAGTTGGACTATCCCGTCGCCCTTGAGCCGTCTTTTAGGACACCGAAGCCTGCGCGAGAACCACACACAGCGTTACGGGCGCGGTTGAATAGGGGAATTCATGATGCAGAACGAAAAAAAGGTGTTGGCCTGCGTCGATCACTCGCACTTCGCCGACCATGTGACCGATGCGGCCGCTTGGGTTGCGCGTCGGACGGGTGCGCCGATGGAGTTGCTGCATATCATCCATCGTCAAACCGAGATCTCGACCGGAAAGGACCGCAGCGGGGCCATCGGCGTGAATGCGCAACAGCACCTGTTGACCGAGCTGTCCGAGGAGGATGCCTCGCGCAGCAAGGAGTTGCGCGAGCAGGGTCGACTCTTTCTCAACCGCTTGCGCGAGCGTGCGATCGCCGCCGGGGCTGCGTCCCCGGATGTGCGGCAGCGCTACGGCGATCTGGAGGAGGTGCTCGTCGAGCAGCAGCCTGGCGTGCGTCTGTTCGTCCTCGGGCGGCGCGGCGAGTCGGCGGAGACGACACAGCGCGACCTGGGCCGCAATGTCGAGCGCATGGTGCGTGCTCTCAAGCAGCCGATCATGGCCGTGACCCAGGGTTTCCAGGAGCCGAGGCGTGCGATGATCGCCTTCGACGGCGGCAGCATGACCCGACGCGGCGTCGAGATGATTGCATCCAGTCCGCTGTTTCGCGGCCTGCCCATTCATTTGTTGATGTCCGGCAAGAGACGCAAGGACGGCCCACGTCAGTTGGATTGGGCCAAGATGACGCTCGAGGGTGGCGGATTCGATGTCGAGGCCGCGCTGATCCCCGGCGACGCCGAGAGCATCATCGCCAAACATGTCCGCGAGCACGAGATCGACATGCTGATCATGGGCGCCTACAGTCATTCACCGCTGCGCAGCCTGCTGTTCGGCAGCAAGACCTCGGACCTGCTGCGATCGGCCAAGATACCGACGCTGCTCCTGCGTTGAACCGCGTCCCGAGCAAGGTGCTGAGTTCCGAGCCAGTTCAGCGGTGAGCGCGTACCACACGTTGCTTCCAACAGGATCTCGATACGGATCCCTAAGATTCGCTGAACTGATTCACTGAGTTAAGCCCCCGTCTCTGCCGGGGGCATTGAGTTTTTCGCGATCTTTCCGCACTGCGGCACTGGCCAATAGGCTGTGGAAGGGTCAGGAATCGACCGATGGGAACCAACAGCAACGACACGATCGACATCACGGCGCCGAGCGACGCCGACGCTACAGGCGAGGACACGAATCGAGAACAGGACGGAGGCATTTGCACGCCGAAGGCGTCGCAGCGACCGGTCGGCTCGAAACGAGGCGTCGAAACGATGTTCCGCAACGCCTATCGCGCGGAGTTGGAGATCATCACCCTGGCCGCCACCAAGGCGAACATCATGATCTCGTTGAACGGATTTATCGCTTCGGCATTGATGATCTCAGGCGCCTTCATCTATACCTCCTCCCCGGAGTTTCTGCTGCCCGCCACCCTCTTCCTGTTTACCTCGGCCACGTCGATCTATTTCGCCCTGCTGGCGGCCTCGCCGGACATTGTGGACAGGCCGGATGGCCCTTTCGCCTGGCTCAAAGCAGTTTTCAAACGGAACGCGTCCCTGAGCGACTTCAAGGCTTACGTGCGGCCGCGGCGCGAGTTCGTCGATGGCGAGTCCAACATCCTTATCTACGAGGAACGCGTCAAGCTCTCCAAATCCGACTACTGGGAGCGAATGCGCGCGTTGCTGAGCGATCAGGAGGACATCTACGCCAAGATGAGCGACCAGCTGTACTGGCTAGGCCAAATGGCGAACCGGAAGTTCAAACTGCTCAATGCATCTTACAGCGTCTTCCGGTGGGGCTTGACCCTATCGGTGTTAACCTTCCTCGGTGTCGAGTCCTTTCACGCGATCCAGCTGGCGCTCGATGGCGATGCCGTGGCGCGCCCGCCGAGCGTCGGCATTTCGCAGTTCGAAGACGTCTATGAGCCGTCCGCGTTCGTGCAATTGCCGGATGGCCGCATCCTCGTCGTGGAGGACGAACCGGATCGGGCGTTCCGCGTCATGCGGTTCCTCGCAGACGGCTCGCTTGCCGGCGACCCGGCGCTCGACGTTCGCCTGATGAGCGCCTTGCGTACTCGGCCGAACGACCTGGAGGGCCTGACGATTGATACCGATGGCCACATCTACGCCATCACATCCCACTCCAGGGACCGCAAGGGGCGGCGCCAAGCGAGCCGGGAACAGCTATTGCGCTTCCGCATCGTCGGCGACGATATCGTTGATCTTGCGATCTATACCGACTTGGTCGAGCAACTACAGCGCTCACCGGTCGTAAAGCAGGTATTCAGTCGGTATGCCGACCAGCCGGTGAATTTTTCCGACATCAATATCGAGGGGCTGGGCTACGATCCGAGGAATCAATGCCTCCTCATCGGATTCCGTGAGCCTGTGGTCGATGGGAAATCCATGATCGTGAAGGTGAGCAATCCGCTTGAAATGTTTGAGCGCGAGAAGACGCCGAACGTCTCCGAAGTCGTCATGCTTGACCTTCAAGGCGGCGGAATTCGCTCCTTGACCTATGATCCGGTACTGGGCAGATTCCTGATAGTGAACGAGATCTCCGGTCATGCGGGCAATCTCTACTCGCAGTTGTGGTCCTGGTCCGGCGAAAACGACGCGCAGCCGGAGCCGGTCGCCCTGCCGGAGATCATCAATCTCAACAACGTGGAAGCCATCGATTCGGTCATTGTCAACGGCGAAGACCGTCTGCTGATGATGAGCGACGAGGGCAGCGTTGAAAAGGGGCGTCCGGGCCAGTACGTCCTTCGGGAGTACGGGCCGTTGTCTGCAGACTTGAGATCCCCGAGGAAGCCTGAGACGCCTTGAGGTTTCATCCCGGACGCGCAGAGGAGGCATCGCAGCAGGAGTCCGCGGTTTTTCTGGTTACGGAAGGCTTGTTCGGTCCCGTTCCGGCGCGAAGGATCGCCAATACGGATCGCGTGCATTCCATGAACTCCTCGCTAGACGTCAGGTGGACTGGGGTGGATCGGCGGAAGACGCCCTTCGCGACCTTGAGACCGCGCGTATCGCGGTACAGCCTGATCAAGCGGGATCGTCTCGGATACCACTCCGCTTTCGTGCCTGCTCAAGTTTGCGCCACCCTGTCCGGGGCCCAAAGAACCCCCGCGCACGGTCGAGTCACGGTGTGGTGCTAACCATCACCAGCGCAACTCGAACCTATGCGCGGTGCTCGCTCGGTTCATCTCGCCCGATGCCCGGCAATCGTTGCCGGATGGCTCGGGTTGCTGATGATCACCTGGGGGACTCATCGGCACGGCCGGCGGCTGTTCATGCACGGCCCGCTCGCATGCTTGGGCATCATTTCGGTCGGGCCATTCTCGTGGAATGATCGCCGGCCTGCGGGTGCGCGCCATCGCCCCGGCTCCGAGACCACCGGCGCGGCCCGCGTTTCTAAAAGCCACCTCGCGACCGCGTACTTTTTCTCATGTGACTGCACCGACCGAAGTCGATGAGAAAGACAAGACAGAACCCAGAATTCAAGAACGCCAACGTTAACCTGAAGGATCGCGCTCGACCCAGACCTGTCGCTGACGAAAGGGCCCGGAGCGGCCGGTTTGGACGCTTAGCGGTCGCTCGCAGAGCGCCCTCTGGATGGTTCAGGTCGACCAGGATCTGCCGTTTAGAGCGACGGCTCTTCTTGGACGGGATCGGCTTCATGACATGGCCCTCGACAGTCGAACAGGATCGAGAGCAGGGACAGCGAGATCAATCACCTTCCTATTCGGGATCGCCGAACGGCGTCACCACACGCAGACTCGCAACAGTCCCCGGGCCACGTTTTTTTACGGGGTCAACGCCACCAAAAAGCAGACGGCCTCGGCTCTCGAAGTCGCCCCAAGTCTATGCCGAAAGGAGTTTGTGCGCCTACAGGAGCGGGGCGCGCCCCGAGGAGGGTTTTTTGGAGCACCAGCAACGTGGCGGCTTCGGCCAAGGCTCGGTCCTTGCGCTGCAACTCCCGACCCAGGCGCACGATCTCCGCCTGCTCGGCGCGCCGCTCGGCCCGCTCGGTCGTGCTCGTCAGCGGCGCATTGGCCTGCTGGCAGGTCGTGCGCCACGCGCTGATCTGCTCGGCGAACAGGCCCTTGCGCCGACAGTACGCGCCCAGCTCCAACTCATTGAGGGTGGCGGTCTCCATCACCACGGCAAACTTCTCCTCGCTGCCGAGCGTCCCGGCAGGCACCGTCGATGCCCGTGGTCGACGCGCCCGACCCAACGCCTCGCGCCGCCAGCCGTAGAGGGTGTCGCGCGGGATGCCGGTTTGCGCGGCCAACTGCGGGACGCCGACGTTGTTGGGCGGCAGTAGCTTCGTCAGGATGCTGTCTTTCAGTTCGCTCGAATAGGTTGTCATGTCGCTCGCCTTCTCATGCCTCGGGGCGCTTGCGCCGCGCCCTCCGGGGTCAGCCGTCAGTCGCCCTTCGGGCTCCTTCCCGGCTGACCCCGGAGGGCGCAAAGCCCCGGGGTCGGTGATGCCCCATCCTCCCAACGGGAGGTGACATCTATCCTGACATCCGGGGGGGCGGCGGTCTTGGCGGCTCGCCGCCTTGCGGGAGAGAACCGCAGAATCGCTCACAGGGTTGACTGCGACAGGCCGCTACGCGTCCAGAACCTGCCGCTCAGGTCCGAACAGTCGGCGGCAGCTTTGTCGTGACCGGTCCGTCAGTCGCCGGACGGCGGGTGACCGGTATCAGGATTTATGGAAAGCTTTCCATAAATCCTGTTATGCAAAGCTCGCGATTATGCACACTTCGATCATGAACCGCGCGCTGAGCGAGGTGAAACGCGGCTTGACGGGCACGGTGGGCATCGAATCCTCGACATAATCCGTGTGACCTTCTGAAGTGGATAACCCACTTGTCAGGAGGTTCACATGAGCAACGATACACAGCTTCCGCTCTCGACGGCAGATCGCCCGACCCTCTGTTCCGCTTCCGATCCCATCCGCGCGGAACTGCAGCGTTATGACGCGCATCTGCGTGACGTGCATGGCCTGGCACCCGGGACCCGAAGAACTTACTTACGGATCGCGGGTCGGTTGCTGCGTCAACATTTTGATGGCGATCATGTCGATATCGCCACGCTCCAACCGTCCGACATCCGCCGGTTTCTTGCCTGCGAATTGAGCGCGCATCGCACCTCCGCTCACGCGCGCAGCGTGACCAGCGGGCTGCGCCGCTATCTGCGCTATCGCAGCACGCAGGGAGATGCGGTTGAGCCCTTGACCGCCG
The DNA here is from genome assembly GCF_021228795.1 of Thiocapsa bogorovii. Lineage (NCBI taxonomy): Bacteria > Pseudomonadati > Pseudomonadota > Gammaproteobacteria > Chromatiales > Chromatiaceae > Thiocapsa > Thiocapsa bogorovii. The sequence continues at coordinate 4,891,265 of NZ_CP089309.1, forward strand.
TCATCGCCTCCCCGGCGCACTGGACACTGGCGCCCTTGCCGAAGGCGCTCTCGCGCGAGGAGGCCGCACGCCTGCTCGACGCCTGCCAAGCGGTCCAGCGCTGGCCGAAACGCGGGTATGCCATGGCACGCTGCGCGCTGGACCTGGGACTGCGGGCGGGAGAGATCGCCCATTTGATGATCGGCGACATCGATTGGCAGGCCGGGACGGTCACGCTGCGGGCCACCAAGTCGCGACGGCAGGATGTATTGCCTTTGCCGGTCGAAACCGGAGAGGCACTGGCCGACTATCTGATGCATGAGCGCCCCGGGAGCGCCGGTGCGGCGGTCTTTGTCAGGGCACTCAAAGTTCGCCGCCCGCCGCGACATCTCGGCCTTGCATATCCTCGAGCAAGCCCTCGGAGTTCCCTCCAAGCGCAGCGAGCGTCCCATGCTCGGGTTCCTGACCCATGAGGAGATGTTGGCCGTGATCGGCGAGCCGGGGAGCACCTGGACCGCGCAGCGCGACCACCTGCTGTGGACTCTGCTCTACAATACCGGGACACGGGTCTCGGAGATGATCGGCGTGCGCGTCGCCGATGTGGTCTTGGAGGCTTCACCCTATGTCCACTTGCATGGAAAGGGCCGTAAGCACCGTGCCGTCCCGCTCTGGCGCTCCACGGTCGGCGAGATTCGTGATTGGCTGCGGCACAACCCGTCACTGGTCAACGACGCGCCGCTGCTGCCGAATCGCGACGGGCATCCGATGACGCGCAACAACGTCAATCAACGCCTCAAGATCGCGGTCGCTCGCGCCGCACGGGTCTATCCCTCCCTCGCCGAGCGTCACGTCTCCCCGCACTGTATTCGACATACGACCGCGATGGCGATGCTCCAATCCGGTGTCGCGTTCAATGTCATTGCCCTGTGGTTGGGGCACGAATCCACCGCGACCACGCACCAGTACGTCGAAGCCAACCTGGCCATGAAAGAGCAGGCGCTCGCGCGACTCCAGGAACCGGCCAACCTGCCCGCACGATACCGGCCGCCTGACGAACTGCGTCGGTTCCTCGAGGCGCTCTAAATTATGTGAAGCTCTTGTCGGCTCTGGGCCAGACCTACGCCAGAGCCGGCGCTTGCTCTTCACATAATTTGGACCTTCACATAGATCCTGAACTTAGGCGTCGAGATCAAGCGCGCGGTCCGATCCGAACACCGCCCCGGGCAATGCGGCTTGCGTGTGCACGATGACGTTGCATGCCATCTCGACCAAGGCATTGACGATCGCATGCTCGGTTTCGCCCGCGCGACGAAAGTCGGTGCGGATCCCGACGATCGTCGCCTCCGCTACCTTGGTCGCGAAGAAGTAGCCGATCTCCCACGCGGTCCCGTCGTCGACCTGGGTGCCGTCGAGCAATGCGATCAGCACATCGGCACGGTCGAGCCCGCCCTTGCAGCGCCCGAAGATCTCCGCACGTGCCTCGGACCCCGAGGCGGCGATCTCCTCGGGCGTGATCAGTTCATAGGGCCAAATGATCTCCACCGCCTCGCCCCGTTGTGACGCCTGCTCAAGCAGGAGACCTTTGGTCTTGCGGTGCCAGTCGCGTTCGGCTTCGGTGAAGAGCGGTCCTGCCAGGTAGATGACGCGCATGATCGTCCCTCGAGTATCCCGTGAGTCGTTTCGGACACAGCGTCGGGCTTACCCCGCACGCACCGTCGCCAATCCCGCCCAGCGGGTCGTCGAGACCCCGGAGCCGCGCTCCGAGCGGCGTCGCCAGCCGGACCTGGACAGCTGACCCGCGAACCGCAGGGTCTCGCGCCCGTACTTGCGATTGATCGCATCCAGCACTGCAATACGGCGCCGCGCGCGCTCGTCCTCGCCGACCTCGGCGAAGAGATCCGTCGGCGCCTGCTCCGCCGGGACCACATCCGGCAACAGCACCCCGGCCTTGCGGTAGGCATCGCCGGCACGAAACAGCCGCTCGACCCCGCGCGTCGCGGACCGCACCAGCGCCGTGCTGTCCTGCGTCGGCACGGGGAAACCCACGGTCAGGGCGTTCGCGTAGTAGGCCCGGCCCGTGTCGAAGGGGTTGGTCTTCTCGAACACCGTCAGCGTCGGGGCGGCGAGCCCCTGCGCCCGCAGCTTCTCCCCGGCTCGGCTCGCGACGGCCGTGACCGCCGGCCGCAGCTCGGCCGGCGCGGTCACCGCCGCCCCGAAGCTGCGCGAGACCATGACCTGCCGACGCGGCGGCGCCTCCTCCTCCAGCGCCAGACAGGCTTGCCCGCGCAGCTCCCGAGCGATGCGCTCCACCACCATGCCGAAAGACGCGCGCAACCGCTGCGGGTGCGCCTCGCGCAACGCCAGCGCATCGGCGATGCCGATCGCGCGCAGGCGTGCCCCCGAGCGACCCGCGATGCCCCACTCGCAGGAGGCATAGAAGTTGTTGCAGTCGACCAGGGCGAACATGACGGGTGTTCCTGCGCCGATCCGCGCTCAGAACGAAGGCACGACATGGGCCAAACGACCAACCCCATCTCGCCCTGAATCTCCAGCGGCGCATAGTCCGGGTGCTCCGGCACCAGCCAGACCCGCTCACCCTCGATCTTCAGGCGCTTCAGGGTCAGCTCGCCGTCGACGGCCGCTACCACGATCGACCCGGATTTGGCCTCGCGCGAGCGGTCCACCACCAGCAGATCGCCGTCGCGGATCCCCGCCCCGGTCATGGAATCCCCCTGCACCCGCAGGAAGAAGGTTGCGGCCGGATGCCGGATCAACTGCTCGTTCAGATCGATGGTGCCTTCCAGATCGTCGTCGGCCGGGGAGGGGAAGCCGGCCGGAACACGCGCGCCGAAGAGCGGGAGCGGGCAGGGGAGCGGAGCGAGCGTGCAAGCGTGCACGATCATCCGTTTGCCGGGCGCACCGGATGGACCTGCGCTGCACTCACGGCGCCGGCGGAAACCTCGAATCGGGACATGGCGGATGACCGGAGCTGTATAAATATCTAGTCATGATACCGCATGCGGGGGCGTTCGGCCCCAGCCCAGACGGCCGGGCTCCAAGGGCCGCGATGCAGGTGACCTTGACGAGAGGTGATCCGACCCGCGACCGCGTCCAAGAGCGACGCGATCTCGCCCTGAACGATGGTGCACAACAGCGCGAAGCAATGGATCGGGGTGCCCGGAAAGGTCTCGGTGAGGTGGGGCAAGACGCCTGATTCGCCGCGTTTGCTTGTGACTCCGCGCTACTCCATGCCATGATTGCAAAAGCGTGCAACGCAAACACATGAGGTTCCCGCATGGCCGGAAGCACCATCACCGTCCGCACCGACCCGGAAGTCGTCGCGCAAATCGGCTTCCTCGCGCAGGCCATGGATCGGTCCCGCAACTGGGTGATCGAGGAGGCGCTCAAGCAGTACATCCAGGCCCAGTCATGGCAGCTCGAGGGAATCAAACAGGCGCAAGCCTCGATTGATCGCGGGGAAGGCATCCCGTTCGACGCGGTGATGGAGGAAATGGACGCGCTGATCGAGCAGACAGCGCGCGCACGCAACGCGTGAGGATCGTCTTCTCGCCGCAGGCGCGCGACGATCTTCGGGAGAGTTTTCTCTACATCGCAGGCGACAACCCGGACGCAGCGCGCGCACTTCTGAAACGTCTTCGCAGCCGCATCACCGACCTCGAGGACGCCCCGCACATCGGCAGGCCCGGCCGCGTCCCCGGTACGCGCGAGCTGGCTATCCACGGAACCGCCTACATCGCTCCCTACCAGGTCAGCGCCGATCAGCTGCAAATCCTGCGTGTCTATCACGGCGCCCGGCAGTGGCCGGATCACTTCGAGGAGTGACCCCGAGATCACATCCGCGTCATCGGCGGAGAGTCCGTTGCCTACCCCGCGCGACTGGCCGCTACCATGGCCTCGATCTGTCCCGCCAGCGCGCCGTCGAGACCCAGCGCAGAGGCAAGCGCATCCAGGTAGATCCGCTCCGGGGGCGAGGGCGGGTCGACCATCAGCATTGATGCGGTATAGACCTCGGCCGCCTGCTCGGGGGTGGCCACCGTCGCCGCCAGCCCGGCGATGTCCAACGGGCGACCGTACTTCTCGAACAGGAACGCCTTGTCCTCGTCCGGCAGGGCGAGGTCATTGATCCGGTTGAGGATGGTCTGGCTCTCCTGGACATCGATCCGACCGTCGGCCTTGGCTGCCGCGATCATGGCGCGCGCCAGCAGCACACCGAGCGCCGTGTCGCCTTGCGGATCACCTGGCGCCGGCAGGAAGGCGCTCCCGCGCGGAGGCGGCTCGATCGCCGTCGGGGCGCCCGGCTGCTGGCCCTGTTGATAGGTCTGCCACGCCTTGTACGCCAACCCGCCGACCAGGGCCACCCCGCCCAGCTTGACCGCGGAGCCGGCGAGCTTGCGGGCCTTCTTGCCCTTCTTCCCGCTCAGCAGCCCGGCCAGCGTCCCGCCGGCGAGACCGCCGGCCAGACCACCCGCCACACCGCTGCCGACCAGCTCATCGAGCAAACGCTTTGCGTCGATCATGCCGGGGTCCTCGCCTTTCGTTCCGATTCGCTCATGGGCACTTGCCCGCCGGCTCGCTCTCGATTTCCTCGACACGCTCGCCTTCCGTGTCCACGGAGGCGCAGGCGCCGACATCGAGCGGACCGTCGTCGGTGTCGATTGCGGTCGCGGCGGTGGCCGTAAAGGTCCGTCCGCCGATGACCCAATCACCGACAGTGTCGTCTGCGGGTCGGCTCTCGACGGTGCCGTAGAAGTCGTCGCCGGCCACGGCGCCGAGCGAAACGGCGAGGGCGCAGCAGGCCAGGGTCATGGCCGGGATACGTGGATTCGTCATCGGGTGTCTCTTCGGTTGAATCGGGTTCGGGGGCAAGATAGCCGATGCGCGCTGACGAAAAGCTGACGATGATGCTCGCCTGATCGCTGCCCGCCTGCTCGGCATCGCTCTTCGATGTCTTGTCGAGCGATCGGTTCAACAAGCCCGCCCCCGCTGCGCTGCCCCGACGCACGCGCCGGTGTCTCCCAACGGCATCCGCCGGTCAAAGGCCTACCACTTCAAGTCTTCACGACAACATGATTCGCCGGCCGCCGAAAGGAGCGCGGCATCAATGGCCCACGACCGAAGCGCACCAGGAGATCCGGGCGCCCCGGGCCGAGCCCGATCGCGGCGAGCAATTCGGACCGCAGCTCAGTCACCTCGAGCGGCTGGTTTAGATGTGCCGTGCGCACCCCCAGGACCGTCGCCTGCAAGGCAAAGCGCTCGAAGGCACGGCCGGCCTCGATCCAGTGCGCCGGTTCGTCGACCTCCGAGACGAACACCGCGAGTCCCGCGGAGCTGCGCACCTGGCGCACCGCCTTCGCGTTCTCGGACTTGGCTGAAACGAGGCGCTCGAACAGCGCGCGTCCGAGCCACGGCGGCAGGCTCGGTTTGCCGGCGCAGGCCGCAAACAGCCCGTCCCCCGTTTCTTTCGCTTGCCGGGGATTGAACCGGACCCAGTCCTTCAACTCGCGAACGAACGCCGGATCGTTCAGTTGAACGCGGTTGCCCTCGACCACCAGTTCCAGCACGCGCTCCATCGGCGCACGATCGGTCAGCAGCACGACCCGCACACCCGTGCCGCTCCCGGCCGCCTCCAGGGCGCGAAGCTCCGCGCTCGAAAGCGCTCGGCCATCGTAGTTGCAGCGGGTCGACTGGCGGGTCGCGATGGCCTCGAACAGCGCCGAGCGCTCTACCGGCCCCGCGTCCAATGCCACCGCCAGCGAGCCGCCCGCATCGGCCCGGAACCGCGCTTCGCCCCGCAACCCCGATGCCGGCGCAGCCTGCAGCAGATTCTCTGCGGCACAGCCCAAGCTGACAAAGAGATGGTGGTCGTCCGGATCCACGACCGGACAGCGCCGCCGCCGATCGGGCAGGATCTCGATCCGGTTCGGACCCAACCGGAACAGCCAGCACTGGGTGTTGTGACTGGAGGGCGCCAGGATGGCGTGACTGACCAGCTCGAGCTGTCGCGCATCGGGGGAGTCGGTCATGGCCGAGTCCTCTTCTTAAGACGAAAGGTGTCAAGTTCGGGCGCCGACGTCATCGTGCGGGTACGCACGGCGCGTCGCTCACTGCGCCATGTGCGCCGGCGTCGAGACCTAACCCGCGCCGGCGTCCGTAGGCGAGCGACATCTCGGCGCCGAAACCATCGCGGCCAACACCGGTAAGGGAACGGCTCTGCAATTCCGCTCCATGCTCACGCAAGAAGCCGCGAGTGCCGTCTCGGCGCAAGGCCTCGGCGTCGTTAGTGCCCTAAGGCACCCGGCTGACGGCGGGCGCGTCGTCATGTGGCAGGAGGTCCGGCGGCAACGACGGGAACCGCTCCCTGAGGCGCCCGGTGTCGGCGTTGCAGTCCGCGTCCGGGTCCTCCGATTCGCCGCAGGGGCCGAGGACCTGAACCACCCAGCGGCCGGCCTGTTGTCGCAGGAGCGCGACGACATCCTCGTAGCGATTTGCGCCGTCGCGCGACTGCGGGGCGGCCTCGATCCACGCCCAGCCCTCGAGCACCCTCAGGTCGGAGACGACGAAGACCAGGTCCGGCCCCGTCAGATGGATCAGCTCCGTGCGCAGCCCATCCAGAATTGCCCGGCGCTCCCGGCTGCCCGGCGGTGGTGTGGTGGGCGCCTCGACCGTGACGGCGGGCGCCGGCTCTGCAGCTCGGCTCGCCGTGCCGCACATCGGCAGGAGTAGGAGCGCGCCGCAGCCGATCCGCAGGCTTCGTGTAAGGTTCACGTTAATCGCCTCCTCAGAGACCCCTGGTCGCCCGGAGCTCGACGCTGGTGAGCGCGTGGCAGTCGATCATGTTGATGATCTCCAGCGAAAATCTTCGAACGACTCCGTCCTCGCGGTAATCCCCGTGGCCCGCCAACCCCGCCTGTGCGGGGTTGGCGCGCGGTGAACCGGAAACGGCGTCGGTGCCGTGCGGGGCTTGGCTGCCGGCGTTTCCCTTGTGCCGAGACCTTGGCTATTTGAGATTCTTTTCCCGCAACCGCCACTGGAAATGGCTCAGGAGCTTGGAACGCACCTTCTTTTCCTTGTGCTTGGCGGCTGCGGCGAGACGCTTTTCGGCAACACCGATCAGGGTGTCCTGGGCACCCTTGGCGTTCTCGTCTTCCGGGGTGCGTTGGGTGTAGTTGCCGTCCGAATCCATGTCCCAAGCGGAGCGGGTGTCGGCGAACTGCACGTCCAGGATGAGTCGCAGCTCTTGGCGCAGCTCCGGGTTCTCGACCGGTGCGTGAACCTCGACGCGGCTGTCGAGGTTGCGGCCCATCATGTCGGCCGAGCCGATGTAGTACTCTTCCGCGCCGCCGTTTCTGAAGTAGATGATGCGTGCGTGCTCGAGGAAGCGCCCGACGATGCTGACGACGCGGCCGGTCTCGCTGATCCCGGGCAGTCCGGGTCGGTAGCGGCAGGTGTCGCGGATGATGAGGTCGACCTTCACGCCGGCGCGGCTGGCCTTGTAGAGTGCGCGCGTGATCTCGGCGTCTTCCAGCGCGTTCATCTTCATCTGGATGAGGCCGTCGCCTTGGCGCTTGTGATGCTCGATCTCGCGGTTGATCTTCTCGATGATCCCGCGCTTGAGCGTGTAGGGTGCGGCAAGGATCTTGCGGTAGCTCGGGGGCGGTGAATAGCCGGTGAGATAGTTAAAAAGCTCGGTGAGGTCCTGGCCGATATCCTCGTCGCAGCCGAGCATGCCCAGATCCGTATAGAGCTTGGCCGTGCCCGAGTGATAGTTGCCGGTGCCGATGTGGTAGTAGCGGCGCAGTTGCGAGTAGTCGCGCCGCACGACGAAGATAAGCTTGCTGTGGGTTTTGAGCCCCATGACACCGTAGTTGACATGGATGCCCTCGGCCTCCAAACGCCGTGCCCAGACGATGTTCGCGGCCTCGTCGAAGCGCGCCTTGAGCTCGACCAGGACCGCGACCTGCTTGCCGTTGCGCGCGGCCTGCATGAGCGAATCGAGGATCGGGCCCGCCGAGGTGCGATAGAGCGTCATCTTGATCGCGAGCACCTTGGGGTCTTCGGCGGCGGTGCGCAGGAAGCGCTCGACCGAGGTGCTGAAGGCCTGATAAGGGTGCTGGAGCAGAAGCGGTCCGTTCTCCCGAATGATATGGAAGATGTTGCGTCGATCGTTGGCCAACAGCGGATGGTCGACTGCCCGATGGGTCTTGTCGTGCAGCTCGGGATTCTCGATCCCGGCGACCTCGAAGAGGTCGCGCAGGGCCATCATGCCCTCGACCTCGAAGACGTCCTCGTCTTCGTTCAGACCCAGCTCCGCGGCGAGCATGCCGCGATGGATACGTTCCATCCCGGGCTGGACCTCCAAGCGCACGATGGGAGCGAAGTGGCGCTCGCGCAGCTCGGTTTCGATCATCTCGAGCAGATCGTTCGCCGCCTCGGCGTCCGGCTCGACGATCGCGTTGCGGGTGATCCGGAAGAGGGCGCAGGAGTCGATCTCCATGCCGGGGAAGAGCATGTCGAGGTTCTTCACCATCAGGTCTTCGAGCGTGACGAAGGTGGTGCCGCCGTCGACGGGGATCAGGCGTTTGGAGACGTCCTTGCTGACCGGAACCTTCACGCGCGCCATGTAGACCTCGCTGCCCCCGGGGAAACGCAAGGTGACGAGCAGGTTCAGGGTCAGATTGGAGATGAACGGGAAGGGGTGGGCGGGATCCATCGCGAGCGGTGTCAGCATCGGGAAGATGTTGGCCCGGAAATGCTCGCGCAGCCGCTCGCGTGCGTCGGGGGGCAGATCGTCATGCAGGACGATGCGGATGTCGTGCTGTGCGAGCTCGGACATCAAAATGGCGTAGATACGCTGCATCTCGGTCTGAAACTCACGGACTGCGGCCTGGCATTCCTTGAGCTGCTGCAAGGGAGTTCGACCGTCCACGCTCGGCGTGTGCACGCCTGCGGCGATCTGCTGCTTGAGTCCTCCGATGCGTTTCATGAAGAACTCATCGAGGTTGTTGCTGACGATCGCCAGGAATTTCACCCGCTCCAACAGCGGGGTGCGGCTGTCGTCCGCCTCGTGGAGGACGCGGCGGTTGAACCCAAGCCAGGTCAGCTCGCGATTCAAATAGAGTGAAGGGTCGCCTAAGTCGATCTCGTCCGGAATACTCGGGACGGCGTTCGGGGCCGGGGCGACGTCTTGTGTGATCTCGGAATCCTCGTCGATGGATTTCTGGATCTCTTTCTTATTCATCATGTTGCGTTCCCTTGGACGGCAGGTCGGCATTCGGGTGGGCGGGGCGGGTATTCTAGCAACCGCGGATCGATCGAAGATTGCGGTTTCATCACGTGACTCTGCCTTGCCTTGGGTGTCGCTGCAAGCCCATCAAGACTCTGATTGAGGTTGCCAAGTTTGACGATCAACGAGCCGAATGACCTTACGGGTTGGCCGACCGCTCCGGATCTGGACCGCGTGGCCCGGATGGCATGGACCTGACGCCGTTCGAGCCCTTTCTCGATCGGCTCGGGCGGAGCGGTCTGGGCGCCCGGCGGAGAACGCTCGTCGCGAGGATCGCACTTCGGCTGGGGACGCGCGCGCACGGGGATCTGCCGCGCTGGGAGCGGGCGCTCGCGCGGCTGCCGGATCTGCCGAACGGCGGGCATCGACTGGACCGTCCCTGCGTGGGGCTCGACGGTGTCGGGCCGCTCGACGCCGATCTCGGGCGGGCTCTGACCGAGGCGCTGATGGCCCTGCACCCCTGGCGCAAGGGTCCCTTCTGTATCCAGGGCGTGCAGATCGACACCGAATGGCGCTCGGATCTCAAATGGGATCGTTTCGCCGGCGCCATTGCGCCGCTCGCCGATCGTCTGGTGCTCGATGTGGGTTGCGGCAACGGCTATCACGGCTGGCGCATGCTCGGGGCCGGTGCACGGTTGGTGATGGGGATCGATCCGACGCTCTTGTTCGTGCTCCAGTGGATGGCGATCAACCGCTATTTGGCGCGGGAGGACTTTGCGGTGCTTCCGCTCGGCATCGAGGATCTGCCCGGCGATCTCACCGGCTTCGACACGGTCTTCTCGATGGGCGTGCTCTATCACAGGCGCTCGCCGGTCGACCACCTGATGGAGCTGCAACGACTGCTGCGGCCCGGCGGCGAGCTGGTCCTGGAAACCCTGGTTTTGGAAGGCGAGGGCGAACGATTGCTGGTTCCGCCCGGGCGCTATGCCGCCATGCACAACGTCTGGTTCATCCCGACGGTCGATGCGCTCGCGGTCTGGCTCGGTCGCTGCGGGTTCACCGGGATTCGTCTCGTCGATGTCACTCGCACTAGTCCGGAGGAGCAGCGCTCGACGGCCTGGATGCGTTTCCAGTCGTTGCCCGATCATCTGGATCCGATCGATTCGAGCCGCACCGTCGAGGGACATCCGGCGCCCGTGCGCGCTGTCCTAATCGCGAACCGACCGGAGGCCAGCTTATGACCGGATTCGCCGACAAGCTCAGGCTCAAGGAAAAGGCCGAGGAGGATCTCTATTTCGCCCGACGCGACGCGGACCTCTTGGCTGCACGTCGGTCGGCCGAGGGGCGTGATCCGCCCCCCGTCGAGGCGGGGATACGGGTGGTCTCGGGAGGCCAGACCGGGGTAGATCGCGCCGCGTTGGAAGCCGCTTTGGCATTGGGGCTGCCGATCGGCGGTTGGTGCCCGCGCGGTCGTCGCGCCGAAGACGGCCCCATTCCGGAGCGCTATGGGTTGAGCGAGAGCCCGAACGCCGACTACGCGGAACGCACCGAATGGAACGTCCGCGACAGCGATGCGACCCTGATTCTGCATCGCGGCCCTGTGACCGGCGGCACGCGTCTAACCGCGGAGCTGGCGCGCCGACTCGGCAAACCCCTGTTGACGCGTGACCTGCTCGAGCGCATCGATGTCCGTGCGATAGCCGACTGGCTGGTCGCGAATCACGTGCGGATCCTCAACTGTGCCGGGCCTCGCGAATCCGGTGCGCCCGGGATCGGCGAGGAGTCGCGGCGGATCTTCGCGGCGGTCTTTCGCGTTTGGGCTCCTCTCAGCGAGGGGTCGTGTCCACCCGATGCGTCAGGAGACGCGAAAGCTTCAAGATGAGCAGGACCCACGGTGTCGCATGCAGCACCAGGTCGAAAATGTCGATCGGCTTCACCAATGTCCCGTCGGCGAGCATCTTCAGCTTTTCCCAAAGGTGCGGCTCCGGGACGAAAGGCGATAGCCCTAGGGTGAGGGCAGCGACAACAAAAAGATAAAGCGGAAAGCGGTCAGTCCAGCTGAGCATCGGATGAGTCCTGTGTGTGCGCCGAGGCAGTCCGATCCCGGCGCAGACGAGAGACAAAGCGAGGGCGGCTCAGGGGTCGTCGGCCGCCGGTGGTTTCCGAGTCGACCTGTGCACGCCCACCCCGCCTGGCTATGCGTCGCGGCGGTGCCGCTTTTTAGAGCCCTCGCCAGAGCCTAAGGCAGGCTCTCGGCCCAGATCGGATGATGCCAGCCGAAGTAGGCCCCGAACAGCCGATTTTCCTCGCGGCGTTCGTAGGGCTTCAGATCTTTCGAATAGAGTACCTTCATCCGCGTGCGCAGCGGCGGCAGGCTCAATTCCGTCATTCCGCGCGTTTGCGCCTCGCGGATCAGGGCGTAGCGGGCCATTTTTTCGGCATGAAAGGTCTGTACGCGCGGGATGTCGCGCGCGAGTTTGGGCAGATTGGAGACCGCGAGCAGTGCGATCAGGCTGCCGGTCGAGACCAACCGGCGCATCGCTATCCTGCTCGGATAGAGGTGATCACCGAACGCCCGTCGCAGGGCAGCCATCGTCGGGATCAAGGCCAGCGTGCCGAGCAGGACGCTGACGCTCTGCACCCGTCCGGGTGCCTCGGCCCCTTTCGCCCAAGCGGCCGGGAAGAAGAGCAGGACGAGCAGCCCGATAAAGGCCAGCGCGAGCAGGCTCCGCTCCGCCGTGGAGAGGCGCCCGAGGATGCCGTCGAAGCGCGCGAGACCTTCGGCAAGAAGGGTACGAATGAATCCGATCTGAAGGAAAGCCAGGGCAGATACGACCAGCTTCAGCGCGGTCACGAGCGCGTGGAAGACCGAGATCAGCAGGCTGCGACCCAGCGATTCGTTCCCGACCTCGCCGATGATCCCCAAGCGCACGTCATGGCCGGGAGCGAACGCAGCCATCGCCCCCAGCACCGCAATGACGATCAACGGAGGCAGCCAGACGCCGATCCGACGCCCACGCAGACGCAGCACGACCAGCGCCATCAATGCCGACAGCCCGACCGTCACCAGCATGATGGTTTCGTTCATCCCGGCGATCAGCGCCGCGACCACGGCCAAGATCAGGCCGAAACGCAGATCGCGAGCTCGGGACGCCGGTCCGCGGAAATAATCGGCCCAGACCCCGGCGAAAACGAGAAACAATGCGTTACCCGGTTGATAGGTCGCGGCCCCGGCCAGCCAGTAAAAGGCGGTGTCGAGTCTCGGGACGAACAGCATGTAGAACAAGAAGGCGAGATGACCGAGCACCAGCGGGCGGCCGATCCCGAGCACCCGGCAGAGTGCTCGGAAGGAGTAGAGAAAAGCCGCGTAAAGGGTCAAGAGGCTTGCTGCGGTGACCATCCAATAGGACTGCGTGAGATCCACCCACCGACCGAACGCAAGGGTGATGGCCGCGCTCGCATAGCGACCGCTCCAGTTCTGATAGAAATGGATGACCCCGCCGAGGATGCCCTGTTCGCGGGCGACATAGGCATAATCGAAATCATCGCTTGTCGGGTGGGCGTAGAACCCCAAAGCAAGCAGCAGTAGAAGCAATACGAGGCACGCGAGGATCACACCGATCCCGATCGGTCGTGCCTGCATCTCGGATTGCGCGTTCAACGCGCGACCGCCTGAAGGTCGCCGAGCCGATGCCTGCGGATCGGGCCAAGGGAACGCATGGCGCTTTCGGTGTCGCGGATTCTCTGCGGACTGGGCAAGACGGGATACCGGCGGTTGAGTGGTCGGATCAGGGTCCAGCGAGGTGCCGGCTCAGCAGTATACTTGCCGGGTGGCAAAACACCCGAGCTCGGAGTGCTTCGGCTCCGACGGATTTTTGTCGATTCCTTGAGGTCACCACCATGAGCAACCCAAAGATCATCGCCGTGTTCGGCGCAACGGGAGCGCAGGGCGGCGGTTTGGCGCGCGCCATTCTCGATGACCCTGATGGCGGTTTCGCCGTGCGTGCGATTACGCGCGATGTTGACTCGGAGAAGGCGAAGGTGCTGGCTGAATCGGGCGCGGAGGTCGTCGCAGCCGATCTGGACGACGAGACCAGTCTACGCCGAGCCCTGGATGGGGCCTACGGGGCCTATTTCGTCACCTTCTTTTGGGCGCATTTCTCACCCGAGAAGGAGATGGCGGAGGCCTGGAACATGGCCGCCGCGGGACAGGGCGCCGGCCTGCATCACGCCATCTGGTCGACCCTCGAGGACACGCGTCTTTGGATGCCCCTCGATGACGCGCGGATGCCGACCCTCATGGAGCACTACAAGGTCCCGCACTTCGATGCCAAGGGCGAATCCAACCATCTCTTTACCGAGATGGGCGTGCCGACGACCTTCCTGTTGACTTCTTTCTACTGGGACAACCTCATCCACTTCGGTATGGGGCCACGGCGCAAGTCCGACGGTCGTCTCGTCTTCACACTGCCGATGGACGACAAAAAGCTGCCGGGGATCGCCGCGGAGGATATCGGGCGTTGTGCGTACGGTATCTTCAAGCAGGGCGAGCGCTACATCGGCCAAACGGTCGGCATCGCCGGGGAGCATCTGACCGGCGAGCAGATGGCCGCCGCACTGTCCGATGCGTTCGGCGAGGAGGTGCACTACCGTTCCATCCGACCGGAAGTCTACCGCAGCTTGGGGTTCCCCGGTGCGGACGACTTGGGAAATATGTTCCAGTTCAAGCGCGATTTCGAGGCCGACTTCTGCGGCGCGCGCGACCCGACGGTCGCCCGCGCGCTCAATCCCGCGTTGAAGTCGTTCCGAAAGTGGCTGGAGATCAACAAGGACCGAATTCCGCGCGGCGGTTAGCCGCCTCCGGCGGGCGCGATGAGAGCCGCCGGCATCGATTCAATGGCCGTCTCCGGGTCCGGCCAGACGCTTTACGAGGTAATACCCTGCGACCAGCGTGCCCAACAATGCGGCTAGGCCCAACATGTACAGGGCCGGGTCGCCCTTGCTCTCCAGATCCAAGACGACGACCTTGCGGGTCAGTGCCGTGATGGCGATCAACAGCATGATCTCGACATGGACGGACTTGTCCGTCATATACATATAGATGCTCGCCATCAACTCGATCGCGATCAACACGATCAAGAACATGCCGAAGACTTCGAATAGCTCGCTCAAGTCAAGGAGAAACAGACCTTGCTGGCTGACGATGTCCTTGTACAGCACGAAGCAAAGCTCGATGACGGCGATCACGGCGACAACCGAGATCAAGACCAGCAGGACCGCGGCCAGCGCCTTCTCGAAATAGTGAAACGACCGGTCGATCACGGATTTCGGGCGAGGCTGGGTTTGGGCTTGGTTCGGACCCTGTCCGGTCCACCCGAACGGATCGAGAGACAATGGTTGCGGCGGACGCTCGCTCGGCGCGGGGACGATCCGAATCATCGCGCCGGCGTCACGGAAGGCGGCCTGGTACCGCGCCGCGGTCTCGCCGTCGACGCCCCGCCTGACCGTCACCGACGTGCCGCCGAAGAGTTGACGGAGAGCGGCGTCGGAGAGGTTGAAGGCGTGCTGAATTCGCTGTCGTGCCGTGTCCACATCGGTCCCCGGAACGAGGTCTCCGCTGAACTGGATGTCGAATCGGTTTCTGTCCATACCCTGCATCTGTCCGAGGCATCAGCGCGGAAGGATAGGCGATCACGGCATCGCGGAGTAGAGCCCGCGCCGTTTTCGGGCCATGGGTCCCGGATAACCAAGCCCAAAGCGTTTTCGCCAGGCGTGATCCGGTTCGATATCGGGGGCGCGGAGGGCGTGTTCCGGGAGGCTGGACGCCTCGGCTATACTGATATACACGGATTCGAGTCGAAAGAACGATGACCACCATTAGCTATGACGCAGACGTTGTTGCCTGGGCGAGCGAGCAAGCGCGCCTGATCCGCGCGGGTCGGTTTGATCAGCTTGATCTGGAACACATCGCCGCGGAAATCGAATCGGACAACTGCCCATGGACGATCGAGCAGATCCTCGCCGATGATTTCTTGCCGGGCTAGCCCGCGCAGGACCTTACCCAGACATACGGCCACGTCACTGAATCGTAACGTCGGGTGGACAAGGGCAGTCCACCAGCGCGGCGGCATCGCCGGGCTCGGTGGATTTCGCTCGCGCTCGTCCATTCTGTCTGTCTTCGCTCTGGCCTGTGCAACGGTCGAGCTTGCCGAGCAAGGCATTCCCCGCCACAGACGCCTCTCATGACGTTGTCTGCCGAGCGTCAATCATCAACCACGGAACGTTTTCAAGCCCATGACCTCAGATCTTTCCACCTCCGAGCAGGCATTACGTGACGCCGCTCGGGAGTATCACCGTAGTCCCACTCACGGCAAGATCGCCGTCACGCCCTCCAAGCCTTTGTCGAATCAGCGCGATCTCTCGCTGGCCTACTCGCCGGGCGTGGCCTATCCCTGTCTCGATATCCAGGCCGATCCGGCGCTTGCCGCGGAGTACACCTCGCGCGGGAATCTGGTGGGCGTGGTGACCAACGGCACGGCTGTGCTCGGCCTGGGTGATATCGGTCCGTTGGCCGGCAAGCCCGTGATGGAGGGCAAGGGTTGCCTGTTCAAGAAATTCGCGGGCATCGACGTGTTCGACATCGAGCTGGCCGAGCGTGACCCGGAGAAGCTGGTGGAGATCATCGCCGCGCTCGAACCGACGCTGGGCGGGATCAATCTGGAGGACATCAAGGCGCCGGAGTGCTTCTATATCGAGCGCGAGCTCAGCAAGCGCATGAACATTCCCGTGTTCCATGACGATCAACACGGCACGGCTATCATCTCCGGTGCCGCCTTGCTGAACGCCTTGGAGCTCGTCGGCAAGGCCATCGAGACAGTGAAGGTGGCCGTCTCGGGCGCCGGCGCGGCGGCGCTCGCCTGCGTCGACGTGATGGTCGGTCTGGGCATGCGACGCGAGCACGTCTTTATGGTCGATTCCAAGGGCGTGATCTACGAGGGTCGTCCGGGCGGGTTCGACCCATCCAAGGCACGCTATGCGCAGCAGACTGATGCACGCACCCTGGCCGACGTGGTCGACGGCGCCGATGTCTTTCTGGGTTGCTCCGCACCCGGCGTGCTGACCGTGGAGATGGTCAAGACCATGGCCGATCGGCCGATTATCCTGGCCCTGGCCAACCCCGAGCCGGAGATCCGCCCGGAGCTGGCCAAGCTCGCGCGGCCCGACTGCATCATCGCCACCGGCCGTTCGGACTACCCCAATCAGGTCAATAATGTCCTGTGCTTTCCCTATATCTTTCGTGGAGCACTCGACAGCGGCGCCACCAAGATCACGGCGGAGATGAAGCTTGCCTGCGTTCGCGAGATCGCCGATCTGGCCAAAAGCGAGACCAGCGCCGAAGTGGCGACGGCCTATGCCGGGCAGGACCTGAGCTTCGGCCCCGACTACTTGATTCCCAAGCCCTTCGACACGCGCTTGATCCTGCGCATTGCGCCCGCTGTGGCCCAAGCCGCGTCCGACTCGGGGGTGGCCACCCGCCCCATTGCCGACATGCAGGCCTACAGGGACAGCCTGACGCTCTTCGTGTACCAGACCGGCATCCTGATGCGCCCGGTCATCAATGCCGCCAAGGCCCTGCCCGACACCAGAAAGCGCGTGGCCTTTGCCGACGGCGAGGACGAGCGCGCCCTGCGGGCCGCCCAGATCGCGCTCGACGACCGCCTGGCTCGCCCCATCCTGATCGGACGTCCCGCCGTGATCCAGGCCCACATCGAGAAGGCCGGCCTGCGCATGCGGCTCGGGGAGGACGTCGAGAACGTGAACCCCGAGCAGGATCCGCGCTTCCACCAATATTGGGAGCATTACCATCGACTCATGGGCCGCAACGGCGCCACGCCGGAGGTGGCCAAGGCGGCGGTGCGTCGCTCCAACACCATCATTGCCTCGTTGATGGTCGCCCTGGACCACGCCGACGCCATGATCTGCGGTCTGGCGGGCAGCTACGAGACCCATCTCGAACGCATCCATAGCATCATCGGTCTGCAGCCCGGAGTCAGCAATTATGCGGCCCTCAACGCGCTGATGACGGAACGCGGCGGGCCGCTCTTCATTGCCGATACCTATGTCAACGAAGACCCCGGCGCGGAACAGCTGGCCGAGATTGCCTGGATGGCCGTACAGGAGATTCAACGCTTCGGTTTGCCGGCGAAGGTGGCCTTTCTCTCGCACTCGAGCTTCGGCTCATCCAAACGCGCTTCGGCCAAGAAGATGCGTCTGGCGCGTGACCTCTTCGTCGCCAGCCACCCCGAGATCGAATGCGACGGCGAATTGCACGGCGATGCCGCGCTGGAGGAAGACATCCGCAGCCGGTACCTGGCAGAGACGACCCTCAGCGGCTCGGCGAACCTGCTGATCTGTCCGAACCTCGATGCCGCCAACATCCTCTACACCGTGCTCAAAACCACCACCAGCGGTGGTGTGACCGTGGGTCCGATCCTGATGGGCGCGGCCGCGACGGCCTGTATCCTCACCCCGGCCGCGACCGTGCGACGCACCCTGAACATGACGACCTTGGCCGTGGCGAGCGCGGCCGCAGCTCGTCATGTACCCGAGGTCTCTCATACGAAGCCGGCCGGGGATCTGCCGGGAGGTTCGAACGGGCATGCCGGGGACACATCGGGATAGCCCTCGGATTGCGGCGATGGTCGCCATTCCTGCTCGCGATGCACGCTCGACTTGCCGTGGCTCGACGCGCGTTCGGCATCGGCTTTGGTCTCGCGGTTGGACGCTACGCGCGCGGAGTCAGGAGGCTTCGCCCCGAAAGGGGCCCCCGGACGGTCTGACCGACCAGATCGCAGACCGTCGGCGTCAAGTCGAAGGAGGATCGCACGCCGTGATCGCCGGACGCAATCTGTTGTGCGGCGAGGAAGGCGAAGCCGTACGGTCCGGTATGGCCGCCGGTGCGCCGGAAGGGCACAGGGCCGATGACTCCGAGACTCGGATGCTCGATGGCCGTGGCAATGGTGCCCCAGACCACCTCGAGGTCGGCATCGCTGCTGTTGAGCTTCAGCGGATCCTTGATCTCTTTTCGTCTGATCGCGGCGACCGCCGGTGCGTCAGTGCGCGGATCACGGCAGGCTCGCAGCACGTCCTCGATCTCGTCGCGGGTCGCCTCGTAGTCCTCGAGTGCGACCTGACCACGGCTTTCCCGACCGGCCAGGTTGAGTCGGATCCGCCCGTCGAAATACGACGGCAGAGCGAAGGCCTTCATCCTTGGCCAAAAGGAGCGGTAACGCACCACAGGCAACCACTCGACCTCAGGCTGTAGAGGCTCCAGGACTTGAGCCGCATCCTGCGGAGCATGATGATGCGGAGATTTCGGCGCACTGCCTTTCAGGGGCCGGACAAGCTTTCGGCCAATGCGTCGCAACAGGCTCGAAGACCTCGTCCGCGGTGCGAGCGACGGATACCAGCGATACCAGTTGCGGCGACCACCTCCCCAGCCGTCCTCCTCGGGGATGTCGAGTACTGCGTCCGGGTCCGTGCGCCAGGCCTGCGGAGTCTCCAGCAACGACGATCCCGTCGAGTGTCGGTAGAGCAGCTCGGGAAGCAGGGCCATCGTTTGGACGTCGGAGGCGTTCGCGCCCATGCCGCCGATCGAAAAGGCCAGTACCTCGGCGTCGTCGACGGCATTCATGAGGCCGCCGATCACCGCATCCGCGGCCTGGCAGATCTCCTTCAAGGCCTTGGCCGCGACTGAAGCAGACGGGTGAGCATGCATCGGGTGGTGCGGATCGACGCCGTGCCAGAGCCCCTCGATCGCCGCGTGAAACTCACCGAAACAGATCATGAACACGTCGCTGTCAGGTGTCTCCGCGATGAGCCAACGGGCCGCATCCAGCCTCGCCCGCAGCCCCTCGGCGAGCGCCTTTCCCATTCGGCGACAGTTCTCGGCGGAATAGGCCGGGGTCGTGTAGATCCAACCTGTCGATGGATACGCGCCGAACCGCTCGTGGAAGGCTTGCCCAAGGCTGTGCGGACGGGCGCAGAACGTCACTCCCGCGTCGTGCGAACCCCAGCCGACAATGCCCCGAGTCTTTGGGGAGCGGCCGAGATTGAAATAGGGCGGGTCGAACACCGTCACCTTGACATCCAAGGATTCGAAGAAGGGAACACAGCGTGCACCTTCCTGCCAGACCCGGTAAGTCGCGGGATCGAACTCGATTGCGGACCAACGATCGGCGTCCTCGGGAGAAAGACCCGACGCGAAGTGCTCCCAGGCCAGCCCTACGCTCTGGGCCGATCCGTGGTCGAGCAAGAAACGCGCGCTGCGATCGCGAAGCGCTGAAAGCCAGGGCATCTCGCCGGCGTCCATGAGCCGGTTCAGGTAAGAAATCTCCGCACCGTCGAAGCCGATGATCAGTAGGGGGCAGGTCCGGCGAGCCGATCTTGTTGAGGTCATGATGACATGATCGCCATAGGCGTTTGTGAGATATGACTTTTTCGCGAAGCATGTCACGCTGGGCACCCAGCTGCGCCCGTCCGGGACGGCATTCTAAACTTCTCGATCGCGCGGCGGGTTCGGGGTCGGGCCGCCTCGCGTCACAGTATTGTCATCTGGGATACTATAACGCGTGTCCATGATCGACAAGCAAGCCGTACCTCCTCCACTCAGGGCGTGCGACGGCGCATCCAGGGTCGGCCTCGGAATGCGCTCTCAAGCAGACGGGCGCTTCTTCCGGCATTCTCGATCGGCACATGACCCAGCACGCTCCGAAGCGCGGTGCGCTGTCTCCGAGTCCACTCGCATGCGAATCGATAGGCGCCCTCCGACAAGGAGGCATATCTCGACGGGTCGCGTAGGATCGCGACGACGGCGGAGGCAAACGCCGTCGGGTCGTTTGCGACGACCAGACCAGTGCCGGGCTTCAGCCCGGCGGCACCCAAGGCCGTGGTGACGACAGGCTTGCCGTACGCCAGGGCTTCGATGTTTTTGATCTTGAGACCGGTACCCGCGCGAACCGGATTGACCACGATGTCGACCGTCGCGTAGAGGGCCGCGAGTGACTCCACCCGCCCGAGAGCGATGACGCCATCTGTCTGCTCATCGGCCCCTTCGCCGATCGGACCGGCGAGGATCAGCTCGGCTTCGGGGATCTCGGCCCGAATGCGCGGGAGAATGAGGTCCTTGAGGACTGCAACCGCGTCCGCGTTGCTCTTGCAGACGGAACCCATGAACAACAAGCGGGCGCCTCCTGTACGCGCTGCCGGGCGCTTGACCGAGATCAGATGACCGACCGTAACGATCTCGCGGTTGGTCATCTGTCGAAAGCACTCGCCTTCTTCATCCTGAATGGCGAGGACCACGTCCGCACGGTCGAGGCCCTTGCGCTCCTCCCGAGGCGTGATCGAGTAAGAGCCGTAGCCATCAAAGTGGTCGATGAAACCCCGATGCCGGTTGCTGAAGAGATCGTGTGTGTCGATGACCTTCAAGGCATGGCCGGGGAAACAGCGCAGCGCCTTGGAGAAGAAGACATACTCGACGATGACGACATCGGGCCGCAGCGAAAGCCCAATCGTCCGGAATCTCGCATCGAGTCTGTTGTCGTACCAACCATCCACGCTGCGGCGAAAAGCCGCTTCTCGGTCGAGCAGCTTCAGGAGCCTCCGACGCAAGCGGTATATCAAGGCTCGAGGTTGGCTGTAGGGTAGGGAGATGAAGCGCTCTTGTCCCCAGCAGTCGGCCATCGCCGCGGGGTCTCCGATCTCGCGCTCGACATGAGCAAAATAAAACGCGTGGCCGAGGTCATTAATGTACCGACCGAGCGCGGCAATCCGAGCTCTGTTCCCGGCCGTTGGTGGATGAGAGGGTATCGGCGAGATCATCAAGACCCGCTTCGCTGTCGGGACGGCCTGTCTCATTTCGGATCCTTCGGTTTCAAGCACCTGGCGTTTGAAATCAGGCCATGCTCTAACGCCCGGCGGTAGTTTCGAGGACGGCGTTCATCGCGACAATGACCGCCGACCCTTCTGGAATCCTTGTGGAGACGACCTGGAATCGCCGATGACTGTCGGGGATCGGGTTCCGACGGATGCTTGCCCGAGCCATCCGATGACCGAATGTGCTCAAACTCCGGAGGCAACCATATAGCAACGGATCCTAGCGCCGCAAGAAAACCGCCGCTTGCGAGACAGGAGCTCGACCGCTCGAGGTAATCGGTACGCCGAAAAAAACGGATCAGCCGCAGAACAAAGAGGCGGGCCGGCCCCGCGGGGCGGGTTCGGCCGAGGTTGTTGCGATCCATTCCGCTTATACTCACGTCTATCGCAGCCGAACAGGACCAGCAACCATGGCTGAAGCGACAGCATCCGGGGCAGCAAGTCGACCCCGCCTTCTCATCATCGGCCTCGACGGATTGGAGATCCGCTATGCGGAACGACTCATGGACAGGGGTGAGTTGCCGGCACTCGCGGCCTTGCGGGCCAGGAGCGCATGCTTTCGGCTGGACCACGGACCGGCTCAGCGCACCGGATTGGCCTGGGAGCACTTCGCATCGGGTCTCTCGCCGGCGGGGGCGAGACGCCGGTCCGCGGTCGAGTTCGACCCAGGGAACTACAAGACCTGGCAGGAAGGCGCACGATTCAAGCCGTTCCTAGAGCAGATCGATGCCCGCGTCACGGTCTTCGACGCGCCCTACGTGGATCTGCGCCGGACTACGGAGATGCGCGGCGTGGTCGGCTGGGGTGCCCACGATCCAGGTACAGAGCCGAACGGGCGGCCAGATAAGCTATCGCGGTCGTTTCAGGATAGATTCGGCCCCTACCCGGCCGCCGAATGGACCTACACCACGCCCGCCTACTGCGCGGCGACCTGCGAATCGATGGGCCGGGCCCTCGCCGCGGCGGTGGAGCGCAGACTGGAGGCCGCCCTGTGGATGCTGCAGTCCGTCCCGGACACAGACGTCTTTTTCGTGGTCACCGGGGAATTGCACTCCGCCATCGAGGGTCTCTGGCATGGGGTCGATCCGAATCACCCCCTACATACCCATCCATCGGCCCCTGCGGCCGCGAAGGCCCTGCTGGAGGTGCACCGGGCGGTCGACCGATTTGTCGCGCGGCTGGCCGAGGCGTGCCGGGGATGGGACCTGCTCGCGTTCGCGATGGGCGGCATGGGGACAAACACCTCCGATCTGCAGAGCATGGCCTTGCTCCCGGAACTGCTCTTTCGGGAAGCATTCGGTCGGCCTCTGCTGCAGATCCCCTCGGACTGGACTCGGGAGCCGGATACCGTCCTGCACCTCGATCCGCAGGACGGCTGGAGCAATGCCCGGAACTGGTTTCCCGCGCCGGGGCGCTCTGCGCGCCTCGCTCAACGGCTGCGACGCTCGGTGCGCCGCTTACTCCCGCCGGCGGCGCGCCCGGCCAACCCTCTCGGCCCTTTCCGGAGCCCGTTGAACTGGCAGCCGACGACACGCTATGCCGGTTGGTGGTCGCAGATGAATGCCTTCGCGTTGCCGTCATTCTATGACGGGCGCATTCGGATCAACCTCCGAGGCAGAGAAGGGGAGGGTCGAGTCGATCCAGACGCATACGCCCGGATTCTCGACTGCCTGGAGACCTTGCTCGGCGAATGCCGAGACCCGCTCACCGATGCGCCTGCGGTCGCGTATTTCGAGCGCCCGAGCGTCGAGGATCCCTTTGCGCTGGACAGCAGCGATGCCGACTTGACCGTGGTTTGGAGCTCGCCCGCCGCCGCCCTGATCCATCCGAGACATGGAATGATCGGGCCGCTTCCCTATCGCCGCACCGGCGGACATACCGGCCCGCATGGCGTCGCCTATCTGGCTGCGTCGTCGATCGCAACGGGGGACTACGGCGAGCGTTCCTCCTTCGACATCGCCCCGACGGTCGCCGATCTCGTCGGAGCACGCAGCGACTCGAGACTCTCGGGTCGGAGCTTGCTGTGTGATGTCGGAGGAAGCGTCTGAGTCATGTCCATGGAGATGTTGCGGATCAGCGCCGTGGTCTGCACCCACAATCGGGTCGAGCATCTGGCGGAGGTCTTGCGCAGCTTGCAGGAACAGACACTGGACCCGGAACGGTTCGAGATCTTGGTCGTCGACAACCGCTCGAATGACGGAACGGCGGCCCTGGTGCGGGACATCGCAGAGAAGCAGTCCAATCTGCGCTATCTGCTCGAGCCCGAGATCGGCCTCAGCCACGCCCGCAATCTGGGTTGGCGCAACGCACGAGCGCCGTTCGTCGCCTATCTGGACGACGACGCCGTCGCGGCTCCAGACTGGCTGGAGCGGATCAGCCTGGCCTTCGAACGTGTTCTCCCGACTCCCGGCTGCGTCTGCGGTCGCGTCGCACCGATCTGGGGCAAAGACCGGCCGGCCTGGTTGAACGACAGGCTCGGCCGTTATTTCTCGATCCTCGAGCGGCAGGATCCGCCCGGATGGCTGGCCGACAATGCGTTCTGCGGTGCCAATATGGCCTTCCCCCGAGCCGTTCTGGCGAAGCTCGACGGCTTCGATACCGCGCTGGGCCGGCGAGGTGCGAACCTTCTTTCCAACGAAGAGCTACTGATGAGCAAGCGCCTTCGTGCGAGCGGCCCAGGGATCTACTATGATCCGGCCATCGCGGTGCGACACCATATCGCGGCCGCCCGCTTGACGCGCGGTTGGATTATACGCCGGGTCTACTGGCAGGGCGTCTCCGACGCGATCGTCTGGCGACGGCTCGAGGCGCCCGATACAACACATCGACTGAAGGCAGCAGTCAGGTCGCTCCGGCCGATCTTCGTGCTCGGTGGTCGATTGGCCCGCAACTTGGCGCGCGGTGATACAAAGCGCGTCTTCGACGCCGCGCTTCGGCTCGTCGGCCGAGGCGGCTATCTGATCGGGCTGCTCGCACTCGAGCATGCGCCCTAGATCCGGCAGTTGGCCGTTTTGTGCTTCATGCAAGGTCTTGACGGCCTTGGCGATCGTGTTCGTTTCAGAGAATTGCCTGCATCCAGGTGGCGACCCGCGCTCGGATGCTCGACGGGCGTTCGGCATCGCCGTTGTATTGTATCCCTATCGGCGCCGCCGTCCGAGACAGAGGTCGCTGCCGTTCCCGCTGCAGATCATGCGACCGCTCGCATCGTAGGCGGCATAGGAGACCTGGACGATGCCGCGGCCACGGCACCCGTAGAAGAGATCGCCGCGCCAGGTGTTGCGGCCGATCTTGCGCAGGGCGCAGTTGCGGCATCCAGGGTTCGTGGAGGTCACGCGGGCGACGCGCTCGCTGGCCGGCGGATCGATGGTGACGATGTGTCGGACACGGTCGCCGTCCCAGCCGGAGGTCGGGTCGATGGTCAGGCGTCCCGTGCAGTCGCCGCGCATGGCGAAGGAGCCGCTTCCTTGGGGGGGCGGGGGTGGGACGGTCGGTTTGGTGCCGGTCTTGAGCTCGAGTGGCGGGGCCTTCGGGGGCGCTTGGACCACGACGGGTTTCGGCGGCGGCGGGCGGCACGGGCCGATCCGCTCGTCGAGCGCTTGCCTGACCGGTCGCAACGTCGGGGCGGACTCGCGTTTGAGATCACGCTCGAGGGCGACGAGGCGCGTGCAGTCCGTGCCGGCCTCGGCGAGACGTCGGGTGTAGCGGTCGATCCGATCGCAGTCGGCGATCGGTGCCTCGAGGGCGTCCCGCGCCTTGGCGAAGCGCGGGTCGCCCTGATCGGCGAGACGTGCGGCCAGCGCGTGTGCCTTGGTGCAGTCGCCGCCGATGGCGGCGATCTGCTCCTGCAGCGCGTCGGCCTCGCTGCAGATCTGGAGCTCGGGCGCCAGACGGGTGCGGATGTCCAGGAAGCGGAGGTTGTTTCGATAGCCCTCCAGCCCGTCGGCCAGGGCCTGTAGAGAATCACAGTCGCCGTTGGCCTCGGCGAAGCGCTGCTCCAGGTCGTTCAGGTCCGCGCACTGGCGCAGCGCGACGGCGAGTCTCCCGGCCACGGCGGCGAGCGGCTCGCGGTCCGGGTCATGGCGCGAGAGGGTCGCGTCGAGTCCGGCAAGGGCCAGACAATCGTCCTGCGCGCGGGCCAGCTGGTCCTCCAGATGATCGGCGAGGTCGCAGCGTGCGAGGGCCTCGTCGAGCCCTCGGCGGATCTCGCTCAAGGGTGGTCGGCTTGCATCCAGCTCGACGAAGGCGGGGGCGGTCTCGCGCGCCAAGGTGCGCAGCGCCGTGCAGTCCTCGGACGCATCAGCCAGCTGCGGGCCGAGTGTCTCGGCGAGACGGCAGGCGGCGAATGCGCGATCGAGTCCGACGCGCAGCGCGGCCAGCTCGCGCTTGGGTTCATCAAGTGTTGCGATCTCTTGGTCCAACTCGGCGACGGCGAGGCAGTCGCCGGCGACGACATCGAAGCGTTGCGCGAGTCCATCGACCCGCGTGCAGGCCGAGATCCGCCGGTCCAGGTCGGTCTTCAGGGCGCGGAAAGGCTCGCGTTCGAGATCGTAGAAGGCAAGCTCTTCGTCCAATGTGGACAGATGATCGCAGGGTGGCTCGGTCGCGAGTCGTTCGGCAAAGAGCGCGGCCTCCTCGCAGATGCCGATCTCGGTGAGGACCGCCATGCGGATATCCGCGTAGCGCGCGTCCTCCCGATCGATCCGGTCCAGGCGGGAGGCGAGCTCTAAAAGGGGCGCGACCGGGTCGCAGTGGTTGGCCAAGGCGACGGCGAGATCCTCGCGCAAGCCCTGCTCGGTCTCCTCCAGTTGCCAGAACCAGACACCGAGGCCGAGACCGACTCCCAGCGTTGCGAGTGCGATCAACCCCAGGAGCGGCAGGATCCACGCCGGGCGCCGCCGCGGGGGCGGCACGGTCGCGGGATCGGGCGTACCGACTGCGCGCGGCGGCCGGCCGGGGTCGGTCCCGCCCCAGGAGATCAGGACCGGGGCGTCGCCGATCACATAAACCGCCTCGTCGCCCGGGTTGACGATGGCGCGCTTCAGGAGCTGCGCGGGCTCGGGATCGTCCGGCTCACGG